>NZ_JBIWOZ010000005.1:172108-397306 GCF_044767965.1 Streptomyces sp. NPDC101178
CTTTCCTGTTTTGGGTTGGGGGGGGGGGGGCGGGGCGCCCCCCCCCCCCCGCCCCCCCGTCCGGGGCCCCCCCCGCGGGCGCGGCCGCCGGGGGGCCCCCCCCCCCCGACTGCACAGCGGTGGTACGGGTGGGGCTCAGTCCTGGTCGCCGGACTTCTGGAGAGCCGCCATGGCGCGCTCGGTCACCTCGGTGACCTTGCCGAGCGCGGAGATGGTCACCACCAGGCCCTGGGCCCGGTAGTAGTCGATGATCGGCTCGGTCTGCGTGTGGTAGACCTCCAGCCGCGTCCGGACCGTCTCCTCGGTGTCGTCGTCCCGCTGGTACAGCTCGCCGCCGCAGGCGTCGCAGACGCCGTCGGCCTTCGGCGGGTTGTACGTCACGTGGAAGACGTGCGCGCTGTCGTTACGGCAGATGCGGCGGCCCGCGATCCGCTTCACGACCTCTTCCTCGGGGACCTCGAGATCGAGGACCGCGTCCAGCTTCACGCCCTCGTCCTTGAGCATCACGTCAAGGGCTTCGGCCTGGCCGACGTTCCGCGGGAAGCCGTCCAGCAGGAAGCCGTTCACGGCGTCCGGCTGGCCCATGCGGTCCTTGGCCATCCCGATGGTGACTTCGTCCGGCACCAGCCGGCCTGCGTCCATGTAGGCGCGGGCCTGCTTGCCAAGGTCGGTGCCCTGGCTGATGTTGGCGCGGAAGAGGTCGCCCGTGGAGATGTGCGGAATCGACAGGTTTTGGGCAAGGTACGCAGCCTGCGTTCCCTTGCCGGCACCCGGAGGCCCGACGAGGACGATTCGCATCAGCGGAGGAACCCTTCGTAATTGCGCTGCTGGAGCTGACTCTCGATCTGCTTCACGGTTTCCAGACCCACACCCACGATGATGAGGATGCTCGTCCCGCCGAACGGGAAGTTCTGGTTCGCACCGCCGAAGCCTGCCAACGCCATCGTCGGCACCAGAGCGATCAGGCCCAGGTACAGCGAGCCCGGCCAAGTGATCCTGTTGAGCACGTAGCTCAGGTACTCGGCAGTAGGTCGACCTGCCCGGATACCCGGGATGAAGCCACCATACTTCTTCATGTTGTCGGCGACTTCGTCGGGGTTGAACGAAATGGCGACGTAGAAGAAGGCGAAGAACACGATGAGTACGAAGTACACCGAGATGTAGTACGGGTGGTTACCCGTCACGAAGTGGTCCTGGATCCAGGTGGCCCACCCTGCGGTGGATCCGGAGAACTGGACGATCAGCGACGGGATGAAGAGCAGCGAGGAGGCGAAGATGACGGGAATCACACCCGCCTGGTTCACCTTGAGCGGGATGTACGTGGACGTACCGCCGTAGGAACGGCGCCCGATCATGCGCTTCGCGTACTGCACCGGGATGCGGCGCTGGGCCTGCTCGACGAAGACGACGAGGGCGACCATCACGAAGCCGATGAGGATGACCGTGCCGAACTCGATCCAGCCGTCGGCCAGCTTGCCGCTCTCCTTGATGGCCCACAGGGCGCCGGGGAAGGTGGCGGCGATCGAGATGAACATGAGGATCGACATGCCGTTGCCGATGCCCTTGTCGGTGATGAGCTCACCGAGCCACATGACCGCGGCGGTGCCGGCCGTCATGGTGATGACCATCACCAGGGTCGTGAAGATCGACTTGTCTGCGACGATCTGGCTGCCGACGGTGCAGTTCTGGAACAGCGCCCCGCTCCGGGCGGTGGCGACGAGGCCGGTGCCCTGGAGGACGGCCAGCGCGACGGTCAGATAACGCGTGTACTGCGTGATCTTCGCCGTGCCGGACTGGCCCTCCTTCTTGAGGGCTTCCAGCCGGGGGATCACGACGGTCAGCAGCTGGAGAATGATGCTGGCCGTGATGTACGGCATGATGCCGAGCGCGAAGATGGTGATCTGCAACAGGGCGCCACCGCTGAACATCTGCATCAGACCGAGCAGGCCACCCGAATCGGCCTGGTCGATGCACTGCTGCACCTTCGCGTAGTCGACCCCGGGGGCCGGGACGTGGGCCCCGAGCCGGTAGATCACGATGATGCCGAGCGTGAAGAGCAGCTTCTTGCGCAGGTCGGGCGTCTTGAACGCTCGGGCGAACGCGGTGAACACGGTGCCTCCTGCGACCCCCGCGCTATGCGTCAGAGGCGACGGGTCTGGATGGGATCGGATACAAGGCAGCCCTACATCGTAAGGAGGCCACAAAAGATTAACGGCGCCACCCTACCCGGCCCGGGACTGAGCAGGAAACACGCACTGCACACCGGTGCAACGCCTGCTCCCCGCCCCGGGCCGTGAAAGACCGGCCAAGCCACACCAATTGGGACGTGAACGACCTCGGACTCCCCCACCGCCGGTGCGGTGGACACCCGTTCAACCTTTCCTGAGCCTTTACGGTTCCCGTACAGCGGCACAAACGAGAAAAAGCCCGGCCGGCCACCCTCCGAAGAGGGGGCCGGCCGGGCTCAGTTCTGTCCCGCGGCTCAGACGAGCTCGGTGACCGTACCGCCGGCGGCGGTGATCTTCTCCTTGGCGGAGCCGGAGACGGCGTCAACCGAAACCTGCAGCGCCACGGAGATCTCGCCCTGTCCGAGGACCTTGACGAGGTGGTTGTTGCGCACGGCACCCTTGGCGACCAGGTCGGCCACCGTGACCTCTCCACCCTCGGGGTAGAGCGTCGCGAGCTTGTCCAGGTTCACGACCTGGTACTCCGTGCGGAACGGGTTCTTGAAGCCCTTGAGCTTCGGGAGACGCATGTGGAGGGGCATCTGGCCACCCTCGAAGCGCTCCGGAACCTGGTAACGAGCCTTCGTACCCTTGGTACCACGGCCTGCGGTCTTACCCTTGGACGCCTCACCACGACCCACACGGGTCTTGGCGGTCTTGGCGCCCGGGGCAGGCCGGAGGTTGTGGGCCTTCAGCGGGCTGTTCTCCGCCATGTCAGTCAACCTCCTCAACCGTCACGAGGTGGCGGACGGTGTTGGCCATTCCGCGGAACTCGGGGCGGTCCTCCTTGACAACCGAGTCGTTCAGGCGCTTGAGCCCGAGCGAACGCAGGGTGTCGCGGTGGTTCTGCTTGCTGCCGATGTACGACTTCGTCTGCGTGATCTTGAGGCGAGCCATTACGCACCCGCTCCCGCACGCGCACGGAGCAGAGCCGCGGGGGCGACGTCCTCGAGGGGCAGACCACGGCGGGCCGCGATCTCCTCGGGACGCTGCAGGCCCTTCAGGGCCTCCACGGTCGCGTGCACGATGTTGATCGCGTTGGACGAGCCAAGCGACTTCGACAGGATGTCGTGAACGCCGGCGCACTCGAGCACGGCGCGCACCGGGCCACCGGCGATGACACCGGTACCGGGGGAAGCCGGCTTGAGCAGGACGACGCCCGCAGCCTTCTCGCCCGTGATCGGGTGAGGGATGGTGCCCTGGATGCGCGGGACCTTGAAGAAGTTCTTCTTGGCCTCTTCGACACCCTTGGCGATGGCCGCGGGAACTTCCTTGGCCTTGCCGTATCCGACACCGACGGTGCCGTCACCATCGCCCACCACGACCAGCGCGGTGAAGCTGAAGCGACGACCACCCTTCACAACCTTGGCGACGCGGTTGATCGCGACGACACGCTCGACGTACGCGGTCTTCTCGGCGGCGCTGGCGCCACCGTCACGGCCCTTCCGGTCCCGCCGCTCGCCGCCACCGGCACCGCTTCCGCGGCGCTGGGGTCCAGCCATTGGATTTACCTCTCTCTGTTACGTCCGCTGTGCGTAGGAACCGGGGCTTAGAACTTCAGCCCGGCTTCACGGGCGGCGTCAGCCAGAGCGGCAATCCGCCCGGCGTACTGGTTACCACCGCGGTCAAACACGACGGCCTCGACGCCTGCGGCCTTGGCGCGCTCGGCGACCAGGGCGCCGACCTGCTGGGCCTGGGCGCTCTTGTCACCCTCGCCACCACGGATCGACGTGTCCAGGGTCGACGCCGACGCGAGCGTGTGGCCCGCAATGTCGTCGATGACCTGGGCCACGATGTGGCGGTTGGAACGCGTCACGACCAGACGGGGACGCTCCGGCGAACCCGACATGTGCTTGCGGACGCGGATGTGGCGGCGCTTGCGAGCAGCGCGCTTGTAAGCGTCGCCCTTGGCGATCTTCACACCGTATGCCATGGCTACTTACCAGCCTTTCCGACCTTGCGGCGGATGACCTCGCCGGCGTACTTGACGCCCTTGGCCTTGTACGGGTCGGGCTTCCGCAGCTTGCGGATGTTGGCGGCCACTTCGCCGACCTTCTGCTTGTCGATGCCCTCGACGCTGAGCTTCGTGGGCGACTCGACCTTGAAGGTGATGCCTTCCGGAGCCTCGATGAGGATCGGGTGGCTGTAGCCCAGGGCGAACTCCAGGTTGGAGCCCTTCGCCTGGACGCGGTAACCGACACCGCTGATCTCGAGCGCCTTGGAGTAACCCGCGGTCACGCCGGTGATCATGTTCGCCACCAGCGTGCGGGACAGGCCGTGGAGGGCCTTGTTCTGACGCTCGTCGTTCGGGCGGGTGACGTTGAGAACGCCGTCCTCACCCTTGGAGACCTCGATCGGCGCGGCGACGGTGTGCGTGAGCGAGCCCTTGGGGCCCTTCACGGCGACCGTACGGCCATCGATGGTGACGTCCACACCGGCGGGAACCTGGATGGGGAGCTTGCCGATTCGCGACATGAGCTTTCCTTCCTTTCCCGACTACCAGACGTAGGCGAGGACTTCCCCACCTACGCCCTTCTTGCCTGCCTGCTGGCCGGTCAGGAGGCCGTGGGACGTGGAGATGATCGCCACGCCCAGGCCGCCGAGAACCTTCGGCAGGTTGGTGGACTTTGCGTATACACGCAGACCCGGCTTCGAAATCCGCTTGATGCCGGCGATCGAGCGCTCGCGGTTCGGGCCGAACTTCAGCTCGAGGACGAGGTTCTTGCCGACCTCGGCGTCCTCGACCTTCCAGCCGGTGATGAAGCCCTCCTGCTGGAGGATCTCCGCGATGTGCGACTTGATCTTGCTGTGCGGCATCGAGACATCGTCGTGATATGCCGAGTTCGCGTTACGCAGACGCGTGAGCATGTCTGCGATGGGATCAGTCATGGTCATGAGTTGGCCTTCGGCCTCTCTCGCCGGGGTTTCCTGTATGCGCCATCCCTCTCCCCACTCAGTGGTGGGACGGGTGCGGTGCGGGGACCTACGGCGTAGTAAGTCGGTCGTGGGCGGCAGGCGCCCAACCCTTCAAGCCTACGGCATGAAAGGACGGGCTCCTGCCGACCCAGATGCTTACCGAGAGTCTCCAGAACTTCCCTTCGCCCTAGGGCGGAGGAGAGTTACCAGGAGCTCTTGGTCACGCCCGGCAGCTCGCCACGGTGAGCCATCTCACGAAGGCACACGCGGCACAGGCCGAACTTGCGGTAGACGGAGTGGGGCCGGCCGCAGCGCTGGCAGCGGGTGTACCCGCGAACGCCGAACTTCGGCTTACGGGCGGCCTTAGCGATCAGAGCCTTCTTCGCCACGGTCAGTTCTCCTTGAACGGGAAGCCGAGGTGACGAAGGAGGGCACGACCCTCGTCGTCGTTGGTCGCCGTGGTGACCACGGTGATGTCCATGCCCCGGACCCGGTCGATCTTGTCCTGGTCGATCTCGTGGAACATGACCTGCTCCGTGAGACCGAAGGTGTAGTTGCCACGGCCGTCGAACTGCTTCGGCGACAGGCCACGGAAGTCACGGATACGCGGCAGCGCGAGCGACAGCGTACGGTCCAGGAACTCCCACATCCGGTCACCGCGAAGGGTGACGTGGCAGCCGATCGGCTGGCCCTCACGCAGCTTGAACTGCGCGATGGACTTGCGGGCCTTGGTGACGGCCGGCTTCTGACCGGTGATCGTGGTGAGGTCCTTGACGGCACCGTCGATCAGCTTGGAGTCGCGGGCGGCGTCGCCCACACCCATGTTGACCACGATCTTGACCAGACCGGGAACCTGCATGACGTTCTCGTACGAGAACTCCTCACGCAGCTTGCCGGCGATTTCCTCGCGGTAGCGCGTCTTGAGACGCGGCGCAGTGGTGGTCGTCATCAGATGTCCTCACCGGTCCGCTTGGCAACGCGGATCTTGTTGCCCTCGTCGTCGAAGCGGTAGCCGACGCGGGTGACGACCTTGTTGCCGTCCTTCTCCACGACCAGCTGAACGTTGCTGACGTGGATCGGAGCCTCGGTGGTCACGATGCCACCGGTCTGCGAACCGCGAGCCGTCTGACCGGCCTTGGTGTGCTTCTTGACCCGGTTGACACCCTCGACGAGGACGCGGTCCTGAGCGGGGTAGGCCACGATGACCTTGCCCTGCTTGCCCTTGTCCTTACCGGTGATGACCTGAACCAGGTCGCCCTTCTTGATCTTCATGCTTACAGCACCTCCGGCGCGAGCGAGATGATCTTCATGAACTTCTTCTCGCGCAGCTCTCGGCCCACGGGGCCGAAGATGCGGGTGCCGCGGGGGTCGCCGTCGTTCTTCAGAATGACGGCGGCGTTCTCGTCGAAGCGGATGTACGAGCCATCCTGACGACGACGCTCCTTGACGGTGCGAACGATGACGGCCTTGACGACGTCACCCTTCTTCACGTTGCCACCGGGGATCGCGTCCTTGACGGTGGCGACGATGACGTCACCGATACCCGCGTAGCGGCGACCCGAGCCACCGAGAACACGAATGGTGAGAATTTCCTTCGCACCCGTGTTGTCGGCGACGCGCAGTCGCGACTCCTGCTGGATCACGTCTATCTCCTGATCGTCTGCCGGTTCCCGGCGGGTGCCTCTCCGTGTTACCGGAGAGGCACCTCACCGAGCCTGGCGGAACTGACCTGAGGGGAGAATCCCTCAGGAATTACTTGGCCTTCTCGAGGATCTCGACGATGCGCCAGCGCTTCGAGGCCGACAGCGGACGCGTCTCCATGATGATGACGCGGTCGCCGACGCCCGCAGAGTTCTGCTCGTCGTGGGCCTTGAGCTTGTTCGTACGGCGGATGACCTTGCCGTACAGCGCGTGCTTGACGCGGTCCTCGACAGCGACGACGACGGTCTTGTCCATCTTGTCGCTGACGACCAGACCCTCACGGGTCTTGCGGAAGCCGCGGTCGGTCTTGCTGGTCTCAGTCACAGTCTTCTCGCTCATCAGACGCTCTCCACCGTCTCGATGCCCAGCTCGCGCTCGCGCATCAGGGTGTAGATCCGGGCGATGTCCTTACGGACGGACTTGAGCCGGCCGTGGTTCTCGAGCTGGCCCGTCGCCGCCTGGAAGCGGAGGTTGAACAGCTCTTCCTTGGCTTCGCGGAGCTTGTTGAGGAGCTCCTCGTCGCCCAGCTCGCGCAGCTCGGACGCCTTGGTACCGGCCGACATCACGACTCACCTGCCTCGCGCCGAACGATCCGGCACTTCATCGGAAGCTTGTGAGCAGCGCGGGTGAGCGCCTCACGAGCAATCTTCTCGTTCGGGTAGGACAGCTCGAACATCACCCGACCCGGCTTGACGTTCGCGATCCACCACTCGGGAGAACCCTTACCGGAACCCATGCGGGTCTCGGCCGGCTTCTTCGTCAGGGGACGGTCCGGGTAGATGTTGATCCAGACCTTGCCGCCACGCTTGATGTGACGGGTCATCGCGATACGAGCGGACTCGATCTGACGGTTCGTCACGTACGCCGGGGTCAGCGCCTGGATGCCGTACTCGCCGAACGCAACCTGCGTGCCACCCTTGGACATACCGCTGCGCTTCGGGTGGTGCTGCTTGCGGTGCTTGACCCTACGGGGGATCAGCATTTCGGTCAGGCCTCCGTTCCGGTGCTCTCAGCAGCCGGAGCAGCGGCGGCGGGGGCGTCGGCCTTGGGGGCCTCGGCTGCCGGCGACTGCTGCGGCTTACGGCCGCGACCGCCACGCTCGCCACCACGGCCGCCACCACGGCCGGCCGGGCGGTCGGTGCCGCCACGAGCCGGACGGTTGCCGGCGCGGGCCGCGGCGTTCTCGGCGCGAACCTCGGCGATGTTCTTGACGTCGCCCTTGTAGATCCAGACCTTCACGCCGATGCGGCCGAAGGTCGTCTTGGCCTCGAAGAAGCCGTAGTCGACGTTCGCGCGGAGCGTGTGCAGGGGCACGCGGCCCTCGCGGTAGAACTCCGAGCGGGACATCTCGGCGCCGCCGAGGCGACCGCCGCACTGGATCTTGATGCCCTTGGCGCCGGCCTTCATCGAGGACTGCATGCTCTTGCGCATGGCCCGACGGAAGGAGACGCGGGAGGAGAGCTGCTCGGCGACGGCCTGGGCCACCAGCTGAGCGTCCACCTCGGGGTTCTTGACCTCGAGGATGTTCAGCTGGACCTGCTTGCCGGTCAGCTTCTCCAGCTCGCCGCGGATGCGATCGGCCTCGGCGCCACGGCGACCGATGACGATGCCCGGGCGGGCGGTGTGGATGTCAACGCGGACGCGGTCGCGGGTGCGCTCGATCTCGACCTTCGAGATGCCGGCCCGCTCCATGCCCTTCGTCATCATGCGACGAATGGCGACGTCTTCCTTGACGTAGTCCTTGTACAGCTTGTCGGCGTACCAGCGGGACTTGAAGTCCGTGGTGATGCCGAGCCGGAACCCGTGCGGGTTTACCTTCTGGCCCATTACCGGGTTCCTTCCTTGCTGCTGACGACCACGGTGATGTGGCTGGTCCGCTTACGGATCCGGTAGGCACGGCCCTGAGCACGCGGACGGAACCGCTTCAGGGTCGGGCCCTCGTCCACGTACGCCTCGCTGATGACCAGCGAAGAGGCGTCGGTGTGGTCGTAGTTGTGTGCGGCGTTGGCGATGGCGCTGTCCAGCACCTTGCCAACCGGCACGCTCGCGGCCTGCGGGGCGAAACGCAGGACCGCCTGAGCCTCCGTGGCATCCATGCCACGGATGAGGTCCACCACGCGGCGGGCCTTCATGGGCGTGACGCGGATGTACCGCGCCTGGGCCCTGGCTTCCATGGTTGTCCCTTCGGTGTAAGTCATAGTCGTTTCCACCCCGCGCTTAGCGGCGCTTCGACTTCCGGTCGTCCTTGACGTGGCCGCGGAAGGTGCGAGTCGGCGAGAACTCGCCGAGCTTGTGGCCGACCATCGACTCGGTGACGAACACCGGGACGTGGATCTTGCCGTTGTGCACCGCGATGGTGTGACCCAGCATGGCCGGGACGATCATCGAGCGACGGGACCAGGTCTTGATGACGTTCTTGGTGCCTGCCTCGTTCTGTACGTCCACCTTCTTGATGAGGTGTCCGTCGACGAAGGGCCCCTTCTTGAGACTGCGCGGCATCTAAACCCGCTCCTAGCGCTTCTTGTTCGTCTTGCGGCGGCGGACGATGTACTTGTTGCTCGCCTTCTTGGGAGAACGAGTACGACCCTCCTTCTGACCCCACGGCGAGACCGGGTGACGTCCACCGGAGGTCTTGCCTTCACCACCACCGTGCGGGTGGTCAACCGGGTTCATCGCGACACCGCGGACGGTCGGGCGGACGCCCTTCCAGCGCATGCGGCCGGCCTTGCCCCAGTTGATGTTCGACTGCTCGGCGTTGCCGACCTCACCGATCGTCGCGCGGCAGCGCGCGTCGACCAGGCGGATCTCACCCGACGGCATACGAAGGTGGGCCATGGTGCCCTCCTTCGCCAGCAGCTGCACGGAGGCACCCGCGGAACGGGCGAACTTCGCGCCGCCGCCGGGCCGCAGCTCGATGGCGTGGATGGTCGTACCGACCGGGATGTTGCGCAGCGCCAGGTTGTTACCGGGCTTGATGTCGGCGGTCGGACCGTTCTCGACACGGTCACCCTGCGACAGGCCACGGGGAGCGACGATGTAACGCTTCTCGCCGTCCGCGTAGTGCAGCAGCGCGATGCGCGCGGTGCGGTTCGGGTCGTACTCGATGTGCGCGACCTTGGCCGGCACGCCGTCCTTGTCGTGACGACGGAAGTCGATCACGCGGTAGGCGCGCTTGTGGCCACCACCCTGGTGGCGAACGGTCACACGACCGGCGTTGTTACGGCCGCCCTTGCTGTGCAGGGGGCGGACCAGCGACTTCTCCGGCGTGGACCGCGTGATCTCGACAAAGTCGGCGACGCTGGAGCCACGACGGCCCGGGGTCGTCGGCTTGTACTTGCGGATACCCATTATCTCTCAGTCCTCGGAAGAATTCCGGATCCTGGACGTCTCGACCTCCGTCAGGAGGTCGGGCCGCCGAAGATGTCGATACGGTCGCCCTCGGCGAGGGTCACGATGGCGCGCTTCGTGTCGGAGCGCTTGCCGAAACCGGTGCGGGTGCGCTTGCGCTTGCCCTGCCGGTTGATCGTGTTGACCCCGGTGACCTTGACCGAGAAGACCGCTTCCACGGCCTGCTTGATCTGGGTCTTGTTGGAGCCCGGCGCGACGATGAACGTGTACTTGTTCTCGTCGAGCAGCGCGTAGCTCTTCTCGGAGACCACGGGCTTGACGAGAACGTCACGCGGGTCCGAGTACGTCTTGCTGGTAACGGTCGCCTCACTCATCAGGCGGCGCTCCCTTCGGTCTCAGCGGTCTGGGGGCCAGACACGAAGGACTCGAAAGCGGCCTGGGTGAAGACCACGTCGTCAGAGACGATCACGTCGTACGTGTTGAGCTGGCCCGGCTCCAGGATGTGCACCTGGGGCAGGTTGCGCGCGGACAGCCACGCGGCCTCGTCGGCGCGGTCGACGACCAGGAGCAGGTTCTGGCGCTCCGAGATCTTGCCGAGCAGCGTCTTGGCGGCCTTCGTGGAGGCGGCACCCTCGACCACGCCGGTGACGACGTGGATACGGGAGTGACGGGCCCGGTCCGAGAGGGCACCGCGCAGGGCGGCGGCCTTCATCTTCTTCGGGGTCCGCTGCGAGTAGTCACGCGGCTGCGGGCCGTGGACGACGCCACCACCGGCGAACTGCGGGGCGCGGGTCGAACCCTGACGGGCGCGGCCGGTGCCCTTCTGGCGGTAAGGCTTCTTGCCACCACCGCGGACTTCGCCGCGGCGCTTGGTCTTGTGCGTGCCCTGACGGGCAGCCGCCAGCTGGGCGACAACGACCTGGTGGATCAGCGGAACGCTGGTCTTCGCGTCGAAGATCTCCGCGGGGAGCTCGACGGTACCGGCCTTGTCGCCTGCCGGCGAAAGGATGTCAATGGTGCTCATTACCTCAAGCCCCCTTGGCCGCGGTACGGACCAGGACGAGGCCGCCGTTCGGACCGGGGACCGCGCCCTTGATGAGGAGCAGACCCTTCTCCGCGTCAACCGCGTGGATGGTCAGGTTCTGGGTGGTGACGCGCTCGTTACCCATGCGGCCCGCCATGCGCATGCCCTTGAAGACACGCCCAGGGGTGGCGCAGCCACCGATGGAACCGGGGGAACGGTGCTTGCGCTGGGTGCCGTGCCCGGCGCCGAGGCCCTTGAAGTTGTGACGCTTCATGACACCGGCGAAGCCCTTGCCCTTGCTCTTGCCCGTGACGTCGACCTTGACGCCGGACTCGAACACCTCGGCAGTGACCTCCTGGCCCAGCGTGTACTCGCTGGCGTCAGGGGTGCGGAGCTCCACCAGGTGGCGGCGCGGGGTGACGTCGGCCTTGGCGAAGTGACCCTTGAGGGGCTTGTTCACCTTGCGCGGGTCGATCTCGCCGAAGGCGATCTGGACCGCTTCGTAGCCGTCGCTGTCGTTGGTGCGAACCTGCGTCACGACGCACGGCCCGGCCTTGACGACGGTCACCGGGACGACCCGGTTGTTCTCGTCCCAGACCTGGGTCATGCCGAGCTTCTCGCCCAGGACGCCCTTGATGTTCTTGCTCATCTCGGCCCGTCCCCTCAGAGCTTGATCTCGATGTCGACGCCCGCCGGGAGGTCGAGGCGCATCAGCGAGTCAACCGTCTTCGGCGTGGGGTCGAGGATGTCGATGAGGCGCTTGTGCGTGCGCATCTCGAAGTGCTCGCGAGAGTCCTTGTACTTGTGCGGCGACTTGATGACGCAGTACACGTTCTTCTCAGTGGGCAGCGGCACCGGGCCCGCGACCGACGCACCAGTGCGGGTCACCGTCTCGACGATCTTCTTCGCCGAGGAGTCGATGACCTCGTGGTCGTAGGCCTTGAGCCGGATGCGGATCTTCTGTCCCGCCATGGCTACTAGTAGTCCTGTCTCTCGTAACGCTCTGGAACCCGGGGGTTCTCTGGACTCCTCCTCCGACCCACGCGGTCGGGCGTGTCGCATCCCCTCTACGAAAATCTCCCGGAGGAGATCCCAACCAAGGGGGTGCGGGCCCTGGGACCGCGGAACCGGGGGCGGAACACCCACCGGGTGCCTGGCCGGCGCCCTGCGTTGCTTCCCGGAAGATTCCCGTACGTCCGGCCCATACAGGGCCGACGAGTACTGTGGGACTCGCTTCCGGTCCTCCCGGCGGGAGGCGCGCAGCATTGACACTCAACCGAGCAACCTGGTCAGTGTGCCATACGGGGCGCGGGCCTGGCCAATCGAGCCCAGGATCCTACCCCGGCCGAGGGATCGGTCAAACGCAGGCGCGCATCCGGCGGTGTCATGCCTCCTGGAAGAATCCGGCCATGCCGCCGACGAGCACCCTGCCCCCCTGGGTCCTGCGCCCCGCCCTCCCCGAGGACGTCGAGGCCATCGCCGAGCTCCGGGCACTCGTCATGCGCCCCGACCTGGAGCGGTTGGGGCGGTTCGACGAGCACCGGGTACGGCAGCGGCTGCGGGACGCGTACGTGCCCGCGTGCACCTCGGTCCTGGAGATCCCCGACGGCTTCGCGGGGTGCGTCACGCTGCGGCCGGCCGCGGACTGCTGGTGGCTGGAGAACTTCCTCCTCTCCCCCGGGCTCCAGGGCCGCGGCGTCGGCTCCGCCGTGCTGCGCGGCCTGCTGGCCCGTGCGGACGCCGAGCGGACGCCCGTACGGCTGAACGTGCTCCAGGGGAGCGCCGCCCGGCGGCTGTACGAGCGGCACGGGTTCGCGCTGGAGCGGGAGGACCCGGTCGACGTGTTCCTGGTGCGCAAGCCCACACCCTGACCGGGCAACCTCTCCGCCGCGCTCCCCGTCCAACACCACGCAGGTACGGCTCGACCAGCCGCTGACCTGCGCGAAGAGCCAGGAGTACGCAGGACAGGGCGACCGTTCGCCCGCTGCGGGGGACGCGGGAGCGGACGGAGTGCGCGGCGTGGTGGATCGACCTGTCCTGTCCCGCACAGGGGTGCCCCGGCGCACGCTCCTCCTCACGGCCACCGCGACCGCCGCGCTCGCCGGATGTGCCGTTCCGGCTCCGAGGCGCCGGGGCCCCGTGCCGGACCCGGCGCCCGGGCTGGCCATAGCGACCACGCGCCGGGCGCGGATCCTGCAGTTCCTCGCCCACCCGGACGACGACCTCTACTTCATGAACCCGGACACCCGGCAGTCGCTGGACGCCGGGACCCCGCTGGTCTGCGTGTACCTGACCGCGGGCGAGGCGGACGGCGTCAACAGGATCCCCGGTGCGCCCCGCCCGGCCGCCGACCGCGCCGCGTACTCCTCCTCCCGCCACCAGGGCCTGCGCCAGGCGTACGCCGTCCTGCTCGGCCTCGACCGCTTCACGCCCTGGGAGCGGTCGGTGCTCCCGCTGCACGGCGGCCACCGGGCCGAGGTGAACGTCCTGGTGAACGGGGTGCGCCGGGTCGAGCTGGTCTTCCTCAACACCGCGATGCACACCGGCCGGGGGCGGCCCGGGCTGCCGAGCCTCTGGCGGGACCGGCGCCTGGTGCTGCGTACCGTCGTGGCCGACGACTCCCCGGTGGACAGGCCGGGTTCCTATACGTACGACGGTCTCGTCGACGTCCTCGCCGGGCTGCTGGAGCGGTACCGGCCCACCCTCGTGCACACCCTGGACCCCGACCCGGACCTCCAGTTCAGCAGCGAGTCCGAGCGGCGCCGGGACAGTGAGCAGCGCGGGTACTCCGACCACGCCGACCACACCGCGGCCGGCTGCTTCGCCTGGGCGGCGCTGATCCACTGGGTGGCGCGGGCGACGGCGGCCGGGGAGCACGTGCCCGGGTTCACGGTCTCCTCGTTCCGGGGCTACTACAACCGGCACTGGCCGAAGAACCTGCCGCCCGAGGTGCTGGAGCGCAAGGCCGCCCACCTCGTCCCGTACGGCGGCTCGCCCGACTGGGAGTGCGGCAACCCGTCCGGCTGCGGCGACTACAACGTCGGCGGCGACCGCCCGCTGACCAACCGGAAAGGCTGGGTCCGCTCCACCCACCACCGCTACCCGGGTCCGCGTACCGCCGTCGCCTCCGGAGCGGACGGCCGGCTCACCGCGTACGGGGTGCTGGGGCTGCGCGCGGTGCGGTGGCGCGAGAGCGCGCCCGGCAGCGGGGTCTGGGACGTGCCGGACGACCTCGGCGGCGGCCCGCTCGCCCCGGTGCTGGGCTCGGCGGCCACGGCGGACGGGCGCCACCTGCTGTTCGGGCTGCGGTTCGCGGCGCTCGGCGGGCACGGCGCGGACAACGAGCGCGAGATCGTGGTGCTGGAGCAGCGCTCGCCGGGCGGCCCCTTCCGCGCCTGGCAGGGGCTCGGCAACCCGGCGGCGGGCGGCGACCACGGCCGCCGCATCGGCATACCGGTCGCGGTCGCCGCGCCGGACGGCCGCGTCCACCTCTTCGTACGGAACGCGGAGAAGGGGCTGAGCACCCGCATACGCGAGGCGGGCAGCGGTCGTTGGGGTGCGTGGCGCGATCTGGGCGGCGGCGAGGTGCAGGACGGGCTGAGTGCGGTGGTGGACGCGGCGGGGTGCGTGCACGTGTACGCGGCCGGGCACCACTGCGTGCACCACTGGACCCAGGACGCGCCGGGCACGGAGGTCACCGCCCGTACGCAGCTGACCGAGGCCCCTGTCCCCTCCCACGCACCGGCCGCCGTCGCCGCGCCGGACGGGTCGGTGGAGCTGTACTACCGGGCCGCCGAGGCGGCCGGGCTCACCGTCGTGGGCGGCGAGCCGGTCCCGCGCTTCGAGGGATACGGTCCGGTGGCCGCCGCTTCCTCCGCCGGGGGCCTGACGCTGCTCGGCCGTGGCGCGGAGGGCGCGCTCCACCTCCGTACCGCAGGAGCCACCGCCGTACGCTCACGGGGGCCGGTCGCGCTGGACGGGCCGGCGCTCCACCTGGCGGCGGACGGAGCGCGCACGGTCGTGGGGTTCGGGCCGGACGCGGCGCCGTGGATCTGGCGTCCTTAGGACGATCGGGAACGGCCCCGTGGCGCTACCTACCGTTCGCCGGGGCATAACGCGGCGTTATGGGAAAGCGTTAGTACCCGGCCGATGGGTTCTTCGACACTCTGGGGCCGTCAACCCCCACAAACACGCCCCTCAGCGTGCTCCCCGAAATGAGGAACCATGCGAATAGCAAGGCTAGTTCCCGCTGCCCTCGCCGCCGCGGCCACCGTCCTCGCTCTTCTCAGCCCGGCCGCCACCGCCGCCCCGCAGCCCCCGCTCCAGGACGCCCCGCCCCCGACCACGCAGATCATCGGCGGCGGCCAGGCGTCCAACGCCCCGTGGGCCGCGCGGCTCTTCTCCAACGGCAGAGAGACCTGTTCGGCGACGATCATCGCGCCGACCTGGATCCTCACCGCCCGGCACTGTGTCAGCGGCGGCGGCCTGTCGTTCCGCATCGGCAGCCTCGACCAGCACAGCGGCGGAGTGGTGGCCAACGGCGTCCAGACGTACAACCACAGCGCGGACATCTCCCTGGTCCGCCTGGACCGCTCCGTGCAGACGACCTACTCCCGCCTCGGCAACCCCGGTTCGGTGAGCGTCGGGCAGAGCGTCCAGGTCTGGGGCTGGGGCGCCACCTCGCAGTGCGGCTCTGAGGCCAACTGCCAGTCCCGCTACCTGAAGGTCGCCAACGTGACGGTGACCGGCGGCTGCGGTGACGCGTACGGCGGCTCGGCGATCTGCGCCCGCCGCGGCAACGGCATCACCGCCGGCGGCGACTCCGGCGGCCCGATGACGGCCAACGGCATCCAGGTCGGCGTGGCCTCCACCAGCGACCGGCAGACCACGACGGCGTACACGAACGTCACCGCGTACCGCTCCTGGATCCAGTCCATCGCGGGCGTCTGACCGGCCGTCACCCCTCGGGGCGGCCGGCACCTGACCGACCCGCCGCCCCGCAAGACCGTAGGGCCCCCTTACCTCTCCGCCCTGAGGTACCGGGGCCCTACATCCATGAGGGGCCGGGCCCTACAGCCATCCGTGGTGCGTGGCGATCCGGACGGCGTCGACCAGCGTCCGGGCGTGGAGCTTGCCGACCGCCGACGAGAGGCGGTTGCGTACGGTGCCCACGCTGAGGAACAGGTCGGCGGCGATCTCGCGGGAGTGCGCGCCCTCGGCGGCGAGCCGGAGGGCCTCGGCCTCCTTGTCGGTGAGCGGGCTCGGCCCCGAGCGCTCCTCCTCCCGCATCCGGGGGTCGATGGCCCGGCCGCCCGCGGCGATCCGCCGGACGGCGTCGGCGACGCCCGCCGGCGGGGTGCTCTTGAGCAGGTATCCGGCGGCCCCGGCGGCCAGCGCGCGGCGCAGATGGCCCGGGCGGTCGAGCGCGGTGAGCATCAACGTACGGCAGCAGGGCAGCCGTTCCGCGAGCGCGGCGGCGACGGTGATCCCGTCGAGGCCCGGCAGGTCGATGTCGAGCAGCGCCACGTCCGGCCGCAGCCGCTCCGCCTCGGCGAGCGCGGCGGGCCCGTCCGCCGCCTGGCCGGCCACCTCGATGCCGAGTTCGGCGGACAGGAGCACCACCAGGCCGGACCGCACCACGTCATGGTCGTCGACCACCAGCACCTTGATCACGGGTTCGATTATCGCCCACGGCGCGGGCGTTCAGGGCGACTCGTCCGCCTTCCGGTGGCGGCCGGGGGCCCCGAAGAAGCGGCCGGGCAGGAGGAGGCACCCTGACACGAGGGCTGCCAGCAGCACCGCCGTCTCCACGCTGGTCAGTACGTCGCCGAGGGACGCGAACACCGCCGGCCACTCCCGTCCCCTGGCCGCTGCTCCGCCGACGACACCGATGAGTGCGGCGCAGGTCACGTAGGTCGCGACACCGGCGGCGAGATACCGGGCACGCTGCTTCAGAAGCCGGTCCCCGGCCGTCGGACGGAACTCCGGAGGCGCCCCGGCGCCGGCCTGCAGCATGGGCGTGAACGGATGGAGGAGCAGTCCGGCGTAGATGATCGCGATCTCGATCCGGTAGGAGCCCATCAGCCCCAGGAGAGACTCGTCCGCGGCGACGGCCACCCCCGCGGACAGGGAGGCCAGGATCCAGAAGTTGCGGAAGGCGACGCGGAATCTGGTGGGCAGGGGTACGGAGGACTTCATGGTGCGGACTCTCCCTCGGTGCCCGCCCAGCACGGTGGGAGCGGACGAATGGGGGGTGGCGCATACGGAAAGGTCCGTATGCGCCACCCGTTCAGGGCCTCATCGGCCGGAGCGTGGACCGGGTGCGGAGCGCCCGGTCACCGTCTGCGCTTGCCGCCCCCCTTCCTGAACGGCTGGCACGTCCCGATACGGGAGTACAGGCCGAGTGAGACACCGGCGCTGAGGTAGCCCCAGCCGCGCTGGACGTTCGCCCTCTGCGACCCGGCGTGGCCGACCACTCCGGCGCCGATCCCGTATCCCGCGGCCGCGCACCCGACTCCCCGCACCAGGCTGCCACCGCGCTTCCTGTTGCCCACATGACGCGCCCGGCGCATGGACTTGCCCCATTTGTAGCCACGGTAGGCGTACTTGGCGGCCTTGTACGTCTTCTTGCAGTACCGGTAGCAGGCGATCGCCGCCCGGACCCCGAAGACGACCAGCGGCACCCACTTCCCGTCGAGGTCGAACTTGTTGACGGGGTCCGCGTAGCCGTACTCGTAGGCGTTGGCGCTTCCGCCGTACACCGGGTCGCTGGAGAGGAAGCGGCCGGTGGCCGGGTTGTAGAGGCGCACGCCCATGAGCGTGAGACCGGTCAGGGTCTCCGCGGAACGCTGCTTGGCGCCGAGCCAGCCGTAGCGGACCGGCTCCTGGCTCTGGCGGGCGTTGCCGTACTCGTCGGCGTCCAGGACCGTCGGGGCCTCCTGCGGGTTCAGCGGCAGCTGCAGCGCGATGTCGCCGTGGAGGGTGGAGAGCTGGAGGACGGTCCCGCCGGTCTTCTCCGTGGTCGCCCCCAGGTCTCCGGCGGCCGACTCGACGTTGCGGGTCAGTTCGCCGGTGGTGGTGTCCTCCACGATCCAGCGGGGGTCGTCGCCGTCGCTGTCGTAGTGGTTGACCTTGGACTCGGCCGGCGTCCAGGTGGAGCCGGAGCCGGTCTCGACCCTCCAGGAGCGCAGGCGCAGGCTCGCGTCCAGCTCCCAGGTCTGCCGCCGGCCGTCGGCGGTCTGACGGTGGACGAGGTCGTTGGCGTAGTAGCCGACCGTGGTGCCGGTCAGTGCCGTCGTCCGGCCGAAGGCGTCGTAGCCGTAGCCCGCGTCGACCAGGCGGTCGGCGCTGTCGTAGCGGTGGTTGACCGTGGTGCCGCCGCCCGCGGGGCAGGCGGCGCCGGGAGCCGCGACCGCGGTCGCCAGCGCCGTCCGGTTGGAGCGCCGGTCCAGCGTGTACGTACGCCGGGTGCACTCCCCCTCGACGTGGTCCTCGACCCCGGTCAGCCGGGCGGCCCTGTCGTAGTGGTAACGCTGCTCGGACCAGCCGGCGTGGGTGCCGACCTGCCCGTGGGCGTTGCGCGTGATCGAGTCGGTGAAGACGGTGGTGCCGTCACCGTCCCGGGTGTAGGTGCGGTTGACCTCCGTTCCGGTGGTGTCCCCGGTGATCCGGAGCGTGTAACCGCCGGGCAGCTTCTCCGTGGCCGCCGAGCCGTCCGCGTCGTAGGTGGCGCGGAAGGTGCCGGCGACGGAGTCGGCCTTCGCGGTGAGCAGACCGCGCGGCTCGGCCGTGTGGTCGTAGGTGTAGGTCACCGTGGTCGGGACGGAGTCGCTCTCCTTGACCTTCCGGTCGAGCAGGTCGTACTCGGTCCTGGTGACCCCTCCGTCGGCGTCGGTGTAGGAGATCAGCCGGCCCAGCTGGTCGTAGGCGCTGGTGATCGTTCCCCCGGTGGGCGAGGAGACCTTGACGACCGCCCCGGTGGCCGGGTCGTACTCGGTGGTGGCCGCCGGTACGGCCTGGCCGAGGCCGCCCGTCACCGCCTCGTAGATCTTGCGTCCGGCCGCGTCGTACGTGGTCGCGGTCGTCCGGGAGACCCCGCCGACCTCGTCCGTCACGACGGCCCGGTTGCCCCAGCGGTCGTACTCCGTCGTCGTGTTGGGCAGCTTGGCCGGGTGGGAGCCGCCACCGGTGATGTCACCGGCCGGGCCGGTCCAGCACGGCTGGTCCGCCCACTCGGGCCGGCCCTTGCACCAGCCGGTGCCGGTGGCCGACCAGTACTCGGTGATCCGGCTGGCCGCGTCGCCGCCCGTGCCGCCGGGCAGCACCTGGGAGGTGACCCGGCCCTGGGCGTCGTACCCGGTGCTGGTGGTGATGGTGAGGCCGCCCGGGTCCTGGATCGTCAGGGTGGGCAGGCCCTTGACCCAGTCGTACTGGGTCTCGGTGAGGCGCTTCTCTCCCATGACGCCGTAGTAGTCACGGACCCGGACGCCGGTGATGGCCAGCGTGAGCTGGTCCTTCGCCTTGGCGGTCCCGTCGGTGGGACGGCCGGTGTCGTACTCGTTGACCGTCCAGGCGCGCGCCGGCACGGAGGTGCCCGCGCTCACCAGGACCGTGGAGCCGTCCTTGAGGTCCTCGGAGAGGTCCACGCGGTGGGTCGGGCCGAACTCCTCGGTCTTGCGCACGCCCGCCTCGTCGTAGGTCGAGAGCGTGGAGAGCAGCTGCGCGCGCTCGGCCGGCGGCATCGCGCTGAGCCCGAGGTCGGTGAGGACGTCCCGGTGCTCCTCGCGCACGCCGAGCGCCAGTTCGCGGTTGCCCGCGGTCAGCTGACGGACCGTGTTGCCGAACCGGTCGAACTCGGTGGTGGTGATGTGCCCGCCGGGCGCGGCCGAGTTGACGGTGCGGCCCGACGCGTTGAGGTAGGTGACGGTGGCACGGCGGTAGCCCGTGGCCGCGAGGTCCGCGCCCGAGTGGGAGGCGGGGACCGCGTCGGCGGGGAAGACCGCGGTGGCGTCGCTGGGTGCGTCGCTCTGGCCCCAGGTGCGGACGTCGGCCGCGCCCATGGCGTGCGGGGCCTTGGCGCCGGTGAGCGGGACGCCGTACACGATGCTGGTGACCGCGTTCCCCTCGACCGTGTTGACGGTGCCCTGCTTGAGGGCCTGCCGGGAGGAGCTCAGCAGCATGCCGTCGCCGGGGGCCGTGCCGGCTCCGGCGTTGCCGTACGTGAAGGTGTACGGGAGCTGGCTCTGCTGCTGCATCCACGTGACCCTGCCGCCGTAGTAGGCGTACTGGGTCTGGGAGGCCTGGCTGAGGCGCGGGTCCCACTGCTGGCGCAGGCTCCCGTTGGCGTCGTAGCGGTAGGTCGCGACCGCGGTGGCCGTGGCGGCGGAGGCGCCGGGGCTCGTGGCCCAGACGCGGATCTCGCGGACCTGGCCGGTGAAGTCGCCGAACTGGGCGTTGGTCTCCGTGCCGGTGGCCGTGGTGGTGGTCGCGTAGACGAACTCCAGGACCTTGCAGCCCTTGGTCGCGGGCGTCGTCTCGCACGCGGCCGTGGTGGCGGCCGTGGTCGGGGCGATGATCCGCTTCGGACGGGCCAGCTTCTTGCCGGCGACCGTGACGGTCTCGGAGACCACCTTGGTCGTGGAGTTGGCCAGGCCGTCGTCCAGGACGCTGGAGAGCTGCCAGGTGGTCGCCGCGGCGTCCGCCTTGGCGAAGGTGGTGACCGTTCCCTCGGTGTCGGATAGCGTGAACGTGCCGGTCACACCGCCCGTGAGGGTCAGGTCCTCGGAGCCGGGCTCCGGGATCCACCCGTTCTTCGCCGCGTTCGCGGTGAAGTGGATGGCGTCGCCCTCCTCCAGCACCACGTCGACCGCGGTGTCGGAGATGCGCCGGACGTGGCTGTAGTCGGACTCGGTGGCCTCGGCGGCGGTGCCCGAGACCCACTCCTTGCCGAAGATCGCGGCCTGGCCCTCCTGGTCGGCGCCCCGGTTGGGGGTGCGGGAGGCGGCCGTACGCGACACCGACAGGTCGAAGAGCGACACATCGGTCTCGGAGAGCGTGTAGTTGCCGGTCAGCAGGTTGACCGAGCCAGGACCGACCTCGCTGGTGGCCGCGCCGTCCGCGTTGCGGTCCACGACCGCGGTCAGCGGCATGGTGCTGCTGGCCGCGGAGTTCGGGCCGGTGAAGTCGGCCTTGAGCTGGATCGTGCCGTCCGGGTCGACGGTGCTGGTGGCGTTCCACACCAGCGGCGCGTTGCGGCCGTTGGTCAGCGGGACCGGCCAGGCCGTCAGCGCGCTGCCGCCGGAGGTGACGTGACCGACGGGGACGCGCACCCACGGGTCGGCCTCGGAGCGGCGCCAGGAGAAGGCGACGGCGTTGTACTTGCCGGCCTCCGCCTCGGCGACCAGCGGCAGCCGGCGCGCGGTCCGCTCCCCCTCCGAGGGCTGGACGAAGCCGCCCGAGCCGGCGTGGAAGAGGTACTCCAGCGCCTCGGACTTGTTGTCCGCCTTGTCGACGGAGCGCACCTGGAGGGTGTGGCTGCCGTTCTTCGGCGGGGTGACGGAGACCGCCTTGTTCGCGGCGGCGCCACCGGTGACGACCTTGGTCCAGGTCACCCCGTCGAGGGACCACTCCAGCCAGTTGTGGTCGGAGCCGCTCGGCGGGGTCACCGTGAAGGTGCCCGGCTGCCCGGCGCCCTTGACCCACTGCCCGGAGGGATAGTCGGTGGAGGCGATCCTCGTCGGCGCGGACGGCGCCCTGGTGTCGACCGTGAAGGTCTTCCACGCCGACCAGCCGGTGTTGTAGTGCGTGCCGTCGTAGGGGTTCGTACGGAACTTGTACGTCTTGCCCTCGGCCAGCACGCCCGCCGGAACGGTCACCGAAGCGGCCTGCCCGGACGCCACGTACTTCGACACGATCGGCGAGCCGACCTGCGTGTTCGTGGCGTTGTCGAAGATCTGGAAGGTGCCGTTGACCTTGTCACCGTCGGCGTCGACGAAGGTGTCGCGCAGCGTCGGCGTCAGGGTGTTCACCATGTAGGCGCCGGAGTAGGAGAAGAACGGCGGTCCCGCCTCCTGCTTGGTGCCGGTGCGCGGGCGGAAGTTGTACGTCACCGACAGCTTCGGCGGGTTCTTCGCGGCGTTGGCGGAGTTCACCCGCTTCCACTGGGCGACCGTGGTCTCGCTCTTGGCCCGGATGCCGAGGTGACCGCGGGTGGCCTTGGCCGAGGCCCACTCCTGGGCCAGCGTGGTCACGTTCGCGTTGATCCAGCCGTCCGGCTGGCTGGTGCAGGCGGTGTTGCCGCGCGTCTCGGTGGACTCCGCCTTCATCGCGGTCATCGTCGGCCGGTTGGTCCACCGGCTGGCCGTCGTCGCGGCGGGCGAGGACCAGACCTGCCACGGCTGGGCGGCGCAGGTGGTGTTGGCCGAGTGGAAGTTCCACAGGCTCAGCTTGGCGCTGGAGACCAGGGCATCGGCGATCGGCGCGGTGTTCCAGGTGATGAACGACTGGGCGGTACGGGGAGTGCCGTTGGCGTTCGTCGTACCGGGGTTGCCGAAGTCCAGCTCGACATCGGTGGACCAGTCGCGGGTCTCGCCCTGCTGGACGTACGTGTCGAAGACGTTCGACAGCGACGAGGTCGACGGGTCGACCGTCACCGGGTACACCGTCTCCGGGTCGGCGAGGAACTCCGCGTCCGGCGTGACGACCAGGTCGACGGCGCCCTTCCTGGGCACCACCTTCATCGCCACCGGCACCCGGCGCGTGCGCTCGCCGGAGACCTTGTCGACGGTGGAGTCCCACATCACCGGCGCGGGCATCACGGCCCGCTTGCCGTTCCTCCGGTCGGTGAAGAGCACGCTGCCGTCGGGCTGCTCCTTCGCCGTCAGGCCCTTGGCCTTGAGCGGCAGGGTGTACGAGTAGCCCTCGGCCGGACGCTTCTTGATCTCGACGTACTGCTCGAAGCCCGTACGGGTCGACTCGACGACGACGTCCGCGCCCGGCAGGGCCTCGGGGTAGGTGGCGCGCGTCCCGTCCAGTTCGGGTGCGGGCAGTCCGCCCTTCCACTGGAGCGTGATCCGCTCGTCGCCCTCGCCGAGCGTGACCAGGTCACGTGCGGGGGCCCGGTCCGCCTCGCGCACCGAGCGCGGCAGCGCACCGCCCTTGCCCGCCAGGCTCAGGCCGTTCGGGTGGGCCTTGGCCTCGACGCCGCCGGCGGCCGTCTCACGGAGCTCGACGTCGACGTCGGTCCAGGTGCCGTTCTCCTCGAAGCGGACCGGACCGGCCGTCAGCTCGGTCATGAGCGAACCGTCCTTGTTCACCCAGGTCGTGGAGGTCTCGGTGCGCTCGGACAGCGCCTCGACCCGCTTCCCGTACAGTTTGGCGGCCACCTTCGCGGAGAGGATGTCCGCGGCTTCGCGGGGCCCCTCCGGCGCCGGCTTCTCCTCGACCGGTGCCTTCGGCACCTGCTGGGTGACGGCCACGGCCTGGCCGCTCTCCGTGACCAGGGCCATCTCCACCGCGAGCACCATGGCCGCGCCGAGGGCGATCCGCGGCAGGAGCCGTCTTCGCCGTTGCAGGGCCAAGGATGAGCCCTCCCAGCCAGCGGCGGGAGGTATGTGCTCCGACACGTCGGACAACTCTCTGTTGTAGTGGGCATGAAACAGAGGCGATCAAAGCAGGGGGACTCGTGGTGAAGAAGTGAAGCTTTCACGAAGTCAGGCACGGAGAGCGGAACGAAGGAGTCCCTGATGCGGCGTCCGGCAGGCCTGGGAGCAGGTGCGCCGCAGGGTTCCGGGGTCGCCTTCGGAGCGCTGGTCATCCTGGTGGTCGGGTCGCTCGCACTGGTCGCCCTGGAGGTGGCGGCCTCACCGCTCGGCAGACGGACGGTGGTCGCCGGCCTGACCGTGCTGGTGCTGATGCCCGCGCTCATGCTGGGCCAGTACGCGCCACCGCCGTACCGGCTGCCCTACCGCCGGCGCTGGGTGCTGCTGCTCGTCCAGGCGGTGCTCACCTACCTGCCGCTGCTGCTCTTCCACTACCGGTGGCTGAGCCTGCTGGGGTTCCTCGCCGGGGCGGTCCTGCTGACCCTGCCGCCGGGCACCTCCGTACCGCTCGCGCTGGCGGTCGGGGCCAGTGGTCCGCTGCTGGCCACCACCGGGTTCATCGACACCGACCGGAGCGCGCTCAACATCCTGCTCGCCACGGCGATCACCGCGAGCACCGTCTTCGCCGTGGCCCACCTGGCGCTGCTCGCGGCCCGGCTGCACAGCAGCCGGGAGCACGCCGCGCACCTGGCCGAGCAGCGGGAGCGGGCGCGGATGCAGCAGGACCTGCACGACCTGGTCGGGTCGTCGCTGGCGGCGATCACGCTCCAGGGCGAGACGGCGCTGCGCGGCGGTTCCGGGCGGGAGCGGGCCGCGCTGACCGAGATCATCGGGCTGGCCCGGCGGCTCCACGACGACGTGCGCTCCATCAGCCGGCCCGACGTCGGCGGCCTCTCGCTCTCCGAGGAGCTCGGGCACGCGCAGCGGGTCCTCACCGCGTCCGGCGTGGAGGTGCGGACCGTGCTGCCGCCGCGGACAGAGGCCGCTCCGGCGGTCGTGGGCTGCCTGCGCTTCGTCCTCCGCGAGGCCGTCGGCAACGTACTCCAGCACAGCCGGGCCACACACTGCTCGATCACCCTGCGCAAGGACGGCACGACGGTCCGGCTGACGGTCCGCAACGACGGCGCCGCGACCGCTCCGCCGGCGTCGGCCGGGTCCGCGCGGCACGGCACGGGGCTGGCCGGGCTCAGCGGGCGGGTCCTGGCGCTGGGCGGGGAGTTCACCGCCGGGGCCGAGGACGGGACCTTCACGCTGACGGCCGTCGTACCGCGGGCGGGGGCAGTCGTACCGCGCCCGTAGGACCGGGCCGTGGCGTACGGTCCGCGGCCCCCGCCTCCCTTACGCCTGAGGCTTCCGGACATGGCGAAGGGCCCCGCATCTCTCGCGAGATGCGGGGCCCTTCTTGCGACTCGATGAGCCACCAGGTCCAAGGACCAAGCAGAGAACTACTTGATGATCTTGGTGACCTGGCCGGCGCCCACGGTCCGGCCACCCTCACGGATGGCGAACTTCAGGCCCTCTTCCATGGCGACCGGCTGGATCAGCGCGACGTCCATGAGGGTGTTGTCACCCGGCATGACCATCTCGGTGCCCTCGGGAAGGGTCACCACGCCCGTCACGTCCGTGGTACGGAAGTAGAACTGGGGGCGGTAGTTGTTGAAGAACGGGGTGTGACGGCCACCCTCGTCCTTCGACAGGATGTAGGACTGCGCCTGGAACTCGGTGTGCGGCGTGACCGAACCCGGCTTGATGATGACCTGGCCGCGCTCGACGTCCTCGCGCTTGATGCCACGGAGGAGCAGACCGACGTTCTCACCGGCCTGGCCCTCGTCGAGCAGCTTGCGGAACATCTCGATGCCGGTGACCGTGGTGGTGGTCTTCTCGGTCTTGATACCGACGATGTCGACGGTCTCGTTGACCTTGAGGACACCACGCTCGATGCGGCCGGTGACGACCGTACCGCGACCGGTGATCGTGAAGACGTCCTCGATCGGCATGAGGAACGGCTTCTCGACGTCACGCTCGGGCTGCGGGATGGACTCGTCCACGGCGGCCATCAGGTTCAGGACCGACTGGCCCCACTCCTTGTCGCCCTCGAGAGCCTTGAGCGCCGAGACCTTGACGACGGGAACGTCGTCGCCCGGGAACTCGTACTCGGAGAGGAGCTCACGGACCTCGAGCTCGACGAGCTCCAGGATCTCCTCGTCGTCCACCATGTCGGCCTTGTTCAGGGCGACGACGATGTACGGAACGCCGACCTGGCGGGCCAGGAGCACGTGCTCCTTGGTCTGCGGCATCGGGCCGTCGGTGGCGGCGACGACGAGGATGGCGCCGTCCATCTGCGCCGCACCCGTGATCATGTTCTTGATGTAGTCCGCGTGACCGGGGCAGTCGACGTGCGCGTAGTGACGCGACTCCGTCTGGTACTCGACGTGCGCGATGGAGATGGTGATACCGCGCTGGCGCTCTTCGGGAGCCTTGTCGATCTGGTCGAAGGCCGAGGCCTCGTTCAGGTCCGGGTACGCGTCGTGCAGCACCTTGGTAATGGCGGCCGTGAGGGTCGTCTTACCGTGGTCGATGTGACCGATGGTGCCGATGTTGACGTGGGGCTTAGTCCGCTCGAACTTTGCCTTCGCCACTGGGGTCCTCCTGAGTGGTTCTGTACGCCTTGCTTCATCGGCGCCAGGTGATCTTTGCTGGGGTGCCGGCGCCGGGGGCATACGGCACAGTGCTCGCGCGCTGTGCCGTATGCCCGCCCGGCTCCGGTGACAAGCCTAAAGCGTGAGCTCGGGAGAGTTACTCGCCCTTGGCCTTCGCGATGATCTCCTCGGCGACGTTCCGCGGAACCTCGGCGTAGGAGTCGAACTGCATCGAGTAGCTTGCGCGACCCGAGGTCTTGCTGCGGAGGTCTCCGACGTAGCCGAACATCTCCGAGAGGGGCACGAGGCCCTTCACGACGCGAGCGCCGCTGCGCTCCTCCATGGCCTGGATCTGGCCACGGCGGGAGTTGAGGTCGCCGATGACATCGCCCATGTAGTCCTCGGGCGTGGTGACCTCGACGGCCATCATCGGCTCAAGGAGCACGGGAGAGGCCTTGCGGGCACCCTCCTTGAACGCCTGCGAACCGGCGATCTTGAAGGCGAGCTCCGAGGAGTCGACCTCGTGGTAACCACCGTCGAGAAGGGTGACGCGGACGCCGACCATCTCGTAACCGGCCAGGATGCCGAACTGCATGGCTTCCTGAGCACCCGCGTCCACCGAGGGAATGTACTCACGGGGGATGCGGCCACCGGTGACCTTGTTGACGAACTCGTAGGACGCGTCGCCACCCTCGATGGGCTCAAGGGCGATCTGGACCTTCGCGAACTGGCCGGTACCACCGGTCTGCTTCTTGTGCGTGAAGTCGATGCGCTCGACGGCCTTGCGGATCGTCTCGCGGTACGCGACCTGCGGCTTGCCGACGTTCGCCTCGACGCGGAACTCGCGCTTCATGCGGTCGACGAGCACCTCGAGGTGAAGCTCGCCCATACCACCGATGATGGTCTGGCCGGTCTCCTCGTCGGAGTGCACCTGGAAGGAGGGGTCCTCCTCCGAGAGGCGCTGGATGGCGACACCCAGCTTCTCCTGGTCACCCTTGGACTTGGGCTCGATGGCGACCTGGATGACCGGCGCCGGGAAGTCCATGGACTCCAGGATCACCGGGTTCTTGTCGTCGCACAGCGTCTCACCGGTGGTGGTCTGCTTCAGGCCCATGACGGCGATGATGTCGCCGGCGCCCACCGAAGCGATCTCCTCACGCTTGTTCGCGTGCATGCGGTAGATCTTGCCGATGCGCTCCTTCTTGCCCTTGACGGAGTTCAGCACCGCGGTGCCGGCCTCCAGGCGACCGGAGTAGATCCGGACGAAGGTGAGCTTGCCCAGGTGCGGGTCGCTCGCGATCTTGAACGCCAGGCCGGAGAACGGCTCGTCGTCCGAGGGCTTGCGGGCGATGACCTTCTCCGGGTCCTTGACGTCGTGGCCTTCGATGGCCTCGACGTCCAGGGGGGAGGGCAGGTAGCGCACGACCGCGTCGAGCAGGGGCTGGACGCCCTTGTTCTTGAACGCGGTGCCACAGAACACCGGGGTGACGGTGACGGAGTCGGCGCTGCCCTTGGAGGCCAGGGTGATGCGGCGGATCGCCTCGTGCAGCTGCTCCTGGGTGGGCTCGTTGCCCTCCAGGTACAGCTCCATCATGGCGTCGTCGTTCTCGGCGACGGCCTCAAGGAGCTTGCCGCGCCACTCGACGGCCGACTCCTGGAGGTTCTCCGGGATGTCGACGACGTTGTACATCTCGCCCTTGGCGGCCTCTTCGGGGTACACGAAGGCCTTCATCGACACGAGGTCGACAACGCCCGTGAAGTCCGCTTCGGCGCCGATGGGGAGCTGCATGACGATCGGGGTCGCGCCGAGGCGGTCCACGATCATCTCGACGCAGCGGAAGAAGTCCGCACCGGTGCGGTCGAGCTTGTTGACGAAGCAGATACGCGGCACGCCGTAGCGGTCCGCCTGACGCCAGACGGTCTCGGACTGCGGCTCGACGCCCGCGACACCGTCGAACACGGTGACGGCGCCGTCGAGGACGCGGAGCGAACGCTCCACCTCGACGGTGAAGTCGACGTGACCCGGGGTGTCGATGATGTTGATGGTGTGGTCAACATCGTTGAGCGGCCAGTGACAGGTCGTCGCGGCGGACGTGATCGTGATGCCGCGCTCCTGCTCCTGCTCCATCCAGTCCATCGTGGCAGCGCCGTCGTGGACTTCACCGATCTTGTAGCTCACACCGGTGTAGAAGAGGATCCGCTCAGTGGTGGTCGTCTTGCCCGCGTCGATGTGGGCCATGATCCCAATGTTGCGGACCTTGGCCAGGTCAAGCGAAGTGGTGGCCATAAGGCTCAATCTTCTCTCGGTCTCGATGGGGGGAGCGACTACCAGCGGTAGTGCGCGAAGGCCTTGTTGGACTCGGCCATCTTGTGGGTGTCCTCACGCTTCTTGACCGAAGCGCCGAGGCCGTTGGAGGCGTCGAGCAGTTCGTTCATGAGGCGCTCGGTCATGGTCTTCTCGCGGCGGGCGCGGGAGTAACCGACGAGCCAGCGCAGAGCGAGGGTGGAGGCGCGACCGGGCTTGACCTCGATCGGCACCTGGTAGGTGGCGCCACCGACACGGCGGGACTTGACCTCGAGCGAGGGCTTGACGTTCTCAAGCGCGCGCTTCAGCGTGATGACCGGGTCGTTGCCGGTCTTCTCGCGGAGGCCTTCCATGGCGCCGTACACGATCCGCTCGGCGGTGGAACGCTTGCCGTCGAGCAGGATCTTGTTGATCAGCGAGGTGACAAGAGGAGAGCTGTAGACCGGGTCGATGATGACCGGGCGCTTCGGGGCGGGGCCCTTACGAGGCATTCTTACTTCTCCTTCTTGGCGCCGTAGCGGCTGCGGGCCTGCTTGCGGTTCTTGACACCCTGGGTGTCAAGGGAGCCGCGGATGATCTTGTAACGAACACCCGGCAGGTCCTTCACACGGCCACCACGCACGAGCACGATGGAGTGCTCCTGCAGGTTGTGTCCCTCACCCGGGATGTAGGCCGTGACCTCGATGCCGGAGGTCAGACGCACACGCGCGACCTTACGGAGCGCCGAGTTCGGCTTCTTCGGGGTGGTCGTGAACACACGCGTGCAGACACCGCGACGCTGGGGCGAACCCTCGAGCGCGGGCGTCTTGTTCTTCTCGACCTTGTCCTGCCGGCCCTTCCGGACCAGCTGCTGGATCGTAGGCACTACTTCTCCGGTTTCTGTGTGCCGTTCGTGAAACTAACCTGGAACATCACCGACCCACGCGGTCGGGTGTGTCGAATACTGCTGACTACCGCCCAAGGGGCAGAAGGGCGCAGATTGCGGTGGCTACGGACGGGCTCGCGCTGCGGTTGAGGACACGCACCGGAGCCCAGGCACACCCCAGGCACAAGGCTTGAGCGTACCTACCTCACGGACCTGGGTCAAAACAAATGCTGTCCACCCCGACACGCCGGGGCCGCTACGGGCTCAGTCGGAGGTGAGCGGGGCCCGGTGGCCGGTGGCGGTGGCCGCCGGGTCGGGGAGGAACTGGGCCGCGACCCGGACGAACATCTCGCGCCGCTCCGCCGGTACGCCGAGGGCCACGGCGGCCTCTTCGAGGGTGAGCGGACGCCCGCCCGCCACGGGCGCGCCCGCCGGCGCGGACGGCAGCGGCAGGTCCTCCTCGGTGAGCCGGCCTGAGCGGATGAGCATGTCGCGCACCGGGACCTGGAGCACCTGGGCGAGGCGCCTGGTCGTCTCCAGGTCGGGCATGCTCTGGCGCTGGAGGAGGCGGGTGATGGCGGCCCGGTGGACCCCGGCCTCGTCGGCGAGGCGGGACTTGCCGCCGCCGCGTGGACTGTCGATGTCGAAGCCGCGCCGACGGATCAGTTCCTCGATCCAGGTCGCGAAGCTGTCGAGTTCGCCCGTGGTCATGGGGCACTCGCCTCCCTCCGAAGCAAGCATCAGACTATCGCGCTTGCGCGCAAGGAATTACCCCGCCGACCCATACCGTTTGAGCAAAATCTGTGGAGATAAAGGCGGCACAGCCCCCCAATCCCCCTTGCGTGCGAGCGCGCAACATGCCAAGGTGCGGACTCGCAACACCTTGTGCGGGGAGAAGGGATCGCCATGAACACACCGGACACATCCACATCGAACACGCGGACAGCCGAGGCCGTGACCGCGAACACGGACGCCGTGACCACGGACGCCATGCTCTGGATCGAGCTGCTGCTGCGCCAGTTCCCGGAGCTGCTCACCGAGCTGGCCCCCGCCTACCGCTCCTCCTCCGCCTCGCGCCCGACCCCCACCGGCGCCCGCCCGACCCCGGCCGGCCCGACCCGCCCCGAGCGCGAGGAGGCCCTGCGCGCCGAGCAGACGCACGGCCTCACCCCCACCGGAGCCCGCACCTCGCCGCTCCGGCTGCACATCTCCGATGCCGTACGGGACATCACCGATGGCGTGATCGAGCTGGACGAGGCCGTCCACGACCGGCTGCGACTGTCCCGCCCGCGCCGCGAGCGGGTGGCCGGCCGGCTGCTGCGCATCGCGGGGCTGCTCGACCGGGCCGCCGCCGACGACGTGCTCCTCGAACACGTCCGGGACGAGGTCCGCCGGATGTCCCGGCGCTGCACCCGCGCCCTGGGCGGCGCCGAACCGGTGGTACGGGTGAGCGGCCGCTGCCCCTGGTGCGACTCGGTCTCCCTGCGGGCCTTTCCCGCGCGCCGGGCGGTCCTCTGCGTCAACCCGGCCTGCCGCTGCACGGACGGGACCTGCGACTGCCGTACGGATCCGGCACACCGGCACGCGTGGAGCGAGGGTGCGTGGGTGCGGCTGGCGACGGAGTCGGGGGCGGACCTCGCGGAGCTGACGGCCTCGACGGCGGACACGGCACGACGGGAGACGGCCCCCACCGCAGGCACGACGGACACGGCACGACGGGAGACGGCCCCCACCGCAGGCACGGCCGGCACCACGCGGCGGGAGGGCGGCCGATGACGGGCCCGGACCCGGCCCCGGCCCTGGTGACGGGCGCCCTGGCGGCGCACGAGGCGGGTGTGACCCCGGCGACTATCCGCAAGTGGGTCCAGCTGGGCCACCTCAGCCCGGCGGGCCGGCAAGGCCGGGCGCACACGTTCCGGCTGGAGGACGTCTTCGCGGCGGAACGGGCGGCCAGGCGGAAGCCGCCCGGAGCGCGCTGAACAAAAAGAGAGGGGCGGCCCGTTCGGGCCGCCCCTCTCTCGCGTCTCCCCCTCCTCCGCCGCCTGCCCGGCTACTTCTCCGGCACGTTCCCGTTCGCCATACGGAGCACCTGGCCCCCGCCCTCCGCACCTCCGGAGACCAACGCGACCGCCTCGCCCCAGCCGCTGCGGAACCCCCGCGTCTCCGCCTCGACGGCGATCCTCGCGCCGACCTTGCCCACGACGGCGGTGAGGGTGCGGGCGACCTCCGCGGTGTACGTACCCGACTCTCCCGACTCCGCGGCCACCTCGACCGCCGCAGCCATGACATCGGCCAGCCGCTCCTGGGCACTGATCACCGGCTCACTCCCGTCCACCCACTCCCCCGCTCCCGTGCTCAGCACGCCTCGTCCCGGGCGCTTCTCGCTGCAGAACCGCCGCCTCTCGAATGCCAGTTCGATAACCGCAGACTAACGCACCTGGGGGAGGGATGCGGGAGGCGAGAACAGGCCCCGCCACACGTCGACGAGGCGCGGAGGTCCCCGGAACCGCGACCGGCGAAATTGCGCACTCGCGCCACTGGGTTGCGCGCTCGCACGATCTCAGTCACAATAAGTGCAGCGGCGGAGCTGCGCCCACCCTCCGGGCGCGGCTCCGCCGCCCGCGTTCCGGCCCTTCGAGCACGTCTCGAACGCTTCGCCGGACGCCTCCATGACCACCTCCGCGAACAGGAGTGATCGCCCTGCCATGACCTCACCTCCGAGCACCTTCCCCGACGTGGAAGCCATCGTCGTGGAGCTTCTCTCCGAGCGCGCCGATCTGGCCGACGCGGTCGTGGACGAGACTCCGCCGCCGGGCTTCGACGGCACGCAGAAGGCGGTGATCGTCTCCCGGCGCGGTGGCGCCTGGATCGACGACCTCCACCTGGACCAGCCGCTGATCGAGCTGGAGGCCTACGGGCCGGACAAGGCCACGGCACACCGCCTGGCCAACTCCGCCCGTGCCGAACTGCTCGCCGCGGTCGGCCGGCGGTACGGGACGAACATCGTGATCAGCGATGTCGTCGAGTCGGACGGCCCGCGCTGGCTGCCCGAGTACCTGTACCCGGCGGCCAACCGCTACCTCTGCGTCCTGCGCGTCTCGCTGCGCATCGGCTGACGCGGTACGCCGGTCCCGTACGCGCCGGACCGGCCCCGTACGCCTTCGAGGCCGTACGCCGGCCAGTCCCCCGTACGGACACCGGCCCGTACGCCCCACAGACCAGGCCCTGCCTCTCCGGCGGGGCCTTTGCCGTACCCGGTACGGCACGCACCACCCGGCACCACACCCGCCCCTACTCAGGGACCAACCACCCAAGGAGCCATCCATGGCAGGCAACAACGCCTCCGAGATCCGCGTGGCCGGAACCGGCCGCATCCTCGTCGCCGAGATCGACGCGCCGCTGCCGGAGGCCTTCTCCGACAACCCGGCGGCCGACTGGGGTCCGGCATGGACCGACCTGGGCTACACCTCCACCGACGGCGTGACCTTCGCCAAGAAGGACAAGCTGGACCCGGTCGAGACGTGGCAGTCCATCAGCCCGGCCCGGTTCGTCTACGCGGACCGCGACCTGACGCTGAAGTTCGCGATGCTCCAGTTCAACGAGGACACGCTGCCGTTCTTCCTCGGCGGCAAGTCCACGGACATCCGCAAGGACGGCGACGCCGCGAACGTCTTCCAGTTCGACGTGCCGGACGGCCCGACCTTCGACGAGCGGGCCCTCGGCCTGGAGTTCACCGACGGCTCCGAGGTCACGTACCGCTTCGTCATCCCGCGCGGCCAGGTCACCGCGACCGACGACATCAAGCTCGCCCGGAAGGCGGCGGCGCAGCTGGGCGTCACCTTCACCGCGCTGTCGCCGGGCGACGGCCAGGCGCTGGCGACCTTCGTCATGAAGGACGCGGCCTACACGGTGCCGACGGTCCCGGCGCCGTAACACCCGTACGCCCGCAACACCCGCCGGGGCGGGGCCGGTTCACGCCGGCCCCGCCCCGGCACCTCCCTCCCCGCACCCTCTGAAACGGAGACACCGCATGGCTTCCTTCGACGTGAACGCGGCGCGCGCCCAGCGCCTGGAGGCGCTCGGCCGCACCTGGTCCTTCGACCTGGACGGCGACACCTTCGAACTGCCCACCGAACTGACCCGCGCCACCGCCGCCGCGCTGCGTTCGCTGGACGACAACGACGTGGACGGGCTGCTGCGGCTGCTGCTCGGCGAGGAGCAGTTCGGCCGCTTCGAGCGCCACGACATCACCATGCAGGACATCGCCGCGCTCCTGGAGGCGTACGGCAAGGAGACCGGGCTCGGCCTGGGGGAAGGCTGAGCCTCGACGCGTTCGTCACCGAACACGCCGAGGCCCTCGAAGCCGACCTGCTGCGGCACTACGGCGTGGACCTGCTGGACTGGCACCGCGGCCGGCTGACCTCCCGCCGGCTCGCGGTGCTGGTCAAGCACATGCCGCGCGACAGCGCCGTCTCCCGCGAACTGGACGGGGACGGCGCGGAGTGGACCGTGTCCGACTACCTGCTGGCCGCGGCGGTGGACCATCTCGCCGCCGCCAACTGGATGTTCGCCTCGGTCAACACGGACGAGGACAGCGAACCGCCTGAGGCACCGGTGCCGGTGCCGAGGCCGGGAGACCGTACGGAGACCGAGGAGACGCCGGACGAGGAGCCCGGCCCCGCCCAGGCGCCGAGCCGGACGGAACTCCTGCGCTTCTTCGCCTGATCCGGTCCCGGCTCTCTTCAGAAAAAGGCGACGAGCCGCACACTCGCCCACACGACCGCGGTGACGAGGAACACGACGAGGACGCCGCACGCGACGAGCATGGCGGGCCGGAGGCCGTACCGCGCGTCGTTCCGACGGGGCTTCCGGGGGTCGTAGACGATCGGCCCGGCCCCGCCTTCGTTGCCGCGCCAGTCCACGGGGCCGAGGTGCGCGTTACACCGGTACCGCTTCCCGTCCACCGTGAACGTCGCGCCGGACCGTTGCTCCGGATCGTCCCCGACGACGGCCACTCCTCGCAGGGAGAGCACCGCCAGGCGGTAGGCGTTCCAGAGCAGCACCACGGCGACCGGCGAACAGAGCACCACGATCAAGAGATACGGCAAAGGGTGCGACTGGTAATAGGAGTGGCCTATCACGCTTTGCTCCTCCGGAACTCATTGACCATCAGAAAGGGAACGTCATGGCCATTCCGCCGGAACCGTCCGGAGCGTCGGAGGCCCCTCTGTCAGCCGCCCGTATGACGGCCATCATCAACCGTCATACGGAAGAGATCGCGGCGCTCAAGGCTCCGCTCACCTTCTCCAGTCTTCCGCAGTCCATCGATCCCACGGAGAACTGGAAAGACCTCACCTCGTCTCATCAGAAACTCTACTGGAGCCTCCAGGGTGTCAAGGTGGATGTGGAGGCCCTGGCCCTGAGCTTGGCCGGGATCAGCATCGCGGGCACGCAGTTGCTGAGGCTCAGCTGGTTCACCGACACCGTTCTCAGCTCACTGTGGCAACGGTTCCTGATCTCCGCCGAGCGACGACGCCTCCTGGGGCCCGTGATAAGAGCCTTCGCGCCCAACTCCGAGATCCAGCAGCGGGCCATCACCCGGCTGACGGACAAGACCGATCAGCACGAAACCCGCATCACGAGGCACACGGAGACCCTTCAAACACTCGGCCGCACGACCGATTCGCTACGGGACACGGTGGGCCGGGCCCGGCGCTTCGCCGAGAGCGCCGTGACCAAGGTCGAGCGCACGAGCACCGCCATGGGTCGCCAGGTCGGTGCCCTCCGCGGTGACCTCGGCCGGACCCGGCAGGTTGCCGACAGGGCGCTCGCCCGGGCGGACTCCGCTCACCGCCGGATCGACGGCACCGACTCCGCCCGCCGGAACCAGCGGGCGAACGTCGCGGCCGTGGGTACCTCGCGGACGGATGGACCGGACCCCCGCAGGCTCAGAGAGGCCGGGGACCAGATCCGGCAACTGGAGACGCGCGTCAACAGCCTCGTCCGCGCGCTGAGCTGAGAACACGGCCGATGAACGGCGGCCCGGCCGAACCGCTTCGCGCACCCGGGCCCGCGCTCACGTCTTCCACCAGCAGCGAGAAACGCGAGAAAGGAGAAGCCCACCGTGTCTCTTGTGCAGTCCCTGGGGCGGGCCGGCGGCTCCCTCAAGAGCTTCAAACAGAACGTCGACGGTGCCGGTAAGGCCGCAGGCGACCTTCAAGGCAGGATGAGGGCCGGCGACACCGGCCTCAAGCAGATCCGCGCCTCCGCCCAGACCTCCGCCCGCGAGCTGACCACCCTGCAACGCTCCGCCGACAAGGCCGAGCGGTCGCTCGCCAAGGCCGGGACCACCGGCCAGAAGAGCGGTACGCAGATCGGGACGTTCAAGTCCGGCGCCGACAAGGCGTCCAAGGGCATGAACGGCCTCAACAAGTCGATGCGCGGGAACATCGTCGGGCAGCTGCTCTCGCTGCTCGCCCCGCTCATCGAGCGGGTCGTCGACATGGCGGCCCGTTCCAAGACCCTGCAGAAGGTGCTCAAGGTCGCCTTCGACGCGATCAGGAAGGTCATCAGCACGGTCATGAAGGCCGTCGGGCCGATCATGACCAAGGCCGGCGCCCTGATGAAGTCGGTCTGGAACGGCATCAAGAAGGCCGTGACCGTGGTCGTCAAGGCCGTCGCCACCGTCATCACGACCTACTTCAACGCCTGGCGCAAGCTCATCACGACGGTGATGAACGCCATCCGGAGCGTCATCTCCAGCGTCTGGAACGGAATCCGGAAGGTCATCACCCCGGTCGTCAACTGGATCCGCAACACCGTCCCGCAGGCCTTCAGCCGGGTCAGGGAACGGCTCTCCGCCGTCTGGGGCGGGCTCAAGGACATCGCGGGCCGGGCCTTCGGACGGATCACGGGGGCGGTGAGGGGGCCGGTCAACGCGGTGATCCGGCTCATCAACTCCGCGATCGACCGGCTCAACCGCATCAAGGTCTCCATCCCCGGCTGGGTCCCCGGCGTCGGCGGCAAGAGCTTCGGCATCAGCCTGCCGAAGATCCCGCAGCTCGCGGCCGGCGGCATCGTGCAGCCGCGCAACGGAGGCGTGCACGCCATCGTCGCGGAGGCCGGTGAGGCCGAGGCCGTCCTGCCGCTCTCCAAGCTGGACCGGCTGCTGCGCCACACCGCTCGCCGCTCCCGGGCGGACTCCGTCAACGCCACGGCCGGCGCGGTCTCCGGCTTCCAGATCGAGCACTACTACGAGGCGTCCTCAGCCGACCTCCAGGAGACCGCCGCCGCCCTGCTGTTCCTCTCCAAGGCGCGCGGATGAGTACGGCCGCGATCAGGGCGGGTGCCGACCCGCTCGCCGGTGTGGCCGGTCCGCTCTCCGCTTTCCGCACTCAGCTCGGCGCGGCCGGCACGTCCCTCCGTAACGCCCTGCGGGACATCGGCCGGGCCAGGTCCGCCGCCGACGGCATCCGGGGCGGCGCGGCCTCCGCCGACCCGGCGCTGCGGCGGCTGAGGACCGGTGCGGACGCGGCCGGAAGGTCGGTGGCCAAGACCGGCCGCACCGCCGGGGCCACGGCGACCCGGCTCCGTACCGGCGGCGGCGGGGCCCGGTCCGCCTCCGCACCGCTCGGTCCCCTCTCCACCGGCTCCACGGCCTTCGGAGGCGTGGCCGGGATCCTCGGCAAGGGCACCGGCACGGTCTCCGGGCTGATGGGTTTCTTCGGCGGGGCGCTCACGGTCGCCGGCGGTGCGGTGATGGCCGTCAACGTGGCGATGCGGGCCAATCCGTTCGGGTTCGTCCTCGGTCTGATCGTGCCGCTCGCGGGCTTCCTGATCGAGTACGCGCTCAGCTCGCAGACCGGCCAGAAGATCATGAAGCAGGTCTTCGACCAGGTCCTGGCGGTCTTCCGGACGATCGGGAAGTTCCTCGGGCCGGTCGTGCAGGCGTACGCCAAGGTGGTCTCCGCGCAGTTCACCGCCGTACGCACCATCGTCACCGCGGTGCTCAAGGGGATCGGCTTCGCCCTGTCCGCCGGCTTCAACGGCACCCGTACGGCAGTCGGTTCGGCGACCCGGGCGGTGACCGGGCTGGTCAGCGGGGCCTGGAACGGCTTCCGGCGGATGATCCAGCCCACCCTGGACTGGATCACCCGGCGCATCCCGGCCATGTTCACCCGGGTCAGGGACGCCACCTCGCGCACCCTGCACGGCATGGGCGACTTCGTCTCCACCGGCATGCAGGGCGTCATGGCCGCCGTCACCGGGCCGGTCAAGGCGCTGATCTCCTTCGCCAACTGGGTCATCGACGGCCTCAACAAGCTGAGCTTCTCCGTCCTCGGCAAGAAGTTCGGCGTGAACCTGCCCAAGATCCCGCAGCTCGCCGAAGGCGGTGTCGTCCAGCCCGCCGGCCGCTTGGGCGCCGCCTCCGTCCAGCCGCTCTCCGCGCTGAGCCGGCTGCGCCCGGCCGAGGCCGGCCCGCGACCGGACCCTGCGGCCGCCGGATCTCCGGAGCGGGCCCGGCTGCACACGTACCACGCGTCCGGGCGCGGCGGCCCGCTCGCCATCGCCTCCGACCTGCTGTTCCTGCACGGGGCGGCGGCATGAGCCCCCAACCGCCCCACGACTGAAGCGAGGTGACGGCCCCTCATGGCCGAGACCACAACCACATACGCGTACGAGAACGCACCCGGCTCACTGATCACCCGCGACGGGCAGATCCAGTGGGCCGGACTGCTGATGGGCCCCGGTACCCCGTACGAGATCGACCGCACCGGCATCACCGGCTGGGACGACCTGCCGACGCTCGACAGCGGCGATGTCTCCCGTCCCGACCGGCACGGCGCCTGGCCGGGCGCGCAGTGGGCACAGTCCCGGCTCGTCGGGGCGACCGTCTGGCTGCTGCCCCGCACCGCCGGGGAGGCCCGGGCCGTGTCCGCCGCGTTCCGGGACGCGACCGGGGCGGACGGTGCAGAGGACTGGCTGGCGGTACGGCTGCACGGGGAGACCCTGGCCGTACGGGCCCGGATCAGCCGGAAGGTCGTACCGCAGGACCGGTCCTTCATGGTGCACGGCGCCTCGAAGACCAGCCTGCAGTGGACGGCCACCGACCCCCGCCGCTTCGGCGCCGTGCCCTTGGAGTCCCGCGCCCGTCTGCCGGTCCCCGAACCGGGGCTGCTCTGGCCCGAGGCGGCCGGGGAGGACGGGCTCGGCCTGCGGTGGCCGCTGGAGTGGGGGGTCGCGGACCCGACCGGGACCGGGGCCAACGCCTCCGGCTCCTGCACCGCCGTCAACGGGGGCTCGGCGACGGCCCACCCGCTGATCGAGTTCCGGGGGCCGGTCCGGCAGCCGACGCTGACCCGGCTCACCGACGGCCGCCAGCTCCAGTACGACATCGTGCTCGGTCCGCAGGACGTGCTGAGCGTCGACACCGAAGCCGGGACCGTCCTGCTCAACGGGACCGCGTCCCGCCTCTACACCGCCACCTCCGCCTCCGCGCCCGAGCAGCTGTTCGGGCTTGCCCCGGGCGCCACCGAGCTGGCGTTCCGCTCCAACGACACCACTCCCGACCCGGAGGCGTCCGTCACCGTCCGGTGGCGCGACGCCCACTGGTGAGCCGCGCCCCGGCCCACCACGACCACCTCATCCGTCTTGTTCCCAGGAGGACCCCATGCCCGTACGCAGCGCCTGGCTGATCAACCGCACCGAGACCGAATCCGGCCAGTCCCGCGCCGACACCCGCCTCTCCCCGCTCGGGACGATGGCCCCGACCGGCCCTCTGACCAGCGCCGGCGGGGTGATCCCCGGCGCCGAGAACGGCGCCTACCTGATGTCCGGGCTCTATGTGTACGGCGAGACCGCGGGCATGCGGGCCACCGTCGTGCCGGGCCGGGCCGTGATCCAGGGCCAGGGCCGGGCCGGCGCCTACCCGGTCGTGCTCACCGACTACACCGACGTCGGCTTCGACGACGGCGACGCCGCCAACCCGCGGATCGACCTGGTGGTCCTGCGCGTCCGCGACGCCCAGTTCGACAGCGGGAGCAGCAGTACGGAAGCCACTCTGGAGGTCGTCAAGGGCGAGGCGAAGAGCTCCCCCGAGCCGCCGCTCGTCCCGGAGGCCTCCCTCCCGCTCGCCCGGGTCCTGGTCCCGGCCGGCGCCTCCGTCGGCACCGGCGGCATCGACTGGGCCAACGCCGTGTACGACCTGCGCGTGCCCACCGTGGCCGTCGGCGGTGTCCTGCCGGAGTCCTGGAACCGCGATGTGCCCGGCGGTTACGTCGGCCAGTACCGCGACACCAGCCGGGAGCTGCAGCGCTGGGACGGCACCCGCTGGGCCGCCTACCCGCGCCAGACCGGCGGCGTCGCCCCGCAGGGCGCGCTCGCCCGGGGCGAGTACACCGGGCAGTACCGCGACGAGGGCGGGCGGCTCCAGCGCTGGGACGGCACCGTGTGGCGGGCAGCCGTCCCGGCCTCCGTCTGGGCCGAGAACACCGACGGCGGCTACTGCGCCAGCACCACCTGGGTCGAGGTGGTGACCGACACGGTCGGCCCCACCATCACCGCCGCGTTCACCGCACCGATCTCCGGCGCGGTCTTCGTGACCGTGGGCTTCCTGGGGAGCGCCGCGGTGGAGGGCCAGTGGGCCCGGATGAGCACCAACATCCGCAAGGACGGTGTGCTGGTGGTTCCCGCCGACGAGCGGCGTGCGGCCCAGGTCGGCACCAAGTCGTCGGTCTCGGTGTCGTCGACGTTCCGGGTCACCGGGCTTCAGGCCGGTGCCGCCTACACGGCGGTCTCCGCCTACTGCGTGTCCGCGACCACCAGCCGGGGCTGGTTCGACAACCGCTTCATCCGCGTCGACCCGGTCCTGTGAGGCGGCAGATGACTCCTCCCTCCTCCCCCGAACCCGTCTACCGGGCCCTCTTCTGCGATCTGCGCACCGACCGGCTGCTGGACGTCCTGCCCCTGACCGAGACCAAGTTCGACGACTTCATCGGCAAGCCGGGCTCCCTCTCCGCCACCGTCCCCCTTCCGCAGGGGGCGCTCGCGGCGCGGGCCCGGGAGGCGCTGCGGCCCGGCCGCACGGCGGTCTGGCTGGAGCGGGACGGGGACATCTGGTGGGGCGGGGTGCTCTGGACCTGCACCCCGGCCTCGGACGAACAGGGCCGGCTCACCGTGCAGTTCCAGGCCGGTACCTTCGACTCCTACCTGGACCACCGCATCCTGGGCCCTGACCTGGGTCCCGGCATCGGGCTGGACCAGTTCGACATCGCCCGGCTCCTGGTCGCCCACGCCCAGGAGCAGCCGGGCGGAGACATCGGGATCAGCCTCGGCCATGAGCGGTCGGGGATCGTACGCGACTACGCCCCCGCCTACTCGGCGCTCGCCCGTATCCGCGAACTCCTGGACAAGCTCGGCCAGTTGAACGACGGCTTCGAGTGGCGCATCCACTGCTACCGGGATGCCGAGGGCAACCGCGTCAAGCGGCTCCAGCTCGGCCACCCGCAGATCCGCACCGGCCACAACGATCTCGTACTGGACCATCCCGGTCCCGTCCTCACCTACAGCCTGCCCACCGACTCGACCGTGCAGGCGAACGTCTGGGTGGCCCGGGGCGAGTCGGCCAACACCGACCAGTCCCAGGAGTCCGAACCGCTGACGGTCTCGGAGGAGCTGCCCGAGGAGTTCGCGCAGGGCTGGCCCCGGCTGGAGCTGACCTCCGACCACGGCGGGGTGGCCGACGCGGCGACCCTGCGCTCGCTGGCCCGCGCCGAACTGGCCCGGCAGCGGCGGCCCGAGGTCATCCCGGAGCTGACCGTACGGCTGGACGGGCGGGTCACCCCGGCGCTGATCGGCGCCCGCATCCGGCTGCGCATCCACGACCTGTGGCACCACGAAGGGCTGGACGCGCACTACCGGATCGTCGGGATGGCGGTCACCCCGCCGCAGCGCGCCAAGCAGGAGACCGCCGTTCTCTACCTGGAAGGAGTGTGACCCGTGGCGATCATCCCCACCGACCTGCTCGACCGCATCCGCGCGCTGGAGCGCCAGGTCAGGGAGTTGATGGGCAGCGCCAACACCACGCCGGCGCTGAACAGCATCGCGGGCGGCGAGGTGGTCATCGGTGAGCGCGGCCGGCTGCGGGTGCGCACCGCGGGCGACGAGGACCTGCTCTACCTCGGCCGGGTCGCGCCCGACCGCGACGAGAACTCCCCGCAGCAGGGGCTGGTCGTCCGCCGCGACGACGGCTCGCTGGCGCTGACGGTCTGGACCGGGGCGCCGGACCCGCAGGCGGTGCAGCCGGTACGGATCCTGGACCGGCGGGGCAATGTGGTCCTCGCCGACGACACCGTACGGGGCGGCCTGGCCCGCCCGTACATCCCCTTCGCCCTGCCGGCCCCCGTCGGCACCGCCCGGTGGGAGTCCACCGGCGCCACCACCTGGACCACGCTCCACCGGGGCCCCGGCCTCGTCCAGCACCCGCGCCTGCACTGCGAGATCGCGGCGGAGGGCGCGCCGGGCGAGGTGCGGCTGCTGGTGGACGGCGTCCAGCTGGGCCCGGTGGGCGGACCGGGGGCGGGGCTGGTGCTGACGGAGCGGGTGGGGGCGGAGTACGGGACGACGGTGACGTTCGAGATCCAGGCCAGGGTCACCACCGCCGGCACCACACTCCGCTGCCAGCCCCTGACCCTGTACGGCCTGGAGTCGTAAGGGCCCGCCCCTCTCCCACCCTCGCCACGCTCACTCCAGCCCGCCCGGCGAGCCCAGTCCCGGCCCGTCCGGCGAGCCCAATCCCAGCCCGTCCGGCGTTTGAGGACGGAACCCTCGCGGGGGACGAGCCCGCACCTCCCGGACCGGGACACGCATATCCAGCCCGTCCGGCGCTTGAGGACGGAACCCCCGCAGGGGACGAGCCCGCACTCACATCCGCCCACCCGCGGGGACCTCCCTCCCCATCCCCAGGCTTCCGTCCTCAAACGCCGGACGGGCTAGGGGTGGCCGCCCACCCCCAAACGCCGGACGGGCTGGGGGTGGCCGCCCACCCCAAACACCGGACGGACCGGGGGCGCCGGTCCACCGGCAACCGCCGGACAGGCCAAGGCCGCCGGTCCCACCGGCACACGCAGGACAGGCCAAGGCCGCCAGTCCGACGCCACACGCCGGACGGACCGGCCCCACACACCACCCAAGGAGCCACCGTGCTGCCCCAGTCCATCCCCACCGTCACCGTCACCGCCCGCTACTTCACCCCCGACGGCCGCCCCATGAGCGGCACCGTCGAATTCCGGCCGCCCGCCCTGCTCACCCACGCAGAGGAGGACCTCTTCCTGGGCGGCCCCACCCGCGCCACCCTCGACTCCGACGGCCGCCTCCACGTCGTGCTGCCGGCCACCGACGCGCCGGGCTGGAACCCCGCCGTGTGGACGTACACCGTCACCGAACGGCTCTCCGGCCTCGGCCGCACCGCCCGCAACTACCAGATCGTGCTGAGCGCCGGCCACCCCACCGTGGACCTGGCCGACATCGCCCCGGCCGACCCGGCCAACCCGCAGTACGTCGCCGTACCGGGCCCGGCGGGACCGCCCGGCGAACTCGGCCCGCAGGGACCCGCCGGTCCCGCCGGAGCCGTGCACTCCGTCAACGGGAAGACCGACGCGGACATCGTGCTCACCGCCGCCGACGTCTCCGCCCTGGACGCCACCCGGGCCGGCACCCCCGGCGGCGTCGCCACCCTCGGCGCCGACGGCCTGGTCCCGGCCGCCCAGCTCCCGGCCGGCGGCGGTGCCGTGGCCTCGGTCAACGGCAGGACCGGCAACGTCACCCTCGCCGCCGCCGACGTCGGCGCCCTCTCCCAGGCAGCCGGAGACGCCCGCTATCTGGCCGTCGACGGCTCCCCCGTCACCTCGGTCAACGGCCGCACCGGCGCGGTCGTCCTCAACGCCGCCGACGTCTCGGCCGTGGCGAGCGGCGACGCCGTCCTGCTCACCGGCAACCAGACCGTCCAGGGCACGAAGACCTTCGCCGCCCCGCCGCTCACCACGGCCGCCCCGACCACCGCCGACCAGCTCACCCGCCGCGGCTACGTGGACGCGGTCGCCTCGGCCGGGAGCTGGTCCCCGTCCGCCGTGGGGTTCGCCGGCTGGGCCTTCGACCCGGCCTGCGGCTCCGCCACCAGCGCGCAGTACTGCATCAACGGCTGGGTCTACCTGATCGGCGTCCCGCTGCACGCGCAGACGATCGTGAAGAACATCGCCTTCTACGTCCCCGGCTACGTCGGCAACACCCTGGGCGCCGCCTCCTTCGCCGGCCTCTACACGAGCGCCGGAGCCCGCGTCGGCGTGACCGCCGCGCTGAACACCCTGTTCACAGCGACCGAGGGCCGCACCGTCGTCTGCCCGCTCACCGCCCAGTACACCGCCGCCCCGGGCAACTACTGGGTCGCCCTGCTGATCAACGGCCCGAACCCCAGCAACACCGGCCCCGCCTTCCTGCGCGGCGCCAGCGTGGGCCAGGCCCCGGGCGGCAGCGCCCGGATGCCGAACGCCTTCATCCGGCACGGCCGCCTCAGCACCACCGGCCAGACCTCGCTGCCCGGCAGCTTCACCCCGAGCACCGTCGTCGCCGACTCCAACGCGATCTGGGCCGCGCTCGCCGTCTGACCCGACCGCACCCGGGCCCCGCACCCCGAGCCCCGTACCGGACGACCCCCCTCCGGTGCGGGGCTCCGCCGTGCCCACCCTCCGAACCCGACCCCGTACCCACTCCCGTACACCGGAAGGACCGCCACCCGTGGCCACACCACTCACCGCCGACCGGCTGCTCGCCGCGCTGCGCGCCGAAGGCGTCACCGTCGTCGAGCACCCGGGCTGGCGCACCCACCACCGCAACCACAAAGGCGCCTGGGGCCCCGTGAACGGGGTGATGATCCACCACACCGTGAGCAGCGGAAGCGCCGCCTCCGTCGCCCTCTGCCGCGACGGCTACGCCGCACTGCCCGGCCCGCTCTGCCACGGCGTCATCGACAAGGCGGGCAACGTCCACCTGATCTCCGCCGGCCGCGCCAACCACGCGGGCGGCGGCGACCCGGCCGTGCTCCGGCGCGTCGTCGCGGAGGACTACGGCGACCGCCCGCCCGCCCCGCGCGCCCGCGACGGCAGCGCGGGCGCCGTCGACGGCAACGCCCGCTTCTACGGGTTCGAGTGCGTCAACCTCGGCGACGGCAAGGACCCCTGGCCCGCCGCCCAGCTGGAGGCGATCGAACGCGCCTCGGCGGCCCTCTGCCGGGCCCACGGCTGGAGCGCCCGCTCGGTCATCGGCCACGCGGAGTGGTCGGCCGCCAAGATCGACCCGCGCGGCTTCACCATGCCGTCGATGCGCACCCGCGTCACGACCCGCCTGACCACCGCACCGGGAAAGCAGCCGACGCGGCCCTCCACGCCGGACAAGCCCGCCACCCCCCGCCACCAGCCCTTCCCCGGCACCTCCTTCTTCACCGCCCGCACCAGCTCGCCGGTCATCACCGCCATGGGCCGCCGGCTGGCCGCCGAGGGCTGTGGAGCGTACGCCGTCGGGCCCGGCCCCCGCTGGACCGAGGCCGACCGGCGCTCGTACGCCGCCTGGCAGCGCAAGCTCGGCTTCCGCGGCGCGGACGCCGACGGCCGGCCCGGCCGCACGTCCTGGAACGCGCTGAAGGTCCCGTACACCACCAAGGTGCCGTAGAGAGAGTGAGGAACCTGCCATGTCCGACGCCGCCCGGCGTACCGCCCGTACCGTCCTGCAGACGGCCCTCGCCCTTGCCGTGCTCCTGCCCGCACTCGTGGACGCGTCCGGCGTCCCCGCGACCCTGCCCCGGGTCGCCGGGGCCCTGGCCGTCGCGGGAGCGGTGACCCGGGTGATGGCCGTGCCGGGCGTCCAGGCCCTGCTGCCGCGCTGGCTGCGCACCGAACCGCCGGAGGGCCGCCCATGACCGATACCGACCCGAACAACCCCGTGGCCGTCGCCCTGGAACTGGAGCGGATGCGCGGCAGCCTGGAGGCCGGCTTCGCCCGCGCCGACGGGCAGCTCGCCCTGCTGGTCCAGCGCAGCGACCAGACCGACAAACAGCTCGCCGACCACGAGGCCCGCCTCGACCTGCTGGAACGCTCCCGCTGGCCGCTGGCGAGCATCGCCGCGCTCACCGCGACGGCCGGATTCGCCATCGCCGCCTGGGAGACGCTCCGCTGAACCGGCCGGCCCCGCACACGCCGAAGGGCGGCCACCCCGTCACGTACGGGATGACCGCCCTCAGGCGTCAAGCGACTCGCTTACTGGTTGTACGGACCGTAGTCGTAGTCCTCCAGCGGGACGGCCTGGCCGGAGCCGGTGCCGAACGGCGAGTAGTCGATGTCGTCGTAGCCGACGGCCGAGTACATCGCGGCCTTGGCCTCCTCGGTCGGCTCGACCCGGATGTTGCGGTAGCGGGACAGGCCCGTACCGGCCGGGATGAGCTTACCGATGATGACGTTCTCCTTGAGGCCGATCAGGGAGTCCGACTTGGCGTTGATCGCCGCGTCGGTCAGGACCCTGGTCGTCTCCTGGAAGGACGCCGCCGACAGCCACGACTCGGTGGCGAGCGAGGCCTTGGTGATACCCATCAGCTGCGGACGGCCGGAGGCGGGGTGACCGCCCTCGGTGACCACACGACGGTTCTCGGTCTCGAACTTCGACCGCTCGACCAGCTCGCCCGGAAGCAGCTCCGCGTCGCCGGACTCGATGATCGTCACGCGGCGGAGCATCTGCCGGATGATGATCTCGATGTGCTTGTCGTGGATCGACACGCCCTGCGAGTTGTAGACCTTCTGGACTTCGCCGACCAGGTGGACCTGGACCGCACGCTGGCCGAGGATGCGCAGCACGTCGTGCGGGTTGGTCGCACCGACGGTGAGCTTCTGGCCCACCTCGACCGGGTCGCCCTCGCCCACGAGCAGACGGGCACGCTTCGAGATCGGGAACGCCGTCTCGTCGCTGCCGTCGTCCGGGGTGACGACGAGCTTCTTGGTCTTCTCGGTCTCCTCGATCCGCACGCGGCCCTTGGCCTCGGAGATCGGGGCGACACCCTTCGGCGTACGGGCTTCGAAGAGCTCGACGACTCGGGGCAGACCCTGGGTGATGTCGTCACCGGCCACACCACCGGTGTGGAAGGTACGCATCGTCAGCTGGGTGCCGGGCTCACCGATGGACTGGGCGGCGATGATGCCGACCGCCTCACCGATGTCGACCAGCTTGCCGGTGGCGAGCGAGCGTCCGTAGCAGAAGGCACAGGTGCCGACCGCGGACTCACAGGTCAGGACCGAGCGGGTCTTGACCTCCTCGACGCCGGCGCCCACCAGGGCGTCGATCAGGACGTCACCGAGGTCGACGTTGGCAGGCGCGATGACCTTGCCGTCCACCACGACGTCCTCGGCGAGCATGCGGGCGTAGACCGAGGTCTCGACGTCCTCCGTCTTGCGGAGCACGCCGTCGGCGCCCTTGACGGCGATCTTCAGCTTGAGGCCGCGCTCGGTGCCGCAGTCCTCCTCGCGGATGATCACGTCCTGCGAGACGTCCACCAGACGACGGGTCAGGTAACCCGAGTCGGCGGTACGCAGGGCGGTGTCCGCCAGACCCTTACGGGCACCGTGCGTGGAGATGAAGTACTCCAGAACGGTGAGGCCCTCACGGAAGGACGCCTTGATCGGACGCGGGATGGTCTCGTTCTTCGCGTTCGACACCAGACCACGCATACCGGCGATCTGCCGCATCTGCATCATGTTTCCTCGGGCACCCGAGTCAACCATCATGAAGATGGGGTTGGTCTTGGGGAAGTTCGCGTTCATCGCCTCGGCGACCTCGTTGGTCGCCTTGGTCCAGATCGCGATGAGCTCCTGCGTGCGCTCGTCCTTGGTGATCAGACCGCGCTCGTACTGCTTCTGGACCTTCTCGTCCTGCTCCTCGTACCCCTTGACGATGGCCTTCTTGGCCTCGGGTACGACGATGTCCGCCACGGAGACGGTCACGCCGGAACGGGTGGCCCAGTGGAAGCCCGCCGCCTTCAGGTTGTCGAGCGTCGCCGCCACGATGACCTTGGGGTAGCGCTCGGCCAGGTCGTTGACGATCTCGGAGAGCTGCTTCTTGCCCACCGAGTAGTCGACGAACGGGTAGTCCTCGGGCAGCAGCTCGTTGAAGAGCGCACGGCCCAGGCTCGTCCGCAGCCGGAAGGTGTCGCCCGGCTGGTACTCCGGCTCGCCCTCCTCCGCGACCGGCGGCACCCAGCCACGCGGCGGCATGGTGCCGACCGGGAAGCGGATGTCGACGGACGACTGGAGCGCCAGCTCGCCGGCGTCGAACGCCATGATCGCCTCGGCCGTGGAGCCGAACGCGCGGCCCTCGCCCTTGGTGTCACGGAGCTCACCGTCGGTGGTGAGGAAGAACAGCCCCAGCACCATGTCCTGGGTCGGCATGGTGACGGGACGACCGTCGGCCGGCTTCAGGATGTTGTTCGAGGACAGCATCAGGATGCGGGCCTCGGCCTGCGCCTCCGCGGAGAGCGGCAGGTGCACGGCCATCTGGTCACCGTCGAAGTCCGCGTTGAACGCGGTGCAGACGAGCGGGTGGATCTGGATGGCCTTGCCCTCGACCAGCTGCGGCTCGAAGGCCTGGATGCCGAGGCGGTGCAGGGTGGGCGCACGGTTCAGCAGCACCGGGTGCTCGGCGATGACCTCTTCGAGGACGTCGTACACGACGGTGCGACCACGCTCGACCATGCGCTTGGCCGACTTGATGTTCTGCGCGTGGTTCAGGTCCACCAGGCGCTTCATCACGAACGGCTTGAAGAGCTCCAGCGCCATGGCCTTCGGCAGACCGCACTGGTGCAGCTTGAGCTGCGGACCGACGACGATCACGGAACGCGCGGAGTAGTCCACACGCTTGCCGAGCAGGTTCTGACGGAAGCGTCCCTGCTTGCCCTTGAGCATGTCGGACAGCGACTTCAGCGGACGGTTGCCGGGGCCCGTGACCGGGCGGCCGCGACGGCCGTTGTCGAAGAGCGCGTCGACGGCCTCCTGGAGCATGCGCTTCTCGTTGTTCACGATGATCTCGGGCGCACCGAGGTCGAGAAGGCGCTTCAGGCGGTTGTTGCGGTTGATCACGCGGCGGTACAGGTCGTTCAGGTCGGAGGTCGCGAAGCGGCCACCGTCCAGCTGCACCATCGGACGCAGGTCCGGCGGGATGACCGGCACGCAGTCGAGCACCATGCCCTTGGGCTTGTTGCTGGTCTGCAGGAACGCGGAGACGACCTTGAGGCGCTTGAGCGCACGGGTCTTCTTCTGGCCCTTGCCGGTACGGATGATCTCGCGGAGGCGCTCGGCCTCCTCGTCGAGGTCGAAGGACTCCAGGCGCTTCTGCAGCGCGGCGGCGCCCATGCAGCCGTCGAAGTACGTGCCGAAGCGGTCACGCAGCTCGCGGTAGAGCAGCTCGTCGCCCTCCAGGTCCTGGACCTTGAGGTTCTTGAAGCGGCTCCACACCTCGTCGAGACGGTCGATCTCGCGCTGCGCACGATCGCGCAGCTGCTTCATCTCGCGCTCGGCACCTTCGCGCACCTTGCGGCGTACGTCGGCCTTGGCACCCTCGGCCTCCAGCTCGGCCAGGTCGGTCTCGAGCTTCTTGGCGCGGGCCTCCAGGTCGGAGTCGCGGCGGTTCTCGGTCTGCTGGCGCTCGACGGAGACGTGCGCCTCCAGGGAGGGCAGGTCGCGGGTACGACGCTCCTCGTCCACGAACGTGATCATGTACGCGGCGAAGTAGATGACCTTTTCCAGGTCCTTCGGCGCGAGGTCCAGCAGGTAGCCGAGGCGCGACGGGACGCCCTTGAAGTACCAGATGTGGGTGACGGGAGCGGCCAGCTCGATGTGGCCCATCCGCTCACGACGCACCTTGGCGCGAGTGACCTCGACGCCGCAGCGCTCACAGATGATGCCCTTGAAGCGGACACGCTTGTACTTGCCGCAGTAGCACTCCCAGTCCCGGGTCGGACCGAAGATCTTCTCGCAGAAGAGTCCGTCCTTTTCGGGCTTGAGCGTGCGGTAGTTGATGGTCTCCGGCTTCTTCACTTCGCCGTGGGACCAGGTCCGGATGTCGTCCGCGGTGGCAAGGCCGATCCGCAGCTCGTCGAAGAAGTTGACGTCGAGCACTTGTCGTCAATCCCTCTTTCGGGGGTTCGAGCCCCCTCGCTCGGAAGCGAGAAAACGGGGCACTTCAGCAATGGTCTGAACGGGTCCGGGGAGAGCCGGCCGGATCACGGGGATCCGGCCGGCGAACCCGTCAGACCTCTTCGACGCTGCTCGGCTCTCGCCGGGACAGGTCGATACCGAGCTCCTCCGCTGCGCGGAAGACGTCCTCGTCCGTGTCGCGCATCTCGATGGACATGCCGTCCGAGGACAGCACCTCCACGTTGAGGCAGAGCGACTGCATTTCCTTGATGAGCACCTTGAAGGACTCGGGGATGCCCGGCTCGGGGATGTTCTCGCCCTTGACGATGGCCTCGTAGACCTTCACGCGGCCGGTCACGTCGTCGGACTTGATCGTCAGCAGCTCCTGGAGGGCGTACGCGGCGCCGTATGCCTCCAGCGCCCACACCTCCATCTCACCGAAGCGCTGTCCACCGAACTGGGCCTTACCACCCAGCGGCTGCTGGGTGATCATGGAGTACGGACCGGTCGAACGCGCGTGCAGCTTGTCGTCGACCAGGTGGTGGAGCTTGAGGATGTACATGAACCCGACCGAGACCGGGTCCGGGAACGGCTCGCCGGAGCGGCCGTCGAACAGCTTGGCCTTGCCGGAGGGCTGGACCAGGCGGTCGCCGTCGCGGTTGGGGATCGTGGCCTCGAAGAGACCGGAGATCTCGTCCTCGCGCGCACCGTCGAAGACGGGCGTGGCGACGTTGGTGCCGGGGGCGACCTGGTCGGCGCCGATGGACTGCAGGCGCTTGGCCCACTCGTCACCGAGGCCGGAGACGTCCCAGCCGCGGCTGGCGAGCCAGCCGAGGTGGATCTCCAGGACCTGTCCCGGGTTCATTCGGGAGGGGACACCCAGCGGGTTGAGGATGATGTCGACCGGGGTGCCGTCCTCCAGGAACGGCATGTCCTCGATCGGCAGGATCTTCGAGATGACGCCCTTGTTGCCGTGACGGCCGGCGAGCTTGTCACCGTCGGTGATCTTGCGCTTCTGCGCGACGTAGACGCGGACCAGCTGGTTCACGCCCGGCGGCAGCTCGTCGCCCTCTTCGCGGTCGAAGACGCGGACGCCGATGACCTTGCCGATCTCACCGTGCGGCACCTTCAGCGAGGTGTCGCGCACCTCGCGCGCCTTCTCACCGAAGATCGCGCGGAGCAGGCGCTCCTCGGGGGTCAGCTCGGTCTCACCCTTGGGCGTGACCTTGCCGACGAGGATGTCGCCGGCGACGACCTCGGCACCGATACGGATGATGCCGCGCTCGTCGAGGTCGGCGAGGACCTCTTCGGAGACGTTCGGGATGTCCCGGGTGATCTCCTCGGGGCCGAGCTTGGTGTCACGGGCGTCGACCTCGTGCTCCTCGATGTGGATCGAGGAGAGGACGTCGTCCTGCACGAGGCGCTGCGACAGGATGATCGCGTCCTCGTAGTTGTGACCCTCCCACGGCATGAACGCCACGAGCAGGTTCTTGCCGAGGGCCATCTCACCGTTCTCGGTGGCCGGGCCGTCGGCCAGTACCTGGTCGGCGATGATCCGGTCGCCCTCGGAGACGACGACCTTCTGGTTGACCGAGGTGCCCTGGTTGGAGCGCATGAACTTGGCGATGCGGTACGTGGTGTACGTGCCGTCGTCGTTCGTGACGGTGATGTAGTCCGCGGAGACCTCCTGGACCACACCGTCCTTCTCGGCCTTGAGGACGTCACCGGCGTCGGTGGCGCAGCGGTACTCCATGCCGGTGCCCACGAGCGGGGCCTCGGACTTGATGAGCGGCACCGCCTGGCGCATCATGTTCGCGCCCATGAGGGCACGGTTGGCGTCGTCGTGCTCCAGGAACGGGATCATCGCGGTGGCGACGGACACCATCTGACGCGGCGAGACGTCCATGTAGTCGACGTCCCCACCGGGAACGTAGTCGACCTCTCCGCCACGGCGGCGGACCAGGACGCGCGGCTCGGTGAAGCGCAGCTCGTCGTTGAGGATCGCGTTCGCCTGGGCGATGACGAAGCGGTCCTCCTCGTCGGCGGTGATGTAGTCGACGTCGTCGGTGACCTGGCCGTCGACGACCTTGCGGTACGGCGTCTCGATGAAGCCGAACGCGTTGACGCGGCCGTACGAGGCGAGCGAACCGATCAGGCCGATGTTCGGGCCTTCAGGGGTCTCGATCGGACACATGCGCCCGTAGTGGGACGGGTGCACGTCACGGACCTCGAAGCCGGCCCGCTCACGGGAGAGACCACCCGGGCCGAGAGCCGACAGGCGGCGCTTGTGGGTGAGACCCGACAGCGGGTTGTTCTGGTCCATGAACTGCGACAGCTGGCTGGTGCCGAAGAACTCCTTGATGGAGGCGACGACCGGCCGGATGTTGATCAGGGTCTGCGGCGTGATCGCCTCGACGTCCTGGGTCGTCATGCGCTCACGCACGACGCGCTCCATCCGCGCCAGGCCCGTACGGACCTGGTTCTGGATGAGCTCGCCGACGTTGCGGAGGCGACGGTTGCCGAAGTGGTCGATGTCGTCGGTCTCGACGACGATCTCCCGGCCCGACTCACCGATCGTCTCGGTCTCACCGGCGTGCAGCTTGACCAGGTACTTGATGGTCGCGATGACGTCGTCGGTGGTGAGCACCCCGGCGTCCAGCGGCTCATCGGCGCCGAGCTTCTTGTTCACCTTGTAGCGGCCGACCTTCGCGAGGTCGTAGCGCTTCGGGTTGAAGTAGAGGTTCTCGAGCAGCGTCTGAGCGGCCTCGCGGGTGGGCGGCTCGCCCGGACGCAGCTTGCGGTAGATGTCGAGCAGCGCGTCGTCCTGACCCTGGGTGTGGTCCTTCTCCAGGGTGGCGCGCATCGACTCGTACTCGCCGAACTCCTCCAGGATCTGCTCGGTGCTCCAGCCGAGAGCCTTGAGGAGGACGGTGACGGACTGCTTGCGCTTGCGGTCGATGCGGACACCGACCATGTCGCGCTTGTCGATCTCCATCTCCAGCCAGGCACCCCGGGACGGGATGATCTTGGCGGAGAAGATGTCCTTGTCGGACGTCTTGTCGATGGAGGAGTCGAAGTAGACACCCGGCGAGCGGACCAGCTGCGACACGACGACACGCTCGGTGCCGTTGATGACGAAGGTGCCCTTGTTGGTCATGAGCGGGAAGTCGCCCATGAAGACCGTCTGGGACTTGATCTCGCCGGTCTCGTTGTTGGTGAACTCGGCCGTGACGAAGAGCGGCGCGGCGAACGTGAAGTCGCGCTCCTTGCACTCGTCGATCGAGTTCTTCGGGGGCTCGAAGCGGTGGTCGCGGAACGTGAGCGACATCGACCCGGAGAAGTCCTCGATCGGAGAGATCTCCTCGAAGATCTCCTCCAGGCCGGACTTGGTGGGGACGTCTTGTCCACTGTCCAGAGCAGCCTCGACGCGAGCCTTCCAGGCGGCGTTGCCGAGGAGCCAGTCAAAGCTCTCGGTCTGCAGCGCGAGGAGGTTCGGAACCTCGAGGGGCTCCTTGATCTTTGCAAAGGAGATGCGCAGCGGGGCGGTGCTGGCACCGTTGTTCGTATTCGCGGTCGAGGCGTTGCGCGAGGCGGCCAAGAGGGGGTCCTTCCGAGGGCTCGGACTCACTACGCGCGTACCGGTCCCACATTGGACACCCAGACACACCGTCCCGAACGGGCCGAAAAGGCCAGCTCAGCGAGGGTCGGTCATCGATGCTCAAGTGCGGGCATGCCCCTGGTGACGGGCAGGAGGCAGCTAACAGGCAGCGCAAAGGGTCAGTGTAGCCAAGCGGCACACTGATGTCCAGTCGGGGTTCTCAGAGACCCACGTCGCTCTCAACAGCTGTTCTCAACTACCTATGTGTTCAGGCCCTCGCGCGGGGTGCGCGCTTCTTTACTTCCCTCTTCACTCCCGATCCATGCCTCGGATCCGGATCGAAGTGATGACGCGTCCTGAGAATTGCGCGCCTCGTGCCGTTCGTCAAGGCCCACCGGTCCGAACGGGCGCCGGAGGCCCGCTCCGGCCGCCGCCCGGGAAGCCCTCAGGAGGTCCCTGGGCGCCCTGCGGGAGGCGCACGGCGAAGATCACCCTACTCGTCACCGGCGGAAGTTCAAGGCAGCCGCCACGGGTACGCCGAAGGGCGACCACCCGGTTGGGTGATCGCCCTTCGGTGCGGGCGCCTGACGCGCCCGCGGGGAGTCCGTGGACTCCCGAGGTGTTACTTGACCTCGACGGAAGCGCCGGCGGCCTTGAGGGACTCGGCAGCCTTCTCGGCGGCCTCCTTGGCGACCTTCTCGAGGACCGGCTTCGGGGTGCCGTCGACGAGGTCCTTGGCCTCCTTCAGACCCAGCGAGGTCAGCTCACGCACGACCTTGATGACCTGGATCTTCTTCTCGCCGGCGCCGGTGAGGATGACGTCGAACTCGTCCTGCTCCTCAGCGGCCTCGGCAACGGCGCCCGGGCCGGCCGGACCGGCGACGGCGACGGCCGCGGCGGCGGTGACGTCGAACTTCTCCTCGAAGGCCTTCACGAACTCGGAGAGCTCGATGAGGGTCATCTCTTCGAACTGCGCGAGCAGGTCGTCCTGGGACAGCTTCGCCATGACAGGCGTCCTTCCACTATTCGGCAGGTGCCGGATGTATATGTCGGCGGGCGTACGTGGAGCCCGCTGGACCGCTGAGCGAAATTACTCGGCGGCCTCGGCGGGAGCCGGAGTACCGGCACCGCCCTGCTCTTCCTTCTTGGCGCGAAGAGCTTCCGCGGTGCGGACGAACTTGGAGGGCAGGGCCTGGAAGACCTGCGCCGCCTGCGTCTGCTTGCCCTTGAAAGCACCGGCCAGCTTGGAGAGCAGAACCTCGCGGGACTCGAGGTCCGCGAGCTTCTTGATCTCATCGGCGGACAGCGCCTTACCGTCAAGGACACCGCCCTTGATGATGAGGTTGGGGTTGTCCTTGGCGAAGTCACGAAGACCCTTCGCCGACTCCACCGGGTCACCGGTGACGAAGGCAACCGCCGTCGGACCCGAGAACAGGTCGTCCAGCGTGTCGATCCCGGCCTCGTTGGCCGCAATCTTGGTCAGCGTGTTCTTCACCACGGCGTACTGGGCGTTCTCACCGAGCGAACGACGCAGCGTCTTGAGCTGCGCCACGGTGAGACCCCGGTACTCGGTCAGCACGGCGGCGTTCGAGCTGCGGAACTGGTCCGCGAGCTCGGCTACCGCGGCAGCCTTGTCGGGCCTTGCCATGAGCGTCGGCCTCCTTCCGGGTGATGAGGACCGCTCAGAAGGGGCCGGGAAAGACGAAACGCCCCAGCACAAGTGCCAGGGCGCGGCTCGACCGGACAGAGTCCGGGAGCAGTTCCACAGTCACCTGCGCAGGTCGTCCGATCTAGCGGAACCTTCGGTCACCGTCACCCTTACGGGAGCGCAGCGACGACCAGCGGTCTTTGGCTTCGTGATGAGAGTACGCGACCGAGGGCGCGCCGGGCAAATCCGGCGTCGGCCGCCCCGGCTCGGAAGGTTTAGCCGCAGGTCAGCGGAGCTCCCGCGGTGCGCGGATACGGGAACGGGCCCCGCACCTCGAAAGGGTGCGGGACCCGTTCACACCGTGCACGCGTACGACGCGGCTACCGGGTGAGCGCGGTGGCTCAGACGGCGGCCGGGTCCTCCTCGACGAGGAGGTTGCGGGTGCGGTTGGCGTCCAGCGGGATGCCGGGGCCCATCGTGGTGGCCAGCGCGGCCTTCTTGATGTAGCGGCCCTTGGCGGCGGACGGCTTCAGACGGAGGACCTCGTCCAGCGCCGCTGCGTAGTTCTCCACCAGCTTGGTCTCGTCGAACGAGACCTTGCCGATGATGAAGTGCAGGTTGGAGTGCTTGTCGACGCGGAACTCGATCTTTCCGCCCTTGATGTCGGTGACAGCCTTGGCGACATCGGGGGTGACGGTGCCGGTCTTCGGGTTCGGCATCAGACCACGCGGACCGAGCACGCGGCCCAGGCGGCCGACCTTGCCCATGAGGTCCGGGGTGGCGACGACGGCGTCGAAGTCCAGACGGCCCTTCGCCACCTCGTCGATGAGCTCGTCGGCGCCGACGATGTCGGCTCCGGCGGCTTCCGCGGCCGCAGCACGGTCACCGGTCGCGAAGACCAGGACCCGGGCGGTCTTGCCGGTGCCGTGCGGGAGGTTCACGGTGCCGCGGACCATCTGGTCGGCCTTGCGCGGGTCGACACCCAGGCGGAAGGCGACCTCGACGGTGCCGTCGAACTTCGTGGAGGCGGTGTCCTTGGCGATACGGACGGCCTCGAGCGGGGCGTACAGGCGCTCCCGGTCGATCTTGGCGTCCGCAGCGCGGAGGTTCTTGCTGCGCTTCACTTCTACTCCTGTGGTTTCAGAGTGTGGAGTCGTGGTGCGGACCAGCGCTTGGTCCTACCACTGAGGGCTACGGGGCTGAATCAGCCTTCGACCGTGATGCCCATGGAACGGGCGGTGCCGGCAATGATCTTCGACGCGGCGTCGAGGTCATTGGCGTTCAGGTCGGGGAGCTTCGTCGTGGCGATCTCGCGGACCTGGGCGGCCGTCAGCTTGGCGACCTTGGTCTTGTGCGGCTCGCCGGAGCCCTTGTCCACACCCGCGGCCTTGAGGATCAGCTTGGCGGCCGGCGGAGTCTTCGTGACGAAGGTGAAGGAGCGGTCCTCGTAGACCGTGATCTCCACCGGCACGACCATGCCACGCTGCGACTCGGTCGCGGCGTTGTAGGCCTTGCAGAACTCCATGATGTTGACGCCGTGCTGACCGAGCGCGGGGCCGACCGGCGGGGCCGGGTTCGCCGCACCGGCGTTGATCTGGAGCTTGATAAGCCCCGTGACCTTCTTCTTCTTGGGAGGCATTGCTCTCTCCGGGTCCTATGAGAGTGTTTCGCCGCCGATTCCGGTCATCCGGATGGAGGCATACCGCACAACGATAACGGGTATAGCTGTGCGACCAAAAACCAACAGGTCAGAGCGGCCGTGAAGCCCCTCTGACCTGCTGGGTAGGCATGTGTCCAGAAACTGGCGGGAAGCGCTAGTTCTTCTGGATCTGGTCGAAGCTCAGCTCGACCGGGGTCTCACGGCCGAAGATCTCGACGAGGCCCTTGACCTTCTTCGAGTCGGCGTTGATCTCGTTGATCGTGGCCTGCAGCGTGGCGAATGGGCCGTCGGTGACGGTGACCGAGTCGCCGACCTCGAAGTCCAGCACCTGGACCTCGACCTTGCGGGACGGAGCCGGCTTGCCCTCGGCCTCTGCGGCCTCGCGGGCGGCCTTCTCCTCGGCCTCCGGTGCGAGCATCTTGACGATCTCGTCCAGGGTCAGCGGGTACGGGTCGTAGGCGTTGCCGACGAAGCCGGTGACGCCCGGCGTGTTCCGCACGACGCCCCAGGACTCGTTCGTCAGGTCCATGCGCACCAGCACGTAGCCGGGGAGCTTGTTCTGCCGGACGTTCTTGCGCTCGCCGTTCTTGATCTGGACGATTTCCTCTTCAGGCACCTCGGCCTGATAGATGAACTCCTCCACGTTGAGCGAGACGGCGCGCTGCTCCAGGTTGGCCTTCACGCGCTTCTCGTAACCGGCGTACGTGTGGATGACGTACCACTCGCCGGGGAGGGTGCTGAGCTCGTCGCGGAGGGCCGCCACGGGGTCGACGGGGGCGGCCGGCTCGGCCTCTTCCTCGTCGGCGCTCTTGTCGTCGGCCTCGGCCTCGGCGGCTTCCGCGACCTCGGCGTCCACGTCGGCCTCGACCGTCTCGTCCGCGTCCACAGCGATGTCGGTGGCCTCGGCGGCCTCGGCCTGATCGGCCTTCTCGGAATCAGCAGCCTCAACGATGCCGAGCTCGTCCTTGGCGGACTCGAAGGCGCCAGCCTCGGGCTCGACGGCGTCGTTCAGGTTCGGGTCAGACACGATGGCTGCTTCTTCCTGGATACAAAGGGTGGAACGTGCGGTGGGGGCGCCGGTTCGGACGCCTTCCGCCGGCTCAGCCGAAGACGTACTTGATGACCCGCGCGAACCCCATGTCAAGAACGGTAACAAGACCAATCATGACAACGACGAACACAATCACCACACTGGTGTATGTCGTCAGCTGGCTGCGAGTCGGCCAGACAACCTTACGGAGTTCGGCGACGATCTGGCGGTAGAACAGCGCGAGACGGCCCAGAGGACCCTTCTTGCCGCGCTTGCCGCCCTTCCGAGTCTTCTTGCTGGACTCGGGGGATTCATCCTCAGCATCAGGCATGTCGATGGAGCCCACGGCGTCCGTCACGCTTCTCACCTGATTCCGGGTCGTGGCCGTGCCGCGCCCGGTGGAGCCGCACGGCTGTGCAATGAAGTACGTACATGCGCACACATCCTGGCGAAGGAGTGTGTAGCAGGGCCGGAGGGACTTGAACCCCCAACCGCTGGTTTTGGAGACCAGTGCTCTACCAATTGAGCTACGACCCTTTGTGGTTTCCACCAACCTACCGCATCTTCCCCGGTGCCCGGGTGCAGGAACGGTGCGGCTGGTGAAGGCCAACGACAGGTGAGTGTACGTGTTCAGGGCCGCTGCGTCGAACAGACAACTACCGACCGGTCCTGTCCGGTTCCCGTACGCGTCCTGTCCGGTCCCTGAAACCCGTGTGCCGACGGGTTTTCCGGTCTGGGAGCATGGGCCCATGAGCGCTGCAACTTCTCCGTCCGAGCGCCGGGTCTCCGCCCGCGTCGGTGCGATCTCCGAGTCCGCGACCCTCGCCGTCGACGCCAAGGCCAAGGCCCTCAAGGCCGCAGGGCGCCCGGTGATCGGCTTCGGTGCCGGCGAGCCCGACTTCCCGACCCCCGGCTACATCGTCGACGCCGCGGTCGAGGCCTGCCGCAACCCGAAGTACCACCGCTACACCCCGGCCGGCGGGCTCCCCGAGCTCAAGGCCGCCATCGCAGAGAAGACGCTGCGGGACTCCGGATACGAGGTCGACGCCAGCCAGATCCTGGTGACCAACGGCGGCAAGCAGGCCATCTACGAGGCCTTCGCCGCGATCCTCGACCCGGGCGACGAGGTCATCGTCCCCGCCCCCTACTGGACCACCTACCCCGAGTCGATCCGGCTGGCCGGCGGTGTCCCGGTCGAGGTCGTCGCCGACGAGACCACCGGCTACCGGGTCTCCGTGGAGCAGCTGGAGGCCGCGCGGACCGAGCGGACCAAGGTCGTCCTCTTCGTCTCGCCGTCCAACCCGACCGGTGCCGTCTACAGTGAGGCCGACGCCGAGGCGATCGGCCGCTGGGCCGTCGAGCACGGCCTGTGGGTCATGACCGACGAGATCTACGAGCACCTCGTCTACGGCGACGCGACGTTCACCTCGCTCCCGGCGATCGTGCCCGAGCTGCGCGACAAGTGCATCGTCGTCAACGGCGTCGCCAAGACGTACGCGATGACCGGCTGGCGCGTGGGCTGGATCATCGGCCCCAAGGACGTCGTCAAGGCCGCGACCAACCTCCAGTCGCACGCCACCTCCAACGTCTCCAACGTGGCCCAGGTCGCCGCGCTCGCGGCCGTCTCCGGCCCGCTGGACGCCGTCGCGGAGATGCGGACCGCCTTCGACCGCCGCCGCAACCTCATCGTGCGGATGCTCAACGAGATCGACGGCGTGCTCTGCCCGGAGCCCGAGGGCGCGTTCTACGCCTACCCGTCGGTCAAGGGCCTGCTCGGCAAGGAGATCCGCGGCAAGCGCCCGGCCGACTCGGTCGAGCTCGCCGCCCTGATCCTGGACGAGGCCGAGGTCGCGGTCGTCCCGGGCGAGGCCTTCGGTACCCCCGGCTACCTCCGCCTCTCCTACGCGCTCGGCGACGACGACCTCATCGAGGGCGTCTCCCGGCTCCAGAAGCTGCTCGGCGAGGCCAAGGCCTGACAGCCCGCGCGATTGTGCCCCCGGCCACCACGGCCGGGGGCACTTTCTGTTCCGGACCCACTCCAAAGAGGACAGCGACTTCCGCTCCGGCCCGCCCGTGCGGCAGGATCTTCCGATGGAGCGTGATGTACGTCTGTTGCCCAAGGCCCACCTGCACCTGCACTTCACCGGGTCGATGAGGCCCACCACCCTGCTCGAACTCGCCGACAAGTACGGGGTCCGCCTCCCCGAAGCACTGACCGGCGGAGAGCCGCCCAAGCTGCGGGCGACCGACGAGCGCGGCTGGTTCCGCTTCCAGCGGCTCTACGACATCGCCCGGTCCTGCCTCCGGTCGCCCGAGGACATCCACCGGCTGGTCCGCGAGAGCGCCCAGGAGGACGTCGCGGACGGCTCCGGCTGGCTGGAGATCCAGGTCGACCCCACCTCGTACGCTCCGCTGCTCGGCGGGCTGATCCCGGCGATCGAGATCATCCTCGACGCGGTGGACAGCGCCGCCCGGGACACCGGGCTCGGGATGCGCGTGGTGATCGCCGCGAACCGGATGAAGCACCCGCTGGACGCCCGGACGCTGGCGCGGCTGGCCGTGCGGTACGCGGACCGGGGCGTCGTCGGGTTCGGGCTCTCCAACGACGAGCGGCGCGGCATGGCCCGCGACTTCGACCGGGCCTTCGCCATCGCGCGGGAGGGCGGTCTGCTGGCGGCTCCGCACGGCGGGGAGCTGGCGGGCGCCTCCAGCGTGCGCGACTGCCTGGACGACCTGGACGCCTCGCGCATCGGCCACGGGGTCCGGGCGGCCGAGGATCCCCGGCTGCTGGAGCGGCTGGCCGAGCGCCAGGTGACCTGTGAGGTGTGCCCGTCCTCCAATGTGGCGCTCGGCGTCTACGAGAAGGCCGCCGATGTCCCCTTGCGCACTCTGTTCGACGCGGGCGTGCCGATGGCGCTGGGCGCGGACGACCCGCTGCTGTTCGGATCCCGACTGGCCGCGCAGTACGAACTGGTACGCCGCGATCACGGGTTCACCGACGCGGAGCTGGCCGAGCTGGCCCGCCAGTCGGTGCGCGGTTCGGCCGCGCCCGTCGACGTACGGGACAAGCTGCTGTCGGGGATCGACGACTGGCTGGCTAGCTGATTCCGGCGAGCAGCGTGCGGGCCAGGGAGGCGGCGAACTCCTCCAGGGGCTGCGGGGGCGTTCCGCCGGGGAGCGCGTCGTAGGCGAAGGCCCGCTGGGCGCAGGCGCCGAGCAGGAGTGAGGCGGCGGCGTAGGTGTCGGCGTCCGCGCGGACCCGGCCCGCGCGCTGTTCGGCGCGGAGGTAGGCGTCGAGCCCCTGGATCGGCTTGTGGGGGCCGGTGCCGAGTTCGCGCATGGCCTGCTCGTGGCGGCTCTTGAGCTGCGGTTCGGCGTACAGGGAGGCGGCCATGGGGAAGGTCTGCGCGTAGAAGAGTGCGGCCTGCCGGGCGACCTCGGTGAGGTTGGCCTCCACGGCGCCCTCCCCCGCGACCAGCCCGCCGAGCAGGCCGCCGAGCTTGGGAAGCCGCTCCTTGAGGACGGTCACGAAGAGCTCTTCCTTGCTGGGGAAGTACTTGTAGAGCGCCGCCTCCGAGCAGCCCGCGGCCCGCGCGATCTCTTTGGTGGTGGTCCGGGCGAGGCCGATGGAGCCCATCAGCTCGTGAGCGGCGTCGACGATACGGACGCGGGCCGGCTTCGGCTCCACGGTGGCTCCCCTGCGGCTTGACGGCTGGATGATCAACCTCTCACCCTAGAGGTAAGTGAATACTCACCCACCTGAGGAGGGGGCGCATGCGGCTCACGGTGTTCGGAGCGACCGGAGGTGTCGGCCGGGAGGTCGTGGGCCAGGCGCTCGCGGCGGGCCACGAGGTGACGGCCGTGGTCCGCGACCCGGCGATGCTCCCGGAGGCGCTCGACTCCCTGGCCCCGCACGGAGTCGTCGCGCTTGGACGACCCGGTGGCGGTGCGCGCGGCGGTGGCGGGGCGGCACGCGGTGCTCTCGGGGCTCGGCGCGCGGGGCCGGAGGGCGGACGGGGTCGCGGAGCGGCTGACCGGACGGATCATCGAGGCCATGGCGGCCGAGGAGGTGCGGCGGCTGCTGGTGGTGAGCGCGGCGCCGGTGGGGCCCGTACCGCCCGGTGAGCCGTTGGCGGACCGGCTGGCGCGCAAGGCGGTCGGAGCGGTACTGGCGGAGGTGTACGCGGACCTCACGCGGATGGAGGCGGCGCTGGAGCGCAGCGCCACGGACTGGACCTCCCTGCGGCCTCCGAAGCTGACGGACGGGCCGCTCACGGGCGTCTACCGCACGGTGGTGGGCGGAGCGCCGGTCAGCAGCCGGTCGCTCTCGCGGGCCGATGCGGCGCACGCGATGATCAGGCTGATCGACGACCCGGCTGCGGTACGGCAGGGCGTGGGCGTCGCGTACTGAGGATCGCCGCGTTCCCTACAGGACGACGCCGACCGTCACCGGCTCGTTGACCAGGGTGACGCCGAACGCCTCGTGGACGCCGGCGACGACCTCACGGGCCAGCGCGAGCAGGTCCTCGGTGGTGGCCTCGCCGCGGTTGGTGAGCGCGAGGGTGTGCTTGGTGGAGATCCGGGCCGGGCCGCTGCCGTACCCCTTGGTGAAGCCGGCCCGGTCGATCAGCCAGGCGGCGGAGGTCTTGGTGCGGCCGTCCTCGGCGGAGAACGCCGGCGGCGTCACGTCCGGGCCGAGGCGCTCGTGGACCCGGGCCAGGAACTCCTGGAACGCCGCCTCGTCGAGGATCGGGTTGGTGAAGAAGGAGCCGGCGGACCAGGTGTCGTGGTCGTCCGGATCGAGCACCATGCCCTTGCCGGCGCGCAGCTTCAGCACGGTCTCCCGGGCGGCGGAGGCGGCAACACGCTCGCCCTGCTCGACCCCCATGGCCCTGGCCGTCTCCGGATACGCGAGAGGCGCGGAGAGACCGCCCGCCTCCTCCAGTTCGAACCGGACCCGGAGCACCACGAAGCGGTCGGGCTCCGCCTTGAAGCGGCTGTGGCGGTACGAGAAGGAGCACTCCGCGTTCGGCAGGGTCACCGTCTCCCGGGTGTGCCGGTCGTAGGCGACGACCTCCGTGATGGTGGAGGACACCTCCTGTCCGTACGCCCCGACGTTCTGGATGGGCGTCGCACCGGCCGAACCGGGGATTCCGGCCAGGCACTCGATGCCCGCGAGACCCGCCTCCACGGTCCGGGCGACGGCGTCGGTCCAGACCTCACCGGCCGCCAGCTCCAGCGACGTACCGGAGAGCGTGAATCCCCGGGTGGCGATCCGCAGCGCCGTGCCGTCGAAGCCCTTGTCGCCGATGACCAGGTTGGAGCCGCCGCCGATGACCAGCAGCGGGGTGCCGCTCGCGTCGGCCTCGCGTACGGCGTCGACCACCTCGGCGTCGGTGGTGGCCGTCAGGAGCCGGGCGGCGGGGCCGCCGAGCCGGAAGGTGGTCAGGGGGGCGAGAGGGGCATCGTGGAGTTCCTGCACGGGACAAGGGTACGGTCCGTGGCCCCGCCGCTCGGGCGGGGCCACGGACCGTACGGGTTCCGCGTGACCTGTGAGGCGGGCGCGAGGACCGGGCAGCTTCCGCGTGACCTGTAGGGCGGGCGCGAAAGCCGTACAGCTGACGCGTGCCCCTCAGGCGAGCCGTACGACGGCGCGGGACATCCCCAGCACCTTCTTGCCGTCGCTCACCGCCACCAGGTCCACCCGGACCAGATTGTCGTCCAGCTTGGCCGCGACCTTGCCGCTGACCTCGATGAGCGCGCCCTTGTCGTCGTTGGGCACGACGACCGGCTTGGTGAACCGCACCCCGTATTCGACGACCGCGCCCGGATCCCCGGCCCAGTCCGTGACCACGCGGATCGCCTCAGCCATGGTGAACATGCCGTGCGCGATCACGTCCGGCAGGCCCACCTCCAGCGCGAACTTCTCGTTCCAGTGGATCGGGTTGAAGTCGCCCGACGCACCGGCGTACTGCACGAGCGTCGCCCGCGTCACCGGGAACGACTGCGCGGGCAGCTCCGTACCGACCTCGACCGACCCGTAGGAGACCTTCGCCGTCATCACGCCTCCTCGGCGGCGCGCGCCACCAGCTTCGTGAGCGCCGTGACGACCAACTCGCCGGCCTCGTCGTGCACATCGCCGCGGATGTCCACGATGTCGTTGCCCGCCATGGACTTGATGGTCTCGATCGTGGAGGTGACCGTCAGCCGGTCCCCCGCCCGCACCGGACGCACATAGGAGAACTTCTGGTCGCCGTGGACGACCCGGCTGTAGTCCAGGCCCAGCTGCGGGTCCTGCACGACCTCTCCGGCCGCCCGGTAGGTGATGGAGAAGACGAAAGTGGGCGGCGCGATCACATCGGGGTGGCCGAGCGCGCGGGCCGCCTCCACGTCGACGTACGCCGGATGGGCGTCGCCCACCGCCTCGGCGAACTCGCGGATCTTCTCCCGGCCTACCTCGTACGCCGGGGTGGGCGGATACGTCCGGCCCACGAAGGACTGGTCGAGCGCCATGAGCTCGCTACCTCCTGCTGGAAATGACGAATAAGGGCACGCCCCTGCGCGGGGAACCACCCCGTACAACGACACGAGGCCGCCCCCAGAGGGGGCGGCCTCGTGTACGAGCCTGATTCAGCGCGTTTCGCGGTGCGCGGTGTGCGAGTTGCAGCGCGGGCAGTGCTTCTTCATCTCAAGACGGTCCGGGTTGTTACGCCGGTTCTTCTTGGTGATGTAGTTCCGCTCCTTGCACTCCACGCAGGCCAGCGTGATCTTCGGGCGGACGTCGGTGGCAGCCACGTGAGTGCTCCTTGGACGGACGATGGACGGATGAACGCATAAAAGAGTAGCCGATCGAAGGACCGACCCAACAATCGGCTACCGTTAGTAGCGGTGACCGGACTTGAACCGGTGACACAGCGATTATGAGCCGCTTGCTCTACCGACTGAGCTACACCGCTTTGATGATGAGTCCCCCCGCCGAAGCGGGGTTTCCCGATCACCAGAGCCCCAATGCGGAATCGAACCGCAGACCTTCTCCTTACCATGGAGACGCTCTACCGACTGAGCTATTGGGGCGAGCGAGGAAGACATTACACGGTCTCCGGCCGATCGCCCAAATCCGTTTCTGCACCACGCCCCGGCCGTCGACCGGGGCCCGCCCACACCTCCTGATCAGGCCTTGATCCAGCTCGCGCGCCGTTTCGGAAGGACTCCTTCGGGGCGTCGTCACGGGGGCACCGGTACGACTAATGGGCTCCTCCCGGAAGCCGCCGTGCCACACGTCGCGGACCCGGCCATGATCGACGGGACCACCCCTCCAGGCTCGGCCGCTCCGCGCGGCCGTGCACCCCTCCCAGGAGCGCGATGCCCGACAGCCAGCCGCGGCGGCCCGACGACAGCGCGCCCGACGGCGCCGAAGCGGCCACCACCGACCCGGCCCCCGCCCTCGTCCTGAGCGGTGCCCGCCTGACCGACGGCCGCGCGGTCGACGTACGCCTGAGCGGCAGCCGTATCGAGGCCGTCGGCACCGCGGGCAGCCTCGCCACCCGAGGCCCCCGCATCGATCTGCGCGGCTACCTCCTGCTCCCCGCACCGGCCGAACCCCACGCCCACGGCGACACCGCCCTCACCGCCGACGACACCGGGCCGGCGTCCGACCACCCCGAGGACATCCAGCGCCGCGCCACCGAGGCCGCCCTCCTCCAGCTCGGCCACGGCGCCACCGCCCTGCGCGCCCACGTCCGCATCGGCGACGTCCAGGGGCTCGCCGCGCTGGAGGCCGTCCTCCAGGCCCGCCGGGCGCTGCGCGGCCTCGCCGACCTGACCGCGGTCGCCGTCCCCCGCCTGCTCACCGGCGCCGCCGGGGTGGAGGGCCTCGCCCTGCTCCGGGACGCAGTGAAGATGGGCGCGGCGGTCGTCGGCGGCTGCCCCGACCTGGACCCGGACCCCACCGGCTACACCGCGGCCGTCCTGGAGGTGGCCGCCGAGCACGGCTGCCCGGTCGACCTGCACACCGACGGTGACGACCCGGCGCGCCTGGCCCGCCTCGCCGCCATGGCCGGCGGGCTGCGCCCCGGGGTCGCGCTCGGCCCCTGCGCCGGCCTCGCCCGCCTCCCCCTGGAGACCGCGGGCCGGGCCGCCGACCAGCTGGCCGCCGCCGGCATCACCGTCGTCTGCCTCCCCCAGGGCGGCTGCGCGGGCTCGGAGCGCCGTACGAGCGCTCCTGTACGCCTCCTGCGCTCCGCGGGCGTACGCGTGGCGGCGGGCAGCGGCGCACTGCGCGACACGGCCAACCCGGTGGGCCGCGGAGACCCGCTGGAGGCCGCTTACCTCCTCGCCTCGCAGCACGGCCTGCGCGCCGAACACGCCTACGCCATGGTCTCCACCACCGCCCGCGCCGCCCTCGGCCTGCCCGAGGTCCGCGTGGAGGCGGGCTTCCCGGCCGAACTCCTCGCCGTACGCGGTGAACGGCTCTCCGGCGTGCTCTCCCTCGCCTACAGCCGGATCGTCGTCCACCGCGGCCGGATCGTCGCCCGCACCAGCGCCGTACGCGAGTACTGCGACTCCGATCCCGACACCGCCGCCGGCCCCGATCTCCCGCGTCAGGGACGACCCGACTCCGGTGGCGGGCCCGGGAGCTGAGCATCCGGCGGCCGCCGGGCGTACGGTCGGAGGTATGCGCATTGTCATCGCAGGTGGACACGGACAGATCGCACTGCGGCTGGAGCGGCTGCTCGCCGCACGCGGGGATGAAGCCGTAGGGATCATCCGCAACCCTCAACAGAGCCAGGACCTCACCGATATCGGCGCCGAACCCGCCGTACTGGACCTCGAATCGGCCACCGTCGACGAGACCGCGGAGGTGCTGCGCGGCGCCGACGCGGCCGTCTTCGCGGCAGGCGCGGGCCCGAACAGCGGCACCGCCCGCAAGGACACCGTCGACCGGGGCGCCGCCGTCCTGTTCGCCGACGCCGCCCAAGCCGCGGGCGTACGCCGGTACATCGTCGTCTCCTCCATGGGCGCCGACCCCGACCACCCCGGCGACGAGGTGTTCGACGTCTACCTGAGGGCGAAGGGCGCGGCGGACGCGGACGTACGCTCCCGCTCCGCGCTCGACTGGACGATCCTGCGCCCCGGGATGCTCACCAACGACGCGGGCAAGGGCCAGGTCCTGCTCGCCGCGAAGACCGGCCGCGGCCCGATCCCGCGCGACGACGTGGCGGCGACGATCCTGGAGCTCCTGGACACTCCGGCGACGGCGGGCCTGACCCTTGAGGTCATCTCCGGGAACGTGCCGGTCACGGTGGCCGTGAAGGACGTCGCGGGCAACTGAGCCGGGGCCCTGAGGGGCTGACCACTGCCGGAAACGAGGAAGCCCCCGACCAGAAGGACTGGTCGGGGGCTTCGTTGGCGTGGCGGCGCCAGGGTTCGAACCTGGGTAGGCTGAGCCGGCAGATTTACAGACTTCGCGCGGTACACCACCTGAGCTGGGGTTTCAGCCCCCGGGCTACTTGCTGCCCCACGGATCTCCCACAAGTACCCCTACGTAAAGGGGATCAGGGGCTGTATCCTCGGTTTCGCTGTCCATCACCTTGTGAAGCGGAGAGAAGCGGAGGTAGCTCACACAAACACCGCTCATGCACGCGCCGTCATACCGGACCTTGTGCGTGCAAGCCCAGCAAAAGTTATTGCTGGGTGCGTTGTTGGTGTGCGTTCTGCCTCCCGAGGTATTTAATGGACAGCACAATCATCCTGGTCGTACTCGCGGTGTTCGGCGTCCTGGCCATCTTTGTCTGGTCACTGCAGAGCTTCGTCAAACAACTGCAGAGCTTCTTCGATGACCTTCCCGCCTTCTTCGCTTCGTTCCACCGGGCCAAGAACGCAATGCGTGACCAGAGCCGGCGCAAGAGCGAACAGCCGACGGAAGCAGAACCCTCCGCAGTGGACGAGCTGCCGGAACTTCCATCCCAGGCCACAGAGCCCCTGGACTCTGAGGCAGGGGAAGTGGACTCATCCGATTCGCCTCGGCGGGATACGCCTGCCTAAGGGCTAGCTTGCGCAGGTACCGATCTCTCCGAGGCGCAGCCATTGGCTGCGCCTCGGAGAGATCGGGAACGGGCTTCAGGCATCGGCAAGGCGCGGCCAGGGAAGATCACTTCGGGGACTGGTGTCTCGTCTTCAAATCCATGCGCCGCTGGACCTGCCAGCCGCTGAGCCAACCACCCGGAGACTCGCGGACCGCCGTTCACCGCGCCGCCCTCACGAACCGTGCGCACGTGCTCAAAACCATGGTCGAGGTAGTAGTGCTGTAGACCCTCGTTAGTGGTCCACGCATCCAGTCGCAGCCACTTGGCACCAGCGCGAAAGGCACGCTCCCCCGCCCAGTCAAGCAGTCGGCCCCCGACGTTCCGACCCGCATACATACGCGCCACAGTCAGGTTGTTGACGAACAACGACGGCTCTTGCAGCTCTTGTTCCGCCCAGAGCCCCTCTTCCGCATCGGGAGTGAGAGTGATGGTCGCGGCGGTGGCGCCCCCTTCATTGACCACAAAGACAGCACCTGCCTCGATGGCGGCGAGCAAGCGGTCAGCGGGGTACGGGCGTTGCCACTGGTCGCTTCCAAGTCGCATGAGCCAAGCCGCAGCCTCTTCGCGAAAGGCCAGCAGCTTGGTCACGTCGTCGGGTTGCGCAGGAAGAATTCTCACTGAGGCTCGTTCTCATCTCGACCGGACACGTCGCCGATCTCGTAGGTCATCCGGTTCAGCCCCCAGACCGCTGACAGAACTGACACAACCCCCCGAGCAAACCTCTGACCTGTACAAACGGCCCTGATCACGGCTATGACAGAACTCAGTTAGAACCTGACAGAACTCCCGACGGCCCGCCGGGCGTCCTGTGACAGAACCTCCCCCAACGAGGTTCTGTCAGTTCTGTCAGTGGATTCCAGCTCCGCAGGATCTGAGAAGGAGTCCCACCTGTGGCCCGCCCCCAGATGCTCAAGCTCCCGGAAGTCCTTGAAGAGATCAACATGAGTCGCGCCGCCTTCTACCGCATGCGCGCACGGGGCCAGGCTCCCCAACTCGTCAAGCTCCCGAACGGTCACCTTCGCATGCGCCGAACCGACTTGGACGAGTGGCTGAGCGGGAACGCCGCCGCGTACTGACCGCCAGGGGGGTCCGGCAGGAGCCGGGTCCCCTCCTCAGGAAGGACCCCAGGGCAAGACGTACGACGTTCGGATTTGGTCCGTCCGGCAGCGACAGGACCGTGGCCAGACCTCGGCCGAACTGCGCTGGAAAACGACAAGCGTGGACTGAAGCACCGTCCTCGCAGAGCCGTCCGAACGGTCCCGATCCCGCCTGACCTGGTCGCGCTACTGCGGTGGCACGTCACGGCCTACGGTGTCGCGCCCGACGGCCGACTGTTCCGTACTCAGCGAGGTGGGCTCATTCAGGACACCGGATATGGCGAGGTATGGGCAGAGGGACGCACCCGCGCTCTCACCCCTGCTCAGCATGCCTCGAAGCTCGCCAAGCGCCCGTATGACCTTCGCCACGCCGCCGTTTCCACCTGGCTCAGTTCCGGCGTTGAACCGCAAGTGGTGGCAGCACGCGCCGGCCACAGTGTGGCCGTTCTCTTCAGGGTCTACGCCAAGTGTCTCGATGGCGCCGCCGCCAATGCCAACGCCCGTATCGAGGCAGCGCTGAAAGACGGGAGGTAGCAGCCGGGTAGCTGCCCCACGCCTGCCCCACACGGACTGGTCACCACGTGAATCAGAGTGAGACACAGCGAGACAAAAGGGCGATTTCGGTGATGCGGGATGCCGAGACGACAAAAGGGTCTGCGATCAGCATTGCTGCTGGTCACAGACCCTTTCGGTCGTGTGGCGGCGCCAGGGTTCGAACCTGGGTAGGCTGAGCCGGCAGATTTACAGTCTGCTCCCTTTGGCCACTCGGGCACACCGCCTCGAACGACGCGTCGGATCTCAGCGAGTGAGCTCCTTGGCGACGACGTAAACAATACCTGATGGCCAGGGGTGCTCCGCCACCTCGTTGATCAGCAGCCGGAGGGTGCGGCGGTGGCTAGGCTTTGCGCTGTATCCCACGCACATTCGACGCAAGGAGCCACACGTCATGGCCGACTCCAGTTTCGACATCGTCTCGAAGGTCGAGCGGCAGGAGGTCGACAACGCCCTCAACCAGGCCGCCAAGGAGATCTCCCAGCGTTACGACTTCAAGGGCACGGGCGCCTCGATCTCGTGGTCCGGGGAGAAGATCCTGATGGAGGCGAACGGCGAGGAGCGGGTCAAGGCGATCCTCGACATCTTCCAGTCCAAGCTGGTCAAGCGGGGCATCTCGCTGAAGTCGCTGGACGCCGGCGAGCCGCAGCTCTCCGGCAAGGAGTACAAGATCTTCGCCACGATCGAGGAGGGCATCTCCCAGGAGAACGCCAAGAAGGTGGCGAAGATCATCCGCGACGAGGGGCCCAAGGGCGTCAAGGCGCAGGTCCAGGGTGACGAGCTGCGCGTCAGCTCGAAGAGCCGGGACGACCTTCAGGCCGTGCAGGCGCTGCTGAAGGAGAAGGACCTCGACTTCGCCATCCAGTACGTGAACTACCGGTAGGACGATTCGTCAGTATGGAGGGGCACGCGGTCGGGCACACCCCGGCGACGTGCCCCTTCGCGTTTTTGAGGGTGTACCCGGCTGCTCCCTGTCCGAAATCCGCCAGCCGAGGGCGTGGGGCGCGGAGCAGACTGGCTGGTGTGAGTCTGTTTGTCGTCGGTTGAGGGAAGTGAGCGGTCGTGACGACGGTGTACACGCGGGTGGCGAGCCCTCTGGGTGAGCTGCTGCTGGTGGGTGAGTCGGACGGGACGGCCGACGGGCTGCGGCTGGTGTCGCTGTCCGTGCCCGGGCAGAAGGGCGGGGCGGTCGTCCAGGACGGGTGGCGCCGGGCGCCCGAGCCGTTCGCCGGGGTCATCGCGCAGATGGAGGCGTACTTCGCGGGGCGGTCGACGCGGTTCGAGGTGCCGTTCGCCGAGGGCGTGGGTACGGAGTTCCAGCGGCGCGTCTGGAAGGTCGTGGAGTCGATCCCGTACGGGCAGACCCTGTCGTACGGGGAGGTCGCCGCGCAGGTCGGGGCCTCGGGCGCCGGGGTGCGGGCGGTGGGGACGGCGATCGGGCGGAACCCGCTGCTGGTCGTGCGGCCGTGCCACCGCGTGATCGGTGCGGACGGGGCGCTTCGGGGGTACGCGGGTGGCCTGGAGCTCAAGCAGTTGCTGCTGGGGCTGGAGGGGGCGGCGTGCGTGGAACCTGTTGCGCGGGCCGGGCGTTGAGGGTGGTGTGACGGGTGGCCTCGCGTGAGGTTCCTGCGGCTTCGGGCGGGTTGTTCCCTCGGCCCCGCCAGGTGGTCGCGCCGGGTGCCGTGCACGTACCCGAATGGCTCTCCGTGGCGCGGCGGCGGGAGTTGGTGACGGCGTGCCGGGAGTGGGCGCGGGGGCCGGTTCCGCTGCGGCACACGGTGTTGCCGGGCGGCGGCGTGATGTCGGTGCGGACGGTGTGCCTGGGGTGGCACTGGCAGCCGTACCGGTACACGCGAACCGCCGACGATGTGAACGGCGCCCCGGTGGCCGCGCTGCCGCGGTGGCTGGTCGACCTGGGGCGGGCGGCGGTGGCGGAGGCGTACGGGGACGAGAGCGCGGCGGAGGCATTCGCTCCGGACACCGCGCTGATCAACTTCTACGACGACACCGCGCGGATGGGGATGCACCAGGACAAGGAGGAGCGGTCGGGCGCTCCGGTGGTCTCGTTGAGCATCGGGGCGACGTGCGTGTTCCGTTTCGGCAATCCTGAGGGGCGCGGGCAGCCCTATAAGGACGTCGAGTTGGTCTCCGGAGACCTCTTCGTCTTCGGCGGCCCGTCGCGCTTCGCGTTCCACGGGGTGCCGAAGGTGTACGCCGGTTCGGCCGACCCGGATGCGGGGATGCGGGCCGGCCGGCTGAATGTGACGTTGCGCGAGACCGGGCTGAGCTGAACCCCGGTATCAGTCAGCGGCGTTCGCGGGAGTTGCCGAAGAGCAGCCGGTAGAGGATCAGCAGGACCAGGGAGCCGGCGATGGCGGCGATCCAGGTGGCGGTGTCGTAGAAGTCGTTGCTGATGGGACGGTCGAGGAACTGGCTGGAGAGCCAGCCTCCGACGAAGGCACCGGCGATGCCGATGACGGTGGTCCCGACGATGCCGCCCGGGTCGCGGCCCGGGAGCAGGATTTTGGCTATGACTCCGGCGAGCAGCCCAAGAATGATCCAACCGACAATGCTCATGCCGCTGCTCCTACCCTTTGCTTGGTCTTGGAACACAAGACGCGGCGAGCAGGTGTTCGGTTGCTGACCGGAACAGTCGCTTTCACGGGAGAGGCGAGCCGCGCACCTATCGCGGCAGGTCGCCCCTACCGCGGCAGGTTGACCCGCGCCTCCCGGTCCGGCCCGCGTCTCTCACGCAGGGCCGTCTCCGGTACGAGGAAGAAGTCCATGGCCCAGCCGCCGCGGAGCCAGAGGTCCACGCCGAGTGCGTCGGCGATGCGGCTGGTCTCGGCGATCAGCCGGAGCCGGCGGTCCGTGCGTTGCCTGTCCACGAGCCCGGAGCGTACGCGGTCGCTCCGGGGCCGTCAGCTGCTCTCCGGGGTCCTAACGGGCTGTGAACGGCTGGTCCGTCGGGATGATCTCCTTGCCGAACGGCATCAGGGAGACGGGGATCAGCTTGAAGTTGGCGATGCCCAGGGGGATGCCGATGATCGTGATGCAGAGGGCGATGCCGGTGGTGATGTGGCCGAGGGCGAGCCACCAGCCGGCGAGGATCAGCCAGAGGACGTTGCCGACGCAGGAGGGCGATCCGGCGTCCCTGCGGTCGACGACCGTGTAGCCGAAGGGCCAGAGCGCGTACACACCGATCCTGAAGGCGGCGACGCCGAACGGGATTCCGATGATCGTGATGCAGAGCAGGACGCCTGCGAGGAGATAGCCGAGGAACATCCAGAACCCGCACAGGACGAGCCAGATGATGTTCAGAAGGGTTTTCATGGGCGGCGACCTGCCATCTGTTCCAGTCGGGCGATGCGCTCCGCCATCGGCGGATGGGTGGAGAACATCTTGGCCATTCCCTCTCCGGGACGGAAGGGGTTAGCGATCATCATGTGGCTCGCGGTCTCGATCCTGGGCTCCGGGGGCAGCGGGAGCTGTTTCGTTCCTGCTTCCAGTTTGCGCAGGGCGCTGGCGAGGGCGAGCGGGTCTCCGGTGAGCTGGGCTCCGGAGGCATCGGCCTCGTACTCGCGGGAGCGGCTGACGGCGAGCTGAATGACGGAGGCGGCCAGCGGGCCCAGGATCATGATCAGGAGCATGCCCAGGAGGCCCGGGCCTTCGTCGTCGTTGGAGCGGCCGATGGGGATGAGCCAGGCGAAGTTGACCAGGAACATGACGACGGAGGCGAGCGCTCCGGCGACGGAGGAGATGAGGATGTCCCGGTTGTAGACGTGGCTCAGCTCGTGGCCCAGGACCCCGCGCAGCTCCCGCTCGTCGAGGATCTGGAGGATGCCCTCGGTGCAGCAGACGGCCGCGTTGCGCGGATTGCGGCCGGTGGCGAAGGCGTTGGGCGCCTGGGTCGGCGAGATGTAGAGGCGCGGCATCGGCTGGCGGGCCGCGGTGGAGAGCTGGCGGACGATCCGGTAGAGCTGTGGCGCTTCGAATTCGCTGACGGGCCGTGCCCGCATGGCGCGCAGGGCCAGCTTGTCGCTGTTCCAGTAGGCGTAGGCGTTGGTGCCGACGGCCACGACGAGCGCGATGAGGAGGCCCGTACGTCCGAAGAAGCTGCCAATGACGATGATGAGTGCGGACAGGCCCCCGAGGAGTACGGCGGTTTTCAGCCCGTTGTGCCGGCGGTGCACGGTACGCCCTCCAAGTGGTGCAGCAGGGGAACCCTTTGCATGGTGGTGCTCCACTCCCCCAGTGGAGCCTCCCGTACTGGTCAACGCCAGGCGAGGGGAGCTAGTTCCCTTGTGCGTGCGGGCGGAGGGCGGAGCCGCTCCGGCGTGATCCGGCCGGTTCCGGCCCCTGGCCCGTACGACGTGGCACTGGGCCGTACGGGTGTCGGGGCGTGCGTGCGTCAGCGCCGGACGGGCGGCGGGCTCAGCGCTGGACGGGGAGCTTGGCGAGGGCGAGGGCCTCGGGGTCGGGCTCGACCTCGCTGGTGCAGTGGGCGCAGCGGGAGGCGACGGCCGGGATCGGGCTGAAGCAGCGCGGGCAGTCGCGGAGGGCCGCCTTGATGTCGACCTCCTCCTCCTTGGTGAAGCGGTTCTGCACCTTCGTCATGGGGACCACGACGCAGAAGTAGAGGACGGCCGCGGTGATCAGGAAGGCGATCGCGGCGGCGAGGAACTTTCCGTACGGGAAGATCGCGCCCTCGACGGTGAACTGAGCCGCGCTGAAGTCACCGACCGAGCCGGTGGCGAGACCGATCAGCGGCGTGATGAAGGCGGTGCTGAAGCCGGTGACCACGGCGGTGAAGGCTGCTCCTACGGCGAGGCCGATCGCCATCGAGATGACGTTTCCTCGCAGGATGAAGTCCTTGAACCCGTTCAGCACTGCTCTCTCTCCTCTATGGATTTCGTACGTCTTCGTCGTGTACGGGACGTGGGCAGCCACGACCTTGCCCTGTGGCGGGCGCCCCGGGCAAACCGATCTTTCGCCTCCGGAGAGCGTCAGAAGAGGGTGACGGCGGCGAATCTCAGGACGAGCTGCGGGGCTCCGGAGAGGAGGATGCCGGCGGCGGCGGTGAGGAAGATCGCCGTGGCGAGCGGGGCGGGGGCCCGGAATCGGCGCGGCGTCGCGGAGTCCGGCGTCCCGGTGGCGGCTTCCCCGGTTTCCGGACTCCTGAAGAGGATCGCGGTCCACTGAAGGTAGTAGTAGAGCGCGATCACGACGTTGACGGCCATGACGACGGCGAGCCAGCCGAGCCCCGCGTCGACGGCCGCCGAGAAGACGGTGACCTTCGCGAAGAGCCCGATGACGCCCGGCGGCAGTCCGGCCAGGCAGAGCAGGAAGAAGCCGAGCGCGAGGGCGGCGAGGGGCCGGTTGGCGTAAAGGCCCCGGTGGTCGGCGATGCGGTTGCCGGGCTTCGTACGGGCGACGAGGGCGGCGACGGCGAAGGCCCCGAGGTTCACGACGGCGTACATGAGGGCGTACGCGACGGTGGCGCCGATCTGTTCGTCGCTGGAGTACGCGGCGGCGGCGATCGGGACGAGCAGGTAGCCGGCCTGGGCGACGGAGGACCAGGCGAGGAGCCGGACGGTACTGCGGGCGCGGTCGGGCTGCTGGCGGAGGGCGGCGACGTTGCCGACGGTCATGGTGAGGGCGGCCAGGACGGCGACCGCGGGGCCCCAGACGTCGGCATAGGAAGGGAACGCGATGACGGTGACGAGGATGAGGCCCGAGAAGCCGACGGTCTTCCCGACGACGGACAGATAGGCGGCGATCGGCAGGGGCGCGCCTACATAGGTGTCGGGAACCCAGAAGTGGAAGGGTGCCGCGGCGGTCTTGAAGGCGAAGCCGACGAGGGTGAGGACGACGCCGGTCTTGGCGAGGGTGTCGAGTACCGGAGGGACGTCGTCCAGGTGGGCGGCGATCTCGGTGAGGTGCAGGGTGCCCGTGGTCGCGTACACGAAGCTGACGCCGAGGAGCATGACGGCGGTGGCGACGACGGAGGAGAGGAAGAACTTGAGCGCGGCCTCGGAGGAACGCCGGTCGCCGCGCTTGATGCCGACGAGCGCGAAGGCGGGCAGTGAGGCGACCTCCAGGGCGACGACCAGGGTGGCGAGGTCGCGGGAGGCGGGCAGGAGAGCCGCGCCCGCCGTGGAGGCGAGGAGCAGGAACCAGTACTCGCCCGCCGGCAGCTTCCGTGTGTCGTCGAGCGAGAGCAGCGCCGTGAGGAAGGCCCCGCCGAGGACGAGGGCCTGGATGACCAGGGTGAAGTGGTCGGCGGTGTAGCTGCACGGCTGGGTGCCGGTGGTGACGCAGAAGGTGGCGCGGTCGCCGGCCCGGAGGGGGATGAGGAGGGCCAGGGCGGCGGCGAGGGCGGTGAGGGTTCCGTAGCCGAGGAGCTTCTTGCGGCTCTCGGGGAGGAAGAGGTCGGCGACGAGGACGAGCAGGGCGGCCAGCGCGGTGAGGGTGGGGGGCGCGATGGCGAGCCAGTCGACGTTCTGGACGACGCTGGGAGCGCTGTCGGCCGCCGCGGTGAGGGCGCCCGGGGCGCTGGTGAGGTCCGCGGTCACGACTTGCCTCCTGCGAGGAGCTTCTGCACGGCCGGATCGGTGAGGCCGAGGAGGACGGCGGGCCAGAGTCCGGCGAGAACGGTGAGGGCGGCGAGCGGGGTCCAGGCGGCGGCTTCGTAACCCTGGATGTCGGCGAGTCGCGGGGTGTTTCGGGGCAGTTGAGGGCTTCCGGCGGCCGCGGACCGCTCAGGGTCGTCCGCCGGCTGCGGGGCGGTGGCGGCCTGCTGTGCGGTGGCTGGCGAGAGCTGAGAGTGCGGTGTGTGCTCGCCCATGCAGACGCGGCGGACCACGATGAGCATGTACGCGGCGGTGAGCAGCGTGCCGAACGCGCCGATGGCCATGAACGTGCGGAACGCGGGGCGGCTGAGGCCCTCGGCGGGGCTGTAGGCGCCGAAGAGCGTGAGCATCTCGCCCCAGAATCCGGCGAGTCCGGGCAGCCCGAGCGAGGCGACTGCGGCGAAGGCGAGCAGGGCGCCGAGACGGGGGGCGCGGCCGTAGAGGGCGGCTCCGGTGGCGCCGGCGAGGGTGTCCAGGTCGGCGGTGCCGTAGCGGTCCTTGATGGCGCCGACCAGGAAGAACAGCAGGCCGGTGATGAGGCCGTGGGCGATGTTGGCGAAGAGCGCGCCGTTGACCCCGGTGGGGGTCATGGTGGCGATGCCGAGCAGCACGAAGCCCATGTGGCCGACGGAGGAGTACGCGATGAGCCGTTTGAGGTCGCCCTTGGCGCCGTTGCGGGCCAGGGCCAGGCAGGCGAGCGACCCGTAGACGATGCCGACGACGGCGAACGCGGCGAGGTAGGGCGCGAAGGTGCGCATGCCGTCGGGCGCGATGGGGAGCAGGATCCGGACGAATCCGTACGTTCCCATCTTCAGCAGGACGCCCGCCAGGAGCACCGAGCCGACGGTCGGCGCGGCGGTGTGGGCGTCGGGGAGCCAGCTGTGCAGGGGCCACATCGGGGTCTTCACGGCGAGCCCGACGCCGATCGCGAGAACGGCGATGACCTGCACGGATGCGGTGAGGCCACGGCCGTTGTCAGTGGCGAGTGCCACCATGTCGAAGGTGCCGCTCTTCAGTCCGATGAGGAGCAGGCCGAGCAGCATGACGACCGAGCCGAGCAGCGTGTAGAGGATGAACTTCCAGGCGGCCGCCTGCCGCTGGTCACCGCCCCAGCGGGCGATGAGGAAGTACATCGGGATGAGGACCATCTCGAAGGCGAGGAAGAAGAGCAGCAGGTCGAGGACGGCGAAGGTGGCGAGGGTGCCGGATTGCAGGACGAGGACGAGGGCGGTGAACGCCTTCGGTGAGGGGCCCGCGGGCGGCTTGAAGTAGCTGTACAGCGCGCAGAGGAAGGTCAGCAGCGCGGTCAGGAGCAGGAGGGGGAGCGAGATGCCGTCGATGCCGAGGTGGATGCGGACGTCGAGTGCCGGGATCCAGCTGATGTCGGTGGTCGCCTGCATCGTGGCGGGGTGGTCGTGGTCGAAGCCGGCGGCCAGGACGATCGCGGCGATGAGGACGGCGCCGGTCACGGTCACGCCGTGGCGGAGCACGGCCTGGTCGGGGTTCCTGCCCTTGAGTCCGGGCGGGGCGGGGAGCAGGGCCGCGACGGCGCCGAGGAGCGGGGCGCCGACGATGAACGCGAGAAGGAACTGCATCACGGACGGGCTGATATCGATCACGGTCACGACCCCGCGTTGACGTTGGCGAAGACGACGGCGGCGATCGCCAGGACGAGGGAACCGGCGAGCAGGACGCTGAGGTAGGTCTGCACGTTCCCGGTCTGGGCGCGGCGTACGGCGGTACCGAGGAGGCGGGTGACGGCACCCGACCCGTTGACGTAGGTGTCGACGACCGTGCGGTCCAGGAAGCGTACGAGGCGGGCGGCCTGCTGGACCGGCCGGACGAACACCACCGTGTACAGGGCGTCGAGGTGGAAGCCGGTGACCGCGTGGCGGTGGAGCGGGCCCAGCAGGAGGCGGCCGGGGTCGGCCGGGTCGGCGGCGTCCGCGATGGTGCCGTAGGCGGCGGTGTGGGACGTCATGGACTCGGCTTCGACGAGGGCGGGTTCGGCGCCGGGGTGGGCGGCGACGGCACCGATGGGGGTGCGGGCGGCGAGCGCCGTGGTGTGGCGCCAGGCGCCGTAGGTGACCAGGCCTCCGACGAGGCCGACGCCGGTGGAGAGGACGGCGGTGGTGAGGGACGGGGTGAGGGCGTGTCCGTCGAACCAGTCACCGATCGCGCCCGCGGTGAGGCCGAAGGCGATGGTGGGGACGGCCAGGATCCAGAGGACGGAGGTCATGGCGAGGGGCTGGCGGCCGTGGTCGGGGAGTTCGGCGCCGCGGCCCTTGAAGGCGAGGAGCCAGAGGCGGGTGGCGTAGGCGGCGGTGAGGGTGGCGGCGAGCAGCCCGGCGACGAGGATCGTCCAGCCCGCGGCGGCGGGGGCGACGGTCCGGTCTCCCATGGCGGTGTGCTCGGCGGCGACGAGGACGGCTTCCTTGGAGAAGAAGCCGGCGAACGGCGGGATGGCGGCGAGCGCGAGGAGGGCGACGGTCATCGTCCAGTAGGCGTCGGGGATCCGGCGCGCGAGGCCGCCCATGCGGGACATGGCGGCGAGTGAGTTGGTGCCGGCGGCGTGGATGACGACGCCGGCCGCGAGGAAGAGGACGGCTTTGAAAGCACCGTGCGAGATCAGGTGGAAGACGGCGGCGCCTCGGTCGGCGACGGCCAGGGCGCCGGACATGTAGCCGAGCTGGCCGATCGTCGAGTAGGCGAGGACGCGCTTGATGTCGTCCTGGGCGAGGGCGGCGAGTCCGGAGCCGATCATCGTGACGGCCGCCATCACGGCGAGGACGACCAGGGCCGCGCCGGAGGCGGCGAAGACGGGAAGCAGCCGGGCCACGAAGTAGATCCCGGCGGCGACCATCGTCGCGGCGTGGATGAGCGCGGAGACGGGGGTGGGGCCGGCCATCGCGTCGGGCAGCCAGGTGTGCAGGGGGAACTGCGCGGACTTCCCGGCGACGCCCGCGAGGAGCAGCAGGGCGATGAGGGTGGGGTGGTCCAGGCCGCCGTTGGTGACGGCCGCCAGGATCTTGGTGATCCGGAAGCTGCCCGTGTCGGCGGCCAGGGCGAACAGGCCGACGAGGAAGGGGACGTCGCCGAGCTTGGTGACGAGGAAGGCCTTGAGCGAGGCGGCGCGGGCTTCGGGCGTCTCCCAGTAGTGGCCGACCAGGAAGTACGAGCAGATGCCCATGATCTCCCAGCCGACCAGGAGCACCATCAGGTCGCCGGAGTAGACGACGAGCAGCATCGCGGAGGTGAAGAGGGAGACCAGGGCCGCGTAGGAGGGGTAGCGGGCGTCGCCGCGTAGGTAGGCCGTGGAGTAGAGCTGTACGCAGGTGGCGACGACGGTGACGAGGACGGCGACCAGGACCGCGAAGCCGTCCAGGTGCAGCGCCAGGTCGATGGGGACCGACCCGGTGGGGGTGAGCTGGGTCGCGGCGTCGATGGCACGGCCGCCGCCCTGGCGGACGGCGACGACCACGGCGAGGACGGCCGCGGTGAGCGTCGGCAGGATCGCCAGGGGGCGGACGAAGCCGGGGGCGGTGCGGCCGAGGGCGGGTCCGGCGACGGCTCCGAGGAAGGGGAGGAGCGGGACGAGGGCGGCGAGGGTCGTCGTGGTCACGAGGTGGCCTCTGCGTTCTTGGTGTGCCCTGGTGTCGCGGGGTGGCCGTCGGTCTCGGCGTCCCCCGTACGGGAGGTGTCACCGGTGCCGTCGCTCTCGGCGGTGTCGCGGAGCCGGTCGATGGCGGAGGAGCCGCGGTTGCGGTGGACGGCGAGGACGATCGCGAGGCCGATGCCGATCTCGGCCGCTGCGATGGCGATGGTGAAGAGGGTGAGGGCCTGACCGGAGTGGAGGGTGTCGCGGAGCCAGACGTCGAAGGCGACGAGGTTGAGGTTGACGGCGTTGAGCATCAGCTCGACGGACATCAGGACCAGGATCGCGTTGCGGCGGGCGAGGACGCCGTAGAGGCCGGTGCAGAAGAGGAGGGCGGCGAGTACGGCGGGATAGGCGAGGTGCATCAGCGCTGCTCCTCCTGGCCCTTGCCGCTGTCCTGCTGCCGCCGGGTGGTGGCGCCCGGCCGGACGTCCGAGTCCGTGTCGTGCTTGCGGGACAGGACGATGGCGCCGACGAGGGCGGCGAGCAGGAGGACCGAGAGCGCCTCGAACGGGAGGACCCAGTTCCGGAAGAGGAAGGCCCCGGTGACGGCGGTGGAGCCCTGGGCCGGCCCTTCGAGGTCGATCCAGGTCGTACGGAAGGCGTCCACGACGACCCAGACGAGCGCGGCCGCCGAGGCGAGGGCCACACCGAGGGCCACCCACCGGTTGCCCGAGTCGGCGTCCGGGGAGCGGCCGATGGGGGCCCGGGTGAGCATCAGGCCGAAGAGGAGGAGGACGACGATGGAACCGACGTAGATCAGTACCTGCACCCAGGCGATGAACTCCGCGGTGAGCAGGAGGTATTCGACGGCCAGTCCGCCGAGCGCCACGACGAGCCAGAGGGCGGCGTGCACCAGCTGCCTGGTCGTGACGGTGATGACGGCGGCGCCGAGGGTGGCGAGGCCGACCAGGACGAACGCGATCTCGACGCCGGTCGGGGAGAGGAAGCCGGGGTGGTCGGCGGCTGCGGCCAAGGGCGATGCAGATGCAGATGCGATGGAGTACGTCACGGGGTTCCTCCCTCCTCACTCCGCTGAGCCTGCTGGGCTTGCTGGGCTTGCTGGGTGGCGAGTTTGTCGGCCGTCTTGCGGGCGGCGGCGATCTCCTTCGGCTCCTCGGCCCCGGGGTCGAGCGCGGGCGGCTCCGGCACGGTCCACATCCACTCGCGGAGCTTGTCCCGCTCATGGGTGAGCTCGTGGATGTCCGTCTCCGCGTACTCGAACTCGGGCGACCAGAAGAGGGCGTCGAAGGGGCAGACCTCGATGCAGATACCGCAGTACATGCAGAGGGAGAAGTCGATGGCGAAGCGGTCCAGGACGTTGCGGCTGCGCTCGCGTCCGCCGGGCGCGGCGGGCGGCGCCGTCTCCTTGTGGGAGTCGATGTAGATGCACCAGTCGGGACACTCGCGGGCGCAGAGCATGCAGACCGTGCAGTTCTCCTCGAACAGCCCGATGACACCGCGGGAGCGGGGCGGGAGTTCGGGCTGGGTGTCCGGGTACTGCGCGGTGACGGTCTTCTTCGTCATCGTACGGAGGGTGACGGCGAGGCCTTTGGCGAGGCCGGACCCGGGGATCGGGGGCACTAGTTGATCGCCACCTTCACGATGCCGGTGAGCGCGATCTGCGCGAGGGCGAGGGGGACGAGAGTGGTCCAGGCGAGCTTCTGCAACTGGTCCTCCCGCAGACGCGGGTAGCTGACGCGCAGCCAGATGACGACGAACGCGAGGAGGGCGGTCTTGAGGAGGGTCCAGAGCCAGCCGAGTCCGTCGGCGCCGAACGGGCCGTGCCAGCCGCCGAGGAAGAGGACGGTGGTCAGGGCGCAGAGGATGACGATGCCGGCGTACTCGGCGAGCAGGAACAGGGCGAAGCGCAGCCCCGTGTACTCGGTGTACGCGCCGAAGATGATCTCGGAGTCGGCGACCGGCATGTCGAAGGGCGGGCGCTGGAGTTCGGCGAGGCCGGCGACGAAGAAGACGAGGGCTCCGACGATCTGCCAGGGCAGCCACCACCACGCGAAGGCGTCCAGGATGCCGGTGAGCGAGACCGTGCCGGCGGCCATGGCCACGGAGGCGGCGGCGAGGAGCATCGGGAGTTCGTAGGAGAGGAGCTGTGCGGCGGTGCGGAGGCCGCCGAGCAGGGAGAACTTGTTGGCGGAGGCCCAGCCCGCCATGAGCGAGCCGAGGACGCCGATGCCCATGACGGCCAGTACGAAGAAGATGCCCGCGTCGATGACCTGGCCGACCGCGCCGTCGCCGGGACCGATGGGGATGGCCACGAGGACGAGGAGGTACGGGAGAAGGGCGACGGCGGGGGCGAGCTGGAAGACGCGGCGGTCGGCGGCGGCCGGGACCACGTCCTCCTTCTGCGCGAACTTCACGCCGTCCGCGACGAGCTGGGCCCAGCCGTGGAAGCCGCCCGCGTACATGGGGCCGAGGCGGCCCTGCATGTGGGCCATCACCTTGTGCTCGGTCTGGCCCACCAGGAGGGGGGCGACCAGGAACACGACGAAGACGATGGCCAGGCGGAGGGCGACGTCGAGTACGTCGTTCACTCGGGATCGCCTCCGGCGGGGTGGTCGGGGTCGGGGCTCGGTTCCGACTCGGGCTCGGGCTTGGTGGGAGTGGGGCCGCTGCGCGGGGCTTCTCCCCTGCCCGCCCCTTCCCGACCTGGGGGCTCTGCCCCCGGGCCCCCGCTGCTCAAGCGCCGGAGGGGCTGAGACGACGCGTCACCGCTCTCCGAAGGCTTCGGGGGGTGGGAGGGGGCCTCGGCGCCGTCGTCGGAAGACCGCCGGGACCGGGCAGGGTCCTCAGGGCCACCCGATGAGACGTCCGGGTCGTCGAACGCCGGCTGGGCGTCGTGCCAGGGGGCGTCCGTGGCGCGGGCGCGCTGGCTCGCCGAGCCCTGGGATGCCGAACGGGAGCGGCGCGGCGGGCGCGGTGCGTCAGCCTGCGGGGGCTGCTGCTGGCTCGCCGAACCGTCGGACGCGGAGCGGGAGCGGCGCGGACGCGCGGCCGGGGGCGATCCGGGCGGTACGTCGCCGGGCGACGCGCCTCCCGGAGGCGTGGTCGCGGGCGGGGGCCGTACGGCCCCCGGCGAGGCCGCGCCCGAGGGTCCGGACGCGGCGCCCCCAGGCGCGGGAGCACCGGGCGCGGGAGTGCCAGGTGCCGCAGCGCCAGGTGCCGGAGCCCCAGGCACGAGGCCCTCGGATTCCGGAGCACCCGGGCTCGAAGCCTCCGGCGCCCCCGGCTGCGGGCGTTGCGCCGCCGAGCCCTCGCTCGCCGAGCGGGTACGGCGCGGCGGGCGGTCGGCCGCGCCCGCCGGGCGGGCCGCGCGGGCCGGACGGGCCGCGGCAGGCGGGAGCTGGCCCTTGAGCGGGCCCCATTCGTTCGGGTCCGGGACGCCTGGGGGAAGCATGGCGCGGCGCTTGGGGCCGCCGTGTTCGGACTCGCCGGGCTCCTTCGCTCCGGGCCAGGCCTTGGCGACCCGGGCGGCCAGGACGAAGTCCTTGCGGAGCGGATGGCCTTCGAAGCCCTCAGGCAGCAGGAGCGGGTCGAGGCCGGGGTGGTCCGCGAAGGCGACGCCGAACATCTCGTGCGTCTCGCGCTCGTGCCAGGCCGCACCCGCGTAGACGTCGATCGCGCTGGGCAGGGCGGCCGCGTCGTGCGGGACGGTGGTGCGCAGCATCAGCCGGCGGATCCTGGAGCCGCCGAGCGCCGCGACATGGGCGCAGACCCGGAAGCCGGTGCCCGGCTCGTCCACGGCGCTGAGCCAGTCGAAGTAACTGCAGCCGAGCTCGTCGCGGGCGGTACGGAGCGCGGTGATCCACTCCGTGGCGGGGACGTCGACGGTGAGCAGGTCGTAGGCGGATTCCGCCGTCGCCTCCTTGCCGAAGAGCTCCGTGACGGCGTCCGGCAGCCGGTCGTACGGGTGGGCCGCTCCGGGCTGACGCTCGCTCACCGCCGCTCCTCCCCCGGCTCCGTTCCCGGTGCCGTCGGTGCGGCGACCAGGCCGCTGCGCAGCGCCGCCGTGGAGGGGCCGCCGGCCGGGCCGGCCGCGTACCGCTCCGCCAGGGACTCGCGCGCGATCTTCTCCTGGAGCTTGAGAATGCCCTGGAGCAGCGCCTCGGGCCGGGGCGGGCAGCCGGGTACGTACACATCGACGGGGATGATCTGGTCGACGCCCTTGGTGACGGAGTACGAGTCCCAGTAGGGGCCGCCGCAGTTGGAGCAGGCGCCGAAGGAGATGACGTACTTCGGTTCGGGCATCTGCTCGTAGAGGCGCTTGACCGCCGGGGCCATCTTGTCCGTCACCGTGCCGGAGACGATCATCAGGTCCGCCTGGCGGGGGCCCGGCGCGAAGGGGATCACGCCGAGCCGGATGAAGTCGTGGCGCGCCATGGAGGCGGCGATGAACTCGATGGCGCAGCAGGCGAGTCCGAAGTTGAAGACCCAGAGGCTGTAGCGGCGGCCCCAGTTGAGGACGACCTTCATCGGTTCGGGCGCGAGCCGGGAGAGGAGGCCGAGGCGCTGGGGCACCGGGAGCGGCACCGGTTCCGCGGCGGTCGCCGCCGGGTTGGCCGAGGGCTCGGGCTGCTGTTCCTCGGGGGTCGGCCGGCTCGTCAGGCCCATGCGAGGACGCCCTTCTTCCATGCGTAGAGCAGTCCCACGGCGAGGAAGCCGAGGAAGATGAACATTTCCACCAGCGTGGTGGCGCCGTATCCGGGTGCCGCGAAGACCGTGGCCCACGGGAACAGGAAGATGGAGTCGACGGCGAAGATGACGTAGAGGAAGGCGTAGACGTAGTAGCGGACCTGGGTGTGGGCCCAGCCCTCACCGACCGGGTCGACGCCGCACTCGTACGTCAGCAGCTTCTCCGGCGTCGGCACCACGGGCCGCAGGAGCCGTCCCGCGCCGAACGCGACGGCGACGAACAGGACGCCGATCAGCGCGAGCAGGCCGACCACCGAGTAGCTCTGGAAGTACTCCGACGCGAGGGTGGCCGATGGGTTGGCAGGCAGGCCCGGTGCGTCCGGCACGTACGCCACGTGCGGCACTTCCGGCACGTACGCCACGTCCTTCACGTCCGCCCCTCACTCCTCGTCATCCAGTTCTGGCCCCGCCCGCTCCCCGGGACCCCTTCGTACGCACGGGAGTCTAGGCCCTGATAAACGCACAGTAAGCAGCCGCGTCGCACCGAGAGTCTTTCGTCGGTCCTTCCTTCGGATCAGCCCGCCATGATCGGCAGGACACCCCCTGGGTGGGGTTATCCCTACTTCACGCCACCTACGAGCCCCATGGCGTGCGCGAACACGGCCCGGCAGGCTGGTTCCATGACCATGAGCCCTTCCGTGCCCGACCCCGACCGGCCACCGCCCGCCCGCCTCGCCCTCGACCGGTGGACCTGGCGGGAGATCGCGCACCTGCTGGTCAATCTGCCGATGGCCGTCGCCGGATTCGTCTACGCGCTGCTCGTGATCGCCGTCGGTGTGGGCCTCTCCGTCACCGTGGTCGGACTGCCGGTGCTCGTCAGCGGGTTGCGGGGCGCGCGGTGGCTGGGCCGGGTGGAGCGGGGGCGGGCGCGGTCGATGCTCGGGGTGCGGATCGAGGAGCCGAGCCCGCCGGCGCTCGGGCGTCGGGACAAGGGAGTCTTCGCCTGGCTCTGGTCGGGGCTCAAGGATCCGGTGGGGTGGCGTTCGCTGCTCCATGCGTTCATCCGACTGCCGTGGGGCGTCCTGACGTTCGTGGTGACGCTGGTGAGCCTGATCGCCCTGTGGCCGGTGCTCCCGTTCATCACGCGCGGGCTGACGGCTGTCGACCGGGCGATGGTGCGGGGGCTGTTGTCGCCCTCCGACGAGCTGGAGCGGCGGATCGCGGAGCTGGAGTCGGACCGGGGCGTGGTCGTGGACACCGCCGCCGCCGATCTGCGCCGGATCGAGCGTGACCTCCACGACGGCGCGCAGGCCCGGCTGGTGGCCCTCGCGATGGGGCTGGGGTTGGCGAAGGAGAAGCTGACGGACGATCCGGAGGCGGCCGCGCGGATGGTGGAGGAGGCCCACGGCGAAGTGAAGGTCGCTCTGCAGGAGTTGCGTGACCTCGCCCGGGGTATTCATCCCGCCGTCCTCACCGACCGCGGTCTCGACGCGGCCCTCTCCGCCGTCGCCTCCCGCTGCACCGTCCCCGTCACGGTGTCGGTGGATCTGCCGGAGCGTCCGGCGGAGGCGATCGAGGGCATCGCCTACTTCACCGTGTCGGAGCTCCTCCAGAACGTCAGCAAGCACAGCGGTGCCCGGTCCGCCTCCGTCGAGGTGTGGCGGGCGGCGGACCGATTGCTGATCCGGGTCACGGACGACGGTTCCGGCGGCGCGCGGATGGACGGCGGTACGGGCATGGCGGGCCTGGCCGAGCGGCTGGGCGCGGTGGACGGGCGGTTCGCCCTGGACTCGCCGGTGGGCGGGCCGACGGCGGTCACCGCCGAGCTGCCCTGGCGCGACCGGGCCCCGGCGGGCAGCAGGTCCTCCTGAGCCCTCCGAGCGCGTACGGGGGTGGGGAAAACCCCCGTACGGATACGGAGACCGGCCACATGGTGCCGGAGAGGGCGGCCGAGCACCCTTGAGGGAGCAGGCATCACAGCGCTCGACGACTCGGCAGAAGAGCTCGACAGAAGAGTCCGACAGAAGAGACGGAAACGGACGGCACTCATGGCCACGGCATACGGACCCGGCACCCGGGACCACAAGGCACCGGGCGCGCGCGGCCACACAGGCCAGGGCGTCGGACCTCAGGGGCAAGCCCCGGGGCAGGTCCCGGTGAAGGGCTTCCTCCCGGCGGCGCTGCGCGCGCCGCTGGAGGCCCGCAGCTGGCGCGAGCTCCTCTATGTCGTGCTGAGCCTGCCGCTGAGCACGGCGATCTTCGTCTTCGCGATCGCCATGACGTCGGTCGGCGCCGGCCTGCTCGTCACCTTCATCGGCATTCCGCTGCTGGCCGTCGGCCTGGCCGCCTGCCGGGGGTTCGGGGTGCTGGAGCGGGCCCGGGCGCGCGGGCTGCTGAAGCTGGACGTGGCGGAGCCGGTGCGGGTGCGCGGGAAGAGCGGCGGCCCGATGTCATGGGTGGGCGCGGTCCTGAAGAGCGGCGTCTCCTGGCGCCACCTTCTTTACGCGCTGCTGCACTTCCCGTGGGCCGTGTTCACGTTCTGCGTGTCGGTGACGCTCTGGTCGTACGGCCTGGCGGCGCTGACGTATCCGCTGTGGCAGTGGGTCTTCCCGGTCTTCGTGGGCGCCGACGGCATCCAGCTGTACGGGGACCGCACCCACGCGCACTACCTGGACTCGCCCGCTGAGCTGGCGGCGACGAGCGCGGTGGGCCTGGTGCTGGTGCTGGTGTCGCCGTGGATCGTGCGGGGTCTGGTCTCGGTGGACCGGCTGATGGTGTCCGGCCTGCTGGGCCCGTCGGCGCTCTCCGCCCGGGTCACCGAGCTGGAGTCGGACCGGGGCGTGGTCGTGGACACCGCCGCCGCCGACCTGCGCCGGATAGAGCGGGATCTCCACGACGGCGCGCAGGCCCGGCTCGTGGCCCTGGCCATGGACCTGGGCCTGGCGAAGGAGAAGTTCACGGATGACCCGGAGGCGGCCGCGCGGATGGTGGACGAGGCCCATGGCGAGGTGAAGGTGGCGTTGCAGGAGCTGCGTGACCTCGCCCGGGGCATCCATCCCGCCGTCCTCACCGACCGCGGTCTCGACGCGGCCCTCTCCGCCATCGCCTCCCGCTGCACCGTCCCCGTCACGGTGGAGGTGGACCTGGACGCCCGGCCCGCGCAGGCCATCGAGGGCATCGCGTACTTCACCGTGTCGGAGCTGCTGCAGAACGTCAGCAAGCACGCGCGGGCGACCCGGGCCACCGTCGATGTGTGGCGGACGTCCGACCGGCTGATGCTCCAGGTCACGGACGACGGACGGGGCGGCGCGTCGGCCTCGGCCGGCAGCGGCCTGGCCGGGTTGACGGGACGGCTGGACGCGGTGGACGGCGTCCTGGTGGTGAGCTCACCGCCCGGCGGCCCGACGACGATCACCGCGGAGCTCCCCTGGCGCGGCTGACCCCGACGGCCCGCCGCCCCGACCACCCGGCCCGACGCCACGGCCGCCGCGACCGCCCGCCCCGGCCACCCGCCTCGCCGCCCGCCCCAGCCACCCCGGCCCGCCGGCTCGCCGCCCGTCCCGGCCGCCCGCCCGGCCGCCTTGCCCCGCCCCTCGGCGGACGGCCCGCCCTCGCGGTGGCCGGTGGGTTATCCACAGGGGGTCCATCCGTGGGGCGGGCCTGGGATGCTGGAGGTGTCGGGCGCAGGGCGCACAGCAGACCAGCGGGGGACAGAGCAACGTGAGGCACGTGGAGAACAGAGTGCGGGTGGTCATCGCCGAGGATTCGGTCCTGCTGCGGGAAGGGCTCACCCGTCTGCTCACCGATCTCGGGCATGACGTGGTCGCGGGGGTGGGCGACGCCGAGGCGCTGCTGAAGACCGTGGCGGACCTCGGGGCGGAGCAGGCGCTGCCCGATGTGGTGGTGGCCGATGTGCGGATGCCGCCGACCCACACCGATGAGGGCGTACGGGCGGCGGTGCGGCTGCGGAGGGAGTATCCGGGGATAGGGGTGCTGGTCCTCTCGCAGTACGTGGAGGAGCAGTACGCCACCGAGCTGCTGGCGGGCAGCAGCCGGGGCGTGGGGTATCTGCTCAAGGACCGGGTGGCCGAGGTCCGTGAGTTCGTCGACGCGGTCGTACGGGTGGCGGGCGGCGGTACGGCGCTGGACCCGGAGGTGGTGGCGCAGCTGCTGGGCCGCAGCCGCAAGCAGGACGTGCTGACGGGGCTGACGCCGCGCGAGCGGGAGGTCCTGGGACTCATGGCCGAGGGGAGGACGAACTCGGCCATCGCCCGGCAGCTCGTGGTGAGCGACGGGGCGGTGGAGAAGCACGTCAGCAACATCTTCCAGAAGCTCGGGCTCTCGCCCAGCGACGGGGACCACCGGCGCGTCCTCGCCGTACTGACCTACCTGAACTCCTAGCGATCTGACACCCTGTCAGTTGGCGGCCGGAGCCGCCGATGGGCGCCCGATGAGCACCCGGCGTGCACCCTATGGACCTCCGCGGGAAGTGTCCGGCGACCGCCCGCCGGGCAGTCCTGGGCGGAAGGTCCTAGCACCGAAGACCTACGAGCAGAGCACTTCCATCCAACGGCCATCCAGCGATCGGGGGGGTTGAGAAAGATGGCAAAACGGGCTAAAAGGGTGTCTCAAAATGGTGTCCACCATATGATCGGCCCCTGGAGGGCGAACCGCACGGACGTAGGGTTGCCTCTGGGACCGCCGGCCGGCCGGACGGTTCCGAACCGCCGCCCCAAGGGAGGTCCAGTTCAGTGACGAGCCAGGTCAGTAGCGCGGAGAAGGCCGATGAGGCCAACGACGCCGTCCTCGGGGGCCAGCGCGCCCCCCTGTCAGGAACGACGGGAACCACCGGCGGCGACGGGAAAGAGGTCCGCCGCCTGGACCGGGTGATCATCCGCTTCGCGGGCGACTCGGGTGACGGGATGCAGCTCACGGGCGACCGGTTCACCTCGGAGACGGCGTCGTTCGGGAACGATCTCTCCACCCTGCCGAACTTCCCGGCCGAGATCCGGGCCCCCGCAGGCACTCTGCCCGGGGTTTCTTCCTTCCAGCTCCACTTTGCCGATCATGACATCCTCACCCCCGGCGACGCTCCCAACGTCCTGGTCGCGATGAACCCCGCCGCTCTGAAGGCGAACATCGACGACGTGCCGCGCGGCGCCGAGATCATTGTGAACACCGACGAGTTCACCAAGCGCCCGATGGCGAAGGTCGGCTATGCGACCAATCCGCTGGAGGACGGGTCGCTGGAGGCGTACAACGTCCACCCGGTGCCGCTGACGACGCTGACGATCGAGGCGCTGAAGGAGTTCGGGCTCTCCCGCAAGGAGGCCGAGCGGTCGAAGAACATGTTCGCGCTCGGGCTGCTGTCGTGGATGTACCACCGGCCGACCGAGGGGACGGAGACGTTCCTGCGGCAGAAGTTCGCGAAGAAGCCGGAGATCGCCGAGGCGAACGTGGCCGCCTTCCGGGCCGGGTGGAATTTCGGCGAGACCACCGAGGACTTCGCCGTCTCCTACGAGGTCGCTCCGGCCGCGCAGGCCTTCCCGACCGGCACCTACCGCAACATCTCGGGGAACCTGGCCCTCTCCTACGGCCTGATCGCCGCCGGGCAGCTGGCGGACCTGCCGCTCTACCTGGGCTCGTATCCGATCACCCCGGCCTCGGACATCCTGCACGAGCTGTCCAAGCACAAGAACTTCGGCGTGCGCACCTTCCAGGCCGAGGACGAGATCGCCGGGATCGGGGCGGCGCTCGGTGCGGCCTTCGGCGGGGCGCTCGGTGTGACCACGACGTCGGGGCCGGGTGTGGCTCTGAAGTCGGAGACCATCGGGCTCGCGGTCTCGCTGGAGCTCCCGCTGCTGATCATCGACATCCAGCGCGGCGGGCCCTCCACCGGGCTGCCGACCAAGACCGAGCAGGCCGACCTGCTCCAGGCGATGTACGGGAGGAACGGGGAGGCCCCGGTGCCGATCGTGGCCCCGCAGACCCCGGCCGACTGCTTCGACGCCGCGATCGAGGCGGCCCGGATCGCGCTGACGTACCGGACCCCGGTGTTCCTGCTCTCCGACGGCTATCTGGCCAACGGTTCCGAGCCGTGGCGCATCCCGGAGACCGCCGGCCTGCCCGACCTCACCACACCGTTCGCCACCGGCCCCAACCACACCCTGGCCGACGGCACCGAGGTCTTCTGGCCCTACAAGCGCGACCCGCAGACCCTGGCCCGCCCCTGGGCCGTCCCCGGCACACCCGGTCTCGAACACCGCATCGGCGGCATCGAGAAGCAGGACGGCACCGGCAACATCTCCTACGACCCCGCCAACCACGACCTGATGGTCCGCACCCGCCAGGCGAAGGTCGACAACATCGACGTTCCCGACCTCACCGTCGACGACCCCGCCGGAGCGGCGACGCTGGTGCTCGGCTGGGGCTCGACGTACGGGCCGATCACCGCCGCCGTCCGCCGGCTCCGCGCCGCCGGGCAGCCCATCGCCCAGGCCCACCTCAGACACCTCAACCCCTTCCCGAGGAACCTCGGCGAGGTGCTGAAGAGTTACGACAAGGTCGTCGTCCCGGAGATGAACCTCGGACAGCTCGCGATGCTGCTGCGGGCGAAGTATCTGGTGGACGCCCACAGCTACAACCAGGTCAACGGCATGCCGTTCAAGGCCGAGCAGCTCGCCACGGCTCTCAAGGAGGCCATCGATGCCTGACACCCGGGAACTGCTCCACAACGAGCTGTTGCAGCTGGTGCCCAAGGCCGAGGCGAAACAGTCCATGAAGGACTTCAAATCCGACCAGGAAGTGCGCTGGTGCCCGGGGTGCGGCGACTACGCCGTCCTCGCCGCGGTACAGGGCTTCATGCCGGAGCTGGGCCTCGCGAAGGAGAACATCGCCTTCGTCTCCGGCATCGGCTGCTCCTCCCGCTTCCCGTACTACATGAACACGTACGGGATGCACTCCATCCACGGCCGCGCCCCGTCCATCGCGACCGGCCTCGCCACCTCCCGCCGCGACCTCTCCGTCTGGGTCGTCACCGGTGACGGCGACGCGCTCTCCATCGGCGGCAACCACCTCATCCACGCGCTGCGCCGCAACGTCAACCTCAAGATCCTGCTCTTCAACAACCGGATCTACGGGCTGACCAAGGGCCAGTACAGCCCCACCTCCGAGGTCGGCAAGATCACCAAGTCGACGCCGATGGGTTCGCTCGACGCGCCCTTCAACCCGGTGTCCCTCGCCATCGGCGCGGAGGCCTCGTTCGTGGCGCGCACGGTCGACTCCGACCGCAAGCACCTCACCAGCGTGCTGCGCGCGGCGGCCGAGCACCCGGGCACGGCGCTCGTGGAGATCTACCAGAACTGCAACATCTTCAACGACGGTGCGTTCGAGGTCCTCAAGGACAAGGAGCAGGCCGCCGAGGCCGTCATCCGCCTGGAACACGGAGAGCCGATCCTCTTCGGGGCCGACGGCTCCAAGGGCGTCGTCCGCAACCAGGCCACCGGTGATCTGGAGGTCGTCGCCGTCACCGACGAGAACCGCTCGCAGGTCCTCGTCCACGACGCCCACGCCGACTCCCCGACCACGGCGTTCGCGCTCTCCCGCCTCGCCGACGCCGACACCCTGCACCACACGCCCATCGGGGTGCTGCGCAGCGTCGAGCGGCCGGTCTACGACACGCTGATGTCCGACCAGGTGGACGCCGCCGTGGAGCGCGACGGCAAGGGCGATCTCGGCTCACTGCTCGCGGGGACCGACACCTGGACCGTCGTCGGCTGAGAAGCAACAGCGGTACGGCAGCGGCCCGGGCCCGATCCCCAGACCAGTGCACACGACCAGGACACGACCTGGACGACCTGGAGGATCAGGCCCGGGCCTCGTCGTACGCCGCAGATCAGGCCCGGGCCTCGTCGTACGCCGTAGATCAGGCCCGAGCCTTGTCGTACGCCGCAGATCAGGCCCGGGCCTCGTCGTACGCCGCGCGGGCCGCCTGCACCGCGTCCACCTGGCGTTCGGTCCAGCGGGCGAGGGCCCATACCTGTTCGGCGGCCTCGGTGCCGAGCGGGGTGAGCGAGTAGTCCACGCGGGGCGGGATCACCGGCTTCGCGTCCCGGTGGACGAAGCCGTCGCGCTCCAGCGTCTGAAGGGTCTGCGCGAGCATCTTCTCGCTGACCCCGCCGATCGTGCGGCGCAGCTCGCTGAAGCGGTACGAACGCTCCAGCAGGGCCGCCAGGACGAGGACGCCCCAGCGGCTCGTCACATGCTCCAGCACGAGCCGGGACGGGCACATCGGCTGGTTGACGTCCTGCACGGGCTTCGGCAGACCCGCCAGACCGACCGGATCCGCCGGATCGACCGGAGCCACACTCTCCGTGCTTCCCTCACTCACTCCCATGCCAGTACCTTACTTCAAAGTGGGTACTTTCCATTAGTTAGCGCTCCGCCTACGCTCGGTCGGGAACGACATCACCCACCACAGGAGCCCCCCATGAGCATCGTCGTCACCGGAGCCACCGGAGAACTCGGCCGTCTCGTCGTCGATGAACTGCTGGCCACCGTCCCGGCCGGCGAGGTCGTCGCGGTCGTCCGCAGCAAGGAGAAGGCCGCCGCGCTCGCCGCGCGGGGCGTCGAGCTCCGGATCGCCGACTACGACCGCCCCGAGACGCTGGCCGACGCCTTCCGGACCGGCGACCGGGTGCTGCTGATCTCCGGCAGCGAGGTCGGCAAGCGGGTCGCGCAGCACACCGCGCTCGTCGAGGCGGCCAAGGCGGCGGGCGTGGCCCAGCTCGCGTACACCGGCATACTCGGCGGACCGGACGCGGACTTCGTCCTGGCCGACGAGCACAAGGCGACCGAGCGGCTGATCCTGGACTCCGGGCTGCCGTACACGTTCCTGCGCAACGGCTGGTACACGGAGAACTACACCGCCAACCTCGCTCCCGTCCTGGAGCACGGCGCGGTCGTCGCCAACGCGGGCGAGGGCAAGATCGCCTCTGCCTCGCGCGCCGACTTCGCGGCCGCCGCGGCCGCCGTGCTCACCGGCGAGGGCCACCTCGGCCAGGCTTACGAGCTGAGCGGCGACACCGCCTGGTCGCTCGCCGAGTACGCGGCGCTGCTGTCCGAGGTGACCGGCAAGGAGATCGCGTACAAGAACGTTCCGGCGGCCGTGCACCAGGAGATCCTGGTCGGCGCGGGCCTGCCCGAGGGGTTCGCCGCGATCCTCACCGACGTGGACGAGGCCATCGAGCGCGGACGGCTCGCGGGGACGAGCGGCGACCTGGCCCGGCTGACCGGCCGCCCGACCACCCCGCTGGCCACGACCGTACGAGCGGCGCTCGCCACTGCCTGATCCGCACCGCCGCCCCTCCCGAGCCGGCCAGGCGCCTGTCATGAGTGTTTACCTGAAACGGCTATGACACGAGGCCCTTCCGGCGTTACCGTCATCCCGTCGGGCAGACGCGCCGACGCAGGTAGTCCGGGAGGGGCCCGTGAAGGGGAAGAACGAACAGCGGGCCGGCCTGCTGTACGGAGTCGGCGCGTACGGGATGTGGGGCATCGTCCCCCTCTTCTGGCCGCTCCTGAAGCCGTCCGGGGCGGTCGAGATCCTCGCGCACCGGATGGTCTGGTCACTGGCCGTCGTCGGGATCGCGCTGCTCGTGGTCCGGCGCTGGGCCTGGATCGGCGAGCTGGTCCGCGACCGGCGCAAGCTGGGGCTCGTATCGGTGGCGGCGACGACCATCACCGTCAACTGGGGCCTCTACATCTGGGCCGTCAACAACGGCCAGGTCGTCGAGGCCTCACTCGGCTACTTCATCAACCCTCTGGTCACCATCGCCATGGGCGTCCTCCTGCTCGGCGAACGGCTGCGGCCGGCCCAGTGGATCGCGGTCGCCACCGGCCTGGCCGCCGTACTCGTCCTGGCGATCGGGTACGGGCGGCCGCCGTGGATCTCGCTGGTGCTGGCGTTCTCCTTCGCCACGTACGGCCTGATCAAGAAGAAGGTCAACATGGGCGGTCTGGAGTCGCTGGCCGCCGAGACTGCCGTCCTCTTCCTGCCCGCGCTCGGTTTCCTGCTCTGGCTGACGGCCACCGGCGCGTCCACGTTCACGGCCGGGGACGCGGGGCTGGGCCACGGGGCGCTGCTCGCCGCGACGGGCATCGTCACGGCGGTCCCGCTGATCTGCTTCGGGGCGGCGGCGATCCGGGTGCCGCTCTCGACGCTGGGGCTGCTCCAGTACCTGGCACCGGTCTTCCAGTTCGTGCTGGGCATCGTCTACTTCCACGAGGAGATGCCGCCCGAGCGGTGGGCCGGCTTCGCGCTGGTCTGGCTGGCCCTCTCCCTCCTGACCTGGGACGCCCTGCGCAACGCCCGCCGCAACCGGGTCCTGGCCACCCAGCTCCTGGCCACCGCGGCGGCGGCCCCGGCGCCCACCGAACCTCCCGCCCAGCAGAAGGTCACCTAGGACCTCGTGTCCCACCGGGCATCCGGCACGGTGGACGCGGTGCGACAAGGCTGATTGAGTGCCCGGATGGGGACTGTCCTGGGCGGGATGAGGAACGTGCGGTGGCACGAGCTGCAGCACGCGTACGGCTCCGCGTCCCAGGTTCCCGGGATGCTGTCGCGGATCGCCTGGGGTGACGGCCCGACCGCCGGGGATGCGCTGAGCGACCTGGACCGGTGGATCGGCGCACCGGCCGTGTTCGACGCGACCGTGGCCGCGGTGCCGTTCCTGTGGGAGCTGGCGGTGACGGAGGCGGTCAAGGACCGGGCCGGTGTGCTGGACCTGCTCGCCACGATCCTCGCCGCGGACCACGCCCGGCGCCCGGAGTGGACCCGGGCCGCGCACGAGGCGGTGGCGGAGGACCGTTCCACTGCGGCCCGGCTGGCCTCCGCGCCCGGGGCGAAGGAGACGCCGGCCGTACGGGATGCCGCCGCGCGGTTGCTGGCCGCGCTGGACGGGCACACCTGCGCGGCCTGCGGCGGACCGCGTACGGCCTGAAACCGCAGACCGGCTAGGACAGCTCCGCCGCCAGCCGGTCCATCACGCTCTTCCAGTGCATACGGCGTTCCTCCCGCTCCTCCGCGCTCGCCAGCCGTTCCTGGTGGAAGCGGAGCACCGACCGGTCGTCCGAGGTGCCCGGCGACACCGTGACCTGGACCGTGGACGTGCCGTACGTGAGGCGGACACGGTCGCCCGGGTGGTAGCTGCGGATCTCGCCTTCGGTGCCGTCCGCCGTACGGTACGCAGCGCCCTTCTCCGTCGGCAGCGGCCCCTCCACGCCGAGCCAGAGCGCGACGCCCTCCGGGCCGGTGATGAACTCCCACACAGTCTGCGGCGGTTGCCGGATCGTGCGGGAGACACCGATCTCCCAGCCGGCGTCCTGAGTGAGTCCGGTAGGCATGGCGAAGACCCCTTGAATCACGTAGTCGTCAGTCAGCAGTGGTCAGCCGGGCGCGGTGGGCCCGGACCTTGTGGCGGTTCCCGCACCGCTCCATCGAGCACCAGCGCCGTCTGCCCGGCCGCGAGGTGTCGACGAATAGCAGGCGGCAGTCGTCGGCGCCGCACGTGCGGATCCGGTGCGCGTACGGCCCCGTGAACAGCTCGACGGCGTCCCGCGCCACGGTGGAGAGCAGCCCGGTCCCGGACGCGCCCGGCGCCCACTCCCGCGCCCCCTCGGCGGTCAGCCGGGCCGTCAGCGGCTGGTGCGCCGCCGCGTCGTTCACGGTGGCGAGGTCGTCCGGCGCCGACGGGAGCGCGGACACATGGGCCTCCGCCAGCCGCCAGAGCGCGTCGCGCAGTCGGCGCGCGTCCGCCACCTCGACCGGGTCCACGGCGAGGCCGAGCCCACCCGGCAGCCGGCTCTGGTCCGCCCAGCGCACCAGGTCCTCGGGCCCGTGCAGCACCTCGAAGTACGCGAGGCGCCCGGGCCCACCGGTCGGCAGGAGCTCCAGACACAGCGCGCCCGGGTCAAACCGGAACGAGCTGCCGTCCGGATGCACCAGCACCAACCCCGAAGGCGCGGCCCGTCCCGCGCCTGCTTCCGGCGTGTCCATTGCGCTCGTACTCATGTAACCACTATAAACGGTTTCCATGACTCGCACACTGTCCTGGAAGCTCGTCATCGACAGCGCCGACCCGCACGCGCAGGCCGGATTCTGGGCCGAGGTCCTCGGCTATCCGATCGAGGACAACAGCGCTCTGGTCGAGCAGCTGCTCGCCGCCGGAGCCGTCCCCGACTCCATCACCACCCACGCCCACGGCCGCCGCGCCTGGCGCGACCTCGCGGCGATCCGGCACCCGGACGACCCGTACGACGAGAAGAGCGGTACGGGGCTGGGGCGGCGGCTGCTGTTCCAGCGCGTCCCGGAGCCGAAGACGGTGAAGAACCGCCTCCACATCGACGTCCACGCGGGCCCCGGCGAGCGCGACGCGCAGGCGGAGCGGCTGGTGGCACTGGGCGCGCGCATCCTGCACGCGGTCGACGAGCCGGGCGGGAGCTGGCTCGTACTGGCAGATCCTGAGGGCAACGAGTTCTGCGTGAGCTAATAAGGGTCACGCGTGACCCTTAAGGACCCTTCCGACTGCGACCGACCAGGAGAGCACTCTCATGAAGATCCACCTGACCAGCGTCTTCGTCGACGACCAGGAGAAGGCCCTGCGCTTCTACACGGAGGTTCTCGGCTTCGTGAAGAAGCAAGACGTACCGCTCGGCGGCCCGGACCGCTGGCTGACCGTCGTCTCGCCGGAGGACCCCACCGGCACCGAACTCCTCCTGGAACCGGACCGCCACCGCGCGGTCGGCCCCTACAAGACGGCCCTGGTCGAGGACGGCATCCCTGCCGCCGCCTTCGCCGTGGACGACGTACGGGCGGAGTTCGACCGGCTGCGGGACCTCGGCGTGCGGTTCACGCAGGAGCCGCTGGAGATGGGCCCGGTGACGACGGCGGTCCTGGACGACACGTGCGGCAACCTGATCCAGATCGCGCAGAGCGGATAGCAACGGACGGCAACGAATATCAACGGACAGGGCGGACGGAGGAGCGGAGGGACAACGTCAACCGGAGGAAGTCACACCGCCCCCCTCACCCTCACCTTCGTCCCCCTCCCCGTCTTTGTCCCGCTCGCGGCTGATCTCCTCCTTCATCTGCTCCGCCACCAGGTCCCCGAGCGGGTCCGTGACGTCCCAGGAGTGCGGCGCCGGGGGCCGGTCGTAGAGGAGGCACGCCTCCTTCCGCCCAGTCCCGGAGTTCGGCCGGAGCGTCGTACCGGTCGCCGGTGACCGGTTGCAGCGCGCAGGCCGGAACCCACGGCGCGTACGGGTCCGGGTCCGGCGCGTCCGCGAACCGCCGGGCCTGCCGCCGCAGCCACCGGAGCGCGAGCCTCCGGGTCGGTGCGGTGATCCGGCCGAGCCGGACGGACCTCGTCGCATCGCCCGCGTGGCTCTCGGCGGCATCCATTGGGCGTGCGACTGCGGGGAGTTGCTCACAACACCTCGCCGCGACTGCGAGCGTTGAGGCGGGCCGTACGGGCACGGAGCTGCTCCATGAGAACACCAACCTCGCGGACCCACACGGGATCGTCCCCGTCCGCGACTCCAAGAACGACACCACCACGGGCCCGGTCCTCACCGTTCCCGCCACCGCGTTCACGACGTTCGTCGCGGGGCTCCGCGCCGGAGAGTTCGGCGCGGCCTGAGAAGCCGCCCGGCCGCGCGCAGGCGGCCTCCTCCGCTCCCCAAGTGGCTCTACTTCTAAGCCTGGTTGCGTGTCCTGCCCGCCATTCCGGGGATCTCCAGGTGGAGGCACGCCGCGAAGTGGACGTTGCCCATGCCCGGGCGGAGGAGTGCCGACAGCTGGATATCGTGGGTGAACGTGAGAGAACGACCGGCCAGCTGAGGGTCGTTCAGGCTCGCGACCGTCACCGTGGCGGGCTGGCTCGGGTCGAGTTGCACGTCGTAGCCGCTCCCGGTGGCCCTGATCGCTACCGGGGAACCGTGGATGTCCAGACCGCTGGGCGCATGGATCGTGTAGTCGGGCATGGTGCTGCGGCCGTCGCGGATGCGCTGGGGCAGCAAGTCCTTGTCGCCCTTCTCCACACGGGCTCCGTTGGCGTCGAGGACCGTGTTGCCGTGCATGCAGTACGTGTGCACCTTGACGCCCGCGGGAACCCGGAACTCGCCGTTCGCCTGGTCCCAGGAGCCGTGGCCGCTGAGGACGATCCCGTCCCCGCGGCCGGCGGTGTTGTGGGCCTCCCATTCGTCGTTCGTGCCCGCGTTGACCGTCGGGCGGGCGGCGGGCATGCGCTGCACGGTGCCGGAAGAGGGCACCTCGGTGGTGTGCGGGCTGTCGTGGGTATGGGTGAGCGGGGAGTGCGGCCGGCTCATCACCCGACGCGCGTTCGTCTCCGCCTCGCGCTCGAAACGGTCGGACGGATCGCTGACGCGCAGGCCGGAGCCGTTGTCCGTACCGGCCACGGGGCCCTGCCGCTGCTGGATGACGTGGGTCAGTTCGTGGGCAAGCGTGTGCTTGTCGCCGCCGCCGTTGCCCAGGACCACATGGCTTCCCGAGGTGTAGGCGCGGGCGCCGATCTCCGCTGCCGAAGCCCGGGCGTCCGCGCCGTCGTGGATCCGTACGTCGGAGAAGTCGGCGCCGAGCCGAGATTCCATCTCCCTACGGACCGGGTCGTTCATCGCCCGGCCCGGACTGCCCAGCACGCCGTGGACGGAAGAACGCTGTACCGCGGGCTCCTCGTTCCGCTGACCGTGCTCGTGGTCGCATCCGGGGCCGTGCCCGGGGTGCGACGATCCGGTCGCCCCGCGGTGGCCCGCACGCCGGAGCATCTGCACGACCGCGGCGTTGCCGACGCTCGCCTGAAGCCCCGAAAGGCCCACAGGACTGCCGGCCACGGGCTCCGGACGGGCCGGCGGGCGGGTGCTCCGGGCGTCTTCTTCTGCCCTGCTCTGCTGGCGCATCCGCTCGTCCCTCTATTTCGTCGCGTCGACTCCTGCTGCACCCTCAGTTCGACGAACGGAAGGGTACGTTCCTGGATACACGAGTCGGCCGACACCCCACAAGGTGGGGGTCATCACCACGCTCCCGGCCAGCCTCACGGACAAGCCCGTTTAGTCCAGCACTCCTTGGGAGGCGACCAGGCTGGTCCCGCTTGATGACGGTGCGGGGCACACCGACGCGTTCACCCCGTCCGCCGTGGGTAGCAAGACCCGGGAGCCGCAGATCTCCCCGGCCACAACTGACCAGCTACAAAAGGGCGCCTGGTGACGAAGCCGCGTCCGAGACCCCCCGCTGGTTCACGTCCTCGTACAGCGACAACGGCGGAGCGTGCGTCGAGGTCGCCACCAACCTTGCCGCCCCGCACGGCACGGCGTAGTGACCGCAGGCCGCAGGCCGCAATCGACATCGACGGAGGCGCTGATGGAGGAGGCCGACCCGCTGCCGTACCTCGACGAGCACACCACCGTCATCGCCGCCGAGGCCGACGACGTATGGCGTGGTCTGTGCGCGGCGCTGGAGCGGTCCTTCTCTCGGGCTCCGGCCGCCGCCTACGCACGGCTGGTCCGGGCCGCCGACACCCGGCCGTCCGGGCCTCGCCCGCTCGCGGAGGGATCGGTGCTCCCGGGCTTCCGGGTGCGCGCCGCCTCTCCCGGAGAGCGGCTGATCCTCCACGGCCGCCACCGCTTCTCCTCATACGCACTGATCTTCCGGCTCGAACCCGGAGGCCCGGGCCGCACACGGCTGCGCGCCGAGAGCCGGGCCGCGTTTCCCGGGGTGGCGGGACGTGCGTACCGGCGGCTGGTGTTCGGGTCGGGCGGGCACGCGGTCGGGATGCGGCGGCTGCTCGCCGGGATTCGCCGTACGAGCGAGGCTTCGGGCCGACCGCTCCCGTAACGCCCCCGCTTCTACCGGATCCTCCCCTCCCGCGCAAGCGGCCGTCCGGGCCCTTCTAGGCTGTGGCCCATGCCCACGCCACCCGCATATGCCCTCGTCGCCACCGACCTGGACGGCACCCTGCTGCGCCCGGACGACACCGTCAGCGCCCGTTCCCGCGCCGCGCTCGGCCTGGCCGTCTCCGCAGGCGCCCGGCACCTGATCGTCACCGGCAGGCCCGTCCCCGGGATACGGGCGCTGCTCGCGGATCTCGCGTACACCGGGCTCGTCGTGTGCGGCCAGGGCACGCAGCTGTACGACGCCGACACCGCGCGGCTGCTGCGCTCGGTCACCCTGGACCGGGAGGCCGCCGACACCGCGCTCGGAAAGATCGAGGCGGAGGTCGGAGCGGTGTTCGCGGCCGTGGACCAGGACGGGGTGGACGGCGTCACCCTGATCGAGAACGGCTACCGGATGCCGAACCCAACGCTCCCCGCCCTCCGCGTGGACTCCCGGGACGCGCTGTGGCAGCGGCCGGTCATCAAGGTGCTGGTCCGCCACCCGGAGCTGGGCGACGACGCTCTGGCCGCCGCCGCGCGCGGGGCGGTGGGTGACCTGGCGAGCGTGAGCATGGCGGGGCCCGGCACGGTCGAGCTGGCTCCTTACGGGGTGGACAAGGGCACCGGGATCGCGGCGGCGGCCGAGCTGCTGGGGATCGGGGCGGAGGGGACGATCGCGTTCGGGGACATGCCCAACGACCTGCCGATGTTCCGCCGTTCCGGGCACCGCGTGGCCATGGGCAACGCGCATCCGGAGCTGCGGGCGGCGGCGGACGAGGTGACCTCGACGAACGCGGAGGACGGGGTGGCGGCGGTGCTGGAGCGGTTGTTCGGCTGAGCGGGGCCTCCGGGCGGGGGCGGGGGCGCTCGCTCAGGCTGTCTCCTGGGCCGAGGACTCCGGGAGCGTACGGCGCGGTTTGCCGGCGCCGAGGGGCGCTCTCCGTCAGTGCGTACCGCCGCCGCCCCCCGGAAGGTCCTGTTCCGTCCAGAGCACCTTGCCGTCCGGGCCGTGCCGGGCGCCCCAGTGCGCGGCGAGACGGGAGACGATGAACAGGCCCCGGCCGCCCTCGTCGACCGCATGGGCGTGGCGCAGGTGCGGCGAGGCCGTCGAGCCGTCGTGGACCTCGCAGGTGAGGGTGGTGTCCAGCAGGAGGCGCAGGCGGAGCGGCGGGGTGCCGTAGCGGACGGCGTTGGTGACCAGTTCGCTGACGATCAGCTCGGTCGAGTCGACGGTGTCCTCGTCCAGCCCCCAGCCCTGGAGCCGGTCGCGGACGAGCAGCCGGGCCGTGGCGGGGGTCGTGCGCTCCTGGGCCAGGTCCCAGGTGGCGACGCGGTGTTCGGAGACCGTACCGGTACGGGCCAGGAGCAGCGCCGCGCCGGCGGAGCGGGTGTCGTCGGGGAGCTCGTACACGATGTCGTCGCCGAGTTGCTGGAGGCTGCGGCCGGGGTGGGCCAGGGTCCGGGTGATGCGTTCCTCGGCGTGGGCGTCGGCGAGCAGTTCGGCCGTGCAGAGCGCGAGGACGCTGCCCTCCTCCAAGGTGACGGTGACAGGCGCGAAGAGGTCGCTGTCGGCGTCGAAGAGGCCGGGGCCTTCAGGAACGTCGAGGCGGACGACCTGGCCGTCGGGGCCGACGATCAGGGGTGCCGGGTGCCCGGCGCGGGCGACCGTACAGGTGCGGGTGAACGGGTCGTAGACCCCGTACACGCATCCCGCTCGCAGCGGTTCGCCCTGGAGCGAGTCGCTCGGCGGCAGGGCCGCGCGTTCGCCGGCCAGGCGGTCGGCGGTCTCCTTGAGGCGGGCCAGGACCTCCTCCGGCTCCAGGTCGAGACCGGCCAGCGCCTGGATGACCGTACGGAGCTGGCCCATCACGATCGCCGTCTGGAGCCCCTCCCCGGCGACCCCGCCGACGACGAGTGCGGTACGGGCCCCGGAGAGCGCGATCGTGTCGAACCAGCAGCCGCTGTCCCGGCCGGGCAGCAGCACGTGCGCGGTCTCCACGGCGGCCTGGTGGCGTTCGGCCTGCGGGAGGAGGCGGCGCTGCACGGTGGAGGCGATGACGTGCTCGCGCTCGTACCGGCGGGCGTTGTCGATGGCGAGGGCGGCGCGGGTGGTCGCGGAGGCGGCGAGGGAGACGTCCTGCTCGTCGAAGGGTTCGGAGGCCCCGCACCGGTACAGGCTGACCAGCCCGAGGACGGCTCCCCGCAGGGTGAGGGGCACGACGATGAGGGAGTGCGCGCCGGTCTCCACGAGGACGCGGGAGCCGTCGGGGTCGGCGTGCAGCCACGGGGTGTCGGCGGTGAGCGGTTCGCGGCGCGGGCGCAGGTCGGCGACGGCGAGTGCGTACGGGGTACGGGGCGGGAGGCGGCGGATCCCGCCGGGCGGGCGGCCCGCCGCCTCGCCGCCGAGGGTCTCGCAGCGACCGCTCGCCGCGCGGCGCAGCGGAGTGCCGGACGGCAGCGGGCCCACCGGCGGGTCGGCGCCGCGCAGGACCTCGTCCACCACCTCGATGACGGCGAGATCGGCGAACCGGGGCACCAGCGCGTCGATGAACGACCGGCAGGTGGTGGCCACGTCCAGCGAACCGCCTACCGCGTCCCGCACGGCGGCCAGCACGGTCTCCCTGGCCCGGGCCCGCTCCTGCTCGGTGACGTCGACGACGGCGCTCAGGAGACCGAGGGCGGGGCCGTCGGGGCCGTCCGGGCCGTCCAGGCGGTAGGCGGAGACCAGGAGGGTCCGGTCGCCGGGGATCCGGCGGAGCCGACCGCGTACGAGATGGTCGCGTGCGGGCCCCTCACCCGCGAGGACGCGATTCATCAGCTGCTCGGAGCCGTCCGGGTCGTCGAGCCGGTAGGCCTCGGTGAAGCGGAGGCCGATGTACTCCTCCGTGTCGACGCCCTCGACGAGGGAGTTGGCGCGGACGAGTCTGAGCTGCGGATCGAGCACGAGGAGGCCGACCGCGGACTGGGCGAAGAGTGCCTCCAGCAGGGCCTCGTCCAGGCCGTCCGGAGGGGTTCCGGCCCCGGCCGGGGTCTCGGCGTACGACACGGCTCCACCTGCCCCTCAAGCTCCGGCACACCGCTGCCCCGGAGCACCGGCACGTGCCGGACCAGCATCACCCGGCATGGCTGGAGCGGCCACCGGTGAGGGGCGGAGGTGTGACGGTCAGCCGTCGAGGACGACCTTGGTCGTGACGGCCGGAGCGCCGCTCCGCGACGCGCCCTTCTTGCCCTTGCTCGGGTTCATCGCGTACTTGAAGGAGAATCCGACGGTGGCCTTGCCGGGCTTGCCGGCCACTTCCACCTTGAACACACAGGTTCCGGAGAGGGTGTAGACCTTCTTCTTCTTGTGCGGGCGCTTCTTGCTGCCGACCTTGGAGTGCCACTCGTAACCGACCGGGATGGCGGGGTGGTTGTCGTGGTACTTACCGTTGAGACCGGTGGCCGTGCAGTTCATCTTGGAACGCGCGATGGCCTTCAGCTTCTTGTTGGTGACCTTGAAGGACCAGGCCATCGGGTAGTAGGTCGGGTACTTGCCCGTCAATTTGACCTGGGCGTTGAGAATTCCGGCCTTCTGCTTCTTCTTGGGCGTCTTGTAGCTCTGCTTCTTCGGCGTGAAGACGGTCGTCTCCTGGGCCGCCGGTGACGGCGCCGCCTGTGCGACACCCAGCGTTCCGAGCACCAGCGCTCCGGCCACACCGGCCAGGACGGCCATGCGCCCTGCCCGCCTCCCCACGTTCACGCTTCGCGCCGAAGCCGGTGCCGCGTCCAGGGGTTGGATCAGTTCGTTTCGTTCTTTCTGCAAGGCTTCCCCGTTTCGGATGTGAGCAGCAACAGGTGCCGCCCGGTCACCTTGAGCCCATCATCCGAATCGCGTACAACGCCATTGATTTTAAAGAGATTTGATCTTTTCGATCATGGGCGATAAAAAGGTGGGGCCGCATCCTCGGCAATCACCAGGTCCCGCCCGCAGGGGGAAACATCAGCAATCATCCGGTGCGTGGCACCGTCCGTTCCTGGGACGACGAATCCGGCTGGGGCGTCCTGGTCTCGCCCGAGGTCCCGGGCGAGGTCTGGGCCCACTTCTCGGCCGTCCGTACACCGGACCCGGATGCGTTCGCCTCCCTGGACCCCGGCGAGACCGTCCTCTTCACCTGGGAGGAGGCCGAACAGGACGGCTACGCCTATCGCGCACTGCGGGTACAGCGGCCCGGCGACCCGGGGACCGGCTGGGACGACGCCGAGGACGAGGACGACGAGGAGGCGGATATGGACGCGCTGTCCGATGTCCGGATCGAGTTCGACTCGGACTCCTGACTTCCTGGCCTCCTGGCCTCCTGGCCTCCTGGGCGGTCAGCGCGTCAGTACCCCGGCGCCCCCAGCGCGCGCAGCACATGGGTCACGAGGGCCGCGATCGTCTCCTCGTCCTGGACCGGCTTGCGCAGGACGTGGCGGTAGTAGAGGGGGCCGTAGAGCATCTCCACGGCCAGTGGCAGGTTCGCGCCGGGCGGGATCTGGCCCCGGTCCTGGGCGCTGCGCAGCCGGGCCACCGCCTGTTCGACGCGCGGGTCGACCAGCTGGTCCTTGAGCGCCTGGGCGAGTACGTCGTCGTGGTGGAGCTCGGAGAGGATGCCCGCGTAGGCCGGTCCGAAGGGCGGCACGGTGAGCAGCTTCACCGCGCCCGCCACATGCGTACGCAGGTCGGCACCGATGTCACCCGTGTCCACGAACGGTGTGGCGTCCACCAGCGCGTCCGTGAACGCCTCCAGCAGCACCGCCCCTTTTGACGGCCACCAGCGGTAGATCGTCTTCTTGCTGACACCGGCGCGGGCCGCGATGGCCTCTATCGTCGTGCGCCCGTACCCCCTCTCCGTACAGAGGTCGAGGGCGGCCTGCAGCGTCGCGCGGCGGGACTTCTCGCTGCGGCGCAGACTACTGGGCGGTGGGATCATCCGGTGAGCATAGGACGGTTTGAGCCATTCCTTATTGACAGGTAGTCGTCATAGGCCGAAGAATACCCATGCGGAAACGGAACGTACCGTGTCGGCTCGTTCCGACCTCCGCAACGTTCGTGCCGTTCGTGCCGCGACGAGCCGATCGGGGGACGGCTCGCCCGGCCGACGGCGCGGACGACCGCTCACCGATCCGATCCGGCCATCGGACGACCGCCCTGCCCGGCTCAGGCCGTGATGTCCTTCGCCGTGAAGCGGGCCCAGGCCGCCGAGCCGAACACCGCCGCGTACAGGCCCTGGAGTTGGAAGTTCTTGCTGAGCTCCTCCCAGTGGACCGGCTCGCGAAGGACGTCCGCGAACGACATCCAGTAGTGCGGGAACAGGTAGGGGTGGATACCGCTCAGCTGCGGGATGCTGTCCAGGATCTGCACCGTGATCAGCAGGCCGATCGTCGCCGCCATCGCCGCGATCCCGCTGTTGGTCAGCGTCGAGACGAAGAGCCCGAGCGCGGCGAACCCCACCAGGGACGCCGCGACGACCGCCGCCGTCAGCGCGGCCCGCACCAGGCCCTCGCCGAAGCCGATCCGCGTACCGGAGATCGTCGTGACCTCGCCCACCGGGAAGAGCAGCGCGCCGACCGCCAGTGCCGAGGCCGCCACCACGAACGTCGCGACCAGACAGAAGGCCAGGACCGACGCGTATTTGGCCAGAAGCAGCCGGGTCCGGCCCGCCGGGGCGACCAGCAGATAGCGCAGGGTCCCGGCGCTCGCCTCGCCCGCGATCGCGTCACCGGCCACCACACCGACGGCCATCGGGAGGAAGACCGGGAGCGTGGCGGCGAGGGCGGCGAAGACCAGGAAGAGGCCGTTGTTGGTGACCTGCGTCAGGAACGCCGGGCCTCCCCCGCCGTCCGGCCCGCCGCCGGATGCCGATCCGCCCCCGCCCGTCTCGATGCGGATCGCGATCCCGATGAGTACGGGGACGGCGGCGAGCACCGCGAGGAGCGCGTAGGTCCGATGGCGGCGGAAGGTGGCGGTGATGATCTCGGAGCGGAGGATTCCGAGGGTCCACAGGGGGTTACGGGGGCGGGGCCGGGGCCGGGTGGTTTCCGGGGGCGTGGGGGCCTCGGGGGCCGTGGGGGCCTCGAGGTCCTTCGGGTCCTTGGGGGCGGCCTCAGCCTGCGACATCGAATCCCTCTCCCGTCAGTGCCACGAACGCGTCCTCCAGCGACCCGCCCTCGATCCCGAACGCCCGCACCCGCACCCCGCCGCCCACCAGCGCCGCGTTGAGGTCCGCGAGGTCCACGGCGGCGGGCGGGGCGTCGGCGGTCAGGCGGTCGCCGTCGACGGCCAGGCCGGTGAGGCCCTGTGCCTGGAGGACGCGGACGGCGTCGGCCGCGTCCGGCGTGGTGACGGCGAGGCGGCCGCGGGCGCTCGCGGCGAGGTCGGCGACCGAACCCTGCGTCAGCAGCCGGCCCCGGGCCATCACCGCCGCGTGCGTGCAGACCTGTTCGATCTCGTCCAGCAGGTGCGAGGAGAGGAACACCGTGGTCCCCTCGGCCGCCAGCTCCCGGACCAGCGAGCGGATCTCCCGCATGCCCTGCGGGTCCAGGCCGTTGGTCGGCTCGTCCAGGACCAGCAGGCGGCGCGGCCGGAGCAGGGCGGCGGCGAGGCCGAGGCGCTGTTTCATGCCGAGGGAGTACGCCTTCGCCTTCTTGGCCGACGCGGCGGCGAGGCCGACCCGGTCCAGGGCGTGGGCGACGCGGGTCCGGCGGGTGCGCGGGTCGGCGGTGGGGTCGGCGCGGTCGAACCGTAGGAGATTGTCACGGCCGCTCAGATAGCCGTACAGCGCGGGCCCCTCGATCAGCGCGCCGACCTCCGGGAGGACCGTGCGGGCCGCCCGGGGCATGGGGCGGCCGAGGACCGTGGCCGTGCCGGAGGTGGGGTCGATGAGGCCCATGAGCATCCGGATGGTGGTGGTCTTGCCGGAGCCGTTGGGGCCGAGGAAGCCGAAGACGCTGCCACCGGGGACGGTGAGGTCGAGGCCGTCGACGGCGGGCTGACCGCCTCGGTAGCGCTTGGTGAGGCCGCGGGTCTCGATGACGGGGGTCCCGATGACGGGGCCGGGGCGGCCGCCGGCCCCGTACGTCGGGGCTGTCGCTGTCTCCGTCATGCCGGTCGCACCTCTCAGCACACGCGGGTGGGGAGCCGGACCGCCCCGCCGCGCGGGTGCGCGACGGGGCGGGAGGACCGGGTGATCCGTCAGCCCTGCTTGGCGCCGTCGGCCGCCCGTACCAGCGCGTCCTTCGTCACCGCTCCGACATATACCTTGCCGTCGTCCGTCAGCAGGGCGTTGACGAGGCGGGTCTTGAAGACCGTGCCCGAGCCGAACTTGCCGGTGACCTTGTCGCCGAGCGCGTCCAGGAAGCCCTGCGCCTCGGCCGGGACGTCGCCCGAGCCCGCCGTGGGCAGGCCCTTGCCGCCGGGGATCTCGATGGCGGCGACCGACGTCCATCCCTTGCCGATGACGTTGACGCCCTCGGCGCCCTCCAGCCCCTCCAGGCCCGGGATCTGGCCGGAGAACTGCTCCGGGAGCGCCTTCTGCGCCTTGCCGTGCTCGTCCTTGCCGGTCTCCAGCTCGTCGGCCTCCGTCACCTTGGCGCCCTTCGGCGGGGTGAAGTCGAACGAGGAGGCGGCGGGCTTGGCGAAGTCCACCTTGGTGAAGCCGGCGTCGACCACGGCCTTGCCGCCGTCCGCCGCGGCCAGCGTGAACTTCAGCGGAACGCCGTTCTCCGCGTCCACCGCGATCCGTACCGAACCGACCGTCGAGCCTTCCTGCTTCGGCTTGATGACCAGCTGGTACGCATCGCGGCCCGCTACCTGCGCGGTGCCGTCCACGGTGACCGACGTGGTGTCGCCGACCGCCGCGAGCGCCTGCTCGGCGAAGTCCTTCGGCGTGGCCGGCACGCCCTTGGGCGCCTTCGGGGCCTCCTTCTCGGCGCCCGCGCCCTCGGGCGCCTCGGCGTGGTAGACCTCGTCGGACTCCGAGTCGTACGCCCAGACCTCGCCCTGGTTGTGGATGACGCTGTACTCGGAGGCCTTGCCGAGGATGGAGAGCCGCTGCTTCTCCGGGCCGTCGACGGCCACCCGCAGCGTGTGCGTGCCGGACGTCAGCTCCATGAGCTTGTCCTCTGGCGCGGCCGCGCCGCCGTCCTTGCCCTCGCCGTCGGCGCCCGGCAGGAACGATCCCGCGAGGCCGTCGAGGGGCAGGCCGAGGTCCGTGCTGATCTTGAAGGTTCCGGAGAGCTGCTCCTCGTCGGAAGCGGCGATCTTCTCGATGAGTTCCTGTGCGCTGATCTTCGGCAGGTCCGGGTCGCCGGGGTTGGCGAGTGCCGGGACGAGCCCGATGGTCGCGGCCGCCACCCCCGCGACCGCGACGGGGACGATGTAGCGCGCCGCCTTCCGACGGCCCACGACAGTGCCCGTGGCCTCGCCGATGGTCTCTGCGCTGTCGTTCGGTGCCATGTGTGCCCTACCTCCGTGGTCGGCGGCTTCCGTCCGGTTGCCCGCCCACTCCCTGCCGCCATTCTCACCCGATGTGGTCAGGAGTGGTTGTTATCCATCTGACCAAATCGGGCGGTCTGAAGCGTCAGCCCCGGGGATCAACCTGACTACTGCTCCGGTATGACAACCGGACGGGGTACATCAGCCATCCCGTAGGGGTAGGGCCTCGGGCGGTCCACTGGGTGACGCGTCGTCAACCAAGGAAAGCGCCCTGAGGGAACGCACCGCGCGCGCTGTCAGCCCGCGCGGTGCAACCACACCGTCAGCCCGCGCGGTGCACCACCGCGTCGCACAGCTCCTCCAGCGCCGACTTCGCGTACCCCTCCGGCAGCGGCGCGAGCGTGGCGCGCGCCTCCTGGGCGTAGCGGACGGTGTCCTGGCGGGCCTGCTCCAGCGCCGGGTGGGCGCGGAGCCGGCGCAGGGCCTCGGCGAGGGTGTCGTCGTCGCCGAGGTCGCCGTCGAGCAGCTCGACGAGCTCCAGGTCGTCGGGCTTGCCGTCCTCCGCGGCCTGGGCGCGCAGGCGCAGGACCGGGAGGGTCGGGATGCCTTCGCGCAGGTCGGTGCCGGGGGTCTTGCCGGACTCGTGGGTGTCGGATGCGATGTCGAGGACGTCGTCGGCGAGCTGGAACGCGATGCCGAGCCGCTCCCCGTACTGCGTGAGGATGTCCACGGTCCGCTCGTCGGCGCCGGCCATCAGCGCGCCGAACCGGCCGGAGACGGCGACCAGCGAGCCGGTCTTGCCGCTGAGCACGTCGAGGTAGTGGTCGACCGGGTCGCGGCCGTCGCGCGGGCCCGCGGTCTCCAGGATCTGGCCGGTGACCAGCCGTTCGAACGCCTCGGCCTGGATGCGTACGGCGTCGGGGCCGAGGTCGGCCAGGATGTGCGAGGCGCGCGCGAACAGGAAGTCGCCGGTGAGGACGGCCACCGAATTGCCCCAGCGGGTGTTGGCGCTCTCCACTCCGCGGCGTACGTCGGCCTCGTCCATCACGTCGTCGTGGTACAGCGTGGCCAGGTGGGTCAGCTCGACGACGACGGCCGAGGGGACGACACCCGGCGCGTCCGGATCGCCGAACTGTGACGCGAGCATGACCAGCAACGGGCGGAACCGCTTGCCTCCCGCCCGCACCAGGTGCTGGGCGGCCTCCGTGATGAAGGGCACATCGCTCTTGGTGGCCTCGATCAGCCCCGCTTCGACAGCGGCCAGGCCCGTCTGGACGTCGGCCTCAAGAGCCTGGTCCCGCACGTGCAGTCCGAACGGCCCGACGACGGTCACGAGGGCATCTCCTGTCTGCTGACGATCACACTCATTGTCGATGTGTCGCTGTCTGTCGAATCAACTCAGCGTATCCGGTCTCCTATGGATCACCGTGGGCGGCTTCCCACCTCCGCCGGTATGTTCGTGATCAGCTCATACGATCAGGAGTGTCCACTTTGTCCCACGCGACCGCCGACACCGAGCCGGACCGGCCCCCGCCCGAGGACGACCGCGCCTTCTTCGGCCAGCCACGGGGCCTGATGACCCTGTCCGGCCTGGAGGTCTGGGAGCGGTTCTCGTTCCTCGGCATGCAGGCGATCCTGGTGCTGTTCTTCGCCGACACCGTGGCCGACGGCGGCATGGGCATGAACCCCGGAACCGCCGCCTCCGTGTCGGCCGCGTACGGGACCCTCGTCTATCTGGTCTCCGTGGCCGGCGGCTGGCTGGCCGACCGGATCCTCGGCTCGTACCGGGCCGTGCTGTACGGCGGCATCCTCATCGCCTGCGGCCACTACTCCATGGCCGTGCCGACCGACGCGATGACCTGGGTCGGGCTCGGCCTGATCAGCGCCGGAACGGGCCTGCTCAAGCCCAATGTGGCCTCCATGGTCGGCAAGCTCTACCGCACCGACGACGAACGCCGCGACGCGGGCTTCGCGCTCTACTACATGGGCATCAACATCGGCGCCTTCGCCGGGCCGCTGGTCACCGGCTGGCTCGGCGACCACTGGAGCTGGCACTGGGGCTTCTCGGCCGCCGCGATCGGCATGACCTTCGGCCTGGTCCAGTACGTGGCGGGCCGCCGTCACCTGGTCGGACGCAAGGAGGGCGCCGAATTCGCGCTCGCCCCGGCCGCCATGCGCCGCGCGGTCCGGCTGATCATCGGCGGGGCCGTCCTGGTCGCCGTCGTCGCCACCGCGCTGGCCCTGGCGGGCTGGCTCACCATCGACCGGTTCGTGGACGTGCTCACGGTCGTCTCGGTCATCGCGCCGATCGCGTACTTCGTGGTCATGTTCAAGAGCCCGCGCGTCACCGCCGAGGAGCGCGGCAGGCTCCGCCCGTACATCGTGCTCTTCCTGGGATCGGTCGTCTTCAACTTCATCCTGTTCCAGGCGTACTCCACGATGATCCTGCTGGCCTCCACCAACGCCCGCACCGAGGTCTTCGGCTTCACCTTCCCGGCCAGCTGGTACGCCTCCGCGCTCGGCGCCTTCGAGGTGGCGCTCGCGCCCGTGGTGGCCGCCACCTGGGTACGGATGGGCCGCCGCCAGCCGCACGCCTCCAACAAGATCGCCTTCGGCGTGATCCTCGGCGGCCTGTCGTTCCTGCTGATGGTCCTGCCGACCTCGGGCCACGCCGACGACACGTACAAGATGGCGGCCTGGTGGATCGTCGGCTCCTACCTGCTGCTGGGCCTCGGTGACGTCCTGCTGGAGACCTCCGGCCTCTCGGCCAGCAGCAAGCTCGCCCCGAAGGCGTTCGCCAGCCAGACGATGGCCCTGTGGTTCCTGTCGCTGGCCGTCGCCAACGGCATCCAGGCCCAGGTCGTGAAGTTGTACGGCGAGGTCTCCACGCCCGCCTACTTCGGCGTGAACGGTGCGATCGCCGTCGCCGCCGGCCTCGCGATGATCGCCGCCGCGCCCTGGCTGAAGCGCACGATGCACCCCGTCCACTAGCCCCAGCAGCCCCGTAGAGGCGTCCCCCGTCCCCCACCGAGGTGACCCATGAACATCACGACCGAGTTCCCGTACGAGACCACCCGCGAGGACGTGTACATCCCGCTGTCCGGCGGGACCCGGCTCTACGCCCGCGTCTGGCGGCCCCTGACCGACGAACCGGTCCCCGCGCTGCTGGAGTACCTGCCCTACCGGCTCGGCGACTGGACCGCCCCGCGCGACTGGCAGCGCCACCCCTGGTACGCGGGCCACGGCTACGCCTCCGTACGGGTCGACGTCCGGGGCCACGGCAACAGCGAGGGGCTGCCGGGCGACGAGTACGACGCGCAGGAGCTGGCCGACGGGGTCGCCGTCGTCCACTGGCTGGCCCAGCAGGAGTGGTGCTCGGGCCGGGTCGGCATGTTCGGGATCTCCTGGGGCGGTTTCAACTCGCTCCAGATCGCCGCGCTCGCCCCCGAGCCGCTGAAGGCGATCGTCACCGTCTGCTCGGCCGACGACCGGTACGACAACGACGTCCACTACATGGGCGGCTCGGTCCTCGCCGTCGACATGCACGCCTGGGCCGCCACCATGCTCGCCTTCGTCTCCCGCCCGCCGGACCCGGCGCAGGTCGGCGACGGCTGGAAGGAGACGTGGCTGAAGCGGCTGGAGGCCGTCGAGCCCTTCACCCACACCTGGCTGGCCCACCAGAGCCGCGACGACTACTGGAAGCACGGCAGCGTCTGCGAGGACTACGGCGCGATCAAGGCGAACGTGCTGGCGGTCGGCGGCTGGCACGACCCGTACCGGGACACCGTCCTCCGGCTCGTCGAGCACCTGGACCCGGGCCAGGTGCGCGGGATCATCGGCCCGTGGTCGCACCAGTACCCGGACCGGGGACTGCCGCCGGGGCCCGCGATCGGCTTCCTCCAGGAGACTCTGCGCTGGTGGGACCAGCACCTGAAGGGCAAGGAGACGGGCGTGATGCGGGAGCCGCTGCTGCGGTCCTGGATCAGCGGCTCGCACCGGCCCGCCACGGTGTACGAGACGCTGCCGGGCCGCTGGGTCGGGGACGCCTCCTGGCCCTCGGAGAACGTCAACCCGGTGGCGTACGCGCTCCAGGGCGGTGAGCGGATCGTCGCCTCGCCGCAGCAGACCGGGCTGGACGCGGGCCGCTTCTTCCCGTTCGGCAACGAGGCGGACCTCCCGCCGGACCAGCGGGACGAGGACGCGAAGTCGGTGTCGTTCGAGTTCCCGGTGGCGGAGGCGCCAATCGAGATTCTCGGCCGGCCGCGGGTGAAGCTCCGCCTCCGGATGGACGTCCCGCGCGGCCAGGTCATCGCGCGGCTCTGCGACGTGGCGCCCGACGGCTCCTCCACGCTGGTCACCCGGGGCGTCCTCAACCTCGCCGCCCGGCACGGCCGCGACCGCACCGACGACTGGACGCCCGGCGAGACCGAGGACGTGGTCTTCGACCTCAACGGCATCGGCCACACCTTCCCGCCCGGCCACCGCATCCGGATCGCCGTTTCCTCCTCGTACTGGCCCTGGATCTGGCCGCAGGCCGGCTCGGCCGGGTTCACGCTCGACACCGACGGCAGCCTCGTCGAGCTGCCGGTGCGCCGCCACACCGAGGACCCGGCGATCACCTTCGGCGAACCGGAACAGTCCGAACCGCTCGGCGTGGTCTACCCGGTCACCCTGGAGGAGCCGCGCCCCGAACGCCTCGTCGTCCGCGATGTCGCCAAGGGCGAGTGGCGGCTTGAGGTGGACCCGCGTTACGGCGGTACGCGGGTCTACCCCGACGGCCTCGAATTCACCGAGGACGCCTTGGAGACGTACACGATCCAGCAGGACGACCCGCTCTCCGCGCGCACCCGCAGCGACTGGCGGATCCGGCTGCACCGGCCGGAGATGGCCTGGGACGTGGAGATCGAGACGCGCTCCGAGATCACCGCCGACGACGTCGACTTCATCACCTCCGACGAGGTGATCTGCAAGGACGGTGGCGAGATCGTCTTCCACCGCACCTGGGAGAAGCGCATCCCGCGCACGGCTGGGTGATCGGTCCCTGTCACTCAGTCCCTGTCACTCAGTCCCTCCTACGTGGTCGGGTCCCCCGGATTTCCGGGGGACCCTTCGAACTTTCCGGGCAATAGGCACAGTTGGGGAGGGTCAGGGCACTGCCGTGGGGAAGGAGCTCCGACGTAACGTGTCCTCCACACGACCTGGAAAGCGAGGCAGCACCACATGCCCGAGCAGAGCAGCCCGCTCGACCTGCCAGAAGGCGACCCCTTCGGCCCGCACAACCTCCCCTACGGTGTGTTCTCCACCCCCGGCCACCCCGAGGACCGCCGGGTCGGCGTCCGTATCGGCAACCACGTCCTGGACGCCGGGGCCGCCGCCCACGCGCTCGGTTCCCCGTACGCCGGGCTGCTGGCGCAGCCGAGCCTGACACCGCTGCTCGCGGCGGGCCGCACCGCCTGGAGCGATGTGCGCCGCGCGCTCACCGCCTGGCTCACCGTGCCGGGCCACCGCGCGGACATCGAGCCGCTGCTGCACCCGGTCGGCTCGGTGACGCTGCACCTGCCGTACGAGGTCGCGGACTACGTCGACTTCTACGCCAGCGAGCACCACGCCACCAACGTCGGGCGGATGTTCCGTCCGGACGGCGACGCGCTGACCCCGAACTGGAAGCACCTGCCGATCGGTTACCACGGCCGCTCCGGCACCGTCGTGGTCTCCGGTACGGACGTGGTGCGCCCGAGCGGCCAGCGCAAGGCGCCCACCGACCCGGCGCCCGTCTTCGGGCCCTCGGTGAAGCTGGACATCGAGGCCGAGGTCGGCTTCGTCGTCGGCGTCCCCTCCGCCCACGGCACCCCGGTCCCGCTCGCCGACTTCCGCGAGCACGTCTTCGGGCTGTCGCTGCTCAACGACTGGTCGGCGCGCGACCTCCAGGCCTGGGAGTACGTGCCGCTGGGCCCGTTCCTCGGCAAGTCCTTCGCCACCTCCGTATCGGCGTGGGTCACTCCGCTGGAGGCCCTGGACGCGGCCCGCACCGCACCGCCGGCCCGCGACGTACCGCTCCTCCCCTACCTGGACGACTCCGGCGAGGAGGAGCACGGCGGCTTCGACATCCGGATCACCGTCGAGATCAACGGCCAGGCCGTCGCCGAGCCGCCGTTCGCCACGATGTACTGGACGGCCGCCCAGCAGCTCGCGCACATGACGGTCAACGGCGCCTCGCTGCGAACGGGCGATCTGTACGGCTCCGGTACGGTCAGCGGCCCCGAGACCGGCCAGCGCGGCTCGCTCCTGGAGCTGACCTGGAACGGCCGTGACGCGCTGGAACTGCCCGAGGGCAAGCGGACGTTCCTGGAGGACGGCGACACGGTCACGCTGACCGCCTGGGCCCCCGGCCCGCACGGCACCCGCGTGGGCCTCGGCGATGTGACCGGCAGAATCGTCACGGCGCCATGACGACTCCCGCACCTTCGGCACCCGGCGCTCCTACGCTGACGCTGCCCGAGGAACTGATCCTGCTCACCCTGGACCCGGGGCGCGGCAAGCCGATGTGCGAGGCCGCGGCCCTGGCGTACGGGGTGGCCGGGGCTGTCCTCGCGGAGCTGGAGCTCCAGGGACGGATACGGGAGGAGCACGGCCGGGTCCAGGTGGTGAACCCGCTGGACCCGGCCGACCCGCGCCTCGCCGCCCTGCTGCGGACCCTGCCACAGGCGAAGGGCCGCCGCTCCGGGATACGCGCCCGGCGCTGGGTGAACGACTTCGACAAGCACGTACGGGACACCTACCTGGACTCGCTGGTCGAGCGCTCCGTGCTCTCCCGGGAGAACCGCCGCTTCCTCGGCCTGTTCCCCTACCACCGCCACTTCCCGGTCCAGCCGGACCTCGTACCGAGCCTCCGCAGGCGGTTTACCCTGGCCGAGACGGCGGGCTACCCGGACCACCGCGACCGCCTCCTGGCCGCCCTGGTCTCCGCCATCGGCCTCGCCGCCCAGCTGACCCGCAACGGCCGCCCCGGCCGCACGGCGATGAAGGTCCTGCGCCGCTCCGAGTGGACGGCGGCGGCGGTCCACTACAACGTCAAGCAGAACACCTCCGGTGGCGACGGTGGCGGCGACGCCGGCGGCGACAGCGGGGGTGGAGGTGGCTGCGGAAGTGGCTGCGGCGGGGGCGGTGACTGAGGGGGCGTCCTGCGGGGTTGCGTGCGGGGGCGGTGACTGAGGGAGCGTCCGGCGGGGGTCCTGGCTCAGGGCAGCGGCCTTTGGCACTCGGCATCCAGGACCAGCAGGGCGATCCGCACCCGGTTGTCCACCTCCAGCTTGCGGAACAGGCTGGAGGTGTGGGCCTTGACGGTGGCGACGGTGATGCCCAGCCGTTCGGCGATCTCCGGGTTGCCCAGCCCGTCCGCGATGGCCCGCGCGGTTTCCAGCTCCCGGCGGGTCAGGACGGACAGCCGCTTCCGCGCGGCTGCCCGTACGGAATTGTCGGCCGCCGGGCCGCCGGTCGCGGTGGCCGCCGCGATGAGCCGCGCCGTGGCCTGCGGTGAGAGCGCGGGTTCGCCGTTCGCGACCGTCCGTACCGCGTCGATGATGCGGTCGGGCGGGGTGTGTTTGAGGACGAAGCCGAGCGCCCCCGCCCGCAGCGCGTCGAGAACCAGCGCGTCGGAGTCGAAGGCGGTCAGGACGATGACCCGCGGCGGCCGGTCCAACGCCAGCAGCTCCCGGGTCCAGCTCACACCGTCCCGCCCCGGCATCCGTACGTCGATGAGCACGACGTCCGGCGTCTTCTCCCGTACGGCGACGAGGGCCTCCTCACCGTCCGCCGCCTCGGCCACCACGGTGAGGTCGCTCTCGCCGTCGAGGACGAGGCGCACCGCCATCCGGATCAGCTGTTCGTCATCGACCACGACCACGCGCACCGGCGGCTTCCCGGACTCCACGCTCAGGGCCTCCGCTCGGGCTCGTCGTGCGGCCAGGGCAGCCGGGCGGCCTCGTCCGGCCAGGGCGACCGGGCGGCCTCGTCCGGCCAGGGCAGCCGGGCGGAGAGGGAGAACCCGCCGTCGGGCGACGGGTGGTGGCCGATGGTCCCGCCGACCGCCCTGACCCGCTCGGCGAGGCCCGGCAGGCCGTACCCGGAGGCCGGCGGCCGGGCCCGCGTACGGGCGGCCGGACCGTTGCCGACGGCGACACCGAGCACGCCGCCGGGCTCCCCGTCCAGAGTGATCCGGACCGGGGCGCCGGGGGCGTGCTTGGCGGCGTTGGTCAGCGCTTCCCGCACGATGCGGTAGCAGAGGTCGCCCACCGGGTCCGGGGGTTCGCCGGCCGTGGCGACGGTGAGCGTCACGTCCATGCCGGAGGCGCGGGCGTCGTCCACCAGGGCCGGGACCCGGTCGTAGGAGGGGCCGGGCGGCTCCTGGCGGTCGGGCTGCTCGGCCCGGAGCACGCCGAGGACATCGCGCAGATCCTCCAGGGCCCGGTGCGAACCGTCCGCGATACCCCGTACCAGGACGGCGCGCTCCTCCGCCGCCAGATCGGCCCGGTGGTCCAGCGCCCCGGCCTGGAGGGCGACCAGGGAGATCCGGTGGGCGAGGCTGTCGTGCATCTCGCGGGCGATCCGGTTGCGTTCCAGCACCCGGGCCCGGTCCGCCAGGGCGGCCTGTTCACGTTCCGCGCTCCGGGCCCGCTCCCGGAGCGACAGGACTTCCGCGCGGCGGGCTCCGACGGCCCATCCCGTGGCGACGGCGAACCCCGCCGTCAGCAGTTGCAGGACGAGTTGGATCCAGGGGGCACCGGGCGGCCGCTCCACCGGATACAGCCCCGTGGTGAACAGCGGGGCGAGGACGTACGCGGCCACCACGGGCGCGATCTCGGCCGGACGCCGCCGGGCCGCCAGGGAGCCGATCGCCAGCAGCGCCGCTCCGGACGCGAGGGCGGAGGCGGCGGACGCGAGGGCGACGACGAGCGCCACGGGAACGGGGAACCGCCGCCGCCAGGCCGCCGCGACCAGGCAGCCGAGCGCGATGAGCGGGTCACCGGTGACGAACCAGGAGCAGGAGTCGGCCGCGCAGCCGCGCGGCAGCAACGCTCCGGTGAGCAGCCAGAGCAGCACCCCCACGGCGGCGGCCGCCCCGAGCCGCACCGCCTGCTGCCAGGGGCCCTGGGAAGGCGCGGGCTCTCCGGAAGGCGCGGGCTCCTGGTGAGGCACGGGCTCTCGGGGTGGCGCGGTCGTGCGGGGAGGCGCGGGCTCCTGGTGAGGCACGGGCTCTCGGGGTGGCACGGGCCCTTGGGGTGGCACGGCGTCCGTCTCCATCGGTTCATTATCGCGACGCGGTGCGGCCGGGACGTCCGCCCTGGGGAGGGGACCGCCTTCGACTCCGGTCGAAGAACCGTGTCCGTCCACCGGTCTCCGGTCCTGGGCACGACGGCCCCATCGGACGATGTGCCGACAGCCGCGCGGCCGGAAGACTGATGGCTTCTCACGGACGACGAGGAGGACTTCGTATGCGCCGGAAACCCCTGGCCCTGGCTCTTGCCGCCACCGCCGTCGTCGCGACCTGGGTCGCCCCGGCCTCGGGCGCGACACCGGACGCGGCGGCCACCGCACCGGCACCGCTGAAGTGGGGGCCCTGTCCGGGGGCGAACCCTCCGAAAGAGCTCCGGTGCGGCACGCTGAAGGTACCGCTGGACTACCGCGATCCCGGGGGCCGCCAGATCGAGATCGCGGTCTCCCGGCTGCCGAGCCAGAAACCAGCACAGCGCCGTGGTGCGCTGTTCACCAACCCGGGTGGGCCCGGCGGCTCCGGCCTGGGCTACCCGTTGGGCCTCGCGGCGCAACTGCCCCAACAGGTGCTGGACACCTACGACATCATCGGCATGGACCCGCGCGGCGTGGGCCGCAGCACCCCGGTGACCTGCGACCTGACGCCGAGCCAGCTGAAGCGCGGCGCGTACCCCATGTACGCCCACGGCCCGGCCGACATCGTGCGCGAGGCACGGTACGCACGCGGCCTCGCCCAGCAGTGCGCCGCGTCCGGCACCGCGTGGATGCTGCCGCACACCACGACGGCGAACACCGCGCGGGACATGGACCGCATCCGGGCCGCCATCGGCGAGCCCAAGATCTCCTACCTCGGAGCCTCGTACGGCACCCAGCTCGGGGCCACCTACGCACAGCTGTTCCCCGAGCGCGGCGACCGGATCGTGCTCGACAGCGCCCTCGGCCCGCGCGGCTACGACGTCTCCGCGTTCCGGCTGCTGGCACGCGGCATGGAGGACCGGTTCCCCGATTTCGCGACGTACGCGTCCCAGCACCCCGAGTACGGGCTCGGCACCACGCCCGCCCAGGTGGAGGCCACGTACTCCGCCCTCGCCCGCCGCCTGGACGCCGAGCCGCAGGGGAACATCACGGGAACCCTGTTCCGCGGGCTGACCCTGGAACTGCTCTACTCCGACGCACAGCTTCCGGAGCTGGCAAAGATGTGGCAGACCCTGAAGGCGGGAAAGCCCTACCCCTTCGAAGCGACACCGGAACAGGAGAACTCCGCCGCCTCCCGCCTCCACGTCCTGTGCGCGGACTCCCGGTGGCCCCGCCACCAGCTCAGCTACCAACTGAACGTCCTGGTCGACCGCGCGCGCTATCCCAAGCTCGGCGCCTCGACGGCGAACGTCACCCCCTGCGCGTTCTGGCCGTCCGAGCACCGCGAGCCGCCGGTGCGCATCGGCGACCGGGGACCGTCGAACATCCTGCTGGTCCAGAACGAACGCGACCCGGGAACCCCGCTGGTGGGAGCCCTGAAGCTCCGAGAGGCACTGGGCCAGCGGGCCAGGATGGTCACCGTCGACCAGGGCGGCCACGGCGTCTACCCCTTCGGCGCCAACACCTGCGCCAACGAGGCGACGACCACGTTCCTCACCACGGGCAAGCGCCCGGCAGGCGATCTGCGCTGCGCCGCGAACACTTCCTAGACAGCGGTCAGCTTGGCGAGAACCGTTCACACGTTCAGGTCATCCGGATCCCGTTCCCGACGGATACGCTGGTCAGGCCCGCGAGACTCCTCCCCATGGGAGCAATGATGAGCATCGAACCCGAGGCCTCCGAGCCGCGGTGGGCGGTCCCGCCCGAGGGCGGCTGGACCGCCGATGACCTGGACACACTCCCGAATCTGCCTCCGCACACGGAGCTGATCGACGGGAGCCTCGTTTTCGTGAGTCCGCAGACCCTTTTCCACACGCGTGCGGTCAGCTTCTTCGAGTGGCAGCTGCAGTCCCTGGCGCCGCCCGAGCTGGAGGTCGTGCGCGAGTTCACCATCGACATCGACCGCTACAACCGGCCCGAGCCCGATGTGATCGTCGTCGATGGTGACGTCATCCGGGACCCGAACCAGACCCGGTTCCCCGCCGAGTCGGTGCGCCTGGCCATCGAGGTCGTCTCGCCGGAGTCCCGGTCCCGCGACCGGGAGACCAAGCCCGTGAAGTACGCCCGCGCGACGATCCCCCACTACTGGCGGGTGGAGAACCACGACGGGCGGGCTGTCGTGTACGTCTTCGAGCGGGAGCCTGCCACCGGCGCCTACACCTCGACGGGGATCTTCCACGACCGGATGAAGGTGTCGGTGCCGTTCACGGTGGACCTGGATCTGACGGCGATCACGGCCCGCCGCGGCCGGGCGGCGGACCCGGAGTAGGTCCCGCCGCCCCACCGCCCGGCATGTCCCTCACTCGTACTCGGGCGGTTCCTCGTCCCAGCCGAACTCGGGGTCGCTGTGCTGCGGGGCCGCAGCCGGGGCTTGCGTACGAGCCGGAGCGGCCGCACGGGGTGCCGGGGCCTGAGCCGCCGCGCGGGACGCGGGAGCCATCGGCGCGGGAGCCTCCGGATCAGCGGCCGTGGCCCCCGGAGCCGTCTCCGCCAGGACCTCCAGCACGCCCTCCCCGTACGTCGCGAGCTTCTTCTCGCCCAGGCCGCTGATCCCGCCCAGCTCCGCGAGCGACGACGGATGGACTGTCGCGATCTCCCGCAGCGTCGCGTCGTGGAAGATCACGTACGCCGGGACGCCCTGCTCCTTGGCCGTCGCGCCGCGCCAGGCGCGCAGCGCCTCGAAGACCGGGACCGCGGAGGACGGCAGGTCGGCCGCGGCCGCCTTGCCCTTGGCGGACCTGGAGCCGCCGGCCGAGGACGACGAGCGGGACGTGGGCTTCTTCGGCTCCTTGCGGAGCAGGACCTCGCGCTCGCGGCCGAGGACCGTGGCGCTGTCGTCGGTGAGGACCAGCGTGCCGTACTCCCCCTCCACCGCGAGCAGGCCCTGCGCCAGCAGCTGGCGGACCACGCCGCGCCACTCCGCCTCGGCCAGCTCCTCGCCGATGCCGAAGACGGAGAGCTGGTCGTGGTCGAACTGGATGACCTTGGCGGTCTTGCGGCCGAGCAGGATGTCGATGATCTGGCCCGCGCCGAACTTCTGGTTCCGCTCGCGCTTGAGGCGGACCACCGTGGAGAGCAGCTTCTGCGAGACGACCGTGCCGTCCCAGGTCTCCGGCGGGGTCAGGCAGGTGTCGCAGTTGCCGCAGTTCGCCGCCGAGGGCTCCTGGCCGAAGTAGGTCAGCAGCTGGGACCGGCGGCACTGAACGGTCTCGCACAGCGCCAGCATCGAGTCCAGGTGGGCGGCGGCCCGGCGGCGGTGGGCCTCGTCGCCCTCGCCGCCCTGGATGAGCTTTCGCTGCTGGACGACGTCCTGGAGTCCGTACGCCATCCAGGCCGTCGACGGCTCGCCGTCACGGCCCGCGCGACCGGTCTCCTGGTAGTACCCCTCGACGGACTTCGGGAGGTCCAGGTGGGCGACGAAGCGGACGTCCGGCTTGTCGATGCCCATGCCGAAGGCGATGGTCGCGACGACGACGAGGCCCTCCTCACGGAGGAAACGCGCCTGGTGGGTGGCGCGCGTGGAGGCGTCGAGACCCGCGTGGTACGGCACGGCGTCGATGCCGTTGCGGCTCAGATACTCCGCGATCTTCTCCGTGGAAGCGCGCGAGAGGCAGTAGACGATGCCCGCGTCCCCGGCGTGCTCCTCCTGGAGGAAGGTGAGGAGCTGCTTCTTGGGGTCGGACTTCGCCACGATCCGGTACTGGATGTTGGGCCGGTCGAAGCTGGCGACGAAGTGCTTCGCGTCCGGCATGCCGAGGCGGCGCGTGATCTCCTGGTGGGTGGCGTCCGTGGCCGTCGCCGTCAGCGCGATGCGCGGGACGTCGGGCCAGCGCTCGCCGAGCACCGACAGGGCCAGATAGTCCGGGCGGAAGTCGTGGCCCCACTGGGCGACGCAGTGCGCCTCGTCGATCGCGAAGACGGAGATCTCGCCCCGGGCCAGCAGCGAGAGCGTGGAGTCCAGCCGCAGCCGCTCCGGCGCCAGGTAGAGCAGGTCCAGCTCGCCCGCGAGGAACTGCGCCTCCATCGATCGGCGCTCGTCGAAGTCCTGCGTGGAGTTCATGAAGCCGGCCCGCACGCCGAGCGCCCGCAGGGCGTCGACCTGGTCCTGCATGAGCGCGATCAGCGGCGAGACCACGACGCCGGTGCCGCGCCTGACCAGGGACGGGATCTGGTAGCAGAGGGACTTTCCGCCACCGGTCGGCATGAGCACGACGGCGTCGCCGCCGGCCACCACATGCTCGATGACCGCGCCCTGCTCGCCGCGGAACGCGTCGTATCCGAAGACCCGGTGCAGCGTCCGCCGCGCCTCGGTCTCGGAGGGGTCAGCGGTGTCGGTCGCATCCATGGTCACGCTTTCCAATGTTCTGTCCGGCCCTCGTCCGTCTGCTCTCCGTCCCCGACCACGATAGGCGCCTCCTACGACAACGCCGGACGGTCTGTGGATAAAGACCGTCCGGCGCTGTTCGCTGTGCGTTCCGCCTACCGCACGAAGACCCCCGCCTGGCCCGCGAGGTCCAGGAAGTACTGCGGGGCCAGGCCCAGCACCAGCGTGACCGCCACGCCCACCGCGATCGTCGTCATCGTCAGCGGCGACGGCACGGCGACCGTGGGGCCGTCCGCCTTCGGCTCGCTGAAGAACATCAGGACGATCACGCGGATGTAGAAGAAGGCCGCGATCGCCGACGAGATCACACCGACCACGACCAGCGCACCCGCACCGCTCTCCGCCGCCGCCTTGAAGACGGCGAACTTGCCGGAGAAGCCCGAGGTGAGCGGGATCCCGGCGAAGGCCAGCAGGAACACCGCGAAGACCGCCGCGACCAGCGGCGACCGGCGTCCGAGCCCGGCCCACTTCGACAGGTGCGTGGCCTCGCCGCCCGCGTCCCGTACCAGCGTGACGACGGCGAACGCGCCGACCGTCACGAAGGAGTACGCGCCCAGGTAGAAGAGGACAGAGGAGACCCCTTCCGGGCTGGTCGCGATGACACCGGCCAGGATGAACCCCGCGTGCGCGATCGAGGAGTAGGCCAGCAGCCGCTTGATGTCGGTCTGGGTGATCGCGACGACCGCCCCGCCCAGCATCGTGATGATCGCGACCGCCCACAGGACCGGCCGCAGGTCCCAGGTGAGCCCGGGGAGCACCACGTACAGCAGGCGCAGCAGCGCGCCGAACGCGGCGACCTTGGTGGCGGCGGCCATGAAGCCGGTGACCGGGGTCGGCGCGCCCTGGTAGACGTCCGGGGTCCACATGTGGAACGGGACGGCGCCGACCTTGAAGAGCAGGCCGACCAGGATCATCGCGCCGCCGATGAGCAGCAGTGCGTCGTTGCCCATGGTGCCGGCGAGGGCCGGGTCGATCTCCAGGACCGAGCCGTCGACGACATTGGCGATGGTGGCGTACGAGAGGGAGCCCGCGTAGCCGTAGAGGAGGGCGATCCCGAAGAGCAGGAACGCCGAGGAGAACGCGCCGAGCAGGAAGTACTTCACGGCCGCCTCCTGCGACATCAGCCGCTTGCGGCGGGCGATGGCGCAGAGGAGGTAGAGCGGGAGCGAGAAGACTTCCAGCGCGATGAAGAGGGTCAGCAGGTCGTTGGCGGCGGGGAAGACGATCAAGCCGGCCACCGAGAAGAGGGTCAGCGGGAAGACCTCGGTGGTGGTGAAGCCCGCGCGGACGGCGGCCTTCTCGGCGTCGCTGCCGGGGACCGTACCGGCCTGGGCTGCGAAGGAGTCGACCCGGTTGCCGTGGGCGGTGGGGTCGAGCCGGCGTTCGGCGAAGGTGAAGACGGCCACCACGGAGACCAGGAGGATGGTCCCTTGGAGGAACAGGGTGGGTCCGTCGATCGCGATGGCGCCCATGGCCGCGATCTGCGCCTTCGTGGTGGCGTATCCGCCGGCCGCGAGGGACACGACGGCGGCGAACGCGGCGGCCAGCGCCACCACGGTCAGCAGGAGCTGGGTGTGGTAGCGGGCCTTACGCGGGACGAAGGCCTCCACCAGGATGCCCAGGACCGCGCTGATCACGATGATCAGGACGGGCGCGAGCTGGGCGTACTCGATGGTAGGCGCCGTGAAGCGGTCCCCCGGGGCTGCGAAGTTCACCCCGCTCGCCGTCGTCCACAGGCTGTGGACAGCTGTTGCGCTCACTTGGCGGCCTCCACCTCGGGCTGGGGGTCCTTCTTCTGTACGTCGGACATCGTGTGCTTGACCGCCGGGTTGACGACCTCGGTGAGCGGCTTCGGGAAGACGCCCAGGAGGAGCAGGAGCGCGATCAGCGGTACGGCGACCACCAGCTCACGCGCCTTGAGGTCGGGCATGGTGCGGACCGACTCGGCGACCGGGCCGGTCATCGTCCGCTGGTAGAGGACGAGGACGTAGATCGCGGCGAGCACGATGCCGGAGGTGGCGATGATTCCGGCCACCGGGTAGGCGCTGAACGTGCCGACCAGCACCAGGAACTCGCTGACGAACGGGGCGAGTCCCGGCAGCGACAGGGTCGCCAGACCGCCGATGAGGAAGGTGCCCGCCAGGACGGGGGCGACCTTCTGCACCCCGCCGTAGTCCGCGATGAGCCGCGAGCCGCGCCGGGTGATGAGGAATCCGGCGACCAGCAGCAGGGCCGCGGTGGAGATGCCGTGGTTGACCATGTAGAGCGTGGCGCCCGACTGGCCCTGGCTGGTCATCGCGAAGATGCCGAGGATGATGAAGCCGAAGTGCGAGATCGAGGCGTAGGCGATGAGCCGCTTGATGTCGCGCTGGCCGACCGCGAGCAGCGCTCCGTAGACGATGGAGACGAGCGCCAGGGCGATGACGACCGGGGTCGCCCACTTGCTGGCCTCCGGGAAGAGCCCGAGGCAGAAGCGGAGCATCGCGAAGGTGCCGACCTTGTCGACGATCGCGGTGATGAGCACGGCGACCGGTGCGGTCGCCTCGCCCATCGCGTTGGGCAGCCAGGTGTGCAGCGGCCAGAGCGGGGCCTTGATCGCGAAGGCGAGGAAGAACCCGAGGAAGAGCCACCGCTCGGTGTTGGTCGCCATCTCCAGGGAGCCGTCGGCACGGGCCGCCGCGATCTCGGTGAGCGAGAAGCTGCCCGCGACCACGTAGAGCCCGATGACGGCGGCCAGCATGATCAGGCCACCGGCCAGGTTGTAGAGCAGGAACTTGACCGCCGCGTACGAGCGTTGTTTCGCGGCGTTCTCGTCGCTGCCCGCGTGGGCCCGGTCGCCGAAGCCGCCGATGAGGAAGTACATCGGGATGAGCATGGCTTCGAACAGGATGTAGAAGAGGAAGACGTCGGTCGCGAGGAACGACAGGATCACCATGGCCTCGACCATGAGGATCAGCGCGAAGAAGCCCTGGGTGGGCCGCCAGCGCGAGGACTTCGTCTCCAGGGGGTCGGCGTCGTGCCAGCCGGCCACGATGACGAACGGGATCAGCAGCGCGGTGAGCCCGAGGAGGGCCACCCCGATGCCGTCCACGCCGAGTTCGTACCGGACGCCGAAGTCGGCGATCCAGGCCCGGGACTCGGTGAGTTGGTAGCGGTCGCCGCCCGGCTCGAAGCGGGCGAAGACGATGCCCGCCAGCACGAGCGTGGAGAGCGAGAAGAGCAGCGCGACCCACTTGGCCACGGTGCGCTGTGCGGCGGGGACGGCGGCGGTGGCGATGGCTCCGATGGCCGGGAGCGCCGCCGTCGCGGTCAGGAGAGGAAAGGACATGTGATCAGACCGCCCTCATCAGCAGGGTCGCGGCGATGACGATGGCCGCGCCGCCGAACATCGAGACCGCGTAGGAGCGGGCGTAGCCGTTCTGCAGCTTGCGCAGTCGGCCGGAGAGCCCGCCGACCGACGCGGCCGTGCCGTTGACGACGCCGTCGACCAGGGAGTGGTCGACGTAGACGAGCGAGCGGGTGAGGTGCTCGCCACCGCGGACCAGGACCACGTGGTTGAAGTCGTCCTGGAGCAGGTCGCGGCGGGCCGCCCGGGTGAGCAGCGAGCCGCGCGGGGCCACGACGGGCACCGGCTTGCGTCCGTACATCGTCCAGGCGATCGCGACGCCGATGAGCAGGGCCACGACGGTGGCTCCGGTGACGGTGGCCACGCTCAGCGGGGAGTGTCCGTGCTCGTAACCGGTGACCGGCTCCAGCCAGTTGACGAAGCGGTCACCGATGGCGAAGAAGCCACCGGCGAAGACCGATCCGACGGCCAGCACGATCATCGGGATCGTCATGGACTTCGGGGACTCGTGCGGGTGCGGCTCACGGCCCTCCGCGTCGGGCTGCCAGCGCTTCTCACCGAAGAAGGTCATCAGCATCACGCGCGTCATGTAGAACGCGGTGATCGCGGCGCCCAGCAGGGCGACCGAGCCGAGGATCCAGCCCTCGGTGCCGCCCTTGGCGAAGGCCGCCTCGATGATCTTGTCCTTGGAGAAGAAGCCGGAGAGGCCCGGGAAGCCGATGATGGCGAGATAGCCGAGGCCGAAGGTGATGAAGGTGACCGGCATGTACTTCCGCAGGCCGCCGTACTTGCGCATGTCGACCTCGTCGTTCATGCCGTGCATCACCGAACCGGCTCCCAGGAAGAGCCCGGCCTTGAAGAAGCCGTGCGTCACCAGGTGCATGATCGCGAAGGCGTACCCGATCGGACCGAGGCCCGCGGCGAGGATCATGTAGCCGATCTGCGACATCGTGGAGCCGGCGAGCGCCTTCTTGATGTCGTCCTTGGCGCAACCGACGATCGCACCGAAGATCAGCGTCACCGCACCGACGATGGCGACGACCAGCTGGGCGTCCGGGGCGCCGTTGAAGATGGCGCCGGAGCGGACGATGAGATAGACGCCGGCGGTGACCATGGTCGCGGCGTGGATGAGGGCGGAGACCGGGGTCGGGCCCTCCATCGCGTCACCGAGCCAGGACTGCAGGGGCACCTGGGCCGACTTGCCGCAGGCGGCGAGCAGCAGCATCAGGCCGATCGCCGTCAGCTTGCCCTCGCTCGTCTCACCGGTCGCCTCCAGCACCGGCCCGAAGGCGAAGGTGCCGAAGGTGGTGAACATCAGCATGATCGCGATCGAAAGACCGACGTCACCGACGCGGTTGACCAGGAACGCCTTCTTCGCGGCGGTGGCCGCGCTGGGCTTGTGCTGCCAGAAGCCGATGAGCAGGTACGACGCCAGACCGACGCCCTCCCACCCGACGTACAGCAGCAGGTAGTTGTCGGCGATGACCAGGATCAGCATCGCCGCGAGGAACAGGTTGAGATAGCCGAAGAAGCGGCGCCTGCGCTCGTCGTGCTCCATGTAGCCGATGGAGTAGATGTGGATCAGCGTGCCCACACCGGTGATGAGCAGGACGAACGTCATCGACAGCTGGTCCAGCTGGAAGGCGATGTCGGCCTGGAAGCCCTCCACCGGAATCCAGCTGAACAGGTGCTGGTGCAGGGCCCGGTCCTCGGCGCCCTTCCCCAGCATGTCGGCGAAGAGGACGACGCCGACGACGAACGAGGCGGCGGCGAGCGCGGTGCCGAGCCAGTGCCCGGCCTTGTCCAGCCGTCGGCCGCCGCAGAGCAGGACCGCCGCTCCGAGCAGGGGCGCCGCGACGAGCAGCGCGATCAGGTTCTCCACGATTCCGGTCCCCTTACAGCTTCATCAGGCTGGCGTCGTCGACCGAGGCCGAGTGGCGGGAGCGGAACAACGACACGATGATCGCGAGCCCGACGACGACTTCCGCGGCGGCGACGACCATCACGAAGAAGGCGACGATCTGTCCGTCGAGGTTTCCGTGCATCCGGGAGAACGTGACGAGCGCCAGGTTGCACGCGTTGAGCATCAGCTCGATGCACATGAAGAGCACGATCACGTTCCGCCGGATCAGCACCCCGGAGGCGCCGATCGCGAACAGCAGGGCCGCGAGGTAGAGATAGTTGACCGGGTTCACTTGGCGGCCTCCGAATTCTCCGCCGCGGAGGCGGGGTTCGCCCCGCGTGCCACGGCGTCCGCGTCCTCACGTCCGAGCCGCTCGCCGGAGCGCTGCTCCAGGGCCTTGAGATCGGCGAGGGCCTCCTGGGAGACATCGCGGATCTGGCCCCGGTCGCGCAGCGTCTTCATGACGGTGAGGTCGGACGGGGTGCCGTCGGGCAGCAGGCCGGCGATGTCCACCGCGTTGTGCCGGGCGTAGACACCGGGGGCGGGCAGCGGCGGGAGGTGCTTGCCCTCGCGCACCCGCTGCTCGGCCATCTCCCGCTGGGTCTTGGCCCGTTCGGTGCGCTCGCGGTGCGTGAGCACCATCGCTCCGACGGTCGCGGTGATCAGCAGGGCGCCGGTGATCTCGAAGGCGAAGACGTACTTGGTGAAGATGAGGTTGGCGAGGCCCTCCACGTTTCCGCCGTGCAGGGCGTTGGCGGCGCCGAGCCCGTTGAAGGTGGACAGCGACGCGTTGCCGATGCCCGCGATCAGCAGGATGCCGAAGCCGAGCCCGCAGCCGAGAGCCAGCCAGCGCTGGCCCTTGAGGGTCTCCTTGAGGGAGTCCGCCGCGGTGACGCCGACGAGCATGACGACGAAGAGGAACAGCATCATGATCGCGCCGGTGTAGACGATGATCTGGACGATGCCGAGGAAATAGGCGCCGTTGGCGAGGTAGAAGACGGCCAGGACGACCATCGTCCCGGCGAGTGCCAGCGCGCTGTGCACGGACTTCTTCAGCAGGATCGTGGCCAGCGCGCCGATCACGGCGACGGTGCCCAGGATCCAGAACTGGACGGCCTCACCGGTCGAGGTGGTGGAGGCCGCGGCGATCACGTTCATGCTCCGGCCCCCTTGCCCTGCTGAGCGGCGGACTCGTCGGACTTCTGCTCGCCCTTGGAGAGCGCCGGCTGCACCACCGTGCCGGGAGCGGCCTCGGTGACCAGGCCCCGGTAGTAGTCCTGTTCGTCCATGCCCGGGAAGATCGCGTGCGGGCTGTCGACCATGCCTTCCTCCAGCCCCGCGAGCAGCTCGTCCTTGGTGTAGATGAGGCTCTCGCGGGTGGTGTTGGCGAGCTCGAACTCGTTCGTCATCGTCAGCGCCCGGGTGGGGCAGGCCTCGATGCAGAGTCCGCAGAGGATGCAGCGCGCGTAGTTGATCTGGTAGACGCGGCCGTAGCGCTCGCCCGGGGAGTAGCGCTCCTCCTCGGTGTTGTCCGCGCCCTCCACGTAGATGGCGTCCGCCGGACACGCCCAGGCGCACAGCTCGCAGCCGACGCACTTCTCCAGGCCGTCCGGGTGGCGGTTGAGCTGGTGGCGGCCGTGGAAGCGGGGTGCCGTCACCTTCGGCGTCTCGGGATACTGCTCGGTCAGCCGCTTCTTGAACATGGCCTTGAAGGTCACGCCGAAGCCGGCCACGGGGTTCTGGAACTTCTCCCCCGCCGCTCCCGATTCGCCCGAGGACCCAGCGGATCCCGATGAGCCCGTGAGCTCTGGTTTCTCAGACACCGCCGGCCTCCTTTCCGTCACTCGCGTTTCCGTCACTCTGAGTATCGGGCCCACCACTGACAACGAGCTCCCGCTCGCGCCTCGGTACGCGCCTGGGCACCGGCGGCAGGGTCTGGCCGGGCAGCGGTGGCACCGGGAACCCGCCCGCCATCGGGTCGAACGCGGGCTCCGGTCCGGCCTCCGCCTCCTGGGCCCTGACCCTGCGGTCCCGGAACATGTCCACGACCAGGGAGATCAGCAGGATGGCGAGCACCGTCCCGCCGACGTACAGCACGATCCGGGAGAAGTCGTAGCCCTCGTTCCGCAGCGCGCGGACGGTGGCGACGAGCATCAGCCAGCCGACCGAGACCGGGATCAGGACCTTCCAGCCGAGCTTCATCAGCTGGTCGTAGCGGACGCGTGGCAGCGTGCCGCGCAGCCAGATGAAGAAGAAGATCAGCGCCTGGAGCTTCAGGAAGAACCAGAGCATCGGCCACCAGCCGTGGTTCGCCCCCTCCCAGAACGCGGAGATCGGGTACGGGGCCCGCCAGCCGCCGAGGAACAGCGTCACCGCGATCATCGACACGGTCACCATGTGGATGTACTCGGCGAGCATGAACATCGCGAACTTGATGGAGCTGTACTCGGTGTTGAAGCCGCCGACCAGGTCGCCTTCGGACTCCGGCATGTCGAACGGGGCCCGGCTGGCCTCCCCGACCATCGTCACCATGTAGATGAGGAAGGACATCGGCAGCAGGATGATGTACCACCGGTCGCCCTGCGCCTCCACGATCGTCGAGGTCGACATCGACCCGGAGTAGAGGAAGACCGAGGCGAACGCGGCGCCCATGGCGATCTCGTACGAAATCATCTGGGCGCACGAACGGATCCCGCCGAGCAGCGGGTACGTCGAGCCGGAGGACCAGCCGCCGAGGACGAATCCGTACACGCCGACCGCGCCGACCGCGAGGATGTACAGCGCGGCGATCGGCAGGTCGGTGAGCTGCATCGTCGTACGGGTGCCGAAGATCGAGACCTCGTTGCCCGCCGGGCCGAACGGGATGACCGCGACCGCCATGAAGGCGGGGATCGCCGCGAGGATCGGCGCGAGGACGTAGACCGCCTTGTCCGCCCGCTTGACGATGACGTCTTCCTTCAGCATCAGCTTGACGCCGTCGGCGAGCGACTGGAGCAGCCCCCAGGGGCCGTGCCGGTTGGGGCCGATGCGCAGCTGCATCCAGGCGACGACCTTGCGCTCCCACACGATGGAGAAGAGCACGATCAGCATCAGGAACGCGAAGCAGAAGACCGCCTTGACCAGCACCAGCCACCAGGGGTCGGTGCCGAACATCGAGAGGTCCTCGGCGGCGATGACGGCGCGCTCGGGCGCCGTGGTGAGTGCGGTGAGGCCCATCACGCTCGTACCTCCGACGGTTCTACGGGAGCGCCCGGTACGGCGGCGGGGCCGATCCGGACCAGGCCACCGGAGTTGGCGCCGGTGTCGGCGGGGATGCCGCGTCCCACCGAGTTCAGCGGCACCCAGACCACGCGGTCCGGCATGTCGGTGACCTGGAGCGGGAGTTCGACGGTGCCGGTGGGGCCGGTGACGGCGAGCAGGTCGCCGTCCTTGACGCCGGACTCGGCAGCGGTGGTGGCGGAGAGCCGGGCGAGTACCGCGTGCCGGGTTCCGGCGAGCGCGGTGTCGCCCTCCTGGAGCCGGCCGAGGTCGAGCAGCATCCGGTGGCCCGCGAGGACCGCCTCGCCGTCGCCGGGCCGGGGCAGCGGCTGCGCCGGTTCGCGCGGGTCGTCCGCGTGGCCGCCCTCCCAGCCGCCGAGCCGGTCCAGCTCGCGGCGGGCGGCGGTCAGGTCCGGCAGCGCGAAGTGCACGTCCATGGCGTCGGCCAGCATGTGCAGGACACGGGAGTCGACCGGCGAGAGCGTACGGGGCATCTGCTCCGGCTTCAGCGCCGCCTGGAACATCCGGACCCGGCCCTCCCAGTTGAGGAAGGTGCCGGACTTCTCCGCGACGGCGGCGACCGGGAAGACCACGTCGGCCCGGGCGGTCACCTCGCTCGGCCGCAGCTCCAGCGAGACCAGGAACCCGACCTCGTCCAGGGCCTTCAGCGCCCGCGCCGGGTCCGGCAGGTCCTCCACGCCGACACCGGCGACGAGCAGCGCGCCCAGCTCGCCGGTGGCCGCGGCCTCGATGATCTGGCCGGTGTCACGGCCGTGGCGGGTGGGCAGTTCGGCGACGCGCCAGACGGCGGCCACCTCGTCCCGGGCCCGCGGGTCGGTGGCCGGGCGGCCGCCGGGGAGCAGGGTGGGGAGCGCGCCCGCCTCCACCGCGCCCCGGTCGCCCGCCCGGCGCGGAATCCACACCAGGCGTGCGCCGGTCGCGGTGGCGGTACGAATAGCAGCGGAAAGTGCGCCGGGCACACCCGCGAGCCGCTCGCCGACGATGATCAGCGAGTGCTCACCGCGCAACGCCTCGGCGGCGGCAGCCCCTTCGGCCTCCAGGCCGACCCCGCCCGCGAGCGCGTCCAGCCACTCGGTCTCGGTGCCGGGGGCGGCGGGCAGCAGCGTGCCGCCCGCCTTCACCAGGCCGCGCGTGGCGTGCGAGGCGAGGGCGAAGGTCCGCTGGCCGCTCTTGCGGTGGGCCTTGCGGAGCCGGAGGAAGACGCCGGGGGCCTCCTCCTCGGACTCGAACCCGACGAGCAGGACCGCGGGGGCCTTCTCCAGCGCGGTGTACGTGACGCCCTCGCCGTCCAGGTCCCGGCCGCGTCCGGCGACGCGGGCGGCCAGGAAGTCGGCCTCCTCGGCGCTGTGGACCCGGGAGCGGAAGTCGATGTCGTTGGTGTCGAGGGCGACCCGGGCGAACTTGCTGTACGCGTAGGAGTCCTCGACGGTCAGCCGGCCGCCGGTCAGGACGCCGGTACGGCCCCGGGCGGCGAGGAGTCCGGCCGCCGCGACCTCCAGCGCCTCGGGCCAGCTCGCCGGCTCCAGGACGCCGTCGGCGTTGCGGACCAGCGGGGTGGTGAGGCGGTCGCGCTGCTGGGCGTAGCGGAAGCCGAACCTCCCCTTGTCGCAGATCCACTCCTCGTTGACCTCGGGCTCGTTGGCCGCGAGGCGCCGCATGACCTTGCCGCGCCGGTGGTCGGTGCGCATCCCGCAGCCGCCGGAGCACTGCTCGCACACCGAGGGGGTGGAGACCAGGTCGAAGGGGCGGGAGCGGAAGCGGTACGCCGCCGAGGTCAGCGCGCCGACCGGGCAGATCTGGATGGTGTTGCCGGAGAAGTACGACTCGAAGGGGTCGCCCTCGCCGGTGCCGACCTGCTGGAGGGCGCCGCGCTCGATCAGCTCGATCATCGGGTCGCCCGCCACCTGGTTGGAGAACCGGGTGCAGCGCGCGCAGAGCACGCACCGCTCGCGGTCCAGCAGCACCTGGGTGGAGATCGGGACGGGCTTCTCGAAGGTCCGCTTCTTGCCGTCGAAGCGGGAGTCGGCGTCGCCGTGCGACATCGCCTGGTTCTGCAACGGGCACTCGCCGCCCTTGTCGCAGACCGGGCAGTCCAGCGGATGGTTGATCAGCAGCAGCTCCATCACGCCCTTCTGCGCCTTCTCGGCGACAGGGGAGGTGATCTGCGACTTGACGACCATGCCGTCGGTGCAGGTGATGGTGCAGGAGGCCATCGGCTTGCGCTGGCCCTCCACCTCGACGATGCACTGCCGGCAGGCGCCGGCCGGGTCGAGGAGTGGATGGTCGCAGAAGCGCGGGATCTCGATGCCGAGGAGTTCGGCGGCGCGGATGACCAGGGTCCCCTTGGGGACGCTGATCTCGATGCCGTCGATGGTCAGCGTGACCAGGTCCTCGGGCGGGATGGCCGCCTCGCCGCCCCCGGAGGGCGCACTCGTGGTGACTGTCATGCGTTCACCCCCCGGTGAGCGTTCTTGCCGTCGGTGTTCTTGTCGTCGGCCCAGGCCGTGGATTTCGCCGGGTCGAAGGGGCAGCCCTGGCCCGTGATGTGCTGTTCGTACTCCTCGCGGAAGTACTTGAGCGAGGAGAAGATCGGTGAGGCGGCGCCGTCGCCGAGCGCGCAGAACGACTTGCCGTTGATGTTGTCGGCGATGTCGTTCAGCTTGTCCAGGTCGGCCATCTGGCCCTTGCCCGCCTCGATGTCGCGGAGCAACTGGACCAGCCAGTAGGTCCCTTCGCGGCACGGCGTGCACTTTCCGCAGGACTCGTGGGCGTAGAACTCGGTCCAGCGGGTGACGGCCCGCACCACGCAGGTCGTCTCGTCGAAGCACTGGAGCGCCTTGGTGCCGAGCATGGACCCGGCGGCGCCGACGCCCTCGTAGTCGAGGGGGACGTCGAGGTGCTCGTCGGTGAACATCGGGGTGGAGGAGCCGCCGGGGGTCCAGAACTTGAGGCGGTGACCGGCCCGCATCCCGCCGCTCATGTCGAGGAGCTGACGGAGCGTGATGCCGAGCGGGGCCTCGTACTGGCCGGGGCTGGCGGCATGGCCGCTGAGCGAGTAGAGCGTGAAGCCCGGGGACTTCTCGCTGCCCATCGACTTGAACCAGTCCTTGCCCCGGTTCAGGATCGCGGGAACCGAGGCGATGGACTCGACGTTGTTCACCACAGTGGGGCAGGCGTACAGACCGGCGACCGCGGGGAAGGGAGGTCGCAGCCGGGGCTGGCCACGCCGTCCTTCGAGAGAGTCGAGCAGCGCGGTTTCCTCACCACAGATGTACGCGCCGGCACCTGCGTGCACCGTGAGTTCCAGATCGAGCCCTGAGCCCAGGACGTTCGTCCCTAGATAACCCGCCTCGTACGCCTCTCGTACGGCCTCGTGCAGTCGTCGCAGCACGGGGACGACCTCACCGCGCAGGTAGATGAACGCGTGCGACGAACGGATCGCGTAACAGGCGATCACGATGCCCTCGATGAGGCTATGCGGGTTCGCGAAGAGGAGCGGGATGTCCTTACAGGTCCCCGGCTCCGACTCGTCGGCGTTGACAACTAGATAGTGCGGTTTTCCATCGCCCTGCGGGATGAACTGCCACTTCATCCCGGTGGGGAAGCCGGCGCCGCCTCGTCCGCGCAGACCGGAGTCCTTGACGTACGCGATGAGGTCGTCGGGGTCCATGGCCAGGGCCTTGCGCAGCCCCTCGTACCCCTCGTGGCGGCGGTAGGTCTCCAGGGTCCAGGACTCGGGCTGGTCCCAGAAGGAGGAGAGGACGGGTGCGAGCAGCTTCTCGGGGCTCGTCCCGTTGTGGTCGATCTCGGCGGCCAAGGTCATCACTCCCCCTCCTCGGCTGCGGGCCCGGCCGGGTGCTCCGGGTCGGAGGCCGAGGTCTGCTGCGGTGCGTCGTGCGAGCTGAGGCGCTCGGTCGGCGACGGATCATGGACCTGTGCGTCGTGCGGCTGCCCGTCCTGCGACGGTGCGTCCTCGCGCTGCCCGCCCCCAGGCTGTCCGTCGCGCGGGGCGACGACCCGGGCCTTCGGCAGGGCCTCGCCCCTGGCGAGCTTGAGCCCGATCAGGGAGGCCGGGCCGGCGCCGCCGGTGGCCTCGACGGCACCGGGGCGCTCGTCGGGGAAGCCGGCCAGGATGCGGGCGGTCTCCTTGTACGAGCAGAGCGGGGCGCCCCGGGTGGGCTCGACGGTCCGCCCGGCGATCAGGTCGTCGACGAGCTGCGTGGCGCTCTCGGGCGTCTGGTTGTCGAAGAACTCCCAGTTCACCATCACGACGGGTGCGAAGTCGCAGGCCGCGTTGCACTCGATGTGTTCGAGGGTGACCTTGCCGTCCTCGGTCGTCTCGTTGTTGCCGACGCCGAGGTGCTCCTTGAGCGTGTCGAAGATGGCGTCGCCGCCCATGACCGCGCACAGGGTGTTGGTGCAGACCCCTACCTGGTAATCACCGCTGGGCTTGCGGCGGTACATGGAGTAGAAGGTGGCGACGGCCGTGACCTCGGCGGTGGTGAGGCCGAGGGTCTCGGCGCAGAAGGCCATCCCCGTACGGGAGACGTATCCCTCCTCGGACTGGACGAGGTGGAGCAGCGGCAGCAGTGCGGAGCGGCTCCCCGGGTAGCGGGCGATCACCTCCTTCGCGTCCGCGTCGAGCCGGGCGCGCACGTCGGCCGGGTAGGCGGGGGCGGGGAGCTGCGGCATCCCCAGACTGACCTCTTGGTTTGCGGTCACCGGTCGACGCCTCCCATCACGGGGTCGATGGACGCGACGGCGACGATCACGTCGGCGACCTGGCCGCCTTCGCACATCGCCGCCATGGCTTGCAGATTGGTGAAGGACGGGTCGCGGAAGTGGACCCGGTAGGGGCGGGTTCCACCGTCGGAGACGACGTGCACGCCGAGTTCGCCCTTGGGGGACTCGACGGCGGTGTACGCCTGCCCGGCGGGGACCCGGAAGCCTTCGGTCACCAGCTTGAAGTGGTGGATGAGGGCTTCCATGGAGGTGCCCATGATGTTCCTGATGTGGTCGAGCGAGTTGCCGAGTCCGTCCGGACCGAGGGCGAGCTGAGCGGGCCAGGCGATCTTCTTGTCCGCGACCATGACCGGGCCCGGCTCCAGACGCTCCAGGCACTGCTCGATGATCCGGAGCGACTCGCGCATCTCGTCCATGCGGATCAGGAAGCGTCCGTAGGAGTCGCAGGTGTCGGTGGTCGGCACCTCGAAGTCGTAGGTCTCGTAGCCGCAGTAGGGGTCGCTCTTGCGCAGGTCGTGCGGGAGCCCGGCGGAGCGCAGGACCGGGCCGGTGGCGCCGAGCGCCATGCAGCCGGTGAGGTCGAGGTAGCCGACGTCCTTCATGCGGGCCTTGAAGATGGGGTTGCCGGTGGCGAGCTTGTCGTACTCCGGCAGGTTCTTCTTCATGGTCTTGATGAACTCGCGCAGCGCGTCGACCGCGCCCGGGGGCAGGTCCTGGGCGAGGCCGCCGGGTCGGACGAACGCGTGGTTCATCCGGAGGCCGGTGATCAGCTCGAAGAGGTCGAGGACCAGTTCACGGTCGCGGAAGCCGTAGATCATGATCGTGGTCGCGCCCAGCTCCATACCGCCGGTGGCGATGCAGACCAGATGCGAGGAGATCCGGTTGAGCTCCATCAGGAGCACGCGCAGGACCGTGGCCCGGTCGGGGATCTGGTCCTCGATACCGAGGAGCTTCTCGACGCCCAGGCAGTACGCCGTCTCGTTGAAGAACGGCGTCAGGTAGTCCATGCGCGTGACGAACGTGGTGCCCTGGGTCCAGCTGCGGAATTCGAGGTTCTTCTCGATGCCGGTGTGGAGGTAGCCGATGCCGCAGCGGGCTTCGGTGACGGTCTCGCCGTCGATCTCCAGGATCAGCCGCAGCACGCCGTGCGTGGACGGGTGCTGGGGGCCCATGTTGACGATGATGCGCTCGTCGTCGGACTTGGCGGCGGATTCGACGACCTCGTCCCAGTCGCCGCCGGTGACTGTATATACAGTCCCCTCGGTCGTGGCGCGGGCATCCGAGAGGGGCGTCCCGGAGGGACCCGACGAGGGGTGGTGGCCGGGAGACGGGTGGGCGTGGGGAGTGGTCATCAGGAGTACGACCTCCGCTGGTCCGGAGCCGGGATCTGGGCGCCCTTGTACTCGACGGCGATGCCGCCGAGCGGGTAGTCCTTGCGCTGCGGGAAGCCCTGCCAGTCGTCCGGCATCATGATCCGGGTCAGGGCCGGGTGCCCGTCGAAGACGATGCCGAAGAAGTCGTACGCCTCGCGCTCGTGCCAGTCGTTGGTCGGGTAGACCTCGACGAGGGACGGGATGTGCGGGTCGCTGTCCGGGGCGGAGACCTCCAGCCGGATGATCCGGCCGTGGGTGAGGGACCGCAGGTGGTAGACGGCGTGCAGCTCGCGGCCCTTGTCCCCGAGGAAGTGGACGCCGCTGACGCCCGTACAGAGCTCGAAGCGCAGGGCGGCATCGTCGCGCAGGGTGCGGGCGACCTGGACCAGGTGCTCGCGGGCGATGTGGAAGGTCAGCTCGTCGCGGTCGACGACGGTGCGCTCGATGGCGTTCCCGGGGAGCAGGTCCTGCTCCTCCAGGGCCCCTTCGAGCTCGTCGGCCACCTCGTCGAACCACCCGCCGTACGGCCGGGAGGAGGCTCCCGGCAGGGTGATCGTGCGGATGAGGCCGCCGTAACCGGAGGTGTCGCCGCCGTTGTTGGCGCCGAACATCCCCTTGCGTACGCGGATGACCTCGCCGCCGGTGTCGCGCGGGGCGGGTACGGAGCTGCCGTTCCGCTCCTCGCCGTGGGTGTCGTCGCTCACCGCAGGAGCCCCTTCATCTCGATCAGGGGCAGCGCCTTGAGGGCCGCTTCCTCCGCCTCACGGGCGGCTTCCTCCGCGTTGACCCCGAGCTTGCCGTCCTGGATCTTCTGGTGGAGCTTCAGGATGGCGTCCAGCAGCATTTCGGGACGCGGCGGGCATCCCGGCAGATAGATATCGACCGGGACGATGTGGTCAACACCTTGCACAATGGCGTAATTGTTGAACATTCCGCCTGATGATGCGCAAACCCCCATGGAGATGACCCACTTGGGGTTCGGCATCTGGTCGTAGACCTGGCGCAGGACAGGCGCCATCTTCTGGCTCACCCGCCCCGCGACGATCATCAGGTCCGCCTGGCGCGGCGATCCGCGGAAGACCTCCATCCCGAACCGGGCCAGGTCGTAGCGGCCCGCGCCGGTCGTCATCATCTCGATGGCGCAGCAGGCGAGGCCGAACGTGGCCGGGAAGACGGAGGACTTCCGCACCCAGCCGGCGGCCTGCTCGACCGTTGTCAGCACAAAGCCGCTAGGCAGCTTCTCTTCGAGTCCCATATGTGCCCCTCAGCCCCTCAGTCCCATTCCAGGCCGCCGCGACGCCAGACATACGCATAGGCGACGAAGACGGTGAGCACGAAGAGCAGCATCTCCACGAGCCCGAAGATCCCCAGGGCGTCGAAGGAGACCGCCCAGGGATAGAGGAAGATGATCTCGATGTCGAAGACGATGAAAAGCATCGCCGTCAGGTAGTACTTGATGGGGAAGCGGCCGCCTCCGGCCGGTGTCGGCGTGGGTTCGATACCGCACTCGTACGCTTCGAGCTTTGCCCGGTTGTACCGCTTGGGGCCGATAAGCGTGGCCATGACCACGGAGAAGATCGCAAACCCTGCCCCGAGGGCGCCGAGCACGAGGATGGGCGCGTAGGCATTCACGCTCCTCGCTCCTTCCAGTCGTCCTTGACCGTTGGACCGCATCGGGCAACCGGCTCGCCACCTCACCAAGATCGTGCACATGTGAGGCAGTTCACAAGCCCGACTGCCCCGCATCCTATGCCCGTCGCCCTGTGATCTGCGACACGGGGTACGTCACCGTCTTTGTGATCTCCACCACCTGACGAAGGATCATGAAGTCGTATGAGCGGTGATCTTCGTACGCGAAGCGGTGAAGTGATCACGAGACGTGACATTCAGCGGCGTTACCGCTGGTCAAAGACGTGCGGCGGTATCAATGGACAGCCATTACAAGCAAATTGGCGATGGACGGCAACGGAGTGATAAGGGCGCCGCCCGCCCTCCCCCGCGCGAGGGCGGGCATCGACCGAGGAGGGTGCGTGCACGCGTTCACGAAGTTCCCGGGCTCGCGCGTGAGCTTCCCCGGCTCACGCGCGAGCGACCACTCGGTCGCGTGCGCGAGGGTTGCCTGTCGCCGGCTCCCCACGCTGTGACCTGCACCACCCGGTCTGCCAGGCGGGAGAACCGGGCTTGGCCATCGGTGTGAACGGATGGTAAGCGGCGGGCAATTCGGGCGTATTATCGAAAGGCTGAGATCACGACCCTGATCACCCATGCCCGTTTTGCCCGTTACGGCGTCAATAAAGGCGTACGGAAAGCGGATTCGAAGATTCCGAACGTAACTGTGTCGCAACACACGTTTCTTGATGGGACCCCTACAGCCCTGATAGCGCTAGTACCCATGTCCCACACCGCTCACATACCCAGCCACCGGAAGCCCCGCCAGCGCGCCTCGAAGTCGGCGCTGCGAGCCGGAGTTGCCGGTGGCGTCCTCAGCACCATCGCGGTCGCGGGTGCCGCGGGTCCGGCCCAGGCCGAACCGGTGACCCAGACGATCGAGATGCCCACCATCACCTCCGGGCTCTCCACGGCCGTCGCCGCTTCCGCTCAGGCCACGCAGCAGGTCGCCCTCGACCTGGAGGCGCAGGCCCAGGAGGACGCCGCGGCCGAGAGCGCCGCGAAGAAGGCCAAGAAGGCCAAGGCCGAGGCCGTCCGCGAGGCAGAGGCCAAGAAGAAGGCCGAAGCCGCCGCCAAGGCCCGCGCCGAGGCAGAGGCCAAGGAGCGGGCCGAGCGCGCCTCCCGCACCGCCGAGCGCACGACACTCAGCGCCCCCTCCAGCTCCTCCTCGGGCAGCTCGGCCTCCGCGTCGGCCCCCTCGTCCGCCCCGTCCTCCTCGTCGAACGCCACGGGCTCCGCGGCGGCCATCGTCGCGTTCGCCAAGGCCCAGGTCGGCGACGCGTACGTCTCCGGCGGCACCGGCCCCAACGCGTGGGACTGCTCGGGCCTGGTCCAGGCCGCGTACCGCACGGTGGGCATCGACCTCCCGCGTGTCTCGCAGTCCCAGTCGACCGCCGGCACCCAGGTCTCCCTGGACAACCTCCAGCCGGGCGACATCCTGTACTGGGGCGGCGCGGGCAGCGCGTACCACGTCGCGATCTACGTGGGCGACGGCCAGTTCGTCGGCGCGCAGAACTCCAGCACCGGTACGGTGCAGCGCTCCATGGACTACGACCGGCCCTCCGGCGCGGTCCGCGTTCTCTGATTCACAAGCGGTCCGGGTACACCGGATCGCGCACGGCTGAGGGCCGCCACTCCCCCGCTCGGGAGTGGCGGCCCTCAGCCGTGGTCGCGCCGCATGGGTGTCATCCCGTCACCCGTACGCGGGACATCGCGACGGCCGCCCGCCGCGCCCCCGCCACCACCAGGGCCACCCCCACCAGCGCGGCGCTGACCCAGACCGGCGCCCGGTGGCCGAGCCCCGCGTCCAGAGCCAGGCCGCCCGCCCACGGGCCCACCGCCGCCCCCAGGTTGAACACGCTCGTGGCCGAGGCCCCCGCGAGCGTCGGGGCTCCGGCGGCCAGTGCGAGGAGCCGGGTGATCAGGGTCGTGCCCGTACCGAAGGCGAGCAGGCCGAGCAGCGGGATCAGGACGAGGACGGCGGCCGGACGGCCCGCCGTCAGGGCCAGGGTGCTCCAGCCGAGGGCCAGGGCGACCAGGCCGTACGTGAGGAAGGCCGTGGGCCGCCGCTCGGCGTACCGCCCCACCACGGTGACGCCGAGGAACGCCCCCGCCCCGAAGAGCGCGAGCGCGGCGGGGACCCAGGCGGCGCCGAGGCCGGCCGTGCGGGTGAGGAGCGGTTCCAGGTAGGAGAACGCGCAGAAGGTGGCGCCCTGGACCAGGGCCATCGTGAGCAGGGTGGGGCGGAGGCGGGAGCCGGTGAGGACGCGGAGTTCGTCCCGCACGGGTACGGACGCGGGGCCCCGGTCACCCCGTACGCCGCCCGGAATCGACCGCAGGATCGCGACGAACGCCGGCAGCGAGACCAGCGCGACCGCCCAGAACGCCGCCCGCCACCCCCACCGCTCCCCCAGCACCGCTCCGGCCGGTACGCCGACGACGCAGGCGATCGTCACCCCGCCGACCACCACGGCGGTGGCCCGGCCCTTCAGCCGGGCGGGGACCATCGACACCGCCGCGGTGAGGGCGACCGCCCAGAAGCCCGCGTTGGCGAGGGCTCCGACGAACCGGGTGGCGAGGAGGACTCCGTAACTCGGGGTCAGGGCACCCGCGATGTGGGCGGCGACGAACACCGCGAGGAAGAACAGCAGGGCGCGCCGCCGGGGCCAGGCGCGGCTGAACAGGGCCATGACGGGCGCGCCGAGGACCATGCCGACGGCGAAGGCGGAGGTGAGGAGGCCGGCGGCGGCGAGAGAGACACCGAGGTCGGCGGCGATGGACGAGACGAGCCCGGAGAGCATGAACTCGGAGGTGCCCTGGGCGAAGACCGCGAGCCCGAGGACGTAGACAGCGATGGGAAGTGGCATGGGTGGCAGACCCCTTGACGGAAGCGTCGGTGGACAGACGAACCGAGGTGCGGGGGATGCGGGCCGCGCGGGGCCGCCGGAGGACCGGCGGGGCGACGCGGAGGAGTGCCCGGGCCCGGTCTCGGCGGCCCGGGGCACGAACCCGGCGTACGGCGCGGTGCGTCAGCGCGTACGCGGGGTGGGAACGGCCCGTCCCCGCGGTGATCCGGCGGGGGTGGTGCCGTGGCGAGGGCGGCCGGTGACCCGTGAGGTCATCCGGCGACGCTCAGCGGCAGTTCGCCCACCGGCGCACCGGTGGGCGGAGTCTGTCGGACTCGGGGCTGCTCATGGAGGGGAGACTACCTGCCCGTCAGCGGCGGCGCTGGCGGCGGTTTCCCCGCTCCGGCTCGCGCGCGGAGGTGGTGGGCACGGGCAGCGCGTCGTACGCGGCGTCCAGCTCCTCTTCGTCCTCGTCGGAGGAGGTCAGGCTCACGGCGAAGAGGGGCTCCAGGAAGAGGCCGTGGTGCTGGGGCGGGGTGATGGCCTTGGCGCCCGGTTCCGGGCGTGCGGACTTCCGGGGCAGGGAGGCGGTCGTCATGGCTGTCTGTCCTTGGGTCGAGCAGCGCTGTATCGGCTTGTCCCCCTTACCCCGTCCATCTGCGTTCGATGTCACGTGGGGCGGGGAAGAGCGTCGTACGCGCCGCGTGCCGCAGCTCAGGGCGAGGGCGGGACACCAGCCGGTCCGGGGCTGCCGATGACCGGGGGTGGCGCGCAAATCATCGCACACGATCACGTGGAGAGTCGGGGATTAGGCCCCCGCCCGGGCCCGGCCGGGGCTCAGAGCACCACGCGGAAGTGCGTCGTCAGGCGCCGGTCCTCGCCCAGGACGTGGAACGCGAGGCCCGGGGGCTGGTCGCGGTCGGCCGGCCGGTCCCCCTCCCAGGGCATGCGCAGGGTCCACGTCACGGCGGGCCCGACGATGAGCGGACGGTCGGCGAAGGTGGAGGCGGCGGCCGTGTGGGCGTGTCCGGTGAGGACGGCGACGACCCGCGGGTGGGCGTCCAGGAGGGCGGCGAGGCGCTCCGGCTCCTCCAGCCGCCCGGCGTCGGGCAGCGGGTGGTGGAGCTCGACGGGCGGCTGGTGGAAGGCGATCAGCGCGGGGCCGCCGTCCGGGAGCGCGCCGAGGGTGGTGTCGATCCAGCCGAGGGTCTCCGCGTCGAGGCGGCCCTCGTCGCGGCCGGGGATGGTGGAGTCGCACATGAGGATCGCGGTTCCGGCGATGTGGTGGACCCGGTTGACGGGCGTGGCGGCCGGCGCCTCGCCGAGGAACGCCTTGCGGTAGGCGGGGCGCGCGTCGTGGTTGCCGGGGCAGGCCAGGACGGGGAAGGGCGCGGTCAGGATGCGGGCCGCCTCCTCGTACTCCGCCTCCGTCGCGTGGTCGGCGATGTCTCCGGTGACCAGCAGGGCGTCGACCGGGCGGGGCAGGGCCCGCAGGTACTCCATGACGCGGGTCGCCCTGCGGGTCGCGCGTTCACTGCCGTCCAGGTGCAGATCGCTGATCTGAGCGAGCAACATGTCGGACCATCCCGTGCCTAATGTTAGCTATCAACTTTGCCGTTAGGACTCTAGGGTGGGGAGCGGACAGAGTTCAAGAGGCCGTGGACGACCGGCCGAGGGCGGCGAAGGGGGCGAGGGCGGTGACACAGCGGCCCGTCATGGAGCTGGCGAGCACCATCCGCCACGACGGGGACGGTGGCGTCGCCGACGACCTGGAGACGGTCCGGGGGACGACGCGGTGGATCCAGCAGCAGACCGGGCTGCCGGGCGCCGGGGAGCTCGTCGCCGACGAGGAGCTCCGGGAGCGGGTCGTCGACGTACGGCGGGCCGTGCGGGCCCTGTTCGCGCGGGTGGTCAGCCCGGCCGCGCCCAGCCCGGCGGACGCCCACCGCCTGATGCCGGCCGACGAGGCACTGGAGCGCCTCAACGCGGCCGCCGCCCAGGAACTCGTCGCCCCGCAGCTGGAGTGGCCCGCCGAAGAGGCCCCCACGGCCCGGCTGTCGTCGGCCGAGGACGATCCGCGCGTACGGCTGGTCGCGGCGCTCGCGCGCGATGCCGTGGACTTCCTGAGCGGTCCGGAGCGCGAACAGCTACGGGCCTGCCACGCGCCGCGCTGCGTCCGGTACTTCATCAAGAGCCACGGCCGCCAGGAGTGGTGCAAGCCGTCCTGCGGCAACCGGGCCCGGGTGGCCCGCCACTACGAGCGCACGCGGGGCGCGACGACGGGCGGGAGCCCGCCGCCGCACTGTGAGCCGTAAGTGGTGAGCCGTGGGCCTCAGGCCTTCGGGGCCACCTTCGACAGCCCGTTGATGATGCGGTCCATCGCGTCGCCGCCCTGTGGGTCGGTCAGGTTGGCCAGCATCTTCAGCGTGAACTTCATCAGCAGCGGGTGGGTCAGGCCGCGCTGCGTGGCGACCTTCATGACCTTCGGGTTGCCGATGAGCTTCACGAAGGCGCGGCCCATCGTGTAGTAGCCGCCGTAGGTCTCCTTGAGCACCTTCGGGTAGTTGTTCAGGGCCAGTTCGCGCTGGGCCGGGGTGGCGCGGGCGTGCGCCTGGACGATGACGTCGGCCGCGATCTGGCCGGACTCCATGGCGTACGCGATGCCTTCGCCGTTGAACGGGTTGACCATGCCGCCCGCGTCGCCGACGAGGAGGAGGCCCTTGGTGTAGTGCGGCTGGCGGTTGAAGGCCATCGGGAGGGCGGCGCCCCGGATGGGCATCGTCATGTTCTCCGGGGTGTAGCCCCACTCCTCGGGCATCGAGGCGCACCAGGCCTTGAGCACCTCGCGCCAGTCCAGCTCCTTGAAGGCGGAGGAGGAGTTGAGGATGCCGAGGCCCACGTTGGAGGTGCCGTCGCCCATGCCGAAGATCCAGCCGTAGCCGGGGAGCAGCCGGTCCTCGGCGCCGCGGCGGTCCCACAGCTCCAGCCAGGACTCCAGGTAGTCGTCGTCGTGGCGGGGCGAGGTGAAGTACGTACGGACGGCCACGCCCATCGGGCGGTCCTCGCGGCGGTGCAGGCCCATCGCCAGGGAGAGGCGCGTGGAGTTGCCGTCGGCGGCGACCACCAGCGGGGCGTGGAAGGTGAGCGGGGTCTTCTCCTCGCCGACCTTCGCCTCGACGCCGGTGATGCGGCCGGTGCGCTCGTCGCGGATCGGGGCGCCGACGTTGCAGCGCTCGTACAGCCGGGCGCCGGCCTTCTGCGCCTGGCGGGCCAGCTGCTCGTCGAAGTCGTCGCGCTTGCGGACCAGTCCGTAGTCCGGGTAGGAGGCGAGTTCCGGCCAGTCCAGCTGGAGCCGGACGCCGCCGCCGATGATGCGCAGGCCCTTGTTGCGCAGCCAGCCGGCCTCCTCGGAGATGTCGATCCCCATGGAGACGAGCTGTTTCGTGGCGCGCGGCGTGAGGCCGTCGCCGCACACCTTCTCGCGCGGGAACGCCGTCTTTTCCAGCAGCAGGACGTCGAGTCCGGCCTTGGCGAGGTAGTACGCGGTCGTGGAGCCGGCTGGGCCCGCTCCGACGACGATGACGTCCGCGCTGTGCTCGGAGAGGGGCTCGGTCACGGTCGGATCTCCCGAAGACTCGAATTCGCGTGCCGCGCGGCACATGTCCCGTGCAGTCTATGGGGGCCTGCTGAACAACCCTCCGAAGGGCTCCCTCATGTCGATAGCACCTGTTCCGCCGCCCACCGCTCCGACTCCGTCCCCGGCTCCGGCCCCCGCCGTACGCCTGCGCGTCCCGACCGACGAGGACGCGCTGATCTGGCACCGGGTCTTCGACGACCCCGAGGTGATGGAGTTCTTCGGCGGCCGCAGAGCGGACTTCTCCGTGTACGAGGAGCTCACCGCCCGTCAGCGCCGCCATGACGCGGAGCTCGGCTACTGCCTGTGGACCGTCACCGACGAGGACGGCACCGTGCTCGGCTTCACCGGCGCGCAGCCGTGGCCGCACTCCCACTACGGGCCGGTCGGCGCCATCGAGATCGGCTGGCGGCTGGCACGTACGGCCTGGGGCCGCGGTTACGCCACCGTCGCCGCCCGCACCACGCTGGAGCGGCTGCGGGCGGCCGGGGTGCCGGACGTCGTCGCGATGATCGACTCCCGTAACGCCCGGTCCATCGCGGTGGCGGAACGGCTCGGGATGCGGCTCGCGGAGACCTTCACCACCCCGCGCCCCGGACAGGAGGCGCGCTGCTACCGGCTGGAGCTGTGAAGCGGTTTTGACGGCTCAGGCGCGGGTGGCCCGGTGCAGGGCCACCACGCCGCCGGTGAGGTTGCGCCACGCCACCTTCGACCAGCCCGCCTTCTGAAGGAGTGCGGCGAGGCCGGGCTGGTCGGGCCAGGCGCGGATGGACTCGGCGAGATAGACGTACGCGTCCGGGTTGGAGGAGACCGCGCGGGCCGTCGGCGGCAGCGCGCGCATCAGGTACTCGGTGTAGACCGTGCGGAACGGGGCCCAGGTCGGCTGCGAGAACTCGCAGATCACGACCCGGCCGCCCGGCTTCGTCACCCGGTACAGCTCGCGCAGCGCCGTCTCGGTGTCGTGGATGTTGCGCAGCCCGAAGGAGATCGTGACGGTGTCGAAGACCTCGTCCTTGAACGGCAGCTTCATCCCGTCACCGGCCGTGAACGGCATCCACGGGTGGCGGCGCTTGCCGACCTCCAGCATGCCGAGCGAGAAGTCGCAGGGCACGACGTAGGCGCCGGCCTGCGCGAAGGGCTGCGAGGAGGTCGCGGTGCCGGCCGCCAGGTCGAGGATCTTCTGCGCGGGGCGGGCGTCGACCGCCGCCGCGACCGCCTTGCGCCACTGCCGGGCCTGGCCCAGCGAGATCACGTCGTTGGTCAGGTCGTAGTTGGCCGCCACTCCGTCGAACATCGAGGCGACTTCGTGCGGCTGCTTGTCCAGGGAGGCTCGGGTCACCTCTCCATTCAAGCAGCCGCGCCTCCGGGATCAGTGAGGGCGGTCGCCCGCGATCGCCACGCGCTCCGCGACCCGGCGGTGCGGGGCGTAGTCGTTGACGGCGTAGTGCTGGGTGGCCCGGTTGTCCCAGAACGCGACATCGCCCGCCCGCCAGCTGTACCGGACCTGGAACTCCGGCGCGTGCGCCTGCTGGAACAGCAGCCGCAGCAGCCGGTCGCTCTCCTCCTGCGCGAACCCCACGATCCGGGTGGTGAAGGACGCGTTCACGAAGATCGTCCGGCGGCCGGTCACCGGGTGGCGCCGCACCACCGGGTGCTCGACCGGCGGGAACCGGTCCTGGTGCGGAGCCAGCCGCTCCGGCGGGTAGAACCGGGAGAACCCGGGGATGAAGTCGTGCACCGCCCGCGCCCCCTCGATGCGCTCCTTCACCTCCTCGGGCAGGTTGTCGTACGCCGCCGCCATGTCCGCCCACATCGTGTCCCCGCCCACCGGCGGCACCTCGCGGAGCTGGAGGACCGCGCCGAGCGCCGGGCGCTCGCGGAAGGTGACGTCGGCGTGCCAGACGTTCTCGAAGGTGGGGACGGCCGAGCGGTCCAGGCGGGCCACCTCCGGGTCGTCGCCGGTGGCGAGCAGCGGGTTGGTCTCCAGCTCGCCCCAGTGCCCGGCGAAGGCCCGCTGCTGGTGGGAGGTGAGGTGCTGCTCCCGGAAGAACAGCACCTTCCACTCCAGCAGCGCCCGGTCCAGCTCTCCCCTCAGCCCGGGGCCGAGCGGCCGGGACAGGTCGACGCCGTGGATCTCCGCGCCGATGACCGGGCCGCGCGGCACCAGCTCGAAGAGCTCGTACGGCCGGTCCGTCCAGCCCTCCGGGACGCGGCGCAGGGTGCGCGGACCCTCGTAGAGGCCGCCGGCGGGGATGCGGTGGTCGCGGAGGGCGGGGGGTGCGGTGGTGGTGGTCATGGTTCCTCCAGGAGGTGCGGTACGTCGGTACGGAGGTGCGGTACGTCGGTACGTCAGCGGGCCGCGTCGCGTACCGCCGTACCGATCTCGGCGCGCAGCGCGGCGTACTGCGGCAGCCCGCGCAGCTCGTCGGGGCCCGTGCCGGTGCGCGGCAGGCCGATCGGGATGTCCAGCGCGACCCGGCCCGGCCGTGCGCTGAGCACGACCGTGCGGGTGCCGAGGAAGACCGCCTCGTCCACGCTGTGGGTGACGAAGACGGATGTGGTCCCGGTCTCGGCGGAGACCGTGCGCAGGTCCTCCTGGAGCCGCTCCCGGGTCAGCGCGTCGAGCGCGGCGAACGGTTCGTCGAGCAGCAGCAGCCGCTTGCCGCCCGCCAGCGCGCGGGCGATGGCCACCCGCTGCTGCTGGCCGCCGGAGATCTGCCAGATGCGGCGGCCGGCGGTGTCGGCGAGGCCCACGCGCTCCAGCAACTCTGCCGTGCGCTCGGCCCGTTCGGCCCGGGGCACACCCGCGTACTTCAGCGCCAGGCCGACGTTGTCGCCGACCGTGCGCCAGGGGAAGAGGCGGGGCTGCTGGAAGACGATGCCCGTCTGGTTGCCGGGCTCGGGCTGCTCGCCGAACACCTCGACCTCGCCCGAGGAGGCCCGCTCGAAGCCCGCGATGAGGCGGAGGAGGGTGCTCTTGCCGCAGCCGGAGGGGCCGACGAGGACCAGGAACTCCCCGGCCGGGATCTCCAGGGAGACCGGCCCGAGAGCCGTCACGCCGTCCGTGCCCCGGCTGCCGCCGTAGCTGTGCTCGACGCCGCGTACGGAGACGACGGCGGCGGCATCGCGTTCCCGGGGAACCTTCGCGGCGTCCGGAGCCTGGTCCGTGTCAGGGAGAGACGGCATCGGTGAGCCCTTCCACGTGGATGGACTTCCGCAGCTTCTCCAGGTTGGGCGCCGCGTCGATCTGCTTCTGGTCGACCAGGAACTGCGCCGCGCTGTGCAGGTTGTCCGCGAGACCGCCGACCTTGCCGGGCGTGCCGAGCCACTTGGCGTCGGCCTGTTCGGCCGGCTTGAGGAAGATGCCCTGCTGGAGCTGGGCGCCCGCCTCGGCCGGGCTGATGCCGAGCTGTTTGCCGACGGCGGCGGAGGCCGCGTCCGGGTCGTCGTGGATCAGGTCGAGCGCCTGCGCCTGTGCCGTGCGCCAGGCGGGCAGTACGTCGGGGTGGGCCTTGAGGAAGCCGGTGGAGGCGACACCGAGGTCGAGGGTCGGCTTGCCGGCGGCGGCCAGTTCACGGCTGGAGACCAGCACCTTGCCGGTCTTCTTCAGCTCCTCCAGCGTCGGCAGCCAGACGTACGTGGCGTCGATGTCGCCGCGTGTCCAGGCGGCCAGGATGTCCTGCGGCTCCAGGTCGAGCAGCTGCACCTTCGACGCGTCCACCCCGGCCTGGTCGAGCGCGGCGAGCAGGCTGTAGTGCGAGGTGGAGCTGAACGGGGTGGCGACCTTCTTGCCCTCCAGGTCCTTGACGGAGGAGACCTTGGAGCCGTTACGGGCGACGAGCGCCTCGTTCTCCCCGGCCACGTCGAGCACCCAGGTGACCTCGTACGGGATGTTCAGCGGCTCGGAGAGCCCTCGGGCGACCGGGCTGGAGCCGATGGCCGCGAGGTCCACGGAACCGGCCACGAAGGCGGTGTTGATGCTGGCGCCCGAGTCGAACTTCGTCCACTTGATGTCGTAGCCCGGCAGCGCCTTCTCCAGCCAGCCCTTCTCCTTGACGATCAGGTCGCCGCTGGGAAAGGCCTGGTAGGCGATGCGTATCGTCTTGCCGCCGGCCTTGCCCTCGTCGCCGGAACCGCCCTCACCGCAGGCCGTCACCACCAGCAGGGCTCCGAGTGCCGCGGCGATCGAGGAGAGGCGGAGCCAACCGCGTGTTCCGGCCATGTGTGTTTCCTTCGTACGGGAGGGGATGAGAGGGAAGGGAGAGCGTGGGGGCCTACGCATGGCGTCGCCACGGGGCGAGCCGGTCCGACAGCACCCGCAGCCCGGCGTCGATGAGCAGGCCGGAGATGCCGATGGCGAAGAGGCCGAGGACGACCGTGTCCGACTGGTTGTAGCGCTGGGCGTCCCGGATCAGGCCGCCGATGCCCGGCAGCCCGTTGACCGTCTCGGCGGCGACCACCGAGGAGTACGCGATGCCGAAGGCGAGGCGGACGCCGACGAGGATCTCGGGCAGCGCGGAGGGCAGCACGACCGACGTCACGACCTGCCCGCGCCTGGCCCCGATCGCCCGGGCCGCCTCGACCAGCGCGGTCGGGGCGGACGCCACGGCGGAGGCGGTGGCCACGGCGACCGGCGGCATGGCGGCGATGGCGAGGAGCCAGAGCTTGGGCGCCTCGTCGATGCCGAACCAGATGATCAGCAGGCTGAAGTAGGCGAGCGGCGGCAGGGTGCGCAGGAACGCCACGGCGGGCTCCAGCACCACCCGTACCCACGGCAGCGTCCCCATCAGCACACCGACGGCGAGTCCCGCGACCACGCCCGCACCGGCTCCGATGAAGATGCGGCGCAGGCTGATGCCGAGGTGCTCGATCAGGGTGTGGCCCTGGTAGCCGCGCACGCCGTCGTGCGTACCGGAGGTCTCCAGCAGCGCACGCCACACGGCGGCGGGCGAGGGGACCAGCACCGGTGACCAGAGCTGGAGCACGATCACCAGCTGCCAGAGCGCGAGGAGCGCGGCGAGGGCGACGAGGCGGAGCCCGACGCGGCGCAGGCGCGCACCGCGCTCCGGCCGCCGGCTTCCGGCGGGCGCCGGGGCAGGGGCGGGGGCGTCGGCGGCCCGTTTCCGTACGGAAGTGGGCGTGGTCATGGAGGGCTCCGGGGACAAGGGCAGGGCAGACCAACGGGCTTGGCGACAAGCCGGGCGCGGGTGACCGCCGGGAGGCAAGGAGAGTGGGCCCGCCGAAAGGCCGGCCGACGGGTGTGCACACAGGAGGGGAGCGAGCGCGAGAACGTCAGCGCGTCACCATGTCAACGTGTCAGGGCATCACTGAGGATGCCGCGAGCAGGGCTTCAACAACAGGAAGCGCTGGACACACGGCAGAGATCGATGTGGAGGCACTCCACCAGAAAACGATCGACTGTCACGGCAGTTGTTCTAGCACAGGCGCTCCGCGCTCCACCAGGTTCGTACCGCGGAGTGAGACGTTCCGTCCCACCGGCCGGGCTCGCGAAGCGGCCCCGGACACCGGTGTGCTGTAAGGAGCTTGCCCGCGATGATGCAGCAGATCGACGGGCGGAAGGGGTGCGTGGCCAACGCCTGGCCGTACGACGCCAGGGGGCGCTGTCCGGGCGGGCCGAAGGTGCCGTAAGCCCTCATGGCCCCTCGTGACCCCTCGCGGCCCTTGTACGGAAGCGGCTCAGCGGGCGCGGTGCACGAGCCGCCCCGCGAGCACCGTCGCCACGCAGCGCCGAGCCCCGCCCGCGCGCAGCGCCGCCTCGTCGGCCACGTCGAAGACGGCGAGGTCCGCGCGGCCGCCCACGGTCAGCGGGCCGTGGGCGGTGGCGGCCAGGTCACCGCCGGCCGCGAAGGGATCCAGGTCCGGCAGGCCGTCTCCCGGCCGCCCTGGGCCCTGGACCGGCCGTCCTTGGATCTGGACCGGATGCCCCGGGCTCTGGACCGGCTGCCCTGGGGTCTGCACGAGCCCGGACCGGGCGAGCGCCGTCCGCAGCGCCGGATCCTCCGCCCCGAACGGCCCCACCACCTGCGTGGTCCCGTGCCGCAGCATCCGCTGGAGTCCGCGCCGTACGCTGCCCGCCCGCCGGGCCGCGTCCATCGTCGCCGCGAGCCGCTCGAACTCCTCGCCGCACAGCGGCAGTTCGCCCAGCTCGTCGGCCTCGCGCGGGTCCGGGTGGTAGCAACGGGTGAGCAGCTCGCGGGCCCGGTCCTGGCGGAGTCCGGGCGTGAGGAGGCCGGGCCAGCGGCGGATCCGGGCCGCCGGGTGCGCGGCGACGACCTCCTCGTACGGGCCGATGGCGGCGATCCGGTCGCCGTCCACGGCCACCGCGCCCTCCACAACGGCCGCCGCGCCGACCGGAAGGACCAGCGGCGCGGCGTGAATCGTCAGCATGGATAGGTCAGTTGGCGTTGAGGAGCTTCAGCTCCGGGTGGGCCGTGCCGCCCGCGATCGCGGTGGAGGAGATGTGCGAGACCACGCGCTCGTCGACCGGGTCGTTCGCCGGGTCGTCGTGCACGACGAGGTGCTCGTACGTGGTGGCGCGCTGGGCGGGGACCCGGTCCGCCTTGCGGATCAGGTCGATGATCTCCAGCCGGTTGGACCGGTGCTTGGCGCCGGCCGAGGAGACCACGTTCTCCTCCAGCATGATCGAGCCGAGGTCGTCGGCGCCGTAGTGCAGCGACAGCTGGCCGACCTCCTTGCCGGTGGTCAGCCAGGAGCCCTGGATATGGGCCACGTTGTCGAGGAAGAGCCGGGCGATGGAGATCATCCGCAGGTACTCGAAGAGCGTGGCCTGCGTGCGGCCCTTCAGCTTGTTGTTCTCCGGCTGGTAGGTGTACGGGATGAAGGCGCGGAAGCCGCCCGTACGGTCCTGGACGTCCCGGATCATCCGCAGGTGCTCGATCCGCTCGGCGTTGGTCTCGCCGGTGCCCATCAGCATGGTGGAGGTCGACTCGACGCCGAGGCCGTGGGCGATCTCCATGATCTCCAGCCACCGCTCACCGGACTCCTTGAGCGGCGCGATGGCGGTACGCGGCCGGGCGGGCAGCAGCTCGGCGCCCGCGCCGGCGAAGGAGTCGAGGCCGGCGGCGTGGATCCGGCTGATGGCCTCCTCGGCGGAGACCTTGGAGATCCGGGCCATGTGCTCGATCTCGGAGGCACCGAGGGAGTGGATCACCAGCTGCGGGAACGCCTTCTTGATCGCGGAGAAGTGCTCCTCGTAGTACTCGACGCCGAAGTCCGGGTGGTGGCCGCCCTGGAACATGATCTGGGTGCCGCCCAGCTCGACGGTCTCCGCGCAGCGGCGCAGGATGTCCTCGATGTCCCGGGTCCAGCCCTTGGCCTTGTCCTTCGGCGGCGCGTAGAAGGCGCAGAACTTGCAGGCCGTCACACAGACGTTGGTGTAGTTGATGTTGCGCTCGATGATGTACGTCGCGATGTGCTCCGTACCGGCGTAACGGCGACGGCGCACGGCGTCGGCGGCCGCGCCCAGCGCGTGCAGCGGCGCCGAGCGGTAGAGGTCCAGCGCCTCCTCCGGAGTGATCCGACCGCCCTCGGCGGCTCGGTCGAGGACGGGCTGGAGATCGGCCTTCTCGGTCACCGGGCTGTCACCTTTCGGCGGTTTTTTGAGGATCCTCGGACCGATCCAGCGTACGCCAGCCCCTTGCGCCGTCAGCCGCCGGACCGGGTGAGGTCGCCGTACGGCAGGCCCGCGCCGCGCTCCTCCGAGCGGTAGCCGAGCGTTCCGTCGTCGGCGAGGCGGAAGACCAGGTCGGCCTCGGTGGTGGTGCACAGGCCCGGGGTGCTGGGGCGCTCCGGGTCGGTGCGCTCGCGGACCTTGAGCTCGCGTGCGGTGCCGGAGGTGAGGGTGCCGACGCTGTTGCAGGTGACGGTGACGCCGAGCTGGGAGATCGTGGTGGACATCCGGACGACCTGGGTGCCCTTCCTCCCCTCGGTGAAGGCCGCGGTGAGCGTGCCGTGCGGCTGACCGGTCGTCTTCTCGGTGAGCGGGCCCTCCCAGGTGCCGACGAACGCCTCCGGCAGCTCGCTCACGGCGGGCTCCTCCCCGCCGGCGGAGCCGGATGTGGCCGGGGCCGGGTCCTGGGAGGCCTTGGCGGTGGCGGACGGCGACGGGGTGCCGGCCGCGGAGTCGCTTCCCTTGCGCCCGTCCGCGTCCCCGCCCGGGAAGAAGCCGTCGAGCAGGCCCGAGCCGAGAGCGACGACCACGAACGAGCCGGCCACGGCCAGCGCCACGGTGCAGCTCACCCGGCGGCTCCGGCGCGCGCCGGAGCCGGTACCCGCGCCGGTGCCCGCGCCCGTGCTCGTCCGCGCGTCGGCGCTGACGGTGACGGAGAACCGGGGGTCGTGCGGCCGCTGCCCGGGAAGCCCGACGCTGGGCGGCACGCCGGGCGGGGGCGGGGTGTCGGGTGCTTGGACGAGCGGCGGACCGAAGACTCCCAGGAGGCCGGATCCTGTGGAGCTGTCGGGGCCGGTACGAGGGTCGGAGCCCGATCCCGTACGAGGGTCAGCGCCCGGTCCCGTACGGGAATCGCGGCCCGGGCCCTCGTGCGGGTCCGCGCCCGGTCCACCGCCGAACCCCGCCCCCAGCGACGCGCTGCTGAACGGCACCGGGCCCGAGCCCGTCGGCGCGTCCTGCGGTTCCAGGTCCAGCAGCGCCACCGCCGACCGGCTGACCTCGCCCACCAGCCGGCCCGGCAGCCACCCCGCCGCCACCATCGCCGCCGCCCCGTCCGGCGCCAGCGTGCGGGCGAGGTCGGCCGGGGCGGGCCGCGCGTCCGGGTCCTTGGCCAGACACCCGGCGACCACCTCGCGCAGCTCGCCCTCCAGGTCGCCCAGCTCCGGCTCCTCGTGGACCACCTTGTAGAGGAGTACGGCGGAGGAGTCGCCGGAGAAGGGGGCCGCGCCGGTCGCCGCGTACGCCAGGACCGCGCCCAGCGAGAACACGTCCGCCGCACCGGAGACGTCCCGGCCGCGGATCTGCTCGGGCGCCATGTAGCCGGGTGAGCCGACGGAGACACCGGTGGAGGTGAGCGAGACCGTGGCGCCGAGGGCCCGGGCGATGCCGAAGTCGATGAGGCGGGGGCCGTCCAGGGCCAGCAGCACGTTGGAGGGCTTCACATCGCGGTGGACGATGCCCTGGCCGTGGACGACGTGGAGGGCCTCGGCGAGACCGGCGCCCAGGGTGCGTACCGCGTGCTCCGGCAGCGGCCCGTGCTCGGTGATCGCCTGGGAGAGCGGCGGCCCGGCGACGTAACCGGTGGCGACCCAGGGCACCGGAGCGTCCGGGTCCGCGTCCAGGACGGGGGCGGTCCACTGCGCGCCGATGCGCCGCGCGGACTCCACCTCGCGCCGGAACCGGGCGCGGAACTGCTCGTCGAGCGCGAAGTGCGGGTGGACCACCTTGACCGCGACCGTGCGCCCGCCGGCACTGCGCCCGAGGTAGACCCGGCCCATGCCGCCCGCGCCGAGCCTGCCGAGCAGCCGGTAGGCACCGATGGTGTGCGGTTCGCCCGCTTCCAGCGGCTGCATATGCGCTCCCCCTGAGAACCGTGTGGCTGGGAGTCCTGCGGTCGGTCCGGACTCGGACCGAAGCCTAGGGGGCGCCACCGGCGCGGTCACCGGGAAACGGCTGGACCATTCCCCCTGTCTCCGGGCAGGAGGGGATGATTTCGCCCCGGGAAAAGGCGCGAATGCGTTGTTCGGCAGCCCCTCCCCCAATTGCCCTGCCCCGGAACCGGAAAGGGAATTCGCCCTTTCAGCCGCCGAGCAGCTCCACGCGTACATCCGCCGGGTACCCGGTGTCCGCGCCGGTCCGGCGGGCGAACTCGCGGACGCCGGCCAGCTGGTCCGGGCCGAAGCGGAAGTCCAGGGTCGTGAAGTACCGCTCCAGCACCTCCGCGTCGAAGGCCTCCCAGCGCGCCGCCTGCTCCGCGACCTTGGCGACCTCCTCCAGCGAGAGGTCCCGGGAGGCGAGGAACGCCTCGTGCACCTTGGCCGCCGTCTCGGGGTGCGCGGCCAGGAAGTCCTTGCGGGCCGCCCAGACGGCGAAGACGAACGGCAGCCCCGTCCACTCCTTCCACATCTGGCCCAGGTCGTGGACCTGGAGCCCGAGGCGCGGCGCGTCGTGCAGGTTGGCGCGCAGCGCCGCGTCGCCGATCAGGACGGCCGCGTCCGCCTCCTGCATCATCAGCCCGAGGTCGGGCGGGCAGGTGTAGTAGTCGGGCCGGACCCCGTAGCGCTCGGCGAGCAGCAGCTGCGCCAGGCGTACGGAGGTGCGCGAGGTCGAGCCGAGCGCGACCCGGGCCCGGTCGAGCTGCTCCAGCGGGAGCTGCGAGACGATCACGCAGGACATGACCGGCCCGTCGCAGCCGACCGCGATGTCCGGGAAGGCCACCAGGTCGTCGGCGTTGCGCAGGTACTCCACGAGGGTGACCGGCCCGATGTCCAGGTCACCCCGGACCAGCTGCTCGCTGAGCCGCTCCGGGGTGTCCTTCGAGAGCTCCAGGTCGAGCAGGGTTCCCGTACGCGCCAGGCCCCAGTAGAGCGGCAGGCAGTTCAGGAACTGGATGTGGCCGACGCGGGGCCGGCTACGACGGTCGTCGCCCTCACTGGCCGAGGCTTCGCTGGCTGAGACGGTTGAATTGTCCACATCGCGAGGCTAGACCCGCCGCCGACGGCGAGCACCACCGGGGCGTCCCGGGCGGACGGGCAGGGCACCTCCGGGCGGACGGCCGGGACGTCTCCGGGCGTACCGCCGAAGCGCCTCCAGGCGGTTCGCCGAGGCCTCCCCGGGCGTACCGCGGAGGCGCCTTTGAGGGCCGGGGCCGAAGGCCTGCGATGCCGCTCGACGGGCCGATCAAACGTCCGGGTGAAGTGATCTTTCCCTCTACCGCTCTCCGGAGACCGCGTGCTAGGCTCGCCCGCAAGTTGCAGTTTGGTTTCCCTTGCAGTACAGAGCCTGCGGAGCATGTAACCCGCAGGCTTTTGTAGTTTTCAGACTTGTTTGCAGGTTCTGGAGCAGGGCAACCCTTTGGCCCAAGGAGGGCTTATGGCTACCGGAACCGTCAAGTGGTTCAACGCTGAAAAGGGCTTCGGCTTCATCGCCCAGGACGGCGGCGGCCCGGATGTCTTCGTTCACTACTCCGCGATCAACGCGTCCGGGTTCCGCTCCCTCGAGGAGAACCAGGTCGTGAACTTCGACGTCACTCAGGGACCCAAGGGTCCGCAGGCTGAGAACGTCACCCCGGCCTAGTTGCCCGGGTCGGCCGATCGCGGCCGCACATAGCAGCACCCAAGGAGCCCCGCTCCCCCGTCTCGGCGGAGGAACGGGGCTCCTGCCTGTATACGGTCCATGATCCGCGCCCGGCGGCCGCTTGACCTTCACCCCGTGTGAAGGCGTGGGGTGGGACCGCCGGTACGGGGAGGAGCACCCCTCCCCGCACCCACAGCCTCTACGGCCCCGCCCAGAGCCCGTCCTCCGTCAGCCCCAGCAGCTCGATCGCGTTGCCGCGCACGATCCGGTCCACGACGTCCGGCGCCAGGTGGCCCATCTGCGCCTCGCCGACCTCGCGGGACTTGGGCCAGGTGGAGTCGGAGTGCGGGTAGTCCGTCTCGTACAGGACGTTTCCCACCCCGATCGCGTCCAGGTTCTTCAGGCCGAAGGCGTCGTCGAAGAAGCAGCCGTAGACGTGGTCCGCGAAGAGTTCGGACGGCGGGCGGTGGACCTTGTCGGCGACGCCGCCCCAGGCGCGGTTCTCCTCCCAGACGACGTCGGCGCGTTCCAGGATGTACGGGATCCAGCCGATCTGGCCCTCCGCGTACATGATCTTGAGGTTCGGGAAGCGCTCGAACTTGCCGCTCATCAGCCAGTCGACCATCGAGAAGCAGCAGTTGGCGAAGGTGATGGTGGAGCCGACGGCGGGCGGGGCGTCGGCGGAGGTGGACGGCATCTTCGACGAGGAGCCGATGTGCATGGCGATGACGGTCCCGGTCTCGTCGCAGGCGGCGAGAAACGGATCCCACTCGTCCGTATGTATGGACGGAAGTCCGAGATGGGGAGGTATCTCGGAGAAAGCCACCGCGCGCACGCCCCGCGCCGCGTTGCGCCGGACCTCGGCGGCGGCCAGCTCCGCGTCCCAGAGCGGGACGAGGGTGAGCGGGATGAGGCGGCCGTGCGCCTCGGGGCCGCACCACTCCTCCACCATCCAGTCGTTGTACGCGCGCACCCCGAGCAGCCCCAGCTCGCGGTCGTTCGCCTCGGTGAACGTCTGGCCGCAGAAGCGCGGGAAGGTCGGGAAGCAGAGCGCGGACTGGACGTGGTTGACGTCCATGTCGGCGAGGCGGTCCGGGACCGAGAAGGAGCCGGGACGCATCTGCTCGTAGGTGATGATCTCCAGCTTGATCTCGTCCCTGGCATAGCCGACGGCGGTGTCCAGGCGGGTGAGCGGCCGGTGCAGGTCCTCGTAGACCCACCAGTCGCCCACCGGCCCGTCGTCGCCCTTCGCGCCCATCACGGGCGCGAACTTTCCGCCCATGAAGGTCATTTCCTTCAGCGGTGCGCGGACGATGCGCGGGCCGGAGTCCGCGTACCTGGACGGGAGCCGGTCCCGCCAGACATGAGCGGGCTCCACCGTGTGGTCGTCCACCGAGATGATCTTCGGGAAGGTCTCCATGCGTTCCACGGTAGCGCTGATCTGACGAACCGTCAGCTAGCGTGCACGGAGGCGTGCACGGAAGCGGCGGCGGAAGCCGGCACGGATGGGGCACGGCCTCGGTTCCCGAATCGTTGTCGAGGGCTTGTGCAGAGCGTCACCCACTGCTGACGCGCCCGCCCGCGACAAGGCAGACTGTTGAGCGCGATACCAGCGGTACCGAGCAATCCGGAGGCACACCGCACGTCGACGGACTCGCGGGCGGACCGACGCGCAGGCGGACCGACGCGCGGTGACGGGCGGGACATACGGAGACGGGCACCACCGGCAGGACCCGCTGACGAGGCCGGGCCGGCAGGCGAGCAGGACAGGGGGCATCAATGGACCGTGACCGCGGGCCACGCGTGCGCGTACCGGAGCAGCGCGCTCCGGAACAACCGGGGGCCGCCGACTCCCTCAGGTTCACCGTCCTGGGCCCCGTACGGGCGTGGCGCGGCGCCGAGGCGCTCCCTTCCGGCTCACCGCAGCAGCGCGCGCTGCTCGCCGCTCTCCTCCTGCGCGAGGGCCGGACGGCCACGGCGAACGAGCTGATCGACGCGTTCTGGGGCGAGGACCCGCCCTCGCAGGCGAAGGCCACGATCCGCACGTACGCCTCACGGCTCCGCAAGATCCTGGGCCAGGAGACCCTGGTCAGCGAATCCGGCGGGTACGCGCTCCGGACCGGGCGCGGGGCGCTCGACCTCACGCTGGCGCAGGATCTGGCGGTCGAGGCGGAGAAGGCGCGCGCCGGCGGGAACCGGCTCCAGGCGCGCACGCTGATCAACAAGGTGCTGGGCCTGTGGGACGGCGAGGCGCTGGCGTCCGTACCGGGGCCGTACGCGGAGAACCAGCGCACCCGGCTGGAGGAGTGGCGTCTCCAGCTCACCGAGGCGCGGCTCGACCTGGACCTGGAGGTGGGCAGCCATGCGGAGGCCGTCTCCGAGCTGACCGCGCTCACCGCGGCCCACCCGCTGCGCGAACGGCTGCGCGAGCTGCTGATGGTGGCGCTGTACCGCAGCGGCCGGCAGGCGGAGGCGCTGGCGGTGTACGCGGACACCCGGCGGCTCCTCGCCGAGGAGCTGGGTGTCGACCCGCGCCCCGAGCTGGCCCAGCTCCAGCAGCGGATCCTGCGGGCCGACGAGGAGCTGGCCCGTCCTGCGGACGAACCGGCGTCGGTGCCCGCGCCGTTGAAGCCCGCGCAACTTCCGGCGACCGTGCCCGACTTCACCGGCCGGGACTCCTTCGTGCGGGATCTCGGCGCGCAGCTCGCCACCGCAGAGGGGTCGGTGATGGCGGTCTCCGCGCTGGCCGGGATCGGCGGTGTCGGCAAGACGACGCTCGCCGTCCACGTGGCGCACCAGGCCCGCCCGCACTTCCCGGACGGACAGCTCTACGTCGACCTCCAGGGCGCGGGCGCGCGGGCGGCCGAGCCGGAGACGGTGCTCGGCTCGTTCCTGCGGGCGCTCGGCACGGCGGACTCGGCGATCCCGGACACGCTGGACGAGCGGGCCGCGCTCTTCCGCTCGACGCTGGACGGCCGCCGGGTCCTGGTCCTCCTCGACAACGCCCACGACGCGGCCCAGATCCGCCCGCTGCTGCCCGGGACGCCGGGGTGCGCGGCGCTGGTGACGAGCCGGGTGCGGATGGTCGACCTGGCCGGGGCGCATCTGGTGGACCTGGATGTGATGTCGCCGGACGAGGCGCTCCAGCTCTTCACCCGGATCGTCGGCGCGGAACGGGTCGGCGCGGAGCGGGAGGCGGCGTTGGACGTGGTCGCCGCCTGCGGTTTCCTCCCCCTCGCCATCCGCATCGCCGCCTCCCGGCTGGCCGCCCGCCGAACCTGGACGGTCTCCGTCCTCGCCGCCAAGCTGGCGGACGAGCGCCGCCGGCTGGACGAGCTCCAGGCGGGCGACCTCGCGGTCAAGGCCACCTTCGAACTCGGCTACGGCCAGCTGGAACCGGCCCAGGCCCGCGCCTTCCGCCTGCTCGGCCTCGCGGACGGCCCGGACATCTCGCTGGCCGCCGCGGCCGCGTTGCTCAACCTGGAGCCGCACACGGCGGAGGACCTGCTGGAGGCGCTGGTCGACACCTCGCTCCTGGAGTCGGCCGCACCGGGCCGCTACCGCTACCACGACCTCGTACGCCTCTACGCGCGTGCGTGCGCCGAGCGCGACGAACAGCCGCCGGTGGAGCGCGAGACGGCGCTCTCGCGGCTGCTGGACTTCTACCTGGCCACGGCGGCGGGGGTGTACGCGCTGGAGCGGCCGGGCGACCGGCTGGTGGACCACCTGGAGCCGGCGGACCACCCGGGCCTCACCTTCGGCGACCGGCACGCGGCGCTGGACTGGCTGTACTCGGAGGCCACGAACCTGCTCGCCTGCGTACGCCAGGTGGCCCGGCCGGCCACGCTGCGGCGCGCGGTGGACCTGCTGTACGCCGCGCTGGACCTGGGCGAGTCGGGCGCGAATGCCAAGCAGTACGAGGCGGCGGCCGTGCGGGTGCGTGAGGCGGCAAGGGGGTGCGGCGACCCCCGTTCGGAGAGCCGTGCCGTCATGTCGCTGGCCAACGCCCACCAGTTGGCCGGCCGGTTCGACCAGGCGGAGCGGGAGGCCGCGGAGGCGATGCAGCTGGCCGAGACCGCCCAGGACCTCTTGGCGGGCAGCTGGGCGGCCAACGCCCGCGGGATCATCGCGCTCTACCACAACCGCCATGAGGACGGCGAGGCCTTCCTGAACCAGGCGATCGAGGCGTTCCGCAGTGACGGAAACCTCCCGGGAGAGGCGAGCGCACTGTGCAACCTCTCCCGCATCCACCTGGCGACGGCCCGCACCGGCAGCGCCATCGCGCTGGCCCGGTCCGGCATCGACATCTACGACTCGCTCGGCCACGCCCTGCGCGGTGCGAACGGCCGCTACGCCCTCGGCATGGCCCTGACCCAGAGCGGCGAGTTCGCCGCGGCCACCGACAAGCTGACCGAGGCGCTGGAGATATTCCGGGACAGCCGTCAGCGGCTGTGGGAGGGGATGGCCCTGTTCCGGCTGGCCGAGGTCGAGATCGCCTCCGGCCGCCCCGCGAGGGCCGCCCAGTACGCCGAACTGGCCCTGACCGTGCTGCGGGGCATCGGCGGCGACTGGCGGCGGGGGAACGTCCTGACCGTGCTGGGGCGCGCCCTGGCCGGCATAGGGCAGACCCGCCGCGCCCAGGTCTGCTGGAACGAGGCGCTGAGCCTCTACGACGCCCTCGGCTCGACCGAAGCGGCGCAGGTCAGGTCGCTGCTGACGACGACGGCGTCCTGAGGGGCGGGCGCGTTCATCGTTCGTTTATCGCGCCCCGGCATGCTCAGCGCTGTCGATCCGTCGCGTCGGGGGGCAGACGGGGGCGACATCGGCCGCACCACTAGGGTGAGCGGCCCTGAGAGGCTCGTCCGGCAGTCCACGGGGGAACAGCCGGACGAGCCTCGTCAACCCACTGCGCACGTACGAAGAGAAGGAGTTGACCACCATGGCCGACACCACGAAGAAGGACCAGCTCTCCAAGCTCGGCGACCAGCACGCCACGGGTGAGCCGGCGGGTGCGGTCACCAACGGGGACCAGCACGCGACCGGCGAGCCGGCCGGGGCCACCCTGAACGGCGACCAGCACGCCACGAGCGAGCCCCTCAAGCCGAAGAAGTAGACCTTCCCGACGGGGATACGGGGGATACGGGGGGTACGTACGGGGGAGCGGCCACGGTGGCGTGGAGGGGGAGCCGTCGCGGCCGTCGTACGCAGAGGGGCCCGAGCCTGGGGAGGCTCGGGCCCCTCTGGCGGGTGCGGGGTGGGCCGGTCTCCCGCGGAAGCGGAGTCGCAGGCCCTACCTCCGCCCCCGCAGTTCCCCCTTCACCACCTTGCCGCTCGCGTTGCGCGGGAGTTCCGGGACGAACTCCACCGCCCTCGGCACCTTGAAGTTCGCCATCTCGCGGCGGGACCAGGCGATCAGGTCGTCCGCCGTCACCGTGGCGCCCCGGCGGCGGACCGCGTACGCCTTGCCGACCTCGCCGAGGCGCGGGTCGGGGACGCCGACGACCGCCACGTCGGCGATGTCCGGGTGGAGGCCGAGGAGCTGTTCGATCTCGGCCGGGTAGGCGTTGAAGCCACCCACGATGAACATGTCCTTGATCCGGTCCGTGATCCGCAGGTTGCCCGCCTCGTCCAGGACGCCCACGTCGCCGGTGCGGAGCCAGCCGTCCGGGGTGATGGTGGCGGCCGTGGTGTCGGGGTCCTCGAAGTAGCCGGTCATCACGTTGAAGCCCCGGACCTGGATCTCCCCGGGCTCTCCGGGGCCGGCCAGGACACGGACCTCGGTGCCGGGGATCGCCCGGCCGGACGTGGTGGCCACGGTCTCCGCCGGATCGCCCCGGCGGCACATGGTGACGATGCCGCTCGCCTCGGAGAGGCCGTACGCCGTGAGGACCGTGGGGATGTGGAGTTCGCCGCGCAGCCGCTCCACCAGGCGGAGCGGGACCACCGCCGCACCCGTGACCACCAGGCGCAGGGCGGTCAGGTCGTGGGCACCGCGGGCCGGGTGGTCCAGGAGGGACTGGTGGAGCGTGGGCGGGCCCGGCAGGACGGAGATGCGTTCCGCCGCGATGTTCGCCAGCACCGTGTCCACGCTGAACACCGGCTGCGGGACCATCGTGGCCCCGCGCATCAGGCAGGCGATGATCCCCGCCTTGTAGCCGAAGGTGTGGAAGAACGGATTCACGATCAGGTAGCGGTCGCCTTCGCGCAGGCCCGCCAGCTCGCTCCAGATCGCGTACGCGCGCAGCGTCTGCGCATGCGTGATCACCGCACCCTTCGGCGCGCCGGTGGTGCCCGAGGTGTAGATGATGTCGGAGGGGTCCGAGGGGCGGATGGCGTCGGCCCGTTCCCGTACGGACTCGGCCGGTACGCCCTCGCCCGCCGCCAGGAACTCCGGCCAGCTCGTGTAGTCCTCCGGGGCCGTGTCCGCCAGCACCACCACCCGCTCCAGGTCCGGCAGCCTGACCTCGGCCCGGCGCAGGGACGCCACGTACGAGGTGCCCAGGAACGTGCCGGTGACGAAGAGCAGCCTGGCCCGGCTGCGGCGCAGGATGTGCGCCGCCTCCGCGCCCTTGAACCGGGTGTTCAGCGGGACCAGCACCGCACCCGCGCTCACCGCGCCGAGCGCGGAGACGATCCAGTCCAGCGTGTTCGGCGCCCAGATCGCGACCCGGTCGCCCGGCTCCACCCCGGCGGCCATGCACGCGGCGGCGGCGCGCTCCACCCGGGCGCCGAGTCCGGCGTACGTGAGGCGGGTGCGGCCCTCGACGACCGCCTCCACCGGCCCGTACCGCCGCGCCGCCTCCCGTACCAGCCCTGGAAGGGAGTCCCACTCCTCGTCGCCCCACTCCTCGTCGTCTCGCATCACGCGCCCGCCTTCCTGCCGCCGCCGCCGCACTAGCTGACTATCCGTCAGATTAGCGGTAGCCTCTGCCGCTGTCAGCAGGCGCGGGAGTGCGGGAGGTTGGCGGATGGTGACGCTCAAGGACGCGACAGCGATAGCCGGGATCGGGCAGACGGCCTTCGCGAAACGGCTCCCGGAGTCCGAGAAGACGCTCGCCTGCCGGGCGATCCTGGCGGCCCTCGACGACGCGGGCATCGCGCCGTCGGAGGTCGACGGCTTCGCCTCGTACACGATGGAGGAGACCGACGAGGTGGAGGTCGCCAAGGCGATCGGCGCCGGTGATGTCACCTTCTTCTCCAAGGCCGGTTACGGAGGCGGTGGTTCGTGTGCCACGCTCGCCCACCTCGCCACCGCCGTCACCACCGGGCAGGCGAACGTCGGTGTCGCCTGGCGGTCGCGGAAGCGCGGGTCGGGCCCCCGGCCGTGGAAGAACACCGCCGTGCAGCTGCCGACACCCGCCCAGTGGACCCGGCCCTACGGGCTCCTCCGCCCCGCCGACGAGATCGGCATGCTGGCCCGGCGCTACATGCACGAGTACGGGGCCACCCGCGACCACCTCTTCAACGTGGCCCTCGCCTGCCGCAACCGGGCCAACCAGAATCCGGCCGCGATCATGTACGACCGTCCGCTGACCCGCGAGATGTACATGACCTCCCGATGGATCAGCGAGCCGCTCTGCCTCTTCGACAACTGCCTGGAAACGGACGGGGCGTTGGCCTGCGTCATCGTCTCCGCAGAGCGCGCCCGCGACTGCCGGCAGAAGCCGGTGTATCTGCACTCCGTCGCCCAGGGGCTGCCCGCCCAGCACCACGGAATGGTCAACTACTGGAACGGCGCCCCGCTCACCGGACCCGCCTGGACAGCGGCCCGACAGCTCTGGAAACAGGCCGACTTCGGGCCGGACGACGTCGATGTGGCGCAGATCTACGACGCGTTCACCCCGCTCGTCCCGCTCTCCCTGGAGGGCTACGGCTTCTGCGGGCGCGGCGAGGGCGGGGCGTTCACGGAGGGGGGTGCGCTGGAGACCGGGGGCCGGTTGCCGGTCAACACCGGCGGCGGCGGGCTGAGCGAGGCGTACATCCACGGGTTCAACCTCATCACCGAGGGCGTCAAACAGCTGCGCGGAACGTCCACCGCCCAGGTTCCGGACGCCGCGACCTGCCTGGTCACGGCGGGCGAGGGCGTACCGACATCGGCCGTACTGCTGAGGAGTTGAGGACATGGCCGTGAACGATTCACTGTTGCTTCCCGTCGTCGACGAGGACGGTGCGCCCTTCTGGGAGTACGCCGCCCGGGGCGAGCTGCGCGTCCAGGCCTGCGCCTCCCCCGCCTGCGGCGAACTCCGCTTCCCGCCCCGGCCGTGCTGCCCGCACTGCGGCTCCTTCGACAGCGAGTGGCGGCTGATGAGCGGGCACGGCCGGCTCTGGTCGTACGTGATCCCGCACCCGCCGCTGCTCCCCGCCTACGCCGAACAGGCGCCGTACAACGCGGTGGTGGTGGAGCTGGTGGAGGCTCCGCGCATCCGGCTGGCCGGGAACGTCGTCGCGTCCGCCGGGGCGCCGCTGAACTCGGTGGACCCGGCGCGGCTGCGGATCGGCGCGCCGGTACGGGCGGTGTTCTGCCCGGTGGGCCCAAGTGGTGTTCCCACGCTGGTCCGTTGGCTGCTGGAGCGGTGAGCGGTGGCGCTGCGCATCGAGCGGGACCCGGAGCGCGGGGTCGCGCTCGCCTGCCTGGACCGGCCGGAAAAGCTCAACGCGATCGACCTGGAGACGGCCGGGGAACTTGCCGCGCTCTGGCGGGAGTTGCGGTACGACGAATCGGTACGGGCCGTGGTTCTCACCGGGTCCGGCACCCGCGCCTTCTGCACCGGGATCGACCGGGGGGTGGAGGTCCCGCAGCCCCCGTCCCCGTACGCCGTCGATGATCCCCTCCTGCGGATCGGGCCCAAGGCGAACGACCTGTGGAAGCCGGTGGTCGCGGCGGTGGAGGGGATGGCGTGCGGCGGGGCATTCTACCTGCTGGGCGAGGCGGAGTTCATCGTCGCCTCGCGCGAGGCGACCTTCTTCGACCCGCACACGACGTACGGGATGGTCTCGGCGTACGAGGCGATCGCGATGGCCCAGCGGATGCCGTTCGGGGAGGTCGCCCGGATGGCCCTGATGGGTACGGCGGAACGGGTCGGCGCCGCGCGGGCGTACGCGATCGGGCTGGTCAGCGAGGTGACGGAGCCGGGCGGCGCGGTGGCGGCGGCGCTGCGGGCGGCGGCGGTGATCGCCGGGTACCCGACGGAGGCGGTGCAGGGCACGGTGCGGGCGGTGTGGTCGGCGAAGGAGGCCGCCCGTACGCAGGCGATGGCCCAGGCGCCCGCGCTGATCGCGCTGGGGAACCTGGGGCCGGAGCGGCAGGCGGAGCTGTTCGCGGGGCGGCGGGGCGGTGCGGGCGGGGAGCCGAGAGTGCGGTGAGTTCCTCCGGCGCCGGGCCCCGCACACCTTCCCTCAGAGCAGCTGCGCCGTCACCTCGCACCGCTTGACCTCGGAGACCCGGCGCGGGCTCTCCATCCGTACGGTGAGGCTGCGGACGTCGCCGGCGTCCAGGGTCGTGGTGGTCTCGGCGGTGTCGACGATGTTCCCGCGCCCGTCGTAGAACGTCACGTCGACCTCGTACGCGTGACTGCGGCTGTCGCCGGACCGGAGCTCGACGACGGACGCGGTGACCGCCTTGCGCTTGCCCTTGCGGGGCTGGGCGCAGCGGATCACGCGGACGGCGGGGCCGTCGGTGGCGGTGGGTGTCGGGGTTCCGTAGGTGGAACCGGACGATCCGGAGCCGGAGTTGTCGTCGTAGTCGTCGTCGCCGTAGTCGGTGTGGCGGTAACCGCTGTTGCCCTTCTTGGAGTTGGAGCAGCCGCCGCCCGAACTGCTGCCCTTGCTCTTGCTGCCCTTGCCGCCGCTGGTGGACGTGGAGAATCCGGTGAGCGCGAGCACCACCACGACCAGGACCGCCGCGAGCTTGATCTGTCGCCGCATCATGGATGCAGCCCCCCTTGTGTCGTTCCTCGTGTGTTGTCGTGTGCCGTCGTTTCCCGTGCTGTTCGTCCGACAGCATGCCGGACGGGTCCGACACCTAGGTCATGACCCTGTCACGGTCACGTCATGATCCGCGGGGCCGGGCATCCTCGGGGCGGCCGGCGGCGTCCGCGTGGCGGGGGTGATCGTCCCGGCGTAGCGTCGGGCGTGCGGGGGGTGTTCGCCGTACGCCGTTGGAGGCTGACGATGATCCGCACCATCCTCGGCTCACTCGTCGCGCTGGCCGGAGCGGCGTCGGCCGTGCTGAGCCCGTTCCGCGACTGGTACGGGGGCCGGACGGGGCGGGAGTACCGGGTGGAGGACCTGTTCGGAGGCATCACCGCCACGGAGTCGGGGGTGCTGGTGTCGATGCTGCTGCCGCTCCTGGGGGCGGCGGCGCTGGTGGTGCTGGGGGTGATGCTGCGGTCGCGGCTCGTCGTCGGGCTCGCGGGGCTGGTGGTGCTGGGCTTCACGGTCCTGTGGATGGTCCGCCAGGGGCAGGCGGCGGGGTCGCTGACGGTGGGCGGGGACGGGGTGGGGGTGGGGGTGGCGAACGCGGCCGCGGGTGGCGTGCTGATGCTGATCGGGGCGGTGCTGATGAAGGGGCGCCGGCGGCGGGAGCGGGTGCCGGTGGAGCCGTACGCCGCGCCGGCGGCGGATCAGGTGGACATGTGGCCGCCCACGCAGGAGCCGGGGATGTCGACGAACACGTCGCCCTGGCCGGAGCCGGAGGTGGATCCCTACACGGGGCCGGATCCCCATGCCCCCCGTACGGGGTCGTATCCGCAGGCCGCGCCGGAGCCCGGGGACCCCCGGGACCCGGTGCATCCGCCTCGGCGGCCGCCGGAGGGGTGACGGTGCCCCGTGTCGAGGGTTCCGTCCTCACACGCCGGACGGGCTGGATATGTCCGCCCGGCGGTCAAAATCAAGCCCGTCCGGCGATGGAGGACGGACCCGGAGGGACCGCTCAGGTGCGGGCCCTGTTTCCCGTGCCCGTGCCCTTCAGGGCGTCCAGCGCGTACACGCAGCGGTCCTTGCTGCACGCGTACACCACACCCGCCTGGGCCACCGGCGAGCCCGTGATCTCGCCGCCCGTCGCCAGCTTCCAGCGGAGTTGGCCGCCCGCCGCGTCCAGCGTGTACAGCACGTGGTCCGCCGAGCCGAAGTGGACCCGGCCGTCCGCCACGACCGGCGAGCCCACCACGTCGCCGCCCGCGGCGAAGCGCCACTTCGGGGTGCCGGTGACCGCGTCCAGGGTGTAGAGCGCGCTGCCGCTGCCCACGTGGACGTTGCCCACGGCGACGAGGACCGGTTCCAGGGAGGCCCGCGCCTCCGTGGCGATGCGCCAGCGGTCCTTGCCGGTCGTCGCGTCGAGCGCGTACACCGTGCCGAGGTAGTCCGCGAGGTAGACCCCGCCCCCGGTCACCGCCGGGCCCGGCGCGAAGGCGGGCGGCGAGAGGAAGACCGCCGGCGACTCGAAGTGCCACCGCACCCGGCCGGAGGAGACGTCCACGGCCAGCACCCGGGTGCCCGCCGCGATGTAGACGTAGCCGTCGGGCGCCGGCGTCACCCGGACCGGGACGCCGCCGCAGGAGGCCGCGTCGCCGATCGGGTACGACCATCTCTCCAGGCCCGTACGGGCGTCGAGCGCGCGGAGCCGGGCGTCCTGCCAGACGTAGACCGTGCCGTCGTGGATGACCGGCGCCGCCTCCGCCGTCTCGAAGTCGGTCTGGGCTCCGGTGATCTCCCACAGCTTGTCGCCGCTGGACGCCTCCCACCCCTGCACCCCGCCGCCCCGGGTCGCGGTCAGCACCGTGCCCCGGTCGGCCTTGAGCGCGTACACCCAGGCGTCGGTCCGGAGCCGCCACTGCTCGGCGCCGGACGCCGCGTCCAGCGCGTACAGGGACGGGCCGTCCGAGGCGTGGATGCGGCCGCCCTCGACGGCCATCGCCCACGCCACGTCCCGGGTCTTGAACTGGCGGCGCCCGTTGCCGACGTCCAGCGCGTGGATCTCGAAGGACGTCACGTACAGCAGGTCACCGGAGACGACCGGCGTCCCCCACACGTCGTTGGACATGCGGAAGCGCCACGGCCGCCACCGGTCCGGCGCGGCGGGCGAGGCGTCCGGGGCAGGTCCCGGAGCCGGTACGGGTGCGGTGGGCGCCGGGGACGCACCGGCGGCCGAGCCGTTCAGCCCCGCGGGCGGACGGACCCAGCCCGTCGCGGCCGCCGGATGCGCGGCGGCGGCGCCCCGGACCTCACCCAGCTTCGGCCCGGGACCGATCGGCGCCTTGGCCCCGGGCAGGTGGACGGGCCCGCTGTCGGGTGCCGGGGGCGAGGAGGAGAGCGGGGACGGCGAGCGCAGGTCGTTCCCGCCGCGCCACTCGGGTCCACGATCGGGAACGCGGTCCGGCGCACGCTCCGGGGCGCGTGGAGGCTGCGGAGGGCGCGGCGGAGGCGCGGAGGGCGCGGGCGGGGCGGTGCGGCCGCCTCCTCGGCGCCGTTCGATCATGGCCGTCGCCGGGGTCGGCAGCCAGGCCGACGCCGTACCGCTGTCGTCGCTGCCGGAGGCGAAGAGGTGCGGGGCGAGCTGGGCCTGGAGGTCGGCGGGGCTGGGCCGGCGGGTGGCGTCCGTCTGCATGCAGGAGTCGATGAGCGGCCGCAGGTCGTCCGGCAGCCCTTCCAGGTCGGGCCCCTCGCGCAGCAGCATGAACACCGTCTCGACCGGGTTGGCCCCGTGGTACGGGGCGTGGCCGGTGGCGGCGAAGACGAGGGTGGAGCCGAGCGAGAAGATGTCGCTGGCGCCGGTGACGCTGCGCGAGTCGCGGGCCTGCTCGGGCGACATGTACGCGGGCGTGCCGACGGCGACGTTCGTCATGGTCAGGCGGGTGTTGGAGACGCCCGACGCGATGCCGAAGTCGATGACGCGCGGGCCGTCCTCGACGACGAGCACGTTGGAGGGCTTCAGGTCGCGGTGGACCAGCCCGGCGCCGTGGATGGACTGGAGGGCCTCGGCGATCCCGGCGGCCAGCCACCGTACGGCCTGGGTCGGCATGGGGCCGCACTCGTTGACGATCTCTTCGAGCGAGGGCGCGGGCACATAGGCGGTGGCCAGCCACGGCACGGCGGCCCGGGGGTCGGCGTCGACCACGGCGGCGGTGTAGAAGCCGCTGACCGCGCGGGCGGCCTCGACCTCACGCGTGAAGCGGACCCGGAAGAGCTGGTCCTCGGCGAGCTCGGTCCGTACCGTCTTGATCGCCACCCGCCGGCCCGACGCCGACCGGGCGAGATAGACCAGCCCCATGCCGCCGGCCCCGAGCCGTCCCAGCACCTCGAACGGGCCGATCCGTCTCGGGTCGTGCTGCGTCAGCTGCTCCATCACGTGCCTGCCACCTCCCCGTACGGGCCTCAGGAACGAAGCCCGCGAATTACCCGCCCGATACCGCCCGGTGCGATTTCCGGCCTGCGCAGCGTCTCACCGCTGGGCACCACCTGGCGGTGCGCACCCTGATTCTTCCTGGCTCGGGCGTCGGTTGCGAACCCGGGGGCGGATGTGGGTGTCTCATGTCACTTCGGCCGATTCTCGCCCACAAAGGGTGCGCGGCGGGGTCAGGGAAGCAGTTCGCTCGGCTGGAGCACCGCGAAGAGCGCTCCCTGGTCGTCGTGGAGGACCGCCATCCGCCCGTACGGGATGTCGAAGGGCGGCGCGGAGACCCGGCCGCCGAGCTGTACGGCGAGTTCGGCGGCCGCGTCGCAGTCGGCGACGGTGAAGTAGGTGAGGAAGTAGCTGGGCATCTCGGCCGGGAACGCGTCCGTGATGACGCTGCGGCCGCCGACGGCGGTGTCCGGGCCGGGTTCGCTGCCTTCGGGCGACCACATCCGGAAGTCGACCAGCGCCTCGGCGTCGCCGGAGACGTCGTTGCCCGCCTCGTCCAGGTCGGTGCCCCGGAAGCCGAAGACCTTCTCGTAGAAGGCGTCCACCGCCTCCGGCTGCCGGGTGTGGACCTCGGTCCAGCAGAAGGAGCCGGGTTCGTTCTGCTTCTCGAACCCTTCGCGCTCCTCCGGCTGCCAGAGGCCGAAGACCGCGCCGCCGGGGTCGGCCGCCTGGGCCACGATCCCGGCGAGGCCCGCCCGTACCGGGTCGGTGATGATCTGGCCGCCGTGTTCGCGGATGGCGGCGACGGTGGCCCGGATGTCGTCGGTGGCGAAGTAGACACCCCAGGCCGTCGGCATCCGCCCGTCCTTCTTGGCGGCGAGCGCGGCGACGAGCCTGCCGCCGCTCAGGGCGTCCGCGAAGGGCATGCCGTCGCCCGCGCGGAAGGTCCAGCCGAAGAGGCCGCCGTAGAAGCGCTTGCCCGCCTCCAGGTCGGAGAGCTGCACGTCCGCCCAGCACGGCGCCGAGTGCGCGAATGCGGCCATGGGGCCCGGTCCTTCCGTCGCAGTTCCCTTGCGGTGCCGTCGCAGTGACGCCCGTCACAGTCAACGTAACGTCGCGACCGGTCCGGCGCGCCCCGAACGCCGACCGAAGCGGCCCATAGGGAACATTTGATCGGATAGTGAAGACGCGATCGCCAGGTGGACGCAAGTTGTCCACCGAAGTTGTCCACAGGCTGTTGATAACACAATCGTCCGGCGGCGCCCGCGCGCCCCAGGGCCTCCGGCGCAACGGCCGAAAACATGCGCCACATACCTCCGCACACCCCCCGCACCCCGGCGTTCCTGCGGCGTTCCCCATTTGCAGTCGGCCGAATAGCGCTCCCATCGCCCCTCGGTAAGCTGACGGCATGACAGGACAAGTACGCACCGTCGACGGCCGCGTGGCCGGTCGACGCGGTCAGGCGACGCGGCAGAAGCTGCTCGACTGCCTCAGCGAGATGCTCAGCTCCTCGCCGTACCGGGACGTCAAAGTCATCGACGTCGCCCGGAAGGCCGGGACTTCACCCGCGACTTTCTACCAGTACTTCCCCGATGTGGAGGGCGCCGTCCTCGAAATCGCCGAGGAGGTCGCCAAGGAGGGCGCCGGACTGACCGAACTGGTCGCCGGACGCCCGTGGGTCGGCAAGGCCGGCTGGCAGACGGCCGAGGAACTCGTCGAAGGGTTCCTCGACTTCTGGCGCCGCAACGACGCGATCCTCCGCGTGATCGACCTCGGCGCGGCCGAAGGGGACAAGCGGTTCTACAAGATCCGCATGAAGATCCTGAACTCGGTCACCAACTCCCTCACCGATTCGGTGAAGGAGCTCCAGGCCAAGGGCAAGGTCGACAAGGACGTCAGCGCCGCGGCGATGGCGGGCTCGCTGGTCGCGATGCTCGCGGCGGTCGCCTCGCACCAGAAGGGGTTCACCACCTGGGGCGTGAAGCAGGCCGAACTGCGCCCGAACCTGGCCCTGTTGGTGCACCTGGGCATCACCGGCAAGAAGCCCACCAAGTAGCACGCCAAGTAGCCCGTCGGTACGCCTCGCCCGTACGCCCTGTCGGTACGTCCCGTCGGCACGTCCTGTCTCACCGACGGCGGACCACCCCGCACCCTGCCGGTGGTCCGCCGTCGGTGTTCCCGGACACCACGGCAGGACGGGCCCGGTGAACGGCGAACTACCGCCGCTCCAGCCGGAAGAGCCGGATCTCCCGGTCCACCCGCGCCTGGTACGCCGCGTACGGCGGCCAGAACCCCAGCGCCACCCGCCACACCTCCTCCCGCTCCGCCCCTTCCAGCAGCCGCGCCCGCACCGGGATGGACCGGCCGCGCCAGCTGATGACGGCCTCGTCCGGGCGGGCCAGCAGATTCGCGGTCCAGGCCGGATGACCGGTCCGGCCGAAATTGCTGCCGACGAGGATCCAGGTGCTCTCGGACTCCCCCTCCGGCATACAGGCCAGCGGGGTCACCCGGAGCCGCCCGCTCCGCGCCCCCGGCACCGTCAGGACGAGACCCGGCAGCATCCGGGCGCTCGGCAGCACCCTGCCCCGGGTGAGCCGGTGGACGGTGCGGTCCATGACGGGGACGACATGCGGGGCGATCCGGGCGAAGGCGCGGGTCGAGGAGACTTTCTGGATCAGCCGGGCGCCACGGGTGCCGGTCATCGGACGGCCACCCCGTGCGCAAGCCCCTCCGGCGCCCCGTGAGCAAGCCCCTCCGGCGTGACGTCCCCGAACAGCCCGGCCCGCCCCGCCGCATGGTCACGCAGCCGGTGTACGGGCCCGAAGAGCAGTTCGTCACCCGCCGCCCGCTTCACGTACAGATGCGCCTCGTGCTCCCAGGTGAAGCCGATACCGCCGTGCAGCTGTACGGCCTCACCGGCCACGATCCGGGCCGCCTCCAGCGCCTGGGCCAGCGCGAGCGGGCCCGCCGCCGGGTCCCGGGCGGCGTGGTAAGCGGCGGAGCGGGCCGCCTCCACCCGTACGTACAGGTCGGCGAGGCGGTGTTTGACCGCCTGGAACGACCCGATCGCCCGGCCGAACTGCTCGCGCTCCTTCGCGTACGCCACGGTCCGCTCCAGCGCGCCCGCCGCCGCGCCGACCGCCTCGGCGGCGAGCACGGCGGCGGCGGTCCGCCCGGTGGCGGCGAGCGCAGCGCAGACGTCGTCGGCCGCCTCGTCCTCCCCCAGAAGCTCGGCCGGGGTGTCGCGCAGCTCGACCCGGGCGAGGGGCCGAGTCTCGTCCATGGAGGTCAGGCGGGTACGGGTGAGCCCGTCGGACGGGGTCCGCACCAAGAAGAGGAGCGTCCGGCTCCGCGGATAGCCGCCGGTGTGGGCGGCGACGAGGAGGAGCCCGGCGCTGTGCCCGTCGAGGACCCGTTCGGCCTCACCGTAGAGCCGCCAGCCGCCACCACTGAAGCGGGCCTGGACGCCACCGGCCCGTCCGCCGCCCGCCCAGTGGCCGGCACGGTTGTCGGCGGTGAGGCCGAGAGCGGTGGCCATCGACCCACCGGGGACGGCGAGTGCGGCGGTGAGGGTCCCGTCGGCGGTCCGGGGCAGCAGGCCGGCGCGCTGTGCCGGGGTGCCGAGGGCGGTGATCAGGGGTGCGGCGAGTACGGCGGTGGCCAGGAGCGGGGAGGGCAGCAGGGCGCGGCCGGTCTCCTCACAGGCGAGGGCGAGCTCGGTGGCGGTGCAGCCGGTACCGCCGTACTCCTCGGGCAGCGCGAGCCCCGGCAGCCCGAGCTCCTGGGCGAGCCGGCGCCACAGGGCCGGGTCGTGGCCCTCGGCGGTACGGACGGCGGCGCGGACCTCGCCGGGTCCGCCGTGCCGGGCGAGCAGGTCGCGCAGGGTGCGGCGGATCTCGTCCTGTTCCGCGGTTAAGGCGGCGTCCATCGTCGGGCTCCTCCCTTCAGGAACCGGAGCGGCTCCTGACCTGACGGCCCGTCATGTTAGGTGCATAGCAAGCCGATTCCCAGAGTCCCGCACGCACAAGGGTGCACGGAACCCACGCGCACGACCCGCTTGCGGGCACTCCCATCTGATGTACCGTCAGATTTATGCCTGCCTCCTCGTCCGGCCTCCCCCGCAAGGTCGCCGCCGCCCCTCGCAAAGCCGCCGCCGTCCCCCGCAAGGTCGCCGTCGTCGGCATCGCGCTCGCGGAGTGCGGACGCGTCGACGACACCACGCCGTACGCCCTGCACGCCCAGGCGGCCCGGCGCGCGCTGGCCGATTCCGGCCTGGACCGCTCGGTGGTGGACGGCTTCGCCTCCGCCGGGCTCGGGACGCTGGCGCCGGTGGAGGTCGCGGAGTATCTGGGGCTGCGGCCGACCTGGGTCGACTCGACGGCGGTGGGCGGCGCGACCTGGGAGGTGATGGCGGCCCACGCGGCGGACGCGATCGCGGCGGGCCGGGCGCGGGCGGTACTGCTGGTCTACGGGTCGACGGCCCGGGCCGACATCAAGGCGGGCCGGCGCACGTCGAACCTGTCGTTCGGCTCGCGCGGACCGCTCCAGTTCGAGGTGCCGTACGGACACACGCTGATCGCCAAGTACGCGATGGCCGCCCGCCGCCACATGCACGCGTACGGCACGACGCTGGAGCAGCTGGCCGAGGTGGCGGTGACGGCCCGGGCGAACGCGGCGGCGAACCCGGACGCGATGTTCCGGGACCCGATCACGGTGGACGATGTCCTCTCCGGCCCGATGATCGCGGACCCGTTCACCAAGCTGCACTGCTGCCTCCGGAGCGACGGAGGCTGCGCGGTGCTGCTGGCGGCGGAGGAGTACGTACCGGACACGGCGAAGGCGCCGGTGTGGATCCTGGGCACCGGAGAGTCCACCTCCCACTCCACGATGTCGGAGTGGGAGGACTTCACGGTCTCCCCGGCCGCCGTCTCGGGCCGTCTGGCCTTCGAGCGGGCCGGGGTGCGCCCCTCGGACATCGACCTGGCGGAGATCTACGACGCGTTCACGTACATGACGCTGGTGACGCTGGAGGACCTGGGCTTCTGCGCGAAGGGCGAGGGCGGCGCGTTCGTGGAGAAGGGCCGCACGGGCCTGCGCGGCGAGCTGCCGGTGAACACGGACGGCGGCGGCCTCTCCGCCTGCCATCCGGGGATGCGTGGCCTGTTCCTGCTGGTGGAGGCGGTACGTCAACTGCGCGGCGAGGCCGGGACCCGCCAGGTCCACAAGGCCGGGGGCCGCCTGCCGGAGCTGGCGGTGGCATCAGGGACGGGCGGCTGGTTCTGCTCGTCGGGGACGGTGGTGCTGGGGCGGGGGTGAGGGGGGCTTCAGGGGGCGGGGCCCGACGGACCCCCAACGGCCGGGGATCAGGCCGACCCGCAACGGCTGGGGATCAGGTGGAATGGCCCCATGAGCGAAGCCGCCGCACCCGCCCCGCGCCCCTTCACCGACCTCCTCCACGCCCAGCGCGTCTGGGACACCGAGCTGCCGGCCTTCGACCCGGCGACCGCCCCGCCCGCGCCCCTCCCCCTCTTCCACACCTGGTTCGCGGACGCCGTGGCCGCCGGGCAGACCGAGCCGCACGCGATGACCCTCGCCACGGCGGACGCCGACGGCCTCCCCGACGTACGCACCCTGCTCCTCCACGGCGCCGACGAGCGCGGCTTCCACTTCGCGAGCCACGCCACCAGCGCCAAGGGCCACCAGCTCGCCGCCCGCCCGTACGCCGCGCTCGGCTTCTACTGGCCGGTTCCGGGCCGCCAGGTACGGGTCCGGGGCCCCGTCCTCCGCTGCACCCCGGCCGAGAGCCACGCCGACCTGCACGCCCGGTCCACCGGAGCCCTCGCCGCCGCGCTGACCGGCGCGCAGAGCGAGGTCGTGGAGTCGGTGGACACCCTCCACCGAACGGCCGACGCGGCCTGGGAACGGGCCCAGGCGGAACCGGACACCGAGGCTCCGACCTGGACCCGGTACGTGGTCGAGCCGGCCGAGGTGGAGTTCTTCCAGGGCGACGCCCGGCGGCGGCACATCCGGCTCCGCTACCGCCGTACGGAGGCGGGCACCGGGATCTGGACGCGCGAACTGCTCTGGCCCTGAGAAGCGTCCCTGCCGGATCGTGGCGGGCCGACCCGAGCCGCACACCACGCGGCCCGCTCGGCCGCCCCTTTCCTATGCGCTGGTCAGGATCCTCCGTACGCCGTCGGTGACGCCCGGCAGATCACCGGTCGGGGCCGCCCACCGATGCAGGTCGTGTTCGGTCAGGACGACCGGCCCGGTCTCGGCGACGGTGACGGCGAAGTTGAACTGGCGTGTGGTGGTACCGCGACTGTTCACGTAGTCGAAGTGCCCGAGGTAGCGGTCCACGGAGGAGACGGTCAAGCCGGTCTCCTCCCGTGTTCTCCCGCCGGGCCGCGTCCAGGATGCTCTCCCCGGCGTCCACGTGCCCGGAGGGGATTTCCCACAGGCCGCCCATGAAGTCGTCCGGGTTGCGGCGGACCAGGAGGACGCGGTCGGCGTAGGTGACGACGGACGCGGCCACGAAGGTGGTGATGCCCTCGGCTTCTGCCTCCTCTGTCAGGGTTCGGGCGAGGTCGGAGGAGACGGTCACAGAAGCTCCTTGTGGTGTTCGCTGATCTTCCTGGCCGCGCTGACGTACTGGTCGGCCGGTTTCAGATCCTGTTCACGGTGCCAGACGGGCAGCTCGATGGTGTGCATGTGAGCCTTCTCGGCGACGGGGAAGTCACCGGGCCGGTAGCGGCCAAGGCGCCTCCTCCTCCCCCTTAACCCGGTTTCAACAAGAAGGGGGCACTATGGGAGGAAGGCGAGTCGCTGGAGGTACCGATGCCACGAGCCCGTTCCCGCTACGCCCCGGACCGGGGCCTGACCGGTCGCATGGTCACCACCATGTTCCTGATCGGCCTGCTGTACGTCGTCTTCGTGGGCGTGCTCCTCGCGGCCCTGCGCGGTTCCTGGCCGATCATCCTGATCATCACGGGCGGCCTGTTCATCGCGCAGTTCTGGTTCAGCGACCGCATCGCGGCGTACGGCATGGGCGCCCGCGAGGTCACGCCCGAGCAGGCCCCCGAGCTGCACGGCACCATCGACCGCATCTGCGCGCTGGCGGACATGCCGAAGCCCAAGGTGGCCATCGCCGAGAGTGACGTACCGAACGCGTTCGCCACCGGCCGCAGCGAGAAGACCGCCCTGGTCTGCGCCACCACGGGCCTGCTGCGCAGACTGGAACCGGAGGAGCTGGAGGGCGTCCTCGCGCACGAGATGTCGCACGTGGCGCACCGGGACGTCGCCGTCATGACGATCGCCTCGTTCCTCGGCGTGCTGGCCGGCATCATCACCCGCATCGCGCTCTGGGGCGGCTTCGCGCGCAGCCGCCCCGGCAACGACCCGGCGGGCATCCTGCTCCTCCTGATCCCGCTGATCAGCGCCGTCGTGTACGCGATCAGCTTCCTGCTCACCCGGCTGCTCTCCCGCTACCGCGAGCTCTCCGCCGACCGCGCCGCCGCCCTCCTCACCGGCCGGCCCTCCGCCCTCGCCTCGGCCCTGACGAAGGTCAGCGGGCAGATGGCCCGCATCCCGACCGAGGACCTTCGAAAGGCGGAGCCGTACAACGCGTTCTACTTCATGCCCGCGTTCTCCGCGAAGGAGTCCCTGGGCCGGCTGTTCTCCTCGCACCCGACGCTGGAACAGCGCCTGGACCAGCTGTCCCGCATCTCCACCGACCTGTCCCGTTAAGGAGCCTCTCCGTGGGCCTGCTCGACGCCATCCTCGGCCGCAGCAAACCCGTCCGCCCCGACCTCGACCAGCTCTTCGCCGTCCCCTCCGCCGCCCTCACCCTCCAGGCCGCCACCGGCTTCACGCCGACCGGCCTCGGCTCGGTCTGCTTCGCGGGCGTGGAAGGCGGCGGTTTCGCGCGCCTCCAGGAGGACGTACGGGAGCTGCTCGACGCGGACACGGAGCGCGGCGGCATCCCGGTGGAGTTCAGCCGGGACGCGTACGGCTACACCTGGCTCCTCGCCACCCACCCGGCCGACGACACGGCGGGCCTGGTCAACGACCTGCACGCGGTGAACACCCTGCTCCAGGACGGCGGCTTCGGCCCGCACCTGCTCTGCTCGCTGATCGGCTTCCGGGACGCGGCGGGGCGTGCGCTGGCGCTCGTCTACCTCTACAAGCGCGGCACGTTCTACCCGTTCGCCCCGCTCCCCGGCGGGGCCGAGAAGCGGGACAACCAGCTGGAACTCCAGGTGCGGGGCGCTCTCGGCGACGAACTGCGGGTGGAGAAGGACCTGTCGCGGTGGTTCCCGGTGTGGGGTGCGCCGGGGCTGTGATCAGGCGCTGATGACGGTGGCACCAGCCGGGGCGCGGCCCAGGAACGTGGTCCGGGCGGCCGGTTCAGCCGCCGGGGCGGAAGACCGGTACGGCCTCGCCCGCCTCCCGGAACGTGACCGTCAGCCCCATCCCGATACGGAGGTCGGCGTGCGCGCACTCCACGACCTCCGTCATCATCCGCGGCCCTTCGGCGAGGTCGACGACGGCGGCGACGTACGGGACGCGCCCCCCGAACGGCGGCAGGTCGTTGCGGTGGACGACCGACCACGTGTAGAGCGTCGCCCGACCGCTCGCGCGCTCCCACTCCACGTCCTCGCTCCAGCAGTACGGGCAGAACTCGCGCGGGTAGTGATGCGCCCGCCCGCACCCGCCGCACCGCCGGATCAGCAGCCGCCCCTCCCCCGCCGCGTCCCAGTACGGCCGGGTGAAGGCGTCCGGCTCGGGCAGGTCGAAGCGCGGGCCCGCCGCACGCTCCGGGGGCCTCACAGGAACAACCCGAACGCCGCGTCCAGCGACCACGTCTGCCAGGCCATCGCGAACAGGGCCACCAGCGAGATCAGGGCCATCATCGCGTTCTGCCCCTGCTCGGCCCAGTCGTGGATCATCAGGACCAGGTAGAGCAGGTTGAGGAGGAGACCGGCGACCAGGGCGATCGGGGTCAGGAAGCCCGTCACCAGGCCCAGGCCCAGTGCCAGTTCGGCGTAGACGACGACGTACGCGATCAGCTTCGGGCGCGGCTCGACGACCCGCCGGAAGCCGGTAGCCACCGCGCCCCACCGGTGCTTGCCCGCGACGTCCGCCGCCCAGGCGATCCCCGTGCCCCGCTCGAACCAGCCCTTCCGGTCCTTGTGCCGCCAGCTCTCCAGCCACCACAGGCCGAGGCCTATACGGAGGACGGCGAGCCACTCCGCACCGCTGAGCCAGATCGTCTGCATCGGCCCTCCATTCGTCGCTTTCTGACGGTACGTCAGTTCAGCGGATGCGGGCCGCCCGCGCAAGAGGTCCGCATGGTCCTCAGCGCCGCCGCCCGCGCCCCAGCAGCCACGCCAGGTAGACACCGCCCAGCGCGCCCGTCACCACACCCACCGGCAGCGGGCCCGCCGTCGGCAGCGTGACCGCCACCAGATCGGAGGCGGAGAGCAGCAGAGCGCCCATCGCGGCGGCGGGCAGCAGCCCCGTCCCCGTACCGCGGCCGAGGCGGCGGGCCAACTGCGGTGCGCAGAGGGCGACGAACACGATCGGGCCGGCCACCGAGACCGCCACCGCGCCGAGCCCGACCGCGACCAGGAGGACGAGTACGCGGGTGCGGCCCGCGTCGATGCCCAGACCGCCCGCCGCCTCGTCGCCCATCTCCAGCAGGTCCAGGCGGCGGACCAGCGGGAGAGCGAGCAGGAGCAGGGCCGCCGACGCGAGGAGAGCCGGGAGGATCTGGTGGCGTTCGGTGGAGCCGAGGCTGCCGATCAGCCAGAGCTGGGCCGACTGGGCGTGGTCCAGAGCGGCTCGCGTGAGCAGGTACGCGTTGACCGAGGCCAGCAGCGAACCGACCGCGATCCCGGCGAGGATGAGCCGGTTGCCCCGGAACGTGCCGCGTCGGGCCAGGAGTTGGACGATCACCGCCGTGGCCAGCCCGCCTCCGGCCGCGCCCACCGCCACGTACGCCGGGTCGCCGTGCAGCAGGACCAGCAAAGCACCGGTCGCCGCACCGGAGTTGAAGCCGACGATGTCCGGGCTGCCGAGCGGGTTGCGGGAGAGCTGCTGGAACAGCGCGCCGGCCGCGCCGAGTGCCGCGCCGACGACGAGCCCGAGGGCCACGCGGGGCAGCCGCAGCTCCAGGACGACGAACGCGGCCTGCTCCGAGCCCGCGCCGAACAGGGCGGCGAGCACCTCTGCGGGCGGTACGAGACCGTCCCGGGTGAGTGCGAGGGCGCCGCTGCCCGCCGCGAGGAGGGCCAGGAGGAGGGTGGTGGCGAGAGGGCGGGGGCGTACGCGGAGGGAGAGGGCCCGGCCGGCGCGTACGGTCACGGGCTTGCCGAGAACACTCATGCCGCCACCGCCTTCCGCGAGGCGGACCGGTTGCGGCCGATCAGCCAGATCAGCACCGGCGCTCCCACGAACGCCGTCACGATGCCCACCTGGATCTCGGCCGGCCGCGCGATGACCCGGCCCACGATGTCCGCGACGAGCAGCAGGCCCGCGCCGATGAGGACCGCGTACGGCATCAGGCGGCGGTGGTCCGGGCCGGTGAGCAGACGGGCCACGTGCGGGGCGACCAGGCCGATGAAGCCGACCGGGCCGATCGCGGCCGTCGCGGCGCCGCTGAGGAGCACCGTGGCGAGCGTGCCGAGCAGCCGTACGCGTCCTGGCGCGACGCCCAGCGCCCGTCCCGCCTCGTCGCCGAGCGCGAACGCGTCGAGGGCGGGCGCGACGGTGAGCGCCGGCACCGCACCGGCCAGCAGGAACGGCAACACCTGCCACAACACCGGGAGTTCACGGCCGGAGAGGGTGCCGACGGACCACATCCGCAAGGTTCCGTACGCGTCCGCGTCCAGCACGCCGAGCCCGCTGACCACCGCCCCGAGCACGGCGGTGACGGCGACTCCCGCCAGCACGAGCCCTTCCGGATTCCCGCGCCCCGCGCCCCGGCCGCCGAGCAGATACACGACCACCACCGCGACCGCCGCTCCGAGCAGCGCCCACCAGACGACGGCCTGGAGCGAGCGCGTACCGAGCAGGACGGTCGCGGCGACGACGGCGCAGGCGGCGCCGGTGTTGACGCCGAGGATGCCGGGATCGGCCAGCGGGTTACGGGACAGGCCCTGCATCACCGCACCGGCCAGGCCCAGCGCCGCACCGGCCGTGACGGCGAGGAGCGTGCGCGGCATCCGGACCTCGCGGACGAGCGAGGCGTGCGGCGCGTCCGGGTCGAGCAGGGCGGCCGGCACCTCGGCCGGGGGTACGGGCTGCGCGCCCACGGCGAGGCCGCCGGCCACGGCGAGGGCCAGGAGAACCAGCCCCGCCGTGAGCCCGGCGGCGTACCGTACGCGCACGGCGGGCTTCTTGGGGACCACCGTCAGCCGAAGGCCTTCTCGATCTTGTCGATCAGGTTGCCCGCGCTGTAGTAGTCCAGCCGGAAGGTGTCGAGGCCGAGGTCGTACACGCGCTTGTCCTCGACGGCGGGCAGCTCCTTCCAGACCGGGCGCGCGGTGGCGGCGGCGATCTCCTCGGGCGTGTGGCTGACGAAGAGGAGCGAGCTGTCCTTCGCGGTGTCGGCCACCTTCTCCTGGCTGAACTCGGCGAAGTCCGAACGGCCGCCCTGCGTCCGGCCCTTGCCCGCCGGCGGTTCGAGGACGGTGAAGCCGAGCGAGGTGAGCAGCCGGCCCTGGGCGGACTCGGGGGTGAAGACGGTCATCGCGGACTGGTTGTCGCGGACGAGCGCGGCGGACTGCTTCGGCACGGTGATGGCGGCCTTGACCTCGCCGACCCGCTTCTCGTGGGCGGCGACGACCTCGGTCGCCCGCTTCTCGAGGCCGAGGTCCTTGCCGAGGCGGGCGGTGAGGTCCTGCCAGGAGACGTCGTCATGGCGGTAGAGGAGGGTGGGGGCGACGACGGAGAGCTTGTCGTAGAACTTCTCGGCGTTCTCCGCGCCGGAGGAGGCGCCGATGATGAGGTCCGGCTTCAGCGCGAGGACCTTCTCCACGTCGGGCTCGAAGCCCTGGTAGGCGACCTTGACGCTGTTCTCGGCCGCGGCGTCGGACCACTGGGTGAAGAAGCCCTGCTTGTCGGTGATGACCGAGGGCGGGGTGGCCTGGGAGGCGATGACCGGGGCGTCGAGGGCGAGCAGGTGGCCGGTCATGGTGACGCTGACCGAGACGATGCGCTGCGGCCGGGCCGGGACCTTCTCGGCCGTACCGGCGTCGTGCTCGACGGAGCGGGTGGCCGAGGCGGCCTTGTCGCTCTCGCCGGTCCCGGCGCCCTTGGCGGCCGTGTCACCACAGGCGGTGAGCGCGAGGAGTCCGGCGACGGCGAGCGCCGCGCCCTTGAACCGAGTCCGGACCTGTCTGCCGTTCATGTACGTCCCACCCCTTCGACCGCCGGGCGGGCGCGCGGCACCGCACCGCGCGAGGGCCCCCCGATGATCACCCCGCACCAACCTAAGCAAGGTTAGCCTTACCTTAGATGAGGCAGGAGAGCGAAGGGTGCGCAACCGCCACATCACGCCCCTCGTGATCAATTCGCAATCGATTCCCACCTTGACCGAGACCCATCAACAGAGCGGGCGATTACGCTCCGAACCATGCCCAACAGCCCGTCCCCCACCGGCAGTACCGACGCCGTCGCGCTCACCGACCGTACGGACGACCGCCCCGTCTACGTCATCGGCGGCGGCCCCGGCGGCCTCGCCACCGCAGCCGCGCTCCGCGACCGAGGCGTACGGGCGGTGGTCCTGGAGAAGGCGGACCGGGTCGGCGCCTCCTGGCGCGGCCACTACGACCGGCTGCACCTGCACACCACGCGGCGGTGGTCGGCGCTGCCGGGGCTGAAGATGCCGCGTAAGTTCGGCCGGTGGGTCGGCCGGGACGACGTGGTGCGGTACCTGGAGAAGTACACCGAGCACCATGAGCTGGAGGTGGTGACGGGCGTCGAGGTGACCCGGATCGCCCCGGCTCCCGACGGTTCCGGCGACTGGCAGCTGACCGCCACCGGCGGCCGCATCCTGCGGGCCCGCGCGGTCGTCGTGGCGACCGGCTTCAACCACACGCCGCGCATACCTGAGTGGCCGGGCCGCGACACGTTCACCGGCGAGCTGCTGCACGCGGCGGATTACCGGAACCCGGCCCCGTACGCCGACAAGGACGTCCTGGTGGTCGGCATCGGCAACACGGGGGCCGAGATCGCGGCGGACCTGGCGGAAGGCGGCGCCTCGCGGGTGCGGATCGCGGTGCGTACGGCTCCGCACATCGTGCGCCGCTCCACGGCGGGCTGGCCCGCGCAGGCGACCGGCATCCTGGTCCGCCGGCTGCCGGTGTGGCTGGTGGACCGGGCGGGGTCCGTGATGGCGCGGATCGCCGTACCGGACCTGTCGGCGAAGGGGCTGCCCCGGCCGGAGTCGGGCCTTTACTCACGGGTGCGCGAGGGTGCGATCCCGGTGCAGGACGTCGGCCTGATCGACGCGGTGAAAACCGGCACGGTGGTGCCGGTGGCGGCCGTGGCCTCCTTCGAGAAGGACGCGGTGGTCCTCGCCGACGGCACCCGCCTCACCCCGGACACGGTCATCACGGCGACCGGCTACACCCGGGCCCTGGAGCCGCTGCTCGGCCACCTGGACGTGCTGGACGCGCGGGGCCGCCCGCTCGTCCACGGCGCCCGCACGCCGAAGCAGGCGCCGGGCCTCTACTTCACCGGCTTCACCAACCCGATCAGCGGGATGCTCCGCGAAATGGCCCTGGACGCGCGGAAGATCGCGAAGAGGGTGGCGCGGGCGCACTGAGACGCCGTTCTCAAGCTGTACATCGGATGCGGGCACGGCGGCGACGGTCGCGTTCCGGAGGCGTCAGCGCGTGACGTCTTCTGATGGCGCTGCGGGTCACCCTGATGCAGAAACAGGTTCCGACCTGGCCGGACCGTGCGTACAACCATCGCCCCAATTCGCGTGTCCGTTCTAGTGAGTCACTCGGCTCGTGGATCATCCGGGTCCGGCGGGGCCCTGCCCCGGGCCCCCTTTCGTTGGGGACATATGCGAATTCGTGCCACGGTGGCCGGCGTTTCCGGTGCCATCGTTCTTTCCGCTCTCGCCGTACCGGCCGCGCAGGCCGATGACGGGCGTTCCTGGACTCCGAAGTCCGGTTTCAAGGCCGCCCTCCCCGCGGTCGGGGACACGTCGAAGCAGGCGTCCGACGAGACCGCGACGAGCGATGACCCCAAGATCATCTCGTCTGTTGTCAACGCGGGGAAGCCGATCGTGATCGGCACCAAGGTCAAAAAGACGGTCCCCTTCTCCGCTACAGCCACCGCCGGCGCCTTCTTCGGCGGTGTTAGGGATGTTGCTACGTTCATCTGGGTCGGCAGGTCCATCGACGACGAAGACACCTTCGGCTTCCGCCCCGACGCAAAGTCGATCACCTGCAAGGCTGTCGACGCGACCACCACGACCTGCAACGGCACCATCACTCTTGACCCGGCACAGATGATCAACTCTCACGCCACCTCGTGGCACGTCGGCGCTTACGCCATGACCGGGTATACCGACGAGTTCGGGGAGCTCTCGGCCTCCAGGGTCGGTGTCCAGAGCTTCTCGCAGCTGACGGTGAACGCCTCCCCGGAGCCGGTGAAGAAGGGCAAGATCATCACGGTCACCGGGAAGCTGACCCGCGCGAACTGGGACACCGGTACGTACAAGGGCTACGTCAACCAGTCCGTGCAGCTCCAGTTCAAGAAGAAGGGCGCCAAGAGCTACACGACCCTCAGGACGGTCAAGACCGGCTCGAACGGCATCCTCAAGACCACCGTCAAGGCCACGGTCGACGGGACCTGGCGCTACAGCTTCGCCGGCAAGTCGAACACCGCAGCCGTCTCCTCCGCAGGCGACTACGTCGACGTGAAGTAGAACCACCAAGCCGACGCGGCAGGACACCGTCCCCGCCGAAACCGCTGAGGCCGCCGCCGCCTGAAGTCTCGTAGACGCCGGGTCGGCGGCGCTTCCGTTCGCGGAACGGTCACCACGACCGTTCCACGAACGATCAAGCAAAGCCCCCCTTCCGGACCCACCGCGCCCGAAATCAGGCCTCGACTCGTCCGCCCGCCCAGCCATCCGCCGGCCCCAGGGCAGCGGCACCCCCGGGTTCCGACCTGACCAGCCTGTGCGTACAACGATCGGCCGCATTCGTGTGTCTGTTCCAAAGGCTGTCCCGTAACTACTGGCGCCGCTCGGAAGGGTCCGGTATGGGACGATAAGTCGAGGACTCACCGCAGGTGGCAAGCCTGGCTGCAACAGAGTAATCCGGCTCTCCGGCGGGACCTGGCCGACCCGGATCTGAGTTACGGGACAGCCTTTAGCCCCATGATCTCCAGATCCCGTGGGCCAAGGAAGTCCGGTGTCCCGCCCCGATAGACGGCGGGACACCGGATGTACGCACGAGTGGCGTCTCGGCGTTAGTTCGTCTGGAGGTCGAGTTCGCAGTCAAGGGTCTGAGCGTAGAGCTTTTGTGCTTGCTTGTACTCGAACCGACAATACCGGGTTGTCCCCTTAGGGGGTGATTCTATCTGCAGTCTAGCCGCAAAGAATATTTCGCTTTCTTCGTTGGCCTTCACCGTGACCGGCTTAGTCGCGTAATTCTTGAGCTTGTCGAATTTCGGGGCGTCCTCGGAGCCTTCGAGGGCCATCAGGGGGAGGCCTTCTGTGTCCTCCAGCTTGAACGCCCCGTACTCAAGGATCTTGAGGCCATGGGCAGGCTCCACTACAGATACGGCGGTGATCTGTATGTCCTGTTTGGCTATATTCACAGGGATGGGAAGTGCGAACCACCAAACCTGTCCCAGTTTGGCATTCTCATTTCCGACGGTGCCATTTGACTGATTTCCCGATCCATCGAGAGCGTTCCCCGGGATCACGTTCGATCTCTGCGGTGAGGCGTTCTGTGAGGTACACGCCGCCAGAGCCAGAAGGGCGACGAGAAAGAGCGCGCTGCTAGTACGAGTAGAACACGCCCGGCTTACCTGAGACACTGTCCTTCGCCCCCCAGATATAGTGCTTGCTGTTCGTACGGTTCCCCGCCGTGATCCGCTGGCGATGGTCCTTGTCATAGGTAGTGGAACCCCCCAGACTGACACCAAAGGCACTGACGGCCCCGGACCACTTGATGCTGCTGTTCCTGCTGAGCTGGAAGTAGGATCCGGCGGGCACATAGGCCCGATTCTTCTTCGGTGATTTCAAGTACCTCGCCCCGTCGAGGTGCTTGACATCCTTCCCGAACTTACCGGTCGCTCCACCCGCCGGAACTTTGTACTTGCCGGGCTTGATGACGTATCGCGTCATCTTGCCCCCGCAGTTCCACGTCTCCTTGATCTTCGTGTACTGGAGCGGGATCTTCCACTGCTTCGCGTAGTACGGGCCCTTGTTCGCATATCCGGTGGAGCTCCCTATGGAGGATCCCAGAGTTAGCGAACCGGTGATAGACCACTTCGAGCCGACCTTCGCCGCGGTTTCCACCGTGGACGAGACCTTGTTGTCGTAATCGAAGGTGGCTTTCGCATCCCAGAATGCGTGAGCCTCTCCGACGGTGGTGTAGTAGATTTTCTTGTCGATGACCTCTGACTTGGTCCTGTCGCAGCCTCCGTCCATGGGCCGGATTGCCATGGAGGCCGTGTGCACGCCATTGACGAGGTAGGGATCGTCGCTGGGCACATCGCCGGTTGCGCTCTGCCGCTTGGGCAGAGGTGCGTCGCGGATCGTATCGGTTAGGCCTGCCTCTAGCTTCGATCCCCAGCTTTTGGCGTACAGCACGTCACGCGGGTTGTTCGTGCTCTCCGCGAGCGACGCCGGCTCATCGGACCCGCTGCTGCTGAGTACCGGCTCCAGTGCCGCCGGTTCCGCCGTACTGCTGGCCACCTGATTCTGGACCCCGGGAGAGGCAGAGTCCGGAGCGGCAGACAGGTGCGCAACTCCGGCCATCGCGACACCGCTGCTGGTCGTTCCTGAGACGGTGGCCACCGCGTTGACGCTGCCGCCGTTCTCCGCAGCTGCCTGGGCGACGTCGACGGGCAGCGTTGCCGGGAGAGGAACCGACCATGTTCCGTCCATGGCCGTCACCGTCTCACCGAGTGTAGGAAGAGTGACAGCCGATCCATCCTCTGGCACGACATCGGTGGCTTCCAGTCGCACGGGGAGGCCGCCCGCCGGTGAGCCGTCGCCGAGTGTGAACGTACCGGAGAAGACGGCGGGAATGTTCGCCGGAGTGGGCTCAGCTTCCTCGGCGGGGGCGACCGGGGTGTCGGACTCCTCGGGAATGCTGGTGGCGAAAGGCTTGGCATTGAGATCTGACGGAGCCAGGCAGGAGGCCACATCGGCCATCACTTGCCCGGAAAGACCGGTCATCACTTCATCATTGGTGAGGCTGAAATTGGATCCGGTATAGCTTTTGACAATACCTTCGTCCTCTTCGCCGTTGCTCGTTGTGTAGAACGTTCCAGGCCCAGGACTCCACCCCTGGAGGGCCCCACTCAGCCCCGTTGCAACAACCTTCGCATCCGTAAGACCCGCTGCCGTGTGAGTCCACCGATATACCTTGCCGCTGATCAGCACATACACGGAGCTTCCGACCGACCAGACGTCATCGGCCGCAGCCAACTGCCGGGCCGCCGCGTCGGTGGCGGGAGTTGTCAAACCAATTTTGGTGATGGACCCAGTGCCCCCAATCCGATCACTCTGGGCGTAACGGTCAATTCCACCGTCATGAGTCGCGACGTAGATTGTCGGACCATTGGACCAGAGCTGTGCGGGGCGCTTCCACGGGGCCGCGTGTGTCTTTACCAACTTGAGCAGGGACCCACCCGTGGCAGTCTGGTCCTTGTAGACATTCAGCTTTCCATCATTGGTCGACTCGTAAATCAGGCCGTTACCGCCCGTGAATACCTTGCTAAACATTGGCAATGCACCGGGGGCCTCTGTAGATTCACTGAGAGGGGCCTTGGTGCCACCACCCTGCGGATCCCAGTCCACATACTTCGTAAATGCCCGCTTGAGGGATCCACCAGAGCCCGCAGGACCCAGCACATAAGTCGTGACACTCGGCTTGCACTCTGCTGCGGATGCGACCCGGGGTGCAAAAACTGGTGGCGTCGCGGTCACGCAGCCAGCAAGCAGCGCGATGATGCACGCGGACCGAATAAAGTTTTTGCGCAATATTTTTCCATGAGACACAGGCATGATCTCATCCCCCAAAGGTTGTGTGCGATTCGGTTCCCGCTGATCCAACCACGGATGGCACCGGTGTGGCAGGACAGCTAGAAGAAGTCAAAAACAACAATCGGAATAATTTATTCCGTTTGTTTACGTTTAGAATATACTTATGCCCGTTTTGTGGAGATGGCGCCTTACTCCGGTTGAGGTTCCCATGAGGTTACCGATCCTGATGCTGCACAGAGCAAGTCATTGACCTTTAAATGGAATCGTTGACATTTGACGGAATCTTTACCCTCCCGTGCGTGTCCGGGGTCGCGTCAGGACTTGCCGGAAGGGTTGGAGTCGGTCACGTCCGGGTTCTTCTCCAGCGGCGTCGGCTCCCGGTACGACTAAGCGCTGTCCCGTAATCCCACGAGGCCGAGGGTCATGCCGCGTCCGGGTCGGCGCCGATGGCACCGGCCGAGTGAAGCGAACGTCCGAGGTCTCCGGTGCGGATGCGGGGGTGGCGCCGCCACCACCACAGGTCGGGGCCGGGCAGCCTGTGGAAATGATCGAGTGCGTGGCCGTCGTCGATGGTCGCAGCCTTGTACCGCGCGTCCAAGGTTTGATCTGCGGGGTCCAGAGCTGGACGACGTGTTCGTCCAGCAGGAGCCACGCCTCGTGCAGCCAGTTTCGGCAGTAGAGGTCATTGGTGTACTCGTAGATGTCGTCGCCGTAACCGCGCTCGATGACGCCGACCAGGGCAGCCCACGCGCTCAACCTTTCAGTGACCGTGAACGCCGTCCGCCAACCGCGCTGGCGCAACAGCTCTCCCGCCTCGGTTTCAGTAGCCACGGGCGTGAGGCTCCCATGCCGAATCCGTCCGGGCGACCGAGATGAGTCCCGTCAGGCCAGCGGCCCCGCACCATGATCAAGGTGAGACGATCTCGCCGTGGCTGGTGTGATCACGACGTCGGAACCGTCCTGGATAGCCCTGTTCAGCGGGCTGAGCCCGAGGCAGTTCGGGAAGCTGGTAACCGTTCTGAGGCGCCAGGGTGCTGACGCCGTCCGCAAGAGCCGGCCGTGGAGCCTTCCGCTGGAGGACCGGGCCCTGCTGGTCGCGGCCTACTGGCACACGAACCTGACCATGCGCCAACTCGCTCCGCTGTTCGGGGTGTCCAAGTCGGCGGCGGACCGCGTCATCGACCACCTCGGACCGATGCTCGCGCTCCAGCCCGGCAAGCGGTTCACCAAAGGACACCGTGCTCATCGTGGACGGCACTCTGGTTCCGACCCGGGACCACACCATCGCTGAGCGGTCGAAGAACTACCGGTACTCCACCAACCACCAGGTCGTCATCGACGCCGACACCCGCCTGGTCGTCGTGGTCGGCCAGCCGCTCGCCGGAAACCGCAACGAGTGCCAGGCATGGGAAGAGTCCGGCGCCAAGGCTGCCGTGGGCAACACCGTCACGATCGCCGACGGCGGCTACCCGGGCACCGGACTCGTCATCCCGCACCGCCGTAAGAGAGGCCAGACCAAACTCCCGGGCTGGAAAGAGGAACACAGCAAGTCCCACAAGCAGGTCCGCGTCGGCGGCGCTTCCGTTCGTGGAACGGTCAAGCCAAGTCCCCCTTCCGGACCCACCGCGCCCGAAATCAGGCCTCGACTCGTCCGCCCGGCCATCCGCGGAGCCCAGGGCAGCGGCACCCCCGGGTTCCGACCTGACCAGCCTGTACGTACAACCATCGGGCGCATTCGTGTGTCTGTTCTAGTGAGCCAGTCGGCTCGTGGATCATTCGGGTCCCGCGGGGCCCTGCCCCGGGGCCCCCTCTCATTGGGGACACAGGCGAATTCGTGCCACGGTGGCCGCCGTTTCCGGTGCCATCGTCCTTTCCGCTCTCGCCGTACCGGCCGCGCAGGCCGATGACGGGCGTTCCTGGACTCTGGAGCCCGGCTTCACGGCCGTCCAGCCCGAGGCAGGGGAGAAGTCGAAGCGGGCGTTCGGCGCGACCGCGAAGGCCGCCGCCCCGAGGATCACCTCGGCGGTCGTCAACGCGGGGAAGCCGATCGTGATCGGTACCAAGGTCAAGAAGACGGTCTCCTTCTCCGCCACGGCCACCGCCGACGCCGGCGTCGGCGGCGTTGCCGCGTTCATCTGGACCGGCAAGTCCATCGACGACAAGGACAGCTTCGGCTACGGCCCCAACGAGAAGTCCATCTCCTGCAAGGTCGTCAGCGCGACCGCCACGACCTGCAAGGGCACCATCACCCTTGACCCGACGGAGATGATCAACTCCGACGCCACCACCTGGCGCGTCGGCGCTTCGGCCGTGACCGAGGAGGGCGAGGAGTTCCAGGCCTATGCGGTCTCCAGGGTCGGCGTCCAGAGCTTCTCGCAGCTGACGGTGAACGCCTCCCCGGAGCCGGTGAAGAAGGGCAAGATCATCACGGTCACCGGGAAGCTGACCCGCGCGAACTGGGACACCGGTACGTACAAGGGCTACGTCAACCAGTCCGTGCAGCTCCAGTTCAAGAAGAAGGGCGCCAAGAGCTACACGACCCTCAGGACGGTCAAGACCGGCTCGAACGGCATCCTGAAGACCACCGTCAAGGCCACGGTCGACGGGACCTGGCGCTACAGCTTCGCCGGCAAGTCGAACACCGCGGCCGTCGCCTCCGCGGGCGACTACGTCGACGTGAAGTAGAGCCACCAGGCCGACGCGGCAGGACACCATCCCGCCGAGGCCGCCGCCTGGAGTCTCGTAGGCGCCGGTGTCGGCGGCGCTTCCGTTCGTGGCACGGTCACCGTGACCGTGCCACGAACGATCAAGCAAGGCTCCCCTTCCGGGCTACGGAGGGTTGTCCAGCCGCTCCGTGTCGGCCTCCCACCACTCACCGAGCGGAGTGAACCCCGTGATGAGCGACCGCCCTTCACTCCATCTCGCCGTCGCAGGAGCACTGCCGGTCCTCGCCCTGACCGAGGTGCTCAGGAGCCCGCCATGATCCGGACGGAACGCCCTACGCCCACACTCCGCTCGCCGCGACGCTCCGCGCCCACGGTTCCAGGTCGGCCGGAGCGCGGCCCAGGACCTGCTGGACGCCGTCGGTGACCTCGGCCGTGTGGCCTGCGCGGTGCAGGGCGAACATGGCGTTCAGCGCGTCGGCCGCCGCCTCGGGCCAGCCCTCGGCGAGGAGTTCGGTGCGGTACGCGGCCGGGGTCAGCTCCTCGTAACGGATCGGGCGGCCCGCCGCCTCGGCGATCGTGCGGACGGCCTCGGCGAAGGTGAGTGCGCGCGGGCCCGACAGGTCGTACGCCTTGCCCTCGTGGCCGTCCTCGGTGAGGACCGCCGCCGCGACCGCCGCCACGTCCTCGGCGTCAATGAACGGTTCCGGCATGTCACCGATCGGCAGGCCGAGCCGGCCTGCGCGGAGCGGGCCCAGCCACAGGTCCTCGTCGAAGTTCTGGAAGAAGTTGTTGGGCCGCAGGACCGTCCACGCGGCCCCGGTCTCCCGGACCGCCGCCTCGGCGGCCGCCATGCCCTGGCCGAACTCCTCGCCCGCCTTCTCGATGCTGCGGCCGGAGAGCACGACGAAGCGGCGCACGCCGGAAGCCTCGGCCTGCCGCACGAACTCCCTTACGGGAGAAAGGTCGTCGGGTGCCACGAGGTAGAGCGCGTCGGCTCCGGCGAGGGCCGGCTCCCAGGTGTCGGGCAGCGTCCAGTCGAAGCGGACCTCGCCGGAGCGGGAGGCCGGCCGGACCATGGCCGTACCGGAGTCGCGCAGTCGGGCCACGACCCGGCGGCCGGTCTTGCCGGTGGCGCCGAGGACGAGGACGGTGGGCCGGGTGGTGCGGTGGGTGCCGGTCTTCGCTGTCATGGGGCAACTCCATCGCGCGGCGGCCGACCGGACCATGGGCGCCCGTCCGCCGTACATAGGCGAGCGTCCGGCCCAGGGGTATCACCGGTCCGGGCACGCGGTGTTTCTGCCTATCGTGGCGCCATGGACGTGTTCGACGAACTGTTGCGGGGCGTGCGGGGCAAGGGTGCGGTGTTCGGGCGGTCGGTGCTGTGGCCGCCGTGGTCCCTGCGCTTCACGGACGGGGCCTACCTGACGCTGTGCCTGCCGATGCGCGGGGCCGGGTGGATCGTGCCGGAGGGCGGGGAGCCGCTGCGGCTGGCGGTCGGGGAGGCCGCGATCGTACGGGGGCCGGCGCCGTTCACCTTCGCCGACGCCCCGGAGAACTCGGCGAAACCGGGCGTACGGGAGGTGCGGTGGAGCGCCGACATGGCCGCCGCGCCCGAACTGGACGGCCCCACGGTGCTGTTGGCCGCCACCTACGACGTCCAGGAGCAGGTTCCCCAGCGGCTGCTCCGGGCGCTCCCGCCGGCCCTCGTCGTGCCCGACGAGGGCGACTGCGGGCCGCTGCGCGACTACCTGGTCGCGCAGATCGGCGGCGCGCGGCCCGGGCACCAGATCGTGCTGGACCGGCTGCTGGACTGGATGCTCGTCTGCACCCTGCGGGACTGGTTCGACCGCCCGGAGGCCGAGCCGCCGGGCTGGTACGGAGCCCTCGGCGACGAGGTCGCGGGCCCCGCGCTACGGGCGATGCACGAGGACCCGGCCCACCCCTGGACCACGGCGGAGCTGGCGGCCCGGGCCGGGGTCTCGCGGACCACGCTGGCGAAGCGGTTCACGGAGCTGGTCGGCGACGGCCCGGTGGCATACCTGACCGAGTGGCGCATGACCCTCGCCGCCGACCTGCTGACCCGCCCCGAGCTGACGGTGGCGGCGGTGGCCCGGCGGGTCGGCTACGCGGACGCCTTCGGCTTCAGCGCGGCGTTCAAGCGGCTGCGGGGCGAGAGCCCGAGCACGTACCGCCAGGAGGCCACGGCGGCGGGCCGCACGCCGGGGCGGCAGGCTCCGGCGGGGTGAGGGACAGGCCGCACGCCGGGGCGGCAGGCTCCGGCGGGGTAAGGGGCTCCGGCGGGGTGAGGGCGGGTGTCGGCCGTCAGGCCGTGACCACCGGAACGCCTTCCGGCCGTCCCGCCAGGGCCGCGATGTGGTCCGCGCAGCGCAGGGCGGCGGTGGCCATGGCGGTCCTGGTCATTCCGGCGATGTGCGGGGTCAGCGGGGCGTTCGGCAGGCCGAAGAGCGGCGAGGCGAAGGCCGCGTGCTCGTGCGCGAAGGTGTCGAAGGCGACCGCCGCGAGCGGATGCGCCGGGTCGCTCAGGGCCTCGGCCAGCGCCTGCTCGTCGACGATGCCGCCCCGCGCGGTGTTGAGCAGGATGGCTCCCGGCCGCATCAGCGCCAACGCGTCCCGCCCGATGAGCCCCCGGGTCTCCGGGGTGAGCGGCAGGTGGAGCGAGACCACGTCACTGGTGGCGAGCAGGTCGGAGAGGGTGGCGGCGGGGCGGAGGTTCGGGGTCGAAGTCGGTGAACTCCACCCGGCCACCCCTGCCACCCCAGTCGCCCCGGCCACCCCAGTCGCCCCGGCGGCCCCAGTCGGCCCGCACCCCGGCGCGATCGGCCACCCGCCGCAGGTTCAGCGTGACGGCCAGCCCGTGCCCGAGCAGCCGCTCCAGCTCCCGGCCGAGCAGCGCACCGGGCGCCGCGTCCACCAGCAGCACACGGAACCGTTCCACCAGGACGTCGACGACGCCGACTACGTCACCGCACTCAAGGTGCTCCGGCAGATGATCCACAACACCGGCGGCGATCCGGACCGCTGAGGTCCGGACACCTCACCCCCAGACCCCCTCCGCCACCGCGTCCCGGAAGACGTCGGCAACGTCACGCGGCGGGCGGCCCAGGGCTCGGCGTACACCGTCCTTCAGCGGGGCCTCCCGGCTCGTGCGGATCGGGTCCAGGGCGGCCGTCCAGAGCTTGGCCTCCACCTCCGACATGCCCTGCGCGACCAGCCCGTCCCGGAACGCGGCCTCCTCGGCCGCGACGTAGACGGCAGGTGCACCGCCCCGCGCCTTGCCGATCTCGTCCAGGACGTCGGTGATGCCCAGCGCACGCGGGCCCGACAGCTCGTACACCTCGCCGTCGTGGCCGTCCTCGGTGAGGGCCGCCACAGCGACGGCCGCGATGTCGTCCGCGTCGACGTACGCCGCCCGGCCGTCGCCGACCGGGAGGGCCAGCTCACCGTCGCGTACGGCGTCGAGGAAGACGCCCTCGGTGAAGTTCTGGATGAACCAGCCGGGCCGCAGGATCGTCCAGGCCAGGCCGGAGGAGCGTACGGCCCCCTCGCCTCGCACGTGCGGGCCGTCGTCGAAGAGCGGCAGGCCGAAGTAGCCCGGCACGTTCACGCCTCGGGCCGAGAGCAGCACCAGCCGTTGCACTCCGGCGGCCACGGCCTGCTCCACGAAGGCGGGCGTCGGGGACGGCTCGGTGTCCCGCGGGACGATGTAGACGGCTTCGGCCCCTTCCAGGGCCGGCGCCCAGGTCGCCGGGTCGGCCCAGTCGAACCTGGTCTCGCCGGACCGGGAGGCCGCCCGGGCCTCCACCCCGATCTCGCGGAGGCGGGCCACCACGCGGCGGCCGGTCTTGCCGGTGCCGCCGGTCACCAGAACCGGAGACGAGGACGGGGACGAGGGCGAGGACGGGGTCTGTGCGGGCGTTGCGTCCGGCGTGTGTGTCATGGCTCAAGCCTGGCCCGGCCCCCTCCGGCCCGCCATGGCTCAGCGTCCGGGAGGGATGTCCGACCGTCCGGGCCCGGAAGGGACCGTCCGGGCCCGGAAGGGACCGCCCGAGCCCGAAGGGACCGCCCGAGCCCGAAGGGACCGCCCGGGCCCCGGAGGGACCAGGCCCCGGGAGGCGGAAACGTGTGAGGCCCGGATCCAGGGGATCCGGGCCTCAGACGATTTCCATCAGTAGCGGGGACAGGATTTGAACCTGCGACCTCTGGGTTATGAGCCCAGCGAGCTACCGAGCTGCTCCACCCCGCGTCGGTGAACCCCACCCTACGCCACTTCCCGCCCGGCCGTGACCAGCGGCGACCGTCATCCGGCACCGCCGAAAGCCTTTGCCTGCACGACCATTCCTGACGGGCCGTCAGTTCAGTAACCTGACAGAGCGTCAGCCAATCGCGCCTGCCCCCCACGAGGACACCGGGCCGGCGGACCATCGAGCAGGAGTGGCGGAACGATGCTTGGATCGACTCACGGCACCCTCACCACCGACTTCCGCGCCCGGGTGGTGGCCTGCGGCGAGGAGCCGCACGCCTCCGTCGTCAGCCTGCCCACCGCCACCCGGCAGGGCGGGCTCGATGTCAGCGGGCGGCCGCTGCACCTGGCCGTGCCCGATCTGGACCGCTTCTTCCGGCCGCGTTCGGTGGCCGTCGTCGGCGCCTCCGACACCGAGGGCCGCCCGAACACCGGCATCACCCGGCAGCTCATCGCCTGGGCCGAGCGCGTCGGAGCGCGGCTGCATCCGGTGCACCCGGCCCGTGACGCCGTGTTCGGCCTGCCCTGCGTCCCCTCGGTCGCCGCGCTGCCCGAACCCGTCGACCTCGCGGCCCTCCTGGTCGCCGACCCGCTCCCGGTGGTCGAGGAGCTCGGCGAGGCCAAGATCCCCTTCGCCGTGGCCTTCGCCTCCGGGTTCGCCGAGACCGGGGAGGCGGGCGCGGTGGCGCAGGCACGGCTGGCGGCGGCCGTGGAGCGGTCCGGCGTGCGGCTGCTCGGGCCCAACACCAACCTGAACGCCTTCGAGGAGTTCCGGGACGACCTGGAGGGCCCGGCCATCGCCCTCATCACCCAGTCCGGCCACCAGGGCCGGCCGCTCTACACCCTCCAGGAGCTCGGCATCCGGCTCTCGCACTGGGCGCCCACGGGCAACGAGGCCGACCTGGAGACCGCCGACTTCCTCGCGTACTTCGCGCAGCGCCCGGAGGTCGGGGCCATCGCCTGTTACGTGGAGGGGCTCAAGGACGGCCGCGCCTTTCTGCTCGCCGCCGACCGCGCCGCGCGCGCGGGGGTGCCGGTGGTGGCGGTGAAGGTGGGGCGTACGGAGGCCGGGGCCGAGGCCGCCGCCTCGCACACCGGGAAGCTGACCGGGGCGGACCAGGTGGTGGACGCGGCGATGCGGCAGTTCGGGGTGGTCCGGGTGGACGGACTCGACGAACTCCAGGACACCGCGGTCCTGTTGGCCCGCGCCCGGCCGCCGCAGGCCGAGGGCGTCGCCGTGTACTCCATCTCCGGCGGCACCGGCGCCCACTTCGCGGACCTGGCGACGGCGGCCGGCCTCCCGCTGCCCGCGCTCTCCGCCGCCAAGCAGGACGAGCTGCACACCTGGATACCCGGCTACCTCAACGTGGCCAACCCGATCGACAACGGCGGCCATCCGGTCGGCGACGCGCGCGGCCGGAAGATCATCGACGCGATCCTCGCGGACCCGTCCGTGGGCGTCCTGATCTGTCCGATCACCGGCCCGTTCCCGCCCATGAGCGACCGCCTCGCGCAGGACCTGGTGGACGCCGCCGAGGCCACGGACAAGCTGGTCTGCGTGGTCTGGGGCTCCCCCGTGGGCACCGAGGACGCCTACCGCACCACGCTCCTCGGCTCCTCCCGCGTCGCCACCTTCCGTACGTTCTCCAACTGCGTCACCGCGGTGAAGGCCTACCTGGACCACCACCGCTTCGCCGCCGCCTACCGCTCCCCCTTCGACGAGGCCCCCCGCACCCCCTCCCCGTCCTTCCGCAAGGCGCGGGGCCTGATGCGCCCGGGGCAGCAGCTCAGCGAGCACGCGGCGAAGCAGCTCCTGCGCGCCTACGGGATCCGGGTGCCGCGCGAGCAGCTCGTGACCAGCGCGGCGGGCGCGGTCCGGGCGGCCGGCCCGGTCGGCTACCCGGTCGTGATGAAGGCCTCCGGGCCGCACCTCGCCCACAAGACGGAGCTGGGCCTGGTGAAGGTGGGGCTGACCTCTGCCAGTCAAGTACGGGACGCGTACCGCGAGTTGACCGACATCGCCCGATTCGAGTCGGTGGACCTGGACGGCATCCTGGTCTGCCAGATGATCGACCGGGGCGTCGAGATGATGGTCGGCGTCACGCACGACCCGCTTTTCGGGCCGACGGTCACGGTCGGGCTCGGCGGCGTCCTGGTGGAGGTGCTGCACGACACGGCGGTACGGGTGCCTCCGTTCGGCGAGAAGGAGGCCCGGGACATGCTCGGCGAGCTGCGCGGCCGGGCGCTGCTGGCAGGCGTACGCGGCGGAGCGCCGGTCGACGTGGACGCGCTGGTGGAGGTGGTGCTCCGGGTCCAGCGGATGGCCCTGGAGCTGGGCGACGACCTGACGGAGCTGGACATCAACCCGCTGGTGGTGCTGGGTCGCGGCCAGGGCGCGGTGGCGCTGGACGCGCTGGCGGTGTGCCGGTGAGCCCGGAACCGGCACAGGCGGAGGCCCCCCAGGCCACCGTCCTCCACCGCCTCACCACCGACGGCGTCTCCTGGATCACGCTCAACCGGCCCGAGGCCATGAACGCCGTCACCTGGGAGCAGCGCGAGCGGGTCATCGCACTGCTCGCCGACGCCTCGGCCGACCCCGCCGTACGGGCCGTCGTGCTCACCGCCACCGGGCGCGGCTTCTGCGCGGGCGCCGATCTGCGCGGCGCGCCCGCGCAGGCCCGCGAACGGGTGCCCGGCGATGTCGCCCGGACCATCCGGCTCGGCGCGCAACGGCTGATCGCGGCCGCACTGGACTGCGAGAAGCCGGTGATCGCCGCCGTCAACGGGACCGCCGCCGGGATCGGCGCGCATCTGGCGTTCGCCTGCGATCTGGTCCTGGCGGCCGACACCGCGACGTTCATCGAGGTCTTCGTACGCCGAGGGCTCGTCCCGGACGGCGGCGGCGCGTATCTGCTGCCCCGGCTGGTGGGGCCGCAGCGGGCGAAGGAGCTGATGTTCTTCGGGGACGCGCTGTCGGCGGCGGATGCGGAGCGGACGGGCATCGTCAACCGGGTCGTCCCGGCTGACGAGCTGGCCGGCCTCGCCGCCGCGTGGGCCGGGCGGCTGGCCTCCGGACCCACGCGGTCCCTGGCCCTGACCAAGCAGCTGGTGAACGCGTCCCTGGACAGCGACCGGGCCACGGCGTTCGCGGCGGAGGCGGCCGCCCAGGAGATCAACATGACCACGCGGGACGCCGGCGAAGGCGTGGCGTCCTTCGTCGAGCGGCGTACGCCGGAGTACCGGGGGCACTGACCGGAGCAGCCCGCCGCGCGAGGACAGCACCGCCGCGCGAGGACAGCACCGCATTGCGCACACCGCGCGAGCGCGTGAGGCGGAGGAGTGCGTGAGGCGAACGAGCTCGTGGCTCACGCGGGTTCACATCTGACGATCCGTCAGTTCTAATGGCCGGGTGATGGGACACGCAGGCATGGCCGCCACCGCCGTCCGGTACCTCAGGTCCGTCGGCGCCGCCACGACAGCAGTCCGGCCGCCGCTGGAGGCTCTGCCCCGGCCGGACCTCAGGGCCGTCCGGGACGACGAGCGGCTCCCGGTCGACCCGGCCGAATTCCGCCGCGTACTGGGCCACTTCGCCAGCGGCGTCACGGTCGTCACCGCGCGCGACGCGGACGGGCCCACCGGCTTCGCCTGCCAGTCCTTCGCCTCGCTCTCGCTGGACCCGCCGCTGGTGTCCTTCATGGTCGCCCGTACGTCGACGACCTGGCCGCGCATCGCCCGCGCCGGGGCGTTCTGCGTGAACATCCTGGGGGCCGAACAGGGCCCGCTGTGCCGGGCGTTCGCGGTGAGCGGGGCCGACAAGTTCGCGGGCGTGGCGTACGAGGAGGCCCCGGCGACCGCTTCACCGCTGCTCGACGCCGTACCGGCCTGGATCGACTGCCGCGTCCACACCGTCCACACCGGCGGCGACCACCTCATCGTGGTGGGCCGGGTGGAGGCGCTGGGCGCGGCGGAGGACGGGGAGCCGCTGCTGTTCCACCGGGGCGCGTTCGGGCGGTTCAGCCGCTGAGGTCCTCGGTGTCGGTCCGGTTCGCCGGTCAGCCGCCGGCGGCCCCCGAAGCCGCTCTCGCCCGCCGGATCACCAGCGACATCAGCGCGGCCACCGCGCACAGCGCCCCCGACGCGTACCAGACCACGTCGTAGCTGCCGAAGACGTCCCGCGCGACCCCGCCGAGGAACGCCACGACCGCCGCGCCCACCTGGTGCGAGGCCAGGACCCAGCCGAAGACGATGGCGCTGTCCTCGCCGTACTGCTCGCGGCAGAGCGCCAGCGTCGGCGGGACCGTGGCGACCCAGTCGAGGCCGTAGAACACGATGAAGAACACCATCGGCGGCCGCACATCGGGCGCCATCAGCATCGGCAGGAAGAGCAGCGAGATGCCGCGCAGCGCGTAGTAGACGGCGAGCAGGCGGCGGGCGTCGAAGCGGTCGGTGAGCCAGCCGGAGAAGATCGTGCCGACGACGTCGAAGACGCCGATCACCGCGAGCAGCGAGGCGGCCGCCGTGATCGGCATGCCGTGGTCATGGGCGGAGGGGACGAAGTGGGTGCGGATCAGGCCGTTGGTGGAGGCCCCGCAGATCGCGAAGGTGCCCGCCAGCAGCCAGAACGGGCCGGTGCGCGCGGCCTGGAACAGCACCTTCACCGTGCGGCGCGCCGCACCCCGGGCCGGGGCCGGCTTCGCCACGTACACACCGCCGTACGGGGCGAGCCCCACATCGGCCGGGTGGTCGCGCATCAGGAGCCAGACGAACGGGACCACGACCAGGGCCGCCAGAGCGACCGTGACGGAGGCGGGCCGCCAGCCGTGCTCGTCGACGATCCAGGCGCAGAGCGGGAGGAAGACGAGCTGGCCGGAGGCGCCGGCCGCGGTGAGGATGCCGGTGACCAGGCCGCGGCGCGCGACGAACCAGCGGTTGGTGACGGTCGCGGCGAACGCCAGCGCCATGGAGCCGGTGCCGAGGCCGACGAGCAGACCCCAGTAGATCATCAGCTGCCAGGACGCCGTCATCCAGACGCTGGCCAGCGCCCCGGCCGCCACCAGACTCAGCGCGGTCGCCACGACCCGCCGGATGCCGAAGCGGTCCATCAGCGCGGCGGCGAACGGGGCTGTCAGGCCGTACAGCGCCATGTCGATGGAGACCGCGAGCCCGATCTCACCGCGCGACCAGCCGAATTCGGTGTGGAGCGGGTCGATGAGCAGGCCGGGCAGCGAGTTGAAGGCCGCGCCGCCGATGATCGTCACGAAGGTGACGGCGGCGACGATCCACGCCCGGTGGATACGGGGACGGCGGCGGCGCGCCTCGCCGGGCAGCCGCCGGTCGTCGTCCTGGGCGGCGCTTTCGATGGTCTCGGTCACGGGGAACAGCTTCCTGGCCTGCGCGTTCCGCCACGAGTGGCCCGGGGGACACGGTTCGCAGGGATCGGGCCACCGGGCCCCGGGGTGGCGTACGGAGCCGATGGCCCCCGCACGTACCATCGGCCGTCGGTCGGCGCGGCCGTCCGGCCGGGCGCCTGGTACGCAACGGATCGGGGGGATCTCATGCAAGTAGCGCGCCTTCGGACCCTCCGGATCCGTTGCGCGCACGCCGCACGCCGCAGGCCCCCGCCGCGACCGCGCGCGGATGGCGGAGGGCCTCCGCCCCGGTCCCTCACCCCGATCCCACCCTCCTCAGCTGCCGAACGGGCCGGGCCACCAGCAGCACCGCCACCACGCCCATGTTGATCACGGCCGCCACCACCAGCAGCTCCGGTGCGCCCACCACCTCGGCCACCGGGCCGGCCAGCGCGCGGCCCGCCGCGACCATCAGGAGCGAGCCGGCCACGTCGTAGGCGTGCAGCCGGTTCAGGGCCTCCGGCGGGACGTGCGTCTGGACCGTCGTGGACCACATCACCAGCCAGAACGCGGCCGCCGCACCCGCCAGCAACTGCCCCGCCGCCAGCACCGGCAGCGGCATCCCGAGGGCCAGCACCACCAGACTCACCGCGACCAGCGACAACGCGATCGCGCCCGCCGCGAGCGGGTGGGACGGACGCAACCGCAGGGCCATGAGACCGCCGACGACGCTGCCCGCCCCGTTGACCGCCATCAGCATCCCGTACGCTCCCGAGCCGTGCGCCTGCGTGACCAGGACGGCGGTGAGCGGGAGCACCGGGCCGAGGACCGCGAAGCCGTACACGGTCCAGACGGCGATCACGCCCCAGAGCCAGGAGCGAGCCCGGAACTCACGCCAGCCGTCCACGAGTTCGGCGGTGAAGGTGCCACGTATCGCGTCGTCGTGCGGGGCGGGGGCAAGGCGCATCAGGAAGAGGCAGGCGCCGGAGACCGCGAAGGTGGCCGCGTTGGCCGCGTAGACCGCTCCGGCGCTCGCCAGCCCGACGAGCACGCCGGCGAAGGCCGGGCCCGCCATGGTCATCAGCGCTTCGGAGACGCGGAGGACGGCGTTGGCGCGCTGGACGTCGGTGGAGACGCGCGGCACGGTCGAGGCGACGCCGGGCTGGAAGAGCGCGGCGCCGATGCCCGCGATCGAGCTGAGGACGTAGACCGACCAGAGCGGCGGATTGCCGAGCGCGAACGTGACCGCCAGCACCGAGGCGCCGACCAGCCGCAGCGCGTCGGCGACGATCATCATCCGGCGCGGTGTGAACCGGTCCGCGAGCACACCGCCGAACAGTACGAACACCGCCAGCGGTCCCATCCAGGCCGCCAGCGCGAACCCGACCGACGAGGCGGGCCGGCCCGCGCCCAGCAGCCCGGCGGTCAGGGCGACGGGGATCATGCCGTCGCCGAAGAGCGCGACCGTACGGGCCACGAAGAAGTAGCGGAAGTTGCGGTTCCAGAGACCGCCGGAACCGACCGGACCGAGCGGCGGGAGCGGGGGCGAGGGCGGTCGGGTGTCACGCGAGACGTCGGGAATGGACGCGGTCTCTGTCGGCTTCTCCATCACGTCGCTAACCTGTATCAGCCTATGGTCTATACCAGCGAGTGATTTTCAGCCCGTAAGAGTCCCCCGTTCCGAGGAGGCCCCGCCATGCCGCACCGCGTCGCCGTCCTGGCCCTGGACGGGCTGCTCCCGTTCGAGCTCGGCATCCCCGACCGGATCTTCGGCCGCTCGCTGGAGCCCGTACCGGGCAACAAGGGCGGGAAGCTGTACGAGGTCGTGACCTGCTCGGTCCGCCCGCCCGGGCCGGTCCGGACCGACTCCGACTACGCGATCCTCGTGGAGCACGGCCCGGAGGCGCTCGCCACCGCCGACACCGTGGTCGTGCCCGCCTCCTACGAGCTGGGCCCGGTCTTCGAAGAGGGCAGGCTCACCGAGGAGTTGGCCGCCGCGCTCGCGCTCGTCCGGCCCGGCACCCGGATGGTCTCCATCTGCACCGGCAGCTACGTCCTGGCCGCCGCCGGCTACCTGGACGGCCGGCCCGCCACCACGCACTGGTCCTCCGCCGACCACTTCCAGCAGCTCTTCCCGCAGGTCCGGGTGGACCCGGACGTCCTGTTCATCGACGACGGCGACGTCCTCACCTCGGCCGGGGTCGCCGCGGGGATCGATCTCTGCCTGCATCTGGTGCGCCGCGACCACGGGGCCGCCGTCGCCAACGAGATCGCGCGGCGCACGGTGGTACCGCCGCACCGGGACGGCGGCCAGGCCCAGTTCATCCACCGCCCGGTCCCCGAACCGCAGTTCGCGACCACCACCACCGCCCGCGCATGGGCGCTGGGCCGGCTGGAGCAGCCGATCCTGCTGCGGGACATGGCCCGGCAGGAGTCGATGAGCGTACGGACCTTCACCCGCCGCTTCCGGGAGGAGGTCGGCATCAGCCCGGGCCAGTGGCTGAGCCAGCAGCGGGTGGAGCGGGCGCGCCATCTGCTGGAGTCCTCGGACCTGTCGATCGACCAGGTGGCCCGGGACGCGGGCTTCGGCACGGCGACCTCGCTGCGCCAGCACCTCCAGGCCGCGCTGGGCGTGCCGCCGACGGCGTACCGGCGTACGTTCCGCCGGGCCTCGGCGGACACCGCGTAGGCAGGGCCGTCACGCCACCAGGTCGTCCAGCTCCGCCGCGAAGAGCTGCGCCGGGTCGAAGCGCATGCCGGTGAAGTGCCCGGCCAGCTCCAGGGAGAGGACTCCGTGCATCCGGGTCCAGAAGCTCATGGCCAGGTGCAGGGCGGCGGGCGGGGCGGGGTGGTCGCCGGCCCAGCCTCGGTGCCCGGCGAGGTGCGCGGCGAACGGGGACTCGGGGACGTCGTCCGCGGCTTCGGAGGCTTCCTGCGTGAGCGCCGCGCAGGCGGTCAGCAGGGTCGCCATGATCTCGGAGGAGATCGCGGTGGTGTCGTCGGGCGCGTGGTAGCCGGGGACCGGCGTGCCGTAGAGGAGGAAGTAGCGGTGCGGATCCTCCAGCGCCCAGTCACGCATCGCGTGCGCCAGGCCTGACAGGTCGGCACCGTCGGCGGCGGCCGTACGCAAGGTGTCGGCGAGGCTGCGGTACCCGTCCCGGATCAGCTCGGTGATCAGCTCGTCCCGGCCGGCGAAGTAGCGGTAGAGCGCGGGGCCGCTCACACCCATCCGCTTGGCGATCGCGTTGAGGGAGAGCGCGGAGGCGCCGGCCGTGGCGATCTGCTCCCAGGCGTGTTCCTTGATCTCCGTACGGACCTGGGCGCGGTAGCGCTCGCGCGGGGTCGCGGGGCCGGACGTGACACCGGATCCGGCGTCGGACTTCGCCATGGTGGGTCACTTTCCGCAGCCGGGCCGCGAGGCTACTTACTCAAAGTTTCGCTAGAAGGTATCACGAAACCGGAACGCGCCCATGCCTCCACCGCTGGATCAGAAGACCAGGACTCCTCGCGCAACCCGCCCGTGGTGTGCGTCGTCGGCGGCCTTGGCGAAGTCCTCCACCGGGTAGGTCTCCGTGACCAGTTCGTCCAGGAGCAGTCGGCCCTCCCGGTACAGGTCCGCGTACAGGGCGATGTCACGCTGCGGCCGCGAGGAGCCGTAACGGCAGCCGAGGATCGACTTGTCCAGGTACATCGAGGAGACGGTGAACGACGCCTCGGCGCTCGCCGCCGGTACGCCGAGCAGGACCACCTGGCCGTGCCGGTCCAGCAGGTCGATCGCCTGCCGGATCAGCTCGGTGCGGCCGACGCACTCGAAGGCGTGGTCGGCGCCGTCGGGCAGGATGTCCCGTACGCCGTCGGTGCCGGTCAGGAAGTGTGTGGCGCCGAACTGCCGGGCCACCACCTCCTTCGCCGGGTTGCTGTCGACGGCGACGACGGTCAGCGCGCCCGCCAGCCGCGCGCCTTGCAGCACGTTGAGGCCGATGCCGCCGGTGCCGATGACCACGACGCTGTCGCCCCGGTCGACCTTCGCCCGGTTCAGTACCGCCCCGACGCCGGTGAGGACCCCGCAGCCCATCAGCGCGGCGGAGGTGAGCGGCAGGTCGGCGGGGATCTTCACGGCCTGGACGGCGCGGACCAGCGTACGTTCCGCGAAAGCGGAGTTGGAGGCGAACTGGAAGAGTTCCCTGCCGCCTCGCGAGAACGGCCGGCCGGGCCGGCCGATCGCCTTGCGGCACATGGTCGGCCTGCCCCGGTCGCACTGGGCGCAGGCCCCGCAGTTGGCGAGGGTGGAGAGCGCCACGTGATCGCCGGGCCGTACGTGGCCGACGCCGGGGCCGACGGCCTCCACCACGCCGGCGCCCTCGTGGCCGAGCACGACGGGGACGGGGAACGGGATGGTGCCGTCGATGACGGACAGGTCGCTGTGGCAGAGGCCCGCGGCGGCCACCGCCACCAGCACCTCGCCGGGGCCGGGGTCGCGTATCTCCAGGTCGTCGACGACCTCGGTCCGTGTGCCGTCGAAGACGACGCCTCTCATCTCGGCTCCCTCGGTAGGCCGAGCACCCGCTCGGCGATGATGTTCCGCTGGATCTCGTCGGAGCCGCCGTAGATGGTGTCGGCCCGGCTGAAGAGGAACAGGTGCTGTGCGGTGGTGAGTTCGTACGGGGTCGTGGCCGACCAGGGCTGTGCGCCGACGGCTCCCGTCTCGCCGCCCACCTCCACCGCCAGCTCGCCGAGCCGCTGGTGCCAGCCGCCCCAGAGCAGCTTGGCCACGCTGGGGGCGGCCGGGTCGGTGGTGGCGCCGAGGGTGCGGAGGGCGTGCTGGCGCATGGTGGCCAGCTCGGCCCACTGGCGTACGAGGCGGGCCCTGATGACCGGGTCCCCGGCGGTCCCGTTGGCCCGGGCGGCGGCGATCACCTGGTCCAGCTCCTGTGCGAATCCGATCTGTTGGGCGAGGGTGGAGACCCCGCGCTCCAGGGCGAGTAGGCCCATGGCGACCGTCCATCCGTTGCCTTCGCCACCGACCACCTCGGCGGCCCGGGCCCCGTCGAAGAAGACCTCGTTGAACTCGCTGGTGCCGGTCATCTGGCGGATCGGCCGTACGTCGACGCGGCCCGGCTGGTCCATCTCGACGAGGAGGAAGGAGAGGCCGTGGTGGCGGGTGGAGCCGGGGCCGGTGCGGGCGAGGACGAAGCACCAGTCGGCGTCCCGGGCGAGCGAGGTCCAGATCTTCTGCCCGGTGACGGCGTACCCGCCCGTGCCGTCCGGTACGGCGGTGGTGCGTATCCCGGCCAGGTCGGACCCCGCGCCCGGCTCGCTGTAGCCCTGGCACCAGAAGGTCTCGCCGCGGGCGATGGGGGGCAGGTGGCGGCGTTTCTGTTCCTCGGTGCCGTAGGTGATGAGGGTCGGGGCGAGGAGGTTCTCACCGATGTGGCCCATCCGGGCGGGGGCGGCGGAGCGGGCGTACTCCTCGGCCCAGATGACCTGGTGGGTGAGGCCGGCGGGGCGGTTGCCGTAGGCCGCGCCGCCGTCCTCCGGCCAGCCGATCCCGATCCATCCCGCCTGGCCGAGCTCGCGTTCCCACGCGCGGGGGCCGACCGCGTCGGCAAGGTGGGTCTCCAGCCAGGTACGGGCGTGCGCGCGAAAGGCGCGGTCGCCCTCGGTGAACCCGAAGTCCATGGGTAGCCTCCTGTCGCCTTGAGGGCTCCGCCCCCGAATCCCCGGTCCTCAATCGCCGGACGGGCCGGCGGGTGCGTTCGGCCGCGCGCCCCGCCTCGCCGCCTCCGCCATCCCCTCCACCCGCGCCAGCATCGGCATCGGGTCCACCCCCACCGTCCCCGGCAGGAACTCCGCGATCCGTTCCGGGGTCCAGGGCACCCCCTCCGCGTATCCCGCCCGCAGCTCCCTCGGCTGGGCCCAGACCGCGATCTTGGGCCCGGCGATCGTGTACACCTGGCCGGTGATCCCCTCCTCCCGCGCCCGCTCGCTCAGCAGATAGACCACCAGCGCCGCCACGTCCTCCGGCTCACCGATCTCCGCCAGCTCCATCGGCACCCCGGCCGACATCCGGGTCCGGGCCACCGGGGCGACCGCGTTGGCCGTGACGCCGTACCGGTGCAGGCCCAGCGCCGCGCTGCGGACCAGCGAGATGATCCCGCCCTTCGCCGCGCTGTAGTTGGCCTGGGACACGCTCCCCTGGTGGTTGCCGCTGGTGAAGCCGATCAGCGTGCCGCCGCCCTCCTGCTTCCGCATCACCGCCGACGCGGCCCGGAAGACCGTGAACGTGCCTTTCAGGTGGGTCGCGAGGACCGGGTCCCACTCCTCCTCCGACATGTTGAAGAGCATCCGCTCGCGCAGGATCCCGGCCACGCAGACGACCCCGTCGAGCCGCCCGTACTCCGCCAGTGCCGTGTCCACGATCCGCTGCCCGCCCGACATCGTGGAGATGTCGTCCGCCACCGCGACCGCCTGTCCGCCCGCCGCCTCGATCTCCTTGGCGACCGACCGGGCGATCTCGCTGGTGGGCTCGGAGCCCTCCACCGAGACGCCGTAGTCGTTGACGACGACCCGCGCGCCCTCCGCCGCCGCGGCGAGCGCCACCGCCCGTCCGATGCCGCGGCCGGCTCCGGTGACGGCGACCACCTTGCCTGCCAAGAAGTTCCCCATGCCCGGCCCCTCCCACGGTTTCTGACGGTCCGTTAGATTTTACGGGCAGGCGGACAGTCCCGCACAAGACCCAGGAGGCCCCCATGTCCCTGCCGGCCGAGTTCCACGAGATCGCCAAGCGCGTGAACAACTGGGGGCGTTGGGGCGCGGCCGACGAGCGCGGGACGCTCAACCTGATCACCGACGCCGTGGTCCGGGAGGCCGTCGCCACCGTCCGGAGCGGTCACCGCGTACCGCTCGCGCTTCCGCTCCGGCACGGCAGCGTGCAGAGCGGACTCATCCCGGGCCGGATCGACCCGCTGCACACGATGGTCCAGATCAACCAGGAGATGTTCGGGCCGGGAACGGTCGCCACCAGCGACGACACCGTCACCATGGGGCTCCAGGCCTCGACCCACTGGGACGCGCTGACCCATGCCTCGCACGGCGGGCGGATCTACAACGGCCGGCCCGCCGACACCATCACGGCGCACGCCGGCGCGCAGTTCTCGTCGATCGCCGCCGTGGAGCACGTCGTGTCGCGCGGCGTGCTGCTGGATGTCGCACGCGCCCGGGGCGTGGACCGGCTGGAGGGCGCGCACGCCGTCACGCCGGAGGACCTGGAGGCGGCCGAGGAGTTCGGAGGCGTACGCGTACGGGCCGGGGACGTCGTCCTCGTACGGACGGGGCAGGTGCGGGTCGTGCTGGCCGGGGACCGGCAGGCGTACGGCTACCCGTCGCCGGGGCTGTCCGTACGCACGCCCGAGTGGTTCCACGCCCGGGACGTGGCGGCGGTCGCCAACGACACCCTGACCTTCGAGATCTTCCCGCCGGAGATCACGGACCTGTGGATGCCGGTGCACGCGCTCCACCTCGTCGAGATGGGGATGCTCCAGGGCCAGAACTGGGACCTGGAGGCGCTCTCCACCGTCTGCGCGGAGGAGCGGCGGTACGCGTTCCTGCTCACCGCCGCGCCGGAGCCGTTCACCGGGGCCACCGGCTCTCCGGTCGCCCCGGTCGCGGTGCTCTGACCCGGTGGCCGTGGACCGGTAAGGAGCAGGTGATCGTGATCCGGTGAGCGTGGACCGGCCGGAAGAGAGGCGTTCAGGCCAGGTGGTCGGTGAAGACGCAGGCGGGCGGCGTGCAGACCTCGCCGCCCTGGAGCACGACCTTCGGCGGCGTGTCCGGGACCGCCACCACCGGTCCGCCCCGGTCCACCTCGCACCAGATCTGCTTCCCGGCGCCCTCCGGCTGCCAGCCCCAGCGGTCCGCGAGGCCGTCCACCAGCTCCAGGCCCCGCCCGTTGGTGTCCTCGCCCTCCGCATGGCGCTGGAGCGGCGGGCGGTCGCTGGCGTCGGCGACCTCCACCCGCACGGTTCCGGCCCCGCCGGCCCCGCCGCCTCCGCCGAAGAGCATCCGCAGCACGGCGGGACAGCCCGTATGGACGACCGCGTTGGTGACGAGCTCCGAGATCAGCAGGATGAGCGTCTCCGCGAGCGGCTCGTCATCCCCTATCCCGGAACCGACCAGACGCGACCGCGCCCACCTACGGGCCCGTCCCACCTCTGCGGGATCCGGACCGACCTCCAGCTGAACCTGAAGCACCTGCACCGCTCACACCATCCGAACCGGCGGACACATCGCCTCGCGCCTCCTCAGGGTCACGGAACGTGATTCCCTTACGCGACAGCATGGTTGACGTACAGTCACCGCAACAAGCGCTTCGGGCATATTCCAGCGCGAAGGAGTACGCGTGGTGCATACTGTGCGACGCACGCTGCGGAGAGTCGAACAGGAGCGCGCAGGGACCGCGAGAAACGCTCTTCGGGCAGGCCCGGCACATCTCCGGCAAGAGCCCTCGCCCCGGACCGGAGCGGCCGCACGGGCCACCCCCGGATCGCCCGGTTCCAGAACCACTCGCATCCCACGGAGCGTACCCGAGCGCGGCGCCGACTCCGCCCGGTGACGAATCACGCAAAGGACACAACCCGGTATCGACGCCGACCGGCTGCACTGAGTCACGCTCCGCCCCCCGCTTCGTCCGGCCGTGGCCCCGAGGCCGCTGAACTGCCGTGCAGCAGCCGTACGGGCCCCAGATCGGCGGCCAGGATCTCCTGCGCCTCGGCCGCCGTGAGCCACCGGGCCGCCCGGAGCCAGGCCCGTTTCAGGTGGAGGTGAACATCTGCCTCCCAGGTGAACCCCATACCGCCGTGGATCTGGAGGCAGTCGCGCGCGTTGCGTACGGCCGCCTCGTCGGCGAGCAGTTTGGCCGCCGCGACCTCCACCGGGTCGCCGGTCAGCGCGGCCGCGTACACCGCGCTGCGGGCCGGTTCGGTGCGGGCGAGCATGTCGGCGCAGAGGTGTTTGACCGCCTGGAACGAACCGATGAGCGAACCGAACTGTTGGCGCGCACCGGCGTGTTGAACGGCCATTTCGGTGGTGCGCGCGGCGCTCCCGAGTTGTTCGGCGGCAGTGAGAAGCGCCCCTTCCCGGCGGAGTGCGCCGGAGTACGCCCCGATGGTCCCGGCAGCCGCCGCGCGCCCCGCGGTCCGGTGCAGCGGGGTCAGAGGGTCCATCGACCGTACGGGAACGGCCCCGGCCACGAACGCCGCCAGCCTCTCCCCCGTGAGCGTCTCCCCGCCCACCAGCACCGCGTCCGCCGCCGCCAGATGTGCCACCGGCAGTTCCCCCTCCGCCGCCGTCACCACCGCCTCGCCCTCCGCCGCGCCCTTCACCACCCCCGCCGCCAGGTGCGTCGCCACCAGCGGTCCCGGCAGCAGCGCGCGGCCCGCCTCCTCGAAGAGCAGCACCGCCTCCGGCAGCCCGAGCCCCACACCGCCCGCCTCCTCCGGCAGGCGCAGCGCGAAGAATCCGGCAGCCCCCAGCTCCCGCCACAGCGCACGGTCCACGCCACCGCCCCGCTCCACCGCCGCCCGCAGCCGCTCCCGGTCGAACACCGCGCCGAGCAGGTCCCGCATCCCGGACCGCAGGGCCCGCTGGTCGTCCGAGAGCTGGAAGTCCATGGCGGGTCAGCGCCCCTTCGGGAGGCCGAGGATGCGCTCGGCGACGATGTCGCGCTGGATCTGCGAGGTGCCGGCGGCGATGGTGTACGAGAGGGAGGAGAGCCGGTCCAGGGCCCACTCCCGGTCCAGATCGAAGGCGTCGCCGCCCAGCACCTCCGCCGCCGCCTCGTACAGCTCCTGGCGCACCCCGGAGTAGCGCAGCTTGAAGACCGACCCGCCGACGCCCGGCACCCCGCCCGTCCGCTCGGACTCGCTCACGTTCGCCTGCGTCAGCCGCCACAGCGCGCGGAATTCGGCGTTGAGGCGGCCGAGCCTCCGCCGCAGCACCGGATCGTCCCACCGCCCGTTGCGGCGCGCCTCTGCGGCCACGGCCTCCAGCGTGCGGCGGCAGGCGACGACCTCACCGACGAAGGCCGTACCGCGTTCGAAGGAGAGGGTGACCATGGTGACCCGCCAGCCGTCGTTCTCGGCGCCGACCCGGTTCCGTACCGGCACCCGCACCTCGTCCAGGAACACTTCGGCGAACTCCGTGGACCCGGCCAGCGTCCGCAGCGGCCGGACCGTGATGCCGGGCGCGTCCATCGGCATCGCCAGCCAGCTGATCCCCCGGTGCTTCGGCGCCCCCGGGTCCGTCCGCACCAGCAGCTCGCACCAGTCGGCCACCTCCGCGTGGGAGGTCCAGATCTTCTGCCCGCTCACCACGTAGTCGTCCCCGTCGCGCACCGCCCGCGTCCGCAGCGCGGCCAGGTCCGAGCCCGCGTCCGGCTCACTGAACCCCTGGCACCAGATCTCGTCCCCGCGCAGCACCGGCGGCAGCCAGCGGGCCCGCTGCTCGGCCGTGCCCTCGGCGGCGATGGTCGGGCCCGCGTGCAGCAGCCCGACGAAGTTGGCCCCGACGTAGGGCGCTCCGGCCTTCTCCGTCTCCTCCAGGAAGATCAGGTGCTGGATGGGGGTGGCACCCTGACCGCCCGCGTCGGCCGGCCAGTGCAGGCCCGCGTACCCGGCGTCGTACAGCATCCGCTGCCAGGTGGTGTCGTACGCCCGGCGCGCGGGCCAGTCGTCGGGCGAGGGCTTCCGCGGCAGGCCGGGGAGAACACCGGCCAGCCACTCCCTCAGCCGGCCCCGGAACTCCTCCTCGGCCTCCGTGTACGCGAGATCCACCGTCCTGCCCCCGCCTACTTGTCCAGGTCCAGGCCGAGCATCCGGATCGCGTTGCCGCGCATCAGCTTGTACACCGTCTCGTCGTCCAGGCCCTCGACGTGGTCGAGCGCGACCTCCTTGGTGTGCGGGAAGGTCGAGTCCACGTGCGGGTAGTCGGTCTCGAAGGTGGCGTTGTCGCGTCCGACGACGTCGAGCGCGGAGATGCCGTGCTTGTCGCGGAAGAAGCAGCAGAACATCTGGCGGTAGTAGTACGTGGACGGCGGCTCGGGGATCAGATCGCGCACCCCGCCCCACGCCCGGTGCTCCTCCCACACGTCGTCGGCGCGCTCCAGGGCGTACGGGATCCAGCCCATCTGGCCTTCGCTGTACGCCAGTTTGAGCGTCGGGAACTTCACCAGCACCCCGCTGAAGAGGAAGTCCATCATCGAGGCCATCGCGTTGTTGAAGGAGAGCGAGGCCTGCACGGCGGGCGGTGCGTCGGGCGAGGCGGCGGGCATCTGGGAGCTGGAGCCGATGTGCATGTTGACGACCGTGCCGGTCTCCTGGCAGACCGCGAAGAACGGGTCCCAGTAGCCGGTGTGGATGGACGGCAGTCCGAGATAGGTCGGGATTTCGGAGAAGGTGACCGCGCGGACGCCTCGCGCCGCGTTCCGCTTGATCTCCGCGACGGCCAGGTCGATGTCCCAGAGCGGGATGATGCAGAGCGGGATGAGGCGGCCTCCGCTGTCCCCGCACCACTCCTCGACCATCCAGTCGTTGTACGCGCGCACGCAGGCGAGAGCGACTTCCTTGTCGTGCGCCTCGGCGAAGGTCTGGCCGCAGAAACGCGGGAAGGTCGGGAAGCAGAGCGAGGCCTCGACGTGGTTGAGGTCCATGTCCTTGAGCCGCTCGGCCGGGTCCCAGCAGCCGGGCCGCATCTCGGCCCGGGTGATGCCCTCCAGCGTCATGTCGTCGCGGTCGAAGCCGACGGCGGCGATGTTCCGCTTGTACGGGAACCTCAGGTCCTCGTAGATCCACCAGTCGGTCGGCGGCCCGTCCGGGTCCATCGTGATGACGTACTTCCCGCCCGTGTACGCCAGCTCCCCGATGCCCGCCGTCAGCGGCTGCGGTCCGCGTTCGCGGTACTTCGCGGGCAGCCAGGTGGAGAAGAGGTGCGCGGGCTCGATCACATGGTCGTCGACGCTGACGATCCGAGGCAGTTCCCTATCGGTGTCCGTCATGGTGGGTCGTCCCCTCCGGCGCGCACCCCGGCGATCCCTGGGCGCTTTCTGATGGTCCGTCAGATTGCGGTGCGGCACTCAGGCTAGCCCCGCACCCCTGGACCGACAAGGCGCGGAGCCCTACGCTCTCCGCACTATCTGACTGGCCGTCAGTTCGGAGGGATCCCTGTGACCGCCGTGAACGACGTGACCGCGACCGCGCACGCGCTGAGCTCCTCCCGCACCTTCTGGGAGCTGATCGAGGCCCGCGCCGCCCTCACCCCCGACCGCCCGGTCCTGCTCCAGGAGGACCGCTCCCTGACCTTCGGCGAGCTGCGGGACCGGGCCGAACGGGTCGCCGCCGGGCTGTACGGGAGGGGCGTGCGGGCGGGCAGTGTGGTGGCCTGGCAGCTGCCGACCCGGCTGGAGAGCGCCCTGCTCTCCTTCGCCCTGGCCCGGCTCGGGGCCGTGCAGTCGCCGGTCATCCCGTTCTACCGGGACCGCGAAGTTCGGTTCGCGCTGAGGGAGTCGGGGGCCGCGTTCTTCGCCGTGCCGGGTGTGTGGCGCGGCTTCGACCACACGGCGATGGCCGAGCGGATCGCGGCCCAACTCGCCGACCCGCCGAGCGTCTTCGAAGCGTACGAGGACCTTCCCGACGGCGATCCGTCGACCCTGCCGCCTCCGCCGGAACCGTCATCGGGTGACGAGGTGCGCTGGATCTACTGGACCTCCGGCACCACCTCCGACCCGAAGGGCGTCCTGCACACCGACCGTTCGCTGATCGCGGGCGGCTCCTGCCTCGCGCACGCCCTGGAGCTGCACGCGGACGACGTGGGCTCGATGGCGTTCCCGTACGCGCATGTCGCCGGGCCCGACTACACGGTGATGCTCCTGCTGTACGGGTTCCCGGCGGTGATGTTCGAGCAGTTCGCGCTGCCGGACGCGTTGGCGGAGTACCGCAGGCACGGGGTGACCGTGGCGGGCGGGTCGACGGCGTTCTACGCGATGTTCCTGGCCGAGCAGCGCAAGGAGCCGGGCACGCCGCTCATCCCCTCGCTCCGGCTGCTGGCGGGCGGCGGGGCGCCGAAGCCTCCGGAGGTGTACCACGCGGTGGTGCGGGAGATGGGGGTCCAGCTCACCCACGGGTACGGGATGACCGAGGTCCCGATGATCACGATGGGCGCGCCGGACGACACCGCAGAGCACCTGGCGCTGACCGAGGGGCGGCCGCCGGAGGGGATGGAGATCCGGATCACCGACGAGCACGGCAAGCCGCTCCCGTACGGCGTGGAGGGAGAGGTGCGGCTGCGCGGGGAGGCGGTCTGCCGGGGATATCTGGACGCCTCCGCCACCGAGACGGCCTTCGACGGGGACGGGTTCCTGATCACCGGGGATCTCGGCCGGGTCCAGGAGAGCGGGCACCTCACGCTCACCGGGCGGCTGAAGGACATCATCATCCGCAAGGGCGAGAACATCTCCGCCAAGGAGATCGAGGACCTGCTCCACACGCACCCGGCCGTGGCGGACTCGGCGGTGATCGGGCTCCCGGACGCCGAGCGCGGTGAGCGGGTCTGCGCGGTGGTCGAGCGGGTGCCGGGCGCGCCCGCGCCGACCCTCGCCGAGCTGGCCGGCCATCTGCGAGGCGCCGGGCTCTCCGTCCACAAGGTGCCGGAGCAGCTGGAGGTGCTCGACGCCCTCCCGCGCAACGAGACGCTGCGCAAGGTGCTGAAATACCGGCTGCGGGAGCGGTTCGGCGGGGGCGCCTGAGGGTTACGGGGGTGGCGCGCCACCCCCGTACGGCGTCGGGCGGTTACGTGGCGTCGGGCTCGATCACCGTGAAGTACACGGCGAGCGCGGAGACCACATCGCTCTCGGCGATCAGCCCGTCCCGGTCGGTGTCCAGGCTCTGGGCCGCGATGCCGGCGATCTCGGTGCTGGCCCCGAGCACCTTCAGGGCCCGCTCCACGGAGGCCACCGACGCCCGGCCGCCGTTGTTCTCGCTGTCGGCCACCGCGATCGCCGCCCGCAGGAAGGGGCGCGCGATCTCGGCGAACCGCTCGGGATTGTCCCGCAGCCGCTTCACCGCCCCGCCGACGAACTCCTCGCGGGTGACCCGCTGGTCCCCGTCCACATCGGCGATGCCCGCCATGCCCTGCCAGAAGGCCTCGGCCCCGGTGTAGAGCGCCTGACCCTTGTCGCAGCGGGCCGTCGTACCGAACTCGGTGAGCAGACGGGCGGCTGCGGCGTTGAAATCGGCGCGATCGATGGTGCCGTTGCCGTCCTGGTCGAAGGCGGCGAAGCGGTGCGCGATCTTTCGCTCGTACTCTGCGCTGTCCATGCGGGGAGCGTACGTCGCCCGGGGCCTTCACGTGTCACCGAGCGACGCCTCCTGTGTGACAACCTCGCTTCAGCACCGAACGCTTTCGGCCGGTCACGCGCCGCCGCTCACCCGTCCCTGCCGCGCTCAGGCCGTCAGGGGCTCGCACGTATCGTCGATCGCCGAGACCGTGTCCGGGTAGACGTCGAAGAGTCTGCGCACGCCCAGCGCCCCCAGCACCTTGTTGACGTGGGAGCCGTCCTCGGCGCCCCGGGCCGGGAGGATCAGCCGCAGCCGGCCGCCGCAGGACTTCATCAGGCGGCGCGAGGCGATCAGCACCCCCACCCCGCTGGAATCGCAGAAGAACACCTCGGACAGGTCGAGCACCACATCGTGCTGCCCCTCCGCCACCGCCTCGTGGACGGACTGACGCACGACGGGTGAGCTCACGAGATCGAGTTCACCGCGTATCCGCAGCACGGTCCAGTCGCCCTGCTCGGTCTCGTCCACCTTCAGCGTCACGCGACTGGACCTCTCGTTCCGGGGCTCCCGGCAATCCGGAAGTTTCCGTTCCTCCTCGCGGCTGCCCCACCGCACATCCATGAAACACCGCCCTCACCCGGAAGACCCAGGGGGTTTCCGGTGGAAATGATCACTTCGGCCGGTTTCCCCTGCTCAGCGGAGCCAGGTCCGCGAGAACGGCCGAAATCGATTGGTGAAGTCTTGGCATTCCTTACATCGGACAGTTGCGGCAAAGGCAGGTACGGGGCTCGCGCGGGCGACTACATTCGGACAGCGAGGGCAGAGGCCGGATCACGGAGCATCGCAGAACATCACGGCGCCGGGGGCTGGGGGTTTCATGGCGAAGGACGCACCGCCCCGCTGGGACCGCATGATGCAGCAGAGGCTGGTGAGCGGTGAGGCGGCGGCGCTCGGTGAGCTGTACGACCGGTTCGCCGCGCTCGTCCACAGCCAGGCGCACCGGATGCTCGACGACGAGGACGCCGCAGACCTGGTGACCCGCGAGGTCTTCGCCCAGGTCTGGGAGAACCCCGAGGCGTACGACCCGCGGCAGGGCTCGATGCGCTCGTGGGTCGCCAGGCTCACCCACCGCCACTCCGTGCAGCGGCTGCGGCGGGCGGCCGCCGCGGCGTACGCGCAGGAGCACGGCGAGGGTTCCGTGCCGGACCCGGAGGAGCTGGAGCGGCGGGTGCGCAGCGCCACCGCGGCGGCCCGGGCCGACTACATCGTCTCCTCGATGCCCGTCCCGCTGCGGCAGGCGCTGGAGCTGGCGTACACCCGGCGCCGGGACTACCGGCAGACCGCGGCCGACCTCGGCGTCACCGAGGACGAGGCCCGCCGCCGGCTCCGGCTGGGACTCCAGCTGCTGTCCACCGCCAACACCCGGCCGCTCGACGGGGCCTCACCACCCGGTTACGGACGCGGCCGGTGAACGGCGACGGGCGGGAGGACGGCCGCCGCGACGACGAGGTGCGGGGCGCGCGGCGCATACCGGGCCCGCGCGGCGCGGTGGACGACCTCGACCTGGAGGCGGTGAGCCGGCCGGTGCCGCCGCCGCCGGGCTCCGGTGCGAAGGAGGAGGCGGTGCCGGAGCAGGGCGTTCCGGAGCGGGGCGTTCCGGAGGAGTCGATGCCGGGGCGGGGTGTTCCGGAGGGCGCGGTGCCGGAGGAGGAGGTTCCGGAGGGAGAGGTTCCGGAGTACGCGTACGAGGCCGGTGAGGAGGACCCCGTACCCGCCCCCGACGCCCCGGCCCTCTCGCACCAGGTCCTCAAGGCCCTCCTCGGCGCCTGGGCGCTCTCCGCCTGTTCGGCCGAGGAGACTCTCGCCGTCGAGGACCACCTCACCGCGTGCGCGCCCTGTGCCGACGAGGCGCTGCGGCTGCGGGACGCGGTGGGGCTGCTGCACACCGACGGGTCGCTGGATCTCGATCCGGGTCTGCGGGCCCGGGTGATGGACGGCTGCCTCGGGCGCCGCCCGGCCCGCATCCCGATTCCGGACTGGGCCACTCCGTACGACGCCGAGACCGCCCGGCTCGACGCGCTGCTCCGCGACATCGGCGATTCCGACTGGCACGCGCCGGTGCGGCTGCAGTGGTTCGAGGACGAACGCGCGGTCACCCGCCGGACCACGGTCGCTGGAGTCATCGGCCACCTGATGGCCGTCGACGGGCTGGTCTCCGCCGCGCTCGGCCTGGCCGACCCGCTCGACACCGCCGAGGTGACCGGCGGGGCGGCCGAGGTGCCGCTCTCGCCGACGCGGCGTACCGAGAGGTACTGGTCGGCCACGCACCCGCCCGCCACCCGGGCCGTCCGCGAGCCCTGGCGCAGCCTCACCCACGAGCTGATCCGTACGGCGTCGCTGGGCGGCCGGAGCGTGGCCGAGCGCTCCGTCTCGTACGGGGAGTTCGCGCTGCCGCTCCAGGACGCGCTGCTGGACCGGGCCTTCGAGTGCTGGGTGCACGGCACGGACATCGCGGAGGCGGTGGACTACCCGTACAGGCCGCCGTCCGCCGCCCATCTGCACCGGATGATCGACCTGGCCGCCCGGATGCTCCCGGCCGCGCTCGAAGGACGCCGCCGCGCCGGACTCGCCGGACCGGCCCGGGAGCTGGTGGCGCCCGGAGAGCCGGGGCGGTCGGTCCATCTGGAGGTCGAGGGGCACGGCGGCGGTGACTGGTACATCGCGCTCGACTCACCGGCCGCCCTCGGCACGCCCGGCCGCGCGGTGGCGCAGGTGGCCCTGGACGGCGTGGAGTTCTGCCGGCTGGTCGCGGGCCACATCTCGCCGGTCGAAGCGGCGGCGGGCCAGGAGGGCGACCGCGAGGCCATCCGCGACGTCCTGTTCGCGTCGGCCTCGCTCAGCAGGTTGTGATCACCCGGGTCAGTTGAAGATCACCGTACGGCGGCCGTTGAGCAGGATGCGCCGCTCCGCGTGCCACTTCACCGCGCGCGCCAGCGCCTGGCACTCCACGTCCCGGCCGATCGCCACGAGCTGGTCGGGGGTCACGTCGTGGCCGACGCGCTCCACCTCCTGCTCGATGATCGGACCCTCGTCGAGGTCGGCGGTGACGTAGTGCGCGGTGGCGCCGATCAGCTTCACGCCCCGGGCGTGGGCCTGGTGGTACGGCTTGGCGCCCTTGAAGCTCGGCAGGAACGAGTGGTGGATGTTGATGATCCGGCCGCTCAGCTGCTTGCACAGGTCGTCGGAGAGCACCTGCATGTAGCGGGCGAGGACGACCAGCTCCACGTCCTCCTCGCGGACCAGCTCCAGCAGCCGCGCCTCGGCCTCCGGCTTGTTGTCCTTCGTCACCGGAAGGTGCCGGAAGGGGATGCCGTACGAGGCGGTGAGCTCGGCGAACTCCGTGTGGTTGGAGACGACGGCCGCGATCTCGACGGGCAGCGCGCCCGTACGGGAGCGGAACAGCAGGTCGTTGAGGCAGTGGCCGAACTTGCTGACCATCAGCACGATCCGCATCCGCTCCGCCGGCCGGTGGATCTGCCACTCCATCCGGAAGGCCTCCCCGATGGCGGCGAAGCTGGCCCGCAGCTTGTCGACCGTGACCGTGGCGTCCGCCGAGAAGTGGACCCGCATGAAGAACAGACCCGTGTCGTGGTCCCCGAACTGCTGGCTGTCCTCGATGTTGCAGCCGGTCATGAAGAGATAGCTGGAGACGGCGTGCACGATGCCCTGTTTGTCCGGGCAGGAGAGCGTGAGGACGTACTGCTCGGGCAGCGCGGTGTCCGAGGCGGCCTGGGCGGCGGTGGGCTGCGGTGCGGTCATCCTCGTAGGGTGCCACAGCCGCCGAAGGTCAGGCGCTCGTGCTCACCATGCGGCCCCGGCGCCTCCACGGCCCGGACCACGATCGTTCAGGCGGCCCGGGTCATGATGCGGATGACGTCGAGCGAGCGCGGCGGGATGTCCGGGTCCTCGGCGTCGTTGGTGGCGAGCATCACATGCGCCTCGCGCGCCGCGCGGACCGCCTCCGGCCAGCCGTGGTGCTCCAGATAGGCCGAGACGGGTGCGTCCGCGCCGACCTGGTGCATGATCCGCAGGACCCGCAGCGCGGCGGTGTCCACGGCGGCCGCCTCCGCGGAGTCCCGGAATATGGTGCCGACGTACTTCTCGGCGGACCAGTTGTCGAGCCAGGTGTCCTCGACCAGGCGGTACACGGCGTCGGTGACGTCCCCGTACCCCTCCCGGCCGGCGAGCCAGCACTCGTGGTGGAAGACGGGGTCGGAGAGCATGTGCAGCGCCGAGCGCACGTTGGTGCGCCAGCGCCACCACGGCATGTCAGTGAGCGGCATGACGCCCATGGTGGAGGAGCGACGGCCGCGACGGGAAGAGTTCTCCGAACCTTGCTGCACGGTGGTCGATCGTACGTTCCCCTCCGGCGGTCCCGCGCGGGCCCCCGCAATTCACCCGGACGTCACCGAGCGTTGAACACGCCACACCGTGGCGTTACCCCGGGGGCGGGAGCGTTGCTGAACATGACCGGACGGAGACGCACCGCCTTCCCCCGCCCCTTCCAGTTCGTCATCGGCACGGCGGTGGCCGGTGCGCTGCTGCTGTCCGGCTGTGGCGTGCTCCCCGGGGGCTCGGGGGGCTCCGGGGAGCCCGTCACGGTGATGACCTGGGCGCCCGACCGGGTGGACGACGCCGACGCGGTGACCATGCCCGGCGTTCCCGCGATGGCCCGGACGTACGCGCGCTGGATCAACGAGCAGGGCGGCATCGACGGGCGCGAGCTGCGGGTGATCACCTGTGACGAGCGCGACACCGCGGCGGGCGCCGAGCGGTGCGCCCGGCAGGCCGTGGACAAGAAGGTGGCCGCGGTCGTCGGTTCGTACAGCCGGCACGGCCAGAGCGCCATCCCGGTGCTGGAGTCCGGCGGCGTCCCGTACATCGGCGGCTACGGCGCCTCCGACGAGGAGTTCCGCAGCTACCTCTCGTACCCGGTCAACGGCGGCCAGTCGGCGCTCCTGGCGGGCCACGGCCGGCAACTGGCGGGCGGCTGCGAGCGGGTCGCGCTGGTGCGTCCCGACTCGCTCGGCGGCGCCCGGATGCCGCAGCTCCTCAACACCGGGCTGCTCGCCGCCGAGCGGCCCGAGTCCACCGACATCCTGGCCCCGGAGAACGCCACCTCCTACGACGAGCAGGCGGGCAGGGCGCTGGAACGGCGGGCCGGCGGCAGCTGTGTCGCGGCCGTGCTCGGTTCCCGTACGGAGACCTTCTTCGACTCCTTCCGCCGGCTGGAGCCGGAAGGCGAGCGGGTCAGGATCTCCTCGGTGCTCGGCAGCGTCAGCCAGCCGCTCATCGACCGCACCGGCGGCCGCACGAGCCCGTTCGAGGGCGCCTACGTCACCGGCTGGTACCCGGACGCGGGCGACGCGCGCTGGAACGGGATGCGGGAGGTGATCCGGAAGTACGCCTTCGGGGACAACCGCATCGACCCGGACGACACCGGTGTGCAGACGACCTGGATCGCCTACACGGTGCTGCGGGCGGTCGTCGAGGCGATCGACGACGACGGGATCACCGCCAACAAGGTCACCTCGGCGCTCAACCGGGGCACCGAGGTCGACACCGGCGGTCTGACGCCGGTGCTCCGCTGGCGCTTCAAGGACCTGCTCGGCACCTCGCCGTATCCGCGCATCGTCAACGCGGACGTGACGTTCCAGGTGGTCCGCGAGGGTCGGCTGACCGCGCAGAAGAAGGGCTTCGTGGACGTCACGGAGGTCCTGTCGGACGCCCGGCGGACGGTCGGCTGAACCGCGGCCGCACCCGCCGGGCCGGGGCGGTCCACGGTCAGAGCTCGACCGGGGTGTGCTTGGTCAGGCCGTACTTCCCGGCGATGGCGTTCCAGAGCCCGGAGGCCTCCTGCTTGGCCTTGGTCGCCACGCCGCTCTGCTCGTTGGCGCGGGCCGTCTCGCTGGTCGACCGGGCCTGGCCGCCCTTGCAGACGCTCTTGTTCTTCTTCGCCTGCCGGGCCCAGGCGGCGTAGTGATCGTCGGCGGCGGCGGAGGCCTTCCACGCCTTCGTCAGCGAGGAGTTGAGCGCCTGGTGCCGCGGCAGCTGGTCCAGGGTCAGCCCCTCCAGCCGGGTCACCAGGTCACGGCGCTGCTGGGCCGCGTCCTTGAGGTCGGTGTTCGCCTGGTCCAGGTCCTTGCAGGACTTGATCTTCTCCACCGCGCTGATCACCGCGGCCCGGCTGTTGTTGCTGTCGGCGAGCAGCTTGTCCAGCGCCTCGGCCTGCGGCTTGGCCGGATCGACGGCGGCCTTCGTGGTGGGGGCGGTGGTGGGCGGTGAACTCTGCGAGGCGATCGGCTGCTTGTCGTCCTTGGCCGGCTCGTCGCCGCTCATGCTCCACCAGGCGCCCGCGCCGAGCCCGATGACCGCGCAGCCGACGACGACCGCCGCGATGAGCGGGATGTGGGCCGAGCGCCTGCGCGGGGCGTCGCCGCCGTCGTCGTACCGGGGCGGCCCGGCGTGACCGTCGCCGCCGCGCGGGCCCTGGAGCCCGGACCGGTAGCCCCCTTGCGGCGCCTGGGGCGGCAGCTGACCGCCGGGGCCCGGGTAGCCGTAACCCTGCTGGGACGGGGGCTGCTGGTCGTACTGCTGCTGCGGTATCTGCGGTATCTGCTGGGTGGCGCCCGCCGGCTCCTCCGTACGGAACAGGTTGTCGAACTCGGCGGGCGGCTGCCGGTCGTCGGGCGCGCCGGACGCTGCCGGTGCGCCCGGGGTGCCCGGCCTGATGCCGTACGGGGCTCCGCCCGGCACCGGCGGTATGTACTGCGTGGCGTCCGCGTCGCCGCCGGGGACGGGAGCGATGTACTGCGTGGCGTCCGCGTCGCCGCCGGGGACGGGAGCGATGTACTGCGTGGCGTCCGCGTCGCCGCCGCCGGGAAGGCCCTGGCCGCCGCCGGTCCCGGCTTCCGGCGGGAGCGGCTGCGCGTACGGCTGGCGCTGGTGGTGCTGGGGCTGGTGGTGCTGAGGCTGCTGATGCGGGTACTGCTGGTACGGGTCGGAGTGCTCCGCCTGCTGCGGCTGCTGGTACGCGCCCGAGCCGCTCTGCCCGTACGCCTGGCCGTACTGCTCGCCGTACTGCTGTCCCTGCGCGGGCGGCAGCGGCTGGGAGTGGTGCTGGGGCTGCTGATGGGCCTGCTGCGGGTATCCGTACGCGCCCGCTGCCTGGCCGCCCGGCTGTCCCGGCGCGTCGGACTCCGGCCCCCAGGACCGGCCCCACGGCTGGCCGCCGGCGGGCGCGGCCTGCCCGGCCTGCTGCCCGCCCTGGTCGGCCTGGCCGCCGGTGGGCGCCCCCGGGATCCAGGGGGCGCCGCCGTCGGAGGGCAGCACGACACCTTCGTGCGCGGGTCGTCCGGCGGGGGGCTGTTGCTCGCCGCCCTGTCCGCCCTGTCCGCTCTGCGTCACCGGGACTCCTACGTGTGAACCAACGGAATCGTCGGCTCACGCTATCGGGTGGCCGCCCGACTCCGCCAAGCGCGTGGTCCCCCTCACCACCCCTTCACAGGCCCGGTAACACCCAGCGCCCGCAGGACGCTGTTAACGGCCGCCCCACCGCCGAAACCGTGAACGCCGCGTCTCACGCCTCCTCCCACGCCGTCTCTCGCGCCACCTCTCACGCCGCCTGGAGCTCCAGCCGCTCGCCGAACTCCCGGACCGCCGGCTCCTGTCCGTACGGCGCCAACCGCTGCTGGAGGTCGTCGAGATATTCGGCACCCCGGCTGGAGCGCACCGTCCCGAGCAGCTCCATCGCCCGCGTGCCGGTGTGGCAGGCGCGCTCCACCTCGCGCTGCTGGACCTGGGCCGAGGCGAGCAGCACGAGCCCGATGCCCCGGCGCCTGGCCCGGGTCTCCGGCAGCGCGGCCAGCGCCTCCTTCGCCCGCTTGGCGGCCTCCGGCGCCTGGTTCAGGTCCCGGTGGCAGTGGGCCAGCTCGTCCGCGAGGTACCCGTGGTCGAAGTGGGCGATCCAGTCCGGGTCGTCGCCGCTCTCCGGGTCGGCCTGCTCCAGCGCGGCGACCGCCCGGGCCGTCACCACCTGGCAGGTGCGGGCGTCGCCGAGCAGCGCGTGGCCCCGGGCCTCCGCCGCCCAGAACATCGCCTGGGCACGGGGCGTGACCTGGCCGCGGGCGCCTTCCTGGGCGGCGCGGGCGAGTTGGGCGATCTCGCGCGGGTTGCCGAGCTGGGCGGCGAGGTGGCTCATAGAGGCGGCGAGCACATAGCCGCCGTACGCCCGGTCGCCTGCGGCCTGGGCCAGGCGCAGCGCCTGGATGTAGTAGCGCTGGGCGAGGCCGGGCTGGCCGGTGTCGACCGCCATGTAGCCGCCGAGTTCGGTGAGGCGGGCGACGGCGGCGAACAGCTCGCGGCCGACCTGTTCGCGGTACGCCCCGGAAAGCAGGCCGGAGACCACGCTGTTGAGGTAGTGCACGAGGACCGGGCGGACATGGCCGCTGCCGAAGCGGTGGTCGAGGTCGGTGAGGGCGGTGGTCATCGCCTGGACCGCCGCCACGTCAGCCATCCCGACGCGTGCTCCGGCGACCCGTTCGACCTGCGGGTCCTTGCCGGAGATCAGCCAGTCGCGGCTGGGCTCGACGAGGGCGGAGGCGGCGACGGTGGAGCCGGTGAGCAGATCGCGGCGGCCGACGTCGCTGCGCCACAGCTCGCAGACCTGCTCGATCGCTCCGGCGACGGTCGGTGCGTACTGCAGGCCCACGCCGGAGGCCAGGTTCTTGCCGTTGGCCATGCCGATCTCGTCGATCGTGACCGTACGGCCCAGCTTGCGGCCGATCGCCTCGGCGATGATGCCCGGGGCCCGGCCCCGGGGTTGCTGTCCGCGCAGCCAGCGGGCCACGGACGTCTTGTCGTACCGCAGATCGAGACCGCGCTCGGCCCCGACCATGTTGACGCGGCGCGCGAGGCCCGCGTTGGAACAGGCGGCTTCCTGGATGAGCGTCTGGAGCCGTTCGTTGGGCTGGCGGGCTACGAGAGGCCTTGCTGCCATATTTCCCCCTGGAACAGTCTGAAAATACCTGGATCATCAGATACACGGATACGCGGTGGTCGGTGGAAGCATCACTGCCCGTCACACACTCAAGAAATGCGCATATTCCATCGGCATTCGGTACGGGCACGGTGAGTTGTCCGGCCCTGCTGGGCTCTACCCGCCCTCCGCTCCACCGCCTCACGCGCGCCCCCGTCCATGCACCGATGCGCCCCGCGTGCGGAATCGATGCATCGTGACCGGCTCGCGCGCGCCCGTAACCCCGAGTGAGGCTGGGAGTTGAGCTGGACGTGGAAGAGCCCATCGGAGTCACGGAAGCCGCACAGGTCCCTCAGCAGCGGGGCGAGCCCCTGCTCGACGCCGCGGTGCGGTATGCGGAAGAGCGCCATTGGGACGTGTTCCCCGGCACCTGGCTGGAGGCGGTGGAGGGCCGGGAGCGCTGCTCCTGCGGCGAGGCGGCCTGCCCGCTGCCCGGCGCGCACGCGGACCGGCCGGACTGGGCGGGCCAGGCGACCGGCAGCGGTGCCGCGGCCCGGCGCATGTGGTCCCGGCAGCCGCGCGCCTCGGTGCTCCTGCCGACCGGCCGCGCGTTCGACGCGCTGGAGGTCCCCGAGTCGGCCGGGTTCCTGGCGCTGGCCCGGATGGAGCGGATGGACCTGACACTCGGCCCGGTCACCTGCACGCCCGACCGCCGGATGCTCTTCTTCGTGCTGCCGGGCGGCGCGGGCAAGGCCTCCGAACTGGTGCGCACGCTCGGCTGGAACGCGGAGGCGATCGATCTGACCGGCCGCGGCGAGGGCCACTACGTCGCGGCCCCGCCCACCCGGGTCGGTGGCCGCGGAGCCGTGCAGTGGGCCCGCAAGCCCACGCACGTCAACCGCTGGCTGCCCGATGTGGACGAGTTGGTCAGCCCGCTGGCGTACGCCTGCGCACGCGAGGCGGCGGACGCCCGCACCCGCGTCTCGTAGCTCCCGGCAGGCCTTTCGTAGGGTGGTCCCCATCTAGCGGGGATATCGAAAGGCTGTGCCATGCCGGACCGGGCAGATGCACGTGACATGACAGACGCGCACGACGCGCCTTCGGGAGCGACGGAAGCGGACACGGCGGCGGGCGGCGCGCGGACCCCGCCCCCCCCCCGCCCCGGACACGGGGGGGGGGAGCGGGTGGGGGGGGCGGTGGCCCGCGCGGGGGTCGGTATGGAGCGGGCGGGGGGGCACTTGAAAGGGCGGGGGGGGGCGA
>NZ_JBIWOZ010000005.1:397316-551095 GCF_044767965.1 Streptomyces sp. NPDC101178
GGTGGCCCTGGCGGCCCGGGGACTCGCCCGTTGAAATCACCGCCGCCCCCCCCCGGCGGGGGGGGGCGGGGCCGGCGGCCCGGGGGGGGGGGGGCGGGCGCCCCCCCCCCCCCCCCGTCCGCGTACAGGGGCTGTGGAAGCGGTTCGGGGAGCAGGTCGCCGTCTCGGGGATCGATCTGGAGCTGCCGGCGGGCAAGTTCATCGGGCTGGTGGGGCCGAACGGGGCGGGCAAGACGACGACGCTCTCCATGGTCACCGGGCTGCTGCGGCCCGACATGGGGAAGATCGAGGTCGCGGGCCACGACGTGTGGACGGACCCGGTCGCGGTGAAGTCCCGGATCGGTGTGCTGCCGGAGGGTCTGCGGCTCTTCGAGCGGCTGTCGGGGCGCGAACTGCTGGCGTACAACGGGCGGTTGCGCGGGCTGCCGGGCGACGAGGTCGACAAGCGGGCCGCGCAGCTCCTCGACGTACTGGACCTGGCCGGTTCGCAGCACAAGCTGGTCGTCGACTACTCGACCGGGATGCGGAAGAAGATCGGGCTCGCCGCCGCTCTCCTCCACAACCCGGAAGTGCTCTTCCTGGACGAGCCGTTCGAAGGTGTGGACCCGGTGTCGGCGCAGACGATCCGGGGGGTGCTGGAGCGGTACACACGGTCCGGGGCGACCGTGGTCTTCTCCAGCCATGTGATGGAGCTGGTCGAGTCGCTCTGCGACTGGGTCGCCGTGATGGCGGCCGGCCGGATCAAGGCGCAGGGCACGCTGGAAGAGGTACGCGGCGACGCGCCGTCGCTGCAGAACGCCTTCCTCGAACTGGTCGGCGCGGGCGGCCGGGACACCTCCGGCGACGCGCTCGACTGGCTGGGCGGCACCCGATGAGCGTGCTCGACGCCCCGGTCACCGCCGCCGCTCCGGCGCCTCCCGTGACGGGCCTGACCTCCACCTTCGTACGGCTCAAGCTGACGCTCCTGCGCAACGGACTGCGGCAGTCCAGCGGGCGCAGGGCCGCGTTCATCATCTCGCTCGTCTTCACGCTGCTGCTCGCGGCGGGCCAGGTCCTCGCCCTCGTCCTGCTGCGCGGCAACGCGAACGCGGGCACGGTCGTGGTGCTGCTGGCGGCCGTCGTGGCGCTCGGCTGGGCGGTGCTGCCGCTCTTCTTCCCGAGCGGCGACGACACTCTTGACCCGACCCGGCTGGTGATGCTGCCGCTGCGGCCGCAGCCGCTGGTCCGGGCGCTGCTGATCTCCTCGATGATCGGGATCGGGCCGCTGTTCACGCTCTGCCTGGTGCTCGGCTCGGTCCTCGCGCTGGCGCACGGACCGGCGGGCGTGGCGTTCGCGGTGCTCGCGGTCCCGCTGACGATGCTGCTGTGCGTGGCGCTGTCGCGGGCCGTCGCCACCGCCAACGTACGGCTGCTCAACTCCCGCAAGGGCCGGGACCTGGCGGTGCTCAGCGGGCTGGTGATCGCGGTGGGCATCCAGTTCGTCAACTTCGGCGCGCAACGGCTCGGCCAGGCCGGCGGGCTCTCGGCCCTGCGTCCGGCGGCGGACGTGGCGCGCTGGCTGCCGGGCGCCTCGGCGATAGCGGCGGTGGACGCGGCGTCGAAGGGGTCCTACGGGGTCGCGGCGGCGCAGGCGCTGGTGACGGCGGTGGCTGTGGGGGCGCTGGTGTGGCTGTGGCAGCGGGGGCTGGTGAAGGTGATGACCGCGCCGGACGGGTCGACGCTGGCCGCCGCCGGACCGGCCCGCAAGGAGTCGCGGCGCACCGGGCTTTCCGGGCTGCTGCCGGAGGGACGCACGGGCACGGTCGTGCAGCGCAGCCTGCGGTACATCGCCCGGGACCCGAAGACCAAGGCGGCCTGGGTGACGGCGCTGGCGATCGGCGCGATCGTGCCGCTGCTCAACGCGCTCCAGGGCACCGGCTCGATCTACTTCGCCTGCTTCGCCGCCGGGATGCTCGGCATGCAGATGTACAACCAGTTCGGCCAGGACACCTCCGCCTTCTGGATGGTGGCCCTGACGATCTCCTCGACCCGGGACGCGTACGTCGAACTGCGGGCTCGCGCCATGGCGTTGCTGCTGATCACGCTCCCGTACACGGTGCTGGTGTGCGTGGCGACGGCGGCGCTCCTGGGGAGCTGGCGGACGCTGCCGAGCGCGCTCGGGATCTCCTTCGCGCTGCTGGGCTCGATGCTGGCGATCGGGGCGGTGGCCTCGGCGCTGTTCCCGTACTCGATCCCGCAGGAGGGCGCGTTCAAGAACGTGGCGCCCGGGCAGGGCGGGCTGGCGTGGATCTCCATCCTCAGCGGCATGCTGGCCGCGCCGGTGCTGTCCGGTCCGGTGATCGGGCTGACGATCTGGCTGCGGGTGGCGGACCACCACGACGCGTTGTGGCTGGTCGTTCCGGCCGGCGCGGTGTACGGGGCGCTCATCGGGTGGGCGGGCCTGCGCATCGCGGCGCCGCGCACGGCGAACCGGCTGCCGGAGATCCTGGCGGCGGTCAGCAAGGGGTGAGGGTCACGCGTTCACGTGTCGCGGCCGCCTGTGTGCGGGGGCTGCGTACGCGGCCGGACCCGGCCTACGGGGCGACCGGCTCGCGGTCGCCGCGGGGGTCCTCGGCGAGCTGTTCCAGGAACGGCTCCACCGCCGCCCGCCACCCTTCCGGCTGGTCGTAGTGGACCAGGTGGCCCGCGTCGGCCACCTCCGCGTACTGGCCGCGCGGCAGCACCCGCACCATCTCCTGCGCCTCGGCCCGGCCCAGCTCGCCGTCGAGCCCGCGCAGCACCAGCGCGGGGCAGCACACCTGCGCCAGCTCCTCCCAGTGCGCGTCGTAGACCCAGGTGGCGCGGGAGCTGAGCATCTGGCTGCGGGAGAAGACCGGGCGCCAGCCGTCCTCCGTCTCGGCCATCACCTCGGCGTAGAACTCACCGCGCATGGGGTTCGGCCGCTCCACCCACGGGTCGTCCTCGCCGAACCATCTCCGTACGTCGGCGAGCGTGGCGAAGGGCAGTGGCCAGGACGCGAACCAGTCGCTCCACTCGCGCTGCGACGCCGCGCCGAGCGCGGAGGCCCGCATGTCGCAGATGACGACCGCGCGGACCAGGTCGGGGCGCTTGGCGGCGAGCTGCCAGCCGGTGAGCGCTCCCATGGCGTGGCCGACGACGGTGACGGGCCCGAGGTCCAGCTGTTCGATCGCGGCCTCGGCGTCGGCGACGTACGCGTCGCGGGTGTAGGGGCCGTCGGCCGGCTTGTCGCTGCGGCCGTGGCCCCGCTGGTCGAGGCCGACCGCGCGGTACCGCTCGGAGAGCCAGCGGGCGGTGGGGGCCCAGTGCGAGGCCCGGCCCATCAGCCCGTGCAGCAGTAAGACGCCGGGGGCGCGGTCCGCTCCAGCGCGGCCCGTCCCCGCACGCTCCTTGGGCGGATCCGTGAACTCCCACGCCGCGAGGCGTACGCCGTCGGATCCGGTCACATCGATGCGCCGCACCATGGTCCTGGCACCCCCTTCTGGTCCTCGATCACCGCGTGGTGGCGTCGCCAGACTATCGAACTCTTATTCGAAAACAGGGATTCGCCGCTCAACACCCCACGTTCGAGTGACACGCGACGAGGATTGCCGCCGACCGGCCTGGGGAGATCTTCAACGGGAGGCGGACCGCTCGGGGACAGGGGTCCGCAGGGAATGACCTTGAGAGCTCGGGGCTCCAGGTCAGCATGGGGGAGGACCGGCCCCGGCGCCTTCGGGCGCCGGGGCCGACCCGTGTTCACGACAACGATGGCAGAGCACGGCGCGGCCATCACAAGACCATCCCCGACCAGGGCATCTCGGACCATGGCAGCCACCGGTCGGCGTGCATGCCGGTACGACGGGCGCATTCCCTGCTCCCTCCCCGACCGTGCCGACCGCATCCGGTCCGGCACCCTCAGGTCATATGCCTGGCCTCAGCCTGGCACGCGATCGCCCCGCCCGCTGAGAGTTCAGCGCTTTCCATGCCCACCCCAGCCCGTCCGGCGTTTGAGGACGGAAGCCTCACGCCGGGGAGCGGCGCCCCGACCAGGACCCCGGCACCACAGGGCCTGAAGACGCCAAAGCCGTCAGCGCGTCACTTCTTGGCGACGAACACGTGCGAAGCCACCTCTGTGTCCAGCTCCGCCGCCTCGCCGCTGGACCCGACCAGCACCCCGCCCGGCGACTCCGTCACGCTGACCACGGACCCGGGCTGGACCCCGGCCCGCCGCAGCGTGTACATCAGCTGGGCGTCCGTCTGGATCGGCTCCCCGATCCGCCGCACGATCACGGTCTTGCCCTCCGCGCCCGGGTCGAGCTCGGCCAGGCTCACCATGGAGTCGTCCAGGAACGGATGGGCCTCCGCCTTCTCGCCCAGCTCCTCCAGACCCGGGATCGGATTCCCGTACGGAGACTCCGTCGGGTGCCGCAGCAGCTCCAGCACCCGCCGCTCCACGGCCTCGCTCATCACGTGCTCCCAGCGACAGGCCTCGGCGTGGACCTGCTCCCACTCCAGGCCGATCACGTCGACCAGCAGGCACTCGGCGAGCCGGTGCTTGCGCATCACCCGCGTCGCCAGCCGGCGGCCCTCCTCGGTCAGCTCCAGATGGCGGTCCCCCGCGACCTGGACCAGTCCGTCGCGCTCCATGCGGGCCACCGTCTGGCTGACCGTCGGACCGCTCTGGTCCAGCCGTTCGGCGATCCGGGCGCGCATGGGGACCACGCCTTCCTCTTCGAGTTCGAGGATGGTGCGGAGATACATCTCCGTGGTGTCGATCAGTCCGGACATACATGCCCCTCGATGCTGTGACAGAAAATCGTCGTGCGATGGCCCTGCACCAATTCTGACGCATAGCGCCGACAACCGTGCCGCGTCGGCCGAAGCCGTACGCCGGAGGCCGCCGGGCGCTATTGACAGGCCACTGGTCCAGACCGCAACGTGATCCGCGGCACAGCCATTCCCGCCCTGCCGAAACCCCTCGCGATCCCGTCGAAAGGCTCTCCTCGATGAGCGACAGCAAGTTGGCCGGTCAGTTCTTCGATGCGGCGATCGGCCTGCTGCAGCGGGTACGGGACGAGGAGTCGGCGAACATCGCGGCGGCCGGGAACGCCATCGCCGACACCGTCGAGGCGGGCGGCCGGCTCTTCGCGTACGGCGCGGGTCACTCCTCGCTCGCCGCCCAGGACGTCGTCTACCGGGCGGGCGGGCTGGCCCTGATGAACCTGCTCACCGTGCCCGGCACCACCGGCGTGGACGTCATGCCCGCCACCCTCGGCTCGGCGCTGGAGCGGGTGGACGGACTGGCCTCGGCGGTCCTGGACTCCAGCCCGGCGGCCGCCGGCGACGTGCTCGTCATCATCTCGCTCTCCGGCCGCAACGCGCTCCCGGTCGAGATGGCGCAGAACGCCCGGGCCCTCGGGCTGAAGGTGATCGGCGTGACCTCGGTGGCGTACGCGGAGAACACCCGCTCCCGGCACACCTCGGGCGGCTTCCTGCGCGACCACTGCGACATCGTGCTGGACAGCAAGATCGCGATCGGCGACGCCGAGCTGAGCGCACCCGGCATCGAGGCGCCCTTCGCGCCCGCCTCCACCGTCGTCACCAGCGCGATCATGCAGTCGATGATGGCGGCGGCGTCCGAGGCGCTGGTGGCCCGGGGCATCGAGCCGCCGCTCCTGCGCTCGGGGAACGTCGACGGCGGCCACGACTGGAACGGCCGGGTCATGACGGAGTACCGGGAGCGGATCTTCTACCGCCACTGAGGTCCGTACTACGCGCAGGTCGGCAGCGTCACCCGGGCCGTCAGCCCGCCGCCCGGGTTCGCCGTCGCGCCGACGTCACCGCCGTGCGCCCGGGCGACCGACGCCACGATGGAGAGCCCGAGCCCCGCGCCCTCCCCCGGTGCGTGGCGGCGGGCCTGCGCGCGGCGGAACGGCTCGAACAGCAGCGGCAGTGCCGCCGGGTCCACCACGGGTCCCGTGTTGGCGACCTCCAGACCGCCGGGACCGACCCGGACCCGTACGGTCCCGCCGGGATGGTTGTGGCGCAGCGCGTTGGCGACCAGGTTGTGCACCAGGTGGTCCAGGAGGACCGGGTCGCCCTGGACGCTGACCGGCCGGACCTCCACGTCGACGGTGACGGCCCGCTCCGCCGCCTCCGCCGCCAGCGCCTCGGTGACCGTGGCGGTGGTGGCGTCAAGCCCGACCCGTTCGCGCCGCCGCAGCCCTTCGTCGGAGACCGCGAGGAGCAGCAGGCCCTCGATGAGCTGCTCGCTGTTGTCGGCGGTGTCGATGAGCTTGTCCCGGATCCAGGCGACCTTCTCGGGCGGCGGATCGTCGGCGAGCCCGATCTCGGCGGCGGCCCGCTGCACGGCGAGCGGGGTGCGCAGTTCGTGTGCCGCGTTGGCGGCGAACCGCTGGCGGGCGGCGACCAGTTGCTCGATCCGGTCGAGCATGCCGTCGAAGGTGTCGGCCAGCTCCTTGAGCTCGCCGGGCGGCGCCTGGAGCGCGATCCGCTCGTGGAGGTTGGAGCCGGAGAGCCGGCGGGCCCGGGCGGTGATGACCCCGACGGGCCGCAGCACCCGGCCCGCCATCCACCAGGCCAGCGCGACGGAGAGCGCCGAGTAGACGGCGAGGGAGATCCCGGAGACGGTGAGGAGCCGGCTGAGCGCGGCATCTCCGGCGGCGGTGGAGACCTTCCGCGCGACGGCGTACTGGCCGGGCTGGATGACGGTGGTCTGCGCCCAGTTAGAGGAGGGCAGCGCGGGGGCGGAGGCCTCGTTCAGCTGGAAGGTGGGGACGGCGGGGGCGACGGCGGTCATGACGCTGCTGTAGAGCCCGTCGCTGACCAGCACGTAGACGAGCCCCATGAGCAGGACTCCGGCCAGCACCAGCAGGCCGCCGTAGAGCGCGGTGAGCCGCGCGCGCTCGTTGTTCACCGGGCGTCGCCGCCCGCCGTGGGCTGATCCCCGATGCGGTACCCGGCCCCCGGCACGGTCTCGATCACGGGTGGCGCCCCCAGTTTCGTACGGAGTTTGGAGAGGGTGACCCGGACGGCGTTGGTGCGGTAGCTGGTCTCCTCCTCCCACACCTCCTCGATCAGGTCGTCGCCGCTGACGACGGCGCCCTCGGCCCGCAGGAGCGTCTCCAGCACGGCGAACTCCTTGCGGGAGAGAGAAAGGAAGCGGCCGTCGCGGCAGACCTGGCGGCGGGCGGTGTCGAGCGTCAGCCCGGCCCGTTCCAGGACTGGCGGGAGGGCCGGGCGGGAGCGGCGGCCGAGCGCGAGGACCCGGGCGAGGAGTTCGTCGTACGCGAACGGCTTGGTCAGGTAGTCGTCGGCACCGAGCCCGAGGCCGGCCACCCGGTCCCGTACGGTCCCCGAGGCGGTGAGCATCAGGATCCGGGTCAGCAGGCGGGCGGCGACGACCCGGCGGCAGACCTCGTCGCCGTGCAGCCCGGGCAGGTCGCGGTCGAGGATCATCACGTCGTACGCGCCGAACCGGAGCTTCTCCAGCGCGGTCGGCCCGTCCGGCGCGATGTCCACCGCGACGGCGTCACGGCGCAGCCCCTCGGCGATCATCCCCGCCAGGAACTCCTCGTCCTCCACCACCAGCACGCGCATGGGTTCTGTGTACCCGAAAGCGATGTTTCGCCGGTGTAAGCACCGGCGCTGAGAGAAACGAAACCGCTTCCTCGCCCACGCTCGGGCCGTCCCTTCCGACGCCCCGAGGAGCCCTCCATGACCGTTCTCACCGCACGGCGGCGCACCGTCGCCGCCGCCTGTCTGCTCGCCACGAGCGTCGTCCTGTCCGCCACCGCCTGTTCGGGCGGCGACGGCGGCGGGACGAAGAGCGGTGGATCTTCTTCCGGGACCGGGAAGACGGAGGAGGACCAGGCCCTGGAGCACCGCAAGTGCCTCCGTGAGCAGGGCCTGGACATCCCGGAGCCGAAGCCGGGCGAGAACGGCATGGGTGTGACCATCGACGGCGGGTCGAAGAGCAAGCAGCAGATGGAGAAGGCGTTCAAGGCCTGCCAGGACAAGGCGGTCGGCGGCGGGCCCAAGGAGCTGAGCCAGGCGGAGAAGGACAAGATGGTCGCCTTCGCCCGGTGCATGCGGAAGAACGGCTTCGACATGCCGGACCCGAAGTTCGACGGCGGGGCGATGCAGGCGGCGCCCGCGCTGAAGGCCGAGGACATGAAAAAGTTCGAGAAGGCCAACAAGGCGTGCGAGAGCGTGGGCCGATGAGGCGCGGACGGGCCGTCGCGGCAGTGGCGGCGGTGCTCGCCGTGACCGCCGGGACCATCGCGGTCACCCAGCTCGGCGGCGGCAGCGGCACGGAGTCGGCGGGCGCGAAGAACACCGGCCTGCCGCAGGCCACCGCTCCGGTCGAACGCGGCGACCTGCGCGACAGCGCCCAGGCGGACGGGACCCTCGGCTACGACCGGCAGCGCAAGATCAACGCGGGTGCGGCGGGCACCCTGACCTGGACCCCGCGCACCGGCTCGACGGTCGAGCGGAACGAGCGGCTGTACGAGGTCGACGGCCGGGCGGTCCGGCTGCTGTACGGGTCGGGCCCCATGTACCGGACCCTGAAGCCGGGCGACGAGGGCCGGGACGTCGAGCAGCTGGAACGCAACCTCGCCGCCCTCGGCTACACCGGCTTCACCCCGGACACCGAGTACACCGAGCTGACGGCGGCGGCCGTCAAGCGCTGGCAGAAGGCGCACGGCGCGAAGCAGACGGGCACGGTCGGCCCGCGGGACGTCGCGTTCGCCCCCGGGAAGGTCCGGATCAAGGGCGTGGCGGCGGCCGTCGGCGATCTGGCCCAGCCGGGCGCACCGGTCCTGACCACGACCGGCTCCGAGCGCATCGTGACCTTCGAACTCGATGTGGCGGAGAGCCAGTTGGCCAAGGCCGGCACCAAGGTCACCGTCGAGCTGCCTGACGGCACCAGTGCGCCCGGCACGGTCTCCTCGGTCGGCCGGACGGCGAAGCCCGGCAAGGACCCGCAGGACGGCAGCCCGAAGGTGACCTTGGCCGTCTCCTTCGACCGGCCGGAGAAGGCCGGCGGCTTCGACCAGTCGCCGGTGACGGTGAACCTGACCGGCGAGACCCGCGAGGACGTGCTGACGGTCCCGGTGAACGCGCTCCTGGCACTGCCGGGCGGCGGCTTCGGGGTGGAGGTGGTGAGCGGTGGCGCGGTCCGCGAGGTGAAGGTGGAGCTCGGCATGTTCGCGGAGGGCCGGGTCGAGGTGTCGGGCGGCGGGCTGCGCGAGGGCATGAAGGTCGGGGTGCCGAAGATATGAGCGGCGCCGCACCTGTGAATGACGCCGCACCGGTGAATACGGTCGTCGGCCTGCGGGGCGTGACCAAGGAGTACGCGGGTGGGGTCACGGCCCTGCGCGGGGTGGACCTGACCGTGGCGGAGGGCGAGCTACTCGCCATCGTCGGCCCGTCCGGCTCCGGCAAGTCCACCTTGCTGCACATCGTCGGCACGCTGGACCGCCCCACCGCCGGCTCCGTCCACATCGCGGGCCACGATGTGGCGTCCCTGACCGACCGCCGCCTCTCCGCACTGCGCGCCCAGCACGTGGGCTTCGTCTTCCAGGCGTTCCACCTGGTCCCGGGCGTCTCGGCCCGCGACAACGTGGCGGAGGGCCTGCTCTACTCCGGCCTCCCCCGCTCCGTACGCCGCCGCAAGGCCGCCGAGGCGCTGGACCGGGTCGGCCTCGCGGACCGCCTGGACCACCGGCCGCACCAGCTCTCGGGCGGCCAGAAGCAGCGGGTGGCCATCGCGCGGGCGGTGGTCGGCGAGCCCGCGCTGCTGCTGGCCGACGAGCCGACGGGCGCGCTCGACACGGCGTCGGGTGCGGCGGTGATGGAACTGCTGCGGGACCTGAACCGGGAGGGGGCGACGATCGCGGTGATCACACATGACACGGAGATCGCGGGGAGCCTGCCGCGCGAGGTGCGGATCAGGGACGGCGAGGTGGTGGCGGACGTACGGAACCTCGCGTCCGTCGCGCCCATGGCTTCCGAGGCGACGGGGGCGGAGCTGTGAGCCGGGCGGGACGGGGCCGCCTCAAGGCGGCCCGCCTGGGCCCCCGGGACGTCCTCCACGTCGGCTCGTCCGGCCTGCGCAGCCGCCCGATGCGGGTGGTGCTCTCGGCCCTGGGCATCGCCATCGGGATCGCGACGATGATCGCGGTGGTGGGCATCTCCACCTCCAGCCAGGCCAGACTCCTCCGCGAACTCGACACGTTGGGCACCAACCTGCTCGTGGCCTCGCCCGGCGACTCGATGTTCGCCGGGGAGGAGGTGCGTCTCCCGGAGGGCTCGGTGGGGATGGTCGGCCGGATCAAGGGCGTCCAGGAGGTGGGAGCCACCGCCGACCTGAACGCCACCGCACGCCGGAGCGAGAAGATCGACGAGGACGATACGGGCGGGATCACGGTCAAGGCGACGACGGCCGACCTCCTCCGCGTCCTGCGCGGCGAGGTCAGCAGCGGCAGCTGGCTCAACGCGGCGACCGGCCGCTACCCGTCGGTCGTCCTCGGCCACGTCTCGGCCGAACGCCTCGGCATCACCAAGCCCGGCCGGCAGGTATGGATAGGCGACCGGTACTTCACCGTCACCGGCATCCTGGCCCCGCTCCCGCTGGCTCCCGAGATCGAACGCTCCGCACTGGTCGGCTGGGAGGGCGCGAAACGCCTGCTGGACTTCGCGGGCCACCCGACGTCGATCTACGAGCGGTCGGACGACGCGGCGGTGCGGGACGTACGGAAGGTGATGGCGGCGACGGTCGACCCGCAGAACCCGCAGAACGTGAAGGTCACCGACCCGTCGTCGGCGCTACGCGCGAAGGCGGCGACGGAGGGCGCGTTCAGCAGCCTGCTGCTGGGCCTGGGCGGCATCGCGCTGCTGGTCGGAGGCGTGGGAGTGGCCAACACCATGATCATCTCGGTCCTGGAACGCCGGTACGAGATCGGCCTGCGCCGCTCGCTGGGCGCGACCCGGGGCCAGATCAGGATCCAGTTCGTCACGGAGTCCCTGATGCTGTCCGGCCTCGGCGGCCTGGCGGGGGTCGCGCTGGGCGCGGCGGCGACGGGGGCGTACGCGCACACGGGCGGGCTGCCATGGGTGGTCCCGCTCTGGGCGGTCGCCGGAGGCTTCGGCGCGACACTGGTGATCGGCACGGTGGCGGGCCTCTACCCGGCGGTGCGGGCGTCCCGGCTGTCTCCGACGCTGGCGCTGCACGCGGCGTGAGAGGGAAGGGGCGCGCAGGGGTTCGAGACCAGGCACCTACTCCCCCATCCCCACCACCCGCGCCAGATCCACGGCCCCCGCCACCCGGGCCGCCACCGTCTCCGCGTACGCCGTGTCCGGGCGTTCGAAGGCGGTGCGGTTCGCCGCGCGGAGGAACGTCAGCACGCCCAGGGTCCGGCCCCGGCTCCGGAGCACCGTGGACAGCGCGTGGACCGCGTCCTCGGGCCAGCGGCGCTCGGCCGCCCAGGCCGCCGCCGCACCCGACGTGTCCCCGGCGCCCGCGCTCGTACGGACCGAGCCGGTGCGCTCGACGGCCTGGAGGGCAGGGTGCCCGGCCCCGTACCGGACCGGCACCGATCCGCCCGCGACCAGCAGACACGGACCGGGCGCGTCCGTGGGCGTGGCGGCGGTACGGACGAGGCGCTCGCCCTCCGTCACGTCGAGGAGCACGTGGTCGGCGAAGCCGGCCAGCGCGAAGTCGAGCAGGGAGGTCACCGCCTCCATCGGGTCCTCGCACTCGGAGGCCGTACGCGCCGCGCGGTGCAGCTGGCTCGACCGGAACCGCAGCCGGTCCGCCTCCTGCTGCGCGAGCTTCGTGGCCGTCACATCCCGGAACAGCCACCCGACCCCGAGCGGAACCGGCTCCTCCGCCAGCGGTGAGGCCAGCCGCAGGAACCCGCTGCGCCAGCACCGCCGCCGCTCACCCTCCGCCGTACGCAACGTCACCCACAGCTCGGCCGGAGCGCCCGGGGCGCCTCCGGCAAGCACATGCTGGAGGGCCGCCTCCAGCTCCTCCAAGCCCCGGACCACCAGCTCACCGAGCGGCCGGCCGAGGAGCGTGGTGCGGCCGCCGCCGAGCGCACGGGAGGCGTACGTGTTCACCACGGTCGGGCGGAGGTCGACGTCGACGAGCACCACGCCCCAGGACGCGTCCTCCAGCAGCGCCTCGCTCAGCGCGATGGCCCGCTCCAGGTCGATCTGGGCGTGCACCTCGCTGAACGCGCAGTACACGCCGGCCGGCTTGCCGTCGGCGCCGAGCACCCGGGCGGACTGGGTCCGCACGAGCACCCGGCTGCCGTCCTTGCGCAGCAGCGCGAACTCGTGCACCTGGCGTCCGGGCGTGTCCATGGCCGCCATCAGCCGCCCCTGCACCTCGTGCGCGTCGGCCCGCCGCACCGCCCACCCGGCGAAGCCCGTCCGCCCCACGGCCTCCTGCGCGGACCAGCCGAGGATGCGCTCGGCCTCGCGGTTCCAGTGGGTGACCACGCCACCGGCGTCGAAGGCGCAGAGGGCCGCGTCCATGCCGTCGAGGAGGGCGGCGAGCAGCTCGGCGCCGGAGTCGGGCGGCTGCTCGGGGCACAGGGCCTCGCCCGCGCCGCCCGGGCTCTCCTCCGGCTCTCCCCCGGCACCCTCCTGCGGCGGACCCCCCGCGCCCTCGTCCCCTCCGAGCGCGTCGGTGGTCCCGCTGCTCCTGGAAGCACCCACTCCGTACCCCCCGCAGAACGTGTCGGCCGTTTCCCCGCGCGTCACCGCGCGTATTGCTGCACGTCAGACCATTCAACTCGAACGTGACCCAGCGCACATCCCTCTTCGCCAAATAAATGGGTTGAACCGCCGACGGGCCCGCTCCTAGGCTTCACAGCACACAAGAAAGGAGGTGTTCCGGAAGTGATTTCTCTTCGGACTCGTGAGGTGGCTGCGGGCTGACGCCCGTTGTCACGCACTTTCGCAGTGCATGGCCGGTCGCCGGCCAATACCCAGCAGTCACCGACCCGCAGGCTCGCCGGTAAGTCCGGCCGGCTCCTCTGTGCACGGAGGAACCAGAGCCTGCGGGTTTCTGCGTTGTACGGGCCTTGGTGGACCGACGACCCTACGGACCCATGGACCCTACGGACCCACAGACCCTACGGACCTACGGACAGAGCCGCTCCACCCTCCAGGGACCGGCCCCGGCCCCGGTCCCGGCAGCGTCCTCCCTGACGTACCGCAGCCGGTCGTGCAGCCGGTTCCCGTGCCCCTGCCAGAACTCGATGGTCTCCGGTACTACGCGGAAGCCGCCCCAGTCCGGCGGAGCGGGCACCTTCTCGCCTTCCGGGTAGCGCGCGGCGAGCTCCTCGTACCGCTCGATCAGCTCCTCGCGGGAGGAGATCACCGTGGACTGGTCGCTGGCCCAGGCGCCGAGCTGGGAGCCGTGCGGCCGGGTACGGAAGTAGCCGACGGTCTCCTCGCGGGAGACCCGGGCCGCGGTACCGGTGACGATCACCTGGCGGGCCATCGGGTGCCAGGGGAAGAGCAGCGAGACGTGCGGGTTGGCGGCCAGCTCGCGGCCCTTGCGGGAGCCGTAGTTCGTGAAGAAGACGAAGCCCCGGTCGTCGTACTGCTTCAGCAGGACCGTACGCGAGGAGGGCCGGCCGTCCGGAGTGGCGGTGGAGACGACCATCGCGTTGGGCTCGTGGAGCACTCCGCCGACCGCGACCTGGCGGAACCAGCGGGCGAACTGGTCCATCGGGTCGGCGCTGAGGTCGGACTCGGTGAAGTCCTCGGAGCGGTAGTGCTCGCGCATGGCCGCGGGATCGGTGGTGAAATCGGGAGGGGAACCGGGGGGCGAACCGGGAGGAGGACCGGAAGTGAAACCGGGAGGCGAATCGTCGGTGGGACGGGAGGCGGACTCGTCCGGGAGGGATCCCGAGGAACCTTCTGGTGTGGGCACGGGGGCCATCCTGCCGCAGCGGTGCCACAGTGGCCGAGTGTGCCCGGCGAGGAGGTCCCGTAACCACGCACCGCCGAAATGGAGCCCTGTGCCGGATGTCACGCTTCCCCGCTCCGTGGGAACCCGCCAATATCTTGGGGCGGGCCTTGTCAGGGGCCTCCGGAGCGCTGCCGCACGGAGACGCCGGGGCCGCAGGGCCGTCGCCCATCCGCCGCCGAACTGAGGGAGCCGCCTGATGTCCGACTTCGTACCCGGTCTTGAGGGAGTCGTCGCGTTCGAAACGGAGATCGCCGAACCGGACAAGGAAGGTGGTTCGCTCCGCTACCGCGGGGTCGACATCGAGGATCTGGTCGGCCACGTCTCCTTCGGCAACGTCTGGGGCCTGCTGGTGGACGGGGCGTTCAACCCCGGGCTGCCGCCGGCCGAGCCGTTCCCGATCCCGGTGCACTCGGGTGACATCCGGGTCGACGTGCAGTCCGCGCTGGCGATGCTGGCTCCGGTCTGGGGCCTGAAGCCACTGCTGGACATCGACGAGGCGACGGCCCGGGACGACCTGGCGCGGGCCGCGGTGATGGCGCTGTCGTACGTGGCCCAGTCGGCCCGTGGGCAGGGCCTGCCGATGGTGCCGCAGAGCGAGATCGACAAGGCGCACTCGGTGGTCGAGCGGTTCATGATCCGCTGGCGCGGCGAGCCGGACCCGAAGCACGTCAAGGCGGTGGACGCGTACTGGACGTCGGCGGCCGAGCACGGAATGAATGCCTCCACGTTCACGGCCCGGGTCATCGCGTCGACGGGCGCGGACGTCGCGGCCGCGCTCTCCGGCGCGGTGGGCGCGATGTCGGGCCCGCTGCACGGCGGCGCCCCGTCCCGGGTCCTCGGCATGATCGAGGAGATCGAGCGTACGGGCGATGCCACGGCGTACGTGAAGCAGGCGCTGGACCGCGGCGAGCGGCTGATGGGCTTCGGCCACCGCGTCTACCGCGCCGAGGACCCGCGCGCCCGCGTCCTGCGCCGCACGGCCCGCGAGCTGGCGGCGCCGCGCTTCGAGGTGGCGGAGGCGCTGGAGAAGGCCGCGCTGGAGGAGCTGCACGCACGGCGTCCGGACCGCGTGCTGGCGACGAACGTGGAGTTCTGGGCGGCGATCGTGCTGGACTTCGCGGAGGTCCCGGCGCACATGTTCACGTCGATGTTCACGTGCGCCCGTACGGCGGGCTGGTCGGCGCACATCCTGGAGCAGAAGCGCACGGGCCGCCTGGTCCGCCCGTCGGCGACGTACGTGGGCCCCGGCACGCGGAACCCGCGCGAGATCGAGGGATACGCGGACATCGCGGACCTCGCGTAGGAGGCCGCGGAACTCCCGTAGGGGGTGCGGCGGGGCGCGGGTGGCCGCGGTCGGCGCCTGCGGCGGGGCGTGGGTGGCGGCGGTCGGCGCGCGGTCGGGCGCGGGCATCGCGAGACGCGGCGCTCGGTGCTCGGTGCTCGGCGCTCGGGGCTCGGCGCTCGGCGCTCGGCGCTCGGCGCTGATGAATGTGCCGGTACGGGGTACTCGTACCGGCACATCTCCGATCCGAGGAGGCCCACGGTGACCACTCCCCGACCGTCCCTGACCCTGTCCAGCACGGTGCTCGAAGCCCCGGACGCGGCGGAACTGGCGGACTTCTACCGCCGCCTGCTGGGGTGGGAGCCGGTACAGGAGGAGCCGGACTGGGTGAAGCTGCTGCCACCGGGCGGCGGTTCCGGCCTGAGCTTCCAGACGTCGAAGCCGTACGTGCCCCCGGTCTGGCCCGCCTCCCTCACCTCTCCGGGCGACCAGCTGATGATGCTGCACCTGGACTTCGAGGTGACGGACCTGGAGGCGGGCGTGGCCCACGCGGTGGCGGAGGGCGCGACCCCGGCGGAGTTCCAGCCGCAGCACGACGTACGGGTCCTGTTCGACCCGGCGGGCCACCCCTTCTGCCTGTTCGTCCGCGACCAGGTCCTCGGCGGGACGCCGGCGATCAGCCCCGAGTGGGTCGCTGAACAGGCCCGGGACATCAGGACGCAGAACCCGATGGCGTCGGAGGCGGTGACACCGGACCGGCGGGAGGCCGCAGGCACGGCGGAGCCGGACATGGCGTCGTAACGCGTGCGTGCGCCTCGGGCCCGCCGGTGCGTCACTTGGGTGCGTACATGATCAATGACTCCCTTCCGCCCTCCGCCATGCGCCACGAAGTGGCGGGTCCGAGCCTCCGGTACACCGTCACTTGCCGACCTCGGACCCGCTCGGCCGCCACCGCCGTGAAGTGCTCGTCCAGCACCGAGAGCTTCACCTTGTCCCGTGCGGACGTCACGGACGTCGCGGCCTCCGGGGCATCCGTGACCAGCAGTATCTCCATCTGGGCAAGCATCGCGGCACGGATCCGCGCCGGGTCTGCCTCCACACCCTTAAGCGTCCCAGACGCCTCCGGACTTTCCATCAGCGCGATGTCCCTGAGACCAGTGAAGGCTTCGGGAGAGACGGACTTGGTGTCGCGCCGCGCGGCTGGCACAAAGAGCACTCCGTCGCCGGTCCGCTTGAGCCGCCGCACATCCGACGCGATCGCCAGGACGTCATCCACCCGGCTCTCGGGAGACCGCTTGGCCACTGACTGCGGCAACAGCGCCACTGTCGCCACGGTCAGAACCGCAGGGAGCACGCACACGTAGGCCCTGGGAAACTTCAGCATCGCCGCTCGTACCGTGGCGCCCAGCGCGGCGCCGATCAGCAGGGCCAGACCGAGGAAGCTGAAGAGGATGTAGCGCTCCAGGAACATCGGCCGGATCAGCGAGATACCGATCAGGGCGATCTGCGGCACAGCGAGAAGAGGGAGCCCGACGGCCGCGACGGACTGGCCGACTTTCCGTCGCCGATCCGTCAGCGCTGCTAGTCCGCCGATCGCCAGCAGAACCGCCGGGCCGATCATCATGTGCCACGACAACGGCGGTATCCAGGACACCTGCTGCGACTGGCTTCGGGTGAAGAGGATCAGCGGCAATACACACACCGTGCCGACCGCAGAGGCTGCCGCCCAGCGTTTCCACAATCCACACTCGGCTTGCCTCCACACCAGGGTCGCCAGGTGAGCAGGCAGGATCAGCAGCGACAACCAGTTCAGCAGTCCGCAGACCAGCACGGTGCCCCCGTACGCCGCCCAGAGCCCCCGCCGGTGACGCGGACTGGTGAGCGCGGTCATCAGCAGGAGTGTCGAAATCCCTGCCCCGGCCGTGACAAGTGCGTACGGGCGGCCTTCCTGCAACTGGAACTGCACGGCCGGCAGGAGCCCGAACGCAAGGCCCCCTCCCAGACCGGCCCAGCCACCAGCCAGTCGGCGACCGATGACGGCCACACACCCCGCCGCTACCGCCATGGCGAGGACGGACGGCAGCCTCAGCGTCGTCGTACTGGCGCCGAAGCATGCGAAAACGCCGTGCATGAGCAGGTAGTAAAGCCCATGAACGGCATCGACCTGCCCAAACATGTGCCATATCTGGGCAGTTGACCGCTCGGCCACTTGCCAGGTCGCTGCCTCGTCCCGCCAGACACTTTGCTGGCGAGACAAACCCCAGCAGCCAAGGGCGAAAGTCCACAGAACCGGTATCAGCCAGATAGGCAGACGGTGCCGCAAAGAAACTATGGGGGGATTCATGGAGATCTTCAGGACCCGACGAGAGAAGCGCGGACCGCAGTCAGCGACGGATGGACGTCAGCAGGAGGGTCGTCGGCCGACGATCGTGGGGACCGGAAGGGCTTGACGAACGATCACACTGACGGGTGACCGGAACAGTCTGCGCGGTTCACGAAGGGGCGACAACCCTCACCTGTGCAGATCAAGGCCACTTCTGTCACCTCACGCTTGGAGCACACCGAAACGCGTACAAGCGGAACGGAGAACGGGCGGGCGAAACTGTTCCAGATGCCCCTTTCCATTTTGGCTGAAGATCACCCCTGTGGTCCGCATCACATGATCTTCGGCTGCCAAAGATCGTTACATGCGGTCACACTCTTGTCCTGTTCGCATCAAGGGGGCTGCGCACTGTACGCCCCCGCTAAGGGCTAGGAGTCCAGCTTTGAGATCGAAGAATGCGCTCAAGGTCATGTTCGCGGCTGTCGCACTCACCGTGGCGGCAGGCGCTCCTGCAATGGCCGCCGTCAACGTGGGCGGCGGCCAGTGGGCGTACGGCACGGGCTGTTGCAGCGTGTGGTCGAACTACAAGCACGCCTCCGCGAACCACTCGTCTTCGGTCGATGGCGACTACTGGTCCTACAGTGGCTGCACCAAGCCCGGCCCGTGGTCCCTGGCGTCGGCGGAGCTCAGCGGCGGTACGGGCAAGGCCTACTGGGACAAGGGCTGTAGCCTCTGATCCCGCACATTGCCGTGAGCCCCGGTGACGTCGTCACCGGGGCTCACGGCGGTCCTTCGCCCGCCACCCACCTTCTCTCTCCTGCCACTTCTCATCGGTCCCGGGCAATCTCGCAAGCCCGACCCAGTGGTCCGACATAGGAAGCCGATGCTGCACCGAGGTATCAAGTTCGTCCACGTCGCCGTGCTGTTCTTCGCAGCAGTGCTGGCCTTCCTCTTCATACGGGAACTGGACGAGGACGGAGTGCTGGGCAACTCGGCCGTGATCTTCGTCTTCGACTCCGAGGATTCGACGAGTGGCGCCCAGGTCGCCCGGTCAATCGCGTCGTTCGCCGAGGACCACGGCGTCACGGTCGCTCGTGAGGTACCGGACCTGAGGGAGCCCGATGGCCGCCGCCATCTGTATATGACTGGAGGCGAAGACTCGTCGGGCGTCAGCGCGTGGCTGAACGAGGGCTATCCAGAATTCAGTTCAAGCCTCACTACGGAGGTGCACCCGATCGCCGACATCGGGCAGCGCGATCCGCGGGGCCACTACTACGTGTTCGGACCGCCGGAGGCGGCGGAATCGCTGGTCGCAGAATTCTCCGGCCTCGGCCTGCGGGCTGACGTGTCCCACCCGCTCTCGGGCGGCGAATTGATAACTGCGTACACCAATAGCGTCATGTACTGGTCTTTCTGGGTAATCGCTCTCGCTGCGGTGACTCTGACCGGCGCGAGTGTGCTGCTGTCCGCGAGGGCCTATGGGATTCTGCGGTTGCAGGGCTTCTCCCTGGTGGATCTCCTCGTCCGTGACCTGAGGCAATTGCTGGCGCCCTGGGTGGTGGCGCTCGGTGCCGTGACTGCGGTGGCACTCACCTTCCTCGGCTTCTACAACGGCTTCGCCTGGCTCTCCCTCTTCGCCACCCTGGCCACCGCCTTGGCCGGATTGCTCCTTCTCCTCGTGCTTACCACTCATGTGGCAGTGATCGCGCTTACGTTCAAGGTCGACGTCTTGCGAGCGGTGAAGGGTGCCTTGCCCGCCCGCGCAGCATCCGTCGGCGTGTACCTGGTGCGCATTCCCGCTCTGCTGCTCGCACTCAGCGTCGCCACCGACGTCGCGCAGGTCGCCAGGGACATGGAAACGCGTCAGGAGAACAGGACTGCCTACGCCGAGGCGGGTGACGCCGTCACCATCCGCCTCAACGGAGGCCTCTCCGGCGAAAAGGAGAGAGTAATCGAGGAGATCGGCCCTTGGCTGCGCCGGGCGGACGGCAATGGGGAGGTCATTCTCGCCGGGCGCCGAGACCTCCAGAGCTTGGTGCCGGGCTCACAACTCCCGCCAGGGGAAGTACTCATCGTGAACGAAACTTTCCTCACTGAACAGCCCGTCCTCGACCCGACGGGACAGCGCTACATGCCCGTGGCCCAGAGCGATAGGGCCGCAAGCGGGGACAGGGTACAGCTCATCGTTCCCAAATCTCTCGGCGGAAACGAGGCGGCCCTCACCGAGGCGGTCGTCGGAGTGCTGGGTCCAGATTTTGATTCCCGAACCCAACTGGATGTGCACCTGGCCAAGAGTGGCCAGAGCGTCTTCACCTACAACACCGGAAATCAGGTCTACAACGCTGCCCACAGCCAGAAGGAAGACCGCTCCCATGTACAGGACCCGGTCCTGGTCATCGTCCCGAACGGCTCACAGTTCGTGTCCGACGATGGCTACACCGCGTTCGCTGCGCAGGAGGGGGTTGTCTTTCCCAATCCTGACGATGTCGTGAGCGCCATTCAGGGGAACAGGCTAGGCGTATACGTCGTGGCGCTACGCCCCGTGGCTCAGAACTCCGCACTGAAGATGAGGGAGGTGGTCACCGAGTTCCGGGTACAGCTCTTCAACCTCGCGCTGACGGTCACAGTCCTCCTCATCGCCGGCGTCGGGATCTGCGCGATCTACGCGCGCAAGAACTCCCAGGCCATCTTCGCGCGGCACATCAATGGGTGGAAGTACGTATCCACCCACCGGTTCATCCTCGGCGTGGAGGTGGCCATCGCGTTCCTGCTGGCCACCCGGGTGCCCTTTGAAGCATGGCTGCAAAACAAGGACCTAGAACGGATCGCCGCGTCCGGCACTCCCCTTACCCAGCCGCTTGTCGATCTCACCGAACTGGACCTGGGCATCATCGCCGGACTGGTGGCTGTCGAATTCGGCGCTGTGCTCCTTGCCCTCGCGCTCTTCCACGGCCGTATCGTCAGGGAAGGGGCGACCGAGGTGTGAGACCCGTACGTGCGATGCCCTTCCCCTCAGCAGGAGTACTGTCGTGATCGATATCGAGAATCTCTCGAAGTCCTACGGTTCCCGGACCCTGTGGTCCGAGGTCACCTTCACCCTCAGCCGCGGGGAGATGCTCGCGCTCGTCGGGCCCAGCGGCTCGGGCAAGTCCACCCTCCTCAACTGTCTCGGTCTGCTTGACAAGCCGAGCACGGGGGCGGTGCGTTACGAGGGCAAGGACATCACCCGATTCGGCCGGCGCGAGACCCGCGGGTTCCGCCGCAACGTGCTCGGCTACCTATTCCAGAACTATGCGCTGATCGAGAACGCAACCGTTTCCGAGAACCTCAAAGTGGCCGTGAAACCACGTCGGACGTCGCCGGGCCAGCAGGGCACAACCATCTCTGAGGCCTTGGACCGCGTGGGCCTTGGTGGCAGGGAGAAGGAGACAGTCCACCGTCTCAGTGGCGGGGAACAACAGCGAGTGGCCCTTGCTCGGCTCTTGGTCAAGCAGCCCGCTCTGGTACTCGCGGACGAGCCGACCGGTGCCCTCGATGACGCCAACGCGAACATGGTCGTCAATGTTCTCCGCGCAATGAGCGAGGACGGATGTGCTGTCGTCATCGCCACCCACAGCAACTCCGTGCGCGAGCAGTGCGACAGAGTCTTCGCACTGGGTGAGAACGATCGTGTCCCGCAGCGACCGACCGCCCCCCTCCGCGTCACCTGACCAACAGCCCGTCGTCGTCCGGAGCGCGGACGACGACGGGCGGCACGCCGAGGTAGACCCGTCGCTGGGCAGAGCCACGCCGACCAGCGCCAGCAAGGACATCAGGAGCAGGCTTCCCCAAATCAGGTCACCCAGGGCGAACCGCGGCGATGCCCGTGCCGATGACGGCCGTAAGTAAGGACAGCCAGCTGACGGCCGCCCCGGCGCGCCAGATGCGGTCCAGCCGTCGGCTGCGCACCGCTCTCCATCACATCCGCCCCGCACCGACCCGCACGCACAGCCGCAACAACACCACCGGCACGAAACCGCACTCCCAGCCGTAACACCCGGCCGACCGCAGCTCTCCAGCAGACCAGGCAACCGGACGACTCCATCCCTTCAGTACGCCAGCGAGGGCTGGAATGCGACGGCCTGCGCGGCCGCGCCGTCCTGAACACTCCTCCTGAACCTGTTCGCCGGCCGCGCACCGGACCATGTCCGCAGTGCCAGCTACCTGTCCTGCCTCGCCGACCAGCTGCCCGCCGTCTCCGAGGGCCGGTTGTACCTGCTGGCCCTGCCCGGATGGGAGTTGGAGCATCTCTGGTCGGTTCTCCAGGTGCCGCGCCGCGTACGGGCCGGTGATCACGCATGATCGGTTCGCCGTTTCGGCGGCCGCGTTGGTCGCTCCTCGGGAACAGGTGCAGCGCGCGATCGTGAGAACCGATCAGGCTCTCGCCCGTATTCGCATGGGCGATCCCCGGTCGGCTGCTGAACTGCTGCACGAGTGTGTGGTCGCGTCGGCGACGGCCGGCGGCCGGGTTCCGGCGATTCGGCTGCGTCGGGCCAGGGTTGAGCTGCGTCCGTGGCGACGGGAAGACTTCGTCGCCGAACTGGACGACCACCAAATGGACGTACTCGGGACGTAGCGAGGACTACGGACGAACGCCCTCACGCGACGAGACCAGGTGCTCCCGCGCATTGAACTGCTTGATCAGCGGCGACAGTTCGAGGAGGCTCTCCACTCGGAAGGTGGGAAGCGTCCTCGCCTCCTCCGTCTCCCACTGGATCATGCCCCAAGGCCCGCGATGCACGAGCGCCATCCGCATGCCCGCCGCAACCGCCGGCCGCAGATCGTTGTCGACGCGGTCACCGACGTAAAGGATCTCGCCGGCCTCGGCCGGAACGACCTCGGCGACACGTATGAAGAACTCGGGATCCGGCTTCGACGCGCCCCAGTCGTCCGAGGTGCCGATCGGGTCGACATCCTGGGCGAACAGGCCCCTCAGGATGCCGCCCGGATCGTCTGGTTACCCGTGATACCGAGCCACATGCCGTCCGCGCGCAATGCCGCCACGGAGTCGCGTACGTCGGGGTACAGGTCCGACTCGTCGAAGTGCTCGTGCTGCCCGGCGGCGGCTCGCGCCTCACGCTCGGCATACAGATCGAATCCCGGACGGAAGACCTGGAACGTCTCCCGGTAGTCCTTCCCCTGAGCGATCACTGCGCCGAACTGCGCGGCAAAGGTGTGGCGGGGAACTCCGAGCCAGTCCGCCCAGGTGCCGTACTCCCTGGTCTCGTCCACCAGGCACTCACCTACATCGAACACCACTGCACGAATCATGCCGAGATCGTAAGGGCCGTCCGAGCTGCTACGCGAAGGCGGCCTGCGTACGCACAGCGCAATCACGCTCCCCTGGCCGTCCGGCCGACCGTGAAGAGGGGTCGGGCAACGCTCAGGTGATGTTGGATGGCCGGGAGCCGCGAGGAATCAGGTGCGCAATCCGCCTTCCTCGCCGAGGGGTGAGAGGAGTAACTCGTGACTGACGAGGACCTGTCCGCGGTGGGGCGCTTCCTGTACGAGGCGGGCACGCTCAAGCAGACGCGGCGCACCGGTTGGTGGATGGCTGGCGTCCGTGCCCCGGAGAGCGTCGCTGAGCACTCCTGGCGTACGGCGTTGATCGCCACGATCATCGCGAAGCTGGAGGGCGCCGACCCCGCCCGGGCCGCCTACCTGGCCGTCTGGCACGACACGCAGGAAAGCCGGACCGGGGACGTGAACCACCTGGGTAAGAAGTACGCCCCGGCGGGCGACCCGCGGGAGGTCACCGCCGATCAGACGGCGGGCATGCCAGAGGTGCTGGCCTCGGCGGTCCGGGAGCTGGTGGCGGAGTACGAGGCGAAGGAGTCGCCGGAAGCGGTCTGCGCCCGCGACGCGGACAAGCTGGAGTGCCTGCTCCAGGGCATCGAGTACAAGGCACAGGGCTACGAGAACGCCCAGCGCTGGATCGACAACAGCCGTCGCCGTCTCGTCACCGGCACGGCGAACCGGCTGGCCGATGAACTCCTGGCCCAAGGAACCATCGACTGGCTCCGGACCGCCCTGGGCGAGGACGAGAAGTAGACCGAAGCTCGGGTCCCGGGACACGGGACACGGGCCTCGGGATGCGAGCTTCGAGGTTTGATCGCGTTCTCTAACCGGCAGAAAATGCAGTGGTTGGGAAAACCTCCCCTACCTCCCTAACCCGTAGCAGCGAGCAAGTATGACCAATCGTGACAGCTTAGGGCGGAGCGTCACGACTGCTTACGGTTCGACAACCAAGCTCCCCCGAGGCGGCTTTACCACACCAGGTCGGGGTCTGACCGCAAGATCGAAACCCTGGGAAGACGGCCTCTTGGTTACACAGAACCCCGGCTCCGCCCTGCGCTGGTCTTCATAGGAATGAGGCGTCCTCAGCGGTCGCTGACGGGCAGAATGACCCCTGACATGCCCGGCTTCAGGCAGGGACTGCTTGCGACGCGGGGGAGATATGTCCGTTTCCCAAGAAGTGAGTAAAAACAAGCCTCCGGCCACCTAAACGCGCAGGTCACGAACTGTGGTCCCCGCGCGTGCGGGGGTGGTCCCCCGACCAAGGGCGTAGTGGTGGAGCCGGTCACGTGGTCCCCGCGCGTGCGGGGGTGGTCCCGCGTCACCGATCGCCCGGATCACCTGCGCGCTGTGGTCCCCGCGCGTGCGGGGGTGGTCCCGGCAGCAGCGCGGCGAGCCGGATCGTGGCCGGGTGGTCCCCGCGCGTGCGGGGGTGGTCCCCAGGCCCACTACGCGTTCGTCGGCCTGGTCGGGGGGCTCCCCGCACGCGTGTGCCCACCACCGGGTCGACCCGGTCCGTCGGTTCAGTTGAAGGGGACGGCGTCCGTCGGCGCGGTGTGCCAGTTGGTGACGACCGGCTTGTCGACGGTGATCGTGCCGACCTTGAGGGAGACCGGGTTGGGGTCCTCGTTGCCGACGGCGACGATGATGCTGTCGAGCTCCTTGCCCCCGTCCGTATTGGTGCTCTTCGGGTTCACTCCCGCGTAGGCGACCGTGGACCCGCTCAAGGTGACCGGCTTGCCGACGGACTGCTCGACGGGCCCGGCCTCGGTCCCGTCGGACCCGAAGGCGACGGTGGGCAGGGCGGCGGGCAGGACGCAGGTGATCCCGGACTTGGCCTTCGCCATGACGAGGATGTAGCCACCTGCCTGGCTCTCGGACCGGGTGCTCCAGGAGAGGTCGTTGGCCCCGCACTCCTGCCGGACCCCGGAACCGTCGCTACCGCTCCCGGCGGAGGGCTCGTCCGAGGCCTGGTCCGAGGCTTCGTCGGAGGCACCACTCGACGGGGACTCCGAGGGGCCGTCCGAGGCAGCATCCTCAGAAGCGGAGGCGGAGGCAGAAGGGCTGCCCACGTCGGCCGAGGGAGAACTGCTCTGCGCGGCCCCGTTGTCCACACTGCCGTCGGTGTCCTGGCACGCGGTCACCAGCAGCGCTCCGCCCACAAGGACGGCGGAGGCGAGGAGGGCCTTGCGACGGTTGCGGTTGCCGGACATGAGATCCCCTAGGTGTTGGTCGACGGTCGGAGGCGGGAAGCGCTGTCCGGCTCCCCGTTCGGGCTCCGGAACACCCACTAGGAGGGCGCGGTGATACGAGGGGATCCGGGCGTCTCCGTACCCGGACACCGCTGTCACGGACCGGTGACATGATCACGAAGTGAACGGCTCCGGCGCGGCGGGGTTGCCAGGATGGCCGGCATGAACATGGGCAGGCACAAGGTCCACCACTCCCCTTCCACCTGGCAGCAACCCTGCCCGCCCACCGCATCGCCAGAGCGAAGGGCGTTGCTGCAGACCCTGGCGCACCGCATCCTGGCCCTCGCTCCCGCCCCCACCGCCGGCCGCCTGCTCATCGGCATAGACGGCTTCACGGCAGCGGGAAAGACCAGCTTCGGCCACGAACTGGCCGAGCTGATAGCGGAGTCGGGCCGCCGACCGGTACTCCGGGCCACGCTCGACGACTTCAAGAACCCCTGGAAGGACCGCCACCTGTACGACAGGGAGTCCGGCGAGGGCTACTACCGCAACGCGTACGACTACACCTCGGCCGGACGCCTCCTGCTGGACCCGTACCGCGCCCCGGAGGCAACGTCCTGCGCGCTCTGCTCCATAGACCCGCTGACCCAACAGGACCACTCGGCCCAAACGACCCCGCTCACCCCGGACACGGTCCTGATCGTGGACGGCGTGTTCGCGTTCCGCCCGGAGATCGACGCGTACTGGGACTTCCGCATCTGGCTGGACGTGGACGCCGAACTCTCCGTACGCCGGGGCGCGGACCGCGACCGGAACTGGGCCGGCTCGGAGGCAGAATCCCTGCACCGCAACCGCTACTTGGCAGCCGAGCACCTGTACCTGAAGGAGGTGGAGCCGCTGCCGAGGATGGACGCGGTGGTGGACAACCGGGACTTCGCCCACCCGCGCCTGCTGCTCACCCACGCAGGAGGATGACCGCATGCCCCTGACGACCCACCAAGAGATAGCTGTAACGATCACAGCCGTGACACCCTACGGTTCCGAGGCCGACGCGAACGGCACTCCCGCCTTCATCGACCTGGCCAAGCACCCTTCCTGGTGGAACCTGGACGTACCGGCCCCAAGGGTGGGCGACCGCCTGCACACCGTGGTCCTGGACGCGTCGAGAACCCCACCCCGGCTGAGCGCGCTACAGGAAGACATCGAGATCTCACGGGCTCTACGGTCGAGCGGGTGAGGGGCGGGGCCCGGGGTCACGAACGCTGGTTCCAGCGCGTACGGGGACGGCAGCCGCCTCACTGCCTACGCCCCCGCAGGTAAGTACACAGATGCGAACGTGAGTACGGCAACTCATGTGGTGCGAACGGGCGAACGGCAGTCTTCAGTTCGTCAGCAGAACCATCACCACACCGGTCACACCAACGCTCCAGGGAGATCCGTCATGGCCGAGCCCTCTCGTACGCTGCCGCAGACCCTCCGCCACTACCTGGCGAACCCTCCGGCCCTGGGCTACCTGGGCGTCGTGCTCGCGGTGTGCGTATGGGTCGCCGCGAACACCTACTCCGCCGCCTCCTCCGGAGACGCAAGCCTCGCCGGCGTATGGGCCTTCCTGGCCACCGCCCCGACCTCGCTTCTGTTCACCTTCCTGTTCACCTTCGCGGGCCCCATAGGCCTGATAGGCATCCCGATCGGCGCCGTCGTCCAGGCTGTCGCGCTCGGCGCTCTGTACCGCTACGTCACCGAGCGACGCGCCCACGGAACCGCGAACGGCATCAGCAGCGCCTGAAGGTGGAGACCGGCTCACTGTCCCTCTCCTCCTGACCGAAGCCGGTCTCGGTCAGGCGGCAACTCCTCAGCACGGGCGGGCCGAATGACCACCGGCCGGTCGCGCAGTCACACGTGCTGGCCTCGGTCGGTGACAGTGAGCCCGAGTTGTTCGGCGTCGGGCCGCCCGACGGACCGGATGGAGGACGCGGGACGCCCCAGTCAGTCCTTGATGTCGACGACGATCTGCTTGCCCTTGGTGGTGATGTCGTACGCGGGGTCCGGGGCTCCATCAGGCGCGGCGATACCGATGGCAACAGACAACTCGCCCTCGAAGTGCCAGAGGTGACGCACCTCCATCACGCGCTCGTTGCCGGCCGGGGAGGCGAAGTGGCTGTCCGGGCTGGCTCCGACGAAGGCGATCCGGAGGAACTTGCTGCCTCGGATATCGATCGGCCTGCCTTCCCCGTTCTCCAGCCTCTCCTCGTAGGTGTCCAAGTGATCAGGCGCAGGGCCACTGAAGGTGAAGGTGACCCGATCGCCCTCCGCAGTCTCCGTCACCTTGACTTCCGTCACTTTGGGCAACTTCGCGTTGTGTGCCTCTTCTTCAGCCTCACCGGACGAGCCATCGACCGATTCGGACGCCGAGGCCGAGGCCGATTCGGACGCCGAGGCCGACGGAACGTCCGAGGGCTCCGGCGACGAGGTGGTCGCCACGGGTTTCCCCTGAGGATCCTCCGTCTCTCCGCTGCCACCACCTCCGCAGGCCGTCAGCGCGATCATGGCCGCCGACGCCAACACGGCATTCGGCCAGCGGACTATGTGTCGGACTCGCATGAAGTCGCGCCTCCTAGGTCGCCCAGCTCTCGTCCCGATCAGCTGCCCCTTGACCGTTCTTTTACTCGAACAGATTCGGACTCGAACTCACAGGGACATGAACTGCGGCACCATCCGTGACACCAATTCCGCACATCAGGCAGCTGGGTCAGCCTCGTTCACCATCGCGCTCCGGGCTCCGGGCTCGGCGCTCGGCGCTCGGCGCTCGGCGCTCGGCGCTCGGCGCTCGGCGCTCAAGCTTCGGGGCTTAGCGCTCGGAGTGGGGGCGTTCACTCTTCCTCGTGTACGGGTACGGGCTCACGGCCCGAAGCTCGGGTCCCGGGATTCGGGCCTCGGGACGCGAGCTTCGAGGTTCGAGCACCTTCTTTAACCGGCAGGTAGATGCAGGGGGTTGGGAAAACCTCCCCTACCTCCCTGACCCGTAACGGCGAGCAAGTATGACTAATCGTGACAGCTTGCGGCGGAGCGTCACGAGTGCTTACGGTTCGAGAACCAATCGACCCCGACATGGTGTTCGCAGCACCAGGCCGGGGTCTGACCGCAAGATCGCAACCCTAGAAAGACGATCCCGTGGCTACCCAGCACCCTAGCTCCGCCCTGCAGTCCCCCGCACTTCCCACCACGTACCCGATGGCCAACCCCGGCTACGGCAAACGCTCCGCACCCCACCAACACCCCCGCACAACCCAGGACTTCGCGCTCCTGCCGGTACGTGAGCGGTACGTTGCCGGGTTCGTCGACCACCTGCCCGAGGGCGCGGCGATGAGCGTGAAGCAGCTCGCCAAGCAGGTGCCGCTCTACGGTCAGCAGGCGATCTCCTCGGCGTTGACGGCCCTGTCGGTGGCCGGTCATCTGCGGCGTGTACGGTGCCCGGTCAGCGCGGGCGACGAAACCAGGTGGGTCTCCCGCACGTTCTGGTCCCGCACCGCACGCGACAACGAGTGGTGGACCACCTACCTCACCGCCCAGGCGGCGGGCCCGGAACCGGAGGCGACCACCCCGCCGCCACCCTGGGTCCCGGACGAAGAACCCCCACCCCAGACCTCGAACACGGAACCCGAGCCTCCCGCGACGAACACGGCCCCGGCAGCACCCCGCACCCCCGAGGCGGGCCCGTCCCCGGCCTACCTCGCCTTGGCGCGCCTGGGCCGCAACGACCACCGCCTCGCGCTCTCCGCCGACGACTGCGCCGCCCTCGAAGCCCAGGCGGCCGAGTGGTTGGCCCGGGGCGTGAGCGTCGACCACCTCACCAGCGCACTCACCGCAGGACTCCCCGCCGAGATCGGCTACCCCGCCGGCCTCATCCGCCGCCGCCTCACCGACAAAATGCCACCCCACCTACCGACCGAGAACACCACACCCAACACCCCAGCCCCGGCCCACCGCGTCCTGATGGAATGCACCGACTGCGGCCGCCCCGGGAAGCCAGAAGCACTCCCCGACGGCCTCTGCCGCCCCTGCCGCACAACCCACAACCAAACAAGCGCCGAAACCCCAGACCCCCCAAAGGCGACGGAGCCACCGACATCAAGACCCACATGACCAACCTCCGCGACCTGTTCAGAACCGCCTGAAGCCGATGACCGGGGTCCGTCGCGGGGGCAAATGCCGATACCGGGCAGGGGCGGAAGCGTTGTTCGGTGGCTGATCTGCGGGACTCGCCGACGCCGCCCTACGGGACAGAATGGCGGGATGAGCGACGAGAAGACGCGGCCGAGCAGCTGCTCGACCCGGAGTTCATTGAGGTCGGAGCTTCGGGTCGGCGGTGGACGTACGAGGAGACGCTCGCCGCGCTCCCTGAGATGAGCGGCGCAAGCACAAAAGGGCCCGCGCCATGAGCCGTCCAACATGACCGGAGTCGTACTGGCGCCCGGCCTGGTGCACCTCACGTACGAGAGCGACCCCGGCGGCAACCGGGCCCGCCGAAGCTCACTGTGGCGAAGGAGGCATGGTGAGTCAGTGTGGAGGATGTACTACCACCAGGCGACGCCGGTCCCGGCGGGTGTAGAGCAGAATCTGTCGTGACGAACACGGCTGCCAGCAGACACCTTTCGCGAAGAAGGGGAGATATGTCAGATTCTCAAGAAGTAAGTAAAAACGAGCCTCCGGCCGCCTAAAACTGCAGGTCACGAACTGTCGTCCCCGCGCGTGCGGGGGTGTTCCCTGTAACGAGGTTAATCGCTGCACGACTGTATGGTCGTCCCCGCGCGTGCGGGGGTGTTCCCCGGTCGGCAATCAGCTTCGCCGCGGAGTAGACGTGGTCCCCGCGCGTGCGGGGGTGGTCCCGGGAGGAGCTGGCCGAGGAAAGGGACGGGCTTGTGGTCCCCGCGCGTGCGGGGGTGATCCCTTCTCCAAGTCCCACGTGTCCGGCTGGACGTCGTGGTCCCCGCGACTGCGGGGACGCCCCCACACCCCCAACCTCCCCGCAACCCGGCCCCCAGGCACCACCCCCGCAACGTCCCCGGCGCAGTGAAGTACAACTAGGGAACGGCTCATCGCCCAGAAAGTGGTCCAGGTGATGAGCGAACCAGCGTGTCCGTCAGGTCGGGTGGGGGCGGTTGTGGGCTTGAGGGAAAAGGCAGGGCGTATGCGAAGGGCTTCAGCTCCAATGGTGAGAGAGGCCGAGGCGCGTTCTGCCGGGCCGGCCCCAGCCGCACCCGCCTTGCCCTGGCCGCGCGCCAAGATACGCAGCGTCCTCCTCTCCCTGGGCGCCGTCGTCTCGTTGGCCGGGTGTGTGGCCCAGCAGGGCGACATGTGCACCCTCAGCGCCATGGACTCGGCCGTCTCCGTCGTTTGGCGGCCGGCCGACTTCCAAGGGTCCGGCGGGGCCACCCTTCGGGTCTGTGTGGACGGCTCCTGCGAAGAGCGTGCCTCCGGTGATCCCAGCGAGCCGATCGGGCTGGCGTCGGTGCGGCTTCCGCAGGACGTCGGGGCCAGGAAGCTGCCCGTCCAGCTGACCGTCACTCCGGCCGACGGGGGTAGGGCGGTCACGCACACCGCGCAGGCCCAGCTGACCGCGGAGCATCCCAACGGGCCGGACTGCGACCCCGTCGCCTGGGTTGCCTCCTTCCGTGCCGATCCGGACAAGGGGCTGGTCTCCTCGGAGGGCTTTCACTTCCAGGAGGATTAGCCGTTCTACGAGGGGGGCGGCGCCGCCTTCGCCCTCAGGCCCAACCTGTCGTGCTGGTCCGTGATCGCCTCCGGGTGTGCGGCCAGCAAGCGGCCCGCCACCGGGAGCGGCATCCGGATCACCACCGGTTGCGGGAGGGTCAGTTCGCGTTCTGCCGACCCCGTACGGGACGGTCGTGCGCGGTTCGCCACCCTCGCCACCACCCGTACATCCAGCGTGAACTGGACCAGCACCGACGCGAACTTCGGCTTGTGCAGCGGCATCGATCCCGCCCCGTGAGCCGAAGCGCCCGTTGCCGAGCCCGAGCCGCCCGTGTTGGCCATCAACTGGTTGAGGCGGAACTCGTCGGCGTTCAGGACTCCGGCGCCCAGGAGGCCTCGGGCCTGTCTGCTCCGCTCGGCCGCGCTCTGGCCGTCCGTCTGGGTCGGGCGCGGGGCGCCCAGGTGGCTCTGTGCCGCCGTTTCGAACGTCATCTTGTCTCCGGCGCCCAGCACGCGGCCTGACCGCAGGCGGGCGTGGACCGATGCCCGGAGGTCCTGGCCCGTTGCGCCGCTCGCGTGGACCGGAGGCAGCTCCGCTCCGGCGTTGGTGAGGAGGGGCAGGGCCGCGATCAGCCACTCCGTGGAGACCGCCTCGCCCAGCGTGTACGCGGCGGCCTGGCCCTTGTCGCGGAAGCGGTCGTTGCCGCCTGCCGCGCGGATGGCCGTGGACACCAACTCCCGTACGCGTGCCGCCCCCTGGAAGCCGTTCACCTGCGCTTCCATCGGGAGCGGCACCCCGGCCGCCCGCCATGTGCCCAGTCCGGCCCCGGCCGAGGCGCCCGCGTCGGTGCCGGAGCCGGGAGCGGGGCGTGGCGCGCGGCGAGGAGTCGTCACGCGGGACAGGGCCTTGAGGTCCTCCTCCAGGGCTCGGTGGACCAAGGACGTGCGGCCGAGGCCTGCCACGGCCAGCCTCCTTGCGCCCTGGTGGAGTTCCAGGGACGGCACGACCGGGACCCGTATCTTCGCCGACTTGGCCGTCTTCGCCTCCGCCACCGTCTTCATGCCCAGCTGGCCACGGGCCGCCCCGCCTCTGCGGCGGCCGGAGCCGGAGGCAATACCTAGCCCGGCCGCTCCGCCCGTGCTCTTCAACTGGCCCGCCCCGCCGTCGGGTTTGCCGGAGCCCGCGAGGATGCCCTCCACGCCCGCCGTCTCGCCCTCGTCGTGGGAGGTGGACTGCTGGGCGACCGCCGACGTGATGTACTCCATGTCCCGGCCGTCGTCCGCCTCCCCGTCCCAGACGCCGTCGCCGACGCGGTCGACCTTGAACACCGCCCAGTACGGCGTCTTACGGCCGTCCAGCAGCTCCACCGTCACCCCGCCGTCCATCGCGCTCGCCAGCAGACCGGTGGAGCCGTCCCGGTCCAACACCCGCAGCAGACGTTGCACGTTGTCGTTGCGGTCCCGTAGTTGCTGCCTCGGCAGCAGGTCGTCGGCGAGGTCCTGTCGGCCCGTCAGCGACAGCGTGTCGCGCAGGCCGGACAGCAGCGGGACGAAGTCCGGTACGTCCTCGATCATGCCGAAGCCCAGCGGGAGCGCGCGGGACAGGGCCGGTCTCGGGCGGGGCGGACCACTGCCTGCGCGTGCGCCGGCGGCCGATGTCTCCGCGCGCTCGCTCGGGGCCTCCACCTTCAGCGCCTTCCGTGCCGAACCCGGCAGGTCCATTCCCGCCGCCCGCAGCTGTTCCGCCGTCAGCCACACCGCCGCCGCGCCCGGCAGCGTCCGGCCCGCGCTCGCCACGTACGGGCCGCCGCCCGTCACCTTGACCTCCGCCACCATCGTGACCAGCAGATCGCACCGGACCAGGTACAGCGGGGCCTTCTTCGGGGTGTGGGCGTTGCGCTCCACCGTTCCCGCGACCGTGGCCGCCTCCGTGTCGCCCGTGCTCGTCGCCCCGTACGCCGACAGGCCCTCGCCGACCCGCCATTCCGGGCCGTTCTGTACGAGGGTGGCCCCGGCCTGCACCGTGGTGGAGGTGCCCTCGCCCTGCTGGCCGCCCGCCTGGTGGCCGCCCAGGATGAACGTCTCCGTGCCGGGGCCCGATGCCTCGTGCACCAACTGAGGCGAGGACAGGGCCAGTCGGGTGCCCACCGCTCCGTTCAGGGCCGCCATACGGCGTGGGTGGCGCAGGTTCTTCACCACCCAGCCCGACGATGCCGCCTGCCGCAGCGACGCCGTGATCGCGCGCGGGCTGAACCGCTCCTCCACCGCCAGCCGGGGCGCCAGACCTTCCGTCCCCAGCGCCTCGTCCCGGCGGCCCGCCTCGCCTCGCGCGGCGGCCCGGGACAGCAGCGCCAGGGCGAGGTCGCGCACCGGCTGACCGTCGCCGAGCGTCTCCACCAGCTGCCAGTCCCGTACCAGCCGCCCGGCCGTCGGCACCGGCGCAAGGGCTGCCAGGTCGCCGATGCCCGACGCGCCGGTCACCGGCCGCTCGGGGCCGGGAGCCTGGCCGGCGCCGGCGTCCAGCCGCGCCTTCTCCTCCGCGCCGACCGTGAACTCCGCCGGAGTCAGCAGCCGTACGTCCTGTTCCTCCAGGTGCAGGCCGGAGAGCAGCCGTGGCTCCGGGGCGTCCCTGCCTGGAGCGCCCGGGGTCAGCGCGCGGGTCAGCTTCCGCTGCCGTGAGGTCATCGTGACGTCCACGTTCAGCCGCAGCGCCGCCCCGAACGCGCTCGCCTGCTCCGAACCGTTGGTCAGCACGTCGGTACGGGTCGTGGGGCCGGCCTGGTTGCGGCGCGTGCCGGAGCTCTGCCGCTCGTAGCGGGCCGAGCCGGTCAGCACGCCCGGGATCAGCCGCGCCTGAGCCAGCACCATGCCGCCGATCGAGCGGGAACTACCGCGCCCGGTCTGGGCGTTGGCCGCAACACCGGCATGGGCGCGCACCAGCCAGTCGTCGATCTCGCCGAGATGGTGCGCCTCGCCCATCGTTCCGTGCACCCGCAGCTGTACGTCATGGGAGTGCATCGCGGTCTTGCGCCGCAGCCGGACCCGGATCCCCGTCGACAGCAACTGATTTTTGTTCACACGGAGGTTGGCCTCGGAGAGCGCGGCGGTCAGCTCGCGGTAGTTGGCCCGCTGCGCCGCCGCCTCCTCCCGGCTGAGACCGGCCGGAGGCGGCGTGGCGCCGAAGGCGGGGAGGTAGCCGGCCAGCCGGGGGTCGGTGGCGAACAGCTGCCGTACGGCCTTCATCATCGGTGCGGTGTCCAGGCGGCCCAGCGTCACGCTCGAACCCGTCGCGCCGAAGGGCAGGTGCCGTTCCTCCTCCCCGCTCTCCGGCTCCTTGACGAACTCGCCCGCCTCCACGCCCGGCGGCAGCGGCAGCCCCAACTCCCGTGCCTCGTCGGCCCGCAGGCTGATCCAGACCCGCATCGAGTGCGTGGCCACCCGCGCCTCGGGGCGCAGGATCATCCGCATCGACCGAGGGCCCGTCCCCTCCACCGTGAACTGCACGGTCCCCGTGTACAGCGCCTTCTCGCCCCGCACCTCCGCGCCCTGGCGGCTGGAGACCGTCTGCTCGTTCACGCTGAACCGGGCCTTGCGCGCGGCGGCCACGGGCATCGCGGTGGCCCGTACCACCGCCGCGTTCGCCGCCGCGCCGACGCCGATCGCCGGGCCGACGCCGCCCGCGACGGACCGGCCCTTGCCCGCCGACTCGGTCGCGGTGTGCTGGGCCTGCTGGTGGGTACGGAGCTGGGTCTTCCCGGTCGACCAGGCCGGGGTCAGGCCGGTGACGGCGGCGCGCATGCGGTAACTGCCCGCGCTGCTGCCGTCCTTGGAGTACAGGTCGTCGCCGGTGACGCCGTCGCCGCCCAGCAGTCGCGGCAGGTCCTCCAGCACGGTCGCGGTGGCGGTCGCCTCGTACAGCCGGGAGCGGCCGGGGGCTCCGGGCGCGGTCAGCGACGGGTGCAGGACGGAGGCGACGGCGTCGAACAGCCCGCCGCCGCCCCGGTGCGGCCCGGCCGTGTCGGAGACGGCCACCGGCGCCAGCGAGTCGGCCATCGCGATCTGCCGCGCCCGCTCCGCGTCCACCGGTTCCGGACGGGCCGGAGCACCGGTCCCCGCCGGGATCAGGTGCTCCGTCGGCACCCGCTGGGTCAGTCCTCCCGAGCCCCGGAAGACCTGCTCGTCCCCGCCCGCCTGCCGCCGCACCCGTACGACGTACACCACCCGGCGCGCGACCTCCACCGAGCCCTTGTCGCTCCGCAGCACCCGCGGCTCGGCCACTCCGCGCTGCGAGCGGGAGTCCCGCGAGGAGTGCCAGGGCTGCACGCTCCCCGTCGCCGCCGCGCCCAGCCACAGCCCCGGCGCGACCGGCGCGAGCCCGAACACCGTGCCGCCCACGCCCGTGCTGGAGGAGGTGCCGACCGAACTGCCGCTCGCGGCGACGCTGTTGTGCTGGACGTCGACCTTGGTCTCCTTGCCCTCCGCGTCGTCCACGGCGGCGAGCGGCGCCCCGCCCGGGTCCGGCGCGGCCGTGGCGAGATCGGCGGCCGGGTGGAACGTAGGCGGCCGGTCGTCCGGCGCCGGCGCGATGCTCACCGTCACATCGAACCCGCCGCCACCGCCGGCGCTCTCCCCGCCCGGCCCGCCCTCCACCGCGAACGCCCGTCCCCGGCCGAAGAACGACTCCGGGCGCCCGGCCAAGTCGGCCGCGATCCCCGCCACCGTGCCGTCGCCGTGCCCGACCACGGCCGCCACCGCGTTGCGGACGAACTCGTGCCCGGTCAGCCCGTACGCCGTCGAGAGCCCGCCCGCCTCCAGGTCCAGCAGGTACGGCGGCAGGACGAGACCCTGCTCGGCCCGCTCGTCGATGGCCGGTGGCGGCGCGGCCGGGCGCCTTCCGCGTCGTAGCGCGCGTGTGGTGGCCTCGTTGCCCAGGGTCTGCTGCATGGCCCGCAGGTCGCGGGGGCCGCCGCCGAGGACGCCCGGACCGGCCGGACGCGCCGTCCGGGGCGCGCGCACGGCGGCCCCGGACTCGGACACGCCCCGCGCGCTCGCGCTGGAGCCGCCGTCCCCGCCACCGCTCCCGCCGTCGCTCCCTGACCGCTGCTGCCTGCGCACAGCGTCAACGTAGCCAGCGGCAGAGCCCCCCACGCCCGATCCGCGGGCCCGGCGGCCTTTCGCCGCCGACTCCACATCAGTACGTCAACTCCCGTACATCGAACCGTCCGTACCCGCCCGGACCGGCCTCACCCCAGCCCCTCCTCCACCAGCCTCGCCCACTGCGCCACCACCCGCGCGCGCCGGGCCGTGTCGTCGGTGAGGAGGTTGGCGAGGCCCAGGCCGCGGGCCATGTCCAGCAGGCCCTGGACCGTCTCGCGGGCGCCGGGGCGGGACTCGTCGGCGCGCAGGAGTTCGACGGCGATGCGGTGCGTCTCGCGGCCGACCCGCGCCTCCAGCTCCGTCACGCGCGGGCGCAGCTGCTCCTCGTTCGAGGCGGCGACCCAGAGCTGGAGCGCGGCCCGGAACAGCGGTCCGGTGTACAGGTCCACCAGCGCCGCGACCACCTCCGCGCGGCCCTGCACGGGGAGCGCGCGCAAGGCGGCGGACCGCTCCTCCGCCACGTACTCCACCGCCCCCGTGAACAGGTCCTCGCGGGTCGGGAAGTGGTGCTGGGCCGCACCGCGCGAGACCCCGGCCCGCTCCGCGACGACCGAGACGGTGGAGCCCGCCCAGCCGTGTTCGGCCAGGCAGGCCACCGCCGCTTCCAGGAGCCGCTGCCGGGTCGCCCGGCTGCGGTCCTGCTTGGGCGCGTGAGCAGCCCGGGAAGCAGAGGAGGAAGAGGTCACCGCACCCATGCCGGGTCCCGTCGTTCGAGGAAGGCCGTCATCCCCTCCCTCGCCTCGTCGGAGGCGAACAACGCGGCGGATCGGGCGATGAGGTCTTCGGCGTACTGGTCGAAGCTCCTCAGCACCGTAGCCGTGACCAGCTCCTTCGATGCGGCCAGCCCCTGCGGTGACGCTCTGCGCAGCCCGTCCAGGACCGGTACGAGCGCCTTGTCCACGTCCTCTGCGGCCACCGTGACCAGGCCGATCCGTGCCGCCTCCGCCGCGTCGAACCGCTCACCGGTGAGGTAGTAGCGGTTCGCGGCCGTACGGTCCACGCGCGGCAGCAGCGTCAGCGAGATGACCGCCGGGGCCAGGCCCAGCCGCGATTCCGTGAGCGCGAAGGAGGACGCCTCGCCCGCCACCGCGATGTCGCACGCGGCGAGCAGGCCGAGGCCCCCCGCCCGGACGTGCCCGTCGACCCGGGCCACCACCGGCTTCGGCAGCGCCACGACCTCCCGCATCAGCCCCACGAACGCCTCCGGGTCCGGTGGCGCCTTCAGATCCGCCCCGGCGCAGAACGTCGACCCGGTGTGGGCCAGCATCACCGCCCGTACGGTGTCGTCGGCGGCGGCCGCCGCCAGCGCCTCCCGGAGCTCGGCCACCAGCGCGGCCGAGAGCGCGTTGCGGTTGGCCGGGGAGTCCAGGGTCAGCGTCGCCACACCCCGGTCCCGCGCCCGTGCGATCAGAGTCACCGTTCCTCCGTCTTCTCCGCCTTCTCCCGGTCGCGCAGCTCGCGCCGGAGGATCTTGCCGGAGGCCGCCCGGGGCACCGCCGCGACGAACTCGGCCTGCCGCACTTTCTTGTACGGCGAGACCCGTTCGGCGACGTACGCCATCACGTCGTCCGTGGTGAGGCTCTCCGCCGCCGGGCCCCGGACCAGGAACGCCTTCGGGATCTCGTTGCCCTCGGCGTCGTACACGCCGATCACCGCCGCGTCCGCCACCTGCTCATGGGTCAGCAGCAGGGCCTCCAGCTCGGCCGGGGCGACCTGGTACCCCTTGTACTTGATCAGCTCCTTCACCCGGTCGACGACGTACAGCCAGCCGTCCTCGTCCGCCCGGCCGACGTCCCCCGTGTGCACCCAGCCGTCCGCGTCGATCATGTCGGCGGTGGCGTCCGGGCGGCCGAGGTAGCCCTTCATCACCTGCGGGCCCCGGATCAGGATCTCGCCGTCCTCGCCCGGTTCCGCGTCCCGCGTCGGGTCCTCCAGCGCCACGATCCGCATCTCGGTGTTCGGCAGCAGCTTGCCCACCGTGCCCGGCGGCGGCTGCTCCACGGAGAGCGGCACCACATGCGTACCGGGCGACAGCTCCGTCATCCCGTACGCCTGCCGCACCGGCGGCAGTCCCAGCCGGGCCGAACACGCCTGGGCCAGCTCGGCGTCGAGCGGAGCGGCGGCGCTGACGATGTACCGCAGCGAGGACAGGTCGTACTCACCCACCAGCGGGTGCTTCGCCAGTGCCAGCACGATCGGCGGAGCCACGTACAGACCGGTGATCCGGTGCGTCTGGATGGCCTCCAGGAACTGCGCCAGGTCGAAGCGCGGCAGGACGACGACGGTGGAGCCGCAGCGCAGGGGCGCGTTCATGAGCGCCGTCAGGCCGTAGATGTGGAAGAACGGCAGGACCGCCAGAATCCGGTCACCCTCCCCCATCGGGATGAACGGTCTCAGCTGCTCCAGGTTGGTCCCGATCGACCGGTGCGTCAGCATCACGCCCTTCGGCGTGCCGGTCGTGCCGGAGCTGTACGGGAGCGCCGCCACGTCCTCGCCGGGGTCGATGGCGACGGCGGGCTCGGGCGCGGTGGAGGCGAGCATGTCCAGGATGGAGGTGTGGCCCTCCGCCTGGTCGCAGACGTAGATCTCCTGGACGCCGCCGGTGAGTTCGGCCGCCCGGCGGGCCGTCTCCAGCAGCGGGGAGACGGTCACGATCCACTGCGCCCCGCTGTCGGCCAGCTGCTTGGCGAACTCCTCGGCCGTGGCCAGCGGATGGACCGTCGTCACTGAGGCGCCGGCGCGGGTGGCGCCGTAGAAGACCGCCGGGTACGCGATGGTGTTCGGGCTGTGCAGGGCGAGCACGTCACCCTTCCTGAGCCCGGCCTCCGCGAGTGCGGCGGCGATGCGGCGGTGGAAGCCGTCGAGCTGGGCGTACGTGAGGGACATGCCGTTCGTCCCGTCGATCAGGGCGACCGTGTCACCGAAGCCGGCCGCCTCGCCGAGGACCGCTTCGTGGATGGGCACATCGAGGGCCGGTACATCTGCGTACTCACTGCGGAACACCATGGCGGTCAACCCCTGTCGTCGCGGTGGCCCGCGCTGCCCGGGAGGCGGCGCGGGACGCCGTGCGGGTGGTGCGGAGAGTCAGAATCGCCCCTGGGGGAGGGAAAGGGGGAGAGGTCGGACGGGTTTCTTCGCCCCTGGCACGGCTAGTACGACTTCGGCAGGCCCAGCGACTGGTGCGAGACGTAGTTCAGGATCATCTCGCGGCTGACCGGCGCGATCCGGGCCACGCGCGAGGCGGTGATCAGCGAAGCCAGGCCGTACTCCCTGGTCAGGCCGTTGCCGCCGAGCGTGTGGACCGCCTGGTCGACGGCCTTCACGCACGCCTCGCCTGCCGCGTACTTCGCCATGTTCGCCGCCTCGCCCGCCCCGATGTCGTCGCCGTCGTCGTAGAGCCGGGCAGCCTTCTGCATCATCAGCCGCGACAGCTCCAGGTCGATGTGGGCGGTGGCGAGCGGGTGCGCGATGGCCTGGTGGGCGCCGATCGGGTCCTTCCAGACCTGGCGCGTACGGGCGTACTCGACGGCCCTGCCGAGCGCGAACCGGCCCATCCCGATGCCGAACGCGGCCGTCATGATCCGCTCGGGGTTCAGCCCGGCGAAGAGTTGGAGCAGGCCCGCGTCCTCGTCGCCGACCAGCGCGTCGGCGGGCAGCCGTACGTCGTCGAGGACCAGCTCGAACTGCTTCTCCGGCGCGTGGAGTTCCATGTCGATCGGGCGGCGGCCGAACCCCTCGGTCTCGCGCGGGACGATGAAGAGGCAGGGCTTGAGCTTGCCGGACCGGGCGTCCTCCGTACGGCCGACGATCAGCGTGGCGTCGGCTATGTCCACACCCGACACGAAGACCTTGCGGCCGGTGAGGACCCAGTCGGCGTCCGGTCCCGTGCCGTCGCGGCGGGCGGTGGTGGTGATCCGGTGCGAGTTGGAACCGGCGTCCGGCTCGGTGATGCCGAAGGCCATGGTGAGCGTGCCGTCGGCCAGGCCCGGCAGCCACGTCCGCTTCTGCTCGTCCGTGCCGAAGCGGGCGATGACCGTGCCGCAGATCGCCGGGGACACGATCATCATGAGGAGCGGCGACCCGGCGGCCCCCAACTCCTCGAGCACAATGGAGAGTTCGGCCATTCCCCCGCCTCCGCCGCCGTACTCCTCCGGCAGGTTCACGCCGAGGTAGCCGAGCTTGGCGGCCTCCGCCCACAGCTCGTGGGTGTGGGAGCCCTCGCGGATGACGGTGGTCATGTAGTCGCGCCCGTACCGCTTGCCGAGGGCGGCGACGGCGGCGCGCAGGGCCTGGTGCTCTTCGGTTTCGAGAACGGCGGTACGGACGGTGCTCATGCGGTCTCCTCCGTTGCGGGGGCGGGGCCCGGGTCCTCCTGGACCACGGCGAGCAGGGCGCCGACCTCGACCTGGTGGCCGGGGGCGGCGTGCAGGGCGGTGAGGGTGCCGGAGGCGGGGGCGAGGATGCGGTGCTCCATCTTCATCGCCTCCAGCCAGATCAGCGGCTGCCCGGCCACGACGGCCGCTCCGGGGGCGAGGCCCTCCGCGAGGCGGACGACGGTGCCGGGCATGGGGGCGAGGAGCGATCCGGGGTCGGTGCGGGTGGCGGGGTCGGTGAAGCGGGGCAGGACGGTGAAGGTGTACGAGGCTCCGGCGGTGTCCACGTGGACGCGGTCGCCGCCATAGGTGAGGTCGAAGTGACGTGTCACGCCGTTGAGTTCGAGCGAGACGCGGGTGCCGGTGACGGAGAGGACCCGGACGCCGTCCGCTCCGCAGGGCTGCGGGATGCCGGTGCGTGGAGTGCGGTAGGCGATCTCGTGCTCGGTGCCGTCCGGTTCGCGGCGGTAGCGCTTGACCTGGGGCTGCGAGGGGACGTTGCGCCAGGCGCCGAAGCGGGTGGGTGCGGGACCGGAGCCGGGAGTGGTTGCGCGTACGGCGTCCGCGAGGGTGGCGGCGAGGGCGGCGGTGGCGGGATCGCCGTCTCCGGGCGCGGTCAGGTCGGCGAGGTGACGATCGTAGAAGCCGGTGTCGAGGCGGGCCGCCACGAAGTCCGGGTGACGCAACGACCCCACGAGGAGCGCCCTGTTGGTGACTGGGCCGTGGATACGGGCGCGCTCCAGGGCTCCGGCCAGCAGGCGTATCGCCTCCGTGCGCGTCGGGGCGTGGGCGATGACCTTGGCGAGCATCGGGTCGTAGTGGACGCCGATGGTGTCGCCGCCGGCGTACCCGGTGTCCAGGCGCAGGCCGGGCGCGTCCGGCACCTCCAGCGTGAGCAGCGCTCCGGTCTGCGGCTGCCAGTCGCGCGCGGGGTCCTCGGCGTAGAGCCGGGCCTCGACGGCGTGGCCCGACGAGGACGGCGGCTCCGGGGCGGGCAGCGGCTCCCCCTCCGCCACCCGCAGTTGCAGCGCGACCAGGTCCACCCCGAACACGGCCTCGGTCACCGGGTGTTCGACCTGGAGCCGGGTGTTCATCTCCAGGAAGTACGGGCGGCCCTCGGCGGAGACCAGGAACTCCACGGTCCCCGCGCCCCGGTAGCCGACCGCCCGCGCCGCCGCCACCGCCGCGTCGTGGAGCCGGGTGCGCAGGGCGTCGTCCAGGCTGGGCGCCGGGGCCTCCTCGATGACCTTCTGGTGGCGGCGCTGGAGCGAGCAGTCCCGGGTCCCGAGCGCCCACACGGTGTCGTACGCGTCCGCCATGACCTGCACCTCGACGTGCCGGCCCCGCTCCACGTACGGCTCCGCGAACACCTCGCCGTCGCCGAAGGCGGATGCGGCCTCAGCGGCGGCCGCCAGCAACTCACCCGCCAGGGAGTCCAGTTCGCGGACGATCCGCATCCCCCGGCCACCACCACCGGAAGCGGCCTTCAGCAGCAACGGCAGATCGCCGTCACCCGCCGTCGCCGGGTCCACCGGCGCCAGCAGCGGCACCCCGGCCCCGGCCATCAGCTCCTTGGCCCGGGTCTTCGACGCCATCAGCTCGATCGCCTTCACCGGCGGGCCGACCCACACCAGCCCCGCGTCCTGCACGGCGGCGGCGAAGGCGGCGTTCTCGGAGAGGAAGCCGTAGCCGGGGTGCACGGCGTCCGCCCCGGCGGCCAGCGCGGCGGCCACGACGAGGTCGCCGCGCAGATAGGTGTCGGCGGGGGCGGCGCCCGGCAGGCGTACGGCGAGGTCCGCCTCGCGTACGTGCAGGGCGTCGGCGTCCGCGTCGGAGTACACGGCGACCGTGGTGATGCCCAGGTCACGGCAGGTGCGGAAGATCCGGCAGGCGATCTCGCCCCGGTTGGCGACGAGCAATGTGGTGATGGTCATGAGGGCTCCGGGAGAATTCGTCATGCGCGGGTCACATCCGGAAGACGCCGAAGCCGCCACGGGCGCCCTCGACCGGTGCGGTGTGGATCGCGGACAGGCACATCCCGAGGACGGTCCGGGTGTCGCGCGGGTCGATGACCCCGTCGTCGTACAGCCGCCCGGACAGGAACATCGGCAGCGACTCCGCCTCGATCTGCTGCTCCACCATCGCGCGCAGCCCGGCGTCCGCCTCGTCGTCGTACGGCATCCCCTTCGCGGCGGCCGACGCGCGGGCGACGATCGACAGGACGCCGGCGAGCTGCTGCGGGCCCATGACGGCGGACTTGCTGCTCGGCCAGGCGAAGAGGAAGCGCGGATCGTAGGCGCGGCCGCACATGCCGTAGTGCCCGGCCCCGTACGAGGCGCCCATGAGGACCGACAGATGCGGGACCCGGGAGTTGGCGACGGCGTTGATCATCATCGCGCCGTGCTTGACGATGCCGCCCTGCTCGTACTCCTTGCCGACCATGTAGCCGGTGGTGTTGTGGAGGAAGAGGAGCGGGATGTCCCGCTGGTTGGCGAGTTGGATGAACTGGGCGGCCTTCTGCGACTCCTCGCTGAACAGCACCCCCTGCGCGTTGGCGAGGATCCCGACCGGATACCCGTGCAGCCGCGCCCAGCCCGTCACCAGACTCGTCCCGTACAGCGGTTTGAACGCGTCGAAGTCCGAGCCGTCGACCAGCCGCGCGATCACCTCGCGCGGGTCGAACGGCACCTTCAGGTCGCCCGGCACGATCCCGAGCAGCTCCTCCTCGTCGTACTTCGGCGGTTCGGCGAGTCCCGGGTCGGCGTGTGCCTTGCGCCAGTTGAAGCGGGCCACGATCCGCCGGGCCTGGCGGATCGCGTCCTGCTCGTCGACGGCGAAGTGGTCGGCGAGGCCCGACGTACGGGCGTGCATCTCGGCGCCGCCGAGCGACTCGTCGTCGCTCTCCTCGCCGGTGGCCATCTTCACCAGCGGCGGTCCGCCGAGGAAGACCTTGGAGCGTTCGCGGATCATCACGGCGTGGTCGGACATGCCGGGGACGTACGCGCCTCCGGCGGTCGAGTTGCCGAACACCACCGCCACGGTGGGGATTCCGGCGGCGGAGAGCCGGGTGATGTCCCGGAACAGCGCACCTCCCGGAATGAAGATCTCCTTCTGCGAGGGCAGATCGGCGCCGCCGGACTCCACCAGGCTGATGCACGGGAGCCGGTTGGCGAAGGCGATCTCGTTGGCCCGCAGGGCCTTCTTCAGCGTCCACGGGTTGGAGGCTCCGCCGCGTACGGTCGGGTCGTTGGCGGTGATCAGGCACTCGACGCCCTCCACCACGCCGATCCCGGTGATGAGCGAGGCGCCGACCGCGTAGTCGCTGCCCCAGGCGGCCAGCGGTGACAGCTCCAGGAACGGCGTGTCCGGGTCGACGAGCAGCTCGATCCGCTCGCGGGCCGGGAGCTTGCCGCGCCCCCGATGGCGGGTGACGTACTTCTCGCCGCCGCCCGCGAGAGCCTTGGCGTGCTCGGCCTCCAGCGCGGTGAGCTTCTCCAGCAGAGCGGCCCGATTCGCCGCGTATTCAGGACTGTTGGTGTCGAGCGCGGTCGGCAGGACGGTCATGCGGTCACCTCCGGTACGGGATCGGCTTCGTCCAGCAGCGCCGACGGGATCGGCAGCCACCGCGACCGCAGCCACTCCCCCACCGCCTTGGCCTGCGGATCGAACCGGGCCTGCGCGGCGACACCTTCGCCGAGGAGGCCGTGCACGGTGAAGTTCAGGGCGCGCAGGTTGGGCAGGACATGGCGGACGACGGTCAGTTCGGCCGTCTCCGGCAGGAGTTGGCGGAAGCGCTCGACGGTCAGCTCGTGCGCCAGCCACCGCCACGCGTCGTCGTCCCGGACCCAGACACCGACGTTGGCGTCGCCGCCCTTGTCCCCGCTGCGGGCGCCGGCGAGGAGCCCGAGCGGCGCGCGGCGGGTGGGGCGGCCGGAAGGGTACGGGTCGGGCAGCGGCGGGTCATCGGCCTCGGCCAACTCCAGCGTGCGGAGGGGCGGTTCGATGGTGGTGCGGCTTCCGTCCGGCAGCACGGCGGTGTGCTCGACCGCCGCCGTCGGTATGTGGACGGCCTCGAACACTCCGTACGGTGCGCCCTTCCCCGGCGGAGCGGTGACGTGGAAGCCCGGGTAGCTGCCGAGAGCCAGCTCCACGGCGGCCCCGGAGACCGCCCGGCCCACAGCCTCCGCGTCCTGGTCGCGGACGGTGAGCCGGAGCAGCGCGCTCGCCCGCTCCTCGGTGTCGGCGTCGGGACGGTCGGTACGGGCCAGCTCCCAGCGCACCTCGGCCGGCGGCCGCCCGCCGCCGCGCTCCAAGGCCTCGGCGAACTGCTCCTTCACCAGCTCCGCCTTGGCCTCGGTGCCCAGGCCCGTGAGCACGAAGACGACCTCGTTGCGCCAGCCGCCGAGCCGCGTGAGCCCGGCCTTGAGCGTGGGCGGCGGGGCCTCGCCGCGTACGCCGTCGACGCGGACCCGGTCCGGGCCGTCGGGCGTCAGCCGTACGGTGTCGAGACGGGCGGTGACGTCGGGTCCCGCGTACCGGGCTCCCCCGGTCTCGTACAGGAGTTGGGCGGTGACCGTCCCGACGTCGACGACGCCCCCCGTACCGGCGTGCTTGGTGATCACGGCGGATCCGTCGGCGTGGATCTCGGCGAGCGGGAAGCCGGGCCGGCGCACGTCGTGCTCCCCGAAGAAGGCGTAGTTCCCGCCGGTCGCCTGCGTACCGCACTCCAGCACGTGCCCGGCGACCACGGCCCCCGCCAGCGCGTCCAGGTCGTCCGGGCCCCAGCCGAAGTGGGCGGCGGCCGGGCCGGTGACGAGGGCCGCGTCGGTGACCCGGCCGGTGACCACGATGTCGGCGCCGGCCCGCAGGCAGGCGGCGATCCCGGCGCCGCCGAGGTAGGCGTTGGCGGTGAGGAACCCGTCCGGCACGGGCAGGCTGTCGCCTTCGACATGGGCGACGGTGACCGGGACGCCGACCGTGGCCGCCAACTTCCTCACGGCGTCGGCGAGTCCGGCCGGGTTGAGGCCACCGGCGTTGGTGACGATCCGCACGCCGCGCTCATGGGCGAGGCCGAGTCCCTCCTCCAGCTGGCGCAGGAAGGTGGTGGCGTACCCCTTCTCCGGGTCCTTGAGGCGGCTGCGGCCGAGGATGAGCATGGTCAGCTCGGCGAGGTAGTCGCCGGTGAGGACATCGAGCGGGCCACCGGTGAGCATCTCGCGAACGGCGTCGAAGCGGTCGCCGTAGAAGCCGGAGGCGTTCCCGATGCGCAGGGGCGCGGGGGCGTCGCTCATCGGAGTCCGTCCCGCTCCGCGCGCGGCAGGCGACCGGGTCCGGGAGGCCCGGCGAAGGCCTGGGCGATGGAGAGCCACTGGTCGGCCTCTCGCCCCTCTGCGGTGACGGCGAGGTCGGTGCGGTGGGCGCGCTGGGTGACCAGGAGGCAGAAGTCGAGGAGCGGGCCGGTGACACGCTGGGCGGCGCCTTCGGGACCGTACGCGATCAACTCGTCTCCCGGCCCGCGCAGTTCGACGCGGAATTCCTCCCGCGGCGCTTCGATCCCCCGTACCGCGTAGGCGTAGTTCCGGGCCCGTACGCCGATCCGCGCCACGTGCCGCAGTCGGGCGGTGGGGGTACGGGTGGCCCCGAGGGCGTCCGCGATGTCCTGGCCGTGGGCCCAGGTCTCCATGAGCCGGGCGGTCGCCATGGACGCGACGCTCATCGGCGGCCCGTACCAGGGGATCCGGGTCCCGGCGGGGGCGTCCCGCAGCACCTTGTCGAGCCGCTGCCGCCCGTCCCGCCACCGGGCGAGCAGGGCGTCCGGGGCGTGCGCGTGGAGCAGCGCCTCTGCGGCCCGGTCGACGAAGGCCTCGGGGGCGGCGAGCGCCTTGGCCACCTCGTCGCCGAACCGGTCCGGCTCGGTGGCCGCCAGCAGCGCGACCTCGTCGGTCCAGGCGAGGTGCGCGATCTGGTGGGCGACGGTCCAGCCCTCGGCGGGGGTCGGGCCACGCCATCGGCCCGGCTCCAACGTGGCTACCAGCGCGTCGAGTTCGTCGCTCTCCTCGCGCAGATCGTCGACCACCGCTGCGACATCGGACACGTGCGCTCCCCTCGGGACCGGGTGTGGTGCCCAGGAGCATGGCAGCGGATCAGGAAACAATCAAGCACGCTTGCATGATTTTCTGCCCGGCGACCGCCTCCGGGACGGCACCGCGCCACCCGGGGACGGAAAGGCCTAAGGCGTGTCCAGCGCCGGGGCGAGGACGGCGAAGGCCCGGTCCGTCAGCGCGGCGGGATCCTCGGCGCCGCCGCTGTCGCTCCAGCGCCGCAGCACGGTGTCGAAGGCGGCGAGGGCGGCGGCTGCGGGAGGTGTCGGAGGAGGACCGGTGTCCGCTGCCCGTTCCCGGCACCCGCCTGAGGCCCGGGGACCATGTCCGCTTCCCGTTCCCGCCGCCCGCCTGGCACCGGCCGCCGCTGCTAACCTCCGCCGATGACTGCCGAACCGCACCTGGTGAACCCGCACTTCGACGGCGACCGGCTCATCCTGGAGGAGCGCCACGTCGACGGATTCCTCCGCTACGCCTTCCCCGGTACGACGACACCGCCCCCGGGCCCGCTGCGGGCGCTCTCCCTGGACGAGGCCCTGCACGCGCGCATGTGGCCGGCCGGCACGGCGGAGGCCGTCCTGCGGGCCTGGGCGGAGGGGTCCGGCCCGTGCGGGGCGGTGGAGGTCGCGGTGCACGATCCGGCCGCCGTCCCTCCCGTACGGGTCCGGGCCGGGGCGATCGTGATCCGCGACGGGCACATGCTGCTCATCCACTTCCGGCAACCGGACGAGGGCGGCCCGCACTTCGAGATCCCGGGCGGCGGGGTGGAGCCGGGCGAGACGCCCGAGGAGGCCGCCGTACGGGAGCTCCGCGAGGAGACCGGTCTCCACGGGAGCGTCGGGCGCGAGGTGGCGCGGGTCTGGAAGGAGGGCCGGCACGAGCACTACTTCCTCATGGCGGCCGAGGGGCGTCTCGGGGCCCCCGAGACGCTGGACACCTACGGGGGCACCCTCGTCTGGATCCCCGTGGACGAGCTGCCCGCCACTCCGCTCTGGCCGCGCCGGCTGTCCTGGCGGATCGAGCACTGGCACCGGACGGGGTGGCCGGAGCGCCCGGCCGAGCTCGCCGACTCCATCACCGACCTTCAGGCGCGCTGCACCTGGTGACCGCACGGTGGAGACCCGCGCACCGCTCTCCGTAGGGCGGGGCGGCAACTCCGGTCACCGCGAAGGGGAAATGGGCGTCCGGGAAGAGCTGGTAGGGCGACCGGACGCCGAGCGGCCGAAGTGCGGCCGGGAGTCGCCTGTCTTCGACAGCGGGCGTCCGCTCGCACCCGAGGAGACGGATGAGTCGGTGTACCAGCACATCAAGGAACGGGCCGTATGCCGTTGATCACCGGCACGACCGCGGATCACTCCTTGCGCCGCACCCGCGCCTGGCCGCGTACCGCCCCCATGCTCGCCCCGATGACCAGGGCGATGGCGAGGGCGTCCGTCGTGGACAGGGCCTGGTCGAGGATGAGGAAGCCCGCCGTGGCCGCGATCGCCGGTTCCAGGCTCATCATCACCGCGAAGGTGGAGGCGGGCAGGCGGCGCAGGGCCATGAGTTCCAGGGTGTACGGGAGGACCGAGCTGAGGACCGCCACCGCCGCGCCGAGCGCCACGGTGGACGGGACCGTGAGCTTCGCGCCGGACTCCCAGATGCCGAGCGGCAGCGAGAGGACCGCCGCCACCACCATCGCCAGGGCCAGCCCGTCCGCCTGCGGGAAGCGGCGGCCGGTGCGGGCGCTGAAGACGATGTACGCCGCCCACATCGCCCCGGCCCCCAGTGCGTACGCCGCACCGACCGGGTCCAGGCGGTCGAAGCCTCCGCCGCCGAGCAGGACCACTCCGACCAAGGCGAGTCCGGCCCACACCACGTTGATCAGGCGGCGCGAGGCGAAGACGGAGAGCGCGAGCGGGCCGAGCACCTCCAGGGTGACGGCGATACCGAGCGGGATCCGGTCCAGCGCCTGGTAGAACAGCGTGTTCATGCCGCCCATCGCGACGCCGAAGGCGACAACCGTGCCCCAGTCCGCGCGCGAATGGCCGCGCAGCTTCGGCCGGCACACCACCAGCAGGATCAGCGCGGCAGCCGCCAGCCGCAGCGTGACGACGCCCAGCGCGCCCGCCTTCGGCATCAGCAGCGCCGCGACGGCCGAGCCGAACTGGACGGAGAGGCCACCGGCGACCACCAGCACGACCGGCACCAGCGCCCCGCCCTTCCCGGGACCGGGGTCCTTCCGGCCGGCCGCGTCCAGGGCGGGTGCCGCCTCGGGTACGGCGACGGCTGCGGCGGCGGCCGGCTCGGAAGCGCTGGGCTGGACGTTCACGGGCGGCCTTCCGGAGGTACGAGGGGTAGGCGGGCCTCGGGGCCCTCACGCCCACCCACGGTAGAGACCCGCGCGCGTCCCGTGAAATGACTTCTGGGCTCCCGTTATGCTCCGGACGCATGAACCGAAGGAAGCGCGTCCCATGAGCCACCCGGAAGGCGTGGACACCGCGGGCGAACCAGGGACCCCCGCCCGCCCCGCACACGACGCCGCACCCCCCGCACCCCCCACCCGCGCCGTCGAACTCCGCCATCTGCGGGCCTTCCTCGCCGTCGCCGAGGAGGGCAACGTCACCCGGGCCGCCGCGCACCTCGGTCTCACCCAGCCCGCCGTCTCCCGCACCCTCGCCGCACTGGAGCGCCACCTCGGCATCCGGCTCGTCGACCGCTCCACCCACCACCTCGCCCTCACCCCCGAAGGCGTCGCCTTCCGCGACAAGGCCGCCGCCGCGGTCGCCGCCTTCGACGAGGCGCTCGACACCGGGCGGCTGCACCACTGGCCCCTGCGGCTCGGGCACGCCTGGTCGGCCTTCGGCCCGTACACCACACCGCTCCTGCGCATCTGGCAGCAGCGGTATCCGGAGACCCCGCTGGAGCTGCTCCGGATCGACGACCGCACCGCCGGGCTCACCCGCGGCGAGGTCGACGCGGCGCTGCTGCGCGGGCCGGTGGAGGCGCCGGGGCTCGTCACGGAGGTGCTGTTCACCGAAGCCCGGGTGGCGGCGGTGACGGCGGACGGCCCGCTCGCCTCGGTGACGTCGTTGCGCCTCGCCGACCTCGCGGGCGGCCCGGTCGTCCTGAACACCGTCTCCGGCACCACGACCCCCGGTCTCTGGCCGCCGCACGCCGGGCCCGCCGCCACGGTCACCGTCGCCAACACCGACGACTGGCTGGCCGCCATCGCCGCCGGTCGCGGCAACGGGGTCTCGGCCGCCTCCACGGCCGCCATGCACCCGCACCCGGGCGTCGCGTACGTACCGCTCGACGACGCCCCGGGCGTCCCGGTCCTTCTCGCCCGCCGGGACGGCCCGGGCCACCAGGCCCTGCCGAAACTGGCGGAGCTGGCCCGGGAGATCGTGGCGCGGGGGTGAGCCCTGACCCGGCCGCGTACAGCTACTGCAGCACCTCCGGCAGCGTCAGCCGGACGGGGCCGCAGCCGATGCACTCGGCCTCGGCCTCCACGTACTTCGGCAGCAGGGCGCGGACCAGGTTGGTCCCCTCCCCCTTCACGCTGCTGACCGCCTTCATCCGCTCGACCACGAACGCCACCTCGCCGGTCTGGCACTGCGCGAGGTACACCCCGCGCGTCACGCCGATCGAGCCGAACCCCTCGGGGCCGCCCTTCGTACGGTCCAGCCGAGGGCCACCCACCTCCTCCGCCGCCGCTTGCCACCGTCTTCCCCGACGTTCCCCCTTGCGAACCGCGACGACCACCGCAAACGGCTCGACGTTACGCGCGGCCCTTCGCGCGCTCCCCTCTCACCTCACGTGCCCGGCGATCGTCCGTGCGCAGACCAGCGATTCGGTACGGCTGGTGTCGACCTCCACGTCGTAGACCACACCCCGGTGGACCAGCTCCGCCTGCGCCGCCGCCATGCCCACCACCCGGTCGCCGCGAGCGATCTCCCGGCCCGCCGCGACCTCGGCCTCGCACCGCACGCCGACCCACAACACGCCTAGCCCGCGCAGTCGTTCACGCCACCGCCGCTGCCCCGCCGCACCGCTCAGGAACACCTCGTCGACGACGATCCGGGCGCCCGCGCGGGCCATCGCGGCGACCCCCTCGGTCCAGGCGTCCTCCAACTCCCGGAACTCCGGTCCGATACTCACCCCGCCGTCCGGGCCGAAGGCGATCCCGGCGTCCGAGGCCTGGAGGGATGCGGGCATCGCGTCGACCATCGTGTCGGTCCCGAGCGCGAGCCAGGGGTCCGGCAGGACAGACTGCAGGCACCGGACGATCCCGGACTTGCCGGAGCTGGAACCGCCGTTGAGCACGATCACCTGAGTCTTCGACACGCTTCCTCGGCTCTTCGACACGCCTACTCGGCTCTTCGACACGCTTCCTCGGGTCTCCACGCGCGCCACCGTACAAGCGCCGACAACGGACACCGGCGCATTTCAGGAGCGACCGCGCTCCAGCCCCTCCGCGATCACCTCCGCCAGGTGGCGCGCCCGCCGCCCGGCCAGCTGGTCCAGTTGCGTGCGGCAGGAGAACCCGTCCGCCAGCAGCTCCGCATCCGGCTCCGCCCCTCGTACCGCAGGCAGCAGTTGCTCCTGCGCACACGCAACGGACACCTCCCAGTGGCCCTTCTCGAAGCCGAAGTTCCCGGCCAGGCCGCAGCACCCGCCGCTCAGTTCGCCCGTCAGCCCCATCCGCTCGCGCAGCCGCCGTTCCGCCGCGTCGCCGAGGACCGCGTGCTGGTGGCAGTGGGTCTGGCCGACAACCGGGCGGTCCAGGCGGGGTGGGGTCCAGTCAGGGGCGTACTCCTCCAGGTACTGCGCGAAAGTCCTTACGGAGGCGGCCAGTTCGGCGGCGCGCGGGTCGTCCGGGAGGAGTTCGGGCAGGTCGGTGCGGAGTGTGGCGGCGCAGCTCGGTTCGAGGACGACGAGCGGGTGGCCCGGCAGCGGGTCGAGCCGGTCCAGGGTGCGGCGCATCACCCGGCGTGCTGCGTCCAGTTGACCGGTGGAGACGTACGTGAGGCCGCAGCACACCCCGCTCGGCGGCGGCAGCACCGTACGCCCCGTCGCCTCCTCCAGCACCCAGACCGCCGCCCGGCCCACCTGCGGCGACAGGTACTCGGTGAAGGTGTCCGCCCAGAGCCGCACCACCTGGCCGGACGAGACGGTCCGCGCCCCCTCGGTCCGGCGGCCCCGCAGCCACCGGCTGTACGTCTGTGTCGCCGGCGCCGGGATCGTGCGCTCGGGCGCGATCCCCGCCAGCCGTTTCGCGAGCGCGGCCAACAGGCGTACGCGGATCAGGGCGTTGAGGGGGCGGGCGAAGGGCGCGGCCAGGCGCAGCCAGCGCGGGAGGCGGCCCATGGCGTAGTGGGCGGCGGGGCGGAGACGGCCTCGGTAGTGGTGGTGCAGGAACTCCGCCTTGTACGTGGCCATGTCGACACCCACCGGGCAGTCGCTGCGGCAGCCCTTGCAGGAGAGGCAGAGGTCGAGCGCGTCCCGGACCTCCTCGCTCCGCCAGCCGTCCGTGATCACCTCGCCCGCCAGCATCTCGTGCAGCAGCCGGGCCCGGCCGCGTGTGGAGTGCGCCTCCTCGCCGGTCGCGCGGAAGGACGGGCACATGACGCCCGCGCCCGGCGCCTGTGCCGTACGGCACTTGGCGACGCCGACACACCGCCGGACCGCGCCCGCGAAGTCGCCGCCGTCCTGCGGGTAGCCGAAGGCCATGTCCACCGGGCGCCCCGGCCCCGGCAGACCGGCGAAGCGGAGGTTCGCGTCGAGCGGGGCCGGGCGGGCGAGGATGCCGGGGTTCAGGCCGCCGTCCGGGTCCCACAGATCCTTGAACGCGCCGAAGAGGGCGACGAGTTCGTCGCCGTACATCCGTGGCAGCAGCTCCGCCCGGGCCTGGCCGTCGCCGTGTTCGCCGCTGAGCGAGCCGCCGTGCGCGACGACCAGGCCGGCCAGCTCCTCGGAGAAGCGGCGGAAGCGGGCCACCCCGGCCACGCTGAGCAGGTCGAAGTCGATACGTACGTGGATGCAGCCGTCGCCGAAGTGGCCGTACGGCGTTCCGCGCAGGCCGTGCTCGGCGAGCAGCGCCCGGAAGGCGCGGAGGTAGGCGCCGAGCCGGGCGGGCGGGACCGCGCAGTCCTCCCAGCCGGGCCACGCCTCGCTGCCGTCGGGCATCCGGGTCGCGGTGCCAGCGGCGTCCTCGCGGATGCGCCACAGGGCCCGCTGCCCGGCCGGGTCGGTGATCACCGCGCCGTCCACCGCGTCGGCCGCACGCAGGATGCGCTCGGCGTGCGCCCGCGCCTCGGCCGGTGTGTCACCGCCCGTCTCGACGAAGAGCCAGGCGGCCCCGCGCGGCAGCCCGGCCGGTTCGCGTACGAGGTCGGCGGCCATGCCCTCGACGGTGAGCGGGCGGTGCGGGAGGAGGCCCGGGGCCGCCTCGGCCGCCGCCGACTCGTCGGCGTACCCGAGGACGGCCAGCGCCCGGGCGCGCGGGGCCTCGACCAGGCGGACGGTCGCCTCGGTGACCACGGCGAGCGTGCCTTCGCTGCCGCAGAACGCCCGTACGGGGTCGGGGCCGCCGGGGTGTTCGGGGAGGAGGGCGTCGAGCGCGTAGCCGGAGATGCGGCGCGGGAGGTCGGGGTAGCCGGTACGCAGGAGCGCGAGGTGGGCGTCGACGAGTTCGCGTACGCCGGGAAGCGCACCGCCCCTCCCCTGCTCCAGCCGCAGTGCCCCGCCTCCGTACCGCACCACCTCCAGTCCCCGCACGTTGTCCGCCGTCGTGCCCCAGGCCACCGAGTGGGCGCCGCAGGAGTTGTTGCCGATCATGCCGCCGAGCGTGCAGCGGCTGTGCGTGGACGGGTCGGGGCCGAAGGTGAGGCCGTGCGGGGCGGCGGCCGCGCGCAGGTCGTCCAGGATCACGCCGGGCTGGACGGTGGCGGTGCGCGCCTCCGGATCCAGGGCGACGATCGAGCGCAGATGGCGGGTGAGGTCCAAAACGAGGCCGGTTCCGGTGGCCTGGCCGGCGATGGACGTACCGCCGCCGCGCGCCACCACCGGTACGCCGTACTCCTGGCAGACCGCCAGCGCCGCCGCGATGTCCTCGGCGTCGCGCGGGGCGAGGACGCCGAGCGGGACGCGGCGGTAGTTGGAGGCGTCCATCGTCGTCAGGGCCCTGGCCGTCGGGCCGAAATCAATCTCCCCGCGTACGGCGGAGCGGAGGGCGGCGGCGAACCCGTCAGGAGCCTCGACGGTCGGGCGGTGCTGCGGGCGATGCTGTTCGGCCATGGCTTCAGAATGCCGTCGGTACGGATGAACTCTTGGGATGTGGACGGACATAATCCCGCAAGCCGCTCAAAAAAGGCCACAAGATCTTCCCAAACAGACCGTCAAGTCTCCTATAGTGACCAAGACTTGAGCAGGAATTAGCAGCTCCAGTTGTGCATGATCGCCCGCACCCGTGGTGAACTGTCCGGATTCGACCGGCACAGTTTCGCCTCGTCCGCACCGTCCGCCACCAAGGACTCCGATTGCGCCCCTCATTCAGGCCCACCGCACTCGCCCTGCTGATCTCGGCAGCCGCCACCGGCACGCTGACCCTGTGGGCCGTGGTCGCGGCCCCCGATACGGTACGGACCCCGCTGGCCTGGGGCGCGGGCGCGGCCGCCGTGCTGCTGAGCATCTGCGTGGCCGTCACCGTCCACACCCTGGGGGCCGCACGCACGCTGCGCTCCCTGCGGGCCGCCGACACCCAGCGGTTCACCTCCGAGACCTCGCGCCTGGTCTCCGCCTCCGCCGCCGAGGCCCAGCGCTTCACCGCGGAGACGGCCAGGGTCAAGGCCGCCGCCTCCGCCGAGACCGCCCGGGTCGCGGCCGAGGCCCGCGCCGAGAACGAGCGGATCGCCGCGGAGGCCGCCGCCGAGCGGTCCCGGCTCTCCGTCACCGTCGACCGGCTCACCGCCCGCGCCACGCGCGCCGAGACCGAGCGGTCCGCCGCCGTCGCGGCCTGCGCCAACGCGGCCGGACGGATGCAGGCCCTGAGCACCAGCATGCTGGCCGACCTGCGGGAGATGGAGCACCGGCACACCGACGAGTCCGTGCTCGGCGACCTGCTCTACCTGGACCACCGCACCGCCCAGGCGGGCCGGCTCGCCGACTCCATCGCCGTACTGACCGGTGCGCGGTCCGGCCGCCGTTGGGCCAAGCCGATCGTCATGGAGTCGATCCTGCGCGGCGCGATGGGCCGCATCGGCTCCTACCAGCGCGTCCGCCTCCACTCCACCAGCGATATCGCGATCGCCGGCCACGCGGCCGAGGGCGTCATGCACGCGCTCGCCGAACTCCTGGACAACGCGGCCAACTTCTCGCCGCCCACCGCCGAGGTCCACGTCTACGTGGAGGAGGTCCCGGCGGGCATCGTCATCACCGTCGAGGACAGCGGCCTGGTCATGAGCGAGGTGCAGCTGCGCCGCGCGGAGCGGGCCGTCTCCGCCGACCACCAGGACCTCACCAACCTCTCCGGCACCCGGCTCGGTCTCGCCGTCGTCGGCCGGCTGGCCCGCAAGCACGGCCTGACCGTCTCCTTCCGGCCCTCCGCCCGCGGCGGCACCGGCGCGCTGATGATGCTCCCGCAGGACCTCATCTCCCGCTCCACCGCACCGGCCCCCGGCCCCACCGCCGCGCTCCCGGCGGCCACCGGCACCGAGCCGGAGCCCTCGCACACCTCGGCCGAGGGCGCGGACACCTCCGACGCCGCGCCCACGGCCCGGTCCACCGCCGACGGCGGGACCGATTCGGCTCCGGCCCAGGAGCCGGCACCCGCGGAGTCGGAGTCCGAATCCACCGGCACCGTCCCCTCGTTCGGCGACAGCGGCCTGCCCAAGCGCCGCCGCGGCCGCACGCTGGCCGCCGCCGAAGCCCGTTCCGGCCACGCCACCCCCGGCGGAGCCGACACCCCCCGGGCCCGTACCACCGACCCGAAGGTCCAGGCAGCGCGCTTCAGCACCTTCAGCCGGGCCGTACGTGCCAACTCCCCGCACCCGGAAGGCAACACCCGATGACCGCGACCACCGACGAGAAGCTCAACTGGCTGCTGGAGGGGCTGCTCGACCGCACCCCCGGCACCCGCCACGCCCTCGTCCTGTCCCGCGACGGCCTCAAGCTGTGCCGCACCCCCGAGCTCTCGGTCGACCAGGCCGACCAGCTGGCCGCGATCTCCGCCGGGATCCAGAGCCTCTCGCACGGCGCGTCCATCGAGTTCGGTGACGGCACCGGCGGCGTGCGCTCCGCGATGGCCGAGTTCTACGGCGGTGTGCTGTTCATCGTCGAGGCGGGAGCCGGCGCCCACCTGGCCGTCGTCGCCGACGAGGACTCCGACGTGGGCCTGGTCGGCCACAACATGAGCGAGCTCGTCGAACAGCTCGGCGAACACCTCGTCGCCCCGCCGCGCACACCCGTGGCAGAGAGCTCGGCCGTATGACGACGGCACCCCGCCCGCGCCCGGGCCGTGACGACGATCCGGACCGGCTGTACACCCTCACCGGGGGACGCAGCCGCTCCGACTCGGCCGCCTTCGACCTGGTGACCCTCGTCGTCGCCGAGTGCGACCCGGCCCCCGGCATGCAGTCCGAGCACACCGCGATCCTGCGGATGTGCCAGGGCCCGACCGCCGTCGTCGAGATCTCCGCGACCCTGAACCTGCCGGTCAGCATCGTCCGCATCATGCTGTGCGACCTGCTGGACACCGGCCGGATCAGCGCCCGCCACCCCCGTACCGCCCGTGTCGCGGACCGGCTCCCCGACCCCGACATCCTGGAACAGGTGCTCGTTGGACTCCGCAACCTCTGACCGCGCCACCCTGAGCGAGACGACCGACAACGGACTGAAGATCGTTGTCGTCGGCGGCTTCGGAGTCGGCAAGACCACCATGGTCCGATCCGTGAGCGAGATCCGTCCGCTCAACACGGAGGAGACGATGACCCGCGCGGGCGAGGCCGTCGACCACCTCGACGGCGTACAGGCCAAGACGTCCACCACCGTGGCGTTCGACTTCGGCCGCATCTCGCTCGACGCACGCTCGGTGCTGTACCTCTTCGGCGCGCCCGGACAGGAGCGGTTCTGGTTCCTGTGGGACCGGCTGTTCTCCGGGACGCTCGGCGCGGTCGTCCTGGTGGACACCCGCCGGCTCGCCGACTCCTGGTACGCCATCGACCGCCTGGAGCACCACGGCACGCCCTTCATCGTGGCGTGCAACGACTTCGGCGGCCCGCTCCACAGCGAGCAGCAGATCCGCGAGGCGCTGGACCTCTCGGAGGACGTGCCGCTGGTGGAGTGCGACGCCCGGGACCGGTCGTCCAGCAAGTACGTGCTCATCACGCTCGTCGAGCACCTCGCCGCGCTCTCCGCCGCCCGCCTGAACGCCGCAGAGGCGGCCGTACCCGAAGCGGCCGCCGACGCCGCGGCGCTGGCGGCGGCCGCCCCGACCCCGGAGCCCGCCCCGTGACCACGACCTCCGGCTGCCCCGTCACCCACGGGTCCGTACCCCTGTCCGGGCCCCGCTTCCAGAGCGACCCCGTCCAGCTCTACCGGGACATGCGGCGCGACCACGGCGCCGTCGCCCCGGTCGTGCTGGACGGCGACGTGCCCGCCTGGCTGGTCCTCGGCTACCGCGAGCTGCACCAGGTCACCGGCGACCCGGCCCTCTTCAGCCGCGACTCCGACCTGTGGAACCAGTGGGACCGCATCCCGGACGACTGGCCGCTGCTGCCGATGATCGGCCGCAAGCAGCCCTCGATCCTCTACACGGTCGGCGAGCGGCACAGCGTCCGCGCGATGATGATCAGCAACGCGCTGGAGGGCGTCGACCCGTTCTCCCTGAAGCGGTACGCGGAGGAGTTCGCGGACGAGCTGATCGACCGGTTCTGCACCAAGGGCGCGGTCGACATCATCGCGGAGTACGCCAAGCTGCTCCCGGCGCTGGTCCTGGCCAGGATCTACGGCTTCTCCGACGAGGAGGCGTATCCGCTGGTCGGCGCGATCAACGACATGATCGACGGCCGGGAGCGGGCGCTGGCCGGACAGCAGCACCTGGGCACCTCGATGTTCCAGCTGCTGGCCGACAAGCACGCCGAGCCCGGCGACGACGTCGCCAGCCGCATGATCGCGGACACGGGCGGCTTCACCGACGAGGAGGTGGCCCAGGACCTCATGGTGATGATGGCGGCGGGCCACCAGCCCACCGCCGACTGGATGGGCAACTCGCTGCGCCTGATGCTCACCGACGACCGGTTCGCCGCCTCGCTCTCCGGCGGCCGGCACAGCGTCGCGGAGGCCATGAACGAGGTCCTCTGGGAGGACACCCCGACGCAGAACGTGGCCGGCCGCTGGGCCGCCCGCGACACCCACCTCGGCGGCCGTCACATCCGCACCGGAGACCTGCTGCTGCTCGGCCTCGCCGCCGCCAACGGCGACCCGCAGGTGCGGACCGACGGTTCGGCGCTGACCGGCGGCAACAACGCGTTCCTCTCCTTCGGCCACGGCGAGCACCGCTGCCCGTTCCCGGCCCAGGAGACCGCCGAGGTCATCGCCCGTACCGGCATCGAGGTGCTGCTCGACCGGCTGCCGGACGTGGACCTCGCCGTCCCCGCCGAGCAGCTCACCCGCCGCCCGTCGCCGTGGCTGCGCGGCCTCACCGACCTGCCGGTGCTCTACACGCCCACGCCCGCCCTGGGCAGACCCGGAAGCCACGGAGGCCCCGTATGACCCGCATCGCGCTCGACCCCTTCGTCAGAGACCTCGACGGCGAGAGCGCCGCTCTGCGGGCCGCCGGCCCGCTGGCCGAGGTGGAGCTGCCGGGCGGTGTACACGTGTACGCGGTCACCCGCCACGCGGAGGCCCGCGCGCTGCTCACCGACAGCCGGGTGGTCAAGGACATCAACGTGTGGGGCGCCTGGCAGCGCGGCGAGATACCGATGGACTGGCCGCTGATCGGCCTGGCCAACCCGGGCCGCTCGATGCTGACGGTCGACGGGGCCGACCACCGCCGTCTCCGTACGCTGGTGGCACAGGCGCTGACGGTCCGCCGGGTGGAGCGGCTGCGGGAGGGCATCCAGGCCCTCACCAACGCGAGCCTGGAGAAGCTGGCGGCCCTCCCTGCCGGGCAGCCGGTCGACCTCAAGGCGGAGTTCGCCTATCCGCTCCCGATGAACGTGATCAGCGAGCTGATGGGCGTGGACGCCGCGGACCACCCGCGGCTGAAGGAGCTGTTCGAGAAGTTCTTCTCGACGCAGACGCCGCCGGAGGAGGTGCCGCAGATGATGGCGGACCTGGGCGCGCTCTTCACGAAGATCGTCAGCGACAAGCGGACGAACCCCGGCGACGACCTGACCAGCGCGCTGATCGCGGCCTCGGAGAACGGCGACCACCTCACCGACGAGGAGATCGTCAACACGCTGCAGCTGATCATCGCCGCCGGACATGAGACCACCATCAGCCTGATCGTCAACGTGGTCGAGGCGCTCCAGACCCACCCGGAGCAGCGCAAGCGGGTCCTGGGCGGCGAGATCGGCTGGGACGGCGTGATCGAGGAGACGCTGCGCTGGAACACCCCGACCTCGCACGTCCTGATCCGCTTCGCCACGGAGGACATCGAGGTCGGCGACAGGATCCTCCCGAAGGGCGAGGGCCTGCTCATCTCGTTCGGCGCGCTGGGCCGGGACGAGGAGCAGTACGGCCCGACGGCGGGCGAGTTCGACGCCACCCGCACCCCGAACCGCCACATCGCCTTCGGCCACGGCCCGCACGTCTGCCCCGGCGCGGCCCTCTCCCGCCTGGAGGCGGGCATCGCGCTCCCGGCCCTCTACGAGCGCTTCCCGGAGCTGGAGCTGGCGGTCCCGGCCACCGAGCTGCGCAACAAGCCGATCGTGACGCAGAACGACCTGTACGAGCTGCCGGTGAAGCTGGGCTGCCCGTTCGGCCACGACGCGTAGAGGTTCCCCGTCACGGGGGTCCACGGGTCGGAGCGCACGTCTCATCGGACGGACACGGTTACGGCACCGTGCCACCGAGGGACTACGCTCCGACTCGTGGCCGACATCCAGATTCCCGCTGACATCAAGCCCGCCGACGGACGCTTCGGCGCCGGTCCTTCCAAGGTGCGGACGGAGGCGCTCGACGCGCTGGCCGCCACCGGCACCTCCCTCCTCGGTACGTCCCACCGCCAGGCCCCGGTCAAGAACCTGGTCGGCGAGGTACGCGACGGTGTGCGCGCGCTCTTCTCCCTCCCCGAGGGTTACGAGGTCATCCTCGGCAACGGCGGCTCCACCGCCTTCTGGGACATCGCGACGCACGGTCTGATCGAGACGAAGTCCCAGCACCTGAACTTCGGTGAGTTCTCCTCCAAGTTCGCCAAGGCCGCGAAGCTCGCGCCCTGGCTGTCCGACCCCACCGTCATCGCCTCCGACCCGGGCACCCACCCGGACCCGCGGGCCGAGGCGGGCGTGGACGTCTACGCCTTCACGCACAACGAGACCTCCACGGGTGTCGCGGCGCCCGTCAAGCGCGTCGCGGGCGCCGACGAGGGCGCGCTCGTCCTGGTGGACGCCACCTCGGGCGCGGGCGGCCTCCCGGTCGACATCACCGAGTCCGACGTCTACTACTTCGCCCCGCAGAAGTCCTTCGCCTCCGACGGCGGCCTCTGGATCGGCGTGTTCTCCCCGGCCGCCCTGGAGCGCGCCGCCCGGATCCACGCCTCGGGCCGGCACATCCCGGAGTTCTTCTCGCTCCCGACGGCGATCGACAACTCGCTGAAGAACCAGACGTACAACACCCCCGCGCTTTCCACCCTCTTCCTGCTGAACGAGCAGCTGAAGTGGATGAACACCCAGGGCGGCCTGGACTTCACGACGGGCCGCACGGCCGCGTCCTCGGGTCACCTCTACGGCTGGGCCGACGAGTCCAAGTACGCGACCCCGTTCGTCACGGACCCGGCGAAGCGCTCGCAGGTCATCGGCACGATCGACTTCGCGGACGAGATCGACGCGGCGGCCGTCGCCAAGGTGCTCCGCGCCAACGGCATCGTGGACACCGAGCCGTACCGCAAGCTGGGCCGCAACCAGCTGCGCGTGGCGATGTTCCCGGCGATCGACCCGGCGGACGTGCAGGCGCTGACGGCGTGCATCGACCACGTCATCGAGAAGCTGTAGCCCTTCGGTTCTCCGCTGCACGGAGACGGCCCGGCACCCGCGTGGGTGCCGGGCCGTCTCCGCATCACTCGACCGGAAGGCACATGCCAGCAGCGCGGTTCGCGGCCGTCCCGCTCCACGATGACGCTGAGGACCCTCGCGCTGCGGAGCCGTTATGGTGCGCCCCATGAGTTCACCCGAGCCTCCCGCGAGCCGCGTCCCCCACGTCCCGTACACCGGAGGCGAGAAGGAGAGCCTGCACACCAGCCTGGACCTGCACCGTGACGCGGTGCTGTGGAAGCTGGCGGGGCTGGACGACGAGCAGGTGCGGCGGCCGATGACGCCGACCGGGACCAATCTGCTCGGGCTGGTCAAGCACCTCGCCGCCGTCGAATACGGCTGGTTCTGCTCGACGTTCGGCCGGGAGACCGAGCCGTTCCGGTTCGACCCGGCGACCGAGGACATGGCGGCCGGCCCCGACGAGACCACCGCCGACATCCTCGCCTTCTACGCCCGCGCCCGCGCCGCCGCCGACGCCGCGATCCGGGAGACGGACCTGGAGACGACCGGCACCGCGTGGGACGGGCGGGTCGTCTCGATGCGGTGGGTGCTCATCCACATGCTGGAGGACACCGTCCGGCACGCCGGCCACATGGACATCGTGCGCGAACTGATCGACGGCGCGGTGGGCCGCTACCCGGGCCTGGAGTGACCAGGTCCCCCGTGCTCACCGCACGCGGCCGCCCGAGTCGTCCTCGTCCTCATCGTCGTCGTCCGGGATGTGCACGTCGAAGACGTTGATGTTGACCTCGACGACCTCCAGTCCGGTCATCGACTCCACGGCCCCGACGACCTGGCCTCTGATCCGGTCGGCCAGCTCGTGGATCGCGACGCCGTACTCCACCTCGACATCGACGTCGATCGCCGTCTGCTTCTCACCCACCTCCACCTTGACCGCCCGCCCTGCGCCAGAGGAGCCGGAGACCCGGCTCGTGACGGCACCCAGCGCCTTCGACGCGCCCTTGCCCACCGAGTGGACGCCGTCGGTCTCCCGGATGGCTATTCCGGCGATGGTGGCCACGACGCCGTCGGCGATGGTGGTCGTGCCGCGCACGCCGCCTCCGCCGCCGCTCTTCGCCGCGTTTCCGCTCCGCGTTCCGATGTCGGCCATGTCCGCCTCACAGAGAGTGGTTGCCACGGGCGCTCTCGTCGCGCCCGTGCGGAACCCCCTCATCCACTCTCCGCCCCTCCGCACCCGTCTGCCATTCGGGGCCGCCGGGCCAGGACGAACCCCTGCGGCGCCCGCTCCGGGAACGGCCCCTCCGTGTCCCGCTCCTTCCGCACCACGGCCCGCACCTCCAGCCCCGCCGCCCGCACCAGCGCGGCCACCCGCTCGGGCTGCCGCCGGTGGAAGACGAGCGAGACCTCCTCGCCCAGCGCCTCCGTCATCCGCAGCGGCTCGTCGCCCACCTGGAAGCCGAGCTGTACGGGGGCGCCGGGGGCCAGCACGCGGTGGAACTCGGCGAAGGCGCGCGGGAGTTCCTCGTCCGGGACGTGGATGGTGGAGTACCAGGCGAGGAGGCCGCCCAGCGAGGCGTCCGGCAGGCCGAGCGCGAGCATGGAACCCTCCTCGAACCGCAGCCCGGGGTGGTCCCGCCGGGCCACCGCGAGCATCTGCGGCGAGAGGTCGATCCCGAACACGTCGAGCCCGAGCCCGAGTTCGCTCAGGTGCGCGGTGACCCGGCCCGTCCCGCAGCCGACGTCGGCCACGGGCAGGCCGCCACCGCCCGCCGCCGCGAGTTCCGCGAAGGTGGCCAGCACCCCGCGCTCCACCGGCTTGGCCGCCAGCTCGCCGCGCGAGAACTCGGCGTAGGCGGGGGCGATGGCGTCGTACGAGTCCCGGGTGGTGCGCTGGAAGTCGGCCGGCGGGCCGGAGGCAGTCATGGCCGCCACCCTAGGCGGCGCATCCCCGGCACTGGCCCCGGCCCCGACCCCGGCCCCGGTGTCAGACCATCGGTTCGCCGCTGACCGTCTCCTCGGGCGGGACGAGGTCCTGGACGACGTCCCAGTGCTCGACGATGCGGCCGTTCTCCAGCCGGAAGATGTCGACGATGGCGACGGGCCCCGGCGCCCAGCCGTGCACGACGCTGTGGGTGAACACGAGGTCGCCCTGTGCCGCGATCCGCCGAGGCTCCCACCGGAAGCCCCGCAGATCCGGGACCGCGGCACGCAGGGTGTCCAGGCCGCCGGGCATCCCGGGACTGTGCTGGACGTAGGGCTCGGCCCAGTACCGGTCGAGCGCCGTGAGGTCCTTCTCGCCGAAGAGCTCCCGCATGGCGGTGAGGACGGTCGCGGTGTTGTCCCGGGCCCGGTCCGCCTCGGGGTGTTGGGTCACAGTCATCTCTCCTGACTCCTCGATGATTCCGGCGGGCCGGGGGTCCTTCCCCGCCGCCCTCATACGGAAGGGGGCCGGGCTCCCTCCCCGCCGTCCGTACGCTCGTACCGCAGCGCGCCCGAGGGGCAGCGCCGCACCACCGCCGCCACGCGATCGGCGTCGGCACCGTCGGGCCGGATCCACGGGCGCCGGCCGGTGTCGAACACCTCCGGCAGACCGCGGACGCACTCGGCGGCATGCCGGCAGCGCCCTGCCTCGAAGGTCACGGTGATCGACTGCCCCTCGTAGGACCGCCTGTCCGTCCGCTCGCTCATTCCGGGCCTCCGTTCAGTCGCTGACACTGCTGCGGGACTGGTAGAGCAGGTCCTGGTACTCGGGGTGCCGGGCGATCCATCCCGCGAAGAACGGGCAGGTGGGCAGCACCCTCAGCTGCGCCGCGCGCGCCTCGTCGAGGGCGGTGCGGGCCAGGGCCGACCCGACGCCCTTGCCCTCGTACCGGGGCGAAACCTCGGTGTGGAGGAACGCGATGAGTTCCGTCGTACGGAGATAGTCCGCGAAGCCCGCGACCTCGGGCTCCCCCTCGATCCGCGCCTCGTACCGCTTGGCCTCGGGAACGTCCTTCACTGCGACTGCCATCTGTCCTGACCTCTTCTCTCCGTTCGTGCGCACCGGCCCGGTCCGGGCGGTGCGTCCTCGTCCCTCGTCCTACCCGCCCGGGTCAGGCGGCGCTCCTGGACCGCCCGGCGGCCAGGAGCTGCATCTCCCAGGCGAAGGCCACCCCGGAGGCGCCGCCGTGCTGGGCCTGGACCTCCGCGGCCGCCGGCACCGTCTCCTCGCGGGCCCAGTCCCGCTGCCACTCGCCCAGCACAGCCATCCAGGTGATCGGGACGACGCCCGCCTGGACCATGCGGCGCACCGCCATGTCATGAGCCTCGGCCGACACGCCCCCCGACGCGTCGGTGACGGCGTAGACGTCGAAGCCCTCGCCGGCCGCCTGTATGGCGGGCATGGCCAGGCAGATCTCCGTCCAGAGCCCGGCGAGGACCAGCTTCTTCCGCCCGGTCGCCTTGACGGCGTCGACGACACGCTGGTCCTGCCAGGTGTTGATGAAGGTCCGGTCGATCGGCTTCTGCTCCGGGAACACGTCCTGGATGCCCTGGATGAGCAGGCCACCGCGCTCCTCCAGGACGGTCGTCAGGATGGTCGGGACGCCGAAGGCCTTGGCGGCCTTGGCGAGTCCGACGACGTTGTTGACGATCATCGTCGGCTCGTGGCTGTTCAGGTTGGCGAACTGGAAGGGCTGGTGGTCGATCAGTACCAGGACGCTCTCCTCGGGCGTCAGCAGCGCGTCGAGTCCGGCCTTGTTCGGGGTGCTGACGGTGCTCATGGGGGTGTCCCTTCTGGAGCCGTACGCCATTTAGTTGACGCGTCACCCACACTAGGCAGAGATGGTTGACGCGTCAACTAGCCCTGATGGCAACTACGCTTCCCCCATGGACGCACCGCCTCGCTGGCTTACCCCGGAACAGCAGGTCGCCTGGGACAGCTTCATCCGCATGCAGGAGAAGCTCATCGGACGGCTCTCCCGCCAGGTCCAGGCGGACTCCCGCATGTCCCCCGCCGACTACCTCGTGCTGGCCAAGCTCACCGAGGCCGGCGGGCGGATGCGCCTCACGGAGCTGGCCAAGCTGGTGGAGTGGGAGAAGAGCCGTATGTCCCACCAGGTGGGGCGGATGGCGAAGCGCGGACTCGTGGCCAAGGAGGACTGCCCCGACGACGGCCGCGGAGCGTTCGTCGTCGCCACCCCGGCGGGTCGCGAGGCGATCGAGGAGGCCGCGCCCGTCCATGTGGACCACGTGCGGCGGCTGTTCGTCGACGCCCTCACCCCGGAGGAGCTGGCCGCCCTCGCCCGCATCTGCGACCGCGTCCTCGGCCACATGGAGAAGCAGCCCGACTGACCGGCCACCACGGCTCCAGGCCTCCCGCGCTCACCGGCCGAGCAGCCGGAACCGCCGTACCGCCAGCGGCAGGAAGACCAGCGTGATCACCACCGGCCACACCACGGCCATCAGCAGGGCGTGCTCCTCCACCCAGGTGCCCCCACCGGCCACCGGGTTGCCGAACAGCTCGCGGGTGGCGGTCGCGGTCGACGAGATCGGGTTCCAGGCGGCGACCGTGCCCAGCCAGCCCGGCATCAGGGACGGGGCGACGAAGGTGCTGGAGATCATCGTGAGCGGGAAGGCGACCGCGTACAGCCCGCCCGCGGCCTCCGGCGTCGGCACCAGCAGGCCCAGCCAGACGCCCACCCAGATCAGGCTGAACCGCAGCAGCAGGAGCAGCCCGAACGCGCCCACGGCGGGCAGCACCCCGCCGCCCGCACGCCAGCCGATCAGCAGCGCGGTGGCGGCCAGGATCGCCAGCTCGGCACCCGCCACCACCAGGTCGGCCGCACCTCGCCCGGAGGCGAAGGCGGACGGGGCCATCGGCATGGACCGGAAGCGGTCGACGACGCCCTTGCCGGCGTCGGTGACGACGGCGACTGCGGTGTTCATGAAGCCCATGGCCATGGTCATGGCGAACATCCCGGGCATCAGGAACTCGCGGTAGTCGCCGCCGCCCGGCACCTTCATGGCGCTGCCGAAGACGTAGCCGTACAGCAGGACGGAGAGGATCGGGAAGCCGAGCTGCCAGACGACGGCGGAGGGCTGGCGCTGGTAGTGGGTGAGGGTGCGGCGGGTGATGTTCCAGCAGTCGACGACGGCCCAGTGGGCGAGGCCGTGGTCGCGGGGCGCCTCGGTCGCGGTGTGTACGGTCATGCCGCCGCCACCTCCCGTACGGCCTGCGGGTCGCCGGCCCCCGGGTCGTCGGCGCCGGGGTCGTCGGCACCCGCGCCGTGGCCCGTCAGCCGGAGGAACACGTCGTCCAGGCTCGGCCGGCGCAGCCCGATGTCCTCCACCGCGATCCCGTCGTCCCTAAGGCTGCGGGCCACCTCGGTCAGCGCGGCCACCCGGTCGGCGACCTGGGCGTGCACCCGGCGGGTGGTGGCGTCGGTGGCCACGAGCCCGCCACCGGCCACCCGGTCCACGGCTCGCGCCACCGCCGCCAGGTCGTCCGGCTCCGCGGCGACGACCTCGATCCGGTCGCCGCCGACGCGGTTCTTCAGCGCGTCCGGAGTGTCGTCGGCGATGGCCCGGCCGCGGTCGATGACGGTGATGTGCGAGGCGAGCCTGTCGGCCTCCTCCAGGTACTGCGTGGTGAGCAGCACGGTCGTGCCGCTCGCGACCAGGGCCCGTACCGCGTCCCAGACCTCGCCCCGCCCGCGCGGGTCGAGCCCGGTCGTCGGCTCGTCCAGGAAGAGCACGTCGGGCGAGAGGATCATCGAGGAGGCGAGGTCGAGCCGCCGCCGCATGCCGCCGCTGTACTCCGTGGCGCTCCGGTCGGCCGCCTCCACCAGGTCGAACCGTTCCAGCAGCTCCCCGGCGCGGAGCCGGGCCCCGCGGTTGCCGAGATGGAAGAGGCGCCCGAACATCTCCAGGTTCTGCCGCCCGGTGAGGCCCTCGTCGACGGCGGCGTACTGACCGGCGAGCCCGATCCTGCTCCGTACGCGGCGGGGCTCGCGCCCCACGTCGATCCCGGCGACCTCGGCCCGGCCCGCGTCGTACCGCAGGAGCGTCGCGAGGACGCGTACGGCGGTGGTCTTCCCGGCCCCGTTCGGGCCGAGCAGGCCGTGGACGGTGCCGGGCCGGACGGCGAGGTCGAACCCGTCGAGCGCCCGTTTCTCCGCCCCGCCCCTCCCCCGCGCCCGGTAGCGCTTGACGACCCCTTCGGCGAGCACGGCGTACCCGGACGCCCCGGACGCGAACTCCGGTTCCGACGATACGGACATGGCGCATCCCCCTGTTCTCCGGCCTCCGACCGACCCGGAAGCGAATTGAGTACACCGTACCCCAAACTGAGTACGACGTACCCGAATACGAGTACGGCGTACTCACATCGCCTCCGGCGCACTACGCTGCCCCCATGGCGAAAGACGGATCGACAGCGGCGACGACACCGGCGGCGACCGGCCGGACGACGGACGGCACCACGGCCGGGAGCGGCGACATAGCGCGCAGCCTGGAGCTCCTGTGGGGCACCGGCGACCGCCCCAGCCGCGGCCCCAAACCGGCCCTCACGCTGGAGCGGATCGTCACGGCCGCGATCGCCGTCGCGGACGCGGAGGGCCTCTCCGCCGTCTCCATGCGCCGGCTCTCCACGGAGCTCGGCACGGGCACGATGTCGCTCTACCGGTACGTCCCCGGCAAGGCCGAACTCCTGGACCTGATGCTGGACCGGGTACTGGGCGAGTCGCTCGCCGCCGAGCGTGACGGCGGAGAGGGCGCGCCCGAGGCCGCCGAGCCCGAGAGCGGCAGCGCCCCCGGCGACTGGCGGGCGGCGATCGACACCATGGCCCGGACCCACCTGGACAACCTGCGCCGCCACCCCTGGCTGCTGAAGATCAACCAGGCCCGTACGGTGCTCGGTCCCAGCGCCCTGCGCGGCCTGGAACTCTCGCTCACCGCGCTGCGCTCGATGGGCCTGCGCGATCCGGAACTGATCGGCGTGATCATCACGGTCAACAGCTTCGTGGAGGGCCTCGCCGGCACGCAGGCCGACGCGGCGGAGGCGGTGGCGCAGACCGGGCTGAGCGACGAGGAGTTCTGGGAGAGCCAGCGCCCCTACCTGGAGCGGGCCATGCTCAGCGGCGGGTACCCGATGATGGCGGGGATGGCCGAGGACACCTTCAGCGCCGACTTCGACCACTTCACGTTCGGGCTGGAACGGCTGATCGCCGGTTTCGAGGCGCTGGTGGCGGAGCGGAAGGCGGACGGGCCGGCCGGCTGACCGACGTACGGCACATGACCGGACATGACAGGGCGCCGGGCGCGTGCCCCAATGGATACATGGACGCCAGCCGGGAGCTAGCCCCTTTCGTGAAGCAGTACGCCGTCCTGCTGAGCACGCACCGCCAGGACGGCACGACGGTCGGCACGCCCGTGAACATCGCGGTGGAGGGCGATCACGCGTTCATCCGTACGTTCTCGTCCGCCTGGAAGGTCGAGCGGATGCGCAACCACCCGAAGGTGGAGCTGGCGCCCTGCACGGTCCGGGGCAGACCCACGGGACCGCGGATCAGCGCCCACGCACGGCTGCTGCGGCCGGGCACGAAGGAGAACACGTACGCGGCGCGGATGCTGTCGCGGAAGTACCCGGTCGTGCAGGGCGTGCTGGTGCCGCTGGTGCACCGGCTGAAGCGGGACAGGACGCTGCACTACGAGGTGTGGCCGGTGGTGAACGGCGACTGAGACCGGCGACCGGGGCTCGCGTACGAAGCGCCCTCCCGCCCCTGCCCCGTCACCCCCGCTTCTTCCGGAGCGCGAACCACAGAACTCCGACCCCGATGACGACCACGGCACCGAGCCCCACGCTCCCCTTGCCGTCCTCACCCTGACCGTCACCGGTCCCCTGAGCAGGACCGCCGCTCCCCGAAGGCTTCCCCGGCTCCCGGCCGTCCTCCTTCTCCGGGCGCCCCTCGACCTCCACACGCACGACCCCACTGCCCGCCCCCTCTGAGCCGAACATCAGGGCCGAGCCGTCCGCCGTGTACGTCACCGACTCCGCCTGCCGCTGGAACGGCGCGGCGACCGAGCGGCTCTCCCCGAGGCGGCCGTCCGCGAAGTCGTACACGCGGGCGCTGAAGTACGAACGCAGCACCAGCGAGCCGCCGTCCGGCGAGAAGGCCCCGTCGGTCACCCACGGCACCTCGCCGACCCGCCGGAAGATGTTCGGAGCGCCGGTGGTGAGCTCGGCGGGCCCTTCGTAGAGGCCGCCGCCGTCCTCGTTCTTGGAGGCGATGTAGACGCGTCCGGTCTTCGGGTGGACCATCAGCGCCTCGGCGTTGCGGGCGCCGTCGGCGTACTTCACGTCGTACTGGGTGGCGGTGACGGTGGCGTCGCGGAGCGCCTTGGGCTCGGGAAAGCGGTAGATCCAGACGTGGCTCCAGGTGCCGTCCAGGTTGTCCCCGATGTCACCGACGTAGATGTCCCCGTCAGGGCCGATCGAGATGCCCTCCACATCACGCGGCTCACCCACGCCCCGCATGGTGATGGTCGCGACGGTCTTCCCGGTGCGGGAGTCGACGGCGAAGACGTAGGGGCCGTCGTCGCTGTCGTTGTGCGTCCAGTAGACGCCGGGGTGCAGACGGCTGGCGGCGAGGCCGCTGGACTCGGTGATACGGGGGTCCTCGATCGTGAAGTCACGGTCGGCATCCCCGTCGGCGGCGACGGCGGGGCAGGCGGCCCCGAGGAGCAGCAGGAGGGCTGCGGCGGGAACGGCGAGACCTGCGGCGGCCCGGTGGCGGCTCGGATACGAACGCATGGCCCAAGTGTCCACGGTCGCGGGCCCGTCCACCGCGGAGTCCGCCCCCGCCCACCCCACCGTGTCCATCGTCACGTCGCAGGCCACAGCCGTGATCGGCCATGATGACGCCATGCGTTTTCTCCCGGTCGGCGACTCCATGACCATCGGCGCCACCGGCGACTTCACCTGGCGCTACCGGCTGTGGCAGCACTTCGAGGCGGTCTGCCCGGCCTCGTACGAGATCGTCGGCCCGCGGACGACGCTGTACGACCCCGCGGCGAACGCCCCGCTCTCCGACGCGTACGCCGACCCGTCCTTCCCGCCCGCCGCGCGCGGGCACCTGGCGGGCTGGGGCGAGGGGTGGCTGCACATGGCGCCGGTGATCGCGGACGCGGTGCGCGCGGCGGAGGCGGACGTGCTGCTGGTCTCGCTGGGCCTGATAGACCTCGGGTTCTACACGGACGCCGAGCAGACGGCGGCCAACGCGCGCGCGTTCATCGCGGCGGCCCGCACGGCCGACCCGCACATCCGGATGGTGCTGCTCCCGGTGATACCGAACGTCCGGGCCGAGTCGGACGCGCCCTTCGCCGCCTCCTGCGCCCGCTTCAACGAACTCCTCGCCAAGGCCGTGGCCGACCTGGACACCCCGGCCTCCCCGCTCCTGCTGGCCTCGCGCCCGCCGGGCTACGACATCCACACGGACACGTACGACGGCACCCACCCGGGCCCGACCGGCGAACACCTCCTGGCGGCCGCCTTCGCGGACGCGATGCACCAGGCGTGGGCACTGGGCGGCCCGTACGCACGGCAGCCCGCGCTCGTCGGCGGACCGGTCACCGCGGAGGGCTGACACGCCCCGACGCCGGCTCCCACACCGAGCAGTCGTGCGCGAAGAACACCCGCCCCGGCTCGAACGCGGCCAGCCGGTCCATCCAGGGCCGGTACGGCGGAAGCGGCGGCGCCACCCCGTCGAGCGCGGCACGCCGGGCCAGCTCGTCGGAGGCGTACTGCGAGGCGAAGTCATGGGCCTGCCCGGCAAGGACGACGACCGTGCCGTCCCCCTGCCGGACGACCAACGACTGGTGCCCGTCGGTGTGCCCCGGAGTCGGCACGACCCACACCCCGGGCCAGATCTCGGCCTCCCCGGAAAGCTCCTCGTAACGCGCACCGGGAAAGTCGACGAGCGCGTCGATGGTGTACCCGCCCCGCCGCGCGGTCGCCAACTCGGCCTCCTGCACCAGGACGGGCACGCCCGCGAGCAGAGGATTGCCGCCGATGTGGTCGAAGTGGAGGTGACAGTTCACGACGAGGCCCACGTCCTCAAGTCCCGCCCCCACAGCGGCCAGCGCGGCCTGCAACGGGCGGCGCCGGGGCCGGTAGTGCGCCTCGGCCCCGGAATCCCCGGCCCCGATCCCCGTATCGAAGAGAAGCCGCCCGCGCTCATGCTCGACGAGATAGGCGAGAACCGGTTCCACTCTGGGCTGCGCCCCTCCGGTCTCGGACGCGGGCCGCACGAAGAAGCCGAGATCGAGACGGTGGACGGCGACGGTCTCGGTCTCGGATACGTTCGCGTTCGCGTTCGTACGCTGGGTCATACGGGCAGCCTGGCAGGTGGGCGGGGCGGTGTGCGGCGGCTCTGCCGACAGCAGAGCCGCACCCATGGGCGTGGGCCACGGCAGACCGGTAAAAGCACGGTCAAGGCTCTCCGGCTCGTTCCCGCCGGTCAGCTCAACGCCTTCTCCACGGCATCGAAGATGTCGGCGTCGGTCTCCTGCTGCCAGGCGGGCAGGTCGGCCCAGTCCGCCACGTAGCCCGGCTTCGGGTCATCGAAGTGCCGGAACATCTGAGCCGTCCAGCAGACCGCCACGAACCGCCCCCGCTGCTCGCGGGACAACTGCGACGTACGCCCGTCACTGACCTCGACGAACTGCCGCACCTGCTCGTACACGGCCCCGGCCGCCTCGCGCTCCCACTGCGGAGTGTCCTCCCACGGAGTCACGTAACCGGCCTTCGGCTCACCGGGAAAGTGCCGGTGAACTCCCGCGATCCAGGCTTCCCGGAACAGTCGTGCACCTTCGATCTCGGTCTGCGACATGCCATCCCTTTCTCGTCACGGCGTACCCAGCGTGGCGATCTCCGCCCTCAGCTCCCCCACACGGTGGTCACGGCTCAAGGGTCCGAACTCGTCGCACAGGCCTCGGAGTCTACGGCCGACATACCCCGATCCCGAGGCGCGCGCCAGGCTGATCGCCTCCTTGCCGTACGCGACGACCTGCTCTGCATCGCGCCGCTTCGCCCCGATCGCCGCCAGGTCCGTCAGCACCGCACCCCGTCGGCGGTAGGACTGCCCCGGCGCCAGGGCCGTCTGCGCCAGCGCACGTTCCAGGGCCTCCTCTGCCAGGCCGAGACGGCCGAGCCGTACGTAGCGTGAGCCCCGTTCCTCGGCCAGCCTCGCGCCATCAAATCGGAGCCATCCACCATTGACGCTGTCGGCGGTGAGGTCGCGCACAGTCTCCGCGCGGTCCATCGCGCGTTCACACGCCTCCAGGTCGCCGAGAGCCGCGTACGCCTCAGCCTGGACCGAAGAAACCCAGTGACGGGTCGAAAGGTTCCGGTCGCCCCGGCCGGCCAGGCGCTCGGCCGCATCAAGCATCTGTGCGGCCTGACGGTAGCGCCGCTCGGACATGTCCACGTACGCATGCCGGACCAACGCGCATGCCCACAGGTCGTACGCCTGGGCATCCTTGCTGACCGAGGCCGCGAGCGCGTACGAAGCCGCGGCATCGGCATACCGATTCCCGTCGAACGCCACCTCACCGGCCAGCTGGAACAGATCGGCCGCCGCATTCAACAGCGGGCGAGGGCTTCCATGATGACCGGTCAAGGCATCATTGAGCGTGGCAAGTTGGTCGCGCACGACCGGATAGACGGCTTCCTTGGAACGGGACAGCTGGTAGACCTGCCACAGATGGCTGTTCATCCGGGCGAAATCGGCAGGAACGCCGCCTCGGACGCCCTCGGCTAGGGCTTCCGCCTCGTCTACGGGCAGCACGGTCAACGCACCGCTGACGGACAGTATGCGGAGGAATGCGCGGCGGATCATTTCGTCAGGGTCTCCCGCGTTCGGGGGCTCGCTGGACTGGTTACCACCGGTTTCCCGGGCTGAGCCTCGCAGTGGGCCGAGGAGGGAGTCCAGCTCCTCGAGGCTGACTTCAAGCACGGCGGCCAGGCCCCGCCGCTGGGGTGGCTGCGGGTAGACCCTGCCGTTCTCCCAGCGTCCGACCGTTGTGCGGTCCACACCGAGTAACTGAGCCAACTCTTCCTGACTGTAGCCCAGGGCCTTGCGCCGTTCCGCCAGTCCCATGCCCCCACTCCCCGCAGCGTCGGCCTCTTCGGCGACTGTGCACAGATCTGCTTCAAGAGTGCCGCACCGATGCCGTGGTTGCTCCCGACTCCAGCCGATTTCCTGGTTGTTGACCCGGACGAGTTCCGGGACAGCTGAAGGAGCCCGGCGAATGACCACGAGAGACAAGACCCCCGTGTACGAGCTCGGAGGCGACACACAGGCCGATGACCTCAGTACCCGACCGCGAGTTCTCCTGAGACTCAGAGTGTCCCGTGACTCGGGCCGGACGTGGGGGCCGGTGACGGAAGTACGGGAGGACGACAATCTGCCGCTTCTGGACAACCCCTGTGCTCTCCCGCCCTGCGCATGCCCGCTCTGCACGGGGTGCGGCTCGAACACCGAAGGCTCTCTGCAGGAGGTGCCGTGATGCGGTGCACACACTGGCGCCGGGTACCACTCGCCCTGGCACAGGAAACACGGCAGAAGGCCCCGGACGGCTGCCTCGACCGCACCCTCCAGTGCCAGTTGTCCGCCCACGAGGGCGACGAGCACTACGGGCTCCTGGCCGAACTCGCCACGCACGACACCGCCCTCTGGCTCCGCTGGCGCGCGGACTACGTGAACCTGGTCGTACTACGCGACTGCCCCTTCACCGGCTCCGAACCCGACAGCCAGGGCTGCTCCCTGTTCGCCGGCCACCCCGAGCACCACACCTGGCAGGACAACCCGGAGGAGGTCCCGTGCGCCAGCTGATCGCGAGCCCGTACAACGGAACGTTCCTGATCGCCCGCCCCGGCTCCAGGGGCGGCATGCGCATCCCCAGGGCCCTGTACCGGGAGCTGGCCTCGACTGCTGAGAGCAGCAGGCCCTTACCAGCCTGGCTCCTCGACCATGCCCGTGCGGCCTGGAAGGTGGACCTGGCGGGCTCGGTGATGCGGGATGCCGTCGTCGTACGGCCGGAGACCGGGCTCGGTTACGGCCGGGCCACGTACGAGATCAACAAGGGCTGCAACTTCAACTGCGAGCACTGCTACCTCGCGGAGCGGAAGTTCGAAGGGCTGCCCTGGCCGGACAAGGTCCGGCTCCTGCACCTGCTGCGGGACGCCGGAGTGTTGTGGCTCCAGTTCACCGGCGGCGAGCCGCTGATCGACCGGGACTTCGTGGACACGTACACACTCGCCCACCGCTCCGGAATGCTGATCGAGATCCTCACCAACGGCTCCCGGCTCCACCGCCCCGAGATCATCGGCCTCCTGCGCGACCTGCCACCGCACAAGGTGACCGTCTCCCTCTACGGAGCCACCCCGGACAGCTTCGACGCGCTCACCCGCAAGCCCGGAGCGTTCAAGCTGGTCGAGAAGGGCCTCGTCGCGGCACACGCGGCTGGCATCGCGCTGGAGCTCGCACTGATCGTCACCCGGCACAACGCCCACGAGCTGGACGCGATGCGCGCTCTGGCCGACCGCTTCGGAGCCGCGCGTACGGAGTACGGGTCGATCTCCCCCACGTACACCGGCACGCCCGAACCGCTGGCCGCGCAAGCCCCTGGTTTCCTGGACAAGACCAGCATCTTCAAGGGCTGCCCCGCCGGCCACACCTTCTTCCACGTCGACCCGCACGGCCTGGCGACCATGTGCAAGGTCGGCCGCGAGAACCCCATCGACCTCCTCGCGGAGGGCCTGAACGGACTCCTCCGTCTGCCCGGCATCGCCGATGCCCAGATGCTTCGCACCGGTGGCTGCGGCGGCTGTCAGCTCTCCGGCACCTGCCGGGTCTGCCGACCGCTCGCCAAGGCCTACCAGGAAGCGGAGGCACCACTGAACACCTACTGCCAACACGGAAGCGAGGAAGCGCCATGACCACTGTCACGGTCGAGGTCAGCCCCCGGCCACCGGCCCCGGAGGAGCCCGAGGGAGTGATCCTCCTGGACGACCTGGAGGAGCTGTCCGAAGGGGCCGTCCCCGGCTGCAACGACGACAACCCCTACCGGTAGACAACCGGCCCCGCACAGAACCACGGGGGCTTCGGGACGTTCTTCCACCCGAAGCCCCCACCACTGCCCTCATGGAAAAGTGAAGCCCCATGGCGACCACCCGCATCGGCCTCGACGACCTGCCGCCCGCCGCCCGCGCCGCCGTCGAAGAACACACCGGCCCTCTCCTCACGGTCACGGAGACCACCGAGGGCTTCAACAGCGAGATCGCGGCCCGCGTCACCTCCGCCACGGGCACCTGGCACATCAAGGGCCTGCGCACCGACCACCCCCGCGCCTGGACCCAGCACAGGGAAGCCGCCATCGCCCCCTTCCTGAGCGGCCTCGCCCCCGCCCTCCACTGGCGCGTCGAAACCGCAGGCTGGGACCTCCTCGGCTTCGAAGCCCTCAACGGCCACCACGCCGACTACGCCCCCGGCTCCCCCGACCTCCCCGAAGTCGCCGCCCTCCTAAGCCGCCTCGGCACCACCCCCTGCCCCACCATCGAACTGCGCCGAGCCGAACAGCGCCTGGAGCGCTACGTCACCCACCCCGACGACCTCCGCTTCTTCGCCGGGACGCACCTCCTCCACACCGACCTGAGCAACACCAACGTCCTCATCGACGACCACGGCTCCCAGGGCGACCGGGCCCGCCTGGTCGACTGGGCCTGGGCCACCCGCGGAGCCCCCTGGCTCGACGCCGGCTACTGGACCATCTGGCTCATCGCCGCCGGACACACCCCCACGTCCGCCGAACAACGGGCCGCCGAGATCCCCGGCTGGCACACCGCCCCCACCCAAGGCATCACCGCCTTCGCCACCGCCAACCACAACCTCTGGCACGAGATCAGCACCACCGATCCCGACCCCGACCCGTGGACTCTGCGCCTCGCAACGGCCGCCACCGCCTGGCACACACACCGCAAGGGCACGTGAACTGCACCGCCGCATCCGCAGTGCACCACGATGACGAACGGCAGCACACATCGGCGGAGTCGGTGGCCTGAGCAGGAGGGCCGTCCATCCTGCGGGGCCTCGAAGGGCCCGGCACCGTCATCTTCGACGACATGCGCACACCGCCCGGCCTCCTCGGCCAGCAGTGACCGTCCCGCGCCTCCGCCCCCTCACCCCACCCGCTGCGACCCCAGCATCGTCAGGGCCAGCTCCGTCAGTTCGCGTGAGACGTCTTCCGGGCGGGCGCGGCGGCAGCGGCGGGTGTGGTGGGCCATCAGTTCGTGGACCGTGCCGACCATGACCATGACGTCGACCCGGTGGTCCCGGTCCTCCGCCTCGCCCCGCTCCACCGCCCGCTCGGCCTCCCCCGTGAGGAACTCCGTCCACAGCGCCCGCCAGAGCTTGCAGTGCTCGTCCACCACCGCGCTGACGCCCAGCACCTCGACGAAGGTCACCCTCGCCTCGCGCGGGTCCCGGGTGACGGACTCCACGTACGCGTCGAAGAGGCGCCGGACCCGTTCCGCGATCGCGCACTCGTCGATCCCCTCGGAGAGCAGGGCGGCCTCCGCGGCCCGCAGGCCGATGGTGGTGACCCGGTTGTGCAGAGCGATGAGGAGCCCTTCCCGTGTCCCGTACTCCAGCCGGAGCACCTCGGGCGTGACCCCGGCCGCCTCGCACAGGTCCGCCTCGGAGGTCTCCCGGTAGCCGACGACCCCGTACAGCTCCCGTGCGGCGTCCAGCAGTTGTTCCCTCGCCTGGGTACGGGCCTGGTCACCGGGCCCCGTCCGCTGAACCGCCCAGCCATCAGCCACCGGTCCTCCTTCAGCGCAAGGTGCGGGAGAGGGCCTCGGCACCTCTGCACGAACCGCCGCCCCATTGTGCGCGTCCGGAGGGCCGCCGGAGGGCCACGCCACACCCGTACGGGCGAATGCCCGCACGCGGAAACGCTTCTTCTCGGCGCGTCGATCGGCGCGTCGCTCGGTGCGTAGCTCGGTGCGTCGGGAGTCGGGGTGGCCGCAGCGGGCGCACTCCCCGCGGCCACCCCAGTTGAACGCGTTCAAACGGCTCTGGCACGATGGCCCCGTCGGCGTGCGCTGGGGGGATGTAACGGTGGAGAAGAAGCGGCTCTACGGGTTGTCACTGCTGCTCTCGATATGGGTGCTGTTCCTGGAGGCGGCGCTCGCGTACGTCGTGTCCGACGTGTACGCCAGCACACAGGAGTCGCCCAACTACGGTGGCGGCTCAGCGCTGTTCATCCTGTTCCTGCCGGTCCTCGCCGTACTCGGGACCTTTGTCGCGGCCGGGCTGTCCGTGGCCTTCGTCCTGCCCACGGCTTGGCTGAGCGATGTGCTGGGACGCCGGTTCGGCGGGCGCGAGGCGTGGTGGTGGGTGCCTCCGGTGGCGGCAGCCGTCTCCCTCGTCCTCGTCGGCGTCACCGTGGCCGTGCGCGGCGGCGGAGAGCCGGGGGACATCGCCCTGCGGTGGCTGCTGACCACGGCCGCGCTCACCGTTCCGGCCCTGATCTGGCGGTCGCCCCGGGAACGGATCTTCGGCCGGGTGACGCTGTGGGGCCTGGGCACCGTGATCCTCACCGGCGTCCTCGGGAGCGTCGCCCTGTCCACGGGCCTGCTCCAGGAGTACCGCCCGCCGACGGTGACTTCGGCCGAGGTCGTCGGGCGGTGGTCCGACGGGCAGGGCGGAACACTCACCTTCGGGGCGGACGGCCAGGTCACCGCCGTCGGCATCGAGGACGACCTCCGCGACAGGCGCTTCGGGGACAGCGCGGACGAAGAGGGCCGCGAGGGCGGCGCGGACAGCAGCTGTACGGGGCAGGGCACCTGGACCTACGACGCGGGCGCGAGCAGCTGGGCTCAGGAGGTGGGTGTCACCGTCGACACGTGCGCGTTCGCCGAGTGGTCCGTCGGCGGGACGGAGAGCCGGCCCACCCTCTACCAGTACATCGGCGACCCGGACTCCTGGGATCTGTACAAGCTGACGAAGGTCTCAGGCGGCTCCTGACCAGCGGCGAACAGCGAGCGGCGAGCAGCTCAAGTGGCAAGCGGCGGAAGGCAAGCGAGTCAAGGCGGCCCATGGGGAGCCTCGGCGCTGCTCCAGCTCGGACCTCACGCCCGCTCCACCAGCGGCTCCATCAGCTCCACCCGCGCCAGCCACCCCGTCAGCAGCCGCTCCAGCTCCGCCGCCTCCTGCGGGTCCAGCGCGTCGAGCAGGTTCCGCTCGTTGCGCATGTGCTCGGTGAACGCCCGGTCGATCAGGGACCGGCCCGCCGGGGTGAGCGCCACCACCCGGCCCCGGCCGTCCGCCGCCGAGCGGCGGCGGGTCACCAGGCCGGCGCGCTGGAGGCGGTCGATCCGCTTGGTCATCGCGCCCGTGGTGACCATCGTGTGCGCGGCCAGCGCGCCCGGCGCGCGCTCGAAGGGCTCCCCGGCCCGGCGCAGCGCGGCCAGCACGTCGAACTCGCCCTCGGACAGGCCGTGGGCCGCGTAGACCACGTCGAGGCGGGCCGTCAGAAGGCGGCCCAGGCGGTGCAGGCGGCCGATGACCGCCTGCGGGGACACGTCCACGTCCGGACGCTCCCGCGCCCACTCGGCCTGGATACGGGCCACATGGTCGAGGGCTCCGCGCTCCACCGCGACCCCGTCCCGGCCCGTACGCTCCTCCACCCCCATCTCCGCCTCGTCCGAGCCCTCCGGAGCGATGTTCCCAACATTACCTTCCATGGAAGGCATAATAGCTTCCATGGAAGGTAACCTGAAATGGTCGCTGGTCACGGCGGTGGCCCCCGTGGCCTGGGGCACGACCTACTTCGTCACGCGCGAGTATCTGCCCGAGAGCCACCCGCTGTACGGCGCCGCCTTCCGCGCGGTCCCCGCCGGGCTGCTGCTCCTGGCTCTCTGCCGGAAGCTGCCGCACGGCGACTGGTGGTGGAAGTCCCTCGTGCTCGGCGCGCTGAACATGAGCGGCTTCTTCGCCCTCGTCTACGTGGCGGCTCAGCGCCTCCCGACCAGCCTGGCGTCGATCATCATGGCCCTCGCGCCGCTGTTCATGATGATGCTGGCCTGGCCGCTGGTCGGTGAGCGGCCGGGCTGGAAGCCTCTCGCCGGGGCCCTGACCGGCGTCGGCGGCGTCTGCCTGATGGTGTTCACCGCCGCCGGGTCGGTGGACGCCATCGGCGTGCTCGCCTCCGTCGGGGCCATGGCGATGTCCTCGTACGGGTACGTCCTGGCCAAGCGGTGGAGCGGCGGGGTGGACGTACTCGCCGCCACCAGTTGGCAGTTGCTCGGCGGCGGGCTGCTGCTCGTGCCGTGCGCGGCCCTCGTGGAGGGCGCACCGCCCGCACTCGACGGTCCCGCGCTCCTCGGGTTCGGCTACCTCGCCGTGGTCGCCACGGGCATCGCGTTCGCCGCCTGGTTCCTCGGGCTGAAGCACCTGCCGGCGGGGACGGTCGGACTGCTGGGGCTGCTCAACCCGGTGACGGGCGTGCTGCTGGGGCTCCTGCTGGCCGGCGAGAGCCTCTCAAGCCGGCAGGTCCTCGGCCTCGTCCTCACCCTGTGCGGAGTGGTCCTCGGCCAGCGCGCCGTCCGGACGCCCGCACCACCACCCGAGGCCCCGGAACCCTCCGAGCCCACCACGGCCGCCGACCACCCCTCCCGCATCAACCGCTCGCCGTGAACTCCCCCATCCCGTCCACCACGCTCACCCCTTCACCGCGAACTGGCCTACAAATGAAGCCACTTCACCCCTTCACCGTGAACTCCGACCGCAAGAGGGCGTCGTCCCGTGACGACGGCCCCACCAGCAGTTCGAAGCGGCCCGGCTCCACCACGCGCCGCCCCTGCGCGTCCACCAACGTGCAGTCGGAGACCGGGATTTCGATCACCACCTGGCGCGATTCGCCCGGAGCCAGCGCCACCTGCTCGTACGCCTTCAGCTCTTTCTCCGCCCAGGTCACCGACGTCACCGTGTCGCTCACGTACACCTGGAGGGTCTCCAACGCGGGCCTGGCACCGGAGTTGGTGAGCGTGACCCGCGCTCGTACCGTCTCCGTCGGCTCGACGACCGCCGTCAGCAGCTCCAGGCCGGTGTACGTGACCGTCGTGTAGCTCAGGCCCTCGCCGAACGCGAACGCCGGGCTCTGCGTGAGGTCCGCGTACCGCGTGCCGTGCTGGCCGCGCACCTGGTTGTAGTACGTCGGCTGCTGCCCGGCGTGCCGGGCGAAGGAGAGCGGGAGGCGGCCGGTCGGTTCGATCAGGCCGAGGAGCAGCTCCGCCACCGCCGTACCGCCGAGCATCCCGGGGTTGGCCGCGTACACGATCGCCGCCGCACCGAGCGCGGACGGCGGCAGCACCAGCGGCTTGGAGCTGATGACCACGACGACCAGCGGCTTGCCCGTCGCCGCCAGCGCGTCGAGCAACGCGACCTGGTCACCGACGAGTTCGAGCGTCGCCGTCGACTTGCCCTCGCCGATCAGCTCGATCCGGTCGCCGACGACGGCGACCACGTGGTCGGCGGCCTCGGCTGCGGCGACCGCATCCCCGATCAGCGCCGGGTCGGGTACGGCCGGGACGACGACCTCGGGGCGCGGCTGCCCGTCCGGGAAGAACGCGCCCTCCGGGTCCGGCCCGACGTCCAGGATGCGGGCGCCGGGCGCGTACGCCACGGTCCAGTCGGCGGGCACCTTGTCGCGGAAGCCGTCGAGCACGGTACGGATCATGGCGCGCGGCTGCCCGTCCGGCAGCCAGTCCGCCTGCCCCGAGGAGCCCGCCCAGTCGCCCAACTGGGTCTGTGCGTCATCGGCGTTGGGCCCGACGACGGCGACCGTACGGGGCCCGGGGCCCGTGGCCCGCCCGTCCCCGGCCCCCTCCAGGCCGCCCGCCAGCGGCAGCGTGCCGTCGTTGGTCAGGAGGACGAGCGAGCGGCGGGCCGCCTCCAGGTTGAGGACCGCGTGCTCGGCGCCGCCGATGAACGCGGCCTGGCGGGCGGGGTCGGGGTGGCGGGGGTTCTCGAAGAGGCCGAGTTCGAACTTGAGCGTCAGGATGCGGCGTACGGCGGCGTCGATCTCCGCCTCCGTGAGCGTTCCCTCCGCCACCGCCTCCTGGGCGCCCTCGAAGAACTTCGACGTCGTCATCACCATGTCGTTGCCCGCGCGGACCGCCGCCGCCGACGCCTGCGCGTAATCGGCGTAGATCTTCTGCTCCCACACCATGCGGCCGACGTTGTCCCAGTCGGTGACCAGCGTGCCGGTGTAGCCCCACTCGCCGCGCAGCACCTCGCCGAGCAGCCAGTCGTTGACGGTGATCGGCACGCCGTCCATGGACTGGTAGCCGAGCATGAACGTCCGGCAGCCCTCCTTGGCGACCCGCTCGAACGGCGGCAGGAACCACGAGCGCAGCTTGCGCCGCGAGATGTCGGCCTCGCTGGCGTCGCGCCCGCCCTGGGTCTCGGAGTACCCGGCGAAGTGCTTGGCGCAGGCCAGGATCGCGGTCGGGTCGCTGAGCCCGTCGCCCTGGTAGCCGCGCACCATCGCGGAGGCCAACTCGCCGATGAGGTACGGGTCTTCGCCGAACGTCTCGCTCACCCGGCCCCACCGCAGGTCCCGCGTGATGCAGAGGACCGGCGAGAACGTCCAGTGCACGCCGGTCGCCGCGACCTCCACCGCCGTGGCCCGCGCGATCCGCTCCACCAGCTCCGTGTCCCAGGTGGCCGCCATGCCGAGTTGCGTCGGATAGATCGTGGCGCCCTCCCAGAAGGAGTGGCCGTGGATGCAGTCCTCCGCGACGAGCAGCGGAATCCGCAGCCGGGTCTTCGCGGTGAGGGCCGCGGCCTCCAGCACCCGCTCGGGCGAGGCGTGCAGGATCGATCCCGCGTGCAGGTCCTCCACGAGATGCCGCACGCCCTCCTTGGCGTTGAGCTGGAGCATCTGGCCGACCTTCTCGGGCAGCGTCATGCGGCCCAGGAGGTCGGCGACCCGGTCCGCGACGGGAAGCGCGGGGTCGAGGTACGGCGGCAGGAGGCCCACAGGAGTTCCTTTCACGACGGCACTCCGCAGTACCGTACGCTCAATACCGACCGCTTGGTAAGTATTGGAAAGATACGTCTTCACCCCTGTGAGAATCTGAGCCGGAGCACCGGAGCCACGCGGAGCGGGGTCGGCGGCAGCGCGGGGGCGGGAACGGCGGGAACGAGAGAGGCGTTGCGATGACAGCGGGTGAATGCGCGTGACCCCGGGAACGCGGCGCGGCTACGCCAAGGGCCGGGCCAAACGGATCGAGATCCTCGACCAGGCGATGACCCTGTTCGGCGAGGCCGGGTACAGGGGCGCCTCGCTCCGCGTCATCGCCACCCGCTGCGGCATCTCCCACCCGGGCCTGCTGCACCACTTCCCGACGAAGGAGGCCCTGCTCCTCGCGGTGCTCCAGCGCCGCGACGACGTGGACGACGAGTGGCTGGCGCTCGGCGTGACCCGGGGCGTGGACCATCTGCGCCGGCTGGTGGACCTCGCGGAGCTGAACGCGAAACGGCGCGGGATCGTCGAGCTGTTCTCGGTGGTCGCGGCGGAGGCCACCTCCCCGGACCACCCGGCCCACGCGTACTTCGAGGCCCGCTACCGTACGTCGGTCGCCAACACCGAACTGGCCTACCGCCAGGCCCGGGAGGCGGGCGAACTGCGCGACGACATCGAGCCGGCCGCCGCCGCACAGCAGTTGATCGCCCTGATGGACGGCCTCCAGATCCAGTGGCTGATCAGCGACTGCGCGACGGACATGGCGGGTGTCCTGCGGGCCCATGTGCAGGCACAGTTGACCGTACGGTTCTGAGTCCGGGCCGGCGCGCCACGCGCCGGGGCCCGCACGCGGGAGTCTCGCCCGTCACAGCCTCTTCAGCGTCCACGGCCCCCAGGTGGAGACGCAGAGGAAGCCCTTGCCCGGCACGGCGACCACACCTCGGACGGCGTGCTCCGCACTGATCTCCCGGGCGGTTCCCCCGGTCACCGAGGTGAAGCGCAGCCGACCGCTCTCGAAGCGGCCTTCCCACACGAACGAGCAGCGTGCGGGGCCGTCGAAGAACACCACGTCGTCGTTCCGGCCGGACAGGGTGTCCTTCAGTACGGAGAGCTCAGCCACATCGAGGGTGCGCAGCTTCCAGCGGGCGAATCCCGAACCGGTGTTGTTCCCCGGGCTGACCCGGCTGACCTCCACACGGTTGTAGCCGCCGGGCAGCATCGCCCTGCGGGCCCTGGGCCCGGGCGTGTCCGTGATCTCCTCGCCGTACGACTTGTGCGCGCTCGATCTCCGCATCGCCCGCAGCCTGAACGTCGTGGTCAGGCCGCCCTTGAACTCCAGCACGACCGGTCCCGCGGCCCGGAGGGAACTCGGTATCTCGACCTCCCGCCCGCGCCACCCGCTCGCCCGGAACCGCCCTTCGTCAGCCATGGGTCCCCCTCCACCCCCGAGCCCCCGCCCGTGGTCCCGCCCTCATCCAACCAGGCCCTCGGCCGGGCCCCGGCGCCGCGCCCCGGCGGCCGTTCAGGGGCTCAGAGGCTCAGGGGCTCACCCGCGCAACGCCCCGCCGGTCCGCGAGCCAGGCCATGCCCAGGCAGTACAGCGGCGCGAAAACGAACTCCAGGACCATGGCCTGCCAGGGCGCGTCGGCGGCCGTCTCGGTGGAGGCGAGTTCGCCGAAGCCGGCCGCGAGGCCGAAGGCGAGGAGGTTGTTGGCGACGTGCAGGGTGATGACCGCCTCCAGCCCCCCGGTCCGGATCACCAGCCAGCCCCACCACATCGCGGAGTAGAAGAGCAGGATGAACCCGGTGAGTTCGCCGAACCCGTGGGCCAGGGCGAAGAGGAGCGAGGCGAGGACGACGGCGGGCCACGGCGACCGCACGGCCCGCCCGATCACCTGGACGAGCCAGCCCCGGAAGACGTACTCCTCGGCCGCCGCCTGGAACGGCACCAGCGCGGCCAGTACCGCCAGGCTCACCAGAAAAGCGGTCCAGCCGGGAAAGCCGTCGCCGGCCGGCTCGGCCGACTCCTCGCCCCAGGTCCAGGCGAACATCACGCCGAACTGGACGATGATCAGCGGAACGGCCACGGCGGCGCAGAGCCCGAGCCACTTCCACCGCAGCCGTCCGAGGACCGAGGAGACGGTCCCGGCCGGCCGCCTGCCCAGGTAGCGGGCGCCCCACAGGACGACCGGTATCCCGATGGCGATGCCGGCGAGCTGGAGGGCCGTGTCGGCGACGGGGTCCGCGAAGAACATGTCGCTCTCCGCCGACGCCGGCCCCGCGTCCAGCACCTCCGCGACGACGAGCCCGATCACCGAGACGACCAGGATGCCGACCACGACCAGCAGCACGACGAGCGACAGCTCCCCGAGCCACCCGAACCTGCCGCCCTGCCCGTTACGCCCCTGCTGGTCGTAGCGCGACCCGGCCTCGGCCCGTACGGGCCTGGCCGGCGGTACGGCACCGGGCGGCGGACCGAACCCGGGCGGCGGCCCCTGCCAGCCCTGCTGCCAGGCGGGCCCGGGGCCCTGCGGCCAGGCAGGTCCGGGGCCCTGCTGCCAAGCGGGCCCTGTCGGCTGCTGCCCATCGGGCCCGCCGGGCGACTGCCAGGCGGCGGCACTCGGCTGCGGCCAGGCGGATCCAGGGCCCTGCGGCCAGGCGGCCCCTTCGGCGGAGGACGGACCGGACGAGGGCGAGGTCGAGGACGAGGGCGGGTCCCAGGGCGAAGGCGGTGGTATGTCAGGTTTCACACCGGAGATCTTGCTGGCGCCCGGCACCCGAGGTCAATGCGGCACGAAACAGGCCGGTACACCTCACTTCCGCCAGAACAAGTGGTGCGTCACCCCGCTCGAGCTGGGCACGGCCTCCAGGTGGAACCGGTCGAGCAGCTCGTCCGGCGACTCCCAGAGCCGCAGCCCGGACCCGAGCTTCACCGGCGCGACCACCACGTGCAACGCGTCGACGAGGTCGGCGTCGAGGAACTCCCGGATGGTGGTGACCCCGCCGCCGAGCCGCACGTCCTTGCCCTGAGCCGCCTCCCGCGCCTGCGCGAGGACGTCGGCCGGGTCGCCGCCGACGAAGTGGAACGTGGTGTCGGAGAGCGTGAACGACGGGCGCTCGTGGTGGGTCAAGACGAACACCGGCGTACGGAACGGAGGCTCATCGCCCCACCAGCCGCGCCACGCGTCATCGGGCCAGGGCCCGCGCTGGGGCCCGAACTTGTTCCGGCCCATGATCTCGGCGCCGATGTTGCGGTCGAAGTCCCGGGTGAAGTAGTCGTCGAGCCCACGGCTGCCCCCGGGGTCCGTACGCATCGGCCAGCTCGCCGTGGCACCGGCCCAGGAGAACATCTGCCCGGGGTCGACATGCCCGAAGGGCCGCTCCAGGGTCTGGTCCTCACCGGCCGCGATGCCGTCACTGGAGACGGTGAAATTCTGGACTCTCAACAGTTGAGCCATGGGTTCCTCCTGCGTGGTCGACGACGACACCCGTAGTGAACGCCGCATCGGGGAGCGGGTTAGCGGTGACACGCACGCGAGTGGGTTCTCCTGTCGCGGCCAGCCGCAGAAGCCTTCCTGGCGTCGATGCTGCCAGCCGCCACTGACAACGAGCCCGTCACCGTGCCGCGCCGGTGCCGGGCCGGACCTCATCCGAGCTGAGCCTCGTGGAGCCCCAGACCGTGCGCCCGGCCGACTTCGAAGACGGTCAACCAGCTCCGCACATCGCCCCTGTACGGAGGCAGTCGCTGTACGCAGCCTCAGTCCGCCCCCTCCACCCGGCCCACCTGGCTGCATATCCTGGCGGGTATGACTGCCCAGCACCCCGAGCCCTCACTGCGCCCCGCCCTGCCAGGAGCCCTGTCAGGAGACCTCCGGGCCTCCCACGACGACCGGGAGGCGGTGGTGGAGCAGCTGCGTGATGCGGCGGCCGAGGGGCGCATCGATCTCGACGAGCTGGACGCACGGCTGGAGCAGGCGCTGACGTCCAAGACCCACAACGAGCTGGCCGTCCTGACCGCCGACCTGCCGAAGCCGCCTTCCCCCGCGAGCCAGTCGCCGCTGGTGGTCACGGGGGGCACGTTCGGTGCTTCTCGGGGCCCCGAGCGCTGGGAGGTTCCCGGGCACGTGATCGCTCGTGGAGGCGTGGGGGGCGTGAAGCTCGACTTCACCCGCGTCGAGTGCCGGCTCACGGAGATCGCGGTGGAGGCCTACGGGGAGGTATCCGGCGTCACGATCGTCATCCCCGACGCCTGGGCTGTGGACACCGACGGAATGGACCCCGGTTACGGCGGCCTCAAGGACAAGACGACGCCCGACCGGCTGCCACGAACTCCGCTGATCCGGCTCACCGGTTCCGGCGGCGCCGGAGGTGTGGTCATCCGCCACCCCAACCAACGAGAACGACGCAAGCTCCGCGGCAACCCGGCGTAGGCCTGGAGTGCGTCTTGGGCGGGCCTCCCCCGCTCGAACGCGGTGGAGAGCTCGGAGCAGGAACTACCGGATCATTTCGCCAGGCGAGAGTCCACCAGAATTGGTCTGTACCTGTCGGGGCAAGAGAACGACATGAGCGATGACATCACCTCCATCACCGTCGAACTGCATGGCGGACCACTGGATGGCCAAGCCACGACCGTGACCCTCACGGATGAGGATCCCTGGGTCGCGCTTCCCAACGACGGTTGCACTTTCCCGGGCGGCAGCAGCCTCTACGCTCCCGACCCCGGCGGCCGCTGGGTCTGGCAGGACGACCAGCCGGCTGACGCCCCGTGACCGCATTCCGCTGACCACAGAAGCTGACCACGGAAGAGGGAGCGGAGCGATGGGGAACGCCAGCCCTCAAAGGAGGACGCCATGGACCGCGTCCGTATGACAGGTGCGTGGCTGGCCGATCTCACAGCGGCTCTGCTGTGCAGGGAAGAGGAGGTGCTCCTGGGAGTTCTCCAGCGACCCGACTATCCGGCGCTCGTGTCGTGTCCGGTCTGCGACGAGCCGCCGGAGAGCGTCGTGTCGCGTGTCGAAGACCCGGGCATCGACGGACACCCGGCGGTCGTCGTGGACTTCAAGCCCTGCCGACACGGGGTGTGGGTGCCCGCCGACGCATCGCGAGCGGCCTGATTCCTGGACGCCACGCTGTACGGTCCGAAGGTGCGGACCGGGCGCCCGTCCGGTGCGGCCTACGGGAGAACGATGTTCCGGCCGGGGCCGCCTTCGGCCTTGTCCTTCCCGGGGCCGCCGACGAGCAGGTCGTTGCCGCCCTCGCCGTGCAGCATGTCGTCGCCGAAGCCGCCGAGGAGGACGTCGTTGCCGTCTCCACCCATGACGTGGTCGTCGCCCGGGCCCGCGTACACGAGGTCCCGGCCACCGTAGCCCTCGATCATGTCCGCGCCCCGGCCGCCGTACATCCGCTGGTCGCCGTCGTCGCCCATCAGGTGGTCCATGCCGTCGCCGCCGTCCAGGACGACGCGCCCCATGACCATGTCGTCGCCCTCGTCACCCCGGACCGTGTGGGCGGTGTGTGCGTGCAGGGTGTCATCGCCGGGGCCACCGCTGACGGTGGCCACGGCCAGGTCACTGGTGGCGATCTCGTCGTCGCCGTCGCCGAGAAAGACGTCGATCCGGTCCGGCAGGGCACTGTCGGTGGGCAGTTCGCAGACGACGTACGTCTCGACCCCCGGCTCCAGGTACGTGCAGTGGTCGCCCGGCTGGAGCGGCACGGCGTCGCGGAAGCCGATGCGCCGCACCCCGTCGCCCCGGTCCATCGGGACCACGTGGAGGTCGTTGGCCTGCCCCGGGGCGGCGGTGAAGGTGATCGACTGCTTCGCCCAGTCGGCGCCGACGCGGGCCTTGGCCGCCGTGGCGGCAGAAGCCCCGACGGCCGGGGACGCGGCAAGGCCGGTGGCGAGCAGAGCCATGACGGCTGCACGGGCGGTGACTCGGTGGTGGTGCACGGAACCTCATCTCGGTGGAGCGGCCGGAGGATTCGGCTGGCATCGCGCTGGACTGCGTACGAGCGTCAGTCCTCCGTGGTCACTTGGGTGCGGGCCGAGTGCCGGCCCGGAGCCCGGAGCGGACGGTGCGGCATCCGCCCCGGGCATCGGCCATGGACTCGGCCGGATCTGTTTCTCTCTCTGGTTCTGCCTCCCGCCGACGGAGCCGGGGCGGCGCCGCCGTGATCGAGTGTCAGCTCACGTTCACGTCCACGCAGGCGTAGAAGGCGTTCGCGGTGTCGGCGATGTTCCAGACGGCCAGCACCTTCTGCTTGCCGGTCAGGGTGCCGAAGTTCACCTGGTGGGTGACGGTCTCGCCCGGACGGGCACCACCGTCGTTGAACTCGGCGATCTTCCGGCCACCCGCGTAGTACTGCCAGGTGCTGGTCGCGTGCCGTGCCGTCAGCCGCCAGTTGAAGCTGGTCGTGCGGCTGACCGGGGTGACCTTCCAGCCTTTGTTGTCGTTGTTGAGCTCGGCGAAGGCGGCGTTCCCTCCGCTGCAGCTCGTTAAGCCCTTGGGGCCCTCGACGCTCTGCGGCTCGTACTTGATGGCACCGCAGGCGACCGTGCCGGCGGCGCACTGTGCCTGACGACTCGGGGGCGAGGATATGTACCCGTGTGCGCTCGCACCGCCGGCGGGCAGGGTCACAGCCAGGAGCGGGGCGATTCCCGCGCCGATGGCCACGGCCAGCATCTTCTTGCTCTTCATGACAACTCCTCTGTTGACACGGTTACTTGACTGAACGCAACCTGACAAGTGCATGACAGGCACGCCTGCGTGCGGCGTTCGGGACCGCAACGCATCTCCGAGGAAGCGTACTCCTCTTGGTCTAGACCAAGCCAGGGTGCGACCTCGCCCCGGCCGACGGGACCAACGTCCGGAGCGGCCGCTACGGAGCCCCCACCTCCGCATCCGCGTCCGCATCCGATACGGCTCCGCCCTCCGCGACGGCCGCGAACCGCTCCCGCCATGGCGCAGGCTCGGGAGCCGCCTCGGCCCGGGCCTGCGCATCGGCCCAGAAGGCGCGTTGCTCCTCCCGGTGACAGGGCCCGCAGGTCGTCGCCCACGGAACGCGGGGCCGGAACATGTGCTCCTCACCCGGCCCGGCGCAGGCGATCAGGGCAGGTGGCGGCGGGGACGGCTCGGGCGTAGGCGCGCTCTCGGGGGCGGCGGGGAGCTTCTCCCGGAGCCGGTGCGCCAGGAACCCTACCGCCGTCCGCACCCCCTCCACCGGCAGCCCACTGCACAGGGCCCGCCGCAAATCCGCGGCGGTGACCCCGCGCCGCAACCACTCGGCGGCGAGCCCGGCGAGCGTACGGGCCTCGCGCACGCCGAGATGCAGTTGGCGCTGCTCATGGCGGAGGGAGAGCAACACACGCTCGGCGACCGCCACTTCAGGCCCATCGGGAGGCCCATCGGAAGGCCCCTCCAACGGTCCCTCGAAGGGTTCCTCGGAAGCCTCCCTTTCCGACCCCTCCGGCCCGCCCTGCTCGTCCTGCTCGTCCGGCCCGCCCTGCTCGTCCTGCTCGTCCGGCCCGCCAACTCCCGAGCCCGCTTCGGTGGGTGGGTGGGATTCGTTCTTCCCCAGTTCTTCGTCTGCGGGTAAAAGACCACCGGCCACCGGACCACTCGGAGCACCGACCGTCGGAAAGTGCGCAGTCGGAACGGGCCCCGCGCTCACCAGCTCGTACCCATCGGCCGGAACCCCGGCCCGCAGTCGCGCGGCCTGGTCGTCCGTCAGCGGGAAGTTGGAAAAGACCTGCACGGTCCGCCACCGCCCACCGGCAACGGTCTCCCGCTTCTCATGGAGGTACCCGCTCGCCACCAACTCGGACTTGGCCCTCTGGTAGCGCCGCCCGGTGAAGTGAAGGTCTCGGGCGTGCTCACCAAGGGCCTTGTCGCGATCACCTTCGGGCAACCCCTGCACGTAGATGACCAGGATCTTCGCGTCACTACCCAGACGCGACTGACGTACAAGGCCGTTGGAGACCTTCGAATAGCCCCGAGGGGGCGGGATAACATGCGACAGCATCGCGGGTGGACCTCGATATCCACTAGTGGTGAAGGTCCCCGGGTCGGTGCTCTAACACCGCCGGGGGCCGCTCCATATGCGCATGCGTCACCCACATGCACACACAGAACGTGATGTCACGATTACGGTACCGCAACCTGAGGATTCAGGTAGGCGCCGATCACCGAACCACCCACACCGTCCACATCCGCGACTCCAAGGACCTCACCGTCCCCGCGCTCGCCGTCTCCTCCACCACCTGGACGTCCTTCGTGGAGTTCGCCGCCTCCTGAGAGGCGCGCGCGGTCAGGTGAACGAAGGCCACCGGGCGGCGGCCCACTCCCGCCAGCCCGCCCACCCGGGCGGTGGGCCGGAGATCGCACCGCTTTCCCGTTCCGCCGCGTCCGGCTCCTCGAACTGCGCCCATCCGTGCAGGATGTCGGCCTCGGTCATCGGGAAGGTCTCCCCGGCGGCAGTCGCCCAGCGGTGGGCGATCCGGGTGCGCTGGGTCTCGGCGTCGACCGGCAGGTAGATCAGCCGGAAGCGCGCGCCCGCCGCCTCCGCCAGCCACCGGATCGCGGATCGTTCGTCCCGGGACCAGCAGCCGTAGTCGACCACCACGCTCGTCCCCACCTTGACCGCCTCCAGGGCGAGCCAGAGCATGCGCCCCTCCAGCACGTCCCGCTTCCCGTCCGCCTCGGCCTCGCCGAAGAGCGGAAGCATCCATTCGTCGGGCGTCAGGCGCAACGCGCCGTGTTCCTCGGCGAGCTGTCCGGCTCTCGTGGTCTTTCCGGCTCCGGGCAGGCCGACCATCAGGAACAACGTGGTCACGCCCAGATCGTGTCAGGAGGTGGGGATGGACCACCACCACCTTTCCGGGCCAGCCACGGACTGAGGTCCGGCCGCACGGTGCCGATCCGAAATTCTCTGCGCGGATCCGGACGTCTTGCGATCATGCCGCCACGGAATCACCACCGTGGCAGGGAGCGAAGAGATGCAGGTACACGTCCGCCCGTACGAGGCACGGGACCTCGACCCGATAGTGGATCTCTCACTCCGCGCCTGGGTGCCCGTCTACGAGAGCTTCGCCAGAGTGCTGGGGCCGGAGGTCTTCCAGCGGCAGTACCCGGACTGGCGTACGTCCCAGCGGGATGAGGTCGTAGCGGCCTGTACCGAGGGCAAAGCGCATGTCTGGGTCGCCGAAGCCGGGGCAGGAGTGGTCGGCTTCGTCGCCGTGGTGCTGGAACCCGAGGGCGGCGCGGGAGCAGTCGAGTTGCTAGCGGTCGACCCCGAATGCCAGGGGCAGGCGGTCGGTACGACGCTGACGGAGTTCGCGACCACCTGGATGAGGGAGGCCGGGGTGACCCTGGCCTCCATCTGGACCGGCGGCGACCCGGGCCACGCACCCGCCCGGAGAACGTACGAGAAGGCCGGGTACACGGCGTTGCCTCTGGTCCGCTACTACAAGGCCCTGTAGGCGAGAGGCCGCCGGCAGCGTGCGGGCGCTACCGGCTCGCCAACGCCTCTCGCGCCGCGTTGACGAGCCGGTGGGCATCGGCGCCGTACACAGCCGACTCCCGCAGCGTCGCCCAGGTCCGCAGGTACGTGTCCACGCTGGCCGCATCGTCGATCCACAGCTCCGCATGCCAGTTCTCGACGATCACCTGGCGGTCGTCATAGACCCAGAAGGCCGTAGCCGGCGGGATCTTGAGTGAGGCGGACAGCGGGATGATTCCCAGCTCCACCGTGTCCAGTCCGACGGCTCCCGCCAGACGGTCCAGCTGGGCCGCGAGCACTGACGGCGGGCAGACCAGGGCGTGCAGGGCGGACTCCCACATGATGAGGTGGAAGCGCTTCGAAGAGTCGTACAGCTCTCGTTGCCGCTGCATGCGGGATCGGACCGCTTCCTCGGTGTCACGCGGTGACCGCTGCAGTTCGGCGTACCTCGTGAAGATCGCCCGCGCGTAGTCCGGGGTCTGGAGGATGCCGAAAACCATGGAGGGCTCCCAGCCACGGAACACCGTGGCCCCGGCATGAGCATTCAGGTGGGTGTCCTGGACCGCCTTGTGGCCCGCGGCAAGCTGCCGCCGCCAGGACCTGATGTGCGACTCGAACCCCCTGAGCCGCGCCAGCAGTTCGTCATACACGTCCGGCCGGCCGGTTGTCACCGTCCAGGCGCGCAGGTCCTCGGGCGAGGGCGTCTGCCTGCCGTTCTCCAGCCTGCTGACCTTGGACTTGTTCCACCCGGCCTGCCCAGCGAGCTCCGCGCCGGTGAGTCGGCCACCGGCGGCGGAGAGACGGAGTTCGCGCAGCCGTACTCCGAGTGCCTCTCGCGCCTGCTGGTAGTCCGTGCTCACCGGTACACGCCTGTCTCAGCTCTCCTTCGCGGTCAGCTTCTTGGCCAACTCCGTGTAGTGCACGGCGTGATGTTCCGCCGCGTCCCGCACCATGGCGTACCGCATTACCTCGGCGGGCTGTGTGATCAGTTCGATGTCGACCAGGTTGTCAGTGTCGTCGAAGTTGAGCAGCGCGACCAGCCTGGAGTCGAAGAGCCAGAAGTCCTCGGCGGGCAGGCCGAGCCGATCGGCATCCTCGCGCCGCAGGTTGCGGATCCTCTCGCCGACCGCACTGTTGCGCCGCGCATTGTCGAGCAGGTAGAGCTGGCCGGGCGTGGGCGGATCGTCGACGATGCGGACGCGCTCGAAACGCTTGCCCAGTGCCACCTGCTCGCGGCGCTCGCAGCACCATGCCGTGTCGGCTCCGTCCCAGTTGACGGGCGCCCCACGGGTGAACTGGGCGTACGTTTCGGTGAGCTCGTCGGAGGCGTACCGGCAGCGCGTCTCCAGGCGCCAGGCGGTGTGCTCGAACTGGGTGAAGAGTCGGTCGAACTCCTCCAGTCCGATGATGTCCGGCACCCGGACCGCGTCCCGCGGACCGAAATCGACCAGCAGCTCGCGCGGGACCACGACAGGCACCTCACCGTCGCTCAGGTGCCTCAGTTGAGCGATGTCATCGGGGTCGGTGAGAGGGAGGCCGTGAACGACGACCTCACCCGTGTCGAGGTCTTCGTGAAGGGACGGGCATCCGTTGACACCGCTGCCTGTGCCGTTGAATCGCAGCCGCCGAGCCATGGTCGAGTCCTTCCCTGGGGGACAGGTCCCTCCCAGCCTCCATGAGGCGGCCGCCCGCAGTCCTGGTTGCCGTCGTCCTGAATCGACAACCTTGCGCAACCTCACCCCACAGGCGAGCAACAATGCGCAACTCCCCTGCCGCCCGACGGCTCTCCCTCGCTAGCTTCGCTCCCAAGGCCGGAGCACTGCGAGACCTGGGACCTGAGTGCCGAAGCCGCGACGAAGAAGGAGTAGTTCATGAACGTAACGCTCCACCGGTCCACGGGCATCATCCGCACGCGGGACCCGAGACAACTTCTCAACGCGGTACAGCCTCTCGTCCAGCACCTGACCGTCAACGTGCTGGACGGCGGGATGACTCTCTGGGACCGGGAGGTCGCCCTTCTGCTGCGTGACCACACGATGGTCCGCGACATGGCCGAACACATCCTCGGAAACGCCGTCATGTACACCATCGGCTGCATGGAGAACCCGCAGGTCCACCTGGGGGTGGGCAAGCTCGTCGACATCGGTGTCCACCAGCTCATCCTCGACACGCCGGTCTGGTGGGCTCTCTGCGAGGCCTACAACGAAGGCCGCTACAAGCACCACGCTCCGTTCGTCGAGAGGCGTCGCGACGGCTTGTGCCTGCGTACGGCGGACTTCCTGCGGTCCATCGGCTTCGATGTCGACGAGGAGCTGTGGGCGATCGACGGCACGGAGTGCTCGCCGTGCGACAACAAGGTCCCCGACAGCCACTGACCGCTCTGCGCCGGTCCCTGCCCTCGCGCCCGCCGGAGGGCAGGGACCGGCCTTCACGAAAAGGAACCACCGTGCCCGCGCACCACGACATCGCCGCGGAGACCGAGCTGTGGGACACCTACGCCGGCTCCGCCTTCAAGGACGACGACGTACCGGCCTTCTGCTGGACCCAGTACGCCGGTCACGGCCCCGGCCCTGAAGTGCTCGGCGACCCGGCCTCCGCGCTGGAGATCGGCTGCGGCACCGGCCGCGCCCTCGCGTACCTGGCTCAGCGGGGTGTCTTCACCCGCGGGGTCGACCTGTCGCCGGTCATGGTGCAGAAGACCACCGCGAAATGGGCGGCCGGCGGAGCACAGTTCGTGTGCGCCGAGGTCTTGGAGCACCTGCGTGAGCACGAGGAGACGTACGACGCGGTCTACTCGATCTTCGGAGCCGCCTGGTTCACCGACCCCGGGCGGCTCTTCCCTCTCGTACGCCAACGGTTGTCCCCTGGTGGGGTGTTCGCCTTCTCGCAACCTCCGGCCATCCCGGGCGCCCACGGGCCGCAGGGTATGTACAAGGGCGGCTTCGCGGGCAAGGCCATGTTCACCTACCGCTACAGCTACCGCCCGGCCGTGTGGGAACGCCTGCTGACCCGGGCCGGGTTCGCCACGGCCGAGGCACAGGTACTGGACGCGCCGCTCCCCGGACACATCGGTACGCTCCTGGTCCGCGCTGTCGCTCCGTGACGGGAAGCCCTGCCTCTCCCCCACCCCCGACTCCCTCGTCGATAGCCTCCTGCCCGACGCCCGGCGGTCGGCGGTCAGCGGTCAGCGGTCGGCGGTCAGCGGTCGACGCCCGACGGCCAAGGAGGGGGCGTGACCGAGATGCGCGCGCCGTCAGTCCTGCGTCAACGGCAGGCACTCGGCGAGCAGGTCGAGGACGTCACGCCAGGCTCGTTGCGCGTGCCGGGGGTGGTGTCCGACGCCGGGGACCGTGGGGTGGTCGACCGGCGGGTGGTGGAAGGCGTGCAAGGCGCCGCCGTAGACCGTGAGGCGCCAGTCGACGCCCGCGGCCCGCATCTCGGCGGTGAACGCGTCCCGTTGTGCGGGCGACATGATCGGGTCCTCCGACCCGACCCCGGCCCAGACCGGGCAGCGGATGCGCGCCGCCTCGCCCGGTCGGCCCGTGGTCGTCGCGTTGACCGTCCCGATCGCGCGCAGGGAGGCGCCGGCGCGCCCGAGCTCCAGCCCGACGGCGCCCCCGGTTCCGTAGCCGACGGCGGCGATCCGGTCGGGATCGGTCCGCGGTTCGGCGCGCAGCTCGTCGAGCGCCGCCTGCCCGATACCGCGCATCCGGTCGGGGTCGGCGAGCAGCGGCAGGCAGCGGGCCAGCATCTCCTCCGGATCGGTCAGACAGCGCCCGCCGTGCAGATCGAAGGCCAGCGCCACATAACCCAGTTCGGCGAGAGCGTCGGCCCGGCGGCGCTCGACGTCGCTGAGTCCCATGCCCTCCGGTCCGAGCAGCACCGCAGGGCGGCGGTCGACACCGGCCGGGAGCGCGAGGTGCCCGATCATCGTCAAGCCGTCGGCCGGATACGTCACCGTACGCGTGGAAATCAGCCCATTCGTCGCCGTCGTCGCCGTCGTCGCTGTCGTCGCATTCGTCGTCATGCGGCTGGACTGTAGCGATCGTCGAGCCCGGTCCGGCCGGTGTTCTGCCGTCGGCAGAGCGAGGCTGACCGGGTGCTGTCACGGCCGCGCGATCCGCCGGGCCGTGTCCGGGTGGCGTGATGTGGCGTGATCAGAGGCGACCTTGTCCACCCTGACGCCCGACCGATGCCACCGACGCGCCTGTCAGGCCGGTGGCGTGAGGCGGATGAGGACGGTGATCTGCTTTCCGTCCGGGAGCGCGGTGACCGCGACGTGCTGCGCGAGGCGGCAGACCAGCGGCCAGCCGAACCCGCCGATCTGGCCCTTCTCCCGCTTGTCGGGATCGGTGGTCACCGGTGGGCGCGGACTGGCGTCCTCGACGTTCAGGATCAGGCCGTCGTCGGTGATCCACAGGTCGAAGGCGGTGAGCCCGCCGCCGTGCCGGATCGCGTTGGTGACGAGTTCCGAGGTCACCAACAGCGCGTCCGCCAGCACCCGGGCACCGGCTTCCTCGTCCTGCAGATCCGGAGCGCCAAGAGCCATCAGCTCCCGTACGAGGGTGCGCGCGGCAGCCGCCGTCGCGGGCGGGCCGACGCCTGGCCCCGACAGAGGGGCCGCCTGGGTGTGATGCGGGACACCCCCCGCACCGGCATCGGTTCTGGCACAGTCATCGGTCATCGCACATCACCTGCCCTGGCCTCCTGCCGGCATGCCCCGCCCATCCTCACGCCGTCGCGTGCGGCGCGCCGGCGGCAGGGCCGTTTGAGGGCTCCGGGCGGAACCCTCGGCCTCTGACCGCCATGGAAGGCCCAAGGGCGATCATACGGACGGAATCCGCCCCGGGCCCGCCCCGCTCCTGCTCGACGATTCCTGCTCGACGATCAGATGGTGTTTCACCCGGCCGTGGGAACGACCTGGCTCGGAGTGGCTGATGTATGGGACGGTGGGGGGACAAGAGACCGAGCCGGTGCGATCCTGTGTCGACTCTTTGGGAGCCGGACGTTGCCCCCTCCCCGGGCATCCGGCCCCGCCCTAGCCGTCTGGAACCCCGCACCCGGGGCTCTCGTCGTCTTCGGGCTCAGCAACCCCCAGAAGGGGGGCGCACCCCATGCACATCACGACCGAACTACACGGCCGCGGCGCCACACTCACACCGCGCGGCGACATCGACTTCGAGAACCTGGATCAGCTCCGGGCCTGTCTCACGGGACTCCCCGACACCGTGACCGAGGTGATCTGGGACCTGCACGCCGTCACGTTCGCGGACGTCGCCGGGCTTCACCTCCTCAGCACACCGACCACCCCCGCGCAGGTCACCCTGACCAACCTGACGCCGTCCTTCACCCACCTGCTGGAAGTGGCCACAGCCACCTTCCCGGACCAGGGATGGGACCGGCACCTGCCCGCCCCGGCGGGCCGAGGGGCCGTGCGTACAGCGGCCTGAGACAGAACCGCACCAACCTGGACCAACCAGGACCGACCGGCAGACGCCCCGGGATGCCGCCCCGGGGCGCTGCTGACATGAGGTCAATATTCCGGGGTACTGGCCTGGACCAATAGGAAGTGAGGGGGTACCCCCATGCCCTGGAGATCCCAGGCCCGTGTCCACATGCGCCGAGAACAGGGCGCTCTGGTGGTCACCGCCTACGGCGACTTCGACACCGACGAGGGTGACCTGCTCCCCGCCGCCTGGAGCGAGGCCGAGCAACAGGCCCTGCCCGTCACCGTCCTGGACCTGTCCGGCGTCACCTTCGGCGACAGCTCCTTCCTGGACGCCCTGCTCCGCGCCCGTCTGATGCACCTTGCCGCCGGCCGCCGCCTGGTCCTCGTCGGCCCTCTCCAGCAGGCCGTCATCACGCTGCTGACCGTCACCCAGGTACTGGAGCACTTCGACATCGCCGACACCCTGGACCAAGCCCTGGGCGGCGAACCCCTCCCCGACGACGGCGTCGGTGTAAGCCCCGGCGACGGCGCTCCACCGCCCTGACCGGCCCTCACGGCGCGGTGCGGCGGGTACGTATGAGTGCCCGGTACGTATGGGTGTCCGCGTACGTATGGGTGCCCCGGTTCGCGCGAGTCAGCCCGTTGGAGGGTTCCCCATGATCACCTGGCGTCGTCTCACCGAGGACGACTTCCCGCTGCTGATCTCCTGGCTGGAGCAGCCGCACGTGGCCCGGTGGTGGAACCACGAGACCTCGATCGAGGCCGTACGACGCGACTTCGGGCCCGCCGTCAGGGGGGAGGAGCCCTCGGAGGAACTGCTCGCCCACCTCGACGGGACCCCGATGGGACTGCTGCAGCGGTGCCGGCTGGCCGACTACCCCCCGTACCTGGTGGAGGTGGCCGCCCTCGTCGAGGTCCCTGACGGGGCCATGAGCATCGACTATCTGATCGGTGAGCCGCAGCTCATCGGCCGGGGGCTCGGGCCGCGGATGATCCGGTCCGCCCTCCAGGCGATCTGGGACGAGCACCCTGACGCCCCTTGCGTTCTCGTGCCCGTATCGGCCGCCAACCGGGCCTCCTGGCGGGCGCTGGAGAAGGCCGGGATGCGGCGGGTCGCCGAGGGGGAACTGGAGCCGGACAACCCCGTCGACGGGCGGGACCACTACCTCTACCGGGCCGATCGGCCCTGACCTCGATGGCCCGGCCGGGCCGGGTGAGGCGGGCCGAGCGGGAGGGACAGGCCGGTTGAGAGGTGCTGTGTGCTCAGGCGGGAGCCTGGCCCGTCTCGAAGCGGCTGATGCGGTCGCCGGTGACCGTGAAGGACCAGCGCGTCCGCATCGTGCCCCACGTGTCGTTCGTGTAGTCCACGACGAGGGTGCGGCCGTCGTCCGAGGCCTGCACGACGTCCATCCGGCCGTTCGCCTTCGGGGAGAAGATCTCCTTCTCCGTCCAGGCGGCCAGATCCCGCTCGCTGCCGTCGTCGGACATCGTGGCGTCCTCGGTGAGGACGGCGGTGAAGGCGGCCTCATCACCCGCGTTGACGGCGGCGACGAACCTCTCCACCACCGGGTCGCTGATCGATGTGGTCATGGTGTTCCTCCTCGGTACGGGTACAGGTACGGGTGCGGGTGCGCGTACGTCCGGGACGGGTGGTGGCCCGTCCCCGCAGATCCGTACCGAGTCTCTGCCTCTCGGCCCGCCGCCGCATGTCGAAGCGGCGGCGGGCCGAGAGGCGAAGGTCCGAGAGGCGAGGAGGCGGCCCTCAGCCGGCGAGAACCTCACCGAAGTACGACAGACCCTTCGGCCCGCCCACCGACCCCGCGCCGAAGGTCGTCGCGCCCGTGGCCGTGATGCCGCCCTTGCCGGTCTTGAAGAGCCAGACCCCGCCCTCGCCGTTGTTCTCGGCGAAGGCGCCGACGATCAGCTCGGCCCGGCGGTCCTTGTTGCTGTCCGTCAGCCGGACCGAGGCACCGAACTGGTCGCGTGCCTCGGCGCTGCCCGGTACACCGGCCGTGTTCTGCGTGAAGCTCTTGGCGCCCGTGCCGTTCAGCCCCTTGGCCGAGCCGCGCAGCACGACGACCGAACCCGCGTCGATCCTGCCCGAGACGTCCTTGCCCGGGACGCCGACCGCGATGTCCGCGTAGCCGTCACCGTTGGTGTCACCGGCGGAGAGGCTCCAGCCGAAGCGGTCACCCTTCGTCGCGGAGCCGGGGACGCCGGCCGTCGCCTGGGTGATGCGGGCCGGCGTACGGGTCGAGAGACCGGCGGCGCTGCCGTACGTCACGGTGACCACGCCTCCGGGACCGCCGTTGGGCTCGTCGGCGGACTTCTCCATGAAGTTGCCGGTGACGATGTCGCCGTAACCGTCCTTGTTGACGTCGGCGATGACCGCGTCGTACCCGCCGGCGACCTTGCCGGACGGCTTGAGGCCGGTCTTGCCGCCCTTGTAGAGGACGCTACGGGTCCGGTACGCGTTCCCCTTCTGCTCCTGGCCCATGACCAGCAGGTCCGTGGCGCCGTCGCCGTTGACGTTCCCCGCGACGATCCGGTCGGCGTTGATGCCGGTCTGCGCCGTCGTGTCGATGCCGACGAGGCCCGCCGCCCTGCCGGTGCGGGAGATCGGGCCCTTGAAGATGTTCAGTTCGGGCGCGGAGATGTTCACGGCGGCCAGGTCGGTGCGCCCGTCACCGTCGAAGTCGCCGGTGGCCAGGCCCCAGCCCAGCTCGTTGCGGTACTTCGGCAGCGGCGCGGCGATGTCGACGCCCCTGGTCAGGCCCTTCGCGCTGCCCCAGACGACGGTGATGGCGCCGTAGGAGCTGGTCGAGCCGATCCGCTCAGAGTGCACGCCGACCACCAGGTCGGTGTAGCCGTCGCCGTCGAGGTCACCGGTGGTGAGCCGGTCGCCGAAGTAGTCGCCGGACTCCGGCGCACCGGGGATGGCGGCGCTCGCCTGGCTGATGATGGTCCGCTTGGACTTGTTCAGGCCGTTCTTGGTGCCGTAGACCACGGCCACGTAACCGGCCTTGGCCTTGTTGCCCGCCTTGCCGAGCGGCGCGGCGATGGCGAGGTCGCGGTAGCCGTCGCCGTTGAAGTCGCCGGATATCCCGGACGGCGCGGCGGCGGCGCTGCCTCCGCCGGCCAGGAGCAGCCCGCCGACGAGGGCCGCCGAGGCGGTGGTCGCGAGAGTGGTGCGCAGGTACTGCTGCATGCGTGTCTTCTTCTCCTACGGCACGCGGGACCGCCGGTACGGCCGTCCGATTCGGTGTTCCGGTCCGGCTGCGTGGGGGGCCGGGCCCGGCTCACGCCAAGGCTCCCGGCCCGGCGCACGCACCGTTCGGTGCAGATGAGACCGATCATGCGGCCGGAAGGTTGTACGGGGTCCGTCGGACGACGGCCGGCTCGGACGGCGACAGGCGGGTCGACTCGGACCGGCGGCCGGCGGGTCGGCTCGGACGACGGCCGGTGCGCCCGGCTCGGACCGGCGGCCAGCGGGTCGGCTCGGACACCGGCCGGTACGCCGGCGCTCAGGCGGCGGCCAAGCCGTCGAGCGACCGGGCGAGCTCCCCCGGCGCCTGGAGATGGGCCACATGCCCCTGCCCAGGGAGTACGTGGACCTCGGCGCGCGCCACCCGCCGGGCGACCTCCTCGAACGCCGTCCCGTACGGGGCTCGCCCGCGATTCAGCTCACCGACGATCAGGTCCACCCGGTCCGCCCGGCCGGCTAGCGCTTCGGGCACGGCGTCCCCGTACAGCGCGGCGAGCTCGGCGCAGGCGGGCCCGGCCAGGCGGCGCAGGGCCTCCCACCCCTCCCGGTCCGCGCGCAGCGCCTCCACCACCGCCGCGTCGAGTCCCGCGATCCGCCGGTGCACGATCTCCACGACCGCGTCCAGGTCCCCCGCCTCCTCGGCCGCCCTGAGGTCCGGGAGCACGCCGAGGCCGAACGGCCGTATCACCGGCTCGTACGCGATCACGTGGGGCAGAGGCCGCTCACCGGCGGCCAGCAGGGCGATCAGGCCTCCGTAGCTCCACCCGAACAGCGCCTCCGCACCCGGGAACGCGTCCAGCACCACGCCCAGGTCCTCCACCTCGGCCCGCAGCGAGTAGGTGCTGGTCAGCGGCCCCGAAGGCGTGCGGCCTCGGCGGTTGACGACGGCCACCGACGGCCACGCGCCGATCGCCGCCGCGACGCCCTCCCACCCCCGCGCGTCGCTCATCGCCCCGGGGACGACGACGAGACCGGGGGCGCCCGGGTCTCCGTACACGTCCACCGTGACCCAGCTGCTCGTACCGACCGGGAATGATTTCTGAATCGTTCGCTCCATAAACCCATTATGGAGCGAACGATCTACAATGCAAGGGTGCCCCAGCCCACCCGTGGACGACCACGAGCCTTCGACCGCGATCGCGCCCTCCTCGACGCCGCCCGACTCTTCTGGCGCCGCGGCTACTCCGGCACGTCGACCCGCGACCTGACGGCGGCCCTCGGGCTCTCCACCTCCAGCCTCTACGCGGCCTTCGGCAGCAAGGCCGAGCTCTTCGAGGAGGCGGTGCGGACGTACGCGGAGCGGTACCGGGAGATCTACCAACAGGCTTCTGAGGCAGCGGACTTGGCGACCGCCGTGGAACGCATCCTCATCGACTCGGTCCACGAGTTCACCCTGCCGGACGACACCCACCCCGGCTGCCTGCTCAGCAGCGCCGCGATGGCCGACAGCACGAGCACCCTCGACACCAGCGCCTACTTCGCCGAACTCCAGGGCTCGAACGAGCGGGCCCTTCTCGCGCGTATCGAACGCGCGGTACGGGAGGGCGAGTTGAGCGCCGATACCGATCCGGCGGCCCTGACCGGGGTCGTCCAGTCCGTCTGGCACGGACTGTCGGCGCGCGCCAACCTGGGTGCGGAACGAGGTGAGTTGCTCGCCACGGCCCGCCTCGCCCATCGGCTGATCTGCCGGGATCTCACCCCGGCGGCAGAGAACCGGACACGCCCCACCCGGCTCATGCGCGGGGAAGATCCCCCAACCGGCTGAGGAAGACGTCCCGTTCCCGGCACGTCGTGTGCGCGGGCCACAGCGCGTGGACCGGCACGTAAACCGGCGGCTCCAGGTCGACGACGTACGCCGCACCCGCCGCCGCCGACCCCGGCGGCGCGGTGACGAAGGCGATGCGGCCCGTCGCGGTGACGGCGGTGATGGGCGGCGTGCCCTGCACCGGGTTGCGCCGCGTGTCGGGTTCCACGCCCGCCTGGCGGCACAGGCCGATCAGCAGGTCCGTGTACGCGGACGAGCCGGACTCGCCCCACACCGTGAGCGGCTCCCCGCGCAGGTCGGCCAGGGCCACGGCGGGCCGCGCGGCGAGCGGATGACCGGCGGGGACCGCGACCCGGAGGCGGTGTTCGGCGATCCGGGCGCGGGTGAGGCCCGTGTCGGCGGGCATGGACCGGCTCAGCCCCACGTCGCAGGCACCGGTGAGGAGTTGGTCGCGGAGCTCGTCGGGGAAGAGCTGGCGCACGTGGGCCTGGATGCCGCGCTCCTCCGTACCGGCCCGGGTCAGCAGCTCCACCACCTCCTCCGCGGTGACCGCCGGGGTGTGGCCGATGCGCAGGTGGCCGTCCTGGCCCCGGCCGACGCGCCGGGCGCGCTCCAGGGCGGCGCCGGCCTGCGCCCGGAGCGCGCGGGCGTCGTCGATGAGGGCCTGCCCGGCAGGTGTGGGGGTGACGTGCTGGTGGCCGCGGTCGAGGAGCTGGACGCCGACGTACCGCTCCAGGGTGCGGATGGAGGTGCTCAGCGCCTGCTGGCTGAGGTGCAGCCGCTCGGCCGCCCGGGTGAACCCGCCCTCCTCCGCGACGGCGACGAGGTGCTCCAGCTTGTGCAGGTCCAGGGTCACGCGGCCCATCCTCCCGTACGTTTGAACAGGGGGTCAGCGGACCGTGTAACCACCGTTGGCGAAGATCGTCTGCCCGGTGATCCAACCGCCCTCCGTGACCAGGAACTTCACCAGCGGCGCGATGTCCTCGATCTCCGTCAGCCGGCCGCCCATCGCCTGGGACTTGTGGAACTCCACCCGCTCCGGCGTCTCCTGCGGGTAGAAGAACGGCGTGTCCATCGGCCCCGGCGCCACATTGTTCACCGCGATCCCGCGCGGCGCGAACTCCTTGGCCGCCGCCCGGGTGAAGTGCTCCAGCGGGGCCTTGGCACCCGCGTAGGTGGCGTACCCGTCGGTGAAGGCGGCGAGCAGGGAGGTGACCAGGCTGACGATGCGACCGCCGTCGTTGAGCCGGGCGCCGGCCTCCTGGAGGAAGAAGTACGCCGCCTTGGAGTTGATCGCGAACATGCGGTCGTACTCCTCCTCGGACGTCTCCGCGATCGGCTTACGGAGGACCATGCCGGTGGTGTTCACGGCCACGTCCACCCCACCGAAGGCGTCGAGTGCCTGGTCGAAGAGGCTGCGTACGCCCTCGACCCGGGTGAGGTCCTCCCGTACGACGATGGCCTGGGCACCCGTGCCGCGTACCGCCTCCGCCGTCTTCTCGGCATCGGCGGCGGTGTTCTCGCCGTGGTAGTGCACGACCACGTTCGCCCCGGCCTCGGCCAGGGTCCGGCTGATGAGCCCGCCGAGGTTCTTGGCCCCTCCGGCGACGACCGCGCTCTTCCCGTTCAGCAGCTGCTGCTCGCTCATGGTGACGGTCCTTCTCTCCGGCCGCATGTATCGGTATGCGGCGTTGGTGGGTGTTCGTTGCAGTTTCCGTCGTCCACGCTAGGAGCGCCCCCGGGACCGGGGGAAACACAAAGATCGGGTCGGTCCACCAGGAAGATGGATCGCCGCAGGTCAGCGGTGGCGTGAAGGGGCCGGAGAGGCGGCCGGGAAAGGCGTTGACGTACGCGTACGGGTCACGAAGGATCGGCCCGTGACGATCAACCAACGGCCCTCGGCCGTGGCGGAGCAGACTTCGCGACGGACACCGGCCCGCCCCATCGCACTCATCACCGGCGTCGGCCGCTCCATCGGCATCGGCGCGGGCATCGCCCGGCAGCTGGCGGTCTCCGGCTGGGACATCGCCTTCACCTACTGGACGCCGTACGACCGGCGGATGGAGTGGGGCGCCGAGAGCGGGGCGGCCGCGTCCATCGCGCGGGAGCTGGAGGACGCCGGAGCCCGTACGGCGGCGATCGAGGCGGACCTGACCGATCCGGACGGCCCCAGCCGCATCTTCGACGAGGCGGAGCAGCGCCTGGGCCCGGTCACCGCGCTCATCCTCTCGCACGCGGAGTCGGTGGACTCGGGGCTGCTGGACACCACCGTGGCGGCGTTCGACCGGCACTTCGCCGTGAACGCGCGGGCCAGTTGGCTGCTGATCCGCGAGTACGGGCTCCGGTTCCGCGGCGAGAACGGGAGCGGGCCCGCCACGAAATCGGGCGTGGGCCTGGGCGCGGGCCGCATCGTCGCGCTCACGAGCGACCACACCGTGGGCAACCTCCCCTACGGCGCGAGCAAGGGCGCCCTGGACCGCATCACGCTGGCCGCCGCGCACGAGCTGGCCCACCTCGGCGTGACCGCCAATGTCGTCAACCCCGGCCCGGTGGACACGGGTTGGATGAACGCCGAGCTGCGCACGGCCATCGCCCAGGGCACCCCGCTCGGCCGTATCGGCACTCCGCAGGACACCGCGCACCTGGTGGACTTCCTGTGCTCGCCGCAAGGCCAGTGGGTCAACGGGCAGTTGCTGAAGAGCAACGGCGGCGCGGCGCCCTGAGCGCGCCCGGGAACGCCATGCCCCGCAACCCTGTCGAGTCCTGGCGGAACGTCTACTGTTTGCCTGGTCCATGTAGTGCACAGGGGGTCGCATGCAAGGCGAAGACAGGTCCGGGGCGGGAGCCGGCGGCGACGGCCGCGGTGGTCCGGAGGACCGCTGGGCGGACGACGGCCGTCATGTCCCCGAGGACCGCCGGGCGGACGACGGCCGCGGTGTCCCCGAGGATCGCTGGGCGGGTGACGGCCTCCAGCGCGCGGACTCCGGGACCGCGCAGGAATGGCCCAGGACACCGCCACGCGGCCGCCCGCAGGTGGTGATCGAGGGCCGCTACGAGCTGCTGGAACCGATCGGCAGCGGCGGCATGGGCGAGGTGTGGCGGGCCCACGACCGGCGGCTGCGCCGCTTCGTCGCCGTGAAGGGCCTGCTCGACCGGAACGCGATGACCGCCGGAACCCAGGCCGCCGCGATGCAGCGGGCGCGCCGGGAGGCGGAGGCGATCGCCAAGATCGAGCATCCAAATGTGGTGACCGTCCACGACCAGGTCGAGACCGACAACCAGGTCTGGATCGTGATGAAGCTGCTCGAAGCCAGGTCCTTGGCGGATCTCCTGCGGTCCGAGCGGGTGCTCGCCGTCCCGAGGGCGGCGGACATCGGCCTCCAGATCCTCCAGGGCCTGCGGGCGGTGCACGCGGCGTCGGTCGTCCACCGCGATGTGAAACCCGGCAACGTGCTGGTCCGGGACGACGGACTGGCGATCCTGGTGGACTTCGGGATCGCCACGTTCGAGGGCGCGGCGCAGGTGACCCGGTCCGGCAGCGTGATCGGCACGCCCGCGTACCTGGCACCCGAACTGTTCACGCCCGGCTCCCCCGGCCCCACCCCGGCGTCCGACCTGTGGGCGCTCGGCATCACGCTGTACGAGATGACCGAGGGCAGGGTCCCGTTCGCCGGCGGCGAGGTGTGGGAGGTCCAGGAGAACATCCGGCAGGCCCCCGACCCGGCTCTCCGGTACGCCGGCCCGCTCGCCCCGGTGATCCAGGGCCTCCTCTTCCCGGACCCGGCCGAGCGGCTGGACGCGGCGACGGCGGAGGCGATGCTGCGGGAGGTGCTGGGCGACCCGCTCGCCCGGAACACCACCGTGCCCGGCGCGGCGACCCACCCACCGACGGCGGTCTCGGAACCGGCGCCCACCCCCTCTCCGGAGCCTCTCGGCCCACCGGTTGCGGAGCCTCGCGCGGTCGACGGACACCAAGTACGGCGCCGCCCCTGGCTCAAGGCGGCGACGGCGGTGGTGTGCGTGGCCTTGCTGGGCACGGCGGGCTGGCTGGTGGCGCAGGGCGTCGGCGACGACAGCACGGACACGAACGGCACCACCACGGCCGGTTCGGGCGGCCGGGGCGGCGGCAGCACAGAAACGGAGAAGTGGAAGGCCGCCAACCCCCTCCTCAAGATCGGCGTCAAGGACGACCAGCCGGGCCTGAGCAAGTACGACAGGAAGACGAAGACGTACGCCGGTTACGACATCGACCTGGCCTACGCGATCGCCGGTCACCTGGGGTACGACCGTGACGAGGTCGCCTTCACCACCGTCCCGACCGACTACCGGAGCACTGCCCTCCGGACGAAGGGCGTGGACCTCGTCATCGCCTCGTACAGCATCACGCCCGAACGGAAGAGCGCGTCACCCGGCGGCGACAGCGTCGACTTCGCGGGCCCGTACTACGAGGCAAGCCGGAGCTTCCTGGTCCGCGAGAAGTCCAGCAAGTACACGATCAACGACTCCAGCGACCTGCGGCGCCTGGGCGTCGAGGTGTGCACGGCAAGGGATTCGACGTACGAGACGGAGCTGCCGAAACGGGGCTTCACGATGACGGAGTCCCAGCCCAACACCTACCAGGACTGCCTGGACCAGCTGCTGGACGTGACGTCGGACGTCTACGCGGTGGCCTCGGACGACATCATTCTCGCGGGCTACGCGAAGGCGAACCCGGGCAAGGTGCGGCGCCTGGAGAACATCCAGGGCGCGGAGGGCTACGGCGTGGCCATGCGCCCCGGCTCCACGGGCCTGAAACGCGAGGTGTGCTCGGCGCTGCGGAAGATCCTTGCCGGGAAGGTCTGGGAGGACATGTACGAGAAGAACCTGTCGGCCCTGATGGACAACAGGAACCCCCCGGGCCGCCCGGACCTGACGGAGTGCGAGGGGTACTGAGGCTTCCGGGCGTACGGGGGCGGGGCCACGGACCGGGTTACCAGGACCAGGTTGGCGGGCCCCGCCCTCACCGCCCCACCCTCACCGCTCCGGAAACCGCTCCCCGCACCGGCTGCAGAAGACCGGAGCGGGGTCCTCGGACAACCGCCCGCACTCCGGGCAGACCCGGTCGAGCATGCAGGGCCCTTCGCCACCCTCGTACGCGGCCACCGCGCTAGGCGCCTTGATGGCGAGGCCGGGCCGTCGCCGGTGGACGGTGAGATACGTGAGCCCACCCGCCCCCGCGACCAGAGCCCGCCGCGAGGTCCGAGGCAGCCAGAGAACGGTACGCGGCCCCAACACCAGCTCCCCGCCCGCCACCCGCACAAGCCCGCCGCCCTCCAGCACGACGAGCAGCACATCGAGCACGTCTTCCTGATGCTCCCCAACCTCCGCCCCACCCGGAAGCCGCACGAGATTGGCGTCCAACTCCCGCCCCGCCTCGGCCAACTGCCACAACGCGCCGCGCTGGTCGGGACGGGCGGCGGCGAGGACGTCGTCCAGTACGGCGAGGATGCGGGGAGTCGCGTTCACGGCGCCCAGATTACGCCCGGCCGTGCGAGGACGGCCTGCCGAGGAACCCGACGGGCCGTCGCTCAGAGCGTTTCCGCACACAATGAAACCAGGACTATGAAGAGAACGAAGAGAAGGAACGACTTGTGCCCTACCTTCACCGCTCAGACATTCCGGGTGACGCGGCCAAGGCGCCGGGGCGCAATGTGGCGGCCCGCCGAAGACACGACGGACCGCCCGGATCAGCACTTCAAAGCCTCATGAGCAGTGGCACAACGAAGGGGACCAACAGAACCACATCTGTCGGCCTCAGGTACACCCTTTGCTCAACACTGCTGGCGCGTGCCGAAATCTTCCGGCCGTCCTCTTTCAGCCAGGAATCGATGAAATCTCGCGCGCTTCGGGCCGATCTACCGCCTATCACGCTCTGCGAAAACGACCACACACCATATTCCCGTCCCGAATGGACGATCATCAATCCATTATTCTCGCACTTTACCGACAGAGATTCCCTGCCAAGAAACTTTTTCTCCACGACAGGCCCTACATCTCGCACCGACCCACTCGGATCGAGGACAATTCTACACCCGATGGCTCCACGGGCAATGACGGAGAAAATCATTCCGGCTGCCAGATGGATACCGATTCCCCGGAATCCACTTTTCTCAACTTCCGCGAGTCCGAAGAGGGCCAGGAACGGGCCGAGGATAATGATCGCGGCCCAAGCGAACATCACCGTCCCCTTCCGCCTCAGCTGAATCGACCCGTCCTTCCTGTGCCTGATAAAGAGACCTCGTCTTCGACTTCGCGTGGAGTTCACGGACAGTACCCCGCATTTATCGTGCTCTTGGCCGGAGCGCCACAGCTCATTCCAGTGAGAAAAGCATTCTGGACGTAAGCGTTGACAGTCGGACCCACATCAGTCCGTCGGGCATGGCTGGACCTACCCACCGCATGGGTCGGACCTCTTCTCGTCATCTTAGGCGACTTGAACCAACCGCCCTGACTCAACTTCCCGCCACCTGAAGCAAATCTTCCGACGGCTCCGCCGGCAAGCGTGATACCGGCTGTCACCGCTGTCGCTTTCCAATATTCGCCACCCATTTCCGCACCCGCCGCAGCATCCACAGCAATTCCAGCGGAGATAACGACGCCTCCTGCGATAAGACAGGCCCCGGCGGAGGCAGCTATACATACAGCAAAGGCAGCAGACCCTACGACCAGCTTTATGGTATCCGCATTCTCCGCGACCCAGCGAACCGGCCCCGCCTCTTTCAGGTTCGCAGCCGCGTCGCCCCATCTTCCCTTCATGATATTGCCGAAGATGCCGTCCTCTTTGCGCCGCTTCTCCGCGGCCTCCTTCACCCGCTTGGCAGCAGCAGCGTCCGCAGCCTTCTTCGCCCCCGCCTTGATATCGGCCGAGCGCTTCTTGGCGTGACTGTCGTTAACCATGTAGCCGGTGGGATCGGCCTTGTACCCCGTGTAGCGCTTCTTGGCCTCCGTGCCCCTCTTCGGGGTCTCCTTCCACACCCACTTGCCGCTCTTGAGGGTGTAGCTGGCGTACATGCCCCGGTCGGAGGCCCAGCGCTCGTCGCCCTTGACGTTGCCGACGGTGTCGTCGGGGCGTAGGCCCGTCGGGTCGGACTTGGTCAGGGGACTGTTGTGGGCGTAGCTGTAGGCGTTCATCTGCGCCGGGTCACCGAAGTCGATGATCGGGTCGACGGAGACGAAGCGGCTCAGGACGGAGTCGTATTCGCGGGCGCCCAGGTGGGTCAAGCCGGTGGGATCGTTGGTCCCGCCGACGAAACCGCGGGGGCCGAAGACCGATGACTGGGCCGACCGGAGCTGGCCGAAGGGCAGTTGCTTCCTTCGGGTCAGGGCCAGGCTGCCGACCGCGATCGCCGTCATCGCCGTGCCCTGGTGGTCGTTGATCAGGTAGGCGATGGAGTTGCCGTTGCGGACAGCGACGGTCTCACCGTTGTGGGTGTAGTAACGCGTCGCCGTCTTGCTGCCGTTCGCCGCGAGCTTCAGCTCGTCACCATTGGGGAGGGTGAGGGTGCTGGAGCCGTCGCCGTTCTTCGCGATGATCCGGTTGCCGTCGGCGTCGTAGGTGTAGCTGGTCTGCTTGCCGGCCTCGGTGAGGGTGGCGAGCTGGCCCTCGGGGGTCCAGGTCAGGTCCTGGACCGTGGTGCCGATGGTCCGCTTGGTGGTGTTGCCGGCATCGTCGTACTGGAAAACACTGGTGCGCCCGTCGGCCGGGCCGCCGGTGATCGATGCCTGCTGCACCGCGTGGGGACGCTTGGTCCCCGGGGACGGGTGCGTGTAGGTGGTCGTGGCGTCCGATCCGCCGGCCGTGGTGGCGTGCTCGACCTGCTTCGACCGGTTGCCGACCTTGTCGTAGCTGTAGCTGTGCCAGTACGCCTCCGGCCCACCGACCGAGGACGCCGACGGGGCCGCCGCGCAATCCGTCTTCGCTGTCCAGGCCTCGGAGAGCCGGCCCAGCGGGTCGTTGGTGAAGCACTGGATGTCGGTGGACTTCTGTGCGTCCTGGCCGCTGACGTTGGTCACGCCGGTGACATTGCCCGCCGGGTCGTATGCGTACGCGGTGTCGTCGACCCGCTGAGGAACGACGTCCCGGTCGGTGGTCTGCCGGGTCACCTGGCCGGTGTGCTCGTCGTAGAGCAGGGTCTTGTAGACCTTCTTCCCGAGGTCGGCGCTGAACTCCAGGCGGGTGGGGCGGGAGAAGACGTCGTACAGAGTGTTGGCGACCAGGGCGTCGTACTGCCCGCTGGTGCGGAAGGGCAGGTCATTGCTGTTGTAGTTCGTGGTCACCCGCTCGACCGGGATGTCGCCCACGGCAGGGTTAAGGGTCCAGAGCAGCGCCCCGGTCTCCTCGTCGTAGCCGTAGGTCCAGGTGTAGCTGCCTGCAAGGCCGCCCGCCGCGGACGGGACCGTGGTGGTGGTCGAGGTGGGCTGGTAGCGGTCGTTGAATCCGACGGTGGCGGTGGTGTATTCGGCGCCGCCGACGTAACGCGTGCTCTTGGTCAGCTGCCCCTTGGCCAGGGTGTCGTAGGTCCACTTGGACAGGAGCGTGGCGCCCTGCTTGACCTCGTCCTTGCGGCCGAGCACGTCATATGTCGTGGTGAGGGCGATGTCCCGGTCGTCGGTCGTGAGCACGGGTCGGCCGAGATCGTCGTACTCGGTGAGTGTGGTGCCCTTGTCCGGGTCGATGGTCTTCGTCTTCTGGCCCCGGCTGTCGAAGGTGTAGCTCCAGGTGTTGCCGTCGGGGTCGATGACCGAGGACGGCTCGTCGTACTTGCCGTACACGTACCGGGTCTTCTCCGACGTGGTGCGTGCGGCGTCCGTGTACTGCAGGAGCTCGGTCGTGCGTCCGCGTGCGTCCGTCACCGTCGTGGTGGCCGTGCCGCCCTTGGGCGGGATGACCGTGGTGCGGTCACCCTCGTAGACCGTGTTCGTCCGCCACTGTTCGTCACCGAACTTCACGGACAGGGCGTCCGTGACGCGTCCCATTCCGTCGAAGAGGCTCTGTGCCGCGGTCGGGACCGTGTTCACCGCGGCCGAATTCAACGTTGCCGACGGCGCGTCCGTCGCGTAGTACGGCGCATACGTCTGCCACGGCCGGCCATGGGTGTCGTAGTGGGTCTCCGTCATGATCCGGTGCTGCGTGCCAATGGCCGGGGCCTGTGTCTGGCGCTCGCGCAGCAGTCCGTCGTAGAGCGTGTAGGTGGTGCGGTACTCGCCGTTCTGCTTGAGGGTCTTGGTGGTGACGGCGTTCGTCTCGGTCCGGGAGATCCGGTAGCTGTATTCGGCGGAGGGCTTGGCCGGGTTGGCAGCCTTGGTCCAGCCCGGCTCCCATACCTTCAGTACCCGGCCCAGGCCGTCATGGACGGCATCGGTGCGCTTGCCGTTGGCGTCGACCGCGGCGGTGACCACACCCCGGACCGGGTCGTGCGTGGTGGTGGCCACGTGGTCCTTGGCGTTGGTCACGGTGACCGTGGTCGGTGCCTGGAGGGTTGCGGGGGTGTAGCCGGTCCGCGTGGTGGTGACCTTCAGCGCGTCGGTGGAGGTCTTCTCCCGGCCGTGCTGGTCATAGGTGTGGGTCGCGGTGGTGAGGTACCCGGTGCCCTTGGCGTCCTGCTCGTCCAGGCGCGTCACATCGCCCCGGATCGGCGGGGTGGTCAGGGCGGTCGCGCCGTCGTAGTAGTAGCGCTCGGCCGAGACGAGGTCGGCCGGCAGGGCCGGGGTGGTGCCGCAGGGCTTGGCCACGGTCCGGGACTCGGAGATCGTGGTGAGGATGTTGAGCGTGGTGTTGCGGACGTAGGTGTTGGTGGTGCATTCCTCGTCACCGGACTTGGCCGTGTCGCCGAGCGAGGACTCCGTCAGCACCTGGCCGACCGGGTCGAAGGTCCGCTCCAGGCGGGTGGTGCGCCAGCCCGCTCCGACGGCGGTGCGGGTCTGCTCGATCTTCCCGCCCGTGGCGTACGCGTGGAGCGGGGGCAGCCCTTCGGCCCGGGCCTCGCTGGCGGTCGCGGCCGAGCGCCACGGCTCGTAGCTGGTGGTGGATTCCAGCTTGCCGCCGTCGCCGTTGTAGGTGGCCTCCTCACGGGTCATGCCGGCGAAGGCCTCCCGGTCGGTGACGGCGATCCCTTCGGTGTCCTTGACCGAGGCCCCGTCGATACCGCGGAAGTAGCGGTACTCCTTCAGAGTCCGCTTGTCGGGTGCCGCACCGGTGCGGACCTGGACGCGGCCGTACCCCTTGCGGTCGCCGTACGTCAGGTGCTCGGCCACGGTGAACTCGTCGTCCTTCGACTTGGTCCAGGCCATGCCGTCGAGGTACGCGTAGTCGGTCCGCTTGGCGGGAGCGCCGCCGGTGACGTCGGTCTCCAGGACCTGGGTGACGACATAGGAGTGGAACCAGTCGAGATACGGCTCGTAGTTCGCCCCGGGGGCTTCGGGCGGGGACCACTTCACCGGATAGCAGCGCCGGTTGTTGGACGTGGGTGTGGGGATGCTGCCCGCTGCGCAGTCGGTCGGCGAGTAGGTGACGCCGATCCGTCCGCCGGTCTCGGTGTTGATCCCGTAGACGCGGTAGCGCCAGAACGGCGGCACCGGGTCCGGCTTGCCGCCGGTGGTGGCGCCTTCCACACGGTTGGGCCGTGTCTGCCCCAGGAAGGTCACCGCGGGGAGGGTGACGGAGCCGGTGCCGCCGTGACCGGTGCGCGTGATCGACGCCAGCCACAGGGCCGGGTCACTGCCGTCACCCGGCGAGGGGAACTGGTGGGTGAAGGCCCAGGAGTCGACCGGCTTGAAGGCCGTGCCGACGAGGACCGACGTGTCGATCTTCGTCAGGCGCTTGCGGCTCCAGAAGGACGGCGAGTAGCGGTCCTTGCACTCCGTGCCCGAGGCGCAGTAGCGGTCGAAGGGAACGTCGGGCCAGTTCTTGGCCTTGGCCTTGTCGAACGTTGCGCAGTCGCTCAGGCAGCGCTCGCTGCTGGTGAACTCCACCTTGGCAGCCGGCTGGGCGTAGAAGTTGCCGTCACGCAGGCCGTACTCGATCCGCTTGAGGTAGCCGCCTCGGGTGTAGGGGGTCGCGGTGGAGGCGCCGGTGCTGGGGTTGACGTTGCGACCGTAGTAGTTGGTCTCCTTCTCCCAGTAGTACGACATGGCATCGCCGTGCGGGTCGATGACCGCGTCGAGGTTCCACCGCCAGGCCTGCTGGCACCAGGCATCCTTGAACGCCGCCGCGTAGCACGGCTCGCCGGTCTGGTTGCCGAAGACCGGAACCGTCCACGCGGAGTTCGTCTCCTCCTTACCTGCGGCCCAGCCGGATGGGCGGTTGTAGCCGAAGTAGTAGCGCGTGCCGTCCGGGGTCGTGATCCGCCAGTACTCGCCGTCGTTGTCGCCATTGGGTCGCGCGGTGCTGGCGAGCTTGGCGACCTTGGTGCCGTCGTCACCTTCCAGCCGCCACTGGCCGGTGGTGTCGTCCTTGATGAGGGTGTTGGAGCGACCGCCGAGGTTGATGACGGCGTTGTCCTTCTTCCAGCACAGATCCCCGACCTTGGCTGTGGTCGTGCTGTTCTTCGTGTCGTCGGTGCAGGCGATGTACTGGCGCTCGATGTAGCCCGGCTCCATCGACCAGCCGTCGCCGACGCTGTTCGCCTGGTTGTTCGTCGAGGCGGTACGCCCGTCGACCGCCTGGGAGGAGTAGCCGAGCTTCAGCTCCGGGACGGCGGAACCGGCGACGGCCGGAACGTCTATCGGGTAGGTCCAGGAGAACCCGCCGTTCGAACCACCGGCGGACCAGGAGGAGGACGGGGAGAGCGAAGTGGCCACGAAGTTGCCCGACGGGCCTGCCACCGCGGCGGTCGCGGCCAGCAGCACGGTGCCGCCGGAGACCGACTGCGTGCCCGCCGACCGCGCCACCGGAGCGGTACCCGCGGCCTGCGAGCCGGAGGCGGGGGCAGCAGCCGCGGGCAGGGGAACCGAGGCCTTCAGCGTGCCCTCGCCGGCATCGTTGCTCGTGGTGAGGGACTGGCCCGTGGCGCAGCCCTTCTCGCCCGGTGTGGTCAGCGCACAGGCAGGAAGCGTCTTCAAGGCGAGGCGGGACGCCCAGCCTCCGCCGTAGGCGTCTCGGAAACCGGAGTAGTCGACCTCGACGTCCACGCTCCCTTCGGCCCCGGCGGTGGGACGCAGGGCGAGCACGACACCCTCGACACCCAGCGACTCGGTGGTGGCCCGGTCCAGGACCTGGACCTGGACCTGCTGGGGACCCGCGGCCTGGGGCCTGCCTGAGACGGAGGACAGGGCCGACGCCTTGGCCGGGGCCGCCGTCCCCGGTGTGGTGCGGCCCACGCTGACAGGCAGCGAACCGGCCTTCACCGGAGCCCCGTTCTCCCGGAGTGCGGGAGTCGCGGTACCGGGCTCAGGCCAGGTGACCTTGGGCGACTTCCACGGGTGCTGGGCCGCCTGGTCGGGCTTCGGCGACAGCTGCTTCGTCACCTCCCGGGTCGGCACCGGGTCCGGCCTCTCCAGCTTCAGCAGATCCAGGTCGGCGGCGGCCGCAATCGGCCCACCGAGCAGTCCCAACAATAGGAACGCGGCCAGACCGGCGGCTATGAGCCGCGCCCGTCTCCTCATACGTCCGGTACTGACGCCCCCACCCGAGAACATGCGCAGAACTCCCCACCCGTTGGCAAAAATTGGCAGACGAGCACGGAAGTTAGCAGGACTTTCACATTGTCAGCACACAGATTCCATAACGATTCGAAGCCTTTCAGCCACCAATCAAAGGGAGAGGATGCTCAATTCATTGGCATATTCACCTAAATGAGAAGAATGAGCGGCATCAAATGGGCAACCTGACACCTCGTCAATGGTGAAAGCTTTCGTCACACTTCCCTCACGTTCTAGGGTGCGAGTCGAACAGACCTGGGAGGGGACTTTTTGATGGAACTTTTGCGAAGCAAAACCAGATGGAGAACAAGGGGCGGCGTCACGGGAGCGGCGGCCCTCGCCGCCGTCCTGACACTCGGGGTGCCTCAGCACCTGCCGGAAGCCGCTGCCTTGGAATCCACCACCTCTCCGCAGCCCACGGCGCCCAAGGCTGACGCAGAGGCCTTGGCGCAGACCGAGGCGGCGGAGAGCGGCCGGCCTGTGGAGGTGCTCGCCCAGCGCACCGAGGTGTCGCAGGTGTTCGCCAACCCCGACGGAACCTTCACCCAGGACACTTACGCGCTGCCCCAGTTCGTGCGCCAGGACAGTCGACTCGTACGGATCGACACCACCCTCAAGGCGAACGCCGACGGCTCGCTGTCACCGAGGGCCACAGAGGTGGACGTGCGGCTCTCCGGCGGTGGCGAGGGACCGCTGGCGACCGTCGTACGCGACGGGCGCAGCATGTCCTGGACCTGGCCGCAGCCGCTGCCCGCGCCCGCTGTCGACGGCGACACCCTGACGTTCGGGGATGTCCTGACGGATGTCGACCTGAAGATCAAGGCGGGCCCGGCCGGCTTCTCCAGCCTCCTGGTCGTCAAGACCGCCGAGGCGGCGGCCGATCCGGCGCTGAAGCAGGTCCACTTCGGCCTGGACACCAGCGGCCTGGCAGTGAGCACCGACGCCCACGGCAACCTCACGGCGGTCAACCCGGCCGGCCAAGAGGTCTTCACCGCACCGACCCCGCTGATGTGGGACAGCACCACTGCCGCCGCGCCTGCCGCACCCGCGGCCCGCTCGGCCGGCAGCGCCCCCACCGGCCCGCCGCCGCCCTCCGACGAGTTCGAACCCGGCTACGGTGCACAGCAGGCGGTCATGGGATTGGCGGTCGAGGACGGGAAGCTGAGCCTCACGCCGGATCGGGAACTCCTGACGGGTCGGGACACCCAGTACCCGGTGCTGCTGGACCCGGCGGTGTCCGGCTCCCGCCACTCTTGGACCATCGCCTACAAGAAGCACCCGAAGACCTCGTTCTTCAACGGCGCCAACTGGGACAAGGGCACGACAACCGCCCGTGTGGGGTACGAGAACGAGACCGACGGGCTGGCCAGGTCTTTCTTCCGTATGAACACCGCCAACCTGTGGTCCACCAAGAAGGTGGTCTCCTCCTCGACGTTCCGGATCAAGAACACCTGGTCCTGGTCGTGCACGAACCGGACGGTCGAGATGTGGGAGACCGGGGCGATCACCGCGTCCACCACGTGGGCCGAGCAGCCCGACTGGCGCAAGAAGCTGGACTCGGTCAACGAGTCCCTGGGCTGGGGGCCGAACTGTCCCGGAGGCAATCTCGCCTTCGACGTGACCGCCGGCGCGAAGGACGTCATCGCCAACAAGTGGCACACGCTCACCTTGGGCATGCGGGCGAGCAGTGAGAGCGACGTCTTCGCGTGGAAGAAGTTCGACGCCAATTCGGCCGTGCTGTCGACGACGTACAACACCGTGCCCAACGTGCCGAACACCCTGGACACGATTCCCAGCTCCGGCGGGTGCGACACGGTCGCTCCGTACACCACGATCGGCAACACCGACGTCACGCTCACCGCGAAGGTCTCCGACCCTGACGGCGGTACCGTCCGTGCCCAGTTCCGGCTGTGGGGCAGCAACAACCTCTCCGGCGGAGCCGAGATCTTCAACCAGATCGTGTCCGCCACCTCAGGGACCGTAGCCAAGGTCAAGATCCCCAAAGCCACCTTGCAGAAGTACCTGACTGCGGCCAAGGGCAACTTCGGCTGGAGGGTGCAGGCTCTCGACACGAGCGCCGGTTCCGCCTGGGCCCCCGATGCGGCCACGTGCCGGTTCAACTTCGATCCCACCCGGCCCAGCACACCGCCCACCATCAGCTCACAGCAGTTCCCCGACGGATCCGACGGCTGGCCCGCCGTCACCGGACAAGCCCGAACCGCAGGAACGTTCATCCTCGGCAACGGGGGCGTCAATGATGTGAAGTCGTACGAGTACTGGACCGACTGGGACCACACCGTCCGCACCGTCACGCCCAGCACCGACCTCGACGGGGACGGCAGGATCGACGCGAAGCTCGTCCTGACCCCGACCTCGGCCGGATCACAACGGCTCCACGTCCGCAGCCTCGACGCCGCACAGAACCGCTCCGACCGAGCCGCCTACCTCTTCTACGCCAACGGACTCTCCATCCCCGACAAGGCCGGCGACCTCAACGGGGACAACAACGCCGACCTCTACGGCGTACGCAGCAACGGCGAACTGTGGCTGTACCCCGGCCAGGGCAACGGATACGTCGGAACCGGCACCACCGCGAGCAACAGCGACTTCACCGGAGCCAGCATCACCCGTCGTGGCGACTGGACCGGCGACGGTTTCGAGGACCTCATCGCGGCCATCCCGGGAGAAGACGGCAAGGCCCTCCAGCTCTACCCGAACAACGGCGTCGGCTGGGCCTGCACCGCGCAGGACGAACAGGCCGACGGGCACTCTCGTGCCTGCTTGTACGAGCGTCAGGAACTCGACGTCTACGACCGGGCCAACAACCACTGGAAGAACGCCGACCAGATCCTCGCCATCGGCGACGTCGACGGCCCCTTGGACACCGACAACGACGGCATCATCGATGTCGCCGGCTACCCCGACCTCCTCGTCAAGGAGGGCAACTTCCTCTGGCTCTACTTCGGCTCCAAGTCGCTCTACCTGGACGCGACCCGCGCCCCCGTCCTCATCGGCAACGGGTCATGGTCGAACTACGACCTGGCAGCACCGGGCGACCACACCGGCAACGATCGCGTCGACCTCACCGCACGCCACAAGACCAACGGCGAACTCCGCCTCTATGAAGGCCGCGGACCTCTAGGTGAAGGACTCGGCAATTCCCACACCGTGATCGGAAGCGGATGGACCAGCGCCCACCGGCCGCTGCTCACCGCTTTCCCCGATGCCGGCTCGGACAAGAAGGCCGACATCTTCGCCACCGGAAGTGACGGAAAGCTCTACTTCCACTCCAACCTCACCGGCAGCGGCGTAGCCGTCGGAAGCAGCGGATGGCTCGGATTCCAGTCCCTCGGTTGACGGACGCCAGCGCAGTGCCCGGGGGCGCCCCCGTCACCCCGACGGCGGGCGCCCCCGCTCCCGTAAGGTGGCCCGTTCACGAATGCACGCAAGGGAGGCACCCGGTGGACCGCGTAGCGCCGCCCGATGACCTGTACCCGCCGATCGACCCGTACGACAGCGGCCTGCTGGACGTCGGGGACGGCAACCTCGTGTACTGGGAGGTGTGCGGGAATCCGGACGGCAAGCCGGCGCTCGTGGTGCACGGTGGCCCCGGGTCCGGGTGTACGCCGCGCGCCCGCCGGTCTTTCGACCCGGAGCGCTACCGCGTCGTCCTCTTCGACCAGCGCGGGTGCGGTCGCTCGACACCGCACGCGAGCGACCCCGCGACGGAGCTGCGGCACAACACCACCCACCACCTCATCGCCGACATGGAACGCCTGCGGGAGCACCTCTCCATCGACAACTGGCTGTTGTACGGGGGTTCCTGGGGCTCCACGCTGCTTCTGGCGTACGCGCAGGCGCATCCGGAGCGGGTGACCGAGGCCGTCATCGCCTCGGTCACCACGACCCGGCGCAGCGAGATCGACTGGCTCTACCGGGGCGCGGGCCACCTCTTCCCCGAGGCCTGGCACGCCTTCCGTGCGGCCGTTCCCGAAGCCGCCGGGCCGGACGAGGTGGTCGCCGCCTACGCCCGTCGTACGGAGAGCCCCGACCCGGAGGTGCGGGAGCGGGCCACCGCCGCCTGGTGCGCCTGGGAGGACGCGGTCCTCTCGCTGGAGGCGAACCCGGGCCCGGCCCCGTACAGCGGCCGACCGGACCGCGCTCAGCAGGCCCTCGTCCGGATCTGCGCCCACTACTTCTCCCACGGCGCCTGGCTGCGGGAGAACCAGCTCATCGACGAGGCCCACCGCCTGGCCGGCATCCCCGCCGCCCTCATCCACGGCCGCTTCGACCTCGGCAGCCCCCTGATCACCGCCTGGGAGCTCGACCGGGCCTGGCCGGAGGCCGAGTTGACCGTCATCGAGGGCGCGGGACACCTCGGCGGGCCCGCGACCCGACGGGCGGTGCTGGCGGCGCTGGACCGGTTCGCGCAGTAGCCGCCCCCAGCCTGTGGACAGCGCGATCGGCCGCCGCCCCGTCCGGGACGGCGGCCGATCCGCTCACCTCATCAGGCGACTCACCCGGCACATCACCAGGCGAAGGCCTCCGGCGACGGGCCCGGGCCCGGGAAGATCTCGTCCAGGCCGGTCAGGACCGCCTCCGGGAGTTCCAGCTCCAGCGCGCGCAGGGCGCTCTCCAGCTGCTCCGCGGTGCGCGGGCCGACGATCGGGCCCGTGACGCCGGGGCGGGTCAGCAGCCAGGCCAGGGCCGCCTCACCGGGCTCCAGGCCGTGCTTCTCCAGCAGGTCCTCGTACGCCTGGACCTGCGCGCGGACCGTGCTGTTGGCCAGCGCGTCGGCCGAGCGCCCCGAGGCGCGGCGGCCGTCCTTGGCCTCCTTCTTGATGACGCCGCCCAGCAGGCCGCCGTGGAGCGGCGACCACGGGATGACCCCGAGGCCGTACTCCTGCGCGGCCGGGATGACCTCCATCTCGGCGCGGCGCTCGGCGAGGTTGTAGATGCACTGCTCGCTGACCAGGCCGAGCGAACCGCGCCTGGCCGCCTGCTCGTTGGCCTGGGCGATCTTGTAGCCGGGGAAGTTGGAGGAACCCGCGTACAGGATCTTGCCCTGCTGGACCAGGACGTCGATCGCCTGCCAGATCTCCTCGAACGGGGTGTCCCGGTCGACGTGGTGGAACTGGTAGACGTCGATGTGGTCCGTCTGGAGCCGCTTGAGCGAGGCGTCGACCGCGCGCCGGATGTTCACGGCGGAGAGCTTGTCGTGGTTGGGCCAGGCGTCGCCGTCGGGCGCCATGTTCCCGTACATCTTGGTGGCCAGGACCACCTTGTCGCGCCGGCCGCCGCCCTGCGCGAACCAGGTGCCGAGGATCTCCTCGGTGCGCCCCTTGTTCTCGCCCCAGCCGTAGACGTTGGCGGTGTCGAAGAAGTTCAGACCCGCGCCGATGGCGGAGTCCATGATCGCGTGACTGTCCGACTCATTGGTCTGCGGGCCGAAGTTCATCGTCCCGAGCACGAGTCGGCTGACCTTGAGTCCGGTGCGTCCGAGCTGTGTGTACTTCATGACGCCCCAGCCAACTCCTTCGAGTCCACTCCAGGCAAGCAACCTTCCGGACGACACGTCGGCCGGGGCGCCAGGATCCCTCCTCAGCGGCCGCCCTCCAGTCCGCCCGGCCTCGGTGAGCGTGGCATGCAGGCTGCGGCGGAGCGCTGACCACGACGTTGGCGGCGAGCTCCTCGGGCGTGAGCGGGCGGCCGCTGCGGCGCAGCGCGGCGAGGGGTCGACACCGCGCACACCGCCGCGCGCCGCACCGCCCGCCTCAGGCGCCGAAGGCGGCCGCCACGGCGACGACGAGGAACATGAGCACGAGCACGGCCGCCATGATGCGGTTTCTGGTCTTCGGGTCCACCCTTCGAGCGTAACCGCACCACCGGCCGGTCCCGAGCCCGGGCCCGTACCACCTCCCGGTCCTCGGCAGGCGCAGGCGGAGTCCGGGCGTGTCCCGGAGGCCAGGCCTATCGTTGTGCTACGCGGCTGCCCGCACGCCCGTGCGGCAGCGGGGAGGAGCGGCACGATGACCGTCGTAGACACCGACAGGATCGACATGGCCGACATCAGCGACGAGCTGACTCTGGACGAGATGTTCGAGTGGCTTGAGCCCACCCCCGAGGGATTCAAGGTCGAGATCGTCGAGGGGACCGTCCACATGTCGCCGCAGCGGGACACGCACTGGGAGATCATCCGTCGGATCGTGCGTGCTCTGGAGGACCGGTTCGGGATGGACGTGAGGGCCCTCTCGGACGTACGCATCGACTTCGGCGAAGGCAACGGCTTCGCCCCCGACATTGTGAAGCTCTTCGACAAGGCGGCCAAGGACAGCCGTGGCCGCTGGCTCCCCGAGCACGTCGAGTTCGTCGGCGAGGTCATCTCCAAGGGCACGGCCGCGGCCGACTACGGGCCCAAGAAGGACGCCTACGCGGCAGCCGGGGTCCCTCTCCTCCTCATCGTCGATCCGTACGTGGGCCGCTGCCTCCTCCACTCGGAGCCGAAGGACGGCGGCTACCACAAGAAGCTCGTCGTCGACTTCGGCCTCGACGTCGATCTCACCGACACCTCCATGGACCTGGTCCTGAAGACCGACGCCTTCCCGCGCGACTGACCCGGACACGCGAGAGGCGCCCTCCCCCGACCGCTCCGAGGGGAAGGCGCCTTTCGTTTGCCCCTACGCAGCCGTCGCCAGCTGCTCGCGCGGTACGAAGCGCACGTGCGGCCGTCCCGGGCGGAGGTCGACCTTCAGCCGGAGGCCGCCCACGCGGGCCAGCGCGAAGCCGACGGCCAGCGCGGCGATCACCGAGATCGCGCCGCCGGTCGCGAAGCCGACGCGGGCGCCGTACGTGTCGCTGATCCAGCCGACGATCGGCGCGCCCACCGGCGTACCACCGGCGAAGACCATCATGTAGAGGCTCATCACCCGGCCCCGCATCTCCGGGTCGGCGGCCATCTGCACGCTCGTGTTCGCGGTGATGTTCGTCGTCAGGCCCAGCATGCCGATCGGGACCAGGAGCAGGGAGAACAGCCAGACCGACGGGGACAGGGAAGCGGCGATCTCCAGCAGGCCGAACGCCGTGCCCGCCGCCACCAGCATCCGCAGCCGCGTGGAGCGGCGGCGGGCCGAGAGCAGCGCGCCGGCCAGCGAACCGGCGGCCATCAGGATGTTGAAGAACGAGTACATGCCCGCGCCGCCGTCGAAGATCTCATCGGCGTAGGCGGTGAGCCAGATCGGGAAGTTGAAGCCGAACGTGCCGACGAAGCCGACCAGGACGATCGGCCAGATCAGCTCGGGGCGGCCACGGACGTACCGCAGGCCCTCGCGCAGCTGGCCCTTGGCGCGCGGCACGCGTACCGAGGCGTGGAGTTCGCTCGTCCGCATCATCAGCAGGCCGATGAGCGGTGCCAGGAAGGAGAGGCCGTTGAGCAGGAACGCCCAGCCGCTGCCGACCGTGGTGATCAGGACACCCGCGACGGCGGGGCCGATGAGGCGGGCGGACTGGAAGTTCGCCGAGTTCAGGCTGACCGCGTTGCGCAGCTGCGCGGGGCCGACCATCTCGGAGACGAACGACTGGCGGGCCGGGTTGTCGACGACGGTCACCATGCCGAGGAGGAAGGCGACCAGATAGACGTGCCAGACCTCGACGACGCCGGAGAGGGTCAGGACGGCCAGCGCGATACCGCACAGGCCGAGCATGGCCTGGCTGACGAGCAGGATCTGCCGCTTCGGGAGACGGTCGGCGATGACACCGCCGTACAGGCCGAAGAGCAGCATCGGAAGGAACTGGAGGGCCGTGGTGACACCCACGGCGGTCGCGGAACCCGTCAGGCTCAGGACGAGCCAGTCCTGGGTGATGCGGGACATCCAGGTACCGGTGTTGGAGATCACGGCGCCCGTGGCGAACAGGCGGTAGTTACGGATCTTCAGCGACGAGAAGGTCCCGCCGGTCGTGCTCTCGTAGGTGGAAGTCGGTGCGGGGGCGGAGTCTGCTCCGGGTCCCGTACTCAAAAGGGTTCATCTCCTCAGGCGTCTGCGGCGTGCGGTCCGACGAGGACGTGACGACGGGCGCTCCGGCGGTGATCGTCCGGGGCCGGCGGGGTGCCGGTCCCGGCTGCGCTCGCCTTCCCCGGACCGGCTGTCTCATCCGGTACGGGGACGGCGTCACCGCCGTCGCGCCCGCGGGGTCACAGGTGGGCGAGCTTCTCCAGCACGGGCGCGGCGGCCCGCAGCGTCTCCCACTCGTCCTCGTCCAGGCCCTCGGCGAGGTGGGCCAGCCAGGCGTTCCGCTTGGTGCGGCTCTCCGCGAGCATGGCCTCTGCCTGCTCGGTCTGGCTGACCATCTTCTGCCGACGGTCATCGGGGTGCGGTTCCAGCCTGACGAGCCCCTTCGCTTCCAGCAGCGCGACGATGCGGGTCATCGACGGAGGCTGCACGTGCTCCTTGCGGGCCAGCTCACCGGGGGTGGCCGAGCCGCAGCGGGCCAGGGTGCCGAGCACCGACATCTCGGTCGGGCTCAGCGATTCGTCGACGCGCTGGTGCTTCAGGCGCCGGCCCAGCAGCATCACGGCTGAGCGGAGGGAGCTCACGGCGGCGGCACTCTCGCCGTCGTGGATCAGGTCAGGCATGTTCGTTAGCGTAACTCATTACCCAAACTAAATACCACCCGAGGGTACACCCGCGAGAAACAACTCACCCGAACGAGTGAGACGGAAGCGGAAAGTGACGCGAAAAGCGCCCCCGGGCGGCGACCCTGCTCGGTATGGGATCGACAGTGCTCAGCCTGCGGATAGACGGTGAGCTGCTCGACCGGCTCCGGCAGCACGCCGCCAAACGCGGAATGAGCGTCCAGGACTATGTGGTCCGGACGCTCATTCGCGACGACTTCGACGAACGCTTCAAGGCGGCCGTCGACGAGACGGAGAAGTTCTACGGGCCGACGGGCCCGACCGTGACCAGAGACCCGATCACGTGAGGCCGAGCGCCGGCATCGCGTAGTAGAAGACGAAGACCGCCGACACCGCGTACATCGCGATCGGGACCTCACGGCCCCGGCCCGCCGCAAGACGCAGCACGGAGAAGGCGACGAAGCCGATGCCGATGCCGTTGGTGATCGAGTACGTGAACGGCATCATCACCATCGCCAGGAACGCCGGGACCGCGAGCGTGTAGTCGCTCCAGTCGATGTCCCGTACGGATCCCGCGATGATCAGGAAGCCGACCGCCAGCAGGGCGGGCGTGGCCGCCTGCGACGGGACCATGGTCGCCAGCGGTGTGAGGAACAGCGCCACCGAGAAGAGCAGACCGGTCACGACGCTCGCCAGTCCGGTGCGGGCGCCCTCTCCGACGCCCGCGGTGGACTCCACGAAGCAGGTGGTGGCGGAGGAGGAGCTCGCGCCGCCGGCCGCGACCGCGATGCCGTCCACGAACAGCACCTTGTTGATGCCGGGGAAGTTGCCGTTCTCGTCCATCAGCTTGGCCTCGTCGCCGACGCCGAGGATGGTGCCCATCGCGTCGAAGAAGCAGGACAGCAGCACGGTGAAGACGAAGAGGATGCCGGTCAGCAGACCGACCTTCCCGAAGCCGCCGAAGAGGCTGACCTCACCCAGCAGACCGAAGTCCGGCGCGGAGACCGGGTTGCCCGGCCACGACGGCGTCGTCAGGCCCCAGGCGCCCTCCGGCAGGCCCGCCACCGCGTCGATGACCAGGGCGACCACCGTCATGGCGATGATCGAGATCAGGATCGCGCCGGGCACCTTGCGCACGATCAGCGCCAGCGTGAGCAGCGCGCCGAGCACGAAGACCAGGACCGGCCAGCCGGTGAGGTGGCCGTCGCCGCCGAGCTGGAGCGGCACGGTGGTCATGGCGGCGTCCGGGATGCGCGAGACGAAGCCGGAGTCGACCAGGCCGATCAGCAGGATGAAGAGGCCGATGCCGATCGCGATGCCCTTGCGGAGTGAGCGCGGTACGGCGTTCATCACGCGCTCCCGCAGCCCGGTCGCGACCAGCAGCATGACCACGATGCCCGCGAGAACGACCATGCCCATCGCGTCCGGCCAGCTCATCCGGGGTGCGAGCTGGAGCGCGACGACGGTGTTGACGCCGAGCCCGGCGGCGAGCGCGATCGGCACATTGCCGATGACGCCCATCAGGAGCGTGGAGAAGGCCGCCGAGAGCACGGTGGCGGTGACCAGCTGGCCGTTGTCGAGCTGGTTGCCGTACATGTCCTTCGCGCTGCCCAGAATGATCGGGTTGAGCACGATGATGTACGCCATCGCGAAGAACGTGGCGAACCCGCCGCGCAGTTCGCGCCCGACGGTCGACCCCCGCTCGGAGATCTTGAAGAACCGGTCCACGCCGCCGGTGGGCTGCGGAGCCGAGGGCTGCGGGGAGTCGACCGGAGCGGTGGCCGAGGGGGGCATGGGTGACCTCAGTCGTACGTAGGGAGGTGGAGGAAAAGGGCGAAAGGTGATCGAAATTGGATGTTCAGACGAACAAATCGAGCCAGCCCAAAGCAGATTCAGTATGAATACATAAGGCGAAGATCGCTATCTCCGCGCGTAGACCCGCGTGGCGCCTTGGGTCCACCGGCCCGCGCACCCCCGATCGGGTGGGCCCATACACTGAACTCATGGAGAAGTGGACACCGAAGCACGAGGCGCCCGAGCCCCTGGAGGGCCCCGTCGTCTCCACCGTCGTCGGCGGCACGATCCTCTGGTTCGTCCTCTTCCTCGCCCAGCTCCCCTTCTACGGCTGGTTCGCCGACCGGGGCCACACCTGGTGGGTCTGGACACCGCTGGCCGGAGCCGGTCTCGGGCTGATCGGCATCTGGTACGTCCGGGGCCGCGAGGCCGCCCTCAAGCGCCACGCGGCCCGGGCCGAGGCCAAGGACGCCGCCGGCGCCGAGGCGGCGTCCAGCACCCTCGGCACCGACCACCACCGAGCCTGACCGGAGCGCCGTCTCGCCTGTCCCCGGGGAGCCGTCTCGCCTGTGGGGAGCCGTCTCGCCCGTACAGGGATCTCGGAGCTACCTCCTCCGTACGGGACAGGGGATCTCGGAGCTACCTCCTCCGTACGGGACAGGGGATCTCGGAGCTACCTCCTCCGTACGGGAACCTCGCCGCCCCGTACGACCACGGGACCGACTTGCTCCTCCCCTGGTCGGATCTTCCACCCCCCCGGCGGGTGATTCGCACCGCACGCCCGTACCGTCTAATCCATGACGCAGCGGGCACTCGATTCCTCCGGGGAGCAGACCCCCGGATCCTCCCGGCCGGCCATGATCGACGCGGGGGCGGAACTCGACCCCGTGCATCCGGTCGGGCTACCGCCATCCGGCCATCGCGCCACCGGTCTCACCACCGCCGAGGTCGCCGAACGGGTGGCCCGGGGCGAGGTCAACGACGTACCCGTACGCTCCTCGCGTTCGCTCACCGAGATCGTCCGCGCCAACGTCTTCACCCGGTTCAACCTGATCATCGGCGTGCTCTGGGTGATCATGCTGTTCGTGGCGCCGATCCAGGACAGCCTCTTCGGCTTCGTGATCGTCGCCAACACCGGTATCGGCATCATCCAGGAGTGGCGGGCCAAGAAGACCCTGGACAGCCTCGCGGTGATCGGCGAGGCGAAGCCGACCGTGCGGCGCGACGGGACCGCCGCCGAGGTCTCCACCCACGAGATCGTCCTCGGGGACGTGATCGAGCTGGGGCCGGGCGACAAGGTGGTCGTGGACGGCACGGTCGCCGAGGCCGACAGCCTGGAGGTCGACGAGTCGCTGCTGACCGGTGAGGCCGACCCGGTGCTCAAGCGGCCCGGCGACCCGGTGATGTCCGGCAGCTTCGTCGTCGCGGGCGGCGGCGCGTTCACCGCGACCAAGGTGGGACGCGAGGCGTACGCGGCGCAGCTCGCCGAGGAGGCGTCGCGCTTCACGCTCGTCCACTCGGAGCTGCGCAGCGGCATCAGCACGATCCTGAAGTACGTCACCTGGATGATGGTGCCGACGGCGATCGGGCTGATCATCAGCCAGCTCGTCGTGAAGGACAACAACTTCAAGGACTCCGTCGCCCGGACCGTCGGCGGGATCGTCCCGATGATCCCCGAGGGCCTGGTGCTCCTCACCTCGGTCGCCTTCGCCATCGGCGTCGTACGCCTGGGCCGCAAGCAGTGCCTGGTCCAGGAGCTGCCCGCCATCGAGGGCCTCGCCCGGGTCGACGTGGTCTGCCTGGACAAGACCGGCACCCTCACCGAGGGCGGCATGGACATCACGGAGGTCCGGCCGCTGAACGGGAGCGACGAGGCGTACGTCCACCAGGTGCTGCGCTCCCTCGGCTCCTCCGACCCCCGGCCCAACGCCAGCCTCCAGGCCATCATCGACGCGTACCCGGCAAGCCAGGAAGCCGCCTGGACCGTCACCGACGCGATGCCGTTCTCCTCCGCACGCAAGTACAGCGGCGCCGCGTTCACCGAGACCGACGGCACCGCCTCCGCCTGGCTCCTCGGCGCCCCTGACGTCCTCCTCCCCGACGGCGACGCGACCCTCACCGAGATCGAGCACCTCAACGAGCAGGGCCTGCGCGTGCTGCTCCTGGCCCGGGTGCCGGGCGGCGAGCTGGACGCCCCGGACGCGGCCGACGGTGCCGTGCCCACCGCTCTCGTCGTCCTGGAGCAGCGGCTGCGGCCGGACGCGGCGGAGACCCTCAGGTACTTCGCCCAGCAGAACGTGGCCACCAAGGTCATCTCCGGCGACAACGCGGTCTCGGTCGGCGCGGTCGCCGGAAAGCTGGGCCTGGCGGGTGCCGAGAACACCCTCGACGCCCGCAAGATGCCCACCGACCCGGACGACATGGCCACGGCCATGGAGCAGAACGCGGTCTTCGGCCGGGTCACCCCGCAGCAGAAGCGGGACATGGTCGCCGCCCTCCAGTCGCGCGGCCACACGGTCGCGATGACCGGCGACGGCGTCAACGACGTGCTGGCCCTCAAGGACGCCGACATCGGCGTCTCGATGGGCTCCGGCTCCGAGGCGACGCGCGCGGTGGCGCAGATCGTGCTGCTGAACAACAGCTTCGCGACGCTGCCGTCGGTCGTCGCCGAGGGCCGCCGGGTGATCGGGAACATCACCCGTGTCGCGACCCTCTTCCTCACCAAGACGGTCTACTCGGTGCTGCTGGCGATCCTGGTGGTCTGCACCCAGGTGGAGTACCCGTTCCTGCCGCGGCACCTGACGCTGCTGTCCACGCTGACCATCGGCGTCCCCGCGTTCTTCCTGGCCCTCGCGCCGAACAAGGAGCGCGCCCAGCCCCACTTCGTACGCCGCGTCATGCGGTACGCGATCCCCTCGGGCGTCATCGCGGCGACGGCCACCTTCACCACCTACCTGCTGGCCCGCCACCACTACTCCGGCGCCGGCGCGCTGGAGGCCGAGACCAGCGCGGCGACGCTGACGCTGTTCCTGACCTCGATGTGGGTCCTGGCGATCATCGCCCGCCCCTACACCTGGTGGCGGATCGCCCTGGTGGCGACGATGGGGCTCGGCTTCCTGATCGTGCTCGTGGTGCCGTGGCTCCAGGACTTCTTCGCCCTGAAGCTGGTCGGCACGACCATGCCGTGGGCGGCGGTCGGCATCGCGGTGGCGGCGGCCGCGCTGCTGGAGCTGAGCTGGCGGCTGGTGGGCCGGCGGTTCGGGGCCTGAGGACAGCACGGAGAAGCCCCCGGGAGGTCATCGACCTCCCGGGGGCTTCCGCATGGGCCCACGGTCTTCCGTATGCGCCTGCCGCCCTCAGTCGAACCAGCGGTCCCGCGCCAGTTCCTCCGTACGCGAGGGGTCCTCCAGCAGCGCCGCGACCTCGAAGCGCCTCGGCCACTGGCCCGCCGCCCAGGCCAGGCCCGCCGCGACGCCTTCCAGAGTCGCGGCGTGGACCACACCGTCCGGGGTGCGGCGCCAGTCCAGTTCGACGCCGCCCGCGTGGAGTTCGGTGTGCTCGATGTAGGTGCCCGGGGTGGCGGGGCCGAGCAGGACGCGGACGGAGTCCGGTACGCGGTGCTCCTCCCCCTCGCTGGTGACGCCCGCCTCGATCGTCTCGCCGAGCCGCCGAACCTGGAGCAGGTCCGCCAACTCGGAAGCCCGGGAAGGGGATACGGGGAGCAGAGGCAGGCCCTCGGTCAGCGGCAGCACGTCCGGCGCGTCCGCGATCACGGCGTCCGCCGCGTCGACCACGGCCACCTCACCGTCCACCACCGCCCGCAGCTCGTCCGGCAACGTGACCTGGTCCGGGTCGAGTTCGGCGAGAGCCGTATAGAGCGCGTGCAGCTGTACGGGGGTGACGGGCCGCTCCTCGTCGGCCAGCCGGCCCAACAGCTCGGCCGCACCGCCCGGTTCGTCCAGCAGCGCGGCGACCGAGGTGCGCACGCCGAGAGCCCGCAGCACCTGCGCGTCGTCGAAGCCGGTGGCGTCCACCGCGTCGTACAGCCCGGCCAGCAGCGGATCACCGCCGGCCGCGCGCAGCCCGGCGGGGCGGCGGCCGTCCAGTACGGGATGGTCGCGCAGCCACCACGCGGTGTACGGGCGCACGGACTGCGTCGTACCGTCCGGCAGCAGCACCCGCACCGGCTGCGTCAGTGCGTCCCGCAACGGCGGCTGCGCCAGCAGGGCCAGCGCCTGCGGCCAGGCGTCGTGGTCCACCAGATCCAGATCCCGTACGGCGACGATCTCGGTCGCGACCGGCGGCACCGGGGTCTCGGCCAGCTGGTCGAGGAGGTCCTCGCACCACACGTCGACGGCGTCCAGCAGCCCGGCGTCGTCGGGTTCGGCGAAGTCGCTGTCGCGGGGCTCCAGTTCGTCCGGGTCGAGGACGACGTCGGTGGCGCGGACGAGAGCGAAGGTGGCGAGCACTCCGCAGGCGGTGAGCGGCGCCTCGCCCCAGCGGTCGGCCAGCTCCTGGTCGACGAAACCGAGTTCGCCTTCCCGCATGATCTGCGCGAACGGGGATCCGGGGAGGACGAGTTCACCGGCGGGGGCGGGCTCACCCTCCTCGTCGGGCAGGGCCAGCGCGCCGAGCCAGGGTTCGTCTCCGGGGGCCAGCTCGGCGTCGCGCACGAGGGTGAGGACGGTCTCGGCCAGCTCGTCGCCGTCGAGCGCGTCCTCGTCCCAGATCTCCCCCGCGTCCAGCGATCCGGCGACCGCCGCCCGCACTTGGGGGGTCGTCAGGACGGCCCGCGGCGTGGCGGGGAGGGCGCCGAGCTTCTCCAGGAGCGGGTGGGCGGCGTCCGGGTGGGCGACCTTGAGGCCGAGGCGGGAGAGGCGGGCGAGGACGGGGCCGGTGAGGGCGTCCGGGAGCGGCAGCAGGACCTGGCGGGGGCCGATGGTGGTGCGCGGCGGGCGGCCCGCCTGCTCGGCCTCCGGGTCGCCGGCGAGCGGGACCGGGAGGCCGGTGAGGCGGTCGGGGTCGATGCCGGCGAGGCTGTCGTAGAGGCGGTGCCACCAGGCGGGGTCGCGTTCCAGACCGGCGAGGCGGTCGATGGCCTCGGTGAGCGGGACGCGGGCGACGCCGAGCGTACGGAGTTCGGGGCGGCGCTCCAGGCCTGCGGGGAGCAGCGAGGGCAGCACCTCGGCGAGGACCCGTACGGTCCCGGCTCCGACGCCTTCGACGACCTCGGCCTCGACCGGGCGCAGGGCGGTGGTCGCGGGGGCGCTCTCCGTACCGTCCCGGTCCCAGTCGTCCGCCCAGCTCCGATCGGCCTCGGCGTCCCTGGGTACGGCGGGCTCCAGGAACGCGACCCTCGGCAGCCGGGTCAGGATCGCGCCGCGCAGGGCCCCGTCCAGGCCGCCCTTGCCGAGCGGCCCCGGCACGAGGTCGATGGTCCCGGTCGACACGGGCCGCCAGGCGCCGAGCAGCTCCGCGTACGCGTCGGCCGCCCGCTCCACCAGGAAGTCCGTGAGCGGCCCGGGCGCCGGGTGGCGGCGGGCGGTGTCCAGCGGGAGGGAGGCGATGAGGAGGGCGGGGATGCCGAGGGGCTCGTCGGTGGGGGTCGGGGCGTGGACGACCGGGGACGTACGGGGCGGGAGCGGGGCGCCGGACTCGTCGATTGGGACCGCCCAGGTGACCGACCAGTGCGGGCGCAGGCGCTCCTCGACCGGGCGGTCGGCGAGGAGGGCCGGTTCGACCGGGCCGTGGTGGAAGACGGTGCGCCAGCGGTTCAGGCCGTGCGCGGAGTCGTCGATGTGCGTGTACGGGCCGTGGGCCGAGCGGCTCAGGGTCCGTACGCCCTGCGGGGTCTCGATGACGACCTCGGCCAGGCCGGGCAGGGTCAGCAGCAGCGCGTCGTCCACGGCGGCCAGCAGGCGGGCGGCCAGATCCTCGGCGGTGCCGTCGCGCAGCGGCAGCACGACGACGGTGTCGTACCCGTCCGGTGCGGAGCCCTCGGCGGGCAGCGGGAGGCGCAGCAGCGGTACGTGGCCGTCGCGGCGGCGCAGCTCGTCGCCGAGGCCCGGGGAGCCGACGGCCGCGTTCCGGGCCATCTCGCGCGCCTCGGCCAGCGACCAGCGGACGCCTCCGTGGCGGCCGAGCACGGCGGGCTCGTCGCTGACCGCGAGGACGGCGGCGAACCCGACGCCGAACCGGCCCACGGCGGACTCGTGGCCCTCGCGCTTGGCGGAGGCGCGGAGGGTGGAGAGCGACTCCACGCCGGTGGCGTCCAGGGGCGCCCCGGTGTTGGCGGCGGCGAGGACACAGCGGCCGTCGGGATCGCCGGGGGCGGCGGGGTGCAGGGTGAGGCGGAGCATGCCGAGGACGTGCGCGCGGGCGGCGGCGTCGGCGGCGTTCTGGGCCAGCTCGACGACGAGGCGGTCGCGGTAGCCGCCGAGCGCGAGGTCCTCCTCGGCGTTGGCGTCCTCCCGGAAGCGGGCCGGGCCCGCGCCCCAGGCGTCGAGCACGCCGCGCCGCAGCCGTGCCGTCCCGAACGGATCGGCCCCCTCGGTCGCATTCATGCTCACGCTGTCGACTCCGTCCGCCGTGGGTGGTGGCCTGGGCCCTTACCTGCCGCCCAGTGTGCGCCCGAAGGTACCGTGCACCCGAACCGGACCCCCAACCCGTGCGGGGCCCACCCAAGCCCGTCCGGCGCTTGAGGACGGAACCCTCGCCGAGGCGGGCGGCACAAGAACGGGGCCCTGAGCCCCAGCACACCCGCAGAGGCACCCGACACCCGATCGACGGTTCCGTCCTCAAACGCCGGACGGGCTGAAAACGCGGCCCGCTACGAGTGGCCCAGGTCCTCCGACGCACCGTCGGCCTCGGGCGGCACCGAGCCCCCGTCCCGCTCAGGACGCAACGCGTACGCGTCCACCCGCATCGTGTCCAGCGCATGATCCGCCGGCCGCACCGGCTTCGGCATCACCGCCGCCTCCGAGTGCCCCCCACACCCGTACGCCAGCGACACCACGTGCCCGTCCGCCGGACCGAACTCGTTCGCGCACACCCCGAAGGCCTGCTTCAGCGAGCCCGCCATCGGGATCAGGAACGCGCAGCTCACACACGTCGCCGGCGCCGCCTGCGCCATCGGCGTCTTCGGGCCGAACGCCTCGTCCCAGCGGTCCGCCGCCTCGTACAGCCCGTACCGCGACAGCACCCGCGCCCGCCGCGTACCCAGCTCCTCGGCCACCGACGCGATGGAGCCCCGGCTGGTGGCGGCCACCGGCCGGTCCGTCAGCTCCGCGTCCTCCGCGTCGACGAGCTCCGCCAGCTCCTCGGAGACGATCGAGTTCGGCGGCGGCTCGTCCTCGCCGCTCCAGCCCGGCTCCAGGCGCAGGTCCTCCGCCTCGGTCGGCAGCAGGTCGCCCGGGCCCATGTCGCCGGGGCGCAGCCGCTCGCTCCACGGCACCCACTCCGGCGCCAGGAGCGCGTCGGCCCCCGGCAGCAGCACCGTTTCGTCCAGGGTGACGTTCTTCGCGCGGGAGGCCCGCGCGACGGTCACCGCCCAGCGCCAGCCCCGGTAGCCGGGCTCCTTGGACTCGAAGTAGTGCGTGACGACGCGGTCCCCTTCGGAGACCACACCGACATGCTCACCGACCACACCGGGCGCGGCGGCTTCCTCCGCCGCCGCGCGGGCGAGGTCTACCGCCTCGGCGCACAGGCGGTCGGGAACGGGGGTACGGGCGGTACGGGCCGTACGGCTTCGCGTCGTCGCAGCACTCACAGGTCTTCGCTTCTCTCCATACGCCAGTCTCACGAGCGCGCCAGCTGCTGCACGATTGCCGTTTTCGGCCAGACAGTTGCGGGCGGAGCGGACCTGGGGGCCGCGTCGACGTCCACACCCGTTGTGCCTGCCTCGGGCGCGCCTTCTGCCACCCATTCTGCGGGATCGCGGAGAGGCGCGCGGCCAAGAACAACCGCCGGTGGCGCGTTACGCACGCTACCCTCTCCGCCGCTCCGCGCCCACCTGCCCGTCCCAAACGTGCCGTATCCGTCTCTCCGATATCCGGCCACCGACACTCCGGAGGGCTTGCGCGCCGCCGTCCGGGAGTGCTGACGCCCACTGGTCCGAGAGAGCGTCACGCGCGCGTCCGCAACCGATCACCGTTCATACCGGCCGGGGTTGGGGCACTATGACGGGGTGACTGGCGCCAGGTCGCACGACGTTCCCGGCCCGCTCCGCAGGGCGGGGCGGGCGACGGGGCGTGCCCTGCGCACCCCGTTCACCGGCACGGCACGCGGGATCCGCAAGGCGACGCACGCCCATGGAGCCGGCGAATCCGGCCTCGGAAAACTCATCGAGCTGCACGCGGTGAACGGCGCCGGTGACGTCATGATCACCGTCGCCCTGGCCTCCACCGTCTTCTTCTCCGTACCGACCGACGAGGCGCGCGGGCGCGTCGCGCTCTACCTCGCCATCACCATGGCCCCCTTCACCCTGCTCGCCCCGGTGATCGGCCCGCTGCTGGACCGGCTGCCGCACGGCCGCCGGGCGGCGATGGCGGGCGCGATGCTGGCCCGCGCGCTGCTGGCCATCACCATGTCGGGCGCGGTCGCCACCGGCGGCCTGGAGCTGTACCCGGCGGCGCTGGGGGTGCTGGTCTCCTCGAAGGCGTACGGGGTGGTGCGCAGCGCGGTCGTGCCACGGCTGCTGCCACCGAAGTTCTCCCTGGTCAAAGCCAACTCCCGGGTCACTCTGGCAGGGCTCCTCGCCACGGGGGTGGCGGCCCCGATCGGGGCCGGCCTCCAGACCATCGGCTCCGCCTGGCCGCTCTACGGCGCCTGCGCGATCTTCATCGTGGGCACCTTCCTCGCCTTCACGATGCCGCCGAAGGTCGACTCCGCCAAGGGCGAGCGCCGGGCCCGCCTGATCGACCCGCAGGACCACCCGCACCTCCCGCACCTCCCGGAGCCCGTACGCCGGCCCGCCCCGAAGCCGAAGCGCAACGGGGAGAAGCCGCCCAGGGAGCGGCCGCCCGGCCTGCGGTCCGTCGGCGGGTCGGTGCTCCACGGCCTCCAGGCCAACGCCGCCCACCGGGCCCTCTCCGGCTTCCTGATCTTCTTCCTGGCGTTCCTGCTGCGCGAGCACCCGATGGCCGGCCAGAGCGCGGCGGTCTCGCTCGCCATCGTCGGCGTGTCGGCGGGGGTCGGCAACGCCTGCGGTACGGCGGTGGGCGCGTGGCTCCGGGCGCGCGGGCCCGAGGTGATCGTCGCGACGGTGCTGACGCTCGCGCTCGGCACGGCGGTCCTGGCGGCGGTCTTCTTCTCCACCGCCGCGGTCGCCGTGCTCGGTGCGGTCGCCGGGTTCACCCAGGCCCTCTCGAAGCTGTCGCTGGACGCGATGATCCAGCGGGACGTCCCCGAGGAGGTCCGGACCTCCGCCTTCGCCCGGTCCGAGACGTTGCTCCAGATGGCGTGGGTGGTCGGCGGCGGGATCGGGATCGCGCTGCCGCTCAACGCGGTGCTCGGCATGTCGGTCGCCGCGGGCATCCTCGCCCTCGGCGCGGCCGCGTCCGTACGGGGTCTCCTCGGTGCCGCGCGGCGCGGCTCGCCGCACCCCCGCGTGGCGTGAGCGGAGGCGACCGATAGCCTTCGGCCCATGACCGTTGCGTTCTTCTCCGGTAAGGGCCGCCGAATCGGCGTCGCTCTTGGTGCCGTGTCCGCGGGACTCCTTGTCCTGTCCGCCTGCGACAAGCCGACGCCGCTCGCCACCGTGACGGTCGGCACGACCTCGGTGAACTCCGAGGCGGCCTGCTACAACGACGGTGAGGCGATCAAGGAATCGCTGATCCAGGGCTGCCTCAACAAGAAGGCCGAGAAGACCATCGAGGTCGCGATGGACGACAAGGTCCGCTTCGGCGTCGACCCCGAGATCGCCGAGAAGGGGTGGACGCTCTTCATCAACGGCCAGCAGGCCGAGCAGGAGCCGTTCACGAAGACCTACCGGACGATCCCCGGTTCCGCGTTCTTCGCCAGCCAGACCGGCGAGCCCGCCAGCAAGACGAACGTCTCCATCGTCGAGACGAGCGGCAAGAAGCTCACCGGCATCTGGCAGTTCGAGCTCAAGAAGACGTCCTGACCGCCGTCGTCCTGTCCCTCCCGAGGCCCTGAGGCTCTCCTGTGCGTGTGCTCGTCGTGACCGCTGTCCCGGTGGAACGGGACGCGGTCACGCGTGCGTTCGGGGGTACGCCGGAGTCGGTCGCCCTGCCGGGCGCCGAGCTGCACCGCAGCGGTGCGTTCGACGTCCTGGCGGGCGGTGCGGGCCCGGCGGCGGCAGCCGCGGCCGCCGCCTTCGCCCTGGCGTCCACGCGGCTCCCCTACGGACTCGTCGTCTCGGCCGGCATCGGCGGCGGGTTCGCCCCCGCCGCCCCGCTCGGCTCCCTGGTCGTGGCGAGCGACATCGTCGCGGCCGACCTCGGCGCCGAGACCCCGGACGGCTTCGCGCCCGTCACCGCGCTCGGCTTCGGCCGTGACCGTCTCACGCCGCCGCCCGCGCTCGTACGGGAGGTGGCGTCGGCCATCGGCGCCGCGCCCGGCCCGGTCCTCACCGTCTCCACCGTGACCGGCACCGCCGACCGCACCGCCGCCCTGCTCGCAGCGCACCCGGACGCGCTGGCCGAGGCGATGGAGGGGTTCGGGGTCGCGGAGGCTGCCGAGCGGGCCGGAGTGCCCGTACTGGAGCTGCGGGCGATCTCGAACACCGTCGGCCCGCGCGACCGGGCCGCCTGGCGCATCGGCGACGCGCTGGCCGCGCTCACGGAGGCGTTCGGGAAGAGCGCACCCGTACTGGAAGGTTGGAACCGGCATGACCACTGAAGCGCACCCGGACCCGATCGAGATCGCCTTCTCGCCCTGCCCCAACGACACGTTCGTCTTCGACGCCTGGGCCCACGGCCGCGTCCCCGGCGCGCCCGCGCCGGAGGTTACCTTCGCGGACATCGACCTCACCAACGGCATGGCCGAGCGCGGCGAGCTGGACGTCCTGAAGGTGTCGTACGCGGTCCTGCCCTGGGTTCTGGAGGAGTACGCGCTCCTGCCGTGCGGTGGGGCGCTGGGCCGGGGCTGCGGGCCGCTGGTCCTCAGCAAGGAGCTGGGCCTGGACCTGACGGGCCGGACGGTCGCGGTGCCGAGCGAGCGGTCGACGGCGTACCTGCTGTTCCGGCTCTGGGCGGCGGAGATGGTCCCGGACGGGGTCGGCGAGGTCGTCGTCATGCCGTTCGACGAGATCATGCCGGCGGTGCGGGACGGCAAGGTGGACGCCGGTCTCGTCATCCACGAGGCCCGTTTCACGTACCGGAACTTCGGGCTCCACAACCTGGCCGACATGGGACGCCACTGGGAGGACACCACCGGCCTCCCGATCCCGCTCGGCGCGATCATCGCCAAGCGCTCCCTCGGCGCCGAGACCCTGCGCCGCCTGGCCGACACCATCCGCACTTCGGTCCGGCTGGCGTGGGACCACCCGGAGGTCTCGCGGCCGTACGTCCAGGAGCACGCCCAGGAGATGGACCCGGCCGTAGCCGACCAGCACATCGGCCTGTACGTGAACGAGTTCACCGCCGACCTCGGTGAGGACGGCTACGCGGCGGTCCGCGCCCTGCTCACCCGCGCCGCGGCCGAGGGACTCGTACCGCCCCTCGGCCCGGACGCGCTGGTGTTCCCGGGCGCGCGCTGAAGAAGCGCGCCGGCTACACGTCCAGCTGGTCCGCGACCGCGCGCAGCAGGCCCGCGATCTTGGCGCCCGCGGCCTTGTCCGGGTAGCGGCCGCGCTCCAGTTGGGGCGTGATGTTCTCCAGGACCGTCGTCAGGTCCTGGACGATCGACGCCAGCTCGTCCGGCTTGCGGCGCTGGGCGGCCGCGACGGACGGGGTGGGGTCGAGGACCACCACGGACAGGGCCTGGTCACCGCGCTGACCCGCGACCACGCCGAATTCCACACGCTGGCCGGGCTTGAGTGCGTCGACCCCGGCAGGGAGTACCGACGAGTGCACGAAGACGTCGCCGCCGTCGTCGCGGGAGAGGAAGCCGAAGCCCTTCTCGCTGTTGAACCACTTCACCTTGCCGGTGGGCACGTCTGTCCCCGTCCTCGTACTCGTCACTGTGCGGAAAGAGCCGTGCTCGCCTGTGGGCACGGCTCCGGATAGCAGTACAGCGGGTCACCGTGACCCGCCTGGTCCCAGGCTAATGGCCCTGCGTCCGGTGACAAGACGTCGCCGGAGTGTTCCTCCGGGCAGGGAACTACCCTGGTGGCGTGACCACTACTCCTTCAGGCGCCGGCGACCGGCTCGTATCGATCGGCGCGATCGTCTTCTTCGTCGGCGCGCTGGCCACTCTGGTGACGGTCGCCCCGCTCTTCCTCGGCACGGAGCCGTTCCCTCCGATCGCGTACGGGGTCTGCATGTTCATGGGCGTCGGCTTCCTGATCGCCGGTGCGGGCGTCGTCCGCTCGGTCTGGCTCTCCTCGCCCAGGCGGGCCGCGAGCCGCGCCCAGGACGTGGCCTGAGGCGTATCCGGCGGGTCTGGACACACCCTGATGCCTGTCGGATCTTTCGTCCGGATCACGCCGGTCGCCCGGGATGGTTAGGCTCGGTCGCGTGAAGCACGCAGTGCACGCCCTTCCGATCCATCCCGCAGCCTGTGACGTCCCGGGCCGGGCCACCTCCCACGTCGACGACCTCCTCGTCCAGATCGCGCACGGCAGCCGGGACGCACTCGGTGAGCTGTACGACCTGCTCGCACCGCTCCTGCTGGAGTTGCTGCGGTCCCGGCTGCCGGACGGAGCGGACGCACGGTCCGCGCTCGTCGACGGCTTCAGCCAGGTCTGGCGGCAGGCACCGTCGTACGCACCGGGACCGCACGGCATCGACTGGGTGATCGACCGGGTGACCGGCCGGGTGGCCGTCGCGCGGTAGGCGCCGGGGCTCTCAGGCCGCCGTGCGGTTCGCCTCGTACGCGCGCAGCCAGGCCGGGAACTCCGTCAGGTCCGCCAGCACCACGTCCGCGCCCGCCGCCCGCAGCTCCTGCTCGTCGCACGGGCCCGTCGTCACGGCGACCGACAGCGCCCCGGCCGCGCGCGCCCCGCGTACGTCTCCGACATGGTCGCCCACGTACACCTGCGCCCCGTGCTCCTTGAGCGCCTCGCCCTTGGCCTCCGCCCAGAGCCAGCCGATCACCGAGTCCGGCTCGATACCGAGGTGCGCCAGGTGCAGCTTGGCGTTCGGCTCGTACTTCGCCGTCACGACGATCGCCCGGCCGCCGAGCGCCCGCACCGCCGCCACGGACTCCCGCGCTCCGGGCAGGGCCGTGCTCGGCGCTATCGCGTGGTCCGGGTAGAGCTCCCGGTAGCGGTCACCGGCGGCGGCCACCCGGTCGGCCGGGAACCAGTGCGCCAGCTCCTGCTCGAGCGGCGGACCGATCCGGCTCACCACCAGAGCGTCGTCGATGGGGACTCCCGTCTCCGCGGAGAGGGCCCGGTAGGTGGCGGCGATACCGGCCCGGGAGTCGATGAGCGTCATGTCGAGGTCGAAGCCGACCGTGAGGGGGGCAGCCGTGTGCGGGACGGAGGAGGGGGCCGGGTGGGGGCGCGAAGCCGTGGAAGCCATGCGGACCATTGTGCCGACCCGTCCGTCGGGCCCGGTGGGTCCGTCGGGTCCGGTGGGTCCGTCGGGCCCGGTGGGTCCGTCGGGTCCGGTGGGTCCGTCGGGCCTGGTGGGTCCGTCGGGTCCGGTGGGTCCATCGGGCCTGGTGAGCCCGTCGGGCCCGGTGGGTTCGTCCACCGCCGTCCCCGGTGAACTCCCCGCCGCCTAGACTGAGCCCGCACTTAGCCAAGCCTCAGTAAACCTGGGTAGCCCTGGTAACCCTGCCGATTGGTTCAGATGTCAGCGCCAGCACCGGCACCGGCCGTCGCGCCCCCGATGCCCGGCGCGCCCCGCCTCTCCCGGCGCGCGGCCGCCACGGCCGCCGCCGTCCTCGCGCTGCTGCTGGCCGTCCTGTTGAGCCTCGCGGTCGGCGCGCGCTCCATCCCGCCGGGCGAGGTGTTCGACGCGCTGCTGCACGGCGGCACCTCCGACGCCGCCGAGGTGATCCGGACCATGCGGGTGCCGCGGACGCTGATCGGGCTCATGGTCGGCGCGGCGCTGGCCCTCGCGGGCACGGTGCTCCAGGGCATCACCCGTAACCCCATCGCCGATCCCGGCATCCTCGGCATCAGCCAGGGCGCTTCGGTGGCAGTGGTGCTGGCGATCGCGTTCGCCGGGGTGCACACGCTGAGCGGGTACGTGTGGTTCGCCTTCGCGGGGGCCGCCGTCGCCTCGGTCGCGGTGTACGCCATCGCCTCCAGCGGTCGCGGCGGCGCGACCCCGGTGAAGCTCGCGCTCGGCGGTGCGGCGATCAACGCGCTGCTGGTCTCGGTGACGATGGGGGTCCTCACGACGAAGGCGTCCGCGCTGGACGAGTTCCGCTTCTGGCAGGTCGGGTCGGTCGCCGGGCGGGAGGCGGACGTGGTCCAGCAGGTGTGGCCGTTCCTGCTGCTGGGCGCGGCGCTCGTGCTCTCGGTGGCCCGTGGACTGGACGCGCTCGCGCTCGGCGAGGACATGGCGAAGGGGCTCGGGCAGAACGTCGCGGCGGTCCGGATCGTGGGTGGGATCGGGGCGACCGTGCTGACCGGGGTCGGGGTGGCCGCCGCCGGGCCGATCGCGTTCATCGGGCTCGCGGTCCCGCACATCGCCCGCGCGGTCGTCGGCGACGACCACCGCTGGGTGCTCCCGATGGCCGCGCTGCTGGGGCCGGTGATGCTGCTCGTCTCCGACGTCGCCGGCCGGATCGTGTTCCCGCCGAGCGAGGTCCCGGCGGGGGTGATGACGGCGCTGATCGGAGTGCCGTTCCTGGTCGCCCTCGTACGGAGGAAGGCGGTACCGGCATGAGCAACACCCTCGTACGGGTCCGGCCCTCCGGGTACGCCGTCGTGAGGGCCGGGCCGCGCGGCCGGTTCCTGCTGCACCGGCGGGCGTCCGTCGTCGCGGCGGGCCTCGTCGTGCTGCTGGCCGCCGTCTGCGTCGCGTACCTCTGTGCCGGTGAGAGCTTCGTCGCGCCCGGCGAGGTCGTGAAGGTGCTCCTCGGGCAGCCGTCCTCCGCCGAGCTGGTCGTCGGCACGCTCCGGCTGCCGCGCATGGTCGTCGGGCTGCTGGTGGGCGCGGCCTTCGGGATCGCGGGCGCGCTGATCCAGACGGTGGCCCGCAACCCGCTCGCCAGCCCCGACATCATCGGCGTCAGCCAGGGCGCGAGCGCGCTCACCGTCGGTGCGATGACCTTCGGCATCACCTCGTACGCCGTCCTGCCCCACCTCTCCGTCGTCGGCGGCATCGCGGCCGCCGCCCTCGTCTACGTCTTCGCCTGGCGCGGCGGCCTGCACGCCACGCGCTTCGTCCTCATCGGCATCGGCTTCGCCATCGCGCTGCGGTCGGTGACCACGCTCTTCCTGACCAAGGGCGACTACCTGGTCGCGCAGCAGGCGCAGATCTGGATGACCGGTTCGCTGAACGGACGCGGCTGGCCGGAGGCCGCCCCGCTCGCCTGGACCCTCGTCCTCCTGCTGCCCGCCATCGCGTGGGCGGCCCGCGCGCAGCGGACCGTGACGATGGACGACGACACCGCGACCGCGCTGGGCGTGCGCCTGGGGCGCGTACGGCTCGGGCTCGTCGCGCTCGGTGTGGTCCTGGCCTCCGTGGCGACGGGCACGGCGGGCCCGGTGGACTTCGTGGCGCTGCTCGCGCCGCAGATCGCGCGCCGGATGACCCGTACGGCACAGGTCCCGCTGGTCTCCTCGGCGCTGCTGGGCGCGGTGATCGTCGTCCTCGGCGATCTGCTCGCCCGCAGGCTGTTCGCGCCCACCGAACTGCCGGTGGGCGTCCTCACGGCGGCGGTCGGCGCCCCGTACCTGATCTGGCTGATCATCCGCGGTCACCGTAGCCGCAGTGGAGGGACCGCATGAGCCCGACGACCGACGCGGCGCGGACGGGCTCCCGCCTCGCCGCCCGCGCCCTGACCCTCGCGTACGAGGACCGCACCGTCGTCCACGAGCTGGACCTCGCCGTGCCCGACGGGCAGGTCACCGTCATCGTCGGCCCGAACGCCTGCGGCAAGTCCACCACCCTGCGCGCGCTCGGCCGGCTGCTGAAGCCGCGCGGCGGCGCGGTCCTGCTGGACGGTACGGAGCTGGCGCGGATACCGACCCGGCGCATCGCGCAGTCGATCGGGCTGCTTCCGCAGACGCCGGTGGCCCCGGAGGCGATCACCGTTTCCGACCTCGTCGCCCGGGGCCGCCAGCCGCACCAGAGCTGGTGGCAGCAGTGGTCGGACGCGGACGAGCGGGCGGTGACCGACGCCATGGCCCGTACGGATGTGACGGCGCTGGCCGACCGGCCGGTGGACGAGCTGTCGGGCGGGCAGCGGCAGCGGGTGTGGATCGCGATGGCGCTCGCGCAGGAGACGGACCTGCTGCTGCTGGACGAGCCGACGACCTATCTGGACATCGCGCACCAGGTGGAAGTCCTGGACCTGGTACGCCAGTTGGCAGCGTCTGCCGCCGACGGCACCCGGGGCCGTACCGTCGTCACCGTGCTGCACGACCTGAACCAGGCGGCCCGGTACGCGGATCACCTGGTCGCCATGAAGGAGGGCCGGATCGTCGCCGAGGGCCGGCCCGGGGACGTCGTCACCGCCGAGCTCGTCCGCGAGGTCTTCCGCCTGGAGGCGGTGATCGTCCCGGATCCGGTGACGGGTTCGCCACTCGTCGTCCCGGGCGCCCCCTGGACCCCGGCCACCGCTGCTCCTCCCTCCGTCCCGACTCCCGGAAAGGCCCTCTGAGAACCATGCCCCTCCTCCAGCACCGCTCCCGTACGCTCGCCGCCGCGTCCCTGACCGTGGCCGCCGCGCTGGCCCTCTCCGCGTGCGGCTTCTCGTCCGATTCCGGCTCCGCTTCCGGCTCCTCCGGCTCCGAGGACGCCTCCGCCGGATCTCCTCGTACGGTGAAGACGGCGATGGGCGACGTGAAGGTGCCGGCCGCGCCGCAGCGGGTCGTCGTCCTGGACACCGCCGAACTCGACTCGGTCCTCACCCTCGGTGTGAAGCCGGTCGGCGCGACCCACGCGGACGTGGACTCCGGCTTCCTGAACTACCTGCCGAAGGACCAGGTCACCGGCATCACGGACGTGGGCCAGATGATGACCCCGAACCTGGAGGCCATCGCCGGCCTCAAGCCCGACCTCATCCTCACGAGCAAGATCCGGCACGGCGACAAGTACGCCGAGCTGTCGAAGATCGCGCCGACCGTGATGACGGAGAACACCGGCTACCCCTGGAAGGAGAACTTCCAGGTCCACGCGGAGGCCCTGGGCAAGAAGGCCGAGGCGAAGATGGTCACCGACGACTACGCGCGGCACGTGGCCGATGTGACGGAGGCGCTCGGCGGCAAGGAGAAGGCCCAAGCGACCGAGGTCAACATGGTCCGGTTCGTCGAGGGCGCGGACATCCGCATCTACGGCAAGAAGAACTACATCGCCACGATCCTCGCCGACGTCGGCCTCGGCCGTCCGGCCGTCACGGACCAGGCGAAGGACGGCTTCAGTTACGACGTCAGCCCCGAGAAGATCGACCTCGCGGACGCGGACGCGGTCTTCCACTCGACGTACGGCGACCCGAAGAAGGCCAAGGAGACGCAGACCACCGGCGGCGGCCTGTGGAAGAACATGGACGCGGTGAAGAACGGCAAGGTCTTCGCGGTCGACGACCAGCTGTGGATCCAGGGCATCGGTTACACGGCGGCCGACAAGATCCTGCACGAGCTCCGGACGAACCTGAAGAAGTAGCCCCTGCCGCTACCCGCGCCTCCGCGCCCGCCACACCAGGTAGAGCGCGGAGGCGACGGCGGCGATGCGGACGACCACCGGCCAGGCACCGGTCAGCACCTCGCGCAGGCCCCCGTCCGCGATGGGCTCGCCCCACCGCCCGTCCAGCCGCCCCCACACCCAGACGAGCGCCCCGGCCACGACCACGCCCGGCAGCCCCAGAGCCGCCCACTTCGCCTCCCTACGGGAGAGGGCCCGCGAGCCGTACGCGATGAGCCAGCCGCCCGCGAGCGGGATCCAGGACCCGGTGACGACCCCGGCGACGAGCAGCACGGCGGCCAGGAGCAGCAGCGGGTGCGCGAAGCCGCCGCGGGCGGCTGGTGCGGCGACTGCGGGTTCGGCGACGGCGACGACCGGCTTGCGGCGGCGGGGCCTGGGGATGCGGAGGGTGCGGCGGCGGGGGGCCTCGGCGGTGGCGGGTCCGTCGTCGGCCTCCTCCGCCTCCTTCGCCTCCTGGTCGGCGGGTTCGGGCTTCGTCGGCCGCCTGCCGAGGAGTTCGGGGGCCTCGATGCCGCCGAAGAACCCGGGGATGGCGGTCCCGGCGTCGAAGGGTCCGGGCTCCAGCCGCCACCATTCGTCCTCGCCGCCGCTCTGCTGGTCGGGTCCGAGGACGTGCGGGGCGGAGGGGTGGGGCCAGGGGGTGGTGTCGGCGGGGGCGGGGGTGTCGTCGGGGCCGGGGGTCTTCGTGAGGTCCGTACGGGAGTCGGGTGCGTAGCCGGTCTCCGCGCGGAACCGGGCTTCGGAACTTCCGGTGTCCGCGTCGCCGCCCCTGCCCCGCCGCGCAGCACCCCCGGCGCCCCACCGCGACGCGCCCCGCCGGGAACCGGCTTTCGGGGCCGAAGCGGGGGCGGATGCGGAGCCGGGACCGGAGGCCGCTCCCGGCTCGTCCGGCTCGTTGGGCCCCTCCGACGCCTTCGGGCCCTTGCGGAGGAACCCGGTCCGGGGCCGGGGAACGGTGGCGTCCCCACCCGCCCCCGCCGAGGGCAACGGCACCGACCCGTCCCCCGACTCCGCCGCAGCGCTGACCAGTTCGTCCGGGCTGCCGAGGCGGCCGATGATCCGCCGCACGGCCGCCGGGGAGTCCGCGCCCTCGCTCGCGCGGCGGCGGTCGATCTCGCCGCGCAGGGTGGAGACCAGCCGCATCCGGGCGCCCGGGGACAGCTGTTGCTGCTGCGCCAGGTCACCGACCCGGCTCAGGTAGTCGTAGACGAGCTGGTCGCTCTCGATCCCCACGCGGTTGCATCCCCTCTTGCGGCCCTGCCCCGACGGTAGCGTTTCAGCGGCTAACGTGGGACGGATGGGGACGACCACACCACCGCGCACGCTCGCCGAAGCCCTGCGCGCCCGGGGCGACGAATCGCTGGCCGGGCTGCTGCGTGCCCGCCCCGACCTCCTCAACCCGGTGCCGAACGACATCACCCAGCTCGCCACCAGGGCCGGCACCCGGGCCTCGGTGGTCCGCGCGCTGGAGCACCTGGACCGGTTCGCGCTGCAGACCGCCGAGGCGCTGGCGGTGGCCCCGGACCCGGCCCCGTACGACACGCTCCTCTCCCTGCTCACCGGCGACGGGCTGGACGACGGCGAGCAGCGCGACGACGCGGGTGCGGCGGTCACGGCCGCGTTGCCGGGCGCGCTGGCGACGCTGCGCGAACAGGCCCTGGTCTGGGGCGAGGACGAGCGGCTGCGGCTGGTGCGTACGGCCCGCGAGCTGCTCGCCCCGTCCCCGCAGCACCCGTCCCCCACGGGCCTCGGGCCGACGGTCGCGGAGGCGACGGCCGGGATGTCGCCGGGCCGGCTCCAGGAGATCCTGGCGGCGGCCGGACTGCCCGCCACGCACGACCCGGTGTCGGCGGTGGCGGCGCTGGCGGCCCTCTTCACGGACCGGACGCGGATGGCGGAGCTGCTGGACACGGCCCCGGTGGAGGCGCTGTCGGTGCTGGACCGGCTGGTGTGGGGCCCGCCGTACGGAGAGGTCACGCCGAACCCGACCCCGCCGGTGAAGTGGCTACGGGACCGGGGCCTGCTGCTGCCGGTCTCGACGCGCACGGTGGTGCTGCCGCGCGAGGCGGCCCTGCACCTGCGGGCCGGCCGCGCGCACCGCGTACCGGAGCCGGTTCCTCCGGTCGTCGCGGCGGTGGCCGAACGTGATCCACAGGCTGTGGACAGAGCGGCGGCCGGACAGGCGTTCACGGCGCTGTCGACGGTCGAGGAGCTGCTGAAGCTCTGGAACGGCGGCGGCCCGGCGATCCTGCGCGCGGGCGGCCTGAGCGTACGGGAGCTGAAACGCACGGCGACCGCGCTGGAGGTGTCGGAGCCGATCGCCGCGTTCTGGGTCGAACTCGCCTACGCAGCCGGGCTGTTGGCGTCGGACGGTGAGAGCGACGAGCGGTACGCGCCGACGCCCGCGTACGACGAGTGGCTCGACCTCTCCGCCCCGGACCGCTGGACGCACCTGGCCACCGCCTGGCTCCCGGCCACCCGGGTCCCGGGCCTGGTCGGCGGCCAGGACGCGAAGGGCCGGGCGCTCTCCGCACTCGGCCCGGAGCTGGACCGCTCGGCCGCGCCGGAGGTACGCCGCCGGGCGCTGGCCCTCTTCGCCGAGCTGGCGCCGGGCACCGCGCCGGACCCGGAGACCCTGCTGCAACGGCTGCGCTGGGAGCGTCCGTTGCGGGGCTCCTCGCCGACCGGAGAGGGCACGGACCTGCGCTCGCGCCTCGCTCTGTGGACCCTGAACGAGGCGGAGCTGCTGGGCATCACGGGCCGGGGCGCGCTGTCCTCGCAGGCCCGCGCGCTGCTGGAGGAGGGTGAGGAGACGGCGGCGGCCCGGTTGGCGCCCCTGCTGCCCGAACCCCTGGACCACGTCCTGCTCCAAGCGGACCTGACGGCGGTGGCACCGGGCCCGCTGGAACGCCCGCTGGCGGAAACCCTCTCGGTCCTGGCGGACGTCGAGTCGAAGGGCGGCGCGACGGTCTACCGCTTCACCCCCGGCTCCGTCCGCCGCGCGCTGGACGCCGGACAGGCGGCGGCCGACCTGCACGCGTTCCTGGCCGCGCACAGCCGTACGCCGGTGCCGCAGCCGCTGAGTTACCTGATCGACGACGTGGCCCGGCGCCACGGCCACCTGCGGATCGGCGCGGCCTCCGCGTACGTACGCTGCGACGACGAGGCGGTCCTCAACGAGATCCTGGCCGACCGCCGCTCGACGGGCCTGCGCCTGCGCCGCCTCGCCCCCACGGTCCTGGCCTCCCAGGCCGACCCCGGCTCCCTCCTCGAAGCCCTCCGCGAGATGGGCTACGCGCCCGCCGCCGAATCCGCCGAGGGCGACGTCCTGATCACCCGGGCCGGCGCCCGCCGCACCCCGCCCCGGACCCCGCCGACCCCGGTCCCGGAAGGCCCGCCGACCCCCGACGCCACCCTGCTGGGCGCAGCGGTCCGGGCCATCCGCGCCGGCGACACGGCCGCCACGGTGGTCCGCAAGGAGCCGGCCGAGGGCGCTTCGGCCCCGCGCACCTCCTCCGGCTCCCTGCCCCGCACGACCTCGGCGGAGACCCTGGCCACGGTCCAGGCGGCCGCGATGACGGGCTCGGCGGTCTGGATCGGCTACGTCAACGCGGAGGGCGCGGCCAGCCAACGCGTGATCGCCCCGGTCCGCGTGGAGGGCGGCTTCGTCACGGCGTACGACCACACGGCCGACGAGGTCCGCACGTTCGCCCTGCACCGGATCACGGGGGTGGCGGAGCTGGCGGAGGACGAGACGTAGACGTAGAGGTAGGCGGTGGCCAGGACCGAGCACTACGGGACGCTCCCGGGTCCGGCGACCGTCTGCGATGCTGCGAACATGTCCGCAGCCCGCCCCGCCCGCGCCGCCCACCTCGCCCACCTCGCCCCCGAGCCCGTGACGCCCGACCCGCCCGCCGCTCCGATGCCGCCTCTGCTCACGCAGTCCTGGCTGGATCTGGCGTTCCTGCACTGGGCGGTCGATCCGGCGGACGTGGCGCCGCTCCTGCCGGCGGGAACGGTGCCGGACACGTTCGACGGGACGACGACGTACGTGGGGCTCGTGGCGTTCCGGATGTACCGGGTCGGGGTGCTCGGGCTGCCGGGGATTCCGTACCTCGGGACGTTTCCGGAGACCAATGTGCGGCTGTACTCCGTGGACGAGCGCGGGCGGCGCGGTGTGGTCTTCCGGTCGCTCGACGCCTCGCGGCTGATCCCCGTCCTCGTGGCGCGGGCCGGCTTCCGGTTGCCTTACGTGTGGTCCCGGATGGACATCGCGCGGTCCGGTGACACCCTCACGTACACGAGCACCCGGCGGTGGCCCGGGCCGCGTGGTGCGCGGAGCCGGATCGTGCTGCGGGCAGGGGAGGCGATCGGCGACCCCACGCCCCTGGAGCACTTCCTGACCGCCCGTTGGGCCCTGCACAGTTCGTCCTTCGGGCGGACCGCCTACCTGCCCAACGCCCATCCCCGCTGGCCCCTGCACCGGGCGGAGCTGCTGGAGTGCGGCGAGGACCTGGTGACGGCCGCCGGGCTGCCCGCGCCGGTCGGGGAGCCGGTGAGCGTGCTGTACTCCCCCGGTGTCCCCGTCCGCTTCGGGCCGCAGCGGCGCGGGCACTGAGGGCCGAGGGCGACGCGTCCTCACCGACAGCGTGCTCGGAAGGCGCACGGTGTCATCGCCTCAGGAATCCGCGCGGCTCGTGGGCAGGTGCCGGCGGGAGACCGCGTGGGTCTTGCGCATGATGCGGTACACGTGCTGCTCGACCGTGCGCGGCGACAGGTGCAGCGCACCGGCGATCTCACGGTTGGTCAGCCCTCCCGCGGCGAGGACCGCCACCTCCTGCTCACGCGGTGAGAGCGCGTCCCCGTACGCCGGCCGCCCGCGCCCCCGGACATCCGCCGCGTCACCCGCGAGCGCCCGGGAGTGGCCGGCAGGCGCCAGTTCGCGCAGAGTGCCGCGGGCCCGCAGCGCGTCCCACGAGGCCCCGAGGGACTCGAAGACGCCGAGCGCCTCCTCCAGGTCCCGCAGCGGCCCCTCGGCCGGTTCTCCGACTCCGGCTTCGGGAGGCCGAGCCATCAGGCCGCACCGGCCGGCCGCCTCCAGGTCGAGCGCCCGGCGGTACGGGGCGCCCGTCCGCTCGTGCACGAGGGCGGCCCGCCCGAACAGCCCGCGGGCCTCCGGATGCTCCCCCTCGTGCTCCGCCAGCAGGGCCCGGCAGCGCAGCAGGGCCGCCCCCGCCGTGCGGCTGTGGTGGGCGCGCAGCCCTGAGGCGAACTCGGCGACCGCCGCCCGCGCCGTGTCCTCCCCGCCCGCGAGCAGCCAGGCCTCCACCGCCCACGGCGCGGCGTGCCCCGCCCACACCCACACGCCCTTCGCGCGCAGCCGGCCCCAGATCCGGTCGGCCGTGGCAACCGCCTCTGCGGTGTTCTGCCGCGCCACGGCCATACGGATACGGAGGCCGGCCGCCGACACCTCGTAGGGGAACTGGGAGAACACCCGGGGCATGTCCTCAAGGCCGGGCTGGAGAGTGACGCAGTCCTCCCACGCCCCCCGGGCGAGGCCGAGGTGCAGCAGGACGAGCCGGGCGTCCACCCGGGTGCCCACCCCCGACAGCAGCCCCCGGCTCTCCCGGCCGAGCCCGGACCACTCACCCCGCTCCAGCCGGAGCAGCAGCTCCGTCCCCCGGTCGCACTGGGTGATGAAGGGGGCCGAGGCGGCGGCCCAGGGTGTCGCGCTGCGGCGGAGCAGCACCGCCGCCTGCCGCAGGTCGCCGTTGAAGACGGCACAGCAGGCCGCGTTGCTCAGTGCGCGCGTGAGGTACTCGTTGCGCCGGGAGTCCGGCCCGCCGTCCGGATCGGGCAGCCTGCCGGGCCGTCCCGGAACGCGCCGGCGCTCGCCGCACGCCACCGCGATGGTCCCGCGTACGGCGCGGGCCGCGAGCAGGTCCGTGGGATCCCCGGAGGCCTCTGCCGTGGCACGGGCGCGCTCCCACCAGTGCAGGTTGGCGTCCAGTCCGTAGACGGCGGACAACGGGTTCGCCAGCGCGGCCAGGGCCCGTACGCGCAGGTCGGGACGGGAGCGCAGCTCGGACACGGCTCGCTCGGTCTCGGCCTTTCCCTCGCTCCGGCAGAGCTGGCTGTTGAGGACGAGCCCGCGCTCCAGCCGGATCTCCCCGCGCACTTCGTCGGCGAGCTGGGAGAGGACCAGGATCTGCCCCAGAACGTCGACGGTGCCGGCCGAGGGGAGGGTGAGCAGGGCGTTGCGGGTCAGGCCGAGGGCGAGCCGCCCGGCCGCACGGGCGGGCAGGTCGGGGCGGCCGAGCAGGGATCTGAGCAGGCTCACCGCCGCGCCGGGGTCGGCCAGGGCGTTCGGATCGTCGGCCGCCCGCTCGGCGGCCCTGAGCCATGCGCCCTCCCGGCCCCCGAGGCGCTCGTGGTGCGCGACGGCCACCCAGGACACCTCGCCGCCCCGGGTCAGGACGTCGGCGGCCCGCCGGTGCAGGGAGCACCGGATCGGACCGGGGAGAGGGACGAGGACGGCGGAGGCGGCGAGCGGGATCGTGAAGCCGTAGCGGTCGGGCGCCCGCTCCTCCAGGAGTCCGGAGCGCAGCGCCTGGACCAGTCCCGCTCCTCCCGCCGACCGCCCGAGCCCGGCCACCCGTCGCAGGTCCCGTTCGCGGGAGCCGCCGCCGAGCACGGCGGCGGCCCGCACCAGGGCGGTGGCATCCTCCCCCAGGCAGGCCATCCGTGCGGTGATGTGCTGGGTGAGCCGGACCGGTGGCTCCACCTCCTCGTCCTGGAGGGCCGCTGCCGGGTCCGTGGTCTCCGCCAGGACGTCCAGCAGGTCCCGTACGGTCTGCGGGTTCCCCCCGGCCAGCAGATGGAGCCGGTCCGCGAGCCGCTCGGAGCTGCGTTCTGGGCCGAGGACCTCCAGCGCCAGTGCCCTCGTCCGGTCCCGCTCCCACGGCCCGAGGCGCTCGCGCCGGATGCGCAGAGCGGGCGGGAGCTCCGGATCCAGCCCCAACGGACATGCGGGGTCCGGGAGTTCGGCGGGCCGATAGCTGACCACCGTCACGAACCCCGGCCGGGCCTCCCGCAGCCAGGCGCGCAGCCACGGAACCGTCCCGTCCGGTGCGCGATGGACGTCCTCGACGACGAGGAGAGCGGGGGCCTCGACGGCCGTGAGGTCCGGTGGGGCGGTGCCGGCGGCGGCCGGTGCGTGGCGAAGGGTGCGGGCGCCCCACTCGGCGGCCGCCCGGGCCCACCGGGCCGCCAAGGCGGTCTTGCCGGTCCCGGCCCCGCCCTCCAGCAGCACCAGTGCGGGGCGGCACTCGGCGCCCGCCAGGCTCGCCCGTAGGAACGCCGCGCCCGGGAGTGGCTGGAAGAGGCCGCTTCTGTCGTCGCCCGCCACAGCGCCTCCCGGAGGAAGGGCCGGCACCATGGCCGACCGGAAATTCGTGCTCATACCGTACGTTTCGTCTGCTGTGCTGTACACCCGCGCGCACCAGGCGTCCCAGAGAGGTGCGGGTGTGCGGGCCGGGGTCACATACGGCTCAGCCGCCACAGGCGCCAGACGCCGGTGCCGTCCGAGAGGTGCTCGGAACCGGCCACGTCGGGCGCGGCCAGGACGTAGTCCTTCCGCTGCCAGAGCGGAAGGACGGGCACGTCCACGGCGATCTCGTCCTGGATCTCCCGGAACACCCCGGACGCCTTGCGGCGGTCGGAGGCCCGCACAGCCTCCGGCCGCCGCTCGGTCAGTAGACGATCGTGTTGCGGTTGATGATCGTCTTGGCGGCCCCCGTGGTGGAGAGCCCGGCCAGCGGGCGGTGCTGGGTGAAGTACTGCTTGAAGTCGCCGCTGACGTAGGTGTTCATGAGCTTGAGCGTGCGGTTCCAGTTGCCGCCGTCGGGTCCGTTCGGGCCCCACAGTTCGAGCAGTGCGGCGGCCACCCGGCCCTCGACCCAGTCGCCCTTGCCCCAGCCGCCCACGACCCGCTGGTCGAGCAGGTCGTAGGAGTCGCCGGTGCTGAACGTGTAGCGGGAGTCGCCGAGGGCGTACGCCGCGACGGCGTTGGCGAAGCCCTCCGTCCAGCCGCAGGCGGCCGAGGCGCCTTTGTCCAGGCTGTGGCCGTTGCAGTCGCGGACGGGGGGCCACTGCTTGTTGTGGAGCTGCCACTGGAACCAGTGGCCGGCCTCGTGGAGGATCAGGTGCTTCGAGTCCGGGTCGTCGGCCTTGAGCACGACCCAGTCGGTGCCGTCGCTGGTGTCGCCCGGGAAGGAGGGGTGGTCCCAGTAGCCGCCGCTGGAGCCGTCCTGCCGCCAGGCGACCGTCAGTTGATCGCAGGCGGAGGTCTGGTGGGCGGTCCAGCAGAGGGAGCCGGTGCCGCGCTTGCCGTACAGCTGGTTCAGGGTGTCGGTGATCTTCCACGCCTGCTGCATCGCCTTCGGAACCTTGACCGTGCCGAGGTCGGTGGTGGCCGCCGGCGTGTTCCGCGTGGCAGTGGTGAAGGTGTACTGCGTGGTGTTCTTCCAGTTCGGGTCGCCCTGCTTCGCCGTGCCCGCCCCGACCACCCGCCACAGGCTGCCGGCGCTGGAGAAGAACCGGACGTGGACGTCGCGCGGTGCGGCCGTGCCGGTGTGACAGGCGGAGAAGCGGCCGTCGGCGGCCCCGGTGAGTCCGCTGCTCAGCCGTTCCACCTGGCCCGAAGCGGTCCGGCGGCCCCACAGCTCCCAGTTGGAGTTCCGCGCCCGCTGGGTGGCCAGGGGCTTGTGCGTACCCGCCTCCGCGTCGTTGTGGTCGAAGGCGAGGGTGCCGTTGAGACAGGTGGTGGACGCGGCGGCGGCCGTCCCGGCCGTGAGTGGCGTGGCGAGGGCTATTCCGGCGCCTACGGCCAGAGCGGCCGCCAGGACGCGGCGTCTGGTGGCCGGGGCGGCGGTGGGTCCGGCGGCCGGGGCGGACGGAGCATGCGATCGGATGGGCATGACGCTCCTGGAATCGAGGGGGGTGTGGCTCCTCGGGGCCGACGGGCCCGGGGAGAGGTGTGCGGGTGAGGGGAGTTCAGCGGTGCCGGTCGGCGCGGCTGCCCCGGTGGCGCAGGGCCGCGAAGCCTCCCGCCGCCACGACGGCGGCGACGCCGACGAGGAACCACGGCCGGTCGCCGGACCGGTGGGGCCGATCGGCCGCCGCGGGAGGAACCGCTGGTCCGGCCGAGGCGGCGCGTTCGCGCAGTGCCTCGGTGTAGCTCGCGATCGTCACGGTCTTCGGGGGTCCGGACCGACCGGGGCTCTCAGCCAGGGGGCGCAGGCCCCGGTCGTCGAGTGCGTACCACTCACGTCCGCGCGGCCCCTGGTCCTCGAAGAGGACCTCGTTCCCCTCCAGCCTCCGGGCCAGGCCGGCCTCGGTGGCGTCCTGCGCCGCCGCCACCGCGGCCCACCGCGGTGCTCCTGTGCCGTCCGGGGCCACCCGGGCGACCTGGAGGGTGACCGCCCGGCCGTCGCCCGCGTGTGCGGTGACGGCCACATAGCCGGGCACCGCGAGCGGGAGACGTCCGCCGCGTTCGGCGAAGGCGGGGTCGAGGTGGTGGACCACGGTGCCCCGGTCCTCGACGCGCAGCGCGGCGGACTGCCCGGCGGGGATGCCGAGGTTGCTGCGGGCCAGGTTGACCGCGCCGGGTGTACGAGCCGCGGCGACCGCCACCCGTACCTCCTGCTCCGGCAGTCTCTCGACCACCGGCCCCGGGGAATCGGCCACCGCGGCGGCCTGCGCGGTCGGGGACCACAGGGCCGCGGCGGACAGGACGGTGACGGCCACCCGTCGGCCGGTGCGCCCGGACACGGCCTGCCTCAGCCGCTCTTGCGGATGTTGTAGATGGTGTCGGTCCACCTGAACTGCGAGGTGGGCGTCCGTACACCCAGGTCGTTCCAGGCCACGGTGGTCCGGCGCTGGGAGTTGGGCCCGGGGTCGGCGTAGCTGACCGTGGGGTTGGCGGTGCTGTAGGAGTCGTCGTAGCCGTAGACGACCACCGTGTGCTGGCTGTTCACGCTGGGGCCGTTGGTCCAGGTGACCCCCATGACGAAGGGGCTGTCGGCGTCGATCTCCCGCTTCACGGTGGGGAACGGCAGGTGGGACTGGGTCCACTTGGCCGAGTAGCCGGTCGCGTTGTAGCCCTTGACGATGTTCGGCCAGGCCAGGCCCTCGTCGGGGCAGGGGCGGTTCGCCGGGATGTTCCGGGCCACATGGCAGAACCGGTCCTGGTCGATCTGCGAACCGTGGTACTTCTGGATGCTGACGGCGGTGGCGGCCCAGCACCAGTAACCGCCCTGCTGCACCTCCTGGGTGTACGGGAGGACGGCGGCCACCGAGCTCTGTGCTCCGGCCAGGGTGCCCGCTACGGCGAGTGCCGCAGCGGCGGCGGTGCGGGCGATACGTGGGGACAACATGGGGGGTCGGCCTTTCTTCGTGCCGTCTCCGGGCAGCCGCGACCCGCGGAGGGCGGGCGGGGGGCGCCGGAGAGCGGCGGGGGACGTGCGGGGCGGGCGTCGCGGAGGGGCGGATCGGAGAGGTCCGTCGAGTTGCGCGCGGGTCCACGGGACCACGCGCCGCGGCCGCGGCGAAGAGGCGTTGCACCGGTCGTGCCGGGGTCTCCGTCGATCGGTGGGGTCTTTATACATGGACGTTGGGTAAACACGGCGACATCGAGTTGCCACCGGCACTTTTACGCCTGCCAGGCGCTCGGGCCGGAATCCCTCCGCCCGCCGGGCGGTCACCGGAAGACGCGCGGACGCGCGGGCGCGATAAGGCGACCGGCACACCGGTGCCGCCGGGCAGGGCCGACGGCCGCTAAGAGGGGAACACCGGGTACGGGACCGGGCCGCGGCGGGCGAAGTCCTTCCGGGCAGCACGTCGTGGGGCCCCGGCCGGCCGCGGCCCCCGGCCGCCCCCCCCCGCGGCCCGGGGCCCCCCCGCCCCCCCGGGGGGCCGGGCCCCGCGGGCCCGGGAACCCCCCCAGCC
>NZ_JBIWOZ010000006.1:0-77128 GCF_044767965.1 Streptomyces sp. NPDC101178
CCCGCGGAGCGGGTACCCCATCGCTGCGCGATGGGCAAGCGAACCACCGGGCTGCGCCCGGTGGTTGCGCTCCCGCTCCGCGGTTCGCGCTGCACCTCGCTGCGCGAGGTGCTCACCACCCGGACTGCGTCCGGGTGGTGACGGCCTGTCCGCTGCGCTCCCAGGCCGAACCTTGCTGCGCAAGGCCTGACCGGTTCTCCGCTTCGCTCCGCACCGGGTTGGGCCGGTCCGCTGCGCTCCCCCGCCCAACGGCCCTTCCGGCTTCGCCTCCAGGGCAAACGGCCCGCTGGCGCGGGAATCCGGGGTCGCTCGTTCGTGTCGGGTTCTAGTCTAGTGGCTGCTCGGATAGATGCAGCATGTATCGTTGGCAGAAATCTGAGACACCCGCCAGTCACTCGGGAATCTCCCAAGTTCCGAGAGGATGGTCAGATGACCGGTTACCGCCAATCTGCCGGACCAGATTCCGCGCTGAGCAGTGATTCGATGCGTCGGGTGACACAGTATCCGGCGGGTGCGAGCGCCCGGTTGGGACTGTTCGCACTCCTGGAGCGCCGGGGGGTGCCCGCGAGCGAGGCGGACGACCTGGTGGCCGGGGCGCAGTGCGAGGTGGTGGAGCTGGACGGCATGGTGCCGGCTTCTCGGGTGTGCTGTGTTCACGGACGGCTGGGACAAAGGCGTGATGGCGGTGTGCGAGGCCCTGGGGGCATCGCGGGCCGGTACTGGCCACGGCACGGCGGCCGATCGGGCGGGTCGGCTGAGCTGGCCGTGCATTTCGCGGACGTGGGGCAGCGTGAACGGGCGGACCTGGGGCGGCTGGAGGGGTTCGTCCGGGAGTCCGTGCTGCCGCGCGCCCATCCACACACCACGGCGCGGCGCCGGGTGCTGGGCGAGGCCAGTGGAAAGCCCGGCTGGCGCAGGGCGGGTGCGTCGATCTGGAACGGTTCGGGTGCGGCCTGCGTTCCGCACGCGGCCATCGAAGGACCACAGGAATAGGAATCGGGGAGGGCTTAGAAATGATTTTGATTCCGCTCAAGGAGCACCAGGTCGACCAGAAGTCGAGCTTTCGTAACTGGGTCGGATTTCCTGCAAGATCTTTTGTGCCTCCGGAGGGTGCGCGTGCGATGGGGGTGTCCGCGACCGGGTCCGGTAAGACGGTCACCAGCGCTTCGTGCGCTCTGGAGTACTTTCCGGGCGGGCGGATTCTGGTGATGGTGCCCACGCTGGACCTGGTCGTGCAGAGTGCCCAGTCCTGGCGGCGGGTCGGGCATCGCGCGCCGATGGTCGCGGTCTGCTCGGTGGACAAGGACGAGGTTCTGGAGCAGCTCGGGGTGCGCACCACCACCAACCCGATCCAGCTCGCGCTGTGGGCGGGGTCCGGGCAGGTGGTCGTGTTCGCTACGTATGCCTCTCTCGTGGACCGTGAGGACCCCGCCGATGTCTCTGGGCGTGGGGCTGTTCCTGGGCCGTTGGAATCGGCTCTGGCGGGCGGGGAGCGGCTGTACGGGCAGCGGATGGCTCCGTTTGACCTGGCCATTCTGGACGAGGGGCACATGACGGCTGGGGACATGGGGCGGCCGTGGGCGGTGATCCATGACAACAGCCGGATCCCTGTCGACTTCCGGCTCTACCTGACCGCGACCCCGCGGATTCTCGCCGCGCCCCGGCCGCAGCGTGGCCGGGACGGGCGGGAGGTGGTGGTCGCGTCGATGGAGGACGACTCCAGCACGTACGGCACCCGGATTTTCGATCTCGGGCTGGCGGAGGCGGTAGAACGCTCGATCCTTGCGGGGTTCGAGATCGACGTGCTGGAGATCCGCGACCCGGACCCGGTCCTGGGCCTGTCCGAGGACGCCCTGCGTGGCCGTCGCATGGCCCTGCTCCAAGCGGCGCTGCTGGAGCACGCGGCGCAGCAGAATCTGCACACCACCATGGTGTTCCACCAGCGGGTCGAGGAAGCCGAGGCGTTCGCCGGGCAGATGCCGGCGACTGCCGCCGAGCTGTATGCCGCTGAGGCATCCGCGGCTGCGCTGGCCGGTGCGGAGGCGCTGCCCACGTCGTCGATCGACGCTGAGCTGTACGAGCTGGAGGAGGGCCGTCATGTGCCTGCGGAGCGGGTGTGGGCGGACTGGCTGTGCGGGGACCATCCCATCGCGCACCGACGTGCGGTGATCCAGCGGTTCGCCAACGGCATCGACGCCCACAACCGGCGGGTCCACCGGGCGTTCCTCTCCTCGGTACGCGCCCTCGGGGTCGGGGTCGACATCACCGGACTACGCGGAGTGGAGGCCGTGTGTATCGTCGGCTCGCGCAGCTCCCAGGTCGACATCGTCCAGAACATCGGACGTGCCCTGCGCCCCAACCCCGACGGCACGGCCAAGACCGCACGGATCATCATCCCCGTCTTCCTCCAGCCCGGCGAGGACCCGAAGGACATGGTCGCCTCGGCCAGCTACCAGCCCCTGGTCGACATCCTCCAAGCCCTGCGCTCGCACTCGGAACGCATGGTCGACCAGCTCGCCTCCCACGCCCTCACCGGCAGCACCGAACGCCGACGCATCCACCTCCGGCCCGCTCCCGCGGCCGGCCCGGAGAACGAGGACACGCCCGCGGAGGCTGGCGAGGAGCAGCAGGAGGTCGACCGGGTCACCTCCATCGTGGTCAACTTCGCCTCCCCCCGCGACGCCGCCGACATCGCCGCCCTCACCCGCTGCCGCGTCATCCGCCCTCAGTCCCTCGTCTGGTTGGAGGGCTACCAAGCCCTGGTCCGGTGGCGTGCCGAAAACGGGATCACCGGCCTGTACGCCGTGCCCTACGACGTCGAGACCGCAGTCGGAACGACGAAGGCGTTTCCGCTTGGGCGATGGGTCCATCAACAGCGGAAAGCACTGCGGGCTGGTGAACTCGACCCCCACCGCAAGACGCTGCTCGACGAGGCCGGGATGGTGTGGGAGCCGGGCGACGAAGCATGGGAGAAGAAGCTCGCCGCGCTGCGGTCCTACCGGCGGGCCACCGGGCATCTCGCACCCCGGCAGGACGCTGTCTGGGGCGAAGGCGAAGGGGCCGGGGAGCAGCTGGCCATCGGACAGCTCCTCGCCAACCTCCGCCGCAAGGGCGGGCTCGGGAAGGATGCGGAGCGGGCCACGGCGCGCGCGGAGCAGCTGGCGGAGATCGACCCGGACTGGAACTGCCCCTGGCCACTCGACTGGCAACGCCACTACCGCGTCCTGGCCGACCTCGTCGACGCCGACGGCGTGCTGCCTCACATCGCCCCCGGCGTCACCTTCGACGGCGACGACATCGGACGATGGCTGGAGCGGCAGAAGAACCCAGGCGCGTGGGCGCAGCTGTCGACCGATCAGCAGGAACGGCTGAGCAGGCTGGGCATCGAGCCCGTCGAGACGCCCCCTCCCGCCCCGGCGGCTGCGCGGTCGACGAAGGGCCAGGGCAAGGCACAGAAGGCGTTCCAGCGTGGCCTCGCGGCCCTCGCGCAGTGGGTCGAACGGGAAGGCCAACGGCCTGTGCCGAGGGGTCACGCCGAGGAGATCTCGATCGACGGCGAGACTGAGCCAGTGGTCGTCAAGCTCGGCGTATGGGTCTCCAACACGAAAACCCGCCGCGACAAACTCACCCAGGAACAGCTCAACGCCCTCCGGGAGCTCGGCATCGAATGGGCATGAGGCGTACCCAAACGCGCACACCAATCACCGCACAGAAACCGTACCAACCAGTCCTCTAACGAGACGGCGGGAAGCCCTATCCGCCAGTAGGTCTCGTAGGTCCTGGCAAGCCTTTCGGCAGGTCTCAGTGCTCCGGCAGATCCGATGAAGCGAACCAGTGGGGGAACGGCCCGGCGGGCGGGAAGGCGAACGGCGGGGTGCCATCGGTGAGCAGGCGCAGCACGAACTCGACGGTGCCGCAGTCGAAGCGCTGCCACTCACCGTAGGCACCAGGACCGGCCAGCCATAGGCACACAGACGTGCCCTTCCACATGAGCGGGCAGCCAGTAGTGCAGTTCGGGCGCGTGCCCAGGCGGCGTGCAGACGGGCGCACAGTGCGGAGGCGTCCATGCGGCCAAGTGAACAGCACGCCACTGACAACGGCCGGGGGTGGGTTCGCCACATTCCCGGACCTGCCAGCGAAGGAGTTGGGCCTGCTCCCAGACGGCAGCCGATCACGAGGTTCGGTACCCGAAGGCACATTGGCCGGTCTACGGGCGCCAGAACTTTAGGCGACGACGGAAACTGGCTGCTCGTCGCGGCTGCTGCTCGCCGCTGTCATGGGCTGCCAGGAGGCGGCGGTCCCGGTCCTGGTTCTGATCGATTTCCGATGGCGAGTAGCGGCGGCTCCAGCGGATGCGGCCGTCGCGGATCCAGTAGTGCGAACGGCAAGGGAAGGACCAGTTGCCGATCGAGGGGGTGAGGGAGACGTTCTCGCCGTTGTAGGTGAGGGACCACTGGGCTGGGGAGAGTGGTGTGACGACTTCTTGGCCGCAGCCGCAGCAGCACAGATGGCCGCAGATGCGGTAGGGGATCGAGATGTAGAGGACCCCTGCGTCCATGGTCGGGGGGAAGGTCTCGGTGAAGACCGGGCGCAGGGTTTCTTGTGGTGTCACGGGAGGTCCTCGTTGGCGATCTCGTTGGTGATCAGTGAGTACGTGGTGTGGGCCTCGTCGGTGGCGTCGGCGTAGATGCCGAGAGAGCGTTTCCAGCGGATGACGGCCAGGATGGCGTTGAGCGCGTTGAGGTCGGCGGTCTGGATGTTGCTTGCGTAGGCGTCGCGTTCGGGTGCGGGCCGGGGAATGCGGCGGCGTGCGGTGTCTCGGCGGCCGGGGAGGCTGGTGGTGATGCGGAGCAGTCCGCTGAGGTTGCCGTCGATCTCTTCAATGCCCATGCCGACGTCGATGAACGGCACATCGTGGGCTTCGAGCCAGTCCATGACGGGCGGCTTGCTGGCGGCGTCGTCGGAGGCGAGAAAGACGAACGTCGTCCCGTCGAGGAGGTCAAGGTTGTCTTCGTCGATGTACTGCGCGCAGCAGGTCACACCGCGGTGCATGTTGGTGTAGACCGAGGCGAAGTAGGTGGCCTTGGGCGGGCGGGCGCGAAGGGTGTCGAGGGTGGGAGCGCCGGGGGCGCGGAAGGCGTTGTGGTTGTCGAAGGTGTCGCCGTCGATGAGGAGGATCGAGTCGACCTCGGTCTTGGCGACCTGGTCGAGGATGTAGCTGCCGCTGCCGCCGAGGCCGACGATCGCGATGCGCTGGCCCCGGAAGCGGCGGTTGACGGCGGTGATGCCGGCGCGGGACGTGGCGGTGTCGCGGTAGGCGAAGGGGCTGTCGTCCTCGATTTCCTGCCACGCGGCGCCAGGTGTGGGTGTGGCTGTGGGGTCGAGGGCGTGGGCGTGGTCGGCGACGATCCGGGCGTATGCGGTGATCTTCGTGTACTGGTCGGGGTAGCCGTCCGGGGGCTTGCTGGACAGCATGAAGTTGGCCTGCATGCCCTCGGTGATCACCCTGATGTCCGGGTTGGCGAGGGTCAGGGGAAGGCCGTGCTCGTCACAGGGTGTGGAGCCGCCGAACCAGATGCGGTGGTCGGTGCCGGCGACGAGGAAGTCTCCGGCCACCGTGACGGGGTGGGCGAGGAAGCCGCGCTCGACGGTGCGGTTCTCGGTGACGTACGGGATCCGGGCGATGATGTGGCCGGCGACGATGGTGATGTCGTAGCCGTCGTCGAGGAGGCGGGAGAGGTCGGGGTCACGAGCGAGAAGTGCGGTAGACATCGAAGACCATCTCCTTCTTCACTCGGACGCTGTGGCCGGCGGTGAGACTGCCCGTGCCGTGGCCGTCGTGGCCGCGGCTGTAGCGGACGGTGTAGGTGTCCTGGTCGTTCGGCTGCTGCCCGGGGTAGGCGAGGTTGACGACCTGCTCGTAGGTGATCTCCTTCGCCTCCCAGGTGTGGGGGCGGGCGTTGACGATGATCGTGACGGGCTTCGGCTTCTGGTTGTCCTGGGACATGGGGTCCTCCTGAAGTGGGGAGCGTGTGTTGGGACCGGTGAGCGCTGGGGCGTCTGGCGGGACGCTGTCCTGACGTTGGGTCCTGGACGAGAGCTACTTCTTCTTGGGCTTCTTCGAGGTCGACTCGTTGACGGTCGTCGACGGGCTGCGACGGACCGTCGACTGCTTCACGAACCGGCCCGTGATCGCACTACGGCCACGCTTGCCGCTGGATGCACTGCTCTTGCCTGCCATGGGCTTTCCCTTCGACGAGTGCTTGCGACCCTGACGGTCAACAAGTTTCATGCACCTAATAGGTGCATGAAACTTGTTGACCTTGATCCGGAGGATAGCATGGAAGCAGTAGGTATACGGAAGAGGATTCTGAGGTCGCTGGTGGAGATCGTCTTTGAGGACGCCGAGCTCGCCCGTGTCTGCAACAGCGGCCCCGCCCGGAGAGGTCGATTCGGCCACGAAGGCTCGACCACGCTGCTCCGACGCCTCGGCCAGATGTCAGCCGCCTACCAACTGGCTGACCTGCGGCATATCGCGGCAGCGCGGCTGCGACCCGCCGCCAACGGTGACTGCTTCACTCGGCTTGTGTCGCTCGGCGCTCACGGAGACCTCGTCGTCCGCCCGCGGGACGACCCACCTGCCACCCTCGATGACGGCACCCTCGACGAGCACGCCGTACGCGCAGTGATCGTCACCGCGATCCACTGCCCCTGACCCGCCCTCAGGCCCGCCCCGCAGCCTCGCCGACCGAGAGGCACTCACGTGACCCCGCCCGCCGCCACACACCAGCCATACCGCCCGGACGACGTCCTGCCCCCAGGCGACACCCTCAAGGAGCAACTCGAAGCACTGGGCATCCCCCAGGCCGATCTCGCCCGCCGCACCGGACTGTCCACCAAGCACATCAACCAGATCGTCCAAGGCAGCGCCGTTCTCACTCCGGAGACCGCACTGCTCCTGGAGCGCGCCGTCGGCATCCCAGCCTCCCTCTGGAACCAGATGGAAGCCGCCTGGCGCACCCACGTCAGCCGCGCCGAGAGCCGCGAAGCCCTCAGCAGCCAGCTCGACTGGCTCAAGCGCTTCTCCCTGACGGAACTCGTCAAGCGGGGCATCCTGCCGACCAAGGAATGCACCGTAGACAACCTCGAACGCCTTCTGACGTTCTTCGGCGTCGCCGACCCCGAGGTCGCGGAGAGCGTATGGCGCGGCTACCGGACCGCATTCCGGCGCTCCACCGTTCTCAGGCCCGACGACTACGCCACCGCCGTCTGGCTGCGTCAGGCCGAGATCGAAGCCCGCGAACTGATCTGCGCGCCATTCGACCGCACTGCCCTACTGGACCTCCTCCCCCAGCTGCGTGCTCTGACAATCGAAGAACCCGCAGTCTGGCGTGCCGAGATCACGCGCCTGTGCGCCCAGGCCGGCGTCGCCGTGGTCCTCGTTCCCGCGCCCCCCAACAGCCGCGTCTCCGGCGTCACCCGGTGGCTCACCCCGGACAAGGTCGGCGTAGCGCTCAGCGACCGCTTCAAGAAGGACGACCACTTCTGGTTCACCCTCTTCCACGAGCTCGGTCACGTCCTCCTGCACGGCAAGCGCCTCACCTTCATCGACGACACACACCGCGACAGCGACACAACCCCCGAAGGGGACCGCAACGAAGCCGAAGCCGACGCCTTCGCCGCCGACACCCTCATCCCACCGGAACACGCCACCGCCTACCGCCGACTCGCCCAGCGGCCCACGCCCTTCACCAAGATCGAGTCCTTCGCCCGTCAAGCCGGTATCGCCCCCGGCATCGTCGTCGGACGCCTCCAATACGACCGCGCCCTGGACTGGACACACGGCAACAAGCTCAAACGAACCATTGAGATCACGCTTTCAGGCGACCTTGCAGCCAGCCAGTAGCAAACCTCCGCCCCTCACCCAGCTAGGCAGGAAACGCCGGACTCGCTGCCTCGGCCGGACCTCTGTTCTCTTCTCGGATCATGCGTCGGAGGCTGGTGCGTGCCGCGCCCAGGTCCGCCTCAAGGCTCGTCACTCGGCTGTGGAGTGCGTGGTTGTCCTCGGTTGTCTGGCGGAGGGTGTCTTGGAGTCGCTGGTTGTCTTGGGTGAGGTGGTCGACGCGTTCGGTCAGGTCCTTGGTGGCGAGGGCGTCGAGTTGCTGTCCGAGCTGGTGCCGGAGGGCTTGCCGCATCCGCTCCTTCTCGTCGCGGAGGTCTCGGACCTCCTGCCTGGCCAGCTCGAGTTCCGTGCGCAGAATCGCGTTGGGGGTTCGGGTGTCTGCGGGGCGGGTGGCTTTGGGCTGTTGGCGTTGCTGGGCGGCTTCGATGTGTTCGCGGATGCCTTCGGTGTAGGTGAGCCAGGTGGAGACGCCGGCGGTGCGGGCAACCGCGGTGTGCGTGATCCTTTTGCCCTGTTGTTCCAGGGCGGTGAGGGCGGTGAGGGCGCGGTGGCGTTTGTCGAGGCTGTCGCGGCGGCGGGCCTGGACGAGGGTGTGCGCGTTGCCGCGGGGGTTCATGCCGGGTTCGTCCTCGTGATCACGGTGAGGGGCAGGAGGGTGTGGGTGCCTGCGCGAGCCTTGCGCAGGATGGCGCTGGCTTCCTCGATCTCCTGGCGTTCGGCGTCGGGGAGGGAGGCGAGTTGTCGGCGCATGCGGTCGGTGACCTGCTCGAAGGCGCTGATCTGGGCGGTGAGGGCGGTGGTGACGAATTCGGCGGCGTCCATGGCTTGGGCTGTTTCGCGGTCGGCACGGAGTTCGTTGATGTGCTGTTCGATCGCTGTGAGGTAGGAGGGGTCGGGACGGTAGTAGCCGCAGCCTGCGCATTGGAAGCGGATGGGGCAGGAGCTGCCGCCGGCTTTGACGTTGCTGGGTTCGGTGCAGCCGCCGTAGGGGACGGCGACGGAGCGCAGTTCGTAGGCGGACTCGGAGCAGGGGCTGGGCCGGCCGTGGTTGTCGACGACGTGTGCGGAGAGTTTGGTGACGGCGTCGCGTTTTCGTTTGAGGGAGACGGTGTAGTAGCGCTGGGTGGTGCTGACGGACTTGTGGTCCATCAGTTCGCGCAGGACGTCGAGGGGGGTTCCGGCGTCTGCGTGGCGTTGTGCGTAGGAGTGGCGGAAGGCGTAGGCGTAGATGAGGGCCCGATCGAAAGGCAGTGGGTTGCCGTGCGGGTCGGCGCCTTCGCCGTGGAGGTGGGGGATGGAGTCGACCCAGTGGCGCAGGGTTTCGCCGAGGTAGCTGGTGTGCAGGTAGGGGCGGGTGGCGAGGTGGGTCAGTGCAGGGAAGAGGAAGGGTGTACCGGCGGGCGGGAGGGTGGGCTGCAGCTGTTCGCGGCGGGCTCTCCAGGTATGGATGGCTTCGGCGGTGGATGCGGTGATGGGCAGGCGCCGGCGGTGACGGCGGGTCTTGTGGTTGTTCCAGACCAGGGAGATCTGGTCGTTGCGGGTCTCCAGGCAGTCCAGGGGCAGGGAGAGGACTTCCAAAGGTCGTCGCCCGGTGTCCCTGAGCAGGATGTACAGGGTGCGGTACATCAGCTGCAGGTCTGCGGGGGCGAGGGTGCGCTGGCCTCGGGCCTTGCCCTGTCCGAGGGTTCCGAGGTGGGCGTCGAGCTGGCGGATCACCGGCTCGGGGATGGCTTTGCCGATCTCGTCCTCGTTGGCCTCCTCCTGTGCGATCCGGTGGGTTGCAGGGTCGCGGACGAAGGCGGCTGAGAGGTTTTCGGTGGTCCCGGAGCGCCGGCTGTAGTCGATCAGGGCGAAGAAGTGGCTGGCGATGGACATCCGGTAGTTCCAGCCCGCTGGTTCACCGTCCAGTTTGAGCGCGGTGCGGAACGCCTCGACCACCGCGGTGACATCGTCGTAGCGCAGCCGTGCGGGGTCGTCGGTGCCCGGGCGGGGCGCGAGCGCCCGGGAAGCGAGCTCCACCCCGCGCAGCGTGCGGCCGAACTCGTCCGCTCCGGGGCGCTGCTGGATCGTCCAGGTCCGCAGCAGATGGCGCAGCCAGCGTTGCCGGATCGTGCGCAGGTCGACGGACTTGGGGGTTCTGATGCCCGCCGGTGTACGGGACCGCTGGCCCAGTGCCCGCAGGTCCAGGATGTCGTCCTTGGCCGGCGCTGTTCCGGTGTACTCGGCATGGGCGGCGTGGACCGCGGTGCGGACGCGGGTGAGAAGCCTGAGTACGGCGACGGTGGAGCGCGGGCACATCTGCTCGTCGGTGACGGCGCTGACGAGTGTGGCGGTGCCGGCCAGGTCGCGGACCATGCGGCGGACCTGAGCAGGCTCGAAGACCCGCAACCAGGGTTCTGCCTGCTGCAGTCCGTAAAGGACCTCAAAGCGCAGCGGTTCGGGCAGAGGAAGGAGGCTGAACTGGTGCGGGGCGAGGTACGGGGGCTGCTGCGCTGCCCACGGGGCTACCGCGGCGTCAGGGTGGGAGCGGCGGTGTTCGCGAAAGCGCTTCGCGTGGTGACGGCACAGGCCCCGGCCGTAGAGGCCCGGCAGCGGGCAGGCGGGGGCCGGGCATGCAGGGGTGTCGGTGTAGGGGACTGTGGTGTCTTCCCACCGGCCGGGGTGCCTGCGGTTGGTGTGGGTCTTCCACTGGGTGTAGTGCGTGAGGCACAACTGCCGGCAGTGGCGTGGGCGGACACAGCGCTGCCCGTCCTTGCTGAAGCCGCACTGGTCCGGTATCCCGCCGAAGGGCACCCGGTTGCGTTCGGGCGCGAAGGTGCGGGCGAACTCCTCAGCCGGCTGGGGCGACGTCTTCTGGTGCTCCCTGCAGAAAGGACAGAAGACCCCTGCCGGGGAGACCACGGTGTCGCACACGTTCGTGCGGCACAGCGACACCGAGCTCCGGGGCTCATGGACGCTGCCGGTGAAAAGCCAGCAGTCCGGCCGCCACTCAGCAGGCCGCCATACGGTTTCCAGTCGGGCCATCAGCCACGGCCCCCACCGCCTTTGGTCGGAGTCCGGCGGGACAGCGGTGCGCGGTGCGGGTACCAGTGCGGTCACGGAGGGGAGGCTCACGGGCGTTCCTTGAGGGAGTCGACGTACTCGACGGCTGCGCGTGCTTCGGCGTCGTCGACATGGCGGTAGCGTTCCATCGACAGCGGTGAGGCGTGGCCCAGCAGCCGCTGCACCACATCCCGGTCGACTCCGTCGCGCAGCCATCGGGTCGCCGCCGAGTGACGCAGCATGTGCGGGCGGCACGCGTGCCCCGCGGCGCGGGCCAGGCGGTCGAACATCTCCTTGGTGTTCGGGTACGACATGGCACCGCCCAGCGGCGGGCGGAACAGGTTCACCAAGACCATCTCCGACTCTGCGGCCTGGGCCACCCGGTCCCGCTCGTACTGGTAGTCCGTGTACAGCGCGACCAGGTCGGCGGTGACCGGCACGTTGCGGGGGAAGCGGGACTTCGCCAGGGCCCGGTTGGGGTTGTCGGTGCGGCGGCGGACATGCACGTGCGGGCCCTCGATCCCGCAGCCCACCGCGCGCGAGGAGGCCAGCAGGTGCATATCGCCGCGGTGCAGACCGAGCGCCTCGCCGATCCGCAGCCCCGTACAGGCCAGCAGCGCCACCAGGAAACGGTCCCGCGCTCTCGGGGCGGTGGCGATCATGTGGCGGATCTGCTCGTCGCTGAGGTCCTCATAGCCCGGCTCAGCGATCCTGAAGCGGAACGAGGCCGCCTGGACCTCTCGCCGCCGGCCGGACTCGCCCGTGTCGTAGCCGGGTGGAGTGAAGCGCAGCAGCTTCGGCTCCGACAGCAGGGTGGTCGTGGAGGCCGGCACCCAGCCGTGCGTAGCACCGAAGCGTAAGAACTCCGCCACCGCTGTCATCACCGCGTTCGCCGTCGCCCGGGAACGGAACCGAACCGGCCCCGGCCAGTCCTCACCGCGGCGGGACGGCAAGGGCGCCTCGACGAGCCACTGCTGCAGTCCGGCAAGACCGAGGAAGCCCGGCGTCTTCCAGTCCAGTCGCCGCATCAGGCAGTAGTTCAGATAGAGGGCGACTCTGCCGGCGTAGACCCGCTCGGTATTCGGCGAGCAGTCCCGCGCCCGCAGCGAAGCGAGGTAGGCCACCGCATCGGTCTGCAGACCGTAAGTCCGGGAATCGACCACCACCCAACGGGTCACGCCCGTTGCCGGAGACAAAGCCCGCTCCGCTACGTAGATCCGTTCCACGTGCCGAACGTAACCACCACTCCCCCACGCACACACCGGAGTTCACCCGACACCATCCCCGCAGGTGACAACCCAAACAAACATCCCTCACACTCGAACCACCCCTAGATAAAGGCCCTTGCGTTCGCATGACGAACGTCTGGTCGAGGAGCTCGCTTCCCGCGCGCTGACGAGCGGGAAGCGCAAGGTCCACGTCCGGCGTGACGAGAACGGGCAGATCGTCGAAGCCGGCGGCGAAGGTGACGGCGGGGACCAGGGGGACGACGACACCCAGGCCGCTACCGAAGCCGCCCTGCTCCACTTCTCCAGCCCCCGCGACGCCGCGACCATCGCAGCGTTCCTCCGGACGCGGGTCTACCGGCCGGAGTCGTTGGTGTGGCTGGAGGGATACCAAGCCCTCATCCGATGGAGGGCGGAGAACGAGATCACCGGCGTCCACGCCGTCCCCTACGACGTCGAGACCGAGGTAGGGGCCACGAAGGCGTTCCCGCTTGGCCGATGGGTCCATCAGCAGCGGAAATCCCTGCGGGCGGGTGAGCTGGAGGAGCGGCGCAAGACCCTCCTGGACGCGCCGGCAGCCGGGATGGTGTGGGAGCCGGGCGAGGAGGCCTGGGAGGCCAAGCTCGCCGTCCTGCGGTCGTTCCGGCGGGCCACCGGGCACCTCGCACCCCGACAGGACGCCGTGTGGGACGACCCGGCCGGCGGCAGCCCTGTAGCCATCGGGCAGCACCTGGCCAACCTCCGCAGGACGGGCGGCCTGGGCAAGGATCCGGAGCGGGCGGCGCGGCGTGCGGAGCAGCTGGCCGCGATCGATGAGGACTGGAACTGCCCCTGGCCGCTGAACTGGCAACGCCACTACCGCATCCTCGCGGACCTCATCGACGCCGACGGGCCCCTCCCGTACATCGCACCCGGCGTCACGTTCGACGGCGACGACATCGGCACCTGGCGATGGAAACAGCAGAACGCCGGCGTCCAGGCCCAACTGATGCCCCAGCAGCGCGAACGCCTCGCCAAACTCGGCATCAAGGCTGAGCTCCCCGAGACCGCCGCAGCGCCCGCCCGTACGGCGACGGGAACAGGGAAGGGGCCGAGCAAGACGCAGCAGGCCTTCGCGCGGGGTCTGGCGGCCCTCGGGCAGTGGGTCGAGCGGGAGGGGGCCGACCGGCCTGTACCCCGCGGCGCGGTCGTCCAGGTAGCCGTCGATGGCGAGGCGGAGCTGGTACCCCTACGACTCGGCGTATGGCTCTCCAACACCCGCGCCAGGCGGGACCGGCTGAACGCTGATCAGCTCGCAGCCCTCGCCAACCTCGGTTTCGACTGGGCATAGGGTTTCTCGCGGCAATGGAACGGGGCTGCATCGCCCGGTCTGCGGAGCGCTGGAGGGGGTTTCAGGATGGCTGAGACAGAGTGGGTAGCCGGTGAAGTGCCGTGGGCCCGGCGCAGTACGGGGCACCTCCCGTGCTACTTCTGCGGCGGGCGCACGGCGATTCTGGGTTCCGGTGACCGCCCGGATGACCCAGGCCGGCTGGAGGTGTACTGCGACAACCCAATGTGCGATGCGCGAGAAATGGTCGTTCTGGTCAAGCGCGACGGCGCAGGGGATCCTGACCGCGCTGACGTTCGTGCCCTCCGTGAGGTTGACCGGCCGTGCGAGACGCCAGCGGCTCTGGACGTCATGGCTCGCTACGAAGACAACAAGAACATCACGGCACGACGACTGAGCACCACTTCCCTCGCGCTGGTCGTGGAGGCGCACGAAGGAAAGTAGGCGGCGGCAAGGACACCGCAACCACCGGCGCTCAACGCCACCTGGCCAATGACACAAAGCCGGCCCGGACCAATCGGTCCGGGCTGGCGTGTTGCTCGGAGGCGGCCCTACAGCGTCGTGCCGCCATTCCGCCTCGCTTTGGGATTTCGTGGGTCTGGGGCTGTGCCTCGACGCCCGGGCTGGGAATACTGGCCGCAGATACCCGTTGCGGGGAGGGAATTGCTGTGCACCGCCATGAGCCACATACGCCAACGACGGCAGAGGCTGTCCGTGATGGTGCGGCGCTGGTCCGCCCACAGGCCAGGGACGGTGGGCCCTCAGCCGTGCTGATGAATCTGCAGCGCACCGCGGGCAATGCTGCGGTGGCGCGCATGATCGCAGCTGCCCGGGCGAACGAGGAGGGGCCCGTGGGGCGCGCGCCGGTGGTGCAGAGAGCGCAGGAAAAAATAGAGATGCGGCCCCCGCCCCAGGCCGGGTCGGAGACCTTCGGCGGCCCGCTCCAAGAGGACGACCTGCGCCTGCTCACCGAGGCGGTCCACGAAGTCCAGCAGATCGTGAACAGAGCTCGTGAAGAGGATCCGGACAGGAAAATACTGCTCTACATCGGCGTCGGAACCGGCAACCCGACGGGAGGCTGGGGCAACAACACCGTCGGTGGTGTCGGCGGAATCACCGATGAGGACCAGAGCTCTCCCGGCTTTCTGGCGCAGGCCGGGGAGGCGGACTACAAAGTGATCTCACTCAACTTCCAGGTTGGTACGGGCAAGGGAATTTCCCCGTCCGATGGCTCGGGTCCCGTGGTGAAGCTCACGGTGCCAGCCCGGTTCCCGCTCAACGCGGAAGACGAGGCGAAAGCGCAGGACGCCATGACAGCCCTGCATACGATAGCGGACCAGGCCGACCGGTTCGCCATCATGAACGCCGTCACACAGGCTGACTACCAGCCCCTGTTGAACCTGATGGCCGCCAAGAAAGGCGGCCGCGCCGCCTACCTCAAGTCGTATATGGCAACGGGAAAGACGAGCGCCTATTCCCCCATGAGCAAGAAGACGGGCCAGCACATCGAAGACAGCACATTCGCCTCCATGAGCGACGTCTTCCTCGCAGACCAACAGGAATAACGCCCTGACGGGCCCCGCGTACGCATGAGGCAACCCTGCGCGGTGCCGACAACTCAGCGCAGACGTGCCGGCAGGCGGTTCAAATTCTTGCGGCAACCTGACGCCATATATGCGCAGGCGCTGCCGATCGCGGTCAACTGACCGCGCCATGCGGGGCATTTCGCCTCCTCTGACCAGAGCGAAGGCGGCAGGCTCGGCCGCTCCATCCAGCGGCACGCTCCCGCACAAACAGTCCCCGGCACTACGCCCGGGGGCCGCGCACCAATGGGGTGTGACTGAGCGCTTCAGTTGGCGGGTGAGTGGTTGAGTTGGCGAGTTGAGCACTGCGGTGCTCTGATGCCCTGCATGTCGAAGCTGTGTGAATCCGGCGACGGGAAGCCCGCGACACGGATGGGCGGGACCAGGTGCCAAGCCTGCTATCGCTACTACAAGAACCACGGAACCTTCGAACGAACCGGCCGTCGGCCTCCGATCAGTATGGAGGTGGTGCTTCAGCACGTGGAGCACACCGGGTCGGGATGCTTAGTTTGGAAGGGCACGACGGACAAGGGCGGCCGCCCGCTGTACTACGACGGTGGCCGCTACGCGGCAGGAGAGAAACCCCTCGTCTTCGTTCAGCGCTGGGTGTTCGAGTACTACTTTGACGAGCCGCTGGCGCCAGGGCAGACCGTCACACGCGACTGCGAGAACAAGCTTCTGTGCGTCAACCACGAACACGCCCGCTTGTGGCGGAACCTGGGAAGCATGGCCTTCGTCAGCCACGATGCCCGGGACGGTGACGACGTCCCTGGCACTGGCAAGTGCGCGAACGGTCACCTGTTCGGCGACGACAACGTCCCCTACGTCAACCCAAACACCGGGCTGCGCAGTTGTCGGCGCTGTACACGCGACTCGAAGCTGCGCGGACGCGGGATCGACCCGGAAACGGTGCCTTACAAGCCCTATCGGAGGGACGGCACGCGTTGCAGAAGTGGTCACGAGTACGTCGTGTACGGCTTCAAGGACCGCGGGGAGGGCCGTGTCTGTAACGAGTGTGTTCGGATCAAGAATGCGAAGAGCAACCTGAAGCAGAACTACGGCCTGACTTTCGAGGATGTCGCCCGGATGCTCATGGATCAGGGTGATGCCTGCGCGACATGTCTGTCCCCCTTCTCAGAAGTCGATCCTGACAACCACCGGATGGGCGACGCCAATGTTGACCACTGCCACGCTCGTGGGCACAACCGCGGGCTGCTCTGCATGGACTGCAACATCGCCCTCGGTAAGGTCAAGGACAACACGGACACGCTCAGCAGGATGATCAATTACTTGACTGCATGATCTCTGAGCCGCCGACCCGGCCGCTCACCCGCCAACTGAAGCGCTCAGTCACATCGGGGGCCACAGGTGTCGGTGCGGGCTGCTCTTTACAGGTCGAACTCCAGGTGCTCGATGTCCGTGAAGCGGACCTCGTCCAGGGAGCCGGCGCGGCGGCCGCCGTCCTGGAAGTAGACCTCCTTGAGCGCTTCGGCGGCGATCTCCTGGAGGCGGGTGTCGTTGGCGCCCTGCTCCTGGGCGTCGAAGAGGCGGGCGGCGTGGACTGGTGGGAGGGCGAGGGTGAGGTGGCGGATGCGGTCCTGGTCGGTGGATCCGATGGGGGCGGTGTAGCCGAGGCGGGCGCGGGTGTCGATGATGATGCCGTGCGTGGACGCCGCCTTCGCCTTGGCCTTGGCCCGGATCTGCGGCTGCCACCGGGCCTTCACTTCACGGTCTATGCGTCCGGCGAGGTCGGGGCGGGGTTTCTTGATTTGGTTCTTCACGTACCGCTCGACGGTGCGCTGGGAGACCCGGAGCATCCGGGCGACGGCCTTGGTGCCGCCGAGCTGCTTCACCAGATACCGCATCTGCGCACCCGCGCTCTTCGGTGCCGGGCGGGTGAACGCCTTCTGCACCGCCAGGGTGAGACCATCCCCGATCAGGCTCATGCCGGTCTTCTGTGTTCTCGGGCCCGTTGCTGATGTTCTTGCCGTCCGGGTTCGTCTCGTCCCACAAGTCCTTCGAGCAGACGATCGTGACCCGGGCAACGCCGGCGGCCTTGGTCAGCCGGTCGTCATGCTTCGCCAGAGACTGAGTGCAACCTGCCAGCGCGAGGCAGGCGAGAGCGGCGACGGCCAATTTCGCACTGACAGATGCCGCCTAACGGTATTCGTCAAGGCTTTCATCAAGGGACGTGAACTCTGTTGAAGCCACCAGCCCTGGCGTGTCCATTACTTCGGCGACTAGTTCAGCATTTCGCTTCATGCACTTCCGCCAGTCCGGCAGGGGAGATGGTTCGATCGTCCACTTCTCCTCGCTTGGATAGATCCCGGAGCCAGGGCTGATCACTGCTATCGGGCCAAACCTTAGCTCCTTTCCGCCGTCATGCTCCAGGACAACGTCCATGACTCCATACCAAGGGCTATCCGCAACTGATACGGTTTGCGGCCCCACACTGAGCATGAATTTCTCATAGTCGTTGGGCGGTATTTTGTGAGTAAGTTCAGCAGATAGACTGAAAGGAACCCGGTACAGATAGTAATCTTTCCGATTTTTCTGCAGTGGCTGGCCGTCAGGAACCTTAAAGGTGTACTGCCCGGTAAAACTGAGTCCCCCACCCATCGAGTAGCAACCTTCCAAGTATCCGCCTCTCGAAAACACGAGAGTGGCTTTGGATATAAACGATGGAGCTGTTTCAAGGTTCCTGACGGTTACTGCGATGTTCGCAGCGGGCCCCTCCCTCTTCCCTAAATTCCGATCCCCTCCCAAAACTTCCCCTTCAATGTCCTTCAGATCCGCAGTAACCTTCGCCAGTTCCAGCTCCGCTCTATTTTGGGAGTCCTCTCGGGAAATCTGGTTAGCCTGGAGTGAATTCCGCACCTCGGCAAAAGCTATGACTAACGCGCAGATTGCGACGTAGGCCCCAATTATCTCCATCCAAGATCTACTCCGGTGAGCTTCTCTGATCCGGCGGAAAAAAGGATTCCGTTGCGACGGCTCCGGCGGCTCCCCACTCGTACTCACTGGCATCCCCCTTGCGCGTACCTACTTATCGAAAAATCTTCCGGATGAATCGCTGGGATGGCAAGACCGCCTACAGCGGAGCCCCGCGCGCTCCCGGTGTCGGAGGCGGGTGCGACGATGAACCGATACCCACACACAACTACTGACGGCGTTCAGCGAGGCCGACCGGCGGAACCTGCCCGTCACCGCCATCGACCTCAGCGGACTCACCTTCGCAGAGAGCTCCCTCCTCAGCGCCCTGCTCCACGCATAGCGCCGCTACCCACCTCAGAACGACGCCTCGTCCTAAGGCGAACGCGGTAAACCGCTCCTCCGGCTCCTGGCCTGCTCCCGAATCTGCCGCTCGATCGCGGCCTGCATGCTGGGGCCCGGTCTCCGCTGCGCTGCGTCGGCCGTCTCGCCTCTTGTGTCAGTGGCGTGCCTTAGCCTCCAACTGTCAAGGCTCATAAGGTTTCACACCCCGGGGGCAGGATGGCCAGGGACGCCCGTCTGGTGCAGACCGCGGTACTCGACACCGCCGACTCCGAGGATCCGGTGGAGTGCCCCACCGAAGCTCCGGAGATGCTGATCTTCCGCCGCGAGCATCTGGAGCGGACCTTCTGGTGCGGGACCTGGCTGGGCGGGTGCGGCGGGGAACTCACCACCAAACTCTGCACCGGCAAGGTCTGCCATTTCGCGCACAAGGCCGACCCCGACGCCATGGACTCTCCCTGCCGCAGGAGGAGCACCGGGGCTGCCGGCACCGGCAGCGCCGACCACCTCTACATCAAGGCCGCCCTGACTGACTGGATGGCCAGCCACAACACCCCTGGCACCACCCGTATCCCGCAGGACCCCAGCGGACACATGCGACTGGGAGCACAGGTGGCCGCTGAACCCGCCGGTCACCTGCCTCTCCTCTTCATCCTCGACGAAACCGCGATGCCTGCCCTCGGAGAGAGCACCGAGGGCATGGTCTTCGGGGAGAACGTTGAGCCCCCTTCCCGGGTCCTGCGCGAGCGCGGGTTCGTGCACCGGGTGCGCTGTGTCCCCGACGGCGCACACCGGCGTACTCAGATCGGTACCGAGGGCGCCGACGGCTCCGTCGACTGGCGTGACCTGACCGCTGACCATGTGCAGTTGACCGAGCACGGTCTGAGTACCGAGGCCTCGACGGAGATCCACCGACGCCGCACCGAAACGATCCCGATCGGCGCCCGCACCCCACGGCCGGCCGCACAGGAGACCCCGGTCCTCCGCCCTGCCCCCGTCGCCGAACCGGCCGAGGAAAGCGACCGCGACGAACTGGCCGCGGCTCTGCGCACCGCTCTGAAAGAGAAGGCCGGCATCACCCAGCTACAGCGACACCTGGAACGCATGGAGAGCGCGGTTCGCAGCGGCGCGACCCTCACAGAGACCAAACTGCTACGCCACGCCCATGACACGCTGATCCGCTTGCGCCGCGGGGTCGGTGCCCCCGCACCGGCAGCCAAGCCCCGGAAACCGGCGCCCGCCAAGCGCAGCACCCCGCCGTCGGTGCCGTTTGCGCGGCCACGAGCCGTCAGGCCCTCAAGCTCGTCGGAACAGAACGCGCAAATCTCCCGCCCCAAGCTGGAACGGGACACAGACGCGGCGGTGCACACGGTGCGCAGGATCCTTCGCAAGCACTCCAGAGGGCGGACCAATGTCCTCGACAATCGCGGAGTCAGGGCCGACTTCGCAGCGGCCTTGGACCTCGCCCAGGAGAAGCTGCTGTACGGCGAGCGGACCAGTGCGAAAGCCCTCCTCGCCCCATGGTCCGCTTCCTCCCAGCGGCCAGCTGATGAGAAGGCAGGCTTGAGCCCGCAGGTGCTCAGCCGCACGGCCGTCGCCATCCGCGGAGCACTCAAGAAGGCTGCCCGCGCACAGCGCACAACGAGCTGGGAACAGCTCAAAGACCAGCTCGGCTCCGCGCTGCCCCACATGACGCCGGCCGAGCGCACGAAGGTTCTCACCCTCGTCGACCAGAGCAGTGCCGCAACGGACCAACCCCTGCTCTCCGTACTCGTCGCCGCCAGCTCCCCCGCCCTGGCACAGTCCTACCAACAGGTCGTACTGAACCTGGGCATGGCCGTCCCCGACGATGACGAAGGCCTTGCCGATGTCATCGAGGCCGACACCGATCACGTCCACCGCTTCTGGAAGCACCGGTAGGAAGCTCCGTTCACCACGGCCAACGGCGACCGATCCAGGCACGGTTCACGGCCCGTTGATGACCAAGGCAGCCGTTCCGGCCTGCCGGGCGGCACACTCCGCGCGGGCTCGCCGGGGGCGACGGCCTCGGTCACCGTGGCCTGGCAGGGACCTGCACACGGGCCTGGTGGTCCGTGGCCCTGACGCCCGGATTCCAAGACGCGTGCCGCGCCACCGCCACAGTCAAGGCTGCTGCCAGGCAGACCCGTCCATGCCGCCGCCGCGCCCCGGAAGAAAGTTACGGAGCACGGCGGCGGTCGTTCAGGAGGCGGTAACGCCCCATCCGGGGTCCGGGTCCTGTTGGGCGGTGCGCGGGTTCGGTGTGGTGGTCATGGCCGGAGCGTACGCCCGGCAAACCGCTGAGAACAGCCCCGGACTGCTGGTCGCCGGCCCCATCGGGTACCCCGTAAGGGCGATCCGCTTCTCCCGCCGACGTGTTCCACCCTTCAGAGCCCGGACCGGGCAGTAGAGGTGAACAGTGCACCGCGATCCCAGTACCACCCTGACGGAGACCTTCACCGAGACCTTCGGTGAGCATCCCGACAACTGGCCGGACGGCGTCCTGCTGTCCCTCCCCTACTTCGGCATCGTCCTCCAGTGCCTGTGCGACGAAAACATGGATGACGACGAGACGGCCGACTTCCTGAGCCGCGCAGAAGCAGCTCTCCTGGACGACACCCCCGCCCTCTTCCCGCCCACCATCTACAGTGCCCGCCTCGCCGGCAACCTGCCGTCCTGGTGGTCCACCCACAGCGACCGCTCTCAACTCCGGCTGTCGGCCTGGACTGCCCTGACAACGGCCCACCAGATGCTGAGCGAAGAGCGAGACACCTTCCGCTCCTGCATCACGGCCGCGCTCAGCGCCTGCGAACTCATCGAGGAGCAGCAGATCAGCGCCAACCTGCGGGCCTTCGCCGGGCGAACGGCTAGCTGAGCACCGACCACGAACAAGGCCAACCCGAAGAGCCACCGGGCGGGCCCCATCGGCGCGGCCGCCGCAGTGATGGTGGCCAGCCCGGCCCGTCGGCGGCCGACCGCCTGCCGACGAGCGCGCAGCGCCGCCTGGGCTGTGACGACTACCGCTGAGTCAGCCCCTTCTCCGGCCGGCAGACCCGGCACGGCTCGACCTCCGGCATCTCCAGCGCGATCAGCGCGTCGTCCCGGCTGATGTACCCGCCGCCCCCCGGGTACGCTGCGCAGTCACCGCGGTGGAGCAGCGCCGGGGCGTCAGGCTGCTCGGCCTGGAGTTTCCACCGGAGCCCGGCGTGCGCCTGCTCGCGGCGCCCGCGCTCCCGGACCTCTTCGGCTTCGAGCTGCTGGACCCGCTTCTTCGCCTGCCGCAGCTGGTACTCCAGCCACTGGACCACGGCCCGGTTCTTCTCCAGCGGCGTCGGCCCCCGGTCCGCCTGGTCCAGCTCGTACGGCCCCGGCCCCTCAGACACCGTTCGTCTTCTTCGCGGGGAGCTCGCCCGCACGCGACACGCCCACGCCCTGGAAGGCCGGAGCGCAGGCCTGGAACTCCCGCCGGCGGGCACAAGAACCACCAGTCCCGGAGCGCAGCGCCCACCAAGTCCGGTCCGGTGTTCCGCAGGCAACCCCCCGCCCCGCCGAACACCCGCTCCGGGACCACACCCCCCAAACGAACCTCCACATAACCCCGGCCATAAGCAGCACCAGGCCGAGGGACACGGTGGACCACCGGATGAAGCGGGGCGCCGGAACCGCCCTGACCGGCATCGAAACCGGCGACGTCGGTGCCGATGTCTGCGTAGCCGGTAGTGTGCTCCGGTCCGGCCAGCGCGTTCAGAAGGCGGACATCGGCGGCCGAGCGAATCTTTGGTGAGGTCGCCCTCGCCATCGGTGCCCAGCTGCACGATTTCCCGCCCGGCCTTGGTCAGGGGGCGCAGCACGGCCTGCTCGTGGATGATCGGGAAACATCCGACCTCGCCGACCTCAGGGTCGTCACGTACGGCTCCGCCGAGGACGCTGACGTAAGCGTCCGCAAGGTTCTCCGTGAACGGGCCGACCGTCCACGGCCCGGGAACAAGCGGCACATCCCCACCGTGATGGATCCCAAGGCTGAACGACCCGCACACGTGCACATGACCACGGCGGTCATCACCCTTGCCCTCGGGCTGTGGCCGGCCCAGCCCGGTCTGAAGTCGTAGAGCGCTGTTCTGCGTGTCCTGCTGCCAGGACACGCAGAACAGCTCACACCAGGTCCGGCTTCGCCGTGAAACCGGGTGACTCACGGTTGTCAGGGGGCGATGTTGATGCTGTCCCAGATCAGGAGGGGGTTGGTGAAGGTGGGGCCGGTGCTGGTGAACCGCCACAGGCCTGCGCGGTAGGTGTTGTCGGGGCGCTGGCCGTAGTCGTACAGGACGTGGATGTCTGCCTTGCCGTCGCCGTTGAAGTCGCCGGTGACGGGCTGGGTGCGGTTCCAGTCCCAGGAGCCGGTGCCAGAGGTCCACTTGGTGACCGGGGCGTCGAAGCTGTCGCCGTTGCTGGTCCACAGGGTGGTCTGGTTGCGCCCGTCGGCGTGCTGGCCGTTGTTGTAGAAGATGCCGATGTCCGCCTTGCCGTCGCCGTTGTAGTCACCGGCGAACGGCTTGGACCGGGCCCAGTCCCATGACATCGTCCCGGAGTACCACTGCTCGACCGGCGCGTTGAACCCGGCGCCGTTGCTGCTCAGGGTCCACAGCCTGGTCTGGTTGCGTCCCTCGGCACTCTGGCCGCTGTTGTACAGGACCGCGACGTCGGTCTTGCCGTCGCCGTTGTAGTCGCCGGGCACGGGCAGGGACCGGTCCCAGGCCCAGGAGAAGCTCGAGGTCCACTTCACCGCAGGCGCGGTGAAACCGTCACCGTTGCTGGTGAACGTCCACAGCCGTGTGACGCTACGCCCGTCGGCAGCCGTGCCGATGTCATAGAGGACACCGACGTCGGCCTTGCCGTCACCGTCGAAGTCGCCGGCGAACGGCTCCAGGCGGTCCCAGTCCCACGAAGTGGTGCCGGATGACCACTTCATCACCGGGGCGTTGAACCCGGTGCCGTTGCTAAGGAAGGTCCACAGGGTGGTACGGAAGGTGCCGTCGGTGTTCTGACCGTTGTTGTACAGCACAGCGACGTCTGCCTTGCCGTCGCCGTTGAAGTCACCGGCGACAGCCTTGGACCGCTCCGCTTCCCACGACCCCGGCCCAGCCGCCAGGTTGTCCCACGCCCGCACCGGGTTGTACGAGCCCGCAGCCGTACTCGTGAACTTCCACAGAGCCGCATGCCGCGCCCCACCGGTGACCGGCGGGTAGGCATGCAGGACCGCGGTGTCAGCCTTACCGTCACCGTCGAAGTCACCCGACAGCTCCTGAGAAGCGGCAGCACTCTCACCCGCCTGCCCCCAGCGCGCGCCCGTCGCCATGGCGATCCACGGTCCGAGCCCGTCCACCCGCGTGTCGAGCGCACTGGTGCTCACGTTGCTGGGAACGGTACCGAGGCAGCCCGCCTGCCCGGACCGCGAATTGATCCCGACCAGTTCCGGCGTGCCGTTGACGGTGCGCAGAGCGGGACCGCCCGCGTCGCCCTTGCATACGGTGGCGGTATCGGAGCCGGTCAGGGTGACCGAGGTGTCGGTGGTGGAGGCCACGGTGAAGACACCGGTGTGGAGCTTCTTGGGCACCCACTCGGTCTTGGTCCGGCCGAAGCCCGCCTTCGTCAACTCCTCACCCTGGGCAGCAGGCGTGGTGGAGATACGGACGGGTCTTATCACCGGGTCGGTGATGGCCTTCGCGAGCCGCACCAGAGTCAGGTCACGGTCCGGGTGCGGCACGAGGTCAACGGCCTGCTGGACACTGCCGCCGGCCTGCGTGAGGTCGACACGGCCCACAGTGACGGTAGTTGCGACGGGCGGCTTACCGAGGGAGGGCGCCCCATCGGGGGAGAAGCACGAGGACGCCGTCAGCACCCACTGCGGGGCAACGAGAGCCCCCGTGCAGGCGGACTGCTGTCCGACGTTGATCTTCGCAACGAAGCTGAGCTGCGCGGGAGCTGGGGTCCCGTTGAGCGCACTGGCGGGTGCGGACGCAAGCACCATCGCAGTAGCGGCGACAACGGTGGTACCCCACAAAAGGCGGGAACGTATCGCGGACATGAGATTCCTTTGAATTCAACAGTTGGAAAGGTCGACATGACCAGCGGGGCAGGACTGGCCGAAGTGCAGTGCGAGCAGCGCATGACCTGTGATGAGGGAGAGGCGGCGCGTGGCCGCATTGTCATCGGCGTGCTTTTCCGCGCGTGGCACGTCTCACGAGCGGACGAGGCCTGCGACCTGGCAGGCCCGGCCCGGCTAGGGGCGCAGACCGAGGGTCTTGGTGGCCATGCCTCAGCCGGTGACGCGGATCTCGACCAGCACCGATCGCAGGCCTGTGTCGCCGGACTCGCCGACCGACGTCAGGTCGTCGGCCGGTGCGTTGACGACCGTTGTGTCGTTGGTGCCCTTGGGAGTCAGCTTTGCCTGAACGGGTGATGCCCCGGTCCAGATGTTGAACGTGTCCGGTAGTTCCATCGTTAGGTAGCCGGTCTTGGCGTGGGTGTGGAAGCAGAACTTCCTTGTTCCCGTGTGGGCCTCGACCCAGATATTCGCCGTGTCCGCACGGCATTCACCGAGGTCGGTGATCGAGGTGAGGGTGATGTGCCCGTCGCCGCGCTTCAGCTTGATGCCCCTCTCCGCCAGGAGCCCATCTGCGCCGGGGTAGGTGAAGTCCTCGACCGCCGCCGGCATATCAGCGGCCGCACGGGGAGCAGCCGGAGCAGCACTCCGGGGTGCGGCCAGTGCAGTCGCGCCGAGCCCGACCACGAGCGCAGCCGTCGCGCCGCCCAGCATCAGCTTCCGGCCAGGGGATATCGCCATGTTGAGATCTCCAGAAAGGTTGAACGCGTGAAGAAAACGTAAGGGGGCAACCCCACATGTTTCACAAAAGTAAAGCAGATGTAAGATCCACCCAGCGCGCCGCCCCTCCCGCACCTAGCGGGGCCTGCGTGACGGCTTGACCCGCCTCACGTCCACGGCACCCGGGCTAGTTCATACCCCCGCACCGCATATCGAAATACTCAAAAATGGACATATACGCCAATCCTTGTCTATTTCTTGAAAAGTTGCCTTTCCTTTGAGAAGGATCGCCGGGTGAAACACCAAAACCACCTCATATCGCTGAGTCGAAGAACCAAAACCCCGGGGGCCAGAGCAGCCCGAGGGCTTGGCTTCCGTGCAGCATGCGCCACCACGATGGCCGTCGCATTGGCTGTCGGCTTGCTATCGGCATCACCAGCAGTGGCAGACGAAGACCCAGAGATCCCCGCGCTTCGCAGTCAAGTTGTCGAGCTATGGGAAGTGGGGGGGACTGGTATCCGGGAGGCCGCTGAGCAAGCACTCCTAGGTTCAGACGAAGACATTCGGGCGTTCCTGACAGACGTGCCTGCACTTCAGGTAGTTGATGACCGGGTGGATGCTTCCCGGGTGGTGAATGTTGGTGGCACGTCAGTTCGGGAGGCGGCAAAGAGGGCGCTCGCCGGTACGCCCGAGGACGTGCAGGCGTTCCTGGCCGACGGCTGGAAGGCCCCGCATGAGGCGGATCAGCGGGCCGAATCCTCCAAGTTGATCAACTTCGGTGGAACGGCTGTGCAGGAGGCGGGCAAGGCCGCGCTGCAGGGCACACCCGAAAATGTGAAGCAGTTCCTCGAGGTCGAGCAGTGGACCGCGCAGGAGTCCGACGACCGAGCCGAACTCTCCAAGATTTACGGCGCAGGTGGCCCGAACGTGAGGGCGGCGGCCAAGCTGGCGCTGCAGGGCACCTATGAGGACGTCCTTGAGTTCTTGGATGTCGGTCAGTTCGTGGCACGTAACCGTGACCAGGAACATGCCACGATCGCGCAGCTGATCCAGCAGGCCGAGGCGGCCGGTAAGCAGGCCAAGCAAGCTACCGACAAGGCCAAGGAGTCCTCGGCCAAGGCCGTGGCCGCCGCGGTGCTCGCGGAGGAGGCCGCGAAGCGGGCCGCCAAGGAGACGGAGGCTGCGAAGGACGATGCGCAGCGCGCGTCGGTGAAGGCGAAGCAGGCCGCCGACGCCGCCCGCGCTGCTGCCGATGCGGCCCAGACTGCGATAGGCGCGGCGAACGCCGCCAACCGTTCCGCTCGCCGAGCCGCTTTGGCTGCCGCGCAGACCGCCAACGCGGCTGTGGCCGCTGCCGAGGCAGCCAGCCGGGCGTCGAGCGCGGCCATCGCGGCCGGTATGGACCGGGACAAGGCCGGTGAGGCCCGCACACGTGCGGCCGAAGCCAGGAAGGCCGGCGACCTGGCCCGCAAGTCCGCGAAGGCTGCCGAGCAGGCCGGCCTTGCATCCCTTGCTGCGGCAGATGCGGCCGGAGCGGCGCTGTCAGCGACCGGCAACGCCCAAAACGCAGCCGATGCCGCCGACGAAGCGGCTGGCCATGCGGAAGCCGCTGGTGGTTCTGCGGCGGAGGCCAGGGCTGCGGCGGCCGAGACTCGCCGTCATGCAAATGAGGCGCACCGTGCAGCGACCGCTGCCGAGTCGCTGGCCCGCAAATCGGCCGCGGCTGCGAACCAGGCACGCGACGCAGCCAACGCTGCGGCTGCCCATGCTGATAAGGCTGCTGATGCGGCCGAGGACGCGGCCAACTACGCGTGGAAGGCGTCGGAGCAGGCAACCAAGTCCAGTGCACAGGCCAAGCTCGCAGATGCTGCGGCAACAACCGCTGAGCGAGCCGTCGCCCTGGCGAAGACGACCTTTACCCTGGCCCGGGAAACCGAGGCCGAAGACCTTGCCACGCGCACCAATGCCGCTATCGAGCGGGCCAATACGCAGCAGGCGGTTACGTACGAGTTCACCCGGGACGTGGCCAAATCGGTCGCGGACGGACAGGCGATCGAGGACGATATCAAGGACCTCGCCGCCGAACTCGCCAAGCCCGGAGTGGACAAGACCGCTATCGCCAAGCAAGGCCGCGAGATCGCACTTCGTGCGATGAAGTACTTCGGCTCTTGGCGCCAGCAAGCCGCTGCCCAAGCCCTGAGTGGCACCGACGAGGACGTACTCAACTACCTGCGCACCGGCTGGCAGGCCGGTGCCGCGGACGAAATGCGTCAGCAGGTCGCCGACCTCTCCACCACCAGCCCCTATGAGGCTGTACGTACCAGAGCGGCCGAGGCGTTGAAGGGTACGGACGAGCAGATCCGGGACTTCTACCTGACCGGGCAGCACGAAGTTGCCGAGTCGTACTACCGCGCGGAGGCCAGCAAGATCCACAACACCGGTGGCACCAGCACGAAGGAAAAAGCGAAGGCGGCATTGGCGGACGGCAGCAGCACCGCACTGCGTGCGTTCCTGAACAACACGCAGTACTCCGCCCGCAATACCGATGAGCGGGCCGCGGCCTCGAAGCTCCACAACGACGGCGGCCCCGAGGTCAAGTCAGCTGCGAAGATCGCGCTGAACGCACCCGCCGACGAGCTCCACACCTTCATCCAGGCCGGCCAGTACATGGCCGACCGCAAGGACCAGCTCGCCTACACACACATAGCTCGGGTCGACCGGCTCATCGCCGAAGGCGAGAAGATCGCCTCCAAGGCCCGGGAAGACAGCCACCGTGCAGCCCAGGCTGCATTCATTGCCAACAACGCGGCCGCGGACGCGGAAAAGTCCCGGCTCGCAGCCGTAGCCAGCGCCAAGAAGGCAGCCGGCTACGCGACCCAAGCAGACGCTGCCGCAGCCCGCGCGGAGACCAGCGCCGCGCAGGCCAAGGCATCCGCCACCACGGCACGCAACGCAGCCGACCGTGCCCAGCAAGATGCTGCCAAGGCCGAAGAATCCGCCGCCGATGCCGAATTTTCAGCCAGCTACGCGCGAGCATCTGCCGAAGAGGCCCATCAGTCGGCTGACGATGCACGTTACGCAGCTCTGGATGCAGGAAAAAGCGCCGATGAGGCCAAAGCTGACGCGCAGGCAGCCTGGGATGGCGTCGTCACAAAGCGGGAAGCCGAACTCGCAGAGCAGCGCCGGCTAGCCGCCGAGCAACGCAAGGTAAAGCAGGAGCAGAACAAGAAGCCTAAATGCTTCATCAACATGTACCGGGACACTCTCCCACCCTGCATTATGGGTGACGTAGATATTATCATTCCCAAGGTTGATGAGGTCACATCCGAGATATTCTGGGAACTCACCGGGCTAAATGACATCAAGCGATGCGTAGCTGACCCCACCCTCAGCGACTGCCTATGGGCGGCAGTAGCTGTGACTCCGGCAGGTAAAATTAAATCCGTCAAGAGTCTCGGCAAAATCGAAGATATTATCGATAAATCGCGCGCGGGGCGGGTAATCAAGTGCGCAACGTGTTTCCTCGCTGGGACAAAGGTGCTCATGGGGGATGGCACCCGAAAGAACATCGAGTCGATCAGACCGGGCGACATGGTCACCGCCACGGACCCGGTTGCCGGAAAGACTCAATCTCGCGCCGTTGAGAATCTCATCGTCACGGATCAGGACCAGTCCTTCAATGAGCTGACAGTCAAGACCGGTCGCGGAATCGAGTCCTTGATCGCGACGCATGAGCACCCCTTCTGGTCACCCACTCGCGATGAATGGGTAGAGGCGGCGGATCTCGAACCGGGTATGGACCTCAAAACGGCAGACGGAGCACGTGCCTCAATTGAGGGAAATCGCCCCTTCATCGAGAAGGCCCGCACGTACAATCTCACGATTGCGGTGGTGCACACCTACTACGTGATGGCGGGTAATGCTGCCATCCTGGTGCATAATGAAGTCTGTGGTGTAAGGATATCCACAGCTGGCAAGGACTGGCCCACGAAGGGTGCGCACGCACACGTTGGGGCGGATGAGATCGGTATCTTCCCCACCGACGGCGGTAGGATCGGCGTCAAGCCGCTACGCATGAGTCACGGATGGGCATCCGATAAGAGTGTTGAGAAGGTACTGGATACGCTTAATAACAGTAAGCCTCTGAGGGACGATCTGATCGCGAAGGCGAGGTCCGCACTGACAGAGATGAACGCCCACAACTGGGGTAACGCCAAGAATCGCGCAGCAGAAATGCACTTCCTGATCAAGGCGCTGGAGAAAATGGGATGAAGTGTCAAGAACTCATGGCAGAGATTATCTGCACTGGAGCTGCGCTAGGCTTCAGGGTGGGCGCGAGGCTTAGTGAAGTGGCCGAGGATATGCCACTCCAGTATGCGGATGACATTCAAGGGAAAAGAGAAAATAGGGTACTGCGTCGGGACTATGGAATCCTGGAGGTGACCTGCATCGATCAGCCTGACTGGGTAATTCAGTCGGTGACTGTCCAAGTGCATAGGCTGGCTTCACTTCCGGGCCTCCGGCGCAGTATGTCCGAAATCTTTCAGGTTGACTGCGAGCCTTACATAGCCTGGTGGGAAGTAGAAGAAGAACTCCGGAAAAGGGCAGATCTCCGGCTCATAGAGCGTGAGCTCAACTACCCTGGATACCGTATCGTTCACGCCGACTCGACCGGCGTATCCGCCTACGTGGTGAAGGATCCCGAAGTGGAACGTGGGACTTACCCAGCAGACGGCGACCTGTGGAGCCTTGAGGTAATCTCTCCAGATTTCATGTCGTAGTCATCACGATCCCCTCTCAAGAGCCGTGGGGAATGACGGTCGGCCTGCATAGCCCATACGGGTTGTGCAGGCCGCCAGCGTTTAATGCGATTAACCTCGGGCTTTCACCTGGACCGCTGTCCGACAGGTGATCGCGAAGCAGAACGGGCATCCGTTGCAGGTGAACCGGCGCACGGCAGCAGCGGCTACACAATGAGCCTTTTCCAACCTCACGCTGATGCGTGGTGAAGGACGACGACGGCCTTCACCACGTCGGTGATGCGGTTGGTGCTGCAGCGGAGCTTCCGCAGGAGGCGCCAGCCCTTGATGGTGGCCATGGCCCGCTCGCCGAGGCAGCGGATCTTGACGTGGGTGGTGTTGTGGCGACGCTTCCACCGCTTGAGGCGGCGGCCCCGAAACGGTACGCGGACGGGTCCGCCGGCGCCTTGATAGGCCTTGTCCGCCCAGCATTTGAGTTCCGCATCGGCGAGGGCTTCGATGATGCCGTGCTGCCGCGCGGCGGTCAGGTCGTGAGTCGAGCCGGGCAGAGCCGGCAAGGCCCAGAGCAGCCGTCCGAACGGATCGGTGAGGACCTGGACGTTCATGCCGTGGCGTTTATGTTTCCCGGAGTAGTACGGGGTGTCGACGGCGATGCGGTCGATCGGCAGCAGGGTGCCGTCGAGGATCACGAACGCCTTCGTCCGGATCGTCTTGATCGCCTCGGTCAAGGGCGGGGCGAGGGCGGCCAGGGCCTCGACGGCTTCACGTATGTAGCGGTAGACGGTCGCGATCCCGATGCCGAACCCGGCAGCGAGCTGGGCGTAGGTGTCACCGCACCGAAGATGGGCCAGGGCGAGCAGTGCCTGACGTGCGGCGGAAGGCGCCGTCATCGTGTTCCGATCACCTGCCGCCGGGCTGTCAGCTGTCCGGTCAGGAACCGCAGGGTGCGGCTGGACAGATCAATCGAGGACGGGTGGACAAGCACGCGAAGCTCCTGGCGGATAAGGGTGATCTTGGTCGAGAACCCGTCTACCAGGAGCTTCGTCGTTGCGCAGGACAGTTCAACTCGCGCTCAGGCGGCACAGCTTGAGAAGGGTTCGTTGCCCCCATCGTGGCCGATGGGGTGCGGGTGAAGTGGGGGACCTGCGTCGGTGCGGCGTGCTGCGGTTTCCCATGAAATCCGGTGGAGTCTCAGCGGCCGGAGGTGGTTGGGTCCTGCTCAATGCTTCGCTGACACGGTCCGGCACAGTGCGAGGCGCAAGGTCCGAGTCGCAGCGCGGTCTCGCCCGCGTGTCGTCGAGTGATGGAGGTTTCGCGGTGGCTGGTTATGGGGCGCTTTCCGACGTATACGAGTGGCTGATCGGGGACGACAGGTTGACCCCCACCGAGGCAGCCGCGGTTTACTACAGTGATGTCGTGGGCTCTGTGCCGCCCAACGCGCGTGTCCTGGACTGCACATGCGGAACCGGCCAGCTCGCCGTCGGGCTGGCGAGTCTTGGCCTGGACGTGGTCGCCGCAGATGCCAGCAGTGGGATGGTTCGCCGGACCGAGAAGGTCGCCGACGAGCAGGGTGTCTCGCTTCGAGCGCTGCGCGCGAGCTGGGACGAGCTGCCCGACCACCTGGAGGACTCCACGTTCGACCTGGTGTTCTGCGTCGGCAACTCGCTCGGGCACGCCGAGGGCGCAGCCGGGCGCCCGAACGCACTGGAAGCGATGTCGCGGCTGCTGAATCCGGGCGGACGCCTTGTGCTGCACTCTCGCAACTGGGAGCTCGTGCGCTCCGCCGGCTCACGGGTAGACGTCCGTGATCGACTCATCCGCCGCAACGACCGCGATGCGGTCGTCAGCTACTACTGGCAGATCGAGCAGCGCTGGGAGGAGGAACACTTCCTCGAGATCGTGGTCGCCCAGATCGAGCCTGATGGGGCAGTGCGAGCATGCTCGGAGCGGTTGTCCATCTGGCCCTACCAGTACGAGGACCTCGTGGCGCAGTTGCGGAGTGTCGGGCTCACGGTGCAGTCCACGACCTTCGCCCCCGAGAGCGATGGGTACCTGGTGGTCGCCGGCCGCGACCAGGCGCGAGGCACGTCGGAGCCGGCGCGCTGATCCGTCTTTCGTCGTCGTTGCCGACCTGCCGGCTCTCGACCGCCTGCAGCGCCTCGCGAAGTGTTCAGCGCTTGAAGCGGCTGCTGCGGGTGCGGTCCTCACCCTGTATCTGACCTGCTCAAGCTGAGGTTGGAAACAGCTCAAGGTTTACGCGTAAAGATGAGGTGGCCCCGGAGGAAGGCCCGGGGCCACTCGGATATCGCTGAGTCGTGAATTGTTTTCGGCGGGTGCTGGGAGCGGTGAGGGGTTATCGGAGGAAGCCGAAGAGGCCGTTCTTTTTGGCTTCCTCTCGTGCTGTGGTTTCTTCGGCAGCGAGCGCTTCGGCTTCCTGCTGTGCGGTGCGCTCGGTGCGGCCAGCCCTCACCACCAGGAGCACCAGACCGATCCACGGCGGGCACGGTCGGCGCGGGAAGCTGTGCGGGTCCAGGCTTCGCGGGTGGCGGCCTGGACACCGCTGAAGTGGGTCCCTACTTGCGCAGCTGGCGCCAGGTGGACGGCCCGACCTTGCCGTCTCGTGTGATACCTCTGGCAGCCTGGAACTCCCACACCTTGTTGAAGGTTTGCGGGCCGAAGTCCCCGTCTACGGGGAGTACCTTGCCGTGGTAGTTGAGGAGGCACTGGATTTCCCGGACCCGGTCGCCGGTGGCTCCCTGGACGACAAGGACGTTCCACGCCCAGCTGTAGCCGGCGGTGAGTCCGTCGTAGTCCACGCCGTCACGCCACACGACAGAACACGCGGCCTGCGCCGAGACGGTTGCGGAGTTCCGCTCTACCTCAGTCAAGGCCACTGCTGCACCGGGACTGGCCAGCACAGCCCCGAGCGCGAGAGCGGAGCAGAGAGCGGCTCCGGTGAACGCGCCACGGGAGCGCGTCAAGGACCCTTTGCCTCGCAGTAACTGCATGCTCATTCGTTTCTCCTTGATTGGTCCGCTGTGCCGTGCATCAAGCTGGCTCAGGCTGATGCGGCGAAACACTGGCACGACAGGAAAACGCATACCAGCGACTGCGACGCCATCTGGACAAACCGAAGATGGCAAGCAGCAGCCTTGTTCAGCCACAGACCGTAATCTTTCAGTACCGGCGGCTATCAGCAGCCGATGATCTTCTGTGTTCCACCCCAGAACCCGCTGTAGCTAGATAACCGACCGCTCGAAATCCCGGGTCTCTGCTCACTCCCACACTCACATACCAGGTCAACCGGCCTACCCAAAAACAGGAACCTTGTAGAAACCATCACAGAGGCGTGGAAGAAATCGCTCCAAGACAAAGCGCAAGCGGCACCCGCGGCACAAGGACCTTCGAAGCACGGTCACCACCATGACCTCGTCTTGAGGACCAGGGAATTCGCTCAGCGGCCGAAATCCCTTGATCGTCATCGAAGTTAGTCGCCGTCAACCTGGCTCGGAGTGACGGTCTCGGGTCACCACAGAGACCCCTCGTACGAACAGCCGGCTCCCTGACAGGGCGGGGACACACCACGGCTGGCAGCCGGGTAGATCCGAGGGCTCGCGATCGCGACCAGGTCCGCACCGGCCACGCAAACGCCGCCGCGCCCGGTAACACGAGTCTGGTCACAACCACGCGGGAACGTGGCTGCGCATGGTCCCAATGGTCGGCTGGGGCCGAGCGGAACCCCTGGACGGGCGCTGCACCGGCCCGGCGACATGCCCTGCTGTCCTGTCGTATCCGGCAAGGTGCGCACCGAATCAGAAGGTTCCGCATTCGGCTCAAGTTGCCTATTCAGCGGCGGCGGAGAAGGAGGAGGGGCCGGAAGTGAAGTCGCCGGATTTGCCGCTGCCGGAGTCAGGGCCCTGGCCGGAGGCGGAGACGGGTTCGTCGGCGGAGGAGGCGAGCTGTTCGGTTGCCGCAAGGGGAAGGCTCAGGTTGCCACATTGGTTGATGGGACCGCCGGTGGCTCGGTGGCCCATCAGGGGCCTGAGAGGCCGCCGAGCCTCTCTGCCCGCCCGGCGCCCCTGGATCGCGGCGGCCACCGGCCGACACGATCACCCACAGCCAGCGCAGCGCCCCGCCGGCTTCCGAGACCGCCACCACCCCACTCCCCCACAACACCGGGAACAGGAAGGGCAGCAGAAGAGGAAGTCTGGGTAACTCACCACAACGATTTGTGGGCTGGCCAGCGGGAATGACCGAGGCCACCATTTTTGAGTGTCACCCCCTCTGTCACCCTCCATGTCACCGCCTTCGTCACCGCCTGCGTCACCCGCTGTGTCACCCCCTTTGCCACCCGGTTGACGCGGGACGGCTGGACCGGCCGCTCGCCCGTACAAGCGGCTGGAAGGGGCCGGCGGCCCTCAGGGGCCGGGGCCGCCTCGCGGGACCCTGAGAGACCGCTGAGCGCTCTTCCCGCCCCATCCCCGGAGCGCGGCGGCCAGCCGACCGGCTGACCGGGCCGAGCGAACGGACGGGCGGGCGCGGTCGGTACGCGGAGCCGGCACAACGCGCGGCAGGAGCCCGCACACCGCAGACGGCTCACCACGCCGCACTCACCACGGCATGGTGAGTACTGCATGGTGAGTACGACGGACCGCGTGGTGAGTAGCCGGGAGCAGGGCGCTGTGACCTGCCGCGGTGAGTGCGGCCAACGTCGTCGCGGACGTCAGGGAACGCCCGGTACATCACCAGGAAGACGCACGCCGGTCAGCGCCAGGAGGCGCGGGGCGCGGGGCGCGGGGCTTGGCGCCCCTTGAGCTACCGCGGGCTGGCGTGCCAGACCCGCCGCCCGCCGGAATTCACCGCCTCACGCGCTGATGTATGCCGACGAGGGCCAGGAGCCAGGGGCGCTGTGGCCGTCAACCGACCGGAGGGCGAACCGCCGACCGATCCGCTGCGAGTCCTGCCTTTGGTGCCGGCACCAAAGGCAGGAGGAAGGATCACGTGCAGGGCGGGGTGCAGGGGCAGGGCGGGTGGTCGGCGGCGTCGTTGATGTGGTTGGTGTGCGGAGCGTCCGGCTCCTCCGAGCGCGTGGTGCTGCCCTCGACGATCTGCGGGACGGCCGGCGGAGTCGTGCTCCGGCTCTTGAAGTGAGCGAAGAGCGCTGCCCCGGTCGCGCAGACGAGGTTGGCGGCGATGTTGCCCGGGAGGTCGAGGAGGAAGCCGACGAGGTACGGCTGGAGCGATGTGAACGCGCTGAGTGCTGCGTCGATGAAGGTCATGCCTCAATCTCAGCCCGCCGCACCCCGCTTGCTCCAGCCACCCGAACGGTCTCGGCAGGACTCGGACGCAGCGGTTGGATGTTGGACGGAGCGGGCCTGATCATGAACGATCCTGTTGTTCAAGATTGTTCGACAATTTCCCAGACCGTCCGTCTACTCGCTCTCTAAGCTGCGGTGATGACAGCTCAACAGCGACCACGGGAGACGACACAGCGATGACAGTGCCGGCCGATGCCGCTCCAGAAGACAGTGCGGCCATCGTGGCAGCCGCGGCTGCTCGGGCTGCCTTCGCCCGAGATCTGACCGCTTTCCGCATCCGCTCGGGCGAGCCCTCCTACCAACAGATCTCCAAGGCCGCGACCCGACACCGGGTGACGCCTTCCGGGATCTCAGACATGCTCTCCGGCAAGCGTCTGCCCACATACGAATTCCTGATCGAGTTCGTACGCACCGTCGAGCAGCTCGGCACAGACATCACCGGCACTCCCCGGTCCGACACGCTCGTCAAGCGGTGGTACGACCGCTGGGTCAGCGTCAGAGACCTGGAGGAAGAGGTACGGGCGCCCAGGAAGCGCGTCATCGACGCCCTCATCCAGCAGGCTCGGAACGATGCCGCCGAGATCCTGGCAGCAGCCCGCCGCGAGGTGGAAGCCGCCCTCGCCGCAGCCGGCAACCGCCATGTCCGCCACGCCCGGGCCAATCAGCTCCAGGAGGAACAGCTACGGCAGGCACAGGAAGCAACTGAGGAACTACTGAGCACCGCCCGTCAGACAGCGGACACCATCATCCGCGAGGCGCAGCATCACAAGGACGAGGCCGAACGAATGGTGCGCGTTCTGGAGCAACGCGCGATTTACGTCAGCGACGAAGCCGAACGGCTAGAAGCCGAGGCAACTCGCCTGGCTGCGGTGAAGGAAGAAAACCTGGCCGAGGCCGCTCGCCTGGCCGAGCTAGAGAAGGATGAGAAGGCCCGGATCGAAGCCGATTACTATTACACGCTAGCGGAGCAGGAGATGCCCGAGGCTGCCCGCCTAGCGAAGCAGGAATGGGATAAGGTCATTGAGGCTAACCGCCGCAAAACCGGGTCCACAGGAAATAGTACTTCCTGGCCGAATGTCAATGCCTCCCGTTTACGGCCACGATAAATACGGCCAGGATTGCGGCGAATACAGCAATGCTCGTAGTACCGGCCATAACCGGACGATCGAGCGCCGGGCTACGAACGCGCCCACTCACACCTGGTTACTGGCCCGGGCAAGTCGCAGCGGTGCGGGCAAGCCTGGCCCGACCCGGGCAAGCCCTCCTCCGAGACGGGCTTGCCCGAGTCCGCTTGCCTTACCGGGGGCTCAATGCCCGGGAGATGGTCCATAGAACACCGGCAGCGGTGATGAGCGAGCCGATGATCGTCGCGGTGGCTTCCAGCGGCTCCCTAAAGCCGGGGCGATCGGCCAGGACATAGAGGAGACCGGCGGCCGCGAGGAAGCCGACGGAGGCCGCCAGGAGGAGCACAGACCGCCGCGACGCGGGAACCGGCAGAACCGGGGCCGGGACCGGGACCGGCGGAGCCGTGGACGGGACCAGGGGAACAAGGGCCGAGGCCGGGGCGGTCGGGGTGGGAGGCTGCGCGGGTCCGGGGCGGACGGCTGGCGCGTGGCACCGGTGACGGAACGACAGCCCGGACGACTCCCACCGGCCTGCCATCTCGCAAGCGCCCGACACGAGTACCCGGTGAGGCTGGCCCCGAAGCACCAACCCCGGGGGAGAGACACCGAAACAAGATGGCCTCCCGGTGAAGCACTCCGCAGGGGAGGATCACAGCGTGATCAATTTCCTCAAGGAGCACCAGGCGCTCATAGTCTGGCTCCTCCCCATCGTGGTCACCTTCGCTGGGGTCTGGCTCGGCTCCCGGGTGCAAGCCGGCGGGGGCGTCGCGCAGGCCAAAGCCGCGAAGGAGGCAGCGGAAACGGCTGCGGCAGCGACCCTCCAAGCAGTCCGGGAACAGGCCGAACACGCCGCATCTGCGGCCCTCGCCGCGGCTCTGCGTGAGCAGCGGATAAGCGCGGCGACGGACCTGATCCGCGCTGACAGGGCGTTCGGCCGAGTTCTGCACACGTTGTACCGGGAGCCCGACACGGGCGCCTCCACGCCCGCTTACGACGAACTCCTCCACGCCTGGGGGGCGGTCCAGCTTGTCGCTCCCATCTCCCTCACCACCGCGTCCACGCGCGTTCTGAATGCGGCGCAGAACGTCCAACGGCTCGCTCGCCAGCGAGGTGAGGCGTACCGGCTCCATATGCAGCTGACCAATGTCCGTGCCTGGATGCCCGAGTACGAGGATGCCCGCCGGGCTGTGGAAGCCCTGGATTCTTTCCGTGCCGCGTATGGAGCCGGTTCCGCGAACATGGTGGAGGTGCACGACGCGGCCTCCGCAGCCCTCGACCGGCTACCGGCCCTGGACACAGGGCAGGCGTCGGCCCTCCTCGGCGACTGCATGGAGCCTGAGATAGGCCCCCTGCTCGAACAGTGCTGGAGAGAGCACAACGAGGCCATGAAGGAATTCCTCAGCTGCGCGCGCACAGTCCTGGGCATCAACGACTAGGCCGTTTCTGACGAGAGGTCCTGGTACAGGTCCAGGGCTGACGTCCCAGCTACAGAAGCCCCGGGACCTGCCGCGGTGCGTTCGCCCCGCACTCCCCGGCAGCTGCCCGGGACAGGACGTGACATGGGAGAGTGCCAGGGCCCGAGGCGGGCGGCTGGCATATAGGCCGGTGAGTAGCCCCTCCCACGGCAGCCGATCAACCGCTTGCCAGGCAGAGAACAGCAGCCACTTGATCACCTCATGACAGCGAACATGCCCGTAACCAGCTTCGTGGCCAGGCGCCCAGCGCCCTATCCCGCTGACACCCGGCCGATGCCACGAACACGCCCACTCACAGCAGTCGGCCCTCTCCCGTGTCCGCTGTGGGGCTGGCGGGCACCGCCGGGAAGAGGCCCCGGCCCCGGGGCGGGGCGCGGCTGTGGGAGGCTGCCCGGTGCCCGGGGCGGGCGGCTGGCGTGTGGAGCCGGTGACGGAACGCCCACCCCGGGCGACCCACCGCCCGCCGGAGCTCACCGCCTCGCGCGCGCACGACACGCGCGCACCCTGGCACCCCCCGGAGCACACGGCCGCGGCGGAACTCGCGGGTGCCGGTGATCCGGGCGGTGCGCAGCAGGCGCCCGGACGGCGAGGCGCCGGGGTCACCTGCCCGCAGCTTCTGGCGGATGGCGGGCGGCGGTCCGGACCACCGAGCGGCACTCCGGTGGTACCGGTGAGCAGCGTCGCCACCGTGATCACCCGGAGCTGTCGGAAAAGTACACGGTCCGGAGCGGGCCGGGCCGTCAGGCTGGCGGGAGGCTCGGTCCCGCAGACTCCCTGTCGGCACGACCTGCCCGCGCCCTACCCCAGCACACAGGCGGCCGGCTGAGCACGTACCCCGGTCACACGCCCGCCCTGGGGCGCCTGAAGATCAGCAACTTACTACCATCGTCGAAGGTCTCCGACCCTACGAACTCCCACCCCTGCTCGCTATTAACTCTCAAGAGCTGCACGAACCGAAGCTTGTCAATCGCATCGACAGTTTGGTACTCCCACGTCGTCATGCCGTGTCTCCTCCCAGCTGATATGAAACGGACATCCTCTCCAACAGACCGAAGACGCGCCAGCGCTTGAATCTGTCGGTGGTGGTGTGCTGCCTGGATGGCTTGCGACGACTTCGTGAGGCCGCTCCAAACCGCCCCGAGCGTGCCTGCGTACGACGCGGTTCGCTGAAGGCCGCCGGCCCTGGATTCGCGGCTGAGCGTGGGGCCAGCCTGGTGTCTCACGAGGGGAGAGCCGGAATCGCGCCAAGAGACAGTTTATGTGCCAACTCCTCCATGCAGTTCCCCAGGTCCTCACGTGCGTATTCGTACGCGTTTTTCGACTTTCCTGGCATCCGCAGCCGACGAATACGTCCGGCGTCGACATTCATGCTGAATTCGAGGATGTCGTGAACGCGGCGGAGAGAGGGTTCATTCTGCAGCTCCGACGATTTCATTACATCAAGAGTAACGAAGAGGCGAGTCGCTCCAGCCTTTTCCCACCAGGCAATCCATTCCAGCGAATCCTCGATCAATTCTTTGACTTGCTCGACGGACTCCTCGTACACCTCCGGGATTTTGATATCCGAACCGAATCGGACGTCCAACCAGCCCCTCAGGGCGGAGTGCTCGGGAATCCGTTCAAGGAAACCAAGCACTTCTGGAGCAGCCCGCACCAGCAAGGCGGACTCGTCGCATTCCCACCGGCGGTCTTTGAATGCTGCTGGATTCTCAAACACCTGCGCGTAGACCGGTCTGCCTGCCGCTACAACCGCACACGCCTGCGACTCGGTGAGCGAGAGTCCCGTCGCAGATGCGAACTGACGGAGTTCGGTCAGGTGTTCTTCGAGGATTCTCTGAAATTCTGCTACATGCTCGTCTTCCTCGCCCAAGAGAATTTCAGTCAACTCATGTACTGACGCTTCGTCGGCACACCCTTCCAGTTCTTCGATAATTTCCCAGAATCGGTCTTCTCGCACGACTATCCCTTCTCAAGTCCGATGGGGTGTCCCGATAAACCGGGACACCCCATCGATATCAAGCCTGCGGATCAGCGGCAGCTCTTGAGCTGCCCCGGGGGGCAATGTCCGTGGTGACCCACGTACTTGGTTATCTTTCCAGCCTCCCACATGCGTGCATTGTACCAACCTTTGCCACGCCAAATGATCTTGTAGCCGCAGGCTCGCTTGTAATACCTCTCGCAGGATCCGATTTGGGACTTGGGTCGGGACGGCCCCTTTCTCGTGATGCCGTACTTATAGATCCGGCCGCCGTTCTTCCGGTAGATCTTGTAACCCCAGTAGGTTTTTTTCTTGTACTTCTTCGCTGTCTTGGACTGCTTGTCCGGCCACGGTATCCGGACGCCCGTTCCCGTAACGGTGATCGAGCAGCCGAAGGTGTGGCAAATCCACGCCGTGACGGATGCCGCGATGAGCGCGATTAGCGCTGTCAGCGCCCACTCCGCCGCGAAGTAGACGGGGATGGCGATGACGAAGCGGCCGTCCAGGTCATAGGTGTTGACGGGATCTGCCGGGTAGACGTAAGCGTTGGTGTTGCCGCCGTACACCGGGTCCGTTTGCAGGAATCGACCGGTGGCCGGGCTGTAGAGGCGGCTGCCCATGAGGGTGAGGCCGCTGACAGTGTCGGCCGACCGCTGGTAGCCGCCGAGCCATCCGTAGGTGGCCGCCGCTGTGCCATCCAGGGGGTTGCCGTATTCGTCGTACCGCTGCACCTCGACCGGCTTGGCGCTGTCCAGGGGCAGACGGACGGCTATGTCGCCGTGCAAGTTGGTCAGTTGGAGGACTGTGTCCCCCGTGGACGAGGTGATCGCGGCGAGGCCGCCTGTCGGGTCGGTGACGTTGCGTGTCACGATCCCCTGTTCGTCCTGGCTCCAGGAGGGGCTGTCACCGCTTGCCCCATAGTGGTTGGTGTCGGTGCCCGATGTCGTCCAGGCGCCGCCGGAGTCCTGCGTCTGTGTGACCGCCTTGTGGAGACGGCCCACCCCGTCCAGGCTCCAGGTCTTGCGTGTGGTGCCGGACGTCTCGGAGCGCACCAGGTCGTTGGTGAAGTACGTCAGCTCAGTGCCGTCGGTCCGCATCGTGCGACCGTAGGCGTCGTAGGCGATGTTCTCGCCGAGCAGGCGGTCGGCGCTGTCGTAGGTGTATGCGGTGGAGGTGTTCACCGTGTCTGCGGTTGTGCTGTCGCAGTCGTCCGACGCGGTGGCGCGACGGGTCCGGTTGCTGTTCTGGTCGAAGGTGTAGGAGCGGGCGGTGCAGCCTCCGGCCGTTCGGTCGGCCACCTGGGTCAGGCGGCCGACGCTGTCGTAGGAGTAGTCGGTCTCCGTGGTGGAGCCGTCGGTCTGGCTCCGGCCGGCCTGTTGTCCGTGCACCGTGTATGACGTGATGTCGGAGAGCACGGTCGTCCCGACGGCGTTCTTGTACTCCTTCGCCCGTACGGCGCCGACCGTGTCCGTGTCCACGGTCAGGACGAGCCCTCCGGGCAGCGTCTCGGTGAGGAGCGAGTCGTCGGCGTCGTAGGTAGCGGTGAAGGTGCCCGCGACAGAGTCGGTGAGGGTTTTGATCCGGTCTGATGAGTCGTAGGCGTACGTCCTCGTCGACGGGGCCGAGTCGGTGACCTTCGCGACGCGGTCGAGCTTGTCGTAGCTAGTGGTGGTGTTGCCGGTGCCGTCCTGGTAGGTGACCTGACGTCCAAGGGCGTCGAATCCGTAGGAGACGGAGTTCGCGCCAGTGGACATTGCCGCCAGCCGCCCGGTCTCAGCACTGTAGGTGTACTCCGTGGCGGGCGTGGTCTCACCCACGCCTCCGGTCACGTTGAGCTTCTTCGTGCGGCCGGCGGAGTCGGTTGTGGTGGTCGTGGTGCGGATGACGCCGTTGGCGGACTCCCTTTTGACCACCGGCTGTCCCCAGCGGTCGTAGGTATAGAGGGTAGTGACGAGTTCGGCGGGTTGGTTTCCCCCTCCGGTGATGGTCGCGGCCGGCGCCGTCTCGCACAGTAGGCCCGCCCACTCGGTCCGGCCGCCGCAGATCCCGTTTCCGTCTGCGGTGTAGTACCGGTAGGTCAGCGTCCCTGCGTCCAAACCGGAGGAGGCGGCCTGGCGCGTGGAGGTGACTCGCCCGTCGGAGTCGTAGGTCGTCGCCACGGTCAGCGCCTTGCCGGTCGGGTCCTCGACGGCGGCCGTCTGGTGGCCGTTGGACCAGTCGTACCGGGTGCTCCAGGTGCGGCTGTCGGCGTCGTTGGCGTATCCCTCGACGTATGCTCCCGTCGTCGTCGACGTCGCCAGTCCGGAAACGGCGGCGTCCGCCGGGCGTCCCTCGTCGTACCGGTAGGAGACATGCCGCCGGGCGAGGACGTTCGTGCCCGCGGGCAGGGTGGCTTCGCTGGTGGAGCCCACCAGCTCCTTCGCGAGGGTGGTCGAGCGCAGCGGGGCGTACTGGTCGGTGAGCCGCTCGCCGTCCGCCGAGTACACCGAGATGTCGGACAGGGCCTCCGCCCGTTGCGAGGTGGTCAGCTCACCGAGGCCGAGTTCCGCGAGCTTCGCCGCGGCGTCGGTGGAGGTGCCCAGGGCCAGCGCACGGTTGGCGGCTGACAGCTCCGCTACTACGTTGCCGAAGGCGTCGTACTCGGTCACGTCCAGGGCGCCTTCAGCGGTGGCCGTGTTGGTCTCGTCGCCGTTCGCGCTGAGGTAGGTGACAGCGGCTCGGTTGTAGGCTCCGGCGTCGAGTTCGGAACCGTTGTGGGAGGCGGGTGTGACATCCGCCGGGAGGACGGCGGTGGCGTCTGTTGGGGCTTCTTCCTGGGCCCACGTGGAGACAGTCGCCGTGTCCATCTGGTGGGGTGCCCGAGTCCCCGTCAGCGGCACGCCGTACACCACCGACGTGGCTGAGGTTCCTGACACTGTCGTCGTGGAGCCCTCCTCCAGTGCGGGGCGGGACGCTTTCAGAAGCATGCCAGCACCTGCGGTGGGCGCTGATCCTGCCTTGCCATAGGTGAAGGTCCAGGGAAGCTCGTTGGCTTCCGCGCGGGTCTTCACCAATCCTTCGGAGTCGTAGGTGTAGACGGTCTTGAGCGCGGGGGTGATGCGGGGATCCCACGCTTCGCGCAGCCGGCCGGAGGAGTCGTAGGCGTACCGGGCGACGGTCTCGGCTGTGGCCTTGGTGGCACCGGGGTCGGTGGCCCACAGTCTGATCGACTGGGTCTGTGCCTTGAAGTCGCCCAGCGACCCGCCGGTGGCCGTGGTCGCGTTGGAGTACACGTACTCGAGGACCCGGCAGCCCTTGGTCGACGGGTCGGCCTGGCAGACCGGAGCCTTCGCGCCTGCGTTCGGTGCGATGACGTACTTGGGGCGGGTGACGGATGCATCGTCCGCCGAAACGGCTTCCGACACCACCGTGATCGTGGTGTCGTCGACGGCGGCCGCGCTTGAGGAGAACACCCAGGTCGGGGTGGCGCCCGCCGCCTTGGCGAAGACCGTGACGTTGGCGTCGGTGTCCTTGATCGTGAACTTGTCGCCAGTCAGGCTGCCGGTGAGCGTCAGACCGCTGACGCCCGACTCGGTCGCCCATCCTCCGGTGCCGGTGGCCGTGAAAGCGATCGCTGAGCCGTCGGCCGACAGCAGCTCCACCGAGGTGGCGGACGTCTTCCTGATCTGCGTGTATTGGTCGTCCGCCACGTCTCCGACGATCGACGAGATCCATCCTGGACCGAAGATCCTGGCCATGCCCTCCTCGTCGGTGCTGTTGGCGCGGGATGAGAACGTTCGGGCCACGGCGCTGTTGAATGCCTCGGCGTCCGTCTCGGACAAGGTGAAGTCACCCGTCAGGAGATTCACCTCCCCAGGACCGACATCACTTGACTGCGCGTATCCCGCGTCGCGATCGAGGGTGAACTCGACGATCTGGGTCTGTCCGACGGTTGTGCCGTCGGTGAAGGCGGCGCGCAGCTCGACCGCGCCGTCCTCCGCGAGCGTGTCGGTCACGTTCCAGACGAGCCTGGCCGAGGTGCCGCCGGTGACCTTGACCGGCCACGCCGAGACAGCGCTTCCCGAGGCGGTGACATTCACGGCCGGCACGATGCGCCAGGTGTCCTCCTCGCCCCGTCGGTATTGCCAGGTGACTCCGGTGTAGGAGCTGAGCCCCTTCGCGGCGAGGGTGATACGCCGGGCGGTGTCGTCGCCGTCCATGGGCGAGAGAATGGCCGCCCCGTCGGTGCCGACCCCGAAACTGTAGGCGGAGGGCTCGCCGGTCGAGAGATTTCCGCCGGAGTCGACCGTCTTGGCGTAGAGGGTGTGCCATCCCTCGGCGGGGTTGATGCTGACGGTGAGCGCGTCTCCGCCCGTCCCGTTGGTCGTGTCGAGCTTCTTGTTGGGCAACGCCTTGTTGTCGAGTCCCCAGTGGTAGCCGGCCCCGTCGGTTGACTCGGTGTCGAGCTTGCAGTTCACCGCAGTGTCGGACTTAGCAGACCAGCTGTTGGCGGCGTACGTCTCGCAGGTGATGACGGGAGCAACGGGCTTGGCGGTATTGAGCTGGAACGCGGTGTAGCCCGTCCAGGGTCCGTAGTCGGTCCCGTCGTGCGCCCGAACCCGAAATCTCAGGCCCGCTCCGGAGGGGAGGGTCTTGTTCGCGGGGACGGTGAGACTCGCTGTCGAGCCCGAGGCCACGGCGCCCGAGGAGCCGGTGTAGGTGTACGTGGTGTTGGCGGTGGCCGGATCGGGTGTGATCTCAAACTCGGCCTTGGTGCGGGACCCGTCGGGGTCCGTGACCTTCGCGCTCAACGTGGGGTTCAGCGACGTGACGTATCGCTTGCCGTTGTAGGCGTTGACCTGAGCCGGTGCGATGGCAGTCGAGGACGGCCCTGCGGGAAAGGAGTTGTACGTGACGGTGAGGTGAGGCTCGCTCGAACCGTCGCCCGAGACGTAGTTCGCCGACCGGAAGCGCCGCCAGGTGGTGGAGTCGCTCTCACTGGCTCCGGCGACGCGCAGGCCGTAGTTGGGCGCGCCATCGGCCCACGCCTGCACGATGGTGTCGATGCCGAAGTCGACCGTGCCCGCGGGGCAGGAAGACTTCCACCCGAGTGCGGCCTTGTTCGTCACCGCCCCCGTCGCCGTAGTGGCAGGTTGCACCGCCCAGGTGATCGCGGAGGACGACCAGTCGGCGGTCACCCGCCGGACCTGCGTACCGGCCCCCGTGGTGTCGCAGGTGGAGGAGTAGTACGAATACAGCGCCAAGTTGGAGTCGATGATGTGCTTGCCCTTGAACGGCGTCACGTCGAACTTCAGGTAGGAACGCGCCTTGGTGGTGCCAGCGTCATACGTGCCCGACTTCAGCTCCGTGGAGGAGACCTGGGAGTCGTTGTAGTTGGTCGCCACCCAGGTGTCTGTGGACGCGGCGAGGGTTGAGGTGGGGTCCACGGTGACGGGGTAGGTGAGGTCCTTCTCGAAGAACCCGGCGTCCGGTGACAGGACCAAGGTCTGCGCGCCGTCGCTCGCGGTCTCGACGGTGGTCTCCACCTCCGCGAGGTGCTTGGACTCGCCGGAGCGCTCGTCCTTGGAGGAGTCCCACATCATGGGAGCCGGGGCCTCGGCGACAAGTCTGTTCTTGGTGTCCTTCAGCAGCAGTCGGCCGGAGGGCGCCTTCGACAGCGTCAGTCCCTTGACCACGATGGGGATGCGGTACTCCAGTGGCCGGTCGGGTGCCTGGTCAAGGACGACGCTCTGTGCGAATCCCTGCGACAGCGCGGTGACAGTCAGCTTCTGGCCGTCACCGATGTCGTATCGGGCGGTGTCGCCGTCCACAGTGGGAGCTGGGAGCTGCTCCTCCCAGCCCATCGCGAAGGACTTTCCGTCCTTGGTCACCGAAGCCAGCGCGGTGTCATCGCCGTCGGAGACTTTGATGACCGCGGCCGCCACATCCGGTTCGAGTGCGGTTCCCGTATCCGTGAGACTCGTGTCGATGTCTCTCCACTGCCCGCCATCGTCCTTCTGCCACATCGGGCCCGCGTAGCTCGTGGTCTGCAACGCGCCATCGGGCAGAGCGTAGGTGGCGGTGGTCGCCGTACGCTCCGACAGTGCCTCGATCTTCCGTCGCTGGGAACGGGCCATCAGCAGCGCCGCGGCAACCGAATCGGCCGACGACGCGGCCGGCTTGTCGTTCTCGGCGCCGGCGGGCACCTGCTGCACCGGGCGCGTCGCGCCGAAGGCCGCCCCTGTCTCGAAGGACATCGACGCCGCCTGCGCCGCCAGAACGGCGGCGACACCGAGGGCTATTCGTCGCAGCAACGCTGGTGCAGCCGCGCTTCCCGAGCGGAAGACCCCGCCCGTGCATCTCTTCATCACAATCCCTACATAGTGTGGAGTGATCGTGATTTTGACATAGGCATGCCCCCGGTACGCACCAGCAGTCGGAGCTCCCCCGTTCAGAAGGTTGAGCTGTAGCCAGGACCGCGCTTCGACAAGCGCCGCGGGATCATGATCAGCCGCCGGCTCGACGCGAGCCGGCGCCCGCCCAAGAGCCAGCCAGTCATCACCATGAACGCCGGGGCGATGCCGCGACCGAGGCCGACTCTCCGGCAGGCGCCCGGGAGACCTTCCTTCATCGCCGGGAGGCCGACAACTCGCTCACCCGCCCGGCAGCACAGATCGCGACGTGTAACACCGTGCCCAAATCGCGCTGTTCGTTCAGATTGGGCCGCCTAGCGATCAAGCAGTTTTCGATGTAGTACGACGTAACCGTGACGTCCTTTGACGGCAAGGAGCAGTTCGTAGGGGTTCTGGATCTCCTGAAGCGTCCAACCGGCAATCCAGTCACCGGTGAGAGGGACGCCCCCCAATCGGGCGGCCCTTGGCCATGGCGCTCCGGTGGCGTTCCTGGATCTTGGTGGCGGCGGTCAGGATGGTATCGCGCAGTGCTGCCCATATCGCAGGGTCGACGACCCCTCGGTGCTCGAGTGAGAGTGTTCGCGACCTGCTCGACGGCAGTAATCGCCTCAAGGCTGCCCTGCAGGTATGAAGACCAGGAAGGCACCAGGCTGCCGGAGCTACTGTCCGGCCCTCCAGTAGCGGCTGAGAGCGCCGGGGCCGGCCACGACGTTGTAGAGCAGGTTCGTAGGGGCCACGGCCGGGCTCGGCACGCCGAGCACACTGACCTGGACCGGTAGCAGGAAGACCGCTCCGGAGACGCCCATGGGCGTGAACCCGAGCAACCCCTTCGACCACTCCACGACATCCCCTTGGGCCCTCTTCATCCGGCACCCGGAACGGGCTCCGGATCAGGCGCCTGCCGCTCTCCAGAACATCGACCCCGGCCTGATCCAATCGCCTCCCGAGGCGGTGAACAACTGCCGTCCAAACTCGGAACAAAGCCAGGAGGGCGCAGCTGGACATGCTGGGCGGGTTCCGGCTGCGGTTCCGTAGACATGCTGATAGTCGCCGTGTGGTCGAACTAGGCTGAGGTCCTTGTCTGTTGGATGCGGGGGAATGCCATGTTGGTCGAGGGACTCATCGCTGTCGCGGCTGCCGGAGGTAGCGCGGTGGTGCAGGCTGCGGGAACGGATGCGTGGAGCGGGATCCGGGAGGGTTTCGCCCGCCTGTTCGGCCGGGGAGAGCCGGGACGCGAGCAGGCCGAACTGGAGCGCCTGGACCAGACCAGGTCGGTGCTCGAAGCAGCCGGCGACGGTGAAGGCGCACAGCGGGTGCAGATCGCGCAGGTCGCGCGGTGGCAGACGCGCCTGGAGACGCTTCTGGAAGAGCTGCCCGTTGCAGAGCAGCGGGTGGTGGTGGCCGAGTTGCAGGCATTGGTGGCCCAGGCCGAGGCCGCCAAGCCGGTGGAGGCGGTGCATAACGACTTCAGTCAGGCTTCGTTCACGAACAGTCAGGTGCTGGGCAGCGGGACCATGACCGTCACGAACAACTACGACAAGTAGGACATGGTTGTGGGGGGCAAGAACAGCGCCAAGCGTAAGAGCAAGGGCAAGAAGAGCGGGAAGCCTCAGCAGCGCCAGGTACAGGCGCCGGGGGCGGCGGGGAGTGATTTCCGCGGTGCGGATTTCGCGCACAGTCAGGTGTTGGGGCACGGCACCATGACCGCGAACACGTACGTGCAGCAGTACGCGCCGGTGCCTACGGCGCTGGACGCGCTGCCGCCGCCGCCCGTCGGGTTCACCGGGCGTGAGGACGACCTCGCGTACATCCTCGGTGTGCTGGATCCCGACCGTGCTGATGAGGGGCCCGCGGTGGCTGTGCTGTCGGGGTGGGGCGGGGTCGGGAAGACCACCCTCGCCTACGCCGCGGGGCACGCCGCACAGAACCGGGGTTGGTTCTCCGGTGTGCTGCTGGTCGACCTGCACGGCTATGACCCCCAGCCGGCGCGGGCCGAGGAGGCACTGGAAGCGCTCCTGCGGTCGCTCGGTGTGCCGCACGAGCACCTCCCGCCGCCCGGGGCCGGACGGGACGCGCTCTACCGGTCCCAGCTCAACGCCCGGCAGGCGAAGGGTGAGCGGCTGCTGGTGGTGGCGGACAACGCCTCGGCGATCGCGCAGGTGCAGCCGCTGGTGCCGCCGGGCCATCACGGGATGCTCGTCACGTCCCGGAACCGGCTTACCGGGCTGGGCCGGATGCGGACGGTCAACCGCCTCCAGCCCGAAGACGCCGTCGCCCTCCTCGAGGCAGCCCTGAAAAACAACGACCCGGACGACCCGCGGGTCGGAGAAGACCCGGAAGCGGCTGAGCGGCTGGCATTGGCATGCGGTTATCTGCCGCTGGCCCTGCAGATCACCGCGGCCCTGCTGGCCCAGGACCCAGGGCAGCCGCTGTCCGAACGCGCCGACGCCCTCGGCAGCACAGAAAGCGTCCTGGACGGGCTGGACGACGGTGAACGCAGTCTGCGGACCATGTTCGACCAGTCCCTGGAACGCCTCACCCCGCAAGAACAGGACCTGTTCCGCCTGCTCGCCCTCAACCCCGGCCCCAATATCTCCACCCCCGCCGCGGCCGTCCTGGCCGACCAGCCGCAGCCGGCCACCGAACGCCTTCTCGCGCGGCTCGCTACCAGCCACCTCATCGAACGCACCCCAACCGTCCGCGGCAGATGGCAGATGCACGACCTCCTGCGCGCCTACGCCCACGAACAAGCCACAGCCACCATGGACCGCGCCCGCACACCCCGGCGCCGCTACGACCAGGCCCGCGACCGGCTCACCCACCACTACATCCAACACGCCCAAGCAGCCAACACCCATCTCAACCCCCCTGGCAGCCCGGTCTCCGCCCGGTTCACCGACCGGGACCAGGCGCTGGACTGGTTCGACGCCGAACGCCAAAACCTCATGGCCACCGCCCACACCCCCCCACGCCGCCTTGAACTTGAGCTCCGCACTCGGCCCCTACCTGCAATGGCGACGACACCTCCAAGACCACGTCGTAGTCAACGCCCTCGCACTCGACGCCTGCACCAAGCTCAAAGACACTCGGAACAAGGCCGATGCCTGGAACAACCTCGGCACCGCGCTCCGGGACCTGCGCCGCTTCGACGACGCCCTCCACGCCCTCGAAACCGCCCGCGACCTCCACCAACAGATGGGCAACACCCACAGTGAAGCCGATGCCTGGAACAACCTCGGCACCGTGCTCCGGGACCTGCGCCGCTTCGACGACGCCCTCCGCGCCCTCGAAACCGCCCGCAACCTCCACCAACAAACCGGCAACACCAACGACGAAGCCGATGCCTGGAACAACCTCGGCACCGTGCTCCGGGACCTGCGCGGCTTCGACGACGCCCTCCATGCCCTCGAAACCGCCCGCAACCTCCACCAACAAACCGGCAACACCAACGACGAAGCCGATGCCTGGAACAACCTCGGCACCGTGCTCCAGGACCTGCGCGGCTTCGACGACGCCCTCCACGCCCTCGAAACCGCCCGCAACCTCCACCAACAAACCGGCAACACCCACAGCGAAGCCGGTGCCTGGAACAACCTCGGCAGAACGCTCAAAGAGCTGCGCCGGTTCGACGAAGCCCTCCACGCCCACCAAACCGCCCGCAACATCTACCAACAGATCGGCGACACCCACGGCGAAGCAACCGCCTGGAACAACCTCGGCACCACGTACCGGGGGCTGGGCCGCTTTGATGAGGCTGTCGTGGCGGGGAAGCAGGCTGCTGCGATGCTGACCGCGGCAAAAGACTGGTTCCGGGCGGGTGAAGCGTGGGGCGAGCTGGCCACCACACTGACCACCGCCGGCGCCGATGCGGCTCAAGTGCGGGAGGCATGGGAACAGTCCGCCCAGGCATATACCCAGGCAGGCGCGGACGAGGAAGCAGCCGCCTCCCGGGAACACGCGAACAGCACGAAGAGCGCGGAAACGCAGCTACCCGCAGCCACAGACCTGCCTGAAACGGATACGGCTTCGGAGCCCGGATGAACCATCAGCCGACGACGGACCACCCCATGAAGGCAGAGGCCTGCCGACGGTGAGTCGGGCCACCCCAGACCGGGGCACGGCAACCGGCACACTGCGGGAGACAGAGACCAGCCCCGCAACCCCTGCTCGGTCTGTTGTAGGCATCACCGTGCCGGTCCGGTAGCAGGCGACTCCGCCGCCACCATCGTGGTGCGGGCGGGCACCACCACCATGGTGGGGACGAGCACCACCAGGAGCGCAACGACGAGACCCGTCCCTCAGTCGAAGCGCGCTAGGCCGGCGGAGCTTCGTCGTCCACGGCACCGGCCCCGAGAACCCGACGCGTGCCTGCGGTCCCAGGGAGGCGGGACCCGACCACCCCACGCGCTCGTAGCTCAAGAAGGTCCGGCAGGCGTATGCCGGGCAGGGCGTCGCTGATGTCGGCTTCGGCTGCGCGGATACTGCTGGACCCGGAAACCTGGGGTCCTGCGCCAAGAGCGCGGCGAGTGGTCACAGGAGCATCGTAGAAGCACCGCCCACGCGCAGACGGCGTACGGCGCTGCAGGCCGGCACCACGGTGGCCGAGGACGGGTACCTTCCCGTGTCCCGGGGCCGGTACGTGCCGCATGATCGGACGCTGCCGGACCAGCGAACACTCCTCGCCGGTCCGGCGCTCCTGCCGGCCGCCTACTTCTCCGAGGAGTTCCAACCGGCCCACCCGGCGTTCCAACCGGCACACGACGTTGGAAAAGCCCTCCCGCACTCCGGCTCCTGGCAGAGCGGCACCAGTTTCAACCGGCGCGGGAACCGGGGCCAGTTTCAAAAACCGGCCCCCGCACGAGGCGTGTGTCTATGCGGGCCCCGACGGTGTCCTGGCGAATTCATTCCAGTGGAACAGCCGGGACAGCCACAGCCCGGAACCGTTCCAACCGGCAGGGGCCAGTTGGAAAATTGCAGGTCAGGGCGTTCCAACTCCGGTGCCTGCTGAGGCGTGGCCGGGCAGGATCGTGCTCGTCGGCTGGACGGCCACGACGGTGTCATCGGAGACGTTGAGGTCGCTGACCGTCATGAACGGCGCGGCCTCGGAAAGGGTCGTCGATGCGGTCACCGTCCTCGCAGTAGCTCCGGGAGCCGGTGATGAACGGCTCCCGACCTCCGTGCGCAGATCCGAGACAGGATGCGAGGAGTGGCGAGGCGTGGGTGTTTGGCCGTCTGGATCAGGGAGAGCTGAAGAGCAGCTCGGGACGGCCCTTTCTCATCTCCCGCCGATGGGGGCCGACCAGCTGCGGCTCCTCCGGCGTGACCAAGCCCGCCGGAGGAGCCGACCCCTGGACAGAACCCGACCCGTCCCCCTCCCCCGTTCGACGTCGCGCCTTCGGGCGGCGGTACGGCTGCGCCCAAGGCTCTGGGCGTCGGTGGAAAGGTACGCTCGCCCCGCCGGCGCGGCCCCTCGGAGTGGTGTCCTGAGCCGGCCTGTACCCGTCACGTCTGCGTGAGCGAACCCCAGGTACCGTGCCACCCACAGCAGCGAGCGGGAGAACGGCGGCGATGAGCCTGATCGGTGACGGCCTGGACGCCGCCGTGCAAAAGGCGTTCACCCGCCCCACCCCCAAGTCCGCGGGCGCGCAGATGCGGTACCTGGTCAAGCAGCTCGGTGGCACCAAGGCGGTCGCGCAGATGCTGCGGGTCTCGCAGCGCACCGTCGAGCGGTACGTGAAAAGCCAGATCAAGAAGCCCCGCCCCGACCTCGCCGCCCGCCTGGGCCGCGAGGTCAAGCAGCGGTGGCAGCCGCAGGTACGGGCCAGGGCCAAGGCGAAGGCCGGGTCGTCGGGCGGCATCATCATCGACACCCGGGCCCGCCTCGGCTACACCGCCCCCATCGGGTCCACCGACCAGGACCGCATCCGGCACCTGACCGTGGCCCTGCCCCCGCAGTACGCGGCCCGGCTCTTCGACGCCCAGGAGGCCGGGGCCGGGGACGCCCGGCTCCAGGAGATCGCGGCCGAAGCGCTCAAGGACGTCTACTTCCAGGACGGCGGAACCCGGGCCGGGAGCCTGGACGAGGTCCGGTTCACGGACATCGAGCACCTGGAGTTCGACCTGTAGACAGCACCGACGCCCGTACCGGGAGTGGAGGGCGTGCGCCTGGTGCCGGGACAGTTCAGCCACCGACGCCAGGGGTCCAAGGCCGTACTCCAGGAGACCCGGGCCTATCCCGCACACTTCATACGGCACGGTCTGCCCGGAGACCCTCCCGGACAACAACTCCACCCGCTGAAAGCGGGGGCATCAGGTGTAGATGCGTGTCCAGGAGCAGTACTTCCCGGGACCGTCGGACCCCTTCTGAAGGCAGGTACGCAACCACAGGGCCAAGCCCTCCGAGTACGACCAGTTCCGCGTGTCGCCGCCGGCGTCCTCCCCGTCTTCCTCCTTCACAAGAAGCTCAAGGCGGGTGTCTGAGTAAACGCCGGCCCAGGCGTGATACCCGTCCCCGGCCTGAGTGTCCCTGACGTACAGGATTTCGCCGTGGGCCCTCCATTCGGCCATACCACCTGGTTCGTTGTCCGTGGTGTACGCGCGGGTGATCTCAGCAGCCATGGCGCTCGGCGATACCGACACCACAAGCAATGCCGCTAAGACGGCAGATCCCGCGAGCGCTCTCGTCTTCGTCATCATCTTCACCCGGCGAACACGAATGGCGTGCCCCTGACAAACACAGGGCGGAACGCGCCGTTTGCCAGCACCCAATGCGCCGAAGCACCGGCACCAGCCCGACTCATGCTCCAGGGGACCCGGACCTGTCCCGCACACTCCATGTCGGCACGGTCTGTCCCTGACCTAATCCAGTGTGCTCCGGGTCGGCCGGTCCCCGCGCGCCCTCGGGTCACAAGCGGGTGAGACGATGCGCCGATGCCCCCCACACCCCCTCCTGCCCGCGTGCACTCCTACGAGGAGAACGGCACCTTCGTGGTGGCGGCGTCGGGTGAATTCGACCTGGACGAACAGGAACAACTCCTCGCAGCGCTCGGCGAGGCCGACCGGCGCAACCTGCCCGCCACCGCCGTCGACCTCAGCGGTGTCACCTTCGCAGACAGCTCCCTCCTCAACGCCCTGCTGCACGCATGGCGCCGCCACCGCACCTCAGGCCGCCGCCTCATCCTGGCCGGCCCCCTGCACCCCACCGTCACCCAACTCCTCACCGTCACCGGCACACTGGAACACTTCGAGATCGCCGAAACGCTCTCCGAGGCCCTGGCCTAACCCCCGCGCGGCCGCTCAGCGGCTCCGCAGGCCGCGCCGGGGTGGCTTCGGGCTCCCCAGATGGCAGGTCTCCCATCCTCTACCCGTCCGCGTGATCAGTCCCCACCCTTCAAGCCGGTCGAGCTGGTAGGCGACGGAGCTGGTGGAGGAGATACCAACTCGCTCGCCGATCTGCCGGATGGTCGGGGCCTGCCCGTGCTCGACGATCCAGGACCGGATCACTCGCATGATCGCCTCCTGCCTTTCCGACAGAGCGCGGTCGAACCTGAAGTTGCACCCCGGGCCCGGCCCTCAGCGGTCCGCTGCCGCATTTCCACGCGCGTCGCAGGCGTACGGCCCGCCGGGGTGGACCAGAGTCGTCATCGCGCTCGATCGCCCGCCGAGTGGGCTGCTGCCCGCTCCAGCCGTGCCGCTTCAGCAGCCGCCAGGTGCCCTCGAGCGTGTAGGCGACATGGAACAGCTGGCCGATCAACGTCTTGATCCGTGCCAGCGTCCACCGCTGGTCCGCCCAGCCGTGGGCCAGTGGACCACGCTCCAACTCCCGCTCCAGCCTGGCGATCTGGGCTTCACTGAGCCGCGGTCTTCCCGGCGATCTCTTCGACAGAATGCCTGCCTCGCCGCCCTCGCGCCAAGCCCGGCGCCACCGCTCGACCGACCTCGCACTGAGCCGCAGAGCAGCGGCGATCTCCATGTTCTTCTGCCCGCCCTCGAACCGCTCCACGGCCTGGAGCCGTAACAGCTCCCGCGTGCTTCTCTCGGCGTCGGTCAGCCCGCCGCCCTGCGCGTACCTCACACCCCAGGACGACCGTTACCCACGACCAGCTGTCCGGTGAACAGCACCGACATCACCCGATCAAGTTCAGTAGTCACCGCCGCTGTGTCTGTGGACAGAGATCGGGCCTACAGGAACGCCGCAGGGGCAAGGGTCCCGGTGAATGTGGCTGGCACGGGCGCCGAACAAAGCTGGCCGAGCAGCTGCGCGCACTTCTCGATCGAGGCCGAGCAGCTCGGTGGGCTTCTTCGTCGCCTCCCGGGCGGACACCGTAACCCGGCGGATCTCCGACGCGCCGGCGACTATGGCCCAGGCGCGTCAGGTGGCTGATAGAGACTCACCGACGGTGCGATCGCGCCAGGTCCCCACGGTTTACTGAGGTCGAACGGGAGCAGTGCGGCCTCCGGGTATGGCGTATGGGGGCAGGTCTGACCGGATACCGGTCGTCAACCGAGAGGAGCGGTGGCAGGAAAGATCTGTTTTTCTCCGGCCCATTCTCAGCCAGCTGACGAGGCATGTATGGTGCGGCCCTGGATGCGCTGGCCTCCGTACCGACGCCGCGGGCCTTACGACAATGGAATATAAGGAAGCTGATGCTGGAAATTATCGGACCTGGTGAAATGCTTTGGGTATGGGATCACGAAGGGGATGAAGAGCGCTACGATCTTGCACTTCGCACCTCGATCGAAGATCAGGAAATCAAGAACAAGCTAAAATTCCGCGAACGGGTGACGGAAGAGGCCCTTCAACAAGCCGCATTAAAGCCAACATTTATCGCAGAAGTGTTCGAGCTCACACAGTCGCAATACCGGGACTACCGCCGCGCCGTCCTGGAGGTAGACCGCTCCCAGGAGGACTACCGCCTTGCGCGCGCCGAATTGACGATGGAAAAAGAATTGTTTATATTCCTGTCATCACTGGCCGGGATCCTGTTTTATTCAATCCTTAAGATTTTATCGACTACTGGATTGCCCGATGTCCGGGTCCCTCTTCTGGCGCACTTGGCTCTTGTTCTTTTAACTGCCCTGCCGGTTGCCATTAAAAGGAGGTCGAGACAAAATGCAAGGCATGCCGCACATGTCCTCAACCTGAGAATTGATCTTGCCATTCTTCGATTCATCAGTCAGCAAAAGCGTTCCGCCTGGGACGCAGCGATCGTGAATAATGCGATGTTACCCCTGATGAGAGCGGAAGTCGACCGGCTAATGGGGGATGACCAGACATCGCTATTTGACCTTGAAGATCACGGAGGATTGAGAGGAACGCTGAACCCACAATTCCTAGTTCCTACTCCTTCCGAACGGCATCTACGTCAGAAGATGGACCAGATAGAGGGGGGAACCATTGCAGTCTGTGGTCCTCGCGGCGCCGGGAAGTCCACGCTTCTGCGATCATGTACGGAATCGAGAGGAGCGCGATTCAGTGACCTAACCGTTTTCGTTCAAGCGCCAGCAGAATACGCCCCTCAAGAATTTCTGCTGATGCTATTTGGCAAAGTCTGTCAAGCGCACCTTCAAAGCACTTACTCCAGCCCAAGAAATTTTGACGAGATATTCTTCAAATTCGGTCGAAAATCTTTAAGGGATTTTTGGCATTTTGCCATGCTGGTACTTCTTTTCTTGTGTGGACTGTTCTTATTGGGTGTGGGACTCGTTTCGATCACGAAACTTCTATACGGGCGCTATCTGCGCTCCGACATTCCGGATCGAATTTCCTCGATGTGGGAGCGTATTCAAAATGAGGGTGTAAGCAGCTACCTAAATTTGCCGCCACATGTAAGCATAGGCTGCGCGACTTCTGGTGTACTTATACTAATACTATGTTATCGCGCTCGTCGCGTATCCCAGACCTTGGAACAGGAGTGTCGACGCTACCTCTACAGGCTTCGCACCGTGCAGAGCTCCACTAATGCGTTGAACTTGGGGCTTCCAGCAGTGCGCTCCACAACGATGAGCGGGAGCCGCACATCTTCGATACCTTTTAATCTCCCTGAACTGGTGAGTGAATTTAGAGAACTTCTGATGAAGATTTCTCAGGAAGCCGCCCGTGCAGACGGCAGAGTAATCATAGCAATCGACGAACTCGATCGACTCGGCGACGTTGAGACAGCTCGTAGGTTCCTCGCGCAGATCAAAGCAGTTTTCGGTATACGCGGCGTCTACTATCTCGTCTCAGTGGCAGAGGACGTTGGTGCTGCATTTGTGCGCAGAGGTCTCCCCAATCGAGACGTAACCGACAGTTCACTGGACGATTTGCTGTACCTGCAGCCGCGGACGGCAGAGGAGTCTGCAGAGATCCTGGCCGTACGCGCCCCAAGCTTGACTGCTCCATACTGCTTACTACTACATTCCTTGTCTGGAGGAATACCGAGGGATCTAATCCGCTACGCGCGTCGCCTACTCGAGGTGCATCATTGGACAGAACGTACCGAGCTCAGGGATCTCGCCCCTCAGGTTATTCTTGAGGAACTGGCCGAAACGCTAGAAGGTTTCCGTACCCTATTGGCATTTCAAGATCAGGCCCCAGACGGAGGGCCGTTACTACACCGACTTCTTATTCTCGTACGATCCCTCCGATCTCCCCGCCAGAATGACGATGACACAACATCCAAAATCGAATCTCTAGCACTAAGCGCAAATTTAGAAAGTTTCCCAGAGTATTCCGCAGAAGTAGTCAGATCCCTCGGCATAACAACCTTGGAACTATGGCAGGAAATCTCTGCATACGCTTACTACTCCCTGACGCTGCTGCAAATTTTCGGCGCCCCAAGTTTTGATAGCCGATATAAGTCAGTGAAGACTCGATTGAATGGATCGATTGACGGCGACCTGCAGCGATTGGCAGAAGCGCGCCTGGAACTTGCCGTATCGCCGTACAGCGCTCGCCTCCTACTCGATGACATCCGTGTCGCGTGGGATTTGCCTCCCTCTGACCGCCCTGAATAGGCACGACCTGCTCACGGCCACGGGCTGCCATCACGTTTGCGCACCTCTCATGAATCAGGGCGTGCGGTGATCATCAGTAATCGGCGGATCACGGGCCTGGCTGCGGGAGTGATTGCTGAACTCGTCGAGGAGATCGGCCCGTTGTGGCAAGAGCGTCACCAGGCCCGGCTCACCTCCCGGCCACGGAAGCGGGCCGTGGGCACCGGCGCAAAGCACCGGCTGGTGTTTGTCGATCGGCTGCTGGCCACGCTCGTCCATCTTCGTCACGGGGTCACCCACGACGTACTGACCTGCTGGTTCGGCGTGGACCGCTCCACCATCACCCGGGCCGTCGGCGAGGTGCGGCCCCTGCTCGCCGAGCGAGGCTGCACGGTCAGCCCCGACGTGCGGCTGCGAACTCTGGCCGACGTCGTCGACCACCTCGGCGCGAGCGGGACGACCGGCATCATCGACGACACCGAGATCCGGGTCCGCCGCCCAGCCGCCGGACGGAAGGACCACGACAAGCTCATCCCCGGCAAGAACAAGCAGAACGCCGTCAAGTAAATGGTTGGTCACGGACGCCGAAGGCCGCGTGCTGTGGTGAAGCCCAGAACGACCCGCAAGCTGCGCGGACATCACTCACGCCCGCCAATTAGAGCTGGTCAAGCTCTTGGCCGACGGGCCCGCGGTCGACATTCTCGCCGATGCCAGCTACCAGGGCCTTGGCGCGCAGACCGGCGGCCGGGTGGTGACACCACCGCACCGCAAGTTCAAGAAAAACGCCCCGGACTGGTACGAGGAGATGCACGAACGCCGGCGCAAGGCACACTCCTCAAGGCGGATCCGGGTCGAGCACGGCATCGCCCAACTGAAGAATTGGCGTGCCCTGGCCCGCCACCTCGGCCGCCGCGAGCACATGAGCGACACCGTCCAAGCCATCGCCGGCCTGCTGTCCCACCAGCAGACCGCGGACCTGACGTCGACACGGCAGAGGTGAACACCAACCCCCGCCGACAGCCTCGACGTCTCACCGCCTACCGTGCACGAGCTCGATAGCCAGCCCTCTTCCCGGCGAGGTGGGCAGTCCAGTGCAGGAGGTCGACACGAAGACGCAAGCGGTTGGCAGGAATGCCCGACGGACCGGCAGGGCCGCAGGGGTAGATTACGCGGGGCCCTGTCCTGTTCTCCGCCGCCCGAAGGTATCTGATCTGTGGAGGGGGCAGGACGACGAGCGCCTGTGAGAACCCAGAATGTCGATGCTGGGGCTGTCGTTGAGCGACCAGGCTTTACGTATGCGCGTAATGAGGGTACGGGCGCTGTGAGGGGAGATGGTCAATTCAAGACGGGCTTCAGCCAGTCGTGGGAGCTCTCCGTAGGAGCCCTCCGCCTTGGCTTCCTGGCTGCGCCGGTCGAGGCCGGGGGCGGTGAGGATTTCCAGCAGGGTGAGCGAGAAGAAGCTGTACGCGGCGGCTTCGTCGATGAGCTGGCGGGCGCTGTCGGCGATGTCAGCGGAGACGGGCAAGGCGGCCGCGGGCTGGTGGGCGAACTCTCCGAGGGCTTGTCGCAGCGGGCCATCGGTGCACTCGCACTCTGAGGTCTTGAGGTGTCCGCAGAGTGTGCGGAGGTCGCTGAGGATGCCGCTGGTGTTATGGGTCCACTGCTGTTTGCCGAGGAGCGTGCGGAAGCCGGCGAGGGTCTCGGAGAGTTCTTCGAGGATGAGTTCGCGGGCGATGTGGGCGAGTTCGTGGGTACGGGTCTTGGCCTGTACCTCTTCGATCTGCAGGCCGTAGCGGAGCAGGTCGCGCAGGAGTCCGCCCGAGAGGCTGTGGGCCAGAAGCACGGTGTGGACGGTGTGGTCCTCGGATCGTTTGTCGAGGATAGTCTTGGCTTCTTCGAGGGTGCAGGCATCGACGTGGATGATGTCGTCGAGCGAGCTGTCGGTGACGTCGCGGTGGGGCAGGCCGCGGCGGACGAACGCGGCACCGACGTCTTCGGCTACGGATATCAGGTAGTAGACGTGGCGCACGCCGAGGATCGCTTTGATCTCCGCAAGGAACGCGAGGGCCTGGGCATCGGAGCCGAGCCGGTCGACTTCATCGATGCCGATGAGGACTCGCTGTCCTCGTCGGGCCAATGTCTCGGCAATCCCAGCGAGCAGGCCGCGGAAGTCCTCGACCAGCGCGGGGAAATTGGGCGGGATGGTGGAGATGGACGTGGCGTGCGAGCCGCCCAGCGACATCATCTGTGCGGTGCCGTTGGTGAGGGTGTTCGTCGTCGTCTGGATGGTCTGCAGGCGGTAGAGGTGGTTTTCGCAGCGGGTGATCAGCTGAGGCTTGGCCGGCCGGGGCCGCCATCCGGCAGCCCGGGCGAGGAGGATCCCGGTGACCAGACCTGCAAGCCTGAACGGATTGTCCGTGTCGGCGAGCAGTGCATAGGTCGAAGGGGTACGCACCAGGGTGTAGACCAGGTAGGTGCCCAGGCCCGCGGCGAGGACCCGGCAGACGTCGCTTGCGTGGATCGTCCAGTGGCCGATGTCCAGACGCACTCTGCGTACTTCGGGCGCCTTGCTACCTGCCCAGGAGTAGCCCCATCCAGCGAGCAGTACCCCGGTGAACAAAAGGGTGTCGGGATGAATGTGGCGCGTGAGGTGGCGGATCTGGGGATCGAAGAAGGCGGTACCCAGGCTGGCCAGAGCGAGGAGTATTCCCAGCATGGCGCCGAAGCTGCTCCATAAACTGCCCAGGAATCGGAGGATCCACGGATCGTGGCGGGAGATCCACCAGGCGATGCCTGCGACGATGACCAGGACGGCGGTAACGACGGCTTCGCCGTCCCACACCTCGCGTAGCCAGTCCTGAGCAGCGAAGACGGCAGAGTTTGCAGAATCGGTGGCCGACTTCTTGTACTGGTCGTAAAGAGCACGGGCCACGGACGAGGTGCCGAGGATCAGAAGGGCAGCCGCTGGCAGCGCAAACGAGAACCAGCGGGCGAGGGCTGTGATGCGGCGGCGGGCACTTTGGAGCAGCCGGTGGAACGGGGACAGCCGGGCGAACTCCGGAGCCGGGTAGTCCTCGTGCTGCATGTACTCCTGGCACAGGCGCACCGAGAGTGAGATCAGGAAGTCATGCGGGGCGTAGGTCGCCGGTGCCTGGACTACAAAGCCGAAGTGCGCCTGGTTCGCGGCGTTTTCCAGCAGGGTGGACTTGCCGACGCCGCGGGGACCGCAGACAGCGATGGTGCCCTCGTCGAGGTGGCTGAGCTTGCGCTGGAGCTGAGCCATGGCTTCAGTGGGCACCACGAAGCCGGGTGCTCGTGGTGCCCTCAGGCCAGTGGAGGTTCCCTGGGGCACGAACAGGGAGTCGGGATCGTCGCCCATAAGGTTGCGGATCCTGGCGTCCATCACGGGGACGACACCGTCATCGTGGAGAGTTCTGCCCCACAGCACAGCTCGGTAGCCGAGTTCCGCGCGGGCTGCGGCACGGGGAAGGGTGAGCAGTCCGGCGATCAGGCAGTAGCGGAGGTTGAACCAGACGGCGGTGCCGGTCCAGAACAGGATGAAGATCAGCAATGCTGCGATGAGAAAGACTGACACCAGAGTCGGTAGACCCCAGACGGCGAACACGATGAAGCTGGTGGCCATCATCAGGGTGCAGAGGGCTTGCCAGGGCCATTCCGTCTCATCGGCCGCAGCCTGCTGCCTGGCAAGGACTCGTTCGAGGGCAACCGAGACTTTGTCGTACGCGGCCTTGTGGATTGCGGCGTCGACCCTGGCATAGACCGCAGCCCGGTACATGGGCGTGTGCATTTCACGGAATACGTCGCGGCGGGAGGAACCAGGCCGTTTGTCGAGGATGCGCGCGCGCCGGGGGGCATCGAGTGCCAGGTTGACGCAGTGCTCGTAGACCTCGTCCCGGCTGGGGTGTAGATAGAGCTGAACCAGCCGGAGCGTCGTGGTCAGCCAGGGTCTATTGAGCAGGGACATCGGCATCCGGATCAGCCTCCCCCAAGATCTTCGGCTCGCGGATGGTAACGCTGCTCAGCGACAGATCGCAGGCATCCGCCCTTGTGTGCCCGGAAGACGTACCCACGCTGCGGGAAGTGAGCCAATACACCGGTAATGCCTGCGTGCTGGAGAGAGGATGACGGCTATGACCTTCTCCTGGAAGATTCCGCCGTGGGAACGCTTTGAGGACTGCAAGTACGTGACCGTGACGTTGACGGACGCCGGTGCGGGCCAGTTCGAATGCATCTCCGAGGCAGTGCGAGGTGACGACGCGATCGAGGCACTCGCGGATTTGGTGATGTCTCCTAGGTCCCCGCTGGGGTTCATATCGTCGCATCCAGCGCTCATCGGCGTGGTGGTGAGGCGTGGGATCGACGTGGCATGGTTAGCGAAGCCGCCGGTCGAGGTGGGCCGGAACGACCGCGGGAAATGGCAAATCAGTATCGCTGAAGCGGACCTACCGGGCGTCAGTGTGTTCGACGTGACAGAGATCGCGGGGCTGGTCAGCCGTCTGCGGTCTCAGTACGGGCAACACGGTTGACACCTCTTCATGGAGACGACCGCGGCGGCCTGCCCGATACACGCCCCAACCCGATGCCCCCAGGCTGGGGGCTGGGCGTGCATCCTCTGACCCGCCGGCGGTCGTCCCCGCCGGCGCGTACGTCATCCCCTCCCGCCGTACGTCATTGACATGACGTACGCCTGCGGCCCGGCCCCCGGCGGGCCGTCATCAGACCACGACCTGCATGACGACGCCCACCAGGACCGTCACGGTGGTCAGGCCCACAGCATGGGCGTGGTGGCTTTGCGAGGGGCGTGGGTGTTTGACCGTGTGGATCAGGGAGAGCTGAAGAACAGCTCGGGACGGCCCTTTCTCGTCTCCCGCCGATGGGGGCCGACCAGCTGCGGCTCCTCCGGCGTGACCAAGCCCGCCGGAGGAGTCAGCCCCCGGACACAATCCGACCCGTCCCCCTCCCCCGTTCAACGTCGCGCCTCCGGGTGGCGGTACGGCTGCGCCCCGGGCTCGGGGGTGTCGGTGGGGAGGTACGCTCGCCCCGCCGGCGTGACCCCTCGGGGTGGTGTTCTGAGCCGGCCGGTACCCGTCACATCCGCGTGAGCGGGCTCCGGATACCGTGCCACCCACAGCAGCGAGCGGGAGAACGGCGGCAATGAGCCTGATCGGTGACGGCCTGGACGCCGCCGTGCAGAAGGCGTTCACCCGCCCCACCCCCAAGTCCGCGGGTGCGCAGATGCGGTACCTGGTCAAGCAGCTCGGTGGCACCAGGGCGGTCGCCCGGATGCTCGGGGTGTCCCAGCGCACCGTCGAGCGGTACGTGAAGAACCAGATCAAAACCCCCCGCCCGGCCCTCGCCGCACGGCTGGAGCGTGAGGTGAAGCAGCGGTGGCAGCCCCAGGTACGGGCCAGGGCCAAGCAGAAGGCCGGGTCGACGGGCGGCATCATCATCGACACCCGCGCCCGCCTCGGCTACACCGCCCCCATCGGGTCCACCGACCAGGACCGCATCCGGCACCTGACCGTGGCCCTGCCCCCGCAGTACGCCGCCCGCCTCTTCGACGCCCAGGACCAGGGAGCCGGAGACGCCCGGCTCCAGGAGATCGCCGCCGAAGCACTCAAGGACATCTACTTCCAGGACGGCGGAACCCGCGCGGGGAGTCTGGACGAGGTCCGGTTCACCGACATCGAGCACCTGGAGTTCGACCTGTAGACGGTGGGAGGGCTGACCGCTGTCCGTGCTCTTCGCTGACTCCCGCTCAGCGGCTTCTCAGCCCGCGCCGGGGCGGCTTGGGGCTCTCCAGCCGGCAGGAGCTCCAGTCACGGCCGGTCCGGCTGATCAGGCCTCGCTTTTCGAGCTGAGAGAGCTGGTAGGCGACGGAGCTCGTGCTGGAGAGACCGACCCCTGCCCCGATCTGCCGGATGGTGGGCCCTTCGCCGTGCTCGATAATCCAGGACCGGATCAGCCGCATGATCGCTTCCTGCCGAACCGACAGGGGTCTCTCCCGTCTCACGCCGCGACCCGCGTCTGGTCAGCAGCTGTCCGCTGCCGGAGCTCCACACGGGCCGCAGGTGTGCGGCCCGTAGGGGTGGACCAGAACGGGTGCCAGTGGATCCGGACGGACAGCGCGAGCAGGTGGCGGCGGAGCTCGGTGGCATGGCGGAGGCGAGGTGCGGCGAGGGCGCGGTAAGTGGTGTGCCACTGCTGCTGTGCGCTGATCAGGTCGTCGGGGAAGGGGAAGCGGTCCATCCAAATATTAGAGCGTGTGTTCGCATTCTGTGGCCAGTCCGGAAGCATACGGGCGGGTCGCGTGGTCGAGGGTGGCGCACATCCGGACCACACCTGGCCGTGGAGGATCGCGGTACCCGGGTCGTCCGCGAGCAGCCGCGCGATCCCGGTGATGACGGAGGCCACCGCCATGAGCCGGAGGTGCTGGTGCGCGGTGAGCCAGCCCGCCTCCGAGAGGACACACGGCACGATGGCGAGCGTGCTCGTCGTCCCAGCGTCGACACCTGCATCGCCCTCGATGAGCCGCCCGTCCGGACCCATCCGGTCACACTGCGCCGGATCCAGTGAGCCCATCGCGCTCTCCACCACATCGGGCAGCGTCACGGCGAGCCAGGTCCCGACCGGGCTGGGGGCCGGCGGGCCGGGCAGGGAGCGGATCCATGCCGCCGCGCGGCGCCCGGCCGCCGCGGCCTCAGCCAGGACCTCGGGCTCACCGGCCCACGGCTCGTAAAGCGGCACATCGTCAGAAGGGCCGGGCAGGTACGCGATCGTCATGCCCGGATAACCGGTGGTGACGCCGAACGGAAACGGCGACATTCAGTCTCCGGTTCCGGTCCGTAGTGCGGCCCCGGTCAGGCGGCCCAGCCGATGGAGGAGACGCTGCTGTGCGCCTCGTAGTCGGAGCAGAGTTTTGTGCACTGAGGTGGCGCCGCAGCTGTTAGCCGAGGGTTGCGCTGAAGTCGCCGCTCTCAGCTTCCTTGGCGGTCAGCTGAATCTTCCCGCGGCGGGACACCTCCACCTGGTAGAACTTTTCGCCCTTCGGGACGTCGCCGATGGACACGTCGAAGAGGCAGATCCCGGCGACGTAGGTCGCAGTCCCGAGATTTCCGGTGGCCGCGATCTCGCCGGCTCCGTTGTACACAGTGACGGATGCCCCTTCGGCGATGTCATCGTAGCCACCGGTGCCGGAGCATCCCTCGTCGTCCTCTGTTGCCCCGTCGGTGAGGGCGAAGGCGCCGGTGAGCGTGAACGTGGTGGGCGCGGGGGGTTCTTGATTGGCGATGACTGCCCAGGTTCCGCCGACTGCTCCGGCCCCGACGACCAGCCCGAGAACGCCGGCGAGGAGCGAGGAGAGGCGCTTCTTCGGGGCGGCGGCTGGGGGTTCGGTGGGGATGGGTGGCGCTTCGGGGGCGACCGGCGGTTCGGGTGTGGCGGGTACTCCAGGGGTGGCTGGCGGTTCGGCCGGCGGTGGCGTTTCGGTGGTCATGGTCCCCCCAGGGATCGTGTGTGAGATCGGAGGCTATCGGCGGGTGGACCCGCTTGTGAGCGAAGTGATCGAACTGGGTCAATGCCGGTTCCGGTCTCCTCGCGATGGCGCCGCGGGTACTGGTGGTGATGGGCCGCCCGTCGACGGCTCCGTAGTCGTTCTGGACGACGGCGACGGCCTGCGGGCTCAGCGCTCGACGAGTGGAGTCGACACGACGACGGAGAGGGGACCCTGGGTGTACCGGCGCCCGACCTCTCATCAGGCGGCCGGGCGCAGTCATGCTCAGAACGCCGCACGAACATCACCAGATACGACGTCGTCTGCCGGGGCTGGGCAAGTACTGCGTCCTGACCTCCTACTGTGCAGGACGCAGACTCAGTATCTGCGAAGCCCTTTCTGCACACGGGCTTGTGGTGAAGCGTGGTAGCTAGCAGGTCAGAATCCGGCCATTTCTCGTAGAACTGGCTTGACGCCGTAGCTGTCCGGTTCTGCCGGACGCCTGATGCAGGTGGCTGTGGAGAGGATGGGCCGGTGCTTCGGTACGAGGATGGAGGAGTGTTGCCTGACAAAGAGCCTGCTGGGGAAGGGTGCTGCGTCCCTCCGGAGCGCCTGAGGGCACTCTCCCGCCGCCATCGGGAGGGGGAGGGAGCGGTACTGCGTGACCCCACTACCTGTTCCCTGTCAGGGGCTAGAGTTTCCTCATCCGTTGCCATTGGGTGTCTCACAACAGCGCGCCGCCGTGCCATCGCTCGCTCGCGTTGTGTCGTTTTTGCAAGGGAGCACTGTGCGTCTCGTCGAACTCAGCGTCACCAACTTCCGCTCGCTGGGGGACGTCCGCAGCATCCCGATCCGCAAGCAGACGATCCTGACGGGGCACAACGACTGTGGGAAGACAGCAACACTGGATGCGATCGCATCACTGCTCGGCGAGCGGTCCGTCCTCGACAGCGATATCTCCGATTTCGCGATAGGGGAGCCAGCGCGAGCGGCGCTGCCCATGGAAGAGGGCGGAGAGCGACGCACGGTAGTCATCGAGGGCAGGTTCGCTCTGTCGCCGGCCGAAGAAAAGGAGTTCGATGCAGGGCCGTACCTGCGAGTGCGTCGACGCCACGTAGAGGCCGAGGCCAGCTATCTGGAGTGGCAGGCCTCCGTGCCGCATGACCCAGCGCTGCGCAACGTCCCGGGGTTGAAGGTCCCCGAGCTTCAGGCGCTTGCCTCCGAACTAGGTGTCAGCCTGCGTGCGGGCCAGCCGAATGTGAAGGCCAGCTGGGTGGAGGTGCTTGAGCAGCACGCTGCCACTGGAGAGAGGGTTATGGCTTGGGTGGTGGCGCCTGAGCCGGTCAGTGCCGCGCTTCCTCAACTGCTCTACTTCAAGGGGGATGCGGCGGAGTCGCCCGATGTGGTGGTTCGCAGCATCCTGACAGCGAAACTCCGCGAGTACACACTGCGTGAGGAGACTCGGCAGAAGATCAGTGGCCTGGAGGAGGAGTTCTCCCACCTCCTTAAGGACGATGTCGTTCGGCTGCAGAAACTGGTTGAGGAACGGTGCGCGCTCGATGCGTTCACCGTCGACCCGGGCGTGCAGTTTCGGCCGACGGTCCAGAGTCTGGCCTTGACCGCCGCGGCCCCGGGACAGCGGCCTGTGCCCTTGACAGCAGCCGGTTCGGGAAGGTCCCGCCGTGTCTCCCTTGCCCTGTGGGAGGCCAGCCAGGAGCTCCTTACGGAGAGCTACCAGGACGGCATCGGCGGGGTGATCATCGCTTACGACGAACCCGATACGCACCTGGACTACGACCACCAGCGGCGGATCATGCAGATGATCAAGGTATCAGCAGCAGCCGCACAGTCCACCGTGATTGTCGCCACCCATTCACTGAACCTGATCGACGGCGTCGACATCCAGGACATCGTGCACCTCAACAGCCGGAATGGACGAGCCTATGTGCAGTCACTCGGCGCGAAGGATGATGACGAGGAGACCCGCCGGTTCATGTCGAACATGGCCCTCTCGCTGGGGTTTCGTAACAGTGTCCTCCTGCACGAGCGGTGCTTTGTAGGCGTAGAGGGTCCGACGGAGTACGCGGTTCTGCCCGTTCTCTTCAAGCTAGCTTTCGGATACCCCATCCAGTCTGCAGGCATCGCCTTGTGGAGTTGCAAAGGCAACGATGGCGCGCTGGCCTTCGCCAAGTTCCTCAAAGCACACAAACGCACTGTGATGTTCCTGGTGGACGCCGACACCATGCGCGACAAGCAGAAGCAGTTCAACATCGCCCGCCTGAACAAGCAGGGCTTCACAGAGGCCGACTGTCTCTTCCTCGGCGACCCACACGAGCTCGAGGACGTGTTCACCGACATGCAATGGGTGGACACCATGAATGCCTGCTGGCCCCGTGACGACACGCAGCAGTGGACGGTCCACGGCGTCGAGGCTCTCCGCAGCGAAGGAAAGTTCAGCAAGGCACTCCACAGCATGGTGCGCCTGCACTCCAGCAGCTCCCCCGACAGCAAGGAAGACATGGTCGGCAAGCTGGCCGAGCGTCTTCGCGAGCCTTCCGACGTCCCCGCTGCACTGGTGAAGACATTCGACGATGCGATCAAAGTTGCCAGCAAAGCCGGACTGGCTTACTGGCCGGACGAAAGCTGACCCAGTGCACGACGGGCCTTCATCCGACTCAGACGCTGCGCTCGGGTGGGTTCCTCCCAGGCATGCACACCCACAGAAGCCACCCAGCGGCGGCCGTGCCGGTCCTTCTCCTCACCGCACCAACGGCATCCGGATGGCGCGGGCGGATCTGGATGGCGAACACGCATAGCCATGGCATGCACCTCAGTACTCCCCGCTCGTTGTGCCGATCTCGTACCTGAAGACTCCCATGCAGCACTGACAATCGACAGACCAGGCAGCTTGAGGACAGTCCGTCTGCGTCCGCGCAAAGGATCTCAGGAATTGAAGGTCTGTACGTCGTCCGTGGTCATGTCCAGCCGCAGCCGGACGAGGCGGATGGGGTGCCGCCAGATGCCGTGGCCCTGGGCGGTGTACTACTGCCAGCGCCTCCTCACGGGCGAAGAGGAGCACGAGGAAGAAGACGGCGGAGAAGAAGCGCACCGCTTCGTGAACTGAAGGCACCGGCTCAGTTCGATGGGGTGTCGTCGCCGAAGAGTGGGACGTCGGCGGGGGCCAGGTCGTCGCGGAGGCGGACGAGTTTCACCGGGTGGCGCCACCGGTCGGCGCTGTCCTGGGAGACGTTGGCCCTCACTTCGACCACGAGTTCCGGCACGACCAGCACCACCGTCAGTGCGGTCTTGGTGCCCCAGGCAGCGGAGAAGGTCCGCGCTGCCCACGGGTGCTCCTCCCCCGCCAGGCTCAGCCGGGCCGGTAGGGTAGTTGCGATGGGGCGGGGCAAGACGGTGCTGCGCCCGGTGTAGCGGAGGCTGCCCGTGGGGTCGTAGCGGCCCAGCAGTACGGTCGCCGGATCGGTCACGGAGCGGCTGACGGCCCGGATGATCGCGTCCGTGGTGTGGGCGACCCGGTACTTCCTCCAGGCCCTCGTCATCGGCCGGTAGATGCCCCGGAGATTCTTGACCACCAGGCCTTCCATGCCGACCGTCGGCGCTCGTCGAGCCCGTAACCCGGACGATCCGCGAAACGCCGTCTGCCACACCCACAACCAGACCGGCGTACGCCTGATCCTCATCGACGAGATCCACCGGCTCAACCCCCGCACCACCACCGGCGCCGAAACCGCCGACCTCCTCAAAGACCTCACCGAACGCATCCGCGCGACGTTCGTATACGCGGGCATCGACGTCACCACCACCGCCCTCTTTTCCGGCGTACGTGGAGCCCAACTCGCCGGACGGGCCTCCCTGGTGGAATGCGGCGCCTTCCCCGCACGCCTCGGGAAACACGAACTCTTCCGCAAACTCATCACCGGCGTGGAAGCAGCACTCGATCTCCGCGCACACCAGCCCGGCACACTCCCCCGCCACGCCGCCTACCTCCACCAACGCACCGCAGGACGCATCGGATCCCTCACCCGACTGATCCGCCAAGCAGCCATCACCGCCATCCACGACGGCACCGAACGCATCACCAAAACCAGCGTCGAAACGATCCGCCTCGACCACCTCGCCGAAACCCACCACCGCCCCACCCCCAACCGGCCCACCACACCCCGCCGCTAACCCCCGGGACACCCGAAGACCACACAGCACGCAGCACGCAACGCTGTGACCAGGGAAAACACACACCGGTCCTTTAGAAGACAGGACCACACGAGAGACACGAGAAAACTCTCAACAAGAACGAGAGAACCCCACCCCAGCAAGCCCCCAGCCCCGCAAGACCACACTCACACAGTCTCAACCAAACCGGGAAACCCCCAGCACAAGACACCCCTACACCGCAACTACACCCCCACGAAACGACACCCAACAAGCCCGACGACTGCCATGACCGCTTGCCGTACACAACACTTGTCCGCTGACGTTGCCGTCAACTACTGCCGTCAAACACAGATGTGCCCCACCGACAACCATGCCGGTGGGGCACATCTGTCTATTTCGAGAACGGCCAGGCAACCCGAAGGATCAGGGTAGCCATGCGGCTGGCACGGGTAGGACTACAGTCGGTCCCGAATTTCTAGCCAGGCGTCAATATTGCGACTGGTCTCTTTGCTCGTCACCGCGGACGATACCCACGGAAGGGCTGACAAGATTAGTTCGACCTCTTGCAGTGCGGAGAATCTGACATCCACCTCGCTGCTCACAGAGAACTTGCTCCCGACGGGTGCATAGAAGTCGTCGCCGGCGGCCAGGTACTCCGCCTTCCTGGTTTCGGATGCCGCAATTGCACGTTCACGCGATAGCGGCATTCGATTAAGCGCAAGTTCGGCGGCTCCGTCCGGCATCAAGAGTTCAGGCAGGCCGACGACCGGTGGGTCGAATCGCAGCGCGATGGCCGCGAGTCGGAGAATCCAGTACGCCCCCATAGGCGGCCTGATTCCTCCAATGTCGACCGCCAGTCTGGCGACCTCCACACTAAGCTCAAAGTCGCCTCTACGTCGGCTTGCGGCCACATCCCTCAGGGGGCTTACGCTGGTCTCCAGCGATTCGAAAACAGCCAACCACCATTGCGGGAAGCTCCCATCAGGAAAGCGTCTGCGGATCCAGTCGGAGATGCCGTCAACTGGGATGCGCCGAATCTCCCGAAGATCAGACTCCACTCCCATTTACCGAGCCTTCCCGCCATAGTCTCTAATCACTGCCAATGGAACCCTGATCCCGGCTCCAGCGAAGGCGTCGACGCCTCGCTCGATGAACGCGGCAGCACACTGCGCACAGGATGGCGTGTAGTGGCCCGTGAAGTTATCGAACGACGAGATCGCACCGCCATTTCGGAATGTCACCTGCCCCGCGCCAATAACTGGTGCACCACCGCTGGCCACTGTGTGGTGGATGCCAGGTGCGGCTCGAACCATGTTCAAGTTTCCTGCCTCCCCAACAGTCCAGAGGAAGCTCCCACCCTCAGATGCTGCTCGCGAGAAGTCGGAAGATCCAGCAGCCATCGGGGAAATGCCAGCGAAATCAGCCTCCATCATTTCAAGCCCAAGATCGTCGGGCCTGCTATTGGAGATTGAGCCAGTTCCGCAATTGTGAACGAGGACCGGGGTGGCGCCTGCCAGCACATAGTACGTGTGGATTTCTGCGATGGTGAGGTCGTGGGTCCGCTGGCGCCTGTCGAAGGAGCGGACGCCTTCGAGAGTGACCGTGTCGCCGTCCGGGGTCCGCAGGGTCATACCGGCGCGCAGGTTCCCGGCCTTGACCCAGTCCCCTTCGGATACCGACCAGAACGGGTGCGTGGTCGTGGAGACGAGGGATTCCTCAGCACCGGGCCCACCCGTGACGGTCAGGTCGACGAAGTGTTTGTCGTCCTCGGTCGTGATCGTGCCGACCACGTTTCGGACTGTCGTCTCACCACTTTCTGGGTCGGTGACGACGACATCGTCCCCGAGTTCGATCTCTTCGATCGGTTTCGTGGTTCCGTCGGCGAGAAGTACCTTCGTACCTGGCAGGAAACTGTGGGGGGCCGGGCAGGCCCCGGCGTCTCCCTTTTTCAGGGCGTTTGCTGCCTTCTTCCTCGCGGCGGCCAGAGCGTCCTTTGCCTTGGACAGGCCGTCCTTGGCTTTACTGACGGCCTTGCTGGCGTTCCAGTAGTCCTTGGCTCCGCCCACCAGGTCGCCCACGAGGTTGACTACGCGCTTGGCGAGTTTGGCTCCCTTCGCCCAGTTCCATGGCGCGCCGTACTTGGCGAGTATCTTGCCCGCGAGTCCGCCTGCGAAGCTGCCCGCGATGTTGAGGAGAGTCTCGCCGCAGGCGCCTATGTCACCGGTGGATACGCAGTCGAGTGCTGCGTCGATGCCGAGGATGTCCCTGGCGATCTTCACCAGGGCTTTGGCCGCGGATGTAACACGCTTCTTGGCGGCGGACTGCTGTCCCTGGGCGCCCTGGAGCTGGTTGGAGGCCTGGTCGACCTTTGCTTCCTCCGGCGTCTTCTTGCTGCTGGCAGGAAGGCCTCCCGCGCATTCGATGAGGCCCTGGAGACACTCCGGGATGGCCATGCCGCTCGGGTCGGCGTGGGTGACGGGGGTGTTGTTGGCGTAGGCGTAGCCGTTGATCTGCTGGGGCTGGGTGTGGTCGATGATCGGGTCGACGGATATGAACTTGCCGATGACCGCGTCGTACTCGCGGGCGCCCAGATGGGTCAGGCCGGTGGACTTGTCGATCGTGCCGCCGACATAGCCCTTCTCGCCTGGCCAGGTGCCGGACGTCGTGCCTCGGTCGACTCCGTAGGGGTCGAAGCGGCGTTGGGATACCGCTCCGGTGACGGCGTCGATGGCGAGCTCGCCGGTGCCGTGGTGGTCCCCGGCGGTGAAGGACAGCTTGCCGTCGTTCGTGCGGACCGCGACCGTCTGGTTGGCGTGCGAGTAGTAGCGGGTGGCCTCCTTCTTGGTGCCGTCCGCGGACAGCTTCAGCTCGACGCCGGGCAGGTAGACCGTCGTGGCCGTCGGGTCCTTGCGCTGGACCCGGTTGCCGCCGCTGTCGTACAGGTAGGTGGTCTCGGCTCCGCCCGCCTCCGTGGCCTTGGCGAGGTTGCCGGTGTCGTTCCATTCGAGGATCTGGGCGTCACCGCCGATGGTGCGCTTGGTGGTGTTGCCGGCGTCGTCGTACTCGTACGACGACTGGCGGTCGCCGGTGGGCGTCTTCTCGACGATCTTGGTGAGCTGGTGGGGGCCGTCACCGAGCGGTCCCGCGTCACCGTAGGTGTAGGTGCGGGTGATGTTCTTCGTCGCGTCGAGGCCCGTGTTGTGCGTGGTGTCGGATGTCCTGTTGCCGATGGCGTCGGTGACGTACGACTTCCAGTAGGGGGCCGGTCCGCCGAGCGGGGAGGCGCCGGGGGCCGCCTGGCAGGCCTTCGGGCCGGAGCCCTCCAGCGGTGCCGGCGTTCCGAGCGTGCCGCTGCCGCCGGCGTCCGTCGCGCTCGATGCCGGGCTCCATGCCTCGGCCAGCCGCTGCCGGTTGTCGTAGGCGAAACACTGGACGTCGGGCGAGGACACGTTCGCCTTGTCCGCGATGGACAGGACGTTGCCCGCGTGGTCGTAGGAGTAGGTGGACTCCTTCACCGGAGCGGGCGCCCCGTAGACGTCCACCAGCGAGCGGGTCAGCCGGTCGGTGCCGGTCTCGTAGTCGAAGGTCTGCCAGACCTTCTTCCCGGCGCCGGTGGACAGTTCCAGCTGCTGGAGGTGGCTCTGCTTGGAGTAGGTGGTCCTGGTGACGTACGGCGTCGAGCCCGTGAGGGTCGTCGGGCGCTGCAAGTCGTCGTAGCCGTTGACGAGCACTTCCGCCGGAAGGTCACCCGTGGCGGGGATGCCGGTCGACTGGAGGGTGCCGTCGCGGTTGTACTCCGAGGTGAAGGTGTACGTGCCGGCGAGTGATCCCTGCGAGGCGGGCACGATGTAGTTCGTCTTGGTCGGCCGGTAGAAGTCGTCCATCGTCTGAATGACGGTGCCGAACGACTCGGTCGGCGAGAGGTAGCTGATATTGGCCCATGCCTGGCCCAGCAGCCCCGTCTTGTCGTACCTGGTCTCCGTGAGGCGGGTTCCGGTGTCGACCTCGCCCTTCCAGGTGGACAGCGGGCGGCCGAGCTTGTCGTAGAGCGTGGAGATCTTCTTCTTGCGGCTGTCCGTGGACGACTTCGGGCGGTCGAGGGCGTCGTACTCCGTGGTCGACGTCCCCGTGTCGGGGTCCACGCTCTTCGTCTTGCGGCCCAGCAGGTCGTACTCGTAGCTCCAGACGTTCTGCTTGTCGTCCGTGACCGTCTTGAGCTGGTTCTTCGGCGTGTAGGTGTACTTGGTCACGTCGTAGCCGAGCAGCGGGTTCGGGGAGTCGCCCCGGTAGTGCCAGATCTCCTTGGTGTTGCCGGCGGAGTCCGTGACTGTCGTCGTGGGTACACCGCCCTTGGGCGGGTCGACCGTAGTGCGCTCACCGTTGTACGTGTTGGTCGTGCGCCACTGCTCGACGCCGGAGACCGCCATGACCTGCGCGGTGGCACGGCCCAGGCCGTCGTACTCCATCAGGCTCTGCTGTCCGACCGCGCCGTTGTGGACGATCAGCAGTTCGTCCGACGCGGCACCCGCGGCGTTGTATGTGGCGTTGGTCTTCTTGATCTTGCCGGTGCCGTCGTAGAAGGAGTCGGCGACCATGCGTGTGCCGTCGGGCCCCTCCGCCTGGAGCTGCCGCGGTCGCAGCAGGGCGTCGTACAGCTGGTACTCCGCGCCGTAGGAGCCGCTCTCCTCGATCTTCTCCGTCTTGATCGCGACGACCTTGTCGCGGCGGACGTTGTACGAGTACTTGATGCTCGGTGTCTGGGTCTTCGTACGGTCCGGGAGCCAGACCGAGGTGAGGCGGCCCAGGCCGTCGTAGGCCAGGTCGGTCCGCTTGCCGTTGGGGTCGGTCTGGCCCGACGACATGCCCCAGGCGGGGGCGTAGTCGGTGGTCGTGACGTGGTTCAGCGCGTTGGTGTTCTTGGTCTGGGAGATGAGGCCGTTGATGTCCGTGTACGCGGTCTTCGTCTCAGCCAGGCTCGCGTCCTTCTGCGAGAGCGGGCGGCCGAAGGCGTCGTAGGTCGTCGTGCCGGTGGTCTGGTAGGTGCCCGTGGTCCCGTTGTGGGAGGTCAGGCGTTCGGTCATCGTGGCGTCACCCTTGGTGGGGGCGGCGCCGAAGGCCTTGTTGTCGTAGGAGGTGCGCTCGTCCGCGTGGACCTGCGTCTTGCGGTCCGGGGTCACGGAGCACTTGACGCCGACGGCCTCGCTCCGCGAGGGCAGGGTGAGGAGGTTGGCGGCCGTGTTGTCCGCGTACCAGGTCCGGGTGCAGGTGTCGTCGGCGGCCGTGGAGAGGTCTCCCTGGTCCTCGACCTCCAGGACGCGGCCGGTGCCGTTGGACGTGTCGTACTTGATGGTGCTCTTCGTGGCCCGCCAGGTGCCGTTGGACAGGAGGCTGTAGCCGCGTGAGGTGTCGGATCGTACGAGCACCGCGTGGGAGGTGCCCCAGTCCCGGGTCTGGGTGGCGGTGGTGTACTTCCAGGGCTCGCTGATCACCTTGGAGACGAGCTTGGTGCCGTCGTAGGTGTGCGCTTCGAGCTGGTGTCCGGTGAACTCCTCGGACGAGGTGTACTCGACGCCCGTGGAGTCCTTGACCTTCACCGAACGGGTTCCGCCGTCCGGGTCCTTGTCGCCGTCCATGCCCTGCAAGTAGGAGTAGTCGATCCGGGAGGTCTGCTTGTCGGGGCTGCCGCTGGTCACCTTGACCTTGCCGTAGCCCTGCCAGCCGCCCCACGTGCGGTACTTGGCCTCCGTGATGCCGTCCGGCTTCGCTTTGCGCCAGGCCGCGGGGCCTTGGTAGTCGTAGCGGGTCGTGAGGCTGTCGCCGCCGCCCGTACGGTCGGTCTCGACGATCTCGGCCACCACGTACTTGTGGAACCAGTCCGTGATCGGCTCGATGGTGCCGGGCGGGGACCACTTCACCGGATAGCAGCGCTTGGTCGACTCACCCGGCTTGGGCAGGTTGGCCTTGGTGCACTCCGTCGCGGCGTAGTTGACGTCCAGCTGGGCGCCCGTCTCGCTCAGGACGGTCGCGAGGCGGAAGCGGTGGAAGGGGGCGATGTTGTCGCCGATGGCGTCGACTCGGTTGACGAGCTGCTCACCGAAGAGTTCGAGCGTCGGCAGCTTCGCCGCCGATCCGACCCGGCCCTCGTGGTCGACCTTCGACAGCCAGAGGGTCTTGGAGTCGTCACCGTTGTCGGTGAACAGGTGGGTGAAGGTCCACGCGTCCACGTCCTGGTACTCGGTGGCATTCTTGCGCATCTGGGTGGTGATGCCCGTGAGGCGCTTCGTGGTCCAGAACGTCTGGCCCACGGTGCACTTGGTGCCGGCCTTGCATTCCTGGTCGACCGGTGTGTCGGGCCAGTACTTCGCGTTCGTCTTGGTCCGCTTGGACTCCGCGCAGTCGAAGTCCGAGGTGGGCAGGCAGCGTTCGGCCACGTCGAACACGACGCGGGCGGGCGCCTTGGCCGCGTAGACCTGGCCCTCGCGCTGGCCGTAGTCGACCCGCTTCAGGTATCCGCCGCGGTGGTACGCGGTGCCGTTGACGTCCGTCTTGCCGTTCAGGGCGTAGTGGTTGGTCTCGGGGGCGTAGAAGTAGGACATCACGTTGCCGTGGGTGTCCTTGACGTGGTCCAGGCTCCAGCGCCAGGCCTGCTTGCAGTGGGCGCTGGTGAAGGTGGCGTTGTAGCAGGGCTCTCCCGTGTCATCACCGAAGACGGGGGCGGTCCAGGTGGAGTCCGTCGTCTCCTTGCCGGTGGTCCAGCCCGGCAGCCGGTTCAGGCCGAACCAGTACTCGGTGCCGTCGGACGTGGTGACCTTCCAGTGCTCGCCGTCGTTGTCGCCGTTCGTCGCACCGGTCAGCTTCTCGACCTTGGTGCCGTCGTCGGAGGCGAACTTCCAGTCGCCGGTCTTGTCGTCCTTGATGAGCTCGGACGCGCTGCCGTTGAGCATGATGGTCGCGTTGTCGAAGGCCCAGCACTGCTCGGCGGAGGTGGCGTGACCGTCGTCGGAGCACGGCTTGTAGCGGCGCTCGATGTACCCGGGGTCGTAGGAGAAACCCTCGCCGACCCAGGAGCCCTGGTTGTTGGTGACCGCGGTGCGGCCGTCCGCGGACTGCGAGGAGTAGCCGAGCCCGATGCTAGGCGACTGTCCGCCGGGCGTGGGGACCGTACGCAGCGGATAGCTCCAGCTGAAGCCGCCGGAGGAGTTGGCGACGCTCCAGCTGGCGGACGGGGCGAGGGCGGTCGCCTTGTAGCTGCCCTGCGTAGAGGAGGGGCTCGCGGCCAGGGCGACGAGCGGCGCCGCGCTCGGTGCTGCCTTCGCGGCGGAGCCGGAGGCGGGCGCGGCCTTCGCCTTGGCGCCGGACGCCGGTGCCGGGGCGGTCGGGACGTCTGCCGAGACGGTCCGGTCCTCGGCGCTGTTCACGGTGGCCAGGGGCTTGGCCTGCTCGGGGCATGCCGCACTGCCGGGGGTGGCCACGGCAGCGCAGGACGGGAGTTGGACGAGGTGCAGACGAGCGCCGTAGTCACCACCGTACGCCTCAGCGAACGTGGAGTAGTCCACGGAGAGGCGGACCTTCTCGCTCTTGTCCGTCCCGTCGGTGCTACCGACGCGCAGGAGCGCGCCGGCGCCTATGGCTGCGGCCTGCTCGGTGGGCAGGACGTCGACCGCGACCTCCGTCGGTGCGACCGGTGTCGCGGTGCGCTTCGCGGTAGCGGACGCCCCGGGCGTGACCGCGGTGACCGCGACGGGGAGGCCGCCGACGGTCTTCTCGACGGGGGACGTAGTGGTCACGGCCAGCTTCGCGCTGCCGCCCTTGGGCCAGACGGGCTTGTCCAGCTGCTTGACGGCGGCCTTCTTCGCCGGGTCGGCCGGACGCTTGGCGGCCGGTGCGTCGGTGCCTTCCACGGGGTCGCCGAAGTCCTGGACGCCGGGTCTGCCGCGCAGCTCCTGCCCCGGTTGCGACGGTACGGCCTGGACCGAGCCGCCGGTCAGGGCGAGAGTGAGGCCCAGTGCGGTCGCCATGAGCAACCGACGGGGCACGAGCCGGTTCAACAACCGGCCTCGGAATGCCATCACGTGTCTCCGCACGTAGTGAGGGATGGGAGTGAAGGGGCGGGGGGGGGGGGGGCCCCCGGGGGCCCCCCCCCCCCCCCCCCCCCACAAAAACAATGGGGGGGCGTGGCCCGGGGCCACAGACGCCGGGAGCGGCACCGCCCCCCCCCCCCCCGGACGC
>NZ_JBIWOZ010000006.1:77138-289387 GCF_044767965.1 Streptomyces sp. NPDC101178
GCGGGGCACCGCGCGGTTAAAACCCCCGGCCTGTTATCCCATGCGGGGGACCCCGTCGTTTGTGGGGTTGGGGGGGGGGGGGGGGGGGGGCGGGCCCGGGGGGGCCCCCCCCCCCCCGCCCGGGGAAAATCACATGTCTGGGAGCGGTGTCCCGTTGGCCATCTGCTGGATCGCGGTACGGTCCGCCGCTCCGCTGTAGAGGCGTACTTCGTCTATGGCTCCGGCGAAGTACTCGCTGCCGCCGCCGAGGGCCGAACGGCCCAGCTGCAGGGCGCCGGTGGCGCCCCAGAGGGTGTTGTCGGGGCCGTGGGCGATGTCGGCGAGCTGTCCGGCCACGTACAGCCGGATCTCGTTGGCGAACGCGTCGTAGACGACGGCGAGGTGCTGGCCGGCGATGTCGGTGTCCGGGAGCGTCTGGTCGTCGTGGAAGGTCTTCACCGGTGCCGCCGCCGTGTCGGACTCGGCAACCGCCAGCTCCCACGTCGAGGACGATCCGGCGTCGGGTGCGGGCCGGTAGCGGACGGCGAGGCGGTTGGCCGCCTTGCCCGGCAGGGACAGCACCGTCTGGGGCACGGTCGCGTCCGCCGTCGTGAGCTGGACCCGGGCCGTCGCGGTGAAGCTCGCCGTCCCGGTGACGGGAGCGGTGGCCGTGGACGCGTAGTCCCCGTCGCCGTCGAGCACCAGGTGCCCCGCGCCGACCATCGGGTACGGGCCCGGGAAGTACGGGTCGTCGGAGGGCGCGTTGTAGATCGAGGCGTTGCCGGCGAGGGTCAGCTTCTGGCCGTTTCCGGTGTCCGCCGAGGCTCCGGCGGCCGCCGCGTCGAGCTGCCAGTAGTTCACCCGGGTGGGCTTGACCGTCATCATCTCCGCCACCTGGGCGGCGGGCACGACGCGGTCGAAGACGCGGACCTCGGCGAGGTCGCCGGTGAAGTTGTCCCGGTAGCCGCTCTTGGCCGTGTTGCGGCCGATCTGGAGGGGCCCGTACGACTTCCACACCGACCGGCGGGAGGCAGTCCCCTTGGAGTCCTTGTTGATGTAGAGCCGCAGTTCGGACTTGGCCGCGTCGTAGACACCGGTCAGCAGCACCCACTGGTCGGGGACGACGGTGATGCCGGTGGCGACGGCCTTCCAGTGACCGAGGGTGTCGACGTCGGTCACCGGGACGGAGAAGGCCCAGGTGCCCGCTACCTGGTCGTAGCCGAGGGTGAATCCGGGCTCGCCGGTGCCGTCCTGGCTGACGACCGCCATGTCACGCTTGGGGGTGCCCTTCGGGCGGACCCAGGCACTGACGCTGAAGCTCTTGGCGGAGTCCAGCACGGTTTCGTTGGCGTCGGCGTAGGCGTCGCCGGTGCCGTCGAAGCGGGCGGCCGAGTCGGCCTTTCCGCCGGGACCCTCCACTCCGAAGGTGACACCGGGGCCCGTGGTGGCGGAGAAGGTTTGCGTCTCGTCGTGCGCCTCGGTGCTGCCGGGCTCGTCGGCGAGGTTCCACTGGGCGGCTACCGGGGCGCCCTCGGTCACCAGGAACTCGTAGTGCGCCTTGGTGCTGGGGTTGTCGGCCTTGTCGACCGCGATGACGTCGACCCAGTGCCGTCCGGCTCTGGTGGGCATCCAGGTCACGGTGGCGGAGCCGCCGGGTGTGGCGGCGTTGACCGTGGTGGCCGGGGTGGCGGTGCCGTTGAACGCGTACCGGTACTTGACCACGTCGGTGTCGGGTACCGAGTCGTTCGGGTTCGGCGCGAAGGTGAAGGAGCCGTAGGTGCCGACGCCGTCGTGGTAGACGGTGTCGGACGGGTACTGCTTGGACAGGACGTTCGGCTTGCCCGGCAGTGTCTTGTCGTACATGAACTCGCAGCGCACGGTGTCGCCGTCGTAGCTCCAGGGGCCGGCGCCGTCACCGTCGTGGGCGCGGGCGCTCCAGTAGATGACGGTGTTCTGCGGGATGGACGATTTAACCGTGTGGGTGAACTTGGTGCCGGATGTGGGGGCCAGCCAGGACGGGCTCATGTACGAGTAGGTCTTGGCCTGCTTGGTGACCGGGTCGGTCCAGTCGACCTTGAACTCGACCTTGACTTTGTCGGTCGTGCCGTTGCCGTGGTCCGGGTCGCTGGCCACCGCCTGGAGCTGCGGCGGCACCTCGGTGTAGGGGCGGCCGGCGCCGCTGGTGCAGACGCCGCCCGGGTTCTGGGAAAGCGTGGTGATCTTCCGCGGCAGGTTGTTGTAGCCGATCGACAGGAACGCGTTGCCGCAGATCCGCTTCCACTCGGGGAGCCGCGTCTCGTCGGCGGCACGCAGGCCCAGGGTCATGGACGACCAGCCCTCGCTCGCGGCGGTCTTCACCTCGCTGGTGAGCTCGCCGGAGGCGCCACCCTCAAAGTTCAGGTTGGGCTGGCTGGAACAGCTCGTCGGCGAGATGGCCTTGTCCACCGTGCCGATGTGGTCCGCCCAGTCGTCCTTGGTGTTGGACCAGCTGGAGGAGGAGTTGATGCTGTAGTTCTTGCCGCCGATGCGGTAGAGCCTGATCGGCTCCGCCTTCGGGGTGGCGCTGTAGATGTGCTCGACACGGGCGGAGAACGTCGCGCTGGTGATCTGCTTGCCCTTGTAGAACGACATGGGCATCGTGAACAGCGTGCGGCGCACCCCCACGCCGTTGCACGAGACCGGGTTGTAGTCGGTGGGGCACTTGCCGACGCCCGCGCTGCCGGAGTACTTCCAGTCCTGCTCGCCCGGGATGCCGGACATCACGCCGGTCCACGCGGTGCGCGGGGTGGTGCGCTGGATCGGGTCGATGACGACGGGGAAGACGGTGTCCTCGCCCTGCAGCAGCTTCTGGTCGGGGACGAGGGAGAGCTTGTCCTCGGACACCTCGACGCCCAGCGGCGAGGTCCTGCCACCGCCGCCCGGTCCTGCGAGGGGCGCCTGTGGTGTGACCGCCGGGGCGGGTGCGACATCGGCGGCAGCTGCGGCGAGCGCCTGGGAGACGGCCTTGGGCCCCCGGTGCCTGGCTGCGGTCTCACTGGCCGCGGCCGAGTCCCACATCACCGGCCGGCCGGCCTCGAAGACGGTCCCGCCGACGGTCTCGTCCTCCGCCCGGATGGCGCCGGAGGCATCCTCCTGGACCTTGAGGCCCTCGGTCGTCAGGCCCAGATCCAGGCGGGCCAGCCTCGGATCGTCCGCGGCCTCCGGGGTCTTGACGATCAGGAGGTGGCCGAAGCCGTCCACCTCGGCCCGCACGGTGAGGTCGACGCCCGGCAGCGCGTCCTTGTAGGTGGCCGTGTCACCGTCGATCGAGGGAGCGGCCAGCTTCCCGTACGGCCAGGTCAGAGCCATCTCGCGGCCCGCCTGCCGCATCGTGACGAACGGCTCGCCGGCCGTGCCGTCCGAGAAGGACAGCGCGACCGCCACCGCCTTCGGCGTGACCGTCCCGTCGGGGCGCCGTACGAGGGTCCGGTCGATGTCGACCCAGGTACCGCCCTGGAAGGTTCGGACCGGGTCGACGTACTCACGGGCCGTGAACGTCCCGCCGGGCTCGGCGAAGACCTCCCTGCGCGCGGTGCGCATGCCGAGAACCTCGACCTGCTGCCCGCTCCGGGCGGCGACAGCCAGCGCCTCGGCCTCGGTCGTTGCGGGCTCGGCTGCGGCGGCCACCGACGGGTCGGGGGCCAAGTCGGAAGCAGGGGCCTGCGACGGGGCGTTGAGGATCCCCGTCATCACAGCGCCCGCCACCACCGCGGCGAGGGCACCACGCAGCACCGGGCCACGCCGTATGCGTCCGGACATGCGTCTGTTCTCCAGGTCGTTCATCAACGGGCCACGGCTCCGAACGCGACATCGCCAGTGGGGATGCCGCCCTCGCCGGGCTTGAAGGTGCGGGTGGACGCGCCGCCCGATGCCACGTTCCAGCCGAAGACGTGGACGGCGTGGCCCGCGGCGGGCCCGTAGGGCATGCCCACATACAGGGCGGAGGGGGTCGCACCCAGGCTCATCCCGGCGAGCTGCCGGGGTGCGGGGTCTGCGGGGATGCCCTCACCCGGGGCGATCCAGGCGTCGGAGCCGCCGGGCGCACCGACGAGCGGGAAGATCTGCACGCCCCCCTTCTCCGAGTGTTCCTCAGACGTCTCCTCGCCCGGTACGCCGACCGCGAGCCGGGTGGTGGTGGCCGAAGCCGTGCTGTTGGGTGCGGTGTTGATCGCGGCCAGCCGCTGTCCGAAGAAGTCCCCGGCCTCGGCCTGCTCCTCGGCGTCCGCCAGGTTCTGGTCGATCCAGTTGACCTGGGTGACGGACCCGGAGGCCGTGATGCGGAAGACCTGGACCGCACCGGCGTCGACCGTCGTGGACAGGTCCTCGCCGGGTACGCCGACGGCGAGCAGGGACTCGGTCGTCGAGGTGGCGCTCGCGGGCCGGTAGGGGATCATCGCGAGCGAGGTGGCGAAGCCGTCGCCCGGCTCCTCAGCACCCTGGACGCCTTCTGTGTCCTGGCTCAGGCTCTGCAGCGGCTTGGGGATTTGGGAGACGAGGGTGTGGCTAAAGATCACGGCAGCGCCGGCGAACGGCGCGGAACCGATCGACTCACCCGGTGCGCCCACGGTGAAGTGATTCGGGGAGGCGGCCAGGGACGCACCGAACCGGTCATCCTGCTCAGCGACGCCTTGCACCCCAGGGGTGGCCTGGTTGATGCCCACTGCCGTCGCCGCGTTAGCGGCGACGTAGTAGAAACCGCCAGCCTTCTCAAGCGTACCGATGGCCTCACCGGGTGCGCCGATCAGCAGATAGGAGACTCCGGCAGCGGTCTTTCCGGCGGCGAGGGCGTAGCCGACCCAGTCGCCCGTCTCCGGAGCTCCGCCAAGCGGCGAACCGGAGCCCTGGTGGTATTCCTTGACCGCCCTCCCGTTGCCCAGACCGGTACCCGACCCGTAGACGACCTGGACCCCACCGGCGTCACGGGCCGTGCCGAGGTCCTCATAGGGGACGCCCACAGCGATGTCGCTGCAACCGTCTCCGTCGGCGTCCCAGATAGCCACAGCGAACCCGAACCCGTCGCCAGGTTCCGCTGCACCAGAAACTCCAGGAGTCTCCTGGGACAGCTGCATGCTGCCCTTGCCGCCGCCGTAGACGATGTGGACGACGCCGGCACCCCGGACACTGCCGACCGCTGCCTCGGGATCGGCAATCACCGTGTCCCGGACGCCGTCCCCGTTGAAGTCAGCCTCCACCCCCGAACACCCGGCCGCCAACGCGGCAGCAGATCCAGCAAGGGGCGCTCCCGGCCCCCAGCTCAAGGCCATCGTGACTGCAATGGCTGCGGTAGCAGCCAGGACTCTTCGTCCCCGGGCTGCACGCTGCAGCAGGCACATCGCACTGGTCAAGGAAGTATTCCCCTCTGGGTGGGCCGGGCTGTCCGGCGAACGCTTTTCGGGCATGTTCAGGGCAGGCACCACCGCCGCTTTCGAGGCGAGGGTCCCTGTAATCAGATCTGTCGTGCTTCCCGGCACACGGTCGGTAGCCCTGCCCGCTGCTACCGACGAAGCCGGAGCGGATCTCGTCAGCAGCCCCCCGTCAGGCCACCGGGCGAGCCACCTCACAGGAATGCGCAGCGCTGACCAGCTAGTTGCCACCGTGGCGCCAGAACCTCAATCCTCAGGACAACCACCGGCCCAGGTGAATATGACCTCGGACCGCAGCTCAGGCCGACCGCAAGCGCTGCGCCGGGCTCGGCGATCAGACTCGTCGAGGAAAGGCACGGCCTTCAACGGGTGACACGTTCGCAACCCGTGTCGTGCAATCACCCCTCGGCGGGCGCGACAGCGAACACGAGGGCGTGCGTGCCACGGTCCTTCGGTGTCCCTCTCCTTACTTCTCAGCTCCCATCTCCAGGGGCTCCGCTGTTGACCGGTTTGGCTATGGCTTGTCCAGGGTGGCGAGGGCGTGCCGGATTGCGGCAAGCACCTCATCGTTGGTGGCGTTGAGCTGTCTCGCGGCGGCTGCGTAGGTTGCGGCATGCTCCGCGAGCTTCGCCTTGATATCCGTGGTGGCCGAGGGGGCAATGACCTGGGTACCGGAACCTCGGCGGCTTTTGACCAGGCCCGCGGTCTCGAGCTCCCGGTAGGCCCGCATGACCGTGTTGTTGGCCAGTCCGAGGTCGGAGGCCAGCTGACGTACGGACGGCAGTCTGGCCCCCTGGCCCAGCCGTCCGACCGCGATGAGGTCAGCCAACTGGGCGCGGAGTTGCTCGTACGGCGGGACAGGGGAGGCATGGTTCACGCTGATACTGATGCCGTTGGTCGTCATCGCCGAATCTTGACGTAGGCGCGCGGCAACAGCAGAACGCTCAAGCAGTGGGCTGCCGTGGTGACGGAGACGAGCACCGCGACGGCTAGCCCTGCGATGACAAGACTGTGCGTCGCCCCTCCGCAGGGCACACTCACCACCCCGAGGCCCATCGTCGCGGAGACGACGAAGAGAGGAGCGCTCACCACGACACCCCACACCCCGACAGCCGCCCGGGCACTGATACGGCGTCGATCGTCGTTCCCGGACCGCGCTGTGATCCGCCGCAGGAACAGTGCGCACGCCACGCTCCCCAGGGCAAGCCCGCCCAGGACCGGCCAGGCGTAATGAGGACCTGGCCACGGGGAGAGCAGATAGGCACCTCCCGGACACCCGATGGACAACGCCCGCCCCGGACGCCCCTCCGAGTCCGCCGAGGCCGTCACACCCCCGATTACCAGCAGGACCCACAGGACAACAGCCTGCACGGCCAGAGCAGTCGTCAGCAACCGGGGCACGTAGTCCCGGATCCGGCGCGGAGTCACATCGGCCGCCCGCAGCCAACAAGGCTCAGGACGCGCCACCCTCTCCGCAGCGAGTAGTCCCCCCATGACACACAGACCGAACACAGGTATCCCGAACAGAAGGTCCACATCAGGCTCACGACTGAACTGGACCAGCGCATTGACACCAACACCGGCCACGACGCCAACCCACCGGGCAGACGCCTCCGGCCACGCCCGCCAAGTGCCACTCCTTCCCGCCGTGGCCGACACCACAACTCCCCCCTCCACAAGGTGTCTTGACTGTTTAATACAATCCTCCGACGATCCAACTGTGTCAAGCAGTTGATACGATTGACTTTCCGGTGTCAGCTCCAGCGATGATGAGACCCACACCAGGAGCCAGATCCCTGACGCGATGTGCACCCGTATAGCTTCTCGTCACCGGAAGTCGCACGGACGGCGCACAGGCACAGCAGCAGGCCGGAACGGCAGTCAGTCCGCCCGCGTCCTGCCAGCACGCACGCATGTTTTCGGACACTCCTATTGATCCCGCCCTGCGGACACCAGCCGGATCCGGTCCCGGGAAGCGGCAACCGCAGGGTGGCACTGAAGTGCTGTCGTGCGGCAAACAACCGGCTTAGCGGGTCGGGGGGTCCATCGGCCCACCGGCCGAGGATGTCGCGGTCGTGGCGGGCCTCGTCGCGGCCTCCGCTGGGAGGGACGTTGAAGCTGAGCCAATGATCGCGTTCTTCGGTCGGCAAGTCGCGTCCGAGGTCTCCGAGGTATACCTCGATGAAACCGTCGGGGTTCGTGCCGATAGAGATGCCCCAGAGTCCCAGGCAACTCAGCCGGTCGTTCTCCATTCGGTAGCGGGACGGCTGGGAGGTGTACCGCTTGAGAACGTCGCGCCGGAAGTAGACCCGGGTCAGGTAGTGCGGGGTGCCGCGATCGATGGCGTGTGTGCTCAGCTTTGCGGGATCGCACGTGGAGGTAATGCGCTCCCCGGTGCCGGGGTCGATCGCGACCGTGAACGCCGGGAATCGGCGTTCGGAGCTGTACGAGCGGGCCAGGTCGACAGGTGCCGCGTCAATGGGCAGCACGATCTGTTTCCCGACCAGCCGTACAAAGCCCGGGTGCTCCGAAGCGCGGATATCTCCGCTGTGGAAGGAAAAGTGCCGCGTGTCAGAGCTGTCCACCGCGTCGATGGTCGGTTCGGGTACGTGATCGAGTCTGTGGATGCCATCATGCTGAACCACCAGCAGGCGGCTTCGCACGGCGAGATATCGGCGGAGCGGCGTGCCCGCAATCTCGATGCTCAGTTCGGTATCAGTGCGGCGAGCGCGCACCAGCTCATTTGTCACGGCCGGCGTCGTCGAGGTAATACCAGGAGCCGTCTTTTCTCGGGATGGCGTCGAAGTACCACAGGAACGAAGGGGTCAACTCAAGCGTGGGTTCGGCAAGTCCGTGATGGGTTCGTCGCTGTACAAAGAACTCCGCGTTCTCCTCTTCGTCTCGCAGTCCCTCTTCGAAGACCGTGCGCTTCTCCGGGTAGGAGGTGCTCATCCCGGCGGCAGGGCCTCGGCGAAGTCGTGTAATGCCCGGTTTGTGATCGTGAGGGCCCAGGAGGTGAGGGGTGCCGAACGTCCACGAACTTGAGTGCTGGTAGCTTCGCGCCCGTGATCGTGTATCCGCTGTGGCATGTCGGCCACCAGAACGAAGCTGGCGGCGACGGCTCGACAGTGCACGTCGATGAGAGTGGCGTGTTCTGCGACGAGTCGGACGGCGACGACGTAAAGCTGCTCGGTATCTACTCAACCCTTGAACGGGTTGAAGAGCGTGTACGTCAGGCTCGACTGCTACCGGGCTTCCGTGACGAACCGGAGTGCTTCTACTTCGACCCCTGCGAGCTCGATGAGGATGATTGGACCGAGGGCTTCGTTCGAGTTCCGCCGGGCGAGTAGGTCCGTGGACAGAGCCTTGATGGGCTGCCGTTCCGTGGTCACGTTAGCCTCGGGGCTTCGGTGTTGTCGGATGACGCCTACTTCCTGACGGATGACCAGATTGGGCGGGTTTGGGTGCAGAACAGGCACGGACGCCCGTAATCATGGAGTTCTCTACGCTCTGTGATCCTGGGAAGTCCGTGCCTGCCGACGTATCATCTCTGATCCCCCCTGCCCTGGATCAACTCGGTCCCCGTCCGGGAGCCACCCCCAGGGAGATCCCCGACCTGCCGGAGTGCCTCGCGCAGGTCCCCGACCCACGTAATCCCCGCGGAGTGCGGCATCCGCTCGTCGCGGTGCTGGCCTTGACCGCCTGCGCGGTCCTCGCCGGTGCGAGGTCGCTGCTGGCGGTGAGTGAATGGGTGGGCGATGCCCCCGAAGAACTCCTCGAGCGGTTCGGTATCCGTGTCGACCCGCTCTTCCCGAAACGCTCCTGGCCTGCGGAAACAACAATCCGCAGAGTCCTGGCCCGGATCGACGCAAACGCCCTGGACCGGGCGGTCGGGATCTGGCTTGCCAGCCGGCAGCAGAACGCGGGCGGGTTGCAGGCACTGGCCGTCGACGGGAAGTCGCTGCGGGGGGGGTGCTCGCGCCAAGGGCCGGAGAATCCACCTCCTGGCCGCCTGCGACCACGTCGGCGGGCTGGTCCTCGCACAGATGGACGTCGGTGAGAAGACCAACGAGATCACTCGATTCCGGCCTCTGCTGGACACGCTGCCTGACCTATCCGGCACCGTCGTGACCAGCGATGCCCTGCACACTCAAGTCGACCACGCCACCTACCTGCGTGGGCGGGACGCCCACTACATCGTGATCGTGAAGCGCAACACGAAGAAACTCCGCACGCAGCTCAAGTCCCTTCCCTGGAAACAGATTCCGCTCCAGGACCGCACCCGCACGATCAGGCACGGACGCTGTGAAATCCGCAGGCTGAAGGTCTGCACGGTCAACAACCTGCTCTTCCCCGGCGCCTGCCAGGCTGTCCAGATCGTCCGCCGCCGCGTGAATCGCACGACTGGGAAGATCAGCCTCAGGACCGTCTACGCGGTCACCAGCCTCGCTGCGGAACAGGCCCCGCCCGTCCGGCTCGCCCAACTGATTCGCGGGCACTGGACGGTCGAGGCCCTACACCACGTCAGGGACGTCACCTTCGCCGAGGATGCCTCCCAGCTGCGGACCGGGAATGCGCCCCAGGCGATGGCGACCTACAGAAACCTCGCGATCGGAGCCCTCCGCCTCGCCGGCGTCCGCAACATCGCCGCCGGCATCCGCCGGACAGCCAGGGACCACACCCGCACCCTCGCCCATCTCGGCCTCACGTGATCAAAAAGGACGAAGTCCGACTACGCCGAAGCCTTGATCCCGGCGGAGCCGATCGCTGCCTCAGTCGGGGTGCAGTCCTGGAGGGCATGTGCTTGCGCCGCAGGGGGAGTCAGGTAACTGCTGATCCTCCAGTCGAAGCGGTTCGGGACGATTTCACCCTTTTTGAGGACTGTGACCCACTCCGTTGGCGTGGCGGTGAGCGAAGCCAGGTAGCCACCCGGCTTCGCATGTTCTGGAAGGTCATCGCAGCTTCCGCTGCTGTAGGTCATCGCCACGAACACGAGTGTAGGAAAGAGAAGGTTGACCTGGTGCACGGTTTTCCGCCCTCCAGCTCCGGCGCTTGTGGGCCGGATCGGTCGGCTCGTCTGCGGCGGGGAGTTGGGCTGTTGGAGGCTGCCCAGGTCCGGGGTGGGCGGCTGGCGTGTGGTGCTGGTGACGGAACGTCTGCCTCGGACGGCACTGCACTGGCTCCTGGTTGTGTGTCACAGAGTGGCTACACGCATTCGGCGCTCCCCTCGCGCGCGTGAGGATCGCCAGCGTGACGAATCCCTTGCAGCGACGTCCGAATCAGGACGGCCGCCACACCCCGAACCTCTGGCCCGTGTGGCTTGTCGCCCCCGGGGCCCTGTTCCTCGTCGGCGCAGCCGCCTTCGGCCTCTACCACGGTGCCGAGCTCCTCCTGAGCAGCGAGGCCACCGGTAAGAAGCCGGTCGGTGTGCAGGACGTCATCAAGACGACCGTCACCGTCCTGACCCTGATAGGTGCCGTCCTCGCCGCCCTGTACGCCTACCGCAAACAGCTCCTGAAAGAGGGCACCTCCCACCGGGCCGATGCCACCCAGCTCACGGAGCGGTACGCCAAAGCTGCCGAGCAGCTCGGCCACGACCAGGCCGCCGTCCGTCTCACCGGTGTCTACGCCATGGCACGCCTCGCCGACGACTGGCCCGAACAACGGCAGGTATGCATCGACGTGCTCTGCGCCTACCTCCGCATGCCCTACGAAACCGACATCACCGCACCCGCATTCCGGCACGGCGAGCGCGAAGTCCGCCTCACCATCATCCGCACCATCCGCGACCACCTCCAAGACCCCAGCACCGGCACCACGTGGTGTGGTCTGGACCTCGACTTCACCGGAGCCACCTTCGACGGCGGTGACTTCAGCGGCTCGGCGTTCTCCGGCGGTCAGGTCTCCTTCAGCAGCACGACGTTCTCCAGCGGTGTAGTCGACTTCAGTGGCTCGGTGTTCTCCGGCGGTTGGGTCTCCTTCGGCCGCGCGGCGTTCTCCGGTGGTGTAGTCGACTTCGCCAGCGCGGCGTTCTCCGGCGCCGAGGTCGACTTCAGCGGCTCGGCGTTCTCCGGCGGTCAGGTCTACTTCGGCAGCTCGGAGTTCTCCGGCGCCGAGGTCTCCTTCGGCGGCTCGGTGTTTTCCGGCGGTCAGGTCTCCTTCGGCCGCGCGGCGTTCTCCGGCGCCGAGGTCGACTTCAGCCGCTCGGGGTTCTCCGGCGCCGAGGTCGACTTCAGCCGCTCGACGTACACCAGAGGCAAGGTCGACTTCAGCAACGGGACGTTCTTTGGCGGTCAGGTCGACTTCAGCAGCTCGACGTTCTCCGGTGGTCAGGTTCCGTTCAACAACTCGCGGTTCTCCGGCGGCCGGGTCTCCTTCAGCCGCTCGATGTACACCAGCGGCGCCGTCGACTTCGAGGATTTACAAGTCCTCTCGACGGCCACCGTCCATTGGGGACCCTTCCCACCGATCCCCGTCAACCATCCATGAGCAACAGCAACCGAACTGCCCTTCCGCCGGGCCGGCACACCCACCGGTCCGCCCGGCTCGTTTGTCCGGGCGTGGACACCGCCATCACCACCCGCCGGTTGGCCCTCGGACCGCTCCCCGCCCTCCTGGCCGCCGTGCTCCTCAACGGGTGCGTGGCGGTACCGGGCGACTCGCCGGCTCCCCGGCCCACCCGGGCCGCCACGTCCACTCCGCCCGCGCCCGATGTACCAGCCTGCGGGCGGGTCGAATGTCCTGGTCCGGATCGAATCCGACCACCCCGAGCGTGCCCGCAGCGGCCCGTCGTCCCGGCCGCCCGGCGCTGTGCCCCAGCGCCGCGTGGCCGCGCCGGCTCTTCGACCCGGGCCCAATTTTCGACCTCAGACCAAGAAGAACACGCTCACCCCGCCAGCAGGGCGTGCACCCACTGGTCTTCGCGTTGCTCGGTGTACTCGGCGTCGTTTCGCCAAGCGTCACCGTGACCTTCGGCCCACAGCCTTTTCCAGGGCTGCACACCTAGTGCTGCCTGGACTCGCAGGAAGTCGTGCATGGAGCGCGTACGGCGCCCCAACATAGGCACCAACCGACGGCGTTCGGACTCATCGAGACCGTAGGCGTCGGCGAAGACTCGCAGTCGGCTCGCTGCGTCCGATCGCTGCCAGTCCGGATGCGCGGACAGCGGGATGAACCCGTGAACGGCGTAGGCAACATCCCACAGGCGCGAGCCGGGACCCGCACCGACCCAGTCGATGAACGCCCACCGCGCCTCGTCTGCGACCACGAGGTTCCAGGGGGCCAGGTCGTTATGGGCGATGATGCCATCGCCCTCAGCGGGGATCGGCGCCTGCCACCGCGCATCGGAAGGCGGTGTGAAGTCCTGCACGGCATCGTGGAAGTCCCGGATCAACCGCGCAACGCGAGCCAGCTGTCGAGCAGGATCGACCAGCGAGAACCGGTCGGGCCAGACCACATCACCCGGCATGAAGGTCAGGACCTCACGCCCCTGATCGTCAATGCCGAGCGGACGAGGCGCCGCACCGAATCCCACTTCGTGCAGGTGGGCAAGCAGGGCATGCACAGCCGGAGTCCATGGTCCGGCCGGACGGCGAACGGTGTCCCCGACGCGAACCACACCCTCACTGACGTTGCCACCGGACAAAGGCTGCTCATCATCGCGCCGCATCGAACCAGTGTGTCGGACCAGCTCGCCATGGTCACCCCAATTTGGGGAGCGTCAGAGTAGGAGCGGAGGTTAAAGAACAAGCTGAGTACCTGTGTCTGAACCCACGGTGGGAGCAGGAGCAGAGATTCCGCTGTAGGTGAGGTGTCGCAGCTGGGGGTGACGCGGTTTTTGTTCAGGTGAGGTTGGGTGGGCTTGTGGCCTTGAGTATTCCTGTGCGGTCGATGGCGATGTGTCCGTCCTTGATCACGGTGTGGATGTTGGCAGGGTCGCCGAGGGCGTTGATGTCGGCGAGAGGGTCAGTGCCGCAGATGATGAGGTCTGCTGCTTTTCCCGTGCTCAGAGTGCCGGTGAGGGTGTCGATGCCGCACAGGCGTGCGGCATCGGAGGTGGCGGCGCGGATGGCTTGGAGTGGGGTCATGTTTCCGAATCGGACCATGAGACCAAGCTCTTTGAGGTTGTGACCGTGCGGCGCGGTGAGTCCTGAGTCGGTGCCCATGGCGATGGGCACGTCGGCGTCCACCGTCCGGGCGAAGGCATCTTGGGCGACGCGGTGCCAGCGCACCGCCTTGGCGTGGATGTGCGGGCCGACCTGCCTGGGGTCGGGTTCGGTCATGGTTTCCAGAAGGGTGGGGACGAGGAACTGGCCCCGTTCGGCCATTTCCGCACGGAGTTCGTCGGTGAGGGCGTATCCGTGCTCGATGCTGTGGGCGCCCGCGTGGACTGCGGCGGCGATGCCCGGCTCGCCGATGGCATGAACCGCCACGCGCAGGCCCCCGTAAGCGGCGGCTTCCTCAACTGCTGCGCGTACCAGTTCGGGGCGCAGGCCGAGCCATTCGGGCTGGTCGTGGGGTGAGGTGACTCCTCCGCTGGTGGCGAGTTTGATGCAGTCGGCTCCGGCGGCCACGAGGGATCGGACGCGGACACGGATATCGTCGGAGGTGTCGACGATGCTCGGAGGGCTGCCGGGGAAGGCGACTGCGGCGGCGAGGCCGTCGATGCCTCCGGGGAAGCGGAAGTCGGCGTGACCGGCGGTCTGGCTGAGCATGGAGATGGCGACCAGGAGCCGAGGACCGGGCACACGCCGTTCGGCGACCGCACGGCGGAAGCCGGCGTCCAGGCCCATCAGATCGCGTGCGGTGGTGACTCCGTTGTGCAGGGTGGTCCGCAGGCGCTCCAGGACCTTCAGCACCCGGTAGGTGACGGGCTCTGCGATACCGAGTGCGGGATTTTCACCAGGGCCGGGCAATGCGAAGTGCACGTGGGTGTCGATGAAGCCGGGGCACACGGTGCGGCCGCGCAGATCGAGGCGGGGCACGCTCCTCAGTTCAGGGGTTTCGGGGAGCTGGTCGGCGGGACCACTCCAGCGGATGCGGGTTCCCTCGATGACGAGGACAGCATCGGCAACGGGAGCCGCCCCCGTGCCGTCGATGAGCCGGAGGTGGTCAAGGACGAGGAGCGGCTGATGTATAGGGGTCATCCGGTGGGCCGCTCATACGCTGAGCCGGCCGAGGGGGGCAGAGTGAAGCGGAAGGCTCCTTGGTCAGTGCCGAGTTGGAGCCAGAGACGACCGGGTTGCTGGACGATGCGCAGGGCAAGCTGCTGGCAGTGCGGGCAGCGTCCGGTGAACCCGGGCTGGGGGCCGTAGACGTGCAGTTCCGCGATGGAGGAGAGAGCGCGGCAGCCTGGGCATATGCGCCACGCTGTCATGGGGTCGATGGCGAACAGGTCGGCGAGGGGACCGGCGAGGCTGTTGCCGTCCAGGCGGATCGGAGTTCGCTGGTTCACGAGGGGCTCCCTGTGCGGCGCGGGGTGGGGGCGGTGGGGTTTCCTGTCAGCCGAATCTCTCGGTCCGGATGGTGTCCGGCGGCTGTCCCTGGGACTGGAGGAGATCGGCTGCGTGCTCGACGAACCCGGCGGGCCCGCAGACATAGCACCGGGCCTTCGGCGAGATGGGAAGATCTTCGAGGTCGCTCGCGGTAAGACGGCCTGTGGGGCGGCTCGCGCCGCCGGGTGCGTGGCGGGTGTAGAGAACGCGGATGGTCTCGTTCCCGGAGGCTGCGGAGAGTTCGTCTGCGTACCAAAGGTCCTGCGGGCTGCGTACGGAGCACAGCAGTGCGCAGGTGTCGCTGATCGGGTCCGCTGCGCGCCGGGCGCGGAGCATGGCCATCAGGGGGACGATGCCGCAGCCTCCCGCGATGAGGATGAGAGGTCCTTCGAGCTCCGGTGTCCAGACGAACCAACCGCCCAGCGGTCCTTTGACCTCGACTTCCGCGTTGTCGGGCAGTACGTCGTTCAGGTAGGGGGAGACTTCTCCGCCGGGTGCCGTCTGCACGCCCAGCTCGACGGTGGGGCCGTCGGTGGGTGCCGCGAGGGAGTAGCTGCGGACGGCCTGGTAGCCGTCGTCGGCGGTCAGGCGTACGTCGAGGTGCTGGCCGGGACGGTGGCCCGGCCAGCCCGGCACGTCGAAACGCAGGGTCTGGCCAGTGGCTGTCTGCTCCTGACGGCCGATGAGCCGGGCACGGAGCCAGCCGGCTGAGCCCTGTCGTCTGGCTGCGAGGGTGCTCATCGGTCGCCTTGGTAGCGCTGTTCTCGCCAGGGGTCGCCGTAGTCGTGGTAGCCGACCCGCTCCCAGAACCCTGGTTCACTGTCGGTCGTCAGGCACAGCCCCTTGACCCATTTGGCTGACTTCCAGAAGTACAGGTGCGGGATCAGCAGCCGGGCGGGGCCTCCATGATCGGGTGCCAGCGCGTAGCCGTCGAAGGAATGGACCAGCCACGCCTTGCCCCCGGTGACGTCCGCACGGGGCAGATTGGTGGTGTAGCCGTCGAAGGACTGGGCGACGACGTATCGGGCTGTGCTGTCGACCGCGCCGATCAGGTGGTCGAGGGAGACGCCCTGCCACCGCGTGTCGAATTTGGACCACCGCGTGACGCAGTGGATGTCGACGACCGGCCGGTCCTGCGGCAGGGCGAGGATGTCTTGCCAGGACCAGCTGCGGCTCTCACCGGTCTCACTGGTGACAGTGAAGGACCACTGGTCCGTGGGCACGTGCGGGGTCGGCCCTGCCGACAGCACGGGAAAGGACTCTGTGGGGTACTGGCCAGGGGGAAGCCGCTCGGTGATGCTGCGGCTACCACGGCCGTGAAACCCGGGCGACAGACCGCCCATCGGCATGTCCTCCGTTTCCGCAGGACACGGCATGACGCGTACGGCGCCGCGGAGCGGGCACAGCCGCATCATGCCGTGCAGGGCTCCCGGTCGGGATCACCGGCCGGGAGCCTGGTGGGGGTCAGCTGTCGTGGAGGGCGGTGCGCAGGGCGTCCACGGCGAGTTTGCGAGCGACATTCGCGGCGCGGGTGTCGCGCAGGCTGTCCAGAAGCAGGAAGTCGTGGACCATGCCCGCCACCCGGACCGAGGTCACGTCGACGCCGGCCTCGCGCAGCCTGTTGGCGTACTTTTCGCCCTCGTCGCGCAGGACGTCGGCCTCGTCGGTGATGACCAGGGTGGTGGGCAGGCCCTTGAGCTGGTCCAGGCTCGACTGCAGGGGCGAGGCGTAGTGCTGTTTCCGCTCGGCGGGGTCGCTGGTGTAGGCGTCCCAGAACCACTTCATGCCGTCGCGGGTGAGGTAGTAGCCCTCGGCGAACTGCTGGTAGGACGGGGTGTCGAAGTCGGCGTCAGTGACCGGGTAGAGCAGGACCTGGGCCCTCAGGTCGAGGCCGTCCTCGCGTTCCTTGTTCATGAGCGCGAAGACGGCGGACATGCACCCGCCGACCGACTCACCGGTCACCGCCACCCGGGAGGTGTCCATCCCGTGATCTGCGCCGTTCTTGCGCACCCACTGGCCCACCGCGTAGTTCTGCTCGACCTGCGTGGGGTACTTCGCCTCCGGCGCCCGGTCGTACACCGGGAACACACCCACCGCGTTCGCCCCCACCACCAGCTCACGGAAGAGCCGGTCATGGGTCTTGTCGTCACCGAACACCCAGCCCGCCCCGTGGATGTACACGACCACAGGCAAAGACCCGGTGGCACCCTTGGGGCGGATGATCCGGGTACGCACCGTGCCCCACTCGCCCGCGTCGACGTTCACCCACTCCTCATCGACCTCGGGCCGCTCCACCCCCTCGCCGCTCTGCAGACCGGCCAGGATGTCACGGCCCTGCTCCGGCGGGACCTCGTAGATCCGCGGGTGCGGGTCGGTCGCCTGAGCCAGTTCCCTGGCCGCGGGCTCGAGGAAGGGGGTGACGGGCGGGGGAAGCTGCGTCATGCGGACTCCAGTGTTTGTGAACGCCTCACGTGGAGGCGCAGACCCCGAGCTTCCTGTTCCATGTTTCCCGGTACGAGAAGTGATGCAAGTCGGCCAGGACGTCCGCGCCGAACGCAGCCGGGCCCAGGCTCACCCCGCGAACTCAGCTCGCTTCAGCCGGGTCGCCAGGGTCGCTTTGCGGTGCGCATCACTCTGATGCACCAGCCACCTCCGCCCCTCTCCGGAGTCACCGGTGGCGGCACAACAGGCCGTGTGTGCGGCGCAGTCGGCAGGTTCTGTTCTCCCGGAGAGTCGACACACCTATTTGGCCGTGAATCCCCCGACTTGCATCATTGATAGGTTCCCATTAAGGCATGCCGACAACCTTGCTCCTCCGTGACGAGGCGCGTCGCCGTGTGCGGCGTTCCGCGTTCCGCGCCGCGCTGGCCGTGGTCACGGGGGCGACCGTGACCGCCGCCGCTTTCACGATGGCCGGCACCGGCGCCCGTGCCGCCGAGGGTGATGTGGCCAACAGCGTCCTGGCCGACCTCACCATCTCCGACGCACCCGCCGCCGGGCTGGACGCCTTCGCTGGTGTCTTCGGCACAGCCGGCTCCCCGCCGAACGGGGGCCTTGACAACGGAGACCTCTCCGACCCGTCCGGGGTACTGGACTTCCTGACCGTACGCGGCCAGGCGGTCGCCAGGACGAACGCCGAACCGGACAGGAACTGGGCACAGGCGCAGGCCTCCGGGTTCACCCTCTCGCTGAACGACCGGGACTACCTCAGCGTGGGCTCCCTGGACGCCTACGCCGAGTGCATCCCCGCTCCCATCGGCCCGCTCGCCCTGGCCTACGCTCGAACCGACTCCAACACCATCGGCGTCCTGGGACGCCAGGTACCCACCGGAACGACCCAACTGGAGGTCACCGGAGCGGAACTCGGCGCCGACGACGTCAGCACGGCCACCCTCACCGTCCGGTACGACCAGATCGAGGACCCCGCCGGCGGCGGCTACCAGCCCCAGAGCTCCGCCCGGGCCGGCCTGGACATCATCATCACCGGCGTCCTGCGCGACGAAGAGGGCCAGGAGCTGTACGACGGGCCCCTCGTCGACGTCGAGCTCGGCCACGTGGACGTCACCTGCGACGCCACCACCTCACCGCCCGCCACCACACCTCCGCCCACGCAACCGCCGGTCACAGACCCGCCCATCACGATCCCGCCCGTCACCATTCCCCCCGTCACGGTGCCCCCCATCACCGTTCCCCCGGTGACCGACCCGCCCATCACGATCCCCCCGGTCACCGTCCCACCCGTCACCGTCCCGCCGGTCACGGTCCCCCCGATCACCCTCCCGCCCACCACCCTCCCGCCCACCACACCCCCGACCACCAGGCCTCCGGTCACCAAGCCCCCGACTCCCACCCCGACGGAGCCCGGCCCCAGCCACAAGCCCGATTACGGCTACGGCTACGGCTACGGCTACGGCTACGGCGACCACACCGAGCACTGAGCCGACCTGCAGCGGGCCCCTCTCCCCCTGATGACTGCACATTCAGGGAGCAGGCCGAATCACCGGGATCGTGAGCCCTCTTCAAGCTGGCAGGGCTCACCGCGAGTTGGGCAGTCCTGGGCAAGCGCGCGAAGCTCCTGTCAGACGGGTTCTCGGCCAAGATCACCCGTGTCTGCCAGGAGCTTCGCGCGCTTGCCCACCCGTCGTCGATTCTGCCCAGCCGTACCATGCGGTTCCTGGCCGAGCGACCAACGGTCATGCGACAGGAGCCCGGGACTCTCACGGAGCAGAGCGCTCGAACGGCCACCACCGCACACTGCCCCACCTATGCCAGAACTCCGCAGTTCCCTCTCGGAAACCGACGGATTGCCCCCCAACTCGATTACGCCAGACGGCAGTAGAAGACCATAATTGCTGGATGACGTCGTACGACCACCAGGACACCGGCCGCGTTCCCGGTCCCGGTCCTGGTCCCGGTCCCCTGCCAGTGTTCGCACCCCAGGGCGAGTTTGACTACGAGACGGTGCCTCTCTTGCAGGCCCAGATCACCCCGCCGTGGCCATCCACGGCGGCGTGATCCCGCACACGGCGACGAGCTGGGCCGCACCCGGCAGGGCAACAACAACGTCTACTGCCAGGACAACACACTGTCCTGGATCGACTGGGAGCTGGACGAGGAGCGCGAAGGGCTTCTGGAGTTCACCCGCCGCCTCGTCGCCCTGCGGCACGGCCAGCCCGCGCTGCGCCGCCGTCGCTTCCTGCGAGGGCCCGAGGAGCAGGGCGGTCGGGTCGAGGAGGCCGAGGCCGTCTGGCTGCGGACGGACGGGGAGCTGATGGCCGAGGACGACTGGGTACGCGACGACACCCACGCCCTTGCCCTCTACCTCTGCGGGGACGAGATCCGTGGCGAGGAAACAACCGATCCGGCCCGGCCGCAATAGGCGGACTCCCTGCTGATTCTGGTGAACAGCTGGTCGGAGGAGGTCAGGTTCCAGCTCCCTCCCGCCTCGTTCGGTCAGGCGTGGACAGTCGTCCTGGACACCGCCGATCCGGACCTCGCCGATGCCGACGAGGTCGAGTTCAAGGAAAGCAGCACCATCAGCCTCACCGCCCAGAGCCTTCGGGTCCTCCGCCGCCCCCAGCGGTAGATCGGACTCTCCCGCGGCCTCTCGACGACCGAAGGGTGTCACCACCGCTCCGCCGCACGGACAGGTGCACTCACGCAGCGTACCGGCATCGAAGCGGACGCACCCACGCCTACCCCCGCGGATCCTCGCAGGGCTGCCGGGGAGATGACCTCGTGGGGAATCGGGGAATCGGGTCTTCCCCTCGGTTCACCCGATCGCTTTTGCGCGCCCGACCATCCGGGGAAGGGAATTTCTGAACTGCGGTGAAGGACCGGTCTGAGGGCCCGGGGGCGACTGGTCCCAACATTTCATGGGAGGTCGAGGCCAGCGTTGGCCGGTTCCTGGAGAGCTCGCCGCGCTCCTGAACCAGACCGGGCGGCAGCTCAACAAGCTGCCCGGCAGGCCCCGTAGCTTAGAGGTACGGGGCCTGCCCACCGACTCGCCCAGCGGGTGGCGTGCCTCGCGCCACCGGCACGAGGCATGCGCTTCGTAGCTCGGTGCCGCCGAGCTCGCTGGTGTGGGCCTCAGATCACCGTGGCTCAGGCAAACTGCAGTGAGACAGCTCAAGGTCCAGCGTGACGCAACGCTTGGATTAGGTCGCAGTGGGCTGCGGGGTGTTCGTGGGCGAGCCCGGACGCTCTCGCTGTTCGGTTTCCGCCGCTATCGCGGATATCGCGGGAGCGGGCGTACGCAAGATCCTCTCTGCGCTCAACAGCGCGTCCTGGATAGTACGGGTGCCGGTGGTGACGCACAGTGTGTACGACACGTCCTCCAGGTTTCGGCTCAGCTCCGTCGCGGAGTCCCTGGAGTGCTCCAGCTGCAGTTCGTTGTAGCGAGCCAGCAAGGGGCGCACCGTTTCGGGGCGGGGCATCAGCATCTGTCACCATCCGTCACATCTGTGGGTTGCAACACGGGCCTTGACCTCGGGTTTTGGACACCGGAGACACTTGGATCTTGATGGTCCAGGAGAACGGAGTCCCCGTGGGGATGAAGCACTACCCCGCCGAGTTCAAGGCCGACGCCGTCGCGTTGTACCGGTCGAGGCCGGGAGCGACGATCAAGTCGGTCGCCGGTGATCTCGGGGTGAACACCGAGACGCTGAGGAACTGGATCCGGGCCGCCGACGGCCGCCGGCCTAACGCCCATGCCGGGCCGCCGGCCACCTCGCAGGCCGTCGGCGACGCCGTTCAGGCGGAGCTGGCCGCCGCCCGCAAGAGGATCCGCGAGCTCGAGGAAGAACGGGATATTCTCCGCAAGGCGGCCCAGTATTTCACGACGGAGACGCGCTGGTGAACCACTACCAGTTCGTTGACGATCACCAGCGCCGTCACGGCGTGAAGCGGCTCTGCGAGATCCTCGGCCTGGCCCGTTCGAGCTTCTACTACTGGCGTCGGACCGCGACAGCACGGGCGGCCCGCCAGGCTGTCGAAGCCGGGCTCGCGGCCCGGATACGCAAGGCCCACCAGGACTCCGACGGCACCTACGGAGCCCCCAGGATCACCGCGGAGCTCCGTGACGAGGGCGGCCCGGCGGTCAACCACAAGCGTGTCGCCAGGATCATGCGGACCAGCGGGCTCGAGGGCGTTCGTCTGCGTCGCCGGCACCGCACCACCGTCGCGGACCAGGCCGCGTCGAAGGCGCCGGACCTGATTGGCCGTGACTTCACCGCTGCCAAGGTGAACAGAAAGTACGTCGGCGACATCACCTACCTGCCGGTCAGCGGCGCGAATCCGCTCTACCTCGCGACCGTCATCGACCTCGCCTCACGCCGGCTGGGCCATAGCTGACCACATGCGGACGGAACTTGTCATCGACGCCCTGACGGCGGCTGAGCGGACCCGCGGCACCTTGACCGGAGCGATCATGCACACGGACCACGGATCGCAATACACGAGCAGGGCATTCGCTGAAATCTGCAGGTCAGCAGGGGTCCGTCAGAGCATGGGCGCCATCGGCTCCAGCGCGGACAACGCGGCTGCGGAAAGCTTCAACGCCGCCTTCAAGAGAGAGACGCTCAAGGGCCGCAAAGGCTGGTCGAGCGAGGGCGAGGCCAGGCTCAACGCCTTCCGCTGGCTGACCCGATACAACACCCGCCGCCGGCACTCCCGCCTCGGCCAGCGATCCCCGATCGCCTACGAGAACGCCATCCGACCAGCAGCAACTACCCTGGCCCAAGCCGCATAGACGTGTTCAAAATCCGGGGTCAAGGCCCTACCACTCGCCGCCTGCAACCTTGCAGCCCTCCTCGATCGTCGGCTCCACACGGGACTCAGCGATCAAGACTTCGGTTCGGGGCCCACCGCCCGGGTCGAAGACCTCATCGCCGCCTTCGGAAAGGTCCTGAGCACAGCGGGCAACCGCCCCCTCTCCAGGGCGGCACCGACTCACCCCCATCCAGGCCGCAACCACCTGGACCAGCAGCTGATACCGATGACACGGAGGCGGCCCGCCCCTCAGCCCTGGCTGAGGGGCGGCTGCGCCTCTTCGACGACACAGCCGCGCTCATGCCCCGTGTGAGGACCGGAGCCAGGGCAGGTTTGCCCGGTCGTACGGCTGGAACGCCTTCCGGGCGCCAGGGAACGTCTCTGCCCACCTGTAGAGGGGCGGGCGCCACAAGCTCCGAGATGCGGGCCCGGCGTCCGGAGGCGACGGTGGATGGAGACAGTATCCCTGCACCGACTGGAGTGACATGATCGTCAAGATGTTGCACGAGAAGGGCCTCAAAGCCGAGCACGCCTACACCGCGGCGTTCGCCTCGATCGGCTTGTCCGTCGTCTCCTGGTGCGGATCGATGAAAGTCGAGCCAGCCGGCACCGCGCGGGCCGACCGGTGGGGCATCTTCGTCGGCGAATGGGCACCCACCTTCTTCGCCCTCGGCCTCGCCCTGGCGAACTACGAACGCGACCACGACCTCCTCCACCCCATCACCCACTGACCTCCTCCGGAACTGGAGTCCCGGCCGCAGTAAGCCCGCCTGGACGGAGCGGAACAGTACGACACGGTGGAGTGCGAGCTATCCGGATCAGCACGAACATCGAAGCGGCGGGTAGAAACGGCCGCGCCCTATCCGGGAGCGCATGGTCCTCTGCCTTTCAGGCGCCGCCGAGAGCCCGCCTGCCGACGACCGCAGGGCCCGCGACTGGTCGGTACTGGGGCCCGACCCGCCAGGGGTCCATTACGGCCGTCGAGCAGCCACAGTCGACAAGGCAGCGGGCGGTAACCAGGCAGCCGGTGTGTAGCGGACGACGGTGTCCTCGCACGACCCCTCGGCGAACACCTTCAGCGCGTCGAGCTCGGCCCGGTCACCCCCGCCACCCGCTGCTGCTCCACGCCCGCCCCCCCCCCCCCCGGCTTTCCTTCCGCCTTGCCCAGGGTCCGGCCGTGTCAGTCCGGGATGCGCCCCCACCCGTTACCGGGCCCGTCCGGGCGCTCCTGCCCGGAGCGAACGAGCAGGTCCGTGCCGTCGGGGCGCTTGGGAGTGAGAGTGAAGGAGACCCGGTGGGTGCGGGCCCGGGAGACTCCTGCACCCACCTCGCCGCCGACTGCCCACAGCTTGAACTTGCCCTTCACCGTCGCGTCAGCGCGCACCTCAACCTCGAACTCCATCTCCACCGGACCCACCGCGAACACCACCCCCAGGTCCTGGCCCGCCCTCACGGCGGCTTCGAGCAGCTCGTCGCGCGCCGCCGTGACCGCATCAGCCGGCGGAACATCCATAAGATCTGCCTCCCGTCCAGTACCTGATTTCCAGTCAGATCGATGTGAACACCGCAAAGGCCGCGCAAGGGCCTCCCGACTCGACCGGTCGCAACCCTGACTCTGTCCTCGTCACAGAGCAGCGTTTCGACAGCCGTTCGGAAGGCGCCCCTCGCACCGATGTTCACAAGCAAGGGGGGGCTCAACTTCTGTGACGTGAACAGCCCCGCCCGCCTGATGCGGACGCACCTGCTGTCGACGGGCGCGTACGACAGTCAGAAGCTGCTTTCAAGCCCTGAATCGAGGGCGGGCATGGCAGCGACGGTCGCGCTCTGGAGGCGTCACTGCGTGACGTCTTTTCATGGCGCTACGGGTCGTCCTGATGCAGAAACAAGGTCTGACCTGACCGGCTTGTGCGTACAACCATCGGCCGCATTCGAGTGTCCGATCCAGTGAGCCAGTCGGCTCGTGGATCACTTGGGTCCCGCGGGGCCCTGCCCCGGGGCCTTCTTTCGTTGGGGACACATGCGTATTCGTGCCACGGTGGCCGCCGTTTCCGGTGCCATCGTTCTTTCCGCTCTCTCTGTGCCAACCGCACAGGCCGATGAGGGGCGTTCCTGGACTCTGCAGCCCGGCTTCACGGCCGTCCAGCCCAAGGCCGAGGACACGTCGAAGCAGGTGTTCGACGAGACCGTGACGAGCGGCGACCCGTAGATCACCTCGGCTGTTGTCAACGCCGGGAAGCCGATCGTGCTCGGCACCAAGGTCAAGAAGACGGTCTCCTTCTCCGCCACGGCCACCGCCGGCCCCATCTTCGGCGGTGTCAGCAGCGTTGCCGCGTTCATCTGGGCCGGCAGGTCCATCGATGACGAGGACAGCTTCGGCTTCCGCCCCGACGCAAAGTCAGGCTCTTGCAAGACTGTCAGCGCGACCACCACGACCTGCACGGGCACCATCACTCTTGATCCGGCGGAGATGATCAACTCTCACGCAACCGCGTGGCACGTCGGCGCTTTCGCCGTGACCGGATATAGCGACGGGTTCGAGGACTTCTCGGTCTCCAGGGTCGGCGTCCAGAGCTTCACGCAGCTTACGGTGAACGCCTCCCCGGAGCCGGTGAAGAAGGGCAAGATCATCACGGTCACCGGGAAGCTGACCCGCGCGAACTGGGACACCGGCACCTACAAGGGCTACGTCAACCAGTCCGTACAGCTCCAGTTCAAGAAGAAGGGCGCCAAGAGCTACACGACCCTCAGGACGGTCAAGACCGGCTCGAACGGCATCCTCAAGACCACCGTCAAGGCCACGGTCGACGGGACCTGGCGCTACAGCTTCACCGGCAAGTCGAACACCGCGGCCGTCGCCTCCGCGGGCGACTACGTCGACGTGAAGTAGAACCGCACCGGGCGGATTCGGCAGGACACCGCCCCGCCGAATCCGCCCGCCCGGAGTCCCACAGACGCCGGCGTCGACGGCACTTTTGTTCGTGGCACGGTCACCGCGACCGTTCCACGAACGATCAGGCAAAGCTCCCTTTCCGGACTCACCGCGCGTGACCTGGGGATTCGGGGATTCGGGGATTCGGGGATCAAGAACAGCTTTTGATGGTCATGTGCGTGCCACCCGCGTACCCGGGTGGGCATCATCCGCTCGCCTCGGGACGTTCCTGAGGCGCTTGAACATGGGAGAAACGCTTTCATGCATCACCGCACCGCCGTGGCGGGCTTCTCAGGGGTTCTCGCCCTGTCCACGCTCACCATTCCAGTGGACGCCCAGGCGGATGACTTCTCAGGCGACATCAGGATCACGAAGGTGGTCGTCAACGGAGGGAAGGACATCGTCCTGGGGACCAAGGAGGTGAAGACGTTCACCATCGCGGTGACCGCCACGGACAACTCGGGCATCGAGACGGGAAAAACCTGGCCGACGATGGGACATACACCCCTGCCGAACGGCGATTACCACGGTCTCGTGGGCCCCGACAACATCGCGGGCAAGTGCGTGCGCCAGAGCTCCACCACGACCACCTGCACCCACACACTGAAAATGAACCCGCGCATCCACCCCCAGGACAACACCACGGCCGGAACCTGGACCGTGCGCGCCCACGCCCTGGCCAACGACGGTGACTACTACACCAAGGATCCCGCCGCGAAGGCGAAGGTCCTGCGCAACGCCAGGCTGACAGTGAACGCCTCGCCGGAACCGGTGAAGAGGAACAAGACGATCACCGTCACGGGCGCCCTGACCCGCGCCAACTGGGAGACCTACACGTACGGGGGCTACGCCAAGCAGCCGGTGGCGCTCCAGTTCAAGAAGAGGGGCACCAGCACCTACAAGACCCTCAAGACCGTCAGGACGGACAGCAAGGGCATCGTGAGGACGACGACAAGGGCCACCGCGGACGGCTACTTCCGCTACTCCTTCGCCGGCACGTCCACCAGCCCGGCAATCGCCTCCGCTGCGGACTACATCGACGTGAAGTAGCCCTCGGAAGGATCACCTGTCCTTCAACAGAGGGCCCGCGAGTCCGCGATGAATACGCGTCGGTGACGGCCGCGCGGCCGGGAATGAGCGGTGCCGGCGCTACCTGCGGTGCTGACGCCCGGTCGCCGGCCAGCGCTCGGTCCCGTACGCCTGCACCACACACACGGAAACGTCCGCCGAACGGTCACCGTGACCGTTCGGCGGACAAGTTCGAGGGGCTACCGCCCCTTGCGCGGCGGAACCTTCGGCTGGAACTCGCACTGGACGAGCGGCGCTTCCGCTCATCCTTCGGGTGGGGAAAAGACCATACGGTCGTGCGGCCACGGCGGCGCTCCGCCCGTCGGCTTCGAACTGCCTGTCGGGCGGAGGTTCGGTTCAAGCGGTTTCTTAGCGAGCGCCGCTCCTCGCCCCCGGACATCGGCATCGACGTCGAGTCCGCCCGCCGGCTGGAGGTCTACGACCGGATCATCGATCGGTTCGGCGAGGAGTGTACGGCGTTCACCGGTATGCCCGAGACCTACCGTGCCCGGCACGCCCTGCGGGACACCGGCTCGGCTCTCGGGATCAGCCCGCCTGGTTATGCCCCACCACCGCGAACGCGACCAGGCTGAACTGCCAGCCTGGAAAAGTGAGCCGTGGTCGAACACGGCGTCCATGTGGGCCTCGAACTCCTGCTCCGACAACGCCTCCTCTCCCTCCCCGGCGCTCTCCCGCATCCACGTCGATGCGAGGAGGGAACGGCTCGGCGAGCAGGCGCCCGGGACAGCCGGAACCCCAGTCAGAAGATGCTTGCGCGAAAGGCAGCAGACCGTAGTACGGCGGCCCCTCCCCCAGGCCGTCGCAGACCTCCGCCACGAACGTACGGCAGGGCTCCGGCAGCATGAGGCCGTGCTCCGCCTCGAAGAACCGCACCACCTCCCAACCGGCCGGCGGCGCCCCGGAACGCTGCGCGCAGATCTCACGGAGAGCGGCCGGCTCGGCCCGGCCACAGGTTTCCGTGTTCATGCTGATCATCACGCAAGACCCTGAAGAAGCGGCCCAGCGCTGGCCAGGCTCCGTTCATCCCTGACTGCCGCCCCCCTCGGCCGAGCCACGGTCCCGCCGGCCCGCTCCCACCGCCTCTCGTGAACATCCACGAGCCTGGAACAGAGTGCGCAGCAAGGCGTGTCGAGCGAGTCAGCCCACTCGATGCACCCGTTGCGTACTCAGCTCATATCGCGCGCCTGCTATCTCCAGCTCCCCGGCAGCCACCTTGGCCGCGAGATCGGCCTCGGCCGCCAGACGGGAGCGGGTCAGTCGGACCTGTGCGCTCACCGTGGCGTCCACGCGTGCCTCGCCGTGCTGCGCGTGCACGATCGCGGGCTTGATCTGGTCGGCCACGTACTGGATGTGCGCGGGCAGACGCTCCCCCGTCTCCTCCGCGTGCACAGCGGCCGCCACCGCACCGCACGACTGGTGTCCCAGGACCAGGACCAGCGGGATACCCAGTTCCAGTACGCCGTAGGCGATACTCCCGAGCACCGCCTCGTCCAGGACCTCACCGGCCGAGCGGACGGTCATCAGATCACCGAGCCCCTGGTCGAAGACCAGCTCCGGTGGCACCCGGGAGTCGATGCAGCCGAGTATCAGGGCGAAGGGCGACTGGCCGGACACCAGCGAGCGGCGGAGGGAGCGGGCCTCGTGAGGGTGTTGCTGGTGGTACGTACGCCATCGATGGTTGCCCGCGGAGAGTGCGGCCAGCGCGGCCGCAGGTGTCGCGGGTCTCGACAAACGCTCCGCCGGCGGCCTGGTGACCGCTCCCACGGGCGAAGCGCCGGCTACGAGAACGCCTCCTGCCGCGGTGGCGGCGGAGGCACGGAGAAGGGTGCGGCGCGTGGGTGCCGCCGGTATCTGGGCAGGTCGGGTCATTTTCACCAGCGGACGGTAACTCCCCTTCCCTCACCGGACTTTGGTACTGGACAAGACTTGGCCGCGTCTTGAGTGTCTCTTGGGCAGCCGCAGCCCTGGTGCCCCCTGGCGTCCGCCGCCGCCGCAGGCCTGGAACCTTGCCCTCCGGCGGAGCCGCCCGCGCGTTCGCCCCCGGCAGGCGTACACCGCGAGCAGCGAGCGGACTCAGGCCGGACGGATACCGTCTGCGTGCCGGTCGAGACGGCACGCAGACGGCGCAGTGGTCCAGCGGACCCGAGACCCGAGAGCCGGAAGCCGGAGGCCGGGACCCGGGAGTTGGGAGCCGGAACCCGAGAACCGGAAGCCGGGACCGGGAGCCGAGACCCGGGACCCGAGACCCGGGACCCGAGAACCGGAAGTTGGGAGCCGGGAGCCGGGAGCCGGAACCCGAGAACCGGAAGCCGGAAGCCGGAAGCCGGGAGTTGGGAGCCGGAAGCCGGGACCCGAGAACCGGAAGCCGGGACCCGGGACCGGGAGCCGGTCAGCTGAAGCGGTCCAGGGTGATCCGGGCCTCCTGCGGGTTGCCGTCGTGGACGAGCGACTCGTGGGCGCCCACGTCGTCGAAGGCGAAACCGTACGCCTTGCCGTCCACCATCTGCGCGTGGATGAAGCGGGAGTAGTGGTTGGTCACGGCGTCCTTGTAGAAGTTCGCCGCGTTGTTGTCGGGGTGGTTCGTACCGTTCAGCAGGGTGGAGCGGTTGAAGCCCGCACACAGCGTGCGCGAGATCGGGCCCCGGACCAGATCGTTCGGGGCGTCCAGGTGCTTGTAGCAGCCGAAGATGCTGTCCGAGTCCGGCTTCTGGAACGAGGTCACGACCGCGCCCGCACTGTTGGTGAAGTTCATGACGTTCCCGGACACCCGGCCGTAGTACTTGGTGTTCGGCTCGTGCGCGAACGGGGTCACCGTCAGCGTGGAGGTGCTGTAGCGGCTCCAGACCCGGTTGACGTAGTCGTTCATGATGCCCGCCGGCAGCGCACCCGCGCCGACACCGTGGCCCGGAGACAGCGCGCGCAGGACCGTTCCGTCAGACCTGGTCTGGACCAGACCCGCCCAGCCGCCGGGCTGGTTCCTGAGCGAGGTGAAGACCGCGTTGTAGCCGCCCGGCTTGAGGCGCCCGGTGGACTTGACAGCACCGCCGGGAGCCCTGACACCGACGGAGTACGGGGCGGAGAACATGTCGACCTGCGTGCTGTTGATCCATAGGCCCGCGTCATTGAGCGTGTACTCGGTCCAGTTGAACAGGATGTTCCTGTTCGGGTCGCTCGGGTTCTGGACCGCCGGCTGGACAAGACCGCCCGTGGTGACCTTGAAGACGAGCTTCTGGCCGTACGAGAAATAGACCCGGCCGGAGAACTTCGGCATCCGGATCGTCATCGACTGCCCGTTGCGCGGCCCGGCGATCGACGCGTCCGGCGCCGGAGTGGGCGGATTGCCCCCGGCCGGCCACGGGTGGAACGTCCCGTTCGCGTCGGCCCAGCCCTGACGGCCCGTCGACAACTGCGTTCCCAGGTTGTAGACGTAGACCTGATCGCTACGGCCCGAGTCGTTCGTGAGAGTCAGCGGGATGGTCGCGGGGACCGCCGCCCCGGCAGTGGCCTGACCGGCAGCGGCGGCCTGGCCGGCAGCGGTGGTCAGGCCGGCAGCGGTGGCCTGGCCGGCGACGGTGGTCAGGCCGGCCGCCAGCGCCAGCGCGGCGGTCAGTGAAGCGAGGCCTCTCCAGGAAACAGGCATGCACGTCCTCCTCATCGGGTTGGATCCGCGGGTGGAACGGTAGAGGTCCCAGATCGATTCTGAGAGCGCTCTCAGAATCCTGCCGGGACAGGGCGCTGTCAACGAACCCGGCCCAACTCCTTACACCCACAAGGGAGATGAGTCCCACTTCGCCCTGATGTCTCGATGCCCCGGCCCGGCCCACAAGCCAAAGCCCCGCCGGACCCAACAGCCCAACCCCCGGCCCCCACCACACCGGCCCCCCGCACGCAAAAAACGGCGGCGGGCGCGTTTCGGCGCCACGCCACACCGCCGCCACCGGCCCCACACAGCGACCGGTCCCGGAACCACCACCTCCCGCAGCGACCCCGGAGCCAAAAAAGAACCACTCAGCCAGGAAGTACCCACTTCTGGTTGACGCCGGTGTGACAGGTCCACAGGTGCAGCCTCGTGCCGTCCGCCGAGGAGACCCCGGCAGCGTCCAGGCACTTGCCGGAGGAGGGGTTCTTCAACGTTCCGCCGGGCTGCGGCACCCACTTCTGCGCGCCTGTGCCGTTGCACGTCCACAGCTGGACCCTCGTACCGTCCGCCGTACCGGCACCACTCACGTCCAAACACTTGCCCAGCGCCCGCAACGTGTCATCCGCACCCGCCGTCCACCTCTGCGCGGCCGACCGGTTGCACGCCCACAGCTGGATCTGCGTGCCGTCCGCGCTCGACCCGTTCGCCACATCGACGCACTTGCCGCCGATGCCGGTGACAGCGCCCTCCTTGGGGCCGGTCGTGCCGCCGAGCTCCTTGATCCGGATGTTACGGAAGGACACGTCGTCGCCCTCGCCATGGTTCTGCAGGCCGATGTGGCCCTGCTGGAGGCTGCGGGCGGGGTCGGTGTTGGTGAAGTCGTTGATCTTGCGCCCGTTGAGGAAAAGCTGCAGACGCTCGCCCTCGACCAGGATCTCGTACGTGTTCCACTCCCCCGGCGGGTTCAGAGCCCCATCCCGTACGGCGAGATCGGCGGACTTGAAGCCGTACACGGCCCCGGTGGTGCGGTCGGGAGCATCGGTGGCGTCGATCTGGATCTCGTAGCCGTTGTTCACCGCCGACCACGGGTCGTCGGAGGTCGGGAAGCCCACGAAGACACCCGAGTTGTCGTCACCGGCCTGGCGCCAGTCGAGCTTGAGGGAATAGGACGTGTACTCCCTCGCCTGGTACCAGAACAGGCCGAGGCCGCCCTGGGAGGTCAGCGTGTGGTCGGCGTCGGTGAAGGAGCCCGGGCCCGCCTGCTTCCACCCCGCGGTCCCCGAAGTGCCGAACAAGGTGGTGTAGCCCGTCTCCGGGCGGCAGTCGGCCTCCGTCATCTCCGCGGCCCAGCGGATGCCGCCGAGCACGTGCCGGCGGAAGGCTGTCTCGGCGTAGGACTCCGCCGTGTGACCGCCGCCGGTGTAGAAGGCGCGCCCGCCCCGGTACTCCTTGCACCAGGCGATCGGATGGTCACCGCCCATCGTGCCGCCGCTGTAGGACGACTCATCCAGCGAGGCCAGGACGTGAGCAGAAGTCCGGGGATTGGTGCGGTAGTCGTACCACTCGTCGGTCCGCTGCCACGTCGGGCCGAGGTGCGCGGTGGCGTCGTGGGCACGGTCCTCCACCCTGACCGTGGCCGGCTGGATGTGCGGGTGGGACTTGAACAAAGCGCCGGCCAGGCCGCCGTACCAGGCCCAGTCATACTCGGTGTCGGCCGCCGCGTGGATGCCCACGTAACCGCCGCCCGCCTCGATGTACCCCTCGAAGGCATTCTGCTGGGCCGCGTTCAGGACGTCACCGGTGGTCGAGAGGAAAACCACCGCCTCGTAACCAGCGAGGTTCGCCGAGGTGAAGGCAGCGGCATCCTCGGTCGCCGTGACGGTGAAATTGTTGGCAGCGCCCAACTGACGCAGGGCAGTAACGCCCGCCGGGATGGAGTCGTGACGGAAACCTGCGGTCTTGGAGAAGACCAGCACGTCATACACCGGATCAGCAGCGGCGGCGGCCACCGACGACGTGACAACAGACGCCTCCCGGCCCGGTGCGGCGGCCGTGGAAACTGCCGCCGGCAAAGTGGCGGCAGCGAGCAGGCCGCAGGCGGCCCAACTGGCGAGACGGGTGAGTCGTCGGCTCATGACAGGCTCCACTTCTGGTTGGCGCCGGTGTGGCAGGTCCACAGATGGAGCTTCGTACCGTCCGCCGAGGAGACCCCGGCAGCATCCAGGCACTTCCCGGAGGACGGGTTCTTCAACGTTCCGTCGGCCTGGGCCACCCACTTCTGGGCGCCCGTGCCGTTGCACCCGTACAGCTGGATCTTCGTACCATCCGCCGTACCAGCACCACTCACGTCCAGGCACTTGCCCAGCACCCGGTACGTGTCATCCGCACCCGCCGTCCACTTCTGCGCGGCGGTCTGGTTGCACGTCCACAGCTGGATCTGCGTGCCGTCCGCGCCCGACCCGCCCGCGGCCTCCGCGCACTTGCCGCCGATGCCCCTCAGGTCACGTCCGGCCGGGGTGGTCTGACCGGTGGTGAAGGTGAAGTCGTCCAGGTCGAAGAGCGAGCCACTGCCGCCCTTGAAGACGAGGTAGAGCGTGGTGGTGGCGGCCGGCCGGTTGGCCAGGTCCGCGCTCACGTCGCGGAAGGTGTCCCAGCCGCCGGTGACCGGGACCGCGGCCGAGCCGAGCAGCGTGCCGGTGGGCGAACCGGCGCGAACCTCCAGCGTGCCTCCCGATCCGCCGGAGGAGACCCGGGCGGTCAGCCTGGTGGCGTTGGAGAGAAGGTACGGCGTGAAGGAGATCCAGTCGTTGTTGTCGATGTAACCGACGGTCTTTCCGCCGTTGGCCGAGGCCTTGTCGACGATCTGGATACCGGAGGAACCGCCGAAGTGCTCGGCCTGGCGCTTGCTGCCCTGGCTGATGTTCTGGTCGTGCGTGGTCAGCGCGGGCTGGCCGTTCGCCCCCTTGTCAGTGTACTCCGCATCCCAGACACCAAAAATGTTGGCGTTGGGATCATGCTCGCCGTCGGCGATCGTCTGCACGGTGCCGGAGCAGCCAGTGGCGGAGGTCTGCGGGTGGCCGTGGCTGTCGTGGCCGATGATGAAGGTGACCTTCACCTTGGAGCAGTCGATCGTGCCGTCCTCGGGATCGGTGACCGTGACCTTGAAGGGAACGGCCGCGCCCGGGTCGATGATCGAGCCGTCGGCGGGCAGATCGAGGGTGACGGTGGGTGCGGTGTTGCCGACCGTGATGATCACGGAGGCGGTAGCGGTGTTGCCGGTGCCGTCGGAGACGGTCAGCTCGGCGGTGTAGCGCCCGTTGGCGGTGTAGGTGTGCGAGGGATTCGCGGCCGAGGAGGTACCCCCGTCGCCGAACTTCCAGGCGTACGTGAGCGGGTCGCCGTCGGGGTCGGAGGTTCCGGCCGAGGAGAACGCGACCGCCAGCGGGGCCTGGCCCGAGGTGCGGTTGGCGATGGCCTTGGCGAGCGGGGCGCGGCCTCCGGTGACGTACTCGATGCGGTAGACCGCACTGTTGGCGTCCCCGTTGAAGTAGCCCGTGCCGTAATCCAGGACGTACAGCGCGCCGTCCGGGCCGAAGGCCATGTCCATGACCTGGGTACCCTGCCAGGGGAAGGCGTTGATCGACTGCACGGCGCCGTCGGAGCCCTGCTCGATGCGCTTGATCCACTTGCGGCCGAACTCGCCCGCGAAGTAGTCGCCGTCGAAGCTCTGCGGGAACTTGACCGCGGACGCCGAGGCAGCGTCGTAACGGTAGACGGGCCCGCCCATGGGTGACTCCGAGCCGTTGCCGAACTCGGGGACGGAACCGCCGTCATACGGTATCCAGGCGGGCTGGGCCGGGGGCAGGTCGGTCAGGCCGGTGTTGTTCGGGGAGGTGTTCTTCGGTGCGGCGCAGGAGAACGTGGCGCCCGAGGTGGACGTGGCGAAGTTGTAGTCCACGTAGGGGCTGTTGTTTCCGACGCAGTAGGGCCAGCCGTAGTTGCCGGCCTTGGTGATCCGGTTGAACTCCACCTGGCCGGCCGGTCCGCGTCCCGCGTTCGCCGTACCCGCGTCGGGGCCGTAATCGCCGAGATAGACGATACCGGTGGGCTTGTCGACGCTCATCCGGAAGGGGTTGCGGAAGCCCATGGCGTAGATCTCCGGCCTCGTCCGCGCGGTTCCGGGCGCGAAGAGGTTGCCGGACGGAATGGTGTAGCTGCCGTCGGCGGCGACCTTGATCCGCAGCACCTTGCCACGCAGGTCGTTCGTGTTCCCCGACGAGCGCTGCGCGTCGTACGCCGGGTTGCGGTTCAGGCGCTCGTCGATGGGCGTGTAGCCGTCGGAAGCGAAAGGATTGCTGTCGTCGCCCGTGGAAAGGTACAAGTTCCCTTGCGCGTCGAAGTCGATGTCACCGCCGACATGGCAGCACAGACCGCGGCTCGCGGGGACGTCGAGGACCTTCCTCTCGCTGGCGGTGTCGAGGGTTCCGTCGGTTCTGAGGACGAAGCGCGAGAGCCGGTTGACGCCGTCGAAGGGGGCGAAGTCGGCCGCCGACCCGCCCGCGGGCGCGTCGCCCGCGGGGGTGTTCAGCTTCGGCGCGTAGTAGAGGTAGACGAAGCGGTTGGTGGTGAACGCCGGGTCCACGCCCACGCCTTGGAGGCCCTCTTCGTCGTGCGAGTAGACATCCAGCTTCCCAGCGGTCCTCGTGGTACCGGCCGCGTCGGTGAGGCGAAGAGTGCCGTCCCGCGAGGTATGCAGGACAGACCGGTCGGGCAGCACCGCGAGCGTCATGGGCTCGCCGGTCTCGGCCACGCCCTTGGCGAGAGTGACCTGCTGGAACCCATCGGCAGCAACGCTCGGCACGGGGTCGGGCGCCGCTGAAGCGGGTCTCTGCTGGACGGTGAGGGCCCCCGCGGCGGCGAGCAAGGCGCAGGCCAGTGCCGCGACGGGTCGGGTGAGTCTCCTGTGCACGCGCGTCCTCCGTGTGGTGACGGGGTGAGGTCTGGAGCACAGGCGCGCGCCGTCGCGCCGGAGACCTGGGTGCTCCCGGGGGGAGGGAGGAGCGCTCAGGTCCTGTCGTTCGGTACAGAGCAGGAAGGTAATGGCTTTTTCGCGGACCAGAAAGCCCTTTGACGTAGTCAGCCTCAACTTTCTCTACTGGCGGGACAAAGCGGCTGGTCGAGCTCGACGTCGAAGCGTGCCTACGGGGTGGCCCGCCGGTCCTCGCGAGGGTGCGGCGGCAGCCGGAAGCCGTGCCGTCCAGATCTGTTGTTCCGTCATGTTGCGTATCGAGTAAGGGAATTGGTCCAGACGAACGCCTTGACGGGCCTGCGGCGCGCTCCTTAAATCGTTATCGCCAACTGTTGAACACTGCCGCCCCCGGCCATCCCACATCACTTCACTTCGTGTCCGCTCAAGGGCTGTCGGCATCCAGGAACAGCCATCATCCTGTCATGGACACGTCGCATCTGCTGGTCCCCGCCCGTCTCCGCACGCCCCCACGAAAGCGATGTGATGCCCCATGCGCACGTCCTGGCGCCACAGATCCCTCACCTGGCTGGCGGCGGCCGCCTGCCTCAGCCTCGCGGTCCTCACCCCCACCGCCGTGCAGGCAGCCCCGGCCCCGGCCGCCGGTGCCGTCGCCCCCGCCGCCGTGACCTTCGACGAGAACTTCGACGGCCCGGCCGGTTCCGGCGTCAACACCTCCAGGTGGCAGCTGGAGACCGGCGACAACGTCAACAACCACGAGCGGCAGTACTACACCTCGGGCACGAACAACGCCGCGCTCGACGGGCAGGGCAACCTCGTGATCACGGCGAAGAGAGAGAATCCGGCCAACTACAACTGTTGGTACGGGCGGTGCGAGTACACCTCGGCCCGGCTCAACACGGCCGGCAAGTTCACCGCCCAGTACGGACGCGTCGAGGCCCGTATGAAGCTCCCGCGCGGCCAGGGCATCTGGCCCGCCTTCTGGATGCTCGGCAGCGACTTCGGCAACGTCGGCTGGCCCGCCTCGGGTGAGATCGACATCATGGAGAACGTCGGATTCGAGCCGGGCACCGTCCACGGCACGCTCCACGGACCGGGTTACTCCGGCTCCGGCGGCATCGGCGCCGGCTACACCCTGCCGGGCGGCGCGGCCTTCGCGGACGCCTTCCACACCTTCGCCATCGACTGGAGCCCCAACTCCATCAGGTGGTCGGTGAACGGGAACGTCTACCAGACCCGGACGCCCGCCGACCTCGGCGGCCGCCAGTGGGTCTTCAACAAGCCCTTCTTCATCATCCTGAACCTCGCGGTCGGCGGCTACTGGCCCGGCGACCCCGACAGCTCCACCCGGTTCCCGCAGCAACTCGTCGTGGACTACGTGCGCGTGACCACCGACACGCCGCCCGCCGGCGCCAAGACCATCCGGGGCATCGGCGGAAAGTGCCTCGACGTGGCGGGAGCATCCTCGGCCAACGGCACCGCCGTCCAGCTCTACGACTGCAACGGCACCGCCGCTCAGCAGTGGGACGTCCGCTCCGACGGCACCATCCGCGCCCTCGGCAAGTGCCTCGACGCCAAGGACGGATCCACCGCCAACGGCACCCTCGTCCAGCTGTGGGACTGCAACGGGACCGGCGCTCAACGCTGGGCGGTCCCCGCCGCCCGCGACATCGTCTCCATCCCGGCCGACAAGTGCCTCGACGCCATCGGCAGCTCCTCGGCCAACGGCACCCGCACCCAGCTGTGGACCTGCTCCGGTACGCCCAACCAGAAGTGGACCGTAGCGTGATGAACGCCCGGCCCACCGCCTGCTGAGTCGGTGTGGCGGGGGGGGGGGGGGGGGGGGGGGCGCCCCCCCCCCCCCCCACCACCGCCGTCACCTCGGGTCGCGGTTGAACTTCGCGGCCGACCAGAGGTAGCCGAGCACCGCAAGCCCCAGGCACCAGGCGAGGGCGAGCCACCCGTGGTGGCCGATCTCGCTGCCGAGCAGCAGGCCCCGCAGGGTCTCGATGGCCGGCGTGAACGGCTGGTACTCGGCGATCGGCCGGAACCAGCCGGGCATGGAGCCGACCGGGGTGAAGGCGCTGGAGAGGAGGGGCAGCAGGATCAGCGGCATCGCGTTGTTGCTCGCGGCCTCGGCGTTCGGGCTGACCAGCCCCATGCCGACCGCGATCCAGGTAAGCGCCGTGGCGAAGAGGACAAGCAGCCCGAACGCCGCCAGCCATTCCACGGCGGTCGCGTCCGTGGAGCGGAAGCCGATGGCGAAGGCGACGAGGCCCACGAGGACCACGCTGAGGACCGACTGCAGCACGCTGCCGACGACATGGCCGATGAGCACCGAGGGCCGGTGGATCGCCATCGTACGGAAGCGGGCGATGATGCCCTCGGTCATGTCGTTGGACACGGAGACGGCGGTGCCGACCACGGTGCTGCCGATCGTCATCAGCAGCAGGCCCGGGACGACGTAGGCGATGTACGCGGAGCGGTCCGGGCCGCCGCTGCCGATGACCGAGCTCATCGCGTCGCCGAAGATGTAGACGAAGAGCAGGAGCAGCACGATCGGTGTGAGCAGCAGGTTCAGGGTGAGGGACGGATAGCGCCGCGCGTGCAGGAGGTTGCGGCGCAGCATCGTGGACGAATCGCGTACGGCGAGGGTGAGCGAGCTCATCGGGCGGTCTCCTGGGGCTGGTCGGTCCGGACGGTCTGCTCGGTCTCATCGGTCACGTCGGCCTGCTCGGTCACGCCGGCTTCACCGGCCTCACCGGCCTCACCGGCCTCACCGGCCTCACCGGCCACGGTGGCGCCGGTCAGGGCGAAGAACACGTCGTCGAGGTCGGGGGTGTGCACGGTCAGTTCGTCCGCCTCGGTACCGGCCGACTCCAGTCGGCCGAGGACGGCGCGCAGTTCGCGCTGGCTGCCGTCGCTGGGGACCCGCAGGACGAGCGCGTCATCGTCCCGGCTGACGTCGGGAAGGGCTGCGGCCGCGGCCCCGTACGCGGCCGGGTCGAGGAAGCGCAGTCGTACGTGTCCACCGGGGATGAGCCGTTTCAGCTCCTCCGCGGTGCCCTCGGCGACGATCCTGCCGCCGTCGAGGACGGCGATACGGTCGGCGAGCTGGTCGGCCTCCTCCAAATACTGGGTGGTGAGGAAGACGGTGGTGCCTCCCGACACGAGGTCGCGGATGATCTGCCACAGCGTGCGGCGGGAGCGCGGGTCGAGGCCGGTGGTCGGCTCGTCGAGGAAGATGATCTTCGGGTCGCCGACGAGGGTCATGGCGATGTCGAGGCGGCGCTTCATCCCGCCGGAGTAGCTCTGCGCGGGCTTCTTCGCGGCGTCGGTGAGGCCGAACCGTTCCAGCAGCTCCGCGGCGACCCGTCGGCCCTCGCGCCGGGACAGGTGGTGCAGGTCCGCCATGAGGAGCATGTTCTCCTCGCCGGTGATCAGCCCGTCGACAGCGGAGAACTGCCCCGTGACGCCGATCGCGGCCCGTACGCCGTCCGGGGATGCGGTGACATCGTGACCCGCGACCTGGGCCTGGCCCCCGTCGGCGGTGATGAGCGTGGAGAGGATCTTGACGACGGTGGTCTTGCCGGCGCCGTTCGGCCCGAGCAGTGCGAACACCGATCCGGCCGGGATGTGCAGGTCGATGCCGTCGAGGACGGTGTTGCCGCCGTACGCCTTACGCAGACCGACGGCGGAGACCGCGTCCGGCGGCGTGTGACCGGCAGCCAAACTGGATGTGGGCATGACAGATAGGGGCACGAGGCCCTCCCTTGTGAAGGTGGTTGACGTGGGACGCGGCGGCCAGGAGAGGGCCGGTGAGCCTGGGACGGTTCCCGGTCAGGGCTTGGCGCGGCGGATGTCGATGTTGCCGTGCCGGGTACGGGCGCGGATCCTGACGGAGTCCTCACCCTCCTCCGGGGCCTTCGACGCGGTCAGCGCGTTGCGCACCTGGCCGGAGCCCGAGCTGACGTCGAGCCAGACGGCGGTGGATTCACGGACGCCGACCTCGATGGCGCCGTAGGAGGTCTCCAGCTGCACTGTTCCTCGGGCCACCTCGGCGAGACGCAGAGTGCCGTGTGCGGTGGTCGCGGTGACCGAGCCCTCGGCGCGCGCGATGAGGATGTCACCGTTGGCACCTCTCACCCGCAGGTCGCCGCCTGCCGCGTCGACGCTCGTGGTGCCGTGGGAGTTCTTGAGGACGGCGGCGCCGTCCACGAGGCCGACGCGCACACTGCCGGAGCTGGTGGTGATCTCGGCCGGGCCGTCGACCCGGTCCACGGTGATCGAGCCGTGCGACGCGGTCAGCTTCAGCGGGCCGGTCGCGTCGAGGCGGACGTCGCCGGACGAGGTCTTCACGCCGACCTCGCCGAGCCGTCCCTCGCCGAGCACCTGGAGCCAGGCGCCGGTCACGTCGACACGTGAGCCTTCGGGCAGTTCGACCGTCACATCCACGGTGCCGATGCGGCCGAGCAGTCCGGGCTTGGGCGTCCGCACGGCGAGTGCGCCGCCCACGTACGTGACCCCGGTCTGCCCGGCCGTCCGCACGTCCTGGTCCCGCTTCGGGTCCCGGGGCCTTACGTCGACGACGGTGGCGGGGCCGTCGCCCGCGGTGAACTGGATGGAGCCGGCCTCCACATGCGCGGTGACCGAGATGGGTCCGGGTGTGTCGAAAGAAGGCATGGCTGTCCCGTCCTCATGGGTGCTGGAGACGTCCCCGCTGGTGGGACGTGGTGTGTGCGTGAAGTGGTACGGAGCGGCAGAGGTGCGCCGGCCGGGGCGGCTAGCGCACCCAGCCAGTGAAGCTCTGCCCGACGGTCCGGGTCTTCTCCGTCGTACGCGGCCGGGCGCCGCCGTCGACCGCAGACGCCACCGCCCGGACCAGCCACGCGTTGACCGACAGCCCTTCACCGGCCGCGGCCTCCTCGGCACGGGCCTTGAGGTGGGCCGGCAGACGCAGATTGACCCGGGCGGCAGCACTGTCGTCGCCGTCGGCCGGGGCCCTGAGCGGCTGAACGGGCTCGGCCGGTTCCGGGGCGGCCCCGTCGCCGGTCTGCGGCAGTGTCACCACGAAGTCGGGATCCAGCCCGCGCAGCCGCACATCGACAGAACCGGGGGCGAGTTCGCGCGTGATCTCGTCCATCGCGGCGGAGAGCACATGGAGCATGGTCAGCCTTGTCGCCGACTCCAGAGGGGCGGTGAGCCTCTCCGCCAGCGCACGGGCTTCGTCGCCGCCGGCTTCGGCGGCCACCGCGAGTTCGCGGCGGAGGGAGTCGACATACGGGGTGAGGTCCATGACGCCATGATGGCATCATCGTGGCACCAATTGCAAGCCTTCATGGCACCGAACGGCGCCAGGCGGCACCGCATGGCGCCACGGCGCCCGCTCATGGCACCACGCGAGGCCAGGCGGCGTCAGGAGAGGGCGGCCCTCTGCGGGCTGCCCCGTCAGGAGAGGGCGGCCCTCTGCGAGCTACCCCGTCAGGAGGGGGCCCTCTGCGGGCTGCCGCCGAACGAAGGACGCCGGGCATGGGAGCGTGTGCCTCTCCGCGCGGCGGGGCAGCCGACCGTCATGACTGTTCTGCGCAAGGTCGCCCGCCCCCTGCTCGCATCGATGTTCGTCAGTGGCGGGTACAACGCGGTGCGCCATCCCGCACCCCTGGTCCCTGTCGCCGAGCCCGTGACCGATCGCGTGACCTCGGCGATCGGACGGCGGACGTCCCTGTTGCCGGAAGATCCCGAGAGCCTCGTACGCCTGAACGGGGCCGTACAGCTCGGTGCGGGCCTCCTGCTCGCGCTGGGGCGTGCGCCCCGGCTGGCCTCGGCAGCTCTCGCCGTGACCCTGGTGCCGACGACCCTGGCCGCCCATAGCTTCTGGACGATCGAGGACCCGGAGAAGCGCGCGGCCCAGCGGATCCAGTTCCTCAAGAACGCGTCCCTGCTCGGCGGGCTCCTCATCGCCGCCGCCGACACCCACGGCAAGCCCTCGCTCGCCTACCGCACCCGCCATGCCGCCGGTCATGCCTCAGACGCCGTCGCCCACCAGGCGCATGCCGCCGCCGGCCGGGTCGGTGATGCGGCGGGCAGTGCGGTGGAGAGCGTCACGGATGTCGTCGAGGCGGCCCGCAAACGGCTGCCGTAACCCGGTGGCGCCGCTGCCGGAGGGGTTTCAGGTCAGCCGGTCACCTTGGCGATGAACGCGGCGAGATTCCCCACGGTCCGCTGGATCTGCTCCTCCAGGGTGAGCGACTCCTTGAGCCGCGCGCCGACGCCAGCGTCCTTCTTCCCGCGTACGTAGAGCGAGCAGGCCAGGTCGCTGCACATGTAGGCGCCGACCGAGTTGCCCTGCTGGCCGGCCTTGCCTGACTTCGGGGCCACCAGCAGGGAGACGCCCCCGGTGTGGACGGTCACGCACATCGAGCACATGCTGCGGCGGGTCTGCCAGGAGCCGGCGTCCGAGGAGCGCAGTTGGACGCCGACCGGACGGTCGTCCCAGCCGGCCACGAGGTACGCCCGGTCGGGGGCCTGCGGGTCGCGCCAGCCCAGGAAGTCCAGATCGTCCCAGGGTCGTTCGGCCAGGTCGCGGGGGATGTTCAGGCGCTTGGCCTCGCCCTTGGTGCAGTTCACGAACGAGGCACGGATCTCTTGCTCGGTCAGCGGTTTCATGACAGCCACGCTAATTTGCCTAAAGTCATTAGGCAAACGTATATTTCCTTAGGCATTCACTGGGAAGTGTTCGGAGGGTGGCATGGCGAAGACAGGACCGGCCGCGGAGCGCGTGGTGACAGCGGGGGCCGAGCTCGCGGACGAGATCGGCTTCGAGCAGGTGACCCCGTCCGAACTCGCCCGGCGGTTGGGCGTCAGGACCGCGAGCCTGTATTCGCACGTCAGGAACGCCCACGATCTCAAGACGAAGATCGCACTGCTGGCCCTGGAGGAGCTCGCCGACGAGGCGGCCGCCGCGATCGCGGGACGGGCCGGCAAGGACGCGCTCAGCGCCTTCGCCGACGCGTACCGCGACTACGCCCGCCGGCACCCGGGCCGCTTCACCGCGGCACAGTTCCGGCTCGACCCGGATGCGGCGGCGGCGAGCGCCGGCGTACGGCATTCCCGGATGATGCGGGCCATCCTGCGCGGCTACGACCTGACGGAGGTCCAGCAGACTCATGCCGTACGGCTGTTGGGCAGCGTCTTCAGCGGATACGTCGGCCTGGAGGCGGCCGGTGGCTTCAGCCACAGCGCCCCCGCCTCCCAGGTGAGCTGGACCGAGATCCTGGGCGCCCTCGACGCCCTGCTGCGCAACTGGCCCGCCCCCTCCTGACCCTCACCCTGCGAGGAGAGCCCGGAAGATGAACACCCACCACGGGTGGACCGCCACCCCCATCACCCACGACATCCTGCGCGGCGCCCTCGACCTGGAGCGCACCGGACGCGGCGTACTGCCCCACCGGCTGCCCGCCCACGCCCGGGAGCAGATCCCCGACGGACAGCTGGCCATGGCCGAGTCGCAGCCCTCCGGGGTCCGGCTGGCCTTCCGCAGCCGGGCCACCGCCGTCGAGCTTGACGTCGTCGCCACCAAGCGGGTCTACCCGGGAGCGCCGCCGCGTCCCGACGGGGTGTACGAGCTCCTCGTGGACGGTCACCTCGCGGGCCGGGCGAGTGCGCCTGAGGGCGACACGCTCACCGTCGACCTGGCCTCGGGGACCGCGCACAGCCGCCCGGGTCCTGTGGAGACCCTGCGGTTCACCGGCCTGCCGGACGGTGAGAAGGGCATCGAGATCTGGCTGCCGCACGACGAGACCACCGAACTCGTCGCCCTGCGCACCGACGCGCCCGTCCTTGTCCCGCTGCCCAGCGGCCGGCCGGTCTGGCTGCACCACGGCAGTTCCATCAGCCACGGTTCCAACGCCGCCACCCCGACCGGCACCTGGCCGGCGCTGGCGGCGGCTCTCGGCGGGGCCGAACTGATCAACCTGGGGTTCGGCGGCAGCGCCCTCCTCGACCCGTTCACCGCCCGCGCCATACGGGACACCGCGGCGGACCTGATCAGCGTCAAGATCGGCATCAACCTCGTCAACGCCGACCTGATGCGGCTGCGCGCGTTCGGCCCGGCCGTCCACGGGTTCCTCGACACCATCCGCGAGGGCCACCCCACCACGCCCCTGCTGGTCGTCTCGCCGATCCTCTGCCCCATCCACGAGAACACGCCCGGCCCGTGCGCCCCGGACTTCAGCGCGATGAGCGAGGGGCGGCTGCGGTTCGTCGCCACCGGGGATCCCGCCGAGACCGCCGCCGGGAAACTGACGCTCACCGTCATCCGGGACGAGCTGGCGCGGCTCGTCGGGCAGCGCGCCGCCACCGATCCGCACCTGCACCACCTCGACGGCCTCGCCCTCTACGGCGCGACCGACCACGCCGAGCTGCCGCTGCCCGACGACCTGCACCCGGACCCCGCCGCCCACCGGCGTATCGCCGGCCGCTTCGCCGACCTCGCGTTCGGCGACGGCGGGCCCTTCGCGGCGGAGAACCGCTGACGCCAGGAGCCCGCCCCCTCCTTCAGTCCCACGGCAACACACTCCCCGGTCAGCGCGGACTCCGCCGGCAGGAGACCACCACCAGGAAAGGCCACAGCGCCTGAAGGAACGTCACGACCCGCTCGGCGATGCCGGGCGCGCCCCCGCCCTGCAATTCGGCCAGGAACCAGAACGCGGTCGCCGCCATCAACGCACTCGCGGCGAGCGACACGTCCAGCCTCAGCCCCCACGGAACCGATCCCTTTCCCGAGACGGCGGCGAGGGGAGGCCATACCGCGAGCAGGACCAGGCCCGCGGTGGCCACGGCCCCGTGTTCCGTGGCTCCGCCGCTGCTCGGTGCCGGAACCAGCGTCAGGGCCAGGGCGCACAGTCCGCCGCCGGCCAGGGCGACCCGCCCGGCGAACGACGCCGCCCGGAGCGCGTGCGCCGTGACCACGTAGCACGTGCCCAGCACCAGCAGCATGCCCGTCATCAGCCAGTAGCTGCCGGCCCCGTAGGACGCCAGCACGCTCAGGGTCTGCGTCGCGGGGTCGTACGCCGGGCCCTGCCGCAGCTGCGCGATCGTCCAGGAACCGACCAGCAGCACCGGGGCACACCCGGAGGAGAGCAGAGCCCACCAAGGAGCAGATCGCATCAAGGCATCATAAATGCCGCATCGTTGCTTGTCGTTGACCTAGGTGCCGAGCCACGGGACCCAGGAGGCGGCCCCGCTGCGTCCCGTGGCGGTGGAGCGGCGGTACGTCAGTCGGACGACAGGGCCACCGCCCCCACCGGGCAGGCCCGCACGGCCTCCCCCACCAGCGGGTGGGTCCCGGTCGTCGACTCCCGGCCCGGGAGCACCTCGCTGAGGCCGTCGTCGTCCTGGGTGAACACGTCCGGCGCGGTCAGCGCGCACATGCCGGCCCCCACACAGCGTCCCTTGTCGACCTGGACTCCCACGCCACTCACCAGGCCACGGGGAGTTCGAGCAGCCCTTGGATCGTGTCCCCCGGTTTGTGGAGGATCTCGTGCGCGGGCGCGGCGAGCCTGAGGCCGGGCAGCCGCTCGAACAGCGTGCGCATCGCGATCTCCAGCTCGGCGCGGGCAAGGTTCTGGCCGAGACACTGGTGGATGCCGAAGCCGAAGGCGAGATGGTGGCGGGCGGAGCGGTCCCAGTCGAGTGTCTCGGCGCCGGGGAACACCTCGGCGTCGCGATTGATGAGCGAGGTGGAGAAGACCACACCCTCACCCTTGCGGATCGTCGCCCCGTCGACCTCCAGGTCCTCGACCGCCAAGCGCTGCAGGCCGTCGGCGATGGACAGGAACCGCAGCAGCTCCTCGACGACCACGGCGGTCGTCGTCCCGCCGGCCCGCATCGCCGCCAGCTGTTCGGGGTGGCGCAGCAGCGTGAACGTGCCGAGCGAGATCATGTTCGCCGTCGTCTCGTGGCCCGCGATGAGCAGGATGACGGCGAACGCGACCAGCTGTTCGCGGTCGACCGGTCCGTCCGGATGGTCCCGGTGGATCAGCTCGTCGAGGAGCCCGTCCCCGGGCTCGGTCCGCTTGCGGTCGATCAGCGCGCCCAGGTACTCCTCGAGTTCGTCGCGTGCCCGGTTCACATCGTCGGCTCCCGGGCCGCGCAGGAGCCGCTGCGAGCACTCGTCGAAGAAGGTGTGGTCGGCGTACGGCACACCGAGCAGCGCGCAGATCACCATCGACGGCACCGGCAGGGCGAACGCGCTCACCAGCTCGGCCGGCGGCCCTTGTCGTTCCATCGCGTCGAGCAGTTGGTCCACGGTCTCCTGGATACGCGGCCGGAGCGCGCCGATCCGCTTCACCGAGAAGGCCGGGATGAGCATCCTGCGCTGGGCGTTGTGCTCGGGGTCGTCGACGCCGAGCAGGGCCACGCGGCGCCGCTGGGCGTTCGCGAACCGCTGGGCCGGGATGGGGAAGTCCGGGTGGCTGCGGTCACTGGAGAGCCGCGGGTCGGCCAGCAGCCGGCGGGCCAGGGCGTGTCCGGTGACCGCCCAGACCGGGCGTCCGTCGAAGAGGGTGACCCGGCTCAGCGGGCTCTCCTCGCGGAGCGGTGCGTAGCCGGCGGGCGGGTGGTACGGGCACCCCCGGTCCTGGGGGAAGGACGTGGCGGGGGCCGGGGCGGTGGCAAGGGCGTGGGGGTCGAGGTCCTGGCGGGCCGGGTCCGTGGTGGATTCGGTCATGGGATCGGGTCGCCTCGCAGTGCTCGGTCGTGCGCGCGGAGCCGGTCGTTCCGCGCTTCCTCACCATTGGATGCCTAAGGCACCTATCTGGTCGACGGGTAGACCGGCCAGGTCACCGGGGCCGCGGATCTGGCCAGTGCTGTTCGTACGCGTTCGAACCGCACCGCATCGGCTCAGCTCCGAAGGGGCGCCCGGTCCGTGCCGGCCGTGGCCACCGATCCGCCGACGGCTTGAACCGGATGGGAGAGCGGGGCCTGAATCATGCCCTACGCCGACGGTGCGTCCTCGCGCGGCCTGGAGAGCCCGCTCATGACGTCACCGGCGGCCACGGCTCCGTGGGTGAGACCCGTGTTGTGCCGGGGGCAGGGCCGCCACGTACGGTACGGCAGGTGAACGAACCGCCCGAAGCCGCTGCCGAGCCCGCCGTGGACGAGCGTGCACCGGCCACGACGATCCGCGTGTTCCTGGCACTCGCCCCGCCCGACGACGCCAAGGACGAACTGGCGCGGGCGCTGGGTCCGGCCTACGCGGAGTACCCGCACCTGCGCTGGAACCGGATCGAGGACTGGCACATCACCCTGGCGTTCCTCGGCGAGCTCCCGCTCACCACCGCCCCGCTCCTGATGCCCCCGCTCGCCGAGCTCACCGCCCACCGCGGGCCCCTGCGGCTGGCGTTGCGCGGTGGTGGGCACTTCGACGAGCGGGTGCTGTGGAGCGGGATCGCGGGGGACCTCGAAGGGCTGCACCGGCTGGCCACCGACGTACGCGATGTCGTCAGGGCGTGCGGTGTGTCCTTCCCGGACCGGCCGTTGCGGCCCCATCTCACGCTGGCCCGCTCCCGCCGGGGCGACCACCGCGCCGCCGTGGAGGTCGCCGCGGGACTCGCGGCGTTCTCCGGCCGCGTGTGGGAGTCCGAACGGCTCCACCTGGTCGGCAGCAACTTCGGCCGTGGCCCGGGGCCGATCCGCTACCGCGACATCGAGGCCTGGAGTTTCGGTCACGGATCCTGACCTCCGGCCGTCGCGGTGACCGGTGCGGTCGGTGCAGTGCGATCGGTGGGCAGTGCTCTCGAGGGGCGGGGTGATCAATGCCGTACGTCGTCAACGCGGCGCCGCGCGGCACGAGTCGGGGCCGCGTGTCGCCGCGCCGCAAGCACACCCGGGCCGGTATATGTATGCGAGCACTCGCAAAAGGATCATGGTTGCGGCGAGTGCCCACGCCGATCGCCGGGTGCGTCCGTCACCACCCGCGGTGCACGGCCGCACCCAAGGAGAGAGACATGCGCTACGGAAGCGCGCTGCGCGAGCAGATCCGCACACCCGGGACCACCCCGCTCATCGGCATCTACGACATGTACTCGGCGTCGGTCGCCGCCCGGCACTACGACGGCTTCTTCGTCTCCGGCTTCGGCTTCGCCGCCTCCCACTACGGACTGCCGGACATCGGCTTCATCGCCTGGCCGGACATGGTGGCGTTCACCGAGCGGCTCCGGCTCGCCTTCCCCACCCACCATCTGCTGGTCGACGTCGACGACGGTTACGTGGACCCGGAGGTGGCCTGCCACGTGGTGCAGCGGCTGGAGCGGGCCGGGGCCTCCGGCGTCATCCTGGAGGACCAGCAGCGCCCGCGCCGGTGCGGCCACGCGGACGGAAAGAGGGTGCTGCCGCTGGCCGAGTACCTGGAGAAGCTGAACCTCGTCCTGGAGAGCCGGCAGGACCTGGTGGTCGTGGCCCGCACCGACGCCACCGAGGACGAGGACATCCTGCGCCGCGCACAGGCGCTCGCGGAGACCGATGCGGATGTGGTGCTGGTCGACGGCGTGCGGGACGTCGAGTGGATCCGCCGCATCCGCAAGGTCATCGACGACAAGCCGCTGCTCTTCAACCAGATCGCGGGCGGCAGGTCGCCGAGGCTCTCGCTCTCCGAACTCACCGAGCTGGAGTGCCAGGTGGCCATCTACAGCACGCCCTGCCTGTTCGCCGCGCACGCCGCCATCGACACCGCGCTCGGCGAGCTGAAGCAGGCCGACGGCCGGCTGCCGGAGTTCTCACCCGGCACGTCGGTCGGCGTACGGGCCTCGACCGCGCTGCTGGAGAAGAACATCAGCCGCCACCACTCACCCGGCCTCCGGACCGTCTGATGTGAGGCGTCAACGCCTGTGCGACACCGCCAGCTCGAAGAGGTAGCGCTTGGTCACGCTGCCTCCGTACCGGCCGTCGATCAGCGCGGCGACGCACCCGAGCAGCCCGTTCCTGGCCGCCTCCGGCAGCGCCCGGTGACCGGAGAAGGTCCGCAGGAGTTCCAGATAGCCGGACGTGGTGAAGGTGAGGTCCTGCTCGTAGCGGCGCAGGACCGTGGGGCCGAACCGGCCGGTCAGCGCCACCTCCCGTACGTGGTCCGACGCGTCGACGTCAGCCGTGGCGGGAGGCCGTAGACCGGGTGGTGTCTCCGGGTCGAAGCGCTCGTAGCAGCGCTGGACGTCGGCGAAGAACTCCTCGGTGCCGCCCCTCACATGCTGCCCCCGCACCACGGCGAGCGCCCCGCCGGGCCGCAGCGCGTCGGCGGCCTTCGTCACGCGCACCGCCGGGTCGATCCAGTGGAACGCGGTGGCCGAGACCACCGCATCGTAGGGTTTCGAGGGCAGCGGCCAGCTCTCGAACCGTTCCGTCACCACCTCCGCCTCCGTGGCACCGGCCAGATTGCGGCGGGCGATCGCGGCCATGTGCGGGCCCGCCTCGACAGCGGTGATCCGGCAGCCGCGGGCGGCCAGCACCACCGTCGCCTGGCCGGTTCCGCAGCCCACCTCCAGGACGCGGCTGCCGGGCCGGACACCCGCGAGCCCGGCGAGGCCGTCGTACAGCTGCGGCGGATATCCGGGCCGGGCCCGGTCGTACAGCTCCGCGTCCTCGTCGAAGGTGCGGGCCAGGCGTGCCCGCCGGGGTTCGTCGGGGCTGTCGTCGCGTCGGGTGCCCACCGCGCCGGTCATGCGGATTCCGGGCGGGCGGGCCGGGCGTGGGTCAGGAGGAACTCGGTCGCCCGGGCGACGGCCTCGGCCGAGGTGCCGTGGACGGCCTCGGACTCCTCCTCCTGCCGGTCGGCCGCCGTGGCGGTGTACCACCAGGCGGCCAGGCCCGGGTCGTGGTGGATGACGGCCGAGCCGCCCGCGTACGAGAGGGGGACGGACTCGCCGGCCGACCTCTTGACCACCGCGTGGGGCCACTTGAGGCGGGCGGACTGGCGCTTGATGCCGCCCCAGGCCGAGCCCAGCTGGGAGTAGCTGGCGCCGCTGCGGCCCGCCGCGGTGGCCGCGCTCTCGGCCAGCCGGTCGACGGACCGCTTGGCCTCGTACAGCGCGCGGAGCGTGGCCAGTTGCAGATCGGGAGCGGCCATGAGCGCGGGGTCGAACGGCTCGCCCGCGGTGCGGTAGGCGAGCGCGCGGGTCGAGATCCGCTCGGCCAGCGCGCGGACCGCGTCGAGCACCTTCTCGTCCATGGTGAACGTGTCGTCATCGGCCGGCTCGCTCCAGGCGGGCTCCACCGGTGTCATGACCGCGGTCCAGAAGTTCGCGTCGTTCGTGGCCGGGGTGGGGATGGCCGTCGTCTCGTCCATGCGACAATTTTAACTGTCACGACACGTCAATGACAAGAAGAGCTGTCAGTCGCGAGTTTCCCCCAAGGCCGCGGTGAGGCGGCCGAGAATCTCCTGCAGCCCGAGAACCTCCTCCACCGACAGGCCCGTCGCGGCGAGCACGCCCCTGGGGATGGACAGCGCTCGTTCGCGCAGCCGTACGCCGTCGTCACTCAGCTCGACGAGGACGGAACGCTCGTCCTCGCGACTGCGCTCACGCCGGACCAGCCCGGCCGCCTCCAGCCGCTTCAGGAGCGGCGAGAGGGTCCCGGAATCCAGGTGGAGCCGCTCACCGAGCGCCTTGACCGAGCGGGGGCCGTCCTCCCAGAGCACCAGCATGACCAGGTACTGCGGATAGGTGAGGCCGAGATCCTTGAGCGCCTCCCGGTAGAAGCCGCCGAACGCGCGCGACGCGGCGTGCAGCGAGAAGCAGACCTGGTGGTCGAGGCGCAGCAGTTCCGCGTCGGGCACTGCGGCGAGGTCGGGTGAGGCGTTCGGAGCGGGCGTCATGGATCCAGCGTACCGCTGGCCACGCCATTCAGTTGTGCGCAACTAGATTGTGTGCAATCTTTAACTCAGTCACCGCGACCGATCCGGTCGCGGTCCCGACGAGGAGGGTCATTCCCATGGAAGCGCTGTACACCGCCGCCGCAACCGCCAACGGGCGCGAGGGCCGTGCCGTGAGCACGGACGGGCAGATCGACCTGCCGCTCGCGCTGCCCCCGGCCCTCGGCGGCAACGGCAAGGGCACCAACCCCGAGCAGCTCTTCGCGGCCGGGTACGCGGCCTGCTTCGCCAGCGCGATGGCCGCGGTCTCCCGCGAGATGAAGCTCGACACCAAGGACGTCTCCGTGACCGCCGAGGTCTCCATCGGCAAGGACGGCGACGGCTTCGGCCTCGCGGTCGTCATGCGCGTGGAGCTGCCGGACTCCCTCAGCGGCGAGGTCGGGCAGCGGCTGGTCGAGGCGACCCACGCCTACTGCCCGTACTCCAAGGCGACCCGGGGCAACATCGACGTGGAGCTGGTCATCGAGTGATCCCGCGACCCAGGCGGTCAAGCGGTCAGTGGGCCAGACGGGCCAGCACCGCCCCGACCGCCCGGCGTACGGCGTCACGTGCCTCGTCCGCCGGGCCGAGGGTCTCGAAACCGTGGCGCCCTTCCGGTACGTCGACCACCTCGACGTCGGCCCCGCAGCGCCTCGCGGCGGTCAGGAACTCCTCCACGGTCGCGGCGATCTCGGCCATCTCGCGCCCCGCCCGGACCAGCACGACCGGAAGCTTCCCCGCCCGGGCGACCGCCCGCACCGGATGGAAGCGGGCGTCCTCCACCCCCCAGCTCGGCAGCGGGGCCAGGATCGGGTAGTTGGCGGCCAGGCAGCGGAGCCAGGCCGGGGGTGCGGCCAGCCAGTCCGCGGCGAGGGGGCCGCCGCCGGAGAAGAACCACAGGGCGATCCGGTCCGCGTCGACCCGGGGGTCGGCCCGTACCCGTTCCACCGCGGCGGCCACGTCCTCGGCGGCCCGCTCGTAGTCGGTCAGGGCGTGCAGCCGGTGGTCCACGGTGGCGGCCACGGCTCCGTGCCCGGCGACGTACCGGGCGTACCCCGTGAAAGTCGGCCAGTCCCGGGGCGTCGGCCGCACCCCGGCGGGTACGGGGCCGCCGTGGACGAACACCACGGCCGGGTGCAGCCCTGGCCCATCGGGCAGGTACAGGTCGGTGTTCCCGGTCCGTTCGCGGGGGCGTTCGGGTACGTCGAGGAGGAACGGGCGCAGATGCGGAGGCGGTTCGGCGGCGTCGGCGGGCTTCAGCCGGTGGCCCCGGCCGGCCGCCGCCTCGGCCAGGACCTCGGCCAGTTCGAGGGGGCAGGACAGCATCGGCCAGTGGCCCGTGGGCAGTTCGAAGAAGGTCACCCGGGGGTCGGCGAGGGCCTGGGTCGCGGGTTCGCCGAGGTCCACCATCAGCTGGACCAGCTCGATGCCCGGCCCGTTGCCCGTGCACAGCACCCCGGTCACGGGAACCGCCGCCACGGCGCCGGTGAGCCGCAGCGGCTGGAGGAGTGTGCCCAGGGGCTGCGGTGCCGCGAGGGCGGTGAGCCCGTCGAGGGCCGCCTCGGAGAGCCCGGCGGTGCTCCCCCAGCGGGACCAGGCGTCCCGGGCGGGCGGCGGCAGTTCACCGGCCTGCGCGCCCCCTCCCCCTCCCCCGTCTTGGGCGAGCTCCTCGCGCAGGCGCCGGTCGGGCACCGCGGCCAGGGCCGGGACACCGTCCTGCGGCAGCCCGGAGTCCAGGTGGACGATCCGGGCGATCGACCGTGCCCGCCGGTCCGCCGCGCCCAGCGCCGGGTGGATGCCGTAGTCGTGGCCGACGAGCACGATCTCGCCGCCGCTCCCCGCCGCCACCGAGTCGATCACCGCGAGCACGTCCGCGATATGTGTCTCCAGATCGACGGCGTCGCCGGGACCGGCTGGGCGCCCGCCGAGTCCGGTGAGCGCCACCGTACGCACCTCGGCGCCCTGCGCGGTCAGTCGCGCGGCCGTGTCCCGCCATACGTACGGTCCGGTGAACGCCCCCGCCACCAGGATGAATACGGTCATGGCTCCTCCTCGTCACACGCTCTTGCGCGCACCGGCCCGGTTCTCCGGCAGCGCTCGCCGGTACCGTAGGAACTCCCCCTGAGGGAGGTTCAAGTGTTCTCGTCGCACGACGGTCTCTGCACGATCGGCGAGCTGGCCGAGTACGCGGGCGTCACCGTCAAGACCGTCCGCTTCTACTCGGACGGCGGGCTGCTGCCGGAGGCGTCCCGCAGCGCGGGCGGGCACCGCAGGTACGCCCCGGAGGCCGTGGAGCGGCTGGGCCTGATCCGCTCGCTGCGTGGTCTCGGCCTGCCGGTCGCCGACGTACGGCGCGTCCTCGACGAGCAGGACGCCGGGGAGGCGGCCGATGCGCTGGAAGCGGCGGTGGACGGCCGGTTGCGCGTACTCGGTTCCGAGCTCAGGGCCCTGCGCTGGCGGGAGGCCGCACTCCAGCTCGTACGGGACTGCGCGCCGGAGGAGCGGCCCGCCCGGCTGCGCCTGGTCGGCGCGGTGGCCGCTCCGCCGAGCACCGCCGCACTGGTCCGGTTCTGGCGCGCGTGGCTGCCCGCCAAGATGCCCGCCCGATCGGTCGGGGCGTTCCTGGAGGTGGCGGTGGTGCAGCCGCCCGAGGCCCCCCGGCCGGATCAGGTGCTCGCCTTCGCGCGGCTGTACGCCTTCGTGACCCGGCCGTGCGGAAGGAGCGGCGGCCCGTGCCAGCCCAGGGCGCACAGCGCTGCCGGGGCCCGTGAGTCGGCCGTGCTGTACGCGGGTCTCGCGACGGCGTACGACCTGGCGGGCGGAGAGATGCGGCGGGGCGGTGGGCCGCGCCCGGGTGAGGCCCTGGACGGGTTCGTGGACGCGTACGCGAGCACGTACGGCACCCGCGACACTCCCGGATTCCGCCGCCGGCTCGCCGGTCAGCTCGCGGCCGATCCGCGCATCGACCGGTACTGGGAGCTGACGGCCGAGGTGCTCGGCGCTCCGGACGGCCGCCGGGAGCCGACACCGGGGACGGCCCATGACTGGCTGCTGGAGGCGCTGGACACCCAGCTGTCGACGGGGCTCGGGGAGCGGGGCGTCCGGATGCCGCTGACCGGGCCCGGGCCTGGTACGGCCCGGGCCCGGAAGCCCTAGAAGGCGGTCCAGGTGAACGCGACCTTGTCCCCGGCGTTCAGCTTGAACTGGCAGCCGCCGACCGGGATCGAGGTGCCGTTCACGGCGATGTTCCAGTAGGCCGCTCCCCCGCCGCTGACGTTCTTTATCGTGTCGACGGAGAAGTCGTCGAACGACGCGTACCAGGTGCCGTCCCAGGTGAAGTGTCTCTTCCGCGCGGCGTCGTCGAGGGCGGCGGTCGGCGTGGGAACGGCGGTCGGGTTGGCCCCGCCGTTGGTGCCGTCGCAGCGGTGCGTGCCACCGGTGGCGGTGGTCACGTCATGCCCCTTGGTCTTGATCTTTCCCTTGAACAGGCGCCCGTCCGGCCCCTTCACCGTCAGCGTGACCCTCACCGGGGTGTTCGTGGAAGCGGCCGTGGCCTGCGGCTGGGCGACAGCGGGTGCGGAGGCGAGAGCGAGACCCAGGGCGGCCGTGACGAGGAGGGCGCGGCGGGCGGATGTCAGATGCACGAGTGTGCCTTTCCGGTACGGGACGGCCTGCCGTGCCGCACCGGGACCCGACCGCCCGACCGCGTCCCCCCGCGCGTCTCGGCGGCGTACGCGCAGCCGGTCGGAGCCGCGGGGCTTCGCACTGCAGACCATGACAGGGGAAGCGGTACACGTCACGCGCCGGGCTGTCCGACTCGCGGCCCGGCGGGCCGCACACGGTTGCAGGTCAGCGCCGGATTCCCACCGGCTTCCCCCAGTCGCGCACGCATTCAGTTGTCGCTCCGGGTCCACCGAAGCTCTCGCATCCTACGGCCAGTTGACCGTCGGCCGCCGGGGAACGGGGCGATACGCCGACAGCCGTGAGCCTGCCCGTACGGAACGGTCAGCGGCGGGCGGCCGGGCCGAACCGCTCGGGCGCCAGCGTGGCGAGGAGGGACGTGACCACGAGGTCCGTCGAGGCGGCCATGTCCACGGAGTCCGGCGACAGCAGCCACTGCACCTGGAGGCCGTCCATGACCGCGATGACGGCGTTGGCCGCGTTCGCGGTCGTCTCCGCACGGTCGGCGGGGAGTTCGCAGGCCTCGCGCAAGGCGTCGGCGACGAAGACGCGGAGGCCGTCGTAGCGGTCGCGGAAGTACTCCTGGGCCGGGTGGTCGTCGGTGACGGACTCGGCCGAGAGGACCGCGTACAGCCGGACGATCCCTTCGCGCTCGGCGTTGCGGAGCGCGGTGTTCACCAGGTGGCGCAGGAAGTCCAGCCCCTGCGGGCGGTCCGGGCCGAGCTGTTCGATGTCGGCCCGGTCGCGCAGCTCAAGGACGCTGGTGAGGAGCAGCGCCTTGGAGCGGAAGTAGTGCAGGACGCCCGCCTGTGTGACGCCGACCCGGTCGGCGATCTCGGCCAGTGAGGCGTTGTTGTAGCCGCGGGCGGCGAAGGTGTCCATGGCGATGGACAGGATGTCCTGCTGCCGCTGCTGGGCTTCCGGACTGCGTGGCGTACGGGGCTTGGCCGGCCGGCGCGCCGACCTGCCCGACGACGGGCCCGAGGGCCTGCCCACTGACTGATTCCCCGCTGACTGGTTGCTCACCGGGCCAGCTTAAGCCTGCTAGGAACGGCGGCCCGGCCCGGATCTCCGGCTGTCCCGAGGGCGCGGCAGAACACTGCGACCGACTACTTACTAACCACTTAGTGGGTGTGGTTTCATGCCGTTGCCCCTCCGCTCCATGTCGTCGCCCCCCATGCGTTCACGTACCGACCGAAGGAGAGCCGCACATGCCTCATCCCCGCCCCCTGCGCCTCAGAGCACGCGCGGCAGGCGCCGCGCTCGTCGTGGCCGTCGCCGGACTCGGCGTCAACGCCACCGTCACCACCGCGCAGGCCGCCGACCCGGTCGCCCAGGTCTGGGTCACCACCACCGACGGCGGCAAGAAGCTCACCGCCGACGGAAGCGTTCCGTTCACCGGCACGCCGCAAGGCGTCGACATCCGGATCGACGCGAACAGCAAGGGCCAGAAGTTCACCGGCGCGGGCGCCTCGGTGACCGGCGCCTCCGCCCATCTCATCCAGAGCCTCCCCCAGGCCCAACGGACCACGCTGCTCAGGTCGCTGTTCTCCACGGACGGGGACGGCATCGGGCTCAACTACCTGCGCCAGCCGCTCGGCAGCACCGACTTCGACGCGAACTCCAACGCGTACACCTACGAGGACACCCGCGGTTCCTTCTCCATCGACCGGGACCGGGACCGGATCATCCCTGTCCTGAAACAGGCCACCGCGATCAACCCGTCCATCCGGTTCATGGGCTCACCCTGGTCCCCGCCGGCCTGGATGAAGACCAACAACTCCCTCAACGGCGGCAGCCTGAGGACCGAGCACCACCAGGCGTACGCCGACTACCTCGTCAAGGCGATCCGGGCGTACGGGCAGGAGGGCATCACGCTCACCGACCTCACCGCGCAGAACGAGCCCGAGTTCGCGACCAGCTACCCGTCCATGAGCATGACCGCCACGCAGCAGGCGGACTTCTTCCAGGTCCTGGACCGTACGCTGACCGCAGCCGGCCTCCCCACCAACCTGCTGGCCTACGACCACAACTGGGACCACCCGAACTACCCGCTGGACGTCTTCGCGCGCACGGGCAACATCCGGCGGATCATCGGCGCGGCCTTCCACTGCTACGGCGGGGCCCCGGCGGCGCAGCAGCAGATCGTCAACGCCGGAAAGCGGGTCTTCTTCACCGAGTGCTCCGGCACCGACAGCGCCAACCCGGCAACCACGTTCGGCGACACCCTCAAGTGGCACGCCGAGAACCTCGTCGTACAGAACATGCGCAACGGCGGCGAGACGGTGATCAACTGGAACCTGGCCCTGGACCAGAACGGCGGCCCGCACCAGGGGCACTGCACCAATCGCTGCAACGGCATCGTCGAGATCGCCGGCGGCCAGGTCACCCGGAACGCCGAGTTCTACGTCCTCGGCCATGTCACCAAATTCATCAAGCCGGGCGCGACCCGGATCGGCTCCACCAGCCAGGGTGCCGGGGGCGTGCAGAACGTCGCCTTCCAGAACCCGGACGGCACCCGTGCGGCCGTCGTCGTCAACACCGCCTCCGGCTCGCAGCGGTTCTCGCTGACGGACAACGGCAGGTCCCTCGCGTACACCCTGCCCGCCGGTGCCGTCGCCACCTTCACCTGGAACGGCGACGGCGGTACGACGGAGCCTCCGGCCGGATCCATCGACCCGGCCGCCTGGTACCGGGTGCAGAACACCAACAGCGGGGCCTGCCTGGACGCCGCCGACTGGGGCACCGGTGACGGGACCGCGCTGCAGCAGTGGGCGTGCGGGACCGGGGCCAACCAGGGCTGGCAGTTCCGGCCGACGAGCGGCGGCCACTACCAAGTGGTGAACCGCCACAACGGGAAAGTGTGGGACGTGGACGGCGGGGCCGGTGCGACGGCCGACGGCACCAAGGTCCACCTCTGGTCGTACGTGGGCTCGACGAACCAGCAGTGGCGGCCCGAGCCGCTGGCCGCAGGCGGCCGCTACCGCTTCGTCGCCCGGCACAGTGGCAAGTGCCTCACCGTCGACAGCTCCTCGACGGCCAACGGGGCCCGGCTCTCTCAGCAGCCGTGCACCGGCTCCGCCGCCCAGTCGTTCGCGCTGACCGGCTGACCGCACTGCGCATGTCGGGCCCCGTCGTCCTTTCGGCGGGGCCCGATCGCGTACTCGGGAAGCTCTCAGCCCCGGATCGCCGTCAGCAGCCGGGCGCAGCGCGCCGCCATGTCGTGCGCCGACTGGTCGGGGTGGTGGGTCCACCAGCCGACGAGGGCGCCGACCGTGCCGGTCCACACGTGCTTCAGCGCGTCGGCGTCCAGCGGGTCCTCGTTGCCCTGCCCGCGCAGCAGGTCCGCCGTTCCGGACGCGGCGAGGTCGTCGATGGTCCGCCGGTGCCGGTCCGCGGCGGCGTGCAGGTCGGTTCCGGGCTTCAGCGTCCGGTCGTACAGCACGGACCAGGCACCCCGCTGCTCCTCCAGGACGCCGAAGACGGCGCTCAGCACGCGGTGGGGCGTCTCCGCCTCGGGCCGCCCGTCCGCCATCGCGTCCTCGATCGCGCTGACGAGCCGGGGCGCGATCCGCTCCAGGCAGGCGAGGTAGAGGCCGTCCTTGGAACCGAAGTACGTGTAGAGCATCGGCTTGGTCACGCCCACGCGCCCGGCGATCTCGGCCATCGAGGCCGCCGCGTGGCCGTGGCGGCCGAACTCGTCCATGGCCGCGGCGAGGATCTGCTCCTCGCGTCGCGCGCGCGGAATCCCCTTGGTCCCGGCGCCGGGACGGGCCTTGCTCACGGGTCGGGCGGAAGGTGACGAACCACTTGCCGTGTCCATGACTGTGACTATACCTTCCAGTAAATTACCCAGAGGTAAATTACTGGAAGGTCATATCCCATGCCGGACACCTCCTCCCCTCCTCCGCAGCCCGACAGCACCGGCGCCCGGTCCTGGTGGGGCTGGGGCACCGCCGACCAGGCCCTCCCCGACGCGGAGTGCGCCTCGCTCGCCGCGCTGGTGCCGGGCGCGGCCAGGTCGCCGCTGCCCATCCCGTCGATCGCCTCGCTGGAGCTGCCCGCGCCCCGGGTGAGCGCGCCCGCCGCACTGGCCCCGCTCCTCTCCGCCGGCCCGGCCGACCGTGCGGCCCACACCTACGGCAAGGCCTTCCGGGACGTGGTCCGCGCGCTGTACGGGGACATGGCGGCCGCTCCGGACCTGGTGGGCCGTCCCCGGGACGAGCGCGATGTGGTGGAGCTGCTCGACTGGGCCGCCGGAGCGGACGTCGCCGTGGTGCCGTACGGGGCGGGCAGTTCGGTCGTCGGTGGCGTCGAGTACCGGGCCGGGGACCATTCCGGCGTCCTCTCGCTGGACCTGTCCGGGCTGGACCGGGTCCTGGAGATCGACCGGGTCAGCCGCGCCGCCCGGATCCAGGCCGGCGCCCTCGGCCCCGGCCTGGAGGCGCAACTGCGGCCGCACGGGCTGACGTTGCGCCACTTCCCGCAGAGCTTCGCGTTCTCGACCCTCGGCGGCTGGCTCGCCACCCGCGCCGGCGGCCATTACGCCACCCTCCACACGCACATCGACGACCTGACGGAGTCCTTGCGCGTCGTCACGCCCTCGGGGGTGAGCCAGTCGCTGCGGGTGCCGGGGTCCGGGGCCGGACCCTCGCCCGACCGGCTGTTCCTCGGCTCGGAGGGGACGCTCGGGATCATCACGGAGGCGTGGATGCGGCTCCAGGACCGCCCGTCCCACAAGGCCTCGGCCTCGGTGGTGTTCGAGCGGTTCCCCGACGCCGTGGAGGCCGTCCGGGCCATCGCGCAGTCGGGCCTGCACCCGGCCAACTGCCGTCTGCTCGACCCGGGCGAGGCGGCCCTGTCGGGTGTGGCGGCGGGCGGCGGAAGCGTGCTGGTGCTGGGCGTGGAGTCGGCGCACGGCCCGGTGGACGGCCGGCTCGCCGAACTCGTCGACCTGGCCCGGGGCCACAGCGGCTCACCGGTGGAGGAGGCGTCAGCCGACGGCGACTCGGCGGCCGGCACCTGGCGTTCGGCGTTCCTGCGCATGCCCTACCTCCGCGACGGTATGGCCCGGATGAGCGTGATCAGTGAGACGTTCGAGACGGCCTGCACCTGGGACCGGTTCCCGGAGCTGTACGAGGCGGTGCACCGGGACGTCGGGGCGGCCGTGCGGAAGGTGACCGGTGCGTCCGGCCTGATCAACTGCCGCTTCACACACGTCTACCCGGACGGTCCCGCGCCCTATTTCACGGTGATCGCGCCCGGCCGGCGCGGGGCGGAGGTCGCTATGTGGGACGAGATCAAGGCCGCCGCCATGGAGACGCTCGGCGAGCAGGGGGCGACGGTCACGCACCACCACGCGGTCGGCCGCGACCACCGGCCCGGCTACGACCGGCAGCGCCCGGAACCGTTCGCGCTCGCGCTGCGGGCCGCCAAGCAGGCCCTCGACCCGGCCGGGATCCTCAACCCGGGCGTGCTGTTCGACACGGCGGCGCCGTGAGCCGACCGTCCGGGCCGGGCGGGCCGGGCGGGCCGCCGGAGCCGGGCCGCGAGGTCAGCGAGGACTCGGCCCGGACGACGGCGGGGTCAGCGAGGCGTCGATCCGGGTGAGCTGCTCGGCCAGGCTCGTCATCCACACCTCCAGGTCGACCGAGAGCGGCGTCGGCGGACAGCCGTCCGGTCCAGCCCGTCGCCGAACGGACACCGGGCCGCCGCCGGTCAGCCGGGAGGCGATCCGGTCCGTCTCCGCCACCAGCTCCCGCGCGGTCATCCGGGCCCGGGCGGCGGCCGGGGCGCTCGCGCCGGATCCGGGGCGGAGGCCGAAGCGGGGCAGCCAGTGGGCGCCGAGGAGCATGTGGTTGGCCGCGATGAGCATCGCGTGCCAGTCGGTACGGGTGTCCTCTCCCGGCGCCTCGGTGCGGTACTGCGCGTACGCCGCCTCGGCCAGGCGCAGCCGGTGGACGCCCGGCAGGGTCTGCGGTGAGGCCCGCGAACCGCCCGGCGGCGCCAGCAGCGCGTCCGCCGTCACCGGCACCAGCGGGGCGCACGCGCGCAGCAGCTCCGCCATGGCCCGGTGGACCTCCCGCCGGGCTCCGGCCGGCCAGGCGAGGAGCCCGCACAGCAGGCCGATCACGCTGCCGGTGACGACGTCGACCATCCGCGCCTCGGAGAGCCGCCAGGTGACCGGCTCGATCTGGGCGAACGCGGTGGCGACGACCAGCGTGAACAGTCCTTGCGCGTACGGGATGCCCAGCAGCGGCCCCAGGGCGAACGCCGCCAGCATCACCGGGGCGAGCAGAGCGGCGTAGGCGTCGGTGTGCGGGCCCAGTCCGATCAGGAGCGCTCCCGCCGCGAGCGCCCCGGCCGCGTTCCCGGCCACCGCCAGCCGGACCGCCCGCCAGGTCGCGCCGGCCGTCGTCCGCCCCAGGGTCAGGACGGCGAGCAGCACCCAGAAGCCGTGGGACAGGTCGAGGGAGCCGGCGACCGCGCGGGCCGCCGCGAGTCCGAGCGCGGTCCGCAGGGCGTTCTGGAACAGCACCGACCGGAACGTCACGTTGCCGGTGACCCGCCGGGCCCAGAGTCTCGGCGTGGACAGATCCGCGTACCAGAACAGCCGGCGCGGGACGGCGGGCTCGGTGGGGTGGCCGTGGACGGCGATGTCGGCGGTGATCTCCACCATCCGCGCCGACTCGGCCAGCGCCAGCACCCGCGACTGCCGGCGCAGGACCGCGACCGGCGGCCGCTCGCCGGGCGGCCCGGAGGCCAGCCGTACGCGCTCCGCCTGGAAGCGGCGCATCGCCTCCTCCAGCGCACCGGCCTCCGGTGGGCCGGCTCCGGTGCGCAGGAAGCGGGCGCAGGCGGTGCACACCGCGGAGACCCGGTCCAGCAGGCCGGCGGACGCGGGGTCGGCGGCCGCCGGTGGTGTCTCGGCGAGCGTGGCCAGCTGGTCCAGGAGCCGGCGCACCGCGCGGCCGCCCTGCTCCAGCGCGCGGTCCGTCCGTCCCGCGCCGGCCGGGCGCTCGGCCGGCGGTACGGAGGCCAGCCTCAGCCGCGCGCCCACCGCCCGGAGCTCCTGAGGTGGTACGCCGCCGGGTCCGGCCGCGCGGGCCGCCTCGCCGAGCGCGCGGGCGAGGCGTTCCCGGTAGGAGGCGGCGGGCGGGTCGGGCAGCAGCAGTTCGCAGGCGGCGAGTGCCAGGACGCCGATGGCCAGCCCGGCCAGACGCTGGCCGAGGGTGTCGGGGGCGTACGGCGGAAAGCAGGCGAGGATGTAGAAGAGGTGGAGGCCCGGCGCGACCCCCGCCGGGCGCGGGCCGCCCACCGCCGCGAACGCCAGCAGGAACCCGACCATGAGCATGCCGCCGACGGCCGCCCAGGTGTCCACCGCGAGCAGTGTGCCAAGGGTCGCCAGGACCAGGGCCCACGGCAGCGCCCACAGCATCACCGAGACCCGCTGGCGGCCGGAGCCGGGGACCGGTGAGAGCAGGCCGACGGCGATGGGGGCGAAGAGGGCGTACAGCGCCATGACCGGGAGCCCGGCGCCGTACAGCAGCGGGTAGAACCCCGCGCTCGCCGCGACGGCGACGCGGAAGGCCCGGCGGAGGATGGTCGCCCTCTCCTGCCCGGTGGGGGTCACATCCGCCATTGTCGGCCCGGACCGGGCCGCCCGCGCGCGATGGCGGACGGGCCCGGGCGGGCGGTCAGGCCTTGGCCGGATCCTTCCGAGCGGTGCGGCGGCGGACCACGGCGTAGCCGTACGAGTCGGGCCAGCGGGGCTCTGCGCCGAGGGCGTCGGCCGCGCGGTGGGCCCAGTACGGGTCGCGCAGCAGCTCACGGCCGAGCATGACGGCGTCGGCCTGGCCCGAGGCGACGATCTCCTCGGCCTGGACGGGCTCCAGGATCAGGCCGACCGCGGAGGTGGGTGTGCCGGTGGCCTGCCGTACCTGCGCGGCGAACGGCACCTGGTAGCCGGGGTGGGCGGAGATCTGCGCGTCGCGGACGAGGCCGCCGGTGGAGACGTCGAGCAGGTCGACGCCGTGGGCGGTCAGCTCCTTGGCGAGGCGGACGGTGTCGTCGCCGGTCCAGCCCTCGCGCGGGTCCTCCTCGTTCTCGGTGAGCCAGTCGGTGGCCGAGGTGCGGAAGAGGACGGGCAGGTCGTCGGGCCAGACCTCGCGGACGGCGTCGACCACCTGGAGCGGGAAGCGCAGCCGGTTCTCCCAGCTGCCGCCGTAGGCGTCGGTGCGGTGGTTGGCGGCCGGGGAGAGGAAGGAGTTGATCAGGTAGCCGTGGGCGCCGTGGATCTCGACGACCCGGAATCCGGCGGCGAGCGCGCGCTCGGCGGCCGCGGCGAAGTCGCGTACCAGCTGCTGGATCTCGTCCTCGGTCAGCTCGTGCGGGACGGGCAGGCCGTCGAACGCGACGGCGCTGGGGGCCACCGGCTGCCAGCCGCCGTCGCTCTCGGCGACCGGGCCGCCGCCGTTCCAGGGCTGCTGGGTGGAGGCCTTGCGGCCGGCGTGGGCGAGCTGGATGGCGGGGACCGAGCCGTGGGAGGTGATCGCCGCGGCGATGCGGGTGAAGGCCTCCTGCTGGCGGTCGTTCCACAGGCCGAGGTCCCACGGGCTGATCCGGCCGTCCGGGCGGACGCCGGTGGCCTCGGCCATCACGAGCCCGGCGCCTCCGGCGGCGCGGGAGGCCAGGTGGGTGAGGTGGAAGTCCGTCGGCACCCCGGCCTCGGGGCCGTGCGAGGCGGCGGTGTACATGCACATCGGGGACATCCACACGCGGTTGGGGATCTCCAGGGACCGCAGGGTCAGGGGCGTGAACAGAGCACTCACCGGTACGTCTCCTCGATGGGTCGGGGCACGGAGTGGCGGTCCCGCCCTCGCCGGAGGGCGGGACCGTCATGGCCAGTACGATAGTCCTCGTAGTACGGCAGTTGTCAAACTACGAGGATGTTCGTACTTTAGAGGTGCGAGACCTGAGGAGGCCGCCCATGCCCACGATCGAGCCCGACGTCGCCGCCCCGTCCGGGCGCCGGCTCGCCCATCCCTCCGCGGAGGAGATCCGCCTGGAAGGCCTGCTGCACGCGCTGGCCGACCCCGTCCGGCTGACGATCGTGCGCGAACTGGCGGACGGGCACGCGGACATGGCCTGCATCGCCTTCGACCTCCCGGTCAGCAAGTCCACCACCACCCACCACTTCAAGGTGCTGCGCGAGGCGGGCGTCATCCGCCAGCACTACGAGGGCACCTCTCGCATGAGCAGGCTGCGCGAGGACGACCTGGAGGCCCGCTTCCCCGGGCTCCTGAAGGCCGTCGGGGCGGGGGCGCGCGCGGGCGCGCCTCCCGCCTACGCCCGGTCCGCGGGGCCCCCCGGGCCCTTTCGCGGGCCGGGGCCCCACGGCGTACGGCTGCTGAACAGACCACTCAGATGGTCGCGGTGTCGATCACGAAGCGGTAGCGGACGTCGCTGGCGAGGACCCGCTCGTACGCCTCGTTGACCTGGTCCGCCGCGATGACCTCGACCTCAGCGCCGAGGCCGTGCACGGCGCAGAAGTCCAGCATCTCCTGGGTCTCGGCGATCCCGCCGATCGCGGAGCCCGCCAGCGACTTGTTGCCGCCGATCAGCGAGAAGAGGTTGATCGAGACCGGCTCCTCGGGCGCGCCCACGTTGACCAGGGTGCCGTCCGTCCGCAGCAGCGCGAGGTAGGCGCCGAAGTCCAGCGGGGCCGAGACCGTGGAGAGGATGATGTCGAAGGTTCCGGCCAGCTCCTCGAAGGTCTTCGGGTCACTGGTCGCGTAGTAGTGGTCCGCGCCCAGCTTGAGCCCGTCGTCCTTCTTGCGCAGCGACTGCGAGAGGACCGTGACCTCGGCGCCGAGGGTGTGCGCGATCTTGACGGCCATGTGGCCGAGGCCGCCGAGACCGATGACCGCGACCTTCTTGCCCGGGCCGGCACCCCAGCGGCGGAGCGGCGAGTACGTGGTGATGCCCGCGCAGAGCAGCGGCGCGGCCTCGTCCAGCGCGATGCCTTCGGGGATACCGACGACGAAGCCCTCGGTCACGACGACATGCGTCGAGTAGCCGCCGTACGTCGGTTCGCCGCTGCGGTCGATGGCGTTGTACGTCTGGGTGTTCCCCTCGGCGCAGTGCTGCTCGCGGCCCAGCAGGCAGGCGTCGCACTGTCCGCAGGAGTCGACCATGCAGCCGACACCGACACGGTCGCCGACCGCGAACCTGGTGACGCCGGGCCCGGTCTCGGTGACGATCCCGGCGATCTCATGGCCGGGGACCATGGGGAAGATGCCCTCGCCCCAGCCGTCGCGGGCCTGGTGGATGTCGGAGTGGCAGATACCGGCGAACTTGATGTCGATCAGGACGTCGAACTCGCCCACCGGGCGGCGCTCGATCGTGGTGCGCTCCAGCGGGGCCTTGGCACGGGGAGCGGCGTAAGCGGCAACGGTGGTCATGCCGGAGGTTCTCCTCTGGGTGATGCGGTAGGAACGTCTCCCAGCATCACGGTCCCGGCCGCGCTTACCCAGGTCACCGCTTTGCCTACGTCCAGCGGGCCTACCACCGGCAGGGACAGGCTCGTGCGCGTACGACCAGGAATAATGGGAGCCATGGACGTTTCGCCCGACCCCTCCGCCCCCGAGCCGCTCGACCGGCGCGCCGAGCTCAGCGAGTTCCTGCGCACCCGGCGGGCCCGGCTCCAGCCGCAGGACGTGGGGCTGCCGGAGTTCGGCCGGGCCCGCCGGGTGCCGGGGCTGCGGCGCGAGGAGCTGGCGCAGCTGGCCGGTGTCTCGGTGGCGTACTACACGCGGCTGGAACAGGGCAACGGGCGCAATGTGTCGGCCGAGGTGCTCGACGCTATCGCCCGCGCGCTGCGGCTCAGCGACGCGGAGCACGCGCATCTGACGCACATGGCCAAGCCGGCGCAGCACAAGAAGAAGCGCCGGCCGGCCCGGGTGCAGCGGGTGCGGACCGGGCTGCTGCACCTGCTGGACAGCCTGGACGGCATTCCCGCGTACGTCTCCGGCGCCCGCTCCGACATCCTGGCCTGGAACCCGATGGCCGCGGCGGTCTTCGGCGACTGGGGCGCGCTGCCGGCCGAGGAGCGCAACTGGGCGCGGCTCGTGTTCCTCTCCCCCGCCTACCGGGACCTGTTCGTGGAGTGGGACTCCAAGGCCTCGGACATGGTCAGCTATCTGCGCCTGTACGCGGGCTGCCACCCGGACGATCCGCAGCTCTCCGCACTGGTGGGTGAACTCTCCGTCAAGAACGACGAGTTCAGGCGGCTGTGGGCCACGCACAACGTCAAGGAGAAGGGCCACGGCACCAAGCTGATCCGGCATCCGCTGGTCGGGGAGATGGCCCTGTCGTACGAGACGCTGCACCTGCCGGACGATCCGGAGCAGTACGTGGTCACCTACCACGCCGAACCGGGCTCGGCGTCGGCCGATGCCTTGCGGCTGCTGGCGAGCTGGGGCGCGGACGCGCGGCGTGCGGATGTGGGCGGCAGGGCGGGGTGAGGTCAGGCCGGACGGACCGGACCGGCCGTTGCTCTATCGTGTAATGCATGGAAGACACTGCTGACCCTTACGAGCTCCGGGTGGGCGTACCGTCCGTCGAGCTGTTCCGCCGTCTGCGCACCGACGCCGGGCTCTCCGACAAGGCGCCGGAGGCCGTCGCGATCGCCCTGCCCAACACGTGGCACGGCGTGGTCCTCCACCACGAGGGCGAGCCGATCGGCATGGGGCGGATCATCGGCGACGGCGGCACCGCGTTCCAGGTGGTCGACATCTGCGTGCACCCCGCGCACCAGGGCCGGGGCCTCGGCAGGCGCATCATGGCCGCGCTCACCGAGGAGCTGGAACGCCGGGCGCCCGCCACCGCGTACGTCTCCCTGATCGCGGACGGGCCCGCGCGCTTCCTGTACGAGAAGTTCGGCTTCACCGACACCGCCGCGCACGACTCGATCGGCATGTACCGCTCGATGGGCGCGGGCTGAGCCGCGCGGTCAGATCGGCGCCGCCGTCTCCACGCCGTACGCCTCGCGTCCGGCCCGGCCCGTGATGGCCTCCGTCGCCGCGGTGGTGCCCGACGGGTCGAGCAGGGGCAGGGCCTCCGGGGCGGCGAGGCAGGGCAGCAGGAGGCGCCAGAAGCCGGTGAGTGTCCGTGCGGAGAGCCACTGGGACTCGCAGCGTCCGAGCACCTCGAACCCGGTGGTCGCGGCCACCGTCGCGGCGGTGACGTCCGTACGGGAGACGCCGTCCGCGAGGGTGCCGGCGGCGGCCGCCTCGTCCAGCAACTCGCCTACACACCGCTGCCATTGTGCGGGCAGGCCCGGTTCGCCGCCTCGCTCTCGGTCGTAGCTCAGCCGGAATCCGGCGCGGGTCACCGGATCGCGGCCGAGCAGGTCCACCAGGGCGTGCGCGGTGTCGATCAGGGTCTGCAGCGCCGTGCCCGTTCTGCGGCGGATGGCGCCGGACACCGCCAGCAGGTTGTGCGACGCCTCCGCGACCACGGCCTGGGCCACCGCGTCCTTGTTCTCGAAGTGGAAGTGGAGGGCGCCCGTGCTGACGCCCGCGCCGGAGCTGATCAGGGCAAGCCGCGCCTGCCCGTAACCGTGCTCCTCGAACACGATGGCCGCCGAGCTGATGAGGGCCTGGCGGGTGCGCGCGGCGCGCAGCTGCTTGGTCACCGGGGCCTCCGCAGGAGGCAGATGCGGACGGGAAGGGGCTTTGGGCCGTGGGCCACGGAGGCCGGGGGCTCTCCGCCGGAGCGGTGAAGCAGCGTCATAGGGCATATGAAACCAACTTACCGGTTTGATTTCCAGGGGAATATCTGTGCGGAGCGGGGTCAGTTACCTTGCGAAGGCCGCTATCCGGTGGGTTCGACCGTGCCGAAAGAGTCCGCATGGTCCGTAACCCAGGTACGGAACGTCCTGGCGGGGCGGCCCGTCAGCTTCTCGACGGTGGGCAGCACGACCGCCTTCGCCCCGGCCCGCTGGCGCTCCGCGCTCTCCATGAACGCCTCGGCCACCGGCTGCGGATAGCGCGCGAGCAGCGCCTCGCGCGCCTGGTCCAGGGTGAGCTCCTCGAAGCGCAGCGGCCGGCCGAGCACGTCGGAGAGCTGAGCCGTCTGCTCGTACGCGGTGATCGCCTCCGGGCCCGACACCGCGTACGCCTGTCCCTCATGGCCCTGGCCGGTGAGGACGGCGGCGGCCACCGCCGCGATGTCCCGTGGGTCCACGCACGCGACCGGCGAGCGCCCGTAGAGGGCGCGCACCACACCGTCCGATGCGATGCCCTTGGCCCAGGAGAGCGTGTTGGACATGAAGGTCCGGGGCCGGATGAACGTCCAGGGCACTCCGGACTCCCTGATGACCTGTTCGTTGCTCCGCTGGAGCCGGGTGATGAAGTCGTCCGCGTCCGGCTCCTCCACCGCCATCATCGACAGTTTCACGAGGTGGCGGACGCCCGCCGCCGCGGCCGCGGCGGCGACCCTCTCGTCATCGGGCTCCGTGGGGCTGTTCGTCACGAGGAACACCGAGTCGATCCCGCGCAGCGCCCGGTCGAGCGAGTCGCGGTCCCCGTACTCCCCCGCCACGACGCCGACTTCGGGCCCTCGCACCGTCACCCGCCCGGGCCGCCTCGCCAGGATCCGTACCGGACCGTCGGCCGCCAGCAGACGGGCGACCTCGCCGCCCACCGTCCCGGTCGCGCCTGTCACCAGAATCACGCCACGCACTCCTCACACACCGTCATGATTTGCCTTCCACCTGCGACACCGCGTCCGTGCGCGCGCCTTCAGCCCGCGCCGACCGGGCCCGACAGCACCGTGTCGAAGACCGGCTCGCCGTCCTGGCGTCCTGTCACCCGGATCCTCGCCTCGCCCGGTGACACGCTCCGCAGGACCTCCGCGGCGATCGAGCACGGGCTGCCGAACTCCGCGTACCGGTGGAAGTGCGTACGCCCCTCGACCGGGACGAACCCGCGGTCCCCGGCGGCCAGGCTCGCCGCCTGCCGGGCCGCCTCCAGCAACAGCATCCCCGGCACATGGTCGTTGGGCCGCTGGAAGAGCGTCGGATGCCGGGTGTCCACGCGCAGCTCCCACAGGCCGTCGCGGGAGCCCTCCGAGAGGACCACGTCCTCGGGCCGGCCACGGCCCGCCCGGGTGGCGTCGACCGGCACGGCACGCGGTATCGCCACGCCCGGCTCCGCCGATCCGCCGCGCATCCGCCGGTATACCCGCGGACTGGTGAACCTCGTCGCGCCCATGCCCGTCGCGACCAGCCGGCCCGCGCGACGCACCACCCAGTCCACACGGCCCTGAACCGGCCTCCCACCACGCCACTTGAGCTCGGAGCAGATCACCTCCACGTCGATGATGGTGGGCAGGCCGCCCACGACCAGGCGCTCGGGCCGGATCGCGTAGTCCAGATCCGCCATCAGGAAGTGGTGGCCGACGGGGACTCCGTACCCGGCGTGGAAGGCCAGCATCGCCGCCTGCCGCATCGCCTCCGTCACCAGCAGCGGGTCATGCCGGTCGGCGCCCACCGGAGCGAAGAACGGATGGTCGTGCGGGAGCACCGCCTCCACGTGGAACCGATCCGGCCCCAGCCGCTGCCAGTTGCGCGGAAAGGCGTCCTCGGCCCTGCTCCGGTGAACCAGCTCCATTCCCACCGGATGCACCACTCGGACCTCCGGGCCCACGGCCGACGCCGCTACAGGACCGGTCAACACTGCTGCTTCTGGCATAACTCCCCCCAGGGGTCATGTGTTGGGCGAGCCGTTCCTGCGGTGCACGCGCGCTGATAAGATACAGACTAGGCGGTTTTTTTTCTATGCCCGCAGTTCGCCTGACACCCCGCCGGTCCGGCCGCACGACCGGCACAGCCCGACGAAGGAGACAGGGATGGCCAAGCAGGACCGGGCGATCCGAACCCGCCAGGCAATCCTGATGGCAGCGGCCGAGATTTTCGAGAAGTACGGTTACCAGGCGGCCACCATCACCGAAATTCTCAAGATCGCCGGGGTCACGAAAGGCGCGCTCTACTTTCATTTCCCGTCGAAGGAGGAGCTCGCGCTCGGTGTGATCGAGGCTCAGGAGCCCCCGCCGCCGGCTCCCGACCAACTCCTCAAGCTCCAGGAGCTGGTGGACATGGGGATGCTGTTCACCCATCGCCTCCGCACCAGTCTCCTCGCCCGCGCCGGAGTCCGTCTCTCCATGGACCAGCAGGCCCAGGGCCTGGACCGCACCGGCCCGTTCCTCCGCTGGCACCGGACCACCCACGACCTCCTCGCCCAAGCCGAACAGAACGGCGAACTCCTGCCGCACGTCAACCCCGCGGAGACCGCCGACGTCTATGTCGCGGCCTTCACCGGCACCCAGGCCGTCTCCCAGACGCTGACCAACTACCGCGATCTGGAACAGCGTTACATCACGCTCCAGCGGCACATCCTGCCCAGCATCGCCGCTCCCTCCGTCCTCACCGCCCTGGACCTCAGCCCTCAGCGCACCAGTCACCTGGCCCGGCCGACGCCCGCGTACTGACTTCCCCAAGGCGGTCAGGCGGTCAGGCGGTCAGGCGGTCAGGCGGTCAGGGCCAGCCGGGTGCCGAGGCCGATCATCATCGCGGCGACCAGTCCGTCCAGCACGCGCCACGACGACGGACGGCCGAGCACGCCGCTGAGCAGCCGGGCGCCGAAGCCGAGGGCGGCGAACCAGCAGACGCTGGCGAGGACCGCGCCGAGTCCGAAGGTCCAGCGCCGCGGACCCTGGTCGGCGGCGACGGAGCCGAGGAGGAAGACCGTGTCGAGGTAGACGTGCGGGTTGAGCCAGGTCATCGCGAGGCAGGCGAGCACCACGCCCCGCTTCGCCCCCGAAGGCGCGTCCTGGGCGAGGAGGGCCGACGGGCGGAAGGCACGGCGCGCGGCGAGGAGGCCGTAGCCGATCAGGAACACGCCGCCGAGCAGGGAGACCACGGTCAGGGCGGACGGCCAGGCCACGACGACGGCGCCGACGCCGGCGACCCCGAGGGTGATGAGGACGGCGTCGGAGAGGGCGCAGATGGCGACCACGGCGAGAACGGCCTCCCGGCGGACGCCCTGGCGCAGGACCAGGGCGTTCTGGGCGCCGATGGCGACGATCAGGGAGAGGCCGGTACCGAACCCGGCGGCCGCGGTGGTCAGAGCGTTGGTCATGACCCAGACGCTAGGCAGGTCCGGCATCCGTGTACAGCTAATGATTCTTACGTATCATTAGCTGCTGTGATGTCGGAACTGCCACTCGACCAGGTGCGGACCCTGCTGGCCGTCGTCGACGAAGGCACCTTCGACGCGGCTGCCAACGCCCTGCACGTGACGCCGTCGGCGGTCAGTCAGCGCGTGAAGGCCCTGGAGCAGCGCACCGGCCGGGTGCTGCTGATGCGGACGAAGCCGGTGCGGCCCACCGAGTCCGGCGAGGTCGTGGTCCGCTTCGCCCGGCAGCTGGCCCGGCTGGAGCAGGACGCGCAGGCGGCGCTCGGGATGTCCGGACCCGGCGAGCCGACGCGGGTGACGATCGCGGTGAACTCCGACTCCCTGGCGACCTGGTTCCTGCCGGCTCTCGGCCGCGTGCCGGAGGAGCTGGGCATCTGTTACGAGCTGCGCCGGGAGGACCAGGACCATACGGCAGCGCTGCTCCGCGAGGGGCTGGTGATGGCGGCGGTGACCTCCTCGCCCGAGGCCGTGTCCGGCTGTTCGGTGCGGAGTCTGGGCCGGATGCGCTATCTGCCGGTGGCGACGGCGGCCTTCGCCGGGCGGTGGCTCGGGCTCGGTACGGGGACTCCGTTGCGCGAGCTGATCGCGGACGCGCCGGTGGTGGACTTCGACCGGCGCGACGACATCCAGGACTCCTTCGTCCGCGCGCTCGGGTGCGGTCGGCGGGCGGGTGCGCGGCGCCACTTCGTACCGACGTCGGAGGGGTTCGTGGACGCCGTGGCCGCGGGGATGGGCTGGGGCATGCTGCCCGGTGTCCATGCCCGTCCGCTGCTGGACACCGGCCGCCTGGTCCTCCTCGCCCCGGACCGGCACATCGACGTCCCGCTGTACTGGCAGCAGTGGAAGCTCGACTCACCGGCGCTCGCCACCGTGGCCGGGGCGGTCGTGGCGGAGGCCGCCGAGGCGCTCGACGGGGCCGCTTAGGATGACGGGTCCCTCCCCCAGGCCCAAAGCGCCCGGGGGCCACCCCGAGTGACCCGGAGGCGTACCCCTTGCGCGTGCTGCTGGTGGAGGACGACGACGACCTGCGGGCCGTGATCGCGGCGGGGCTGCGCGAGGCGGGGTTCGCCGTCGACGGTGCGGACGACTGGCCGGAGGCGGACGTGATGCTGTACGTCACCGCGTACGACTGTGTGGTCCTGGACCGGATGCTGCCCTCCGGCGACTCCCTCACGCGGCTGGAGAGCAGGCGCCGGGCGGGCTGGTCGGTGCCCGTGCTCTGCCTCACCGCTCTGGACGCCCTGGACGACCGGGTGCACGGGCTGGAGAGCGGGGCGGACGACTATCTGGCCAAGCCGTTCGCGATGCGTGAGCTGGTCCTGCGGGTGCGCAGCCTGACCCGGCGGGCGGCCGAGCGGCTACCCGCCTTCCTGAGCTGCGCCGACGTGGTGATGGACCTGGCGCGGCGTGAGGTGCGGCGGGGCGGGGTGCTGCTCTCGCTGAGCCCGAAGGAGTACGCCGTGCTCCAGCAGCTCCTGGTCCACCAGGGCAGCGTCGTCACGCGGACGGCGCTGCTGGAGCACTGCTGGGACGAGATGGCCGACCCGGTCTCCAATGTGGTGGACGCGGTCCTCGCCGGAGTGCGGCGCAAGCTCGGCAGCCCGTCTCTCGTGCGGACCGTGCGGGGCCAGGGGTTTCTGATGGGCCCGGCGTGAGGCGCACGAGAGGCACCGGGTCGGCGTGGCGCGGCTCTCCGGCCCGGAGGCGGCTGCGCCGGCTCCAGCTGCGGCTGACCGCCGCGTACACGCTGATCACCGTCGCCGGGCTGAGCTGTCTGTCCTGGCTGGTGATCCGCACCGACGACCGGTCCCGGGAGGCCGCCGAGTACGACGAGATGCGCCGCCGGGCAGCCGTCGCGGCCTCGCTCGTCTACTACCAGGACGACCGCATCCGCCTCGACGGCCTGGCCGACGACGAGGCGACCGCCGGCACGCCGCAGATCGTGGTGCTGGAGGAGCGGCCCGGTGGCGGTCCGGCCGTGGTGTTCCGGGGCAGCGTCCAGCAGTTCGACGTACCGGCCGCGGCGCTCACCCGGGCGGCGGGTTCGGCGATGCGTACGGAGGAGACCGTGCGTCAGGAGGCCCGCGACCGTACGGGCGGTCCTGTCCGGCTGCTGGCCGTGCCCTTCTGGCACGACGCGACCGACGAGGTGGCGGGCGCGGCCGTCGCGGTCGGGGATCCGGCGTACGGGTCGGCCGAGCACCGCAGTCTGGTCCTCTCGCTCGTCGTCGGGTGCGCCGCGCTCACCACACTGGCCGCGCTCACCGGGCATGTGCTCTCCGGGCGGTCCATGCGGCCCGCCTGGCAGGCGCTGGAGCAGCAGGAGCGGCTGCTCGCCGACGCGGCGCACGAGCTGCGGACGCCGGTGGCGGTGATGCGCGGCTCGGTGGAGATGGCCGAGCACGGGACCGGCGGGCCGGAGGCCCATCTGCCGAGGATCCGTCGGGCGGCGGACCGGATGGACCAGGTGGTGGAGAACCTGCTGACGCGGGGCCGGCTGGAGGCCGCCGTGGACTCCGTACGGGCGGAGCCGCTGCGGCTGGACCAACTCGTGGAGGAGGTGTGCGCCGAGCTGCCGGAGGGCGGGCACCGGATGGAGCTGCGGCTGGAGGAGTCGGTGGTCGCGGCGGACGCGGCGCTGGTGCGGGTGGCCGTGCGCAACCTGCTCGACAACGCCGTACGCCATGGCCGTACGCCCGGGGAGGCGAGCGGGGCCGAGGTGCTCGTGGCCGTGCGCGGACCGGAGGTCTCGGTCGCCGACCGGGGTGCAGGGGTGGAGCCCGGGCGGCTGCCGGAGCTGATGGAGCGGTTCCGCTCGCCGGGCGGCGGTACGGGCATCGGCCTCTCGCTGGTGGGCCGGGTGGCCCGCGCTCATCGGGGCGGCCTCACCGTGCGTGCCCGGCCGGGCGGCGGTGCGGTGTTCGTACTGCGGCTCGCGCCGGCCCGGTCGCGGCGGAGACGGAAGGGCGACGGGTGACGCTCACGATTCGCTCATGATCGGCCGTCCATGATGCGGAGGCAGGTACACGGACCACGCACAGGAGCCTCCCCATGCCCCAGCACGCCGCCACCCCGTTCCTCCGCCGCCGCTCCACACTCGCGGCCCTGGCCGGCGGGGTCGCCGTGACGGCCGGCGCGGGTTTCCTGCTCTCCAGCGCCTTCGCGGCCAAGCCCGCGCCGAAGGTCGTCCTCCCGACGGCCAACGCCACCTTCGACTACCAGATCGGCGGGGCCTACACCCCGCCCGCCGGGGTCAAGGCGCTCTCGCGCGACCGGGGCGCCAAGCCCGTGCGCGGTCTGTACAACGTCTGTTACGTCAACGCCTTCCAGACCCAGCCGGACGCGATGGACTGGTGGCAGAAGCAGAACCCGGACCTGCTGCTGCGCGACGGCAGCGGCACGCCGGTCAACGACGAGGCGTGGGGCGAGGCGCTGCTGGACACCTCGACGGCCGCCAAGCGGACCCGGCTCGCGAAGATCGTCGGCGGCTGGATCGACGGCTGCGCGAAGTCCGGGTTCCAGGCGGTGGAGCCGGACAACCTGGACTCGTACGAGCGCTCCGGAGGCCGGCTCACGCGGGCGCACAACGCGGCGTTCGCCAAGCTGCTGGCCACGCGGGCGCACGCGGCGGGGCTGGCGATCGGCCAGAAGAACACCACGGACCTGCTGGGACAGCGCAAGAGCATCGGCTTCGACTTCGCGGTCGCCGAGGAGTGCGGGCGCTACGACGAGTGCGCCGACTACGCCACCGCCTACGGCAACAAGGTCTTCGTCATCGAGTACACCGCCCGCGACTTCTCCAAGGCCTGCTCGGCCGTCGGCTCGAAGCTCTCCGTGGTCCAGCGTGACCTCGACGTCCGGCCCGCGGGCCGGAAGGGGTACGTCTTCCGCACCTGCTGACCCGCCCGCGCACCCATCAAGGGCGGGGTTCGGGTTTCCGGCGGGAGCCGACCGTGAAGAGGGCGCCTTCCAGGTCGGCGATCATCGATTCGGGTCCGTCGTCCGGGGAGAGGGTCGGCGGCGCGACCTCGCCGCCGGCCTTCCGGGCGGCCTCGGTGGCCGCCGTCAGGTCGTCGACCCGGAAGCGGACGTGCCACCGGGGGCGCAGCCGGGGGTCGGGGGACGCACCGTCGCCGCCGCCGCGCAGGGTGGCGACGGTGAGCCCGCCCTGGCGGACGACGACGGTGTCCTGCTGGTACACATAGCCGACCTCGCAGCCGCCGGGGTCGTGCGGGTCCCAGCCGAAGACCTCGGAGTAGAAGATCGCGGCGTCGAAGGCGTGGCTCGTGCGGAGTTCGAGGGAGGCGGGTGCGCTGCCGCGTCCGATGGACCAGGGCGGTGTGCGGCCCTCCCAGAAGCCGAACCCGGCCCCTTCGCGGTCGGCGGCGACGGCCCCTCTGCCGGGGCCGAGCCGGATCGGTCCGACGGCGATGGTGCCACCGCGTTCCCGTACGCGGGCGGCGGTGGCGTCCACGTCGGCGACGGCGAAGTACGGGGTCCAGGTGGTGGCGGTCGGCAGACCGGGCCCGATCCGGCCGATCCCGGCGACGGGCAGCCCGTCGGCGTGCGCGACGGTGAACCCCTCGCCCAGGGTGCCGGAGCGGAAGTCCCAGCCGAGGACGGCCGTGTAGAAGTCCTGTGCGGCGCGCGGGTCCCTGGTCATGAGACTGACCCAGCAGGGAACGCCGTGCACAGGGGGGGTCCGCTCGGCCTCCGTCATCGGGATCCGTCTCCTCGCCGGAACAACGTGCCCTCCATACCTACGCTGCCGGGGTCGGCGGCGCCACCCGGGCGTCGCCCGCCCACCGGGAATGGTCAGAGACTCCCCAGGTGCCGGGCGGCCGTGCGCCAGGCGGCGGTGACGGCTTCGCGGGCGGTGGCGGTCGCTGCGTCGACGCCCATCGGCAGGTGGAGCGGCGCGCCCAGGTGGACGTGGAGGCGGGGGCGGCGAGCGGGGGCGGTGAGGAATCCGGCGATCTGCTTGGCGACCGAGCCGGAGGTCACCCGGCGGGCGCCGGCCTGCCCGAGGGGGACGACGGGCGCGCCGGACGCGTGGGCCAGGCGGGCGAGGCCGCTGCGGAAGCTCTCCGGCGGCGCCTCGGCCGCATCCGTGCGCGGCGGGATCCGGCCCTCCCCGTAGATGAGGACGTGCCGGCCCGACCGGAGCGCGGCGGCGGCCGTGTCGAGAGCCTCGGCTGCCCGGTGGGTGCCCCGGTGTACGGGGACGTGGCCGCCGCTCTCCAGGAGCCGGCCGAGGACCGGGACGCGCCAGAGGCCGGCGGTGGCCAGGACGACCGGTTCGACGTCGAGGCGGAGCAGCGCGGCGAGGACGACGCCGGGGTCGGCGAGGGAGGTGTGGTTGGCAACGATGATGGAGCCGGGGACCGGGGCGGCGGTGTGGTCGGAGGTGACCGTGAGGCGGCCGAGGCAAGGGATGACGGCGGCTGCGACGCTGCTGAGCACGGTTCTCCTGAGGTCCTGGTGGGGTGGCCTGGGCGGTCGTGATCATCGTCGCGGCGGCGTGGGCCTTCGTCCTGAGTGCGGATACTCAGCCGGGGGTGGGTGGGGTGCTCGGCCCGCACGCCACGCCCGGCGGAAAAGGGTGCGCGGGGCGTACGGCCTGGCGGCAGACTGCGAGGGTCGCCGATGCTGCCTCCCGACGCGGTCAGGGGGCGTTCTTTGAGGAGTTGCCCGTATGAGCCCCGGTGCTTCCATGCCCTCCGTCCCCTCTCCGGCCTTCGACGTCCCGGACGCCTTGGTCGCGTCGTACGGTGCGCCCGGCGATGCCCGGGGCCAGGCGTGGCTGGCCGCGCTGCCCCGGCTGGCGGCGGAGTTCCTGGGCCGCTGGGAGCTCCGTCGGGACGGGCAGGTCGCCCACGGCATGGCCGGGCTGGTGCTGCCGGTGGTCCGCGCGGACGGTACCCGCGCCGTGCTCAAGCTCCAGCCGCCCGGTGAGGAGAACGCGGGGGTGGCCGCCGGGCTCCGGGCCTGGGACGGCGGCGGGGTGGTGCGGCTGGTCGAGGTCGATCCGGTGGCGGGTGCCCAGTTGCTGGAACGGCTGGACGCGGGGCGTCCGCTGTCGGCGGAGCCGGACGACGCGGTGGTGATGAGGGTGCTGGCCGGGCTCATGGCGCGGCTGTCGGCGGTGCCCGCGCCGCCGGGGATGCGCCGGCTCGGCGATATCGCCGCCGCGATGGTGGCGCGGGCGCCCGGGGCGCTGGTGCTGCTGCGTGATCCGGCGGAGCGGGAGCTCGTACGCACCTGTGCGGCGGCCGTGGCCGAACTGGCCGGCGAGGCGGGTGACCGGCTGCTCCACTGGGATCTGCACGACGGCAACGCGCTGGCCGGTGAGCGTGAACCGTGGCTCGCGATCGACCCGGAACCGCTGGCCGGGGACCCGGGGTTCGAGCTGTGGCCCGCCCTGGACATCCGCTGGGAGAGGGTGGTGGAGGGCGGGGTGACGGGCCCGGTGCTGCACCGGTTCGACCAGCTCACCGAGACGCTGGCGCTGGACCGGCGGCGGGCCACCGGCTGGACGCTCGGCCGGGTGCTGCAGAACGCGCTCTGGGACATCGAGGACGGGAGGACGGCGCTGGAACCCGCCCAGGTCGCCCTCGCCGCGACCCTGCTGGAGCACCGGGCCGGATGATCCGGCGCCGGGACGGTCGTGGCGGCCTCAAGACCGCCCCCGGACACCGCGACGGCGTCCGGGGGCGGTTTCCTCGTACGCGATCAGACCGCCAGCCACACCGCCGTGTCCTTGGGCAGCCGGCCGTCCTCGTCCAGGGGGTTGCTGGCCAGCAGTACGCCGGTGTGCGCGGGGAGGTCGGCGGGGCTCTCGGCCAGGTTGACCACGCAGACCAGGCCGGAGCCGCGGGCGAAGACGAGGACGTCCCGCTCCTCGCTCAGCCAGCGCAGCTGTCCGGTGTGGAGTTCGGGCAGCGAGCGCCGCTGCCGCAGGGCCTCGCGGTAGAGGGCCAGCATCGAGTCGGGGTCGGTGGCCTGGAGGTCGGCGGCGCGGGAGGCCCAGTCCGCCGGGAGCGGCAGCCAGGGTTCCACCGCGGAGCCGAAGCCCGCGTACGGTTCGTCCGCCGCCCAGGGCAGCGGGGTGCGGCAGCCGTCGCGGCCGGGGGCGCGGCCCTGGGAACGGAAGTACATCGGGTCCTGGATGCGGTCCAGCGGTACGTCGGCCTCCGGCAGACCCAGCTCCTCGCCCTGGTAGAGGTAGACGGAGCCGGGCAGGGCGAGCGAGAGGAGGGCGGCGGCGCGGGCGCGGCGGGTGCCGAGTTCCGGGTCGCTGGGGACGCCGAACGCCTTCGCGGTGAAGGCGAAGCTGGTGTCCTCGCGGCCGTAGCGGGTGACGGTGCGGGTGATGTCGTGGTTGCAGAGGACCCAGGTGGCGGGGGCGCCGACCGGGGCGTGTTCGGCGAGGGTCTCGTCGATGGACCGGCGCAGCCGCTCGCCGTCCCAGGGGCAGCTGAGAAAGCTGAAGTTGAAGGCGGTGTGCAGCTCGTCGGGGCGGAGGTAGCGGGCGAAGCGCTCGGAGTCCGGGAGCCAGACCTCGCCGACGAAGATGCCGTCGAACTCGTCCGCGATGGCCCGCCAGCCCCGGTAGATGCCGTGCAGCTCGTCGCGGTCGACGTACGGGTGCGGTCCCGGGTGTCCGGCGAGGTCCGGGAGCGCCGGGTCCTTGGCGACGAGGGCGGCGGAGTCGATGCGGACCCCGGCGACACCGCGTTCGAACCAGAAGCGGAGGACGTCCTCATGCTCCTGGCGTACGGCCGGATGGGCCCAGTTGAGGTCGGGCTGTTCGGTGGCGAAGAGGTGGAGATACCACTCGCCGTCCGCGACCCGGGTCCACGGCACTCCGCCGAACTCGCTCTCCCAGTCGTTGGGCGGCAGTTCGCCGTCCTCGCCGCGGCCGGGCCGGAAGTGGAAGAGTGCGCGTTCCGGGCTGCCGGGGCCCGCCGCCAGCGCCGCCTGGAACCAGACGTGCTGGTCGGAGACGTGGTTCGGGACGATGTCGATGATGGTCCGGATTCCCGCCTGCCGGGCCTCGGCGATGAGCTTCTCGGCCTCCGCGAGCGTGCCGAAGGCCGGGTCGATCACCCGGTAGTCCGCGACGTCGTAGCCACCGTCCGCCATCGGCGAGAGGTACCAGGGCGTGAACCACAGCGCGTCGACGCCGAGTTCGGCCAGGTAGGGCAGCCGGGACCGCACACCCGTCAGATCGCCGGTGCCGTCGCCGTCGCCGTCGGCGAAGCTGCGGACGTAGACCTGGTAAATGACGGCCGAGCGCCACCAGTCGTCGGCGGCAAGCAGGCTGCCTTCCATAAGGCGGGTTCCTTTCGGACGGGGCGCGGTCGCCGGCGGGGTGTGCCGGTCCGCGCAACAGGGAGGAGCTGGAGGTTCTGACGCCGCCGCCCCGGAGCGGGGCGGGAAGGCCGGGGGCGGCGGCGGGTCGAAGGGGCCCACGGTGCGGCCGGTCGGCCGTCCCTTGGTGCGGCCGGTCGGTCAGCCCTTGGTGCTGCCCGCGCTGATCCCGGCGATGATGTGCCGCTGGAAGACCAGGAACATCAGGACCATCGGGATGCTCGCGATGACCATGGCGCCGATCAGCACCGTCAGGGGCACGTTCTGGGAGAGCTGGACCAGGGCGACGCTGATCGGTTGTTTCTCGGTGTCGGAGAAGACCATCAGGGGCCAGAGGAAGTCCTGCCACACAGCGACGAGCGCGAAGATGGAGACGACGCCGAGCACCGGCCGGGACAGGGGCAGCACGATGGACCGGAGCGTACGGAGCTTTCCCGCGCCGTCGATCTCGGCGGCTTCCAGGACGTCGCGCGGGATCTGGTCGAAGAACCGTTTGAGCAGGTAGAGGTTGAAGGCGTTGGCGACGGCCGGCAGCCAGATGGCCAGCGGGTCGTTCAGCAGGTTGACGTGGATCAGCGGCATGTCCGCGATGGTCAGGTACTTCGGTACGACGAGAGCCTGGACCGGGACCATCAGGGTGGCGAGGATGCCGCCGAGGATCACCTTGCCGAAGGCGGGCTTCAGCTTGGACAGGGCATAGGCGGCGGCCGTGCAGAAGACGATCTGGAGCACCCAGGCGCCGGTCGCCTGGACCACCGTGTTCCACAGGTGGGTCGGCAGCCGCATCAGGTCCCAGGCGTCGGTGTAGCCGGTCACCTGCCACTGTTCGGGGACCAGGGTGGGCGGGGTGCGGACCGCTTCCTCGGGCGGCTTCATCGCGCCCGTGACCATCCAGTAGACGGGGAAGAGGAACGCGAAGGCGAAGAGGACGACGACGAGGGCGAACACCGACCAGTACGTGGCTTTGCCGCGCCGGCCGGCGAGGGCGAGCGGGGAGACGAGGGTGCGTACGGAGCGCTCGGCGGGTGCGTCCGCCGGCCGCCCGGCGAGGGCGGCGGCGGGCTGCTGTACCGGGGGCGGAGCTGTCCGGGTCATGGTGGGCGGCCGCTCCTCTCAGTCGGTGCGGGTGAGTCGCAGATACAGGGCGGAGAAGGCGGTGAGCACCAGCAGGAGCATCACGCTGAGGGCGGACGCGCCGCCGAAGTCGTTGTAGAGGAACGCGTACTTGTAGATCAGGTAGAGCACGGTGACGGTGGAGTTCTCCGGCCCGCCGCCGGTGATGACGAAGGGTTCGGTGAACACCTGCATCGTCGCGATGACCTGGAGCAGCATCAGCATCAGGATGATGAAGCGGGTCTGCGGGATGGTGACGTGCCGGATGCGCTGCCAGAGCGAGGCGCCGTCCAGCTCGGCCGCCTCGTAGAGCTCGCCGGGGATGCCCTGGAGCGCGGCGAGGTAGATGAGGACGGTGCCGCCCATGTTGGCCCAGGTGGCGACGATGACGAGGGAGACCAGCGCGGTGTCGGCGCCGTTGGTCCAGTTCGAGGTGGGCAGGTGGAGGAAGCCGAGCACCTCGTTCGCCAGACCCGCGCCCGGATCGTAGAACCACTTCCACAGCAGGGCGCTGACCACCGGCGGGATCATCACCGGCAGGTAGACGACGACGCGGAAGAACGCCTTGGCGTGGCGGAGCTCGTTGAGGACGAGGGCCATGACGAACGGGATGGCGAAGCCGATGACCAGCGCGAGCACGGTGAAGGTGAGCGTGTTGCGCCAGGCCGCCGCGAACTCCGGGTCCTGGAAGACCCGGGTGAAGTTGGCGGTGCCCACCCACTGCGGGTCGGAGCCGGGTGTGTACTTCTGGAACGCGATGATCACCGACCGGATGGCCGGGTACCAGGAGAAGAGGATGAAGCAGAGGAGACCGCCGGTCAGGAAGGCGTAGGCGGTGGCCTGGTCGGCGATCTTCCGGCGGAGCGGGGAGAGGGGCCCGCGGCCCGCCGGGCGGGCGCCCCCCGGAGGGGGCGTCGCGCCGGCGGGCCGCGTCACCGCGGGTGGAGCGGGCTGGGACGTGGTCTTCATGGCTCAGCCCCGGGTCAGGATTCCGTCGATCTTCGACTGGGCGTCCTTGAGGAGCTGGTCGATGTCGGCGTCCTTCTTGGTTAGCACCGCGGAGACGGCGCCGTCGAGGACGGCGTAGATCTGCTGGCCGTGCTTGGGCTCCAGCTTCATGTCGAGCTGCTGGCCGCCGTCGATGAACGCCTGGTAGTTCTCCACCGGTACGTTGGCGGAGGCCTTCTTCAGCTCCTGGTCCTTGGTGTCGGTGGCGCCGGTGAACAGGCGCGGCTCGGGCAGGCCGACCGGCGACTTGTCCTCTGCGGCGCGGGCGTAGTTGTTCATGTAGCCCTGGCCGGGGGTGAGGAAGGTCCACTCCAGCCACTTGAGACCGGCCTTGATCTGCTCGGGGGTGGCCTTCTTGTTGAACATGTAGCCGTCGCCGCCCATGAGGGTGCCCTCGCCGCCGGGCATCGGGGCGAACGCGAGGTCCTCGTACTTCCCGCCGGCCTCCTTCACGATGCGCGGCACGTTGTCCGGGGCGGCGAGGTACATGCCGAGCTTGCCGGAGCCCATCATCTGGAGGGTGTCGTTGATGATGAGGAGCTGCTTGCTGCCCATGGAGTTGTCGCGCCAGCGCATGTCCTTGAGGTTCTGCAGGACCGCCTTGCCCTCGGGGGTGTCGACGGTGGCCTTCTTGCCGTCCTCGCTGACGACCGAGCCGCCCTGCGAGTAGATGTGGGCGGTGAAGTGCCAGCCGCCCTGGTTCTGGGCGCTGTACTCGGCGAAGCCGACGGTGCCGTTGCCGAGGCCCGCGATCTTCTTGGCGGCGGCCTGGACCTCGGGCCAGGTGGCCGGCGGCTTCTCCGGGTCGAGGCCGGCCTTGGTGAAGAGGGCCTTGCTGTAGAGCAGGCCCATGGAGTAGTTGGTGCGCGGGACGCCGTAGATCTTCCCGTCGACCGTGTACGCGTCACGCAGGGGCTGGGCTATGTCCTTGTACGCCTTGAGGTCCTTGACGTACTCGGTGATGTCGGCGGCCTGGTTGATGGAGACGACCCGCTCGGTGTCGGTGAAGTACGTGTAGAACACGTCCTCCATCTGACCGCCGGCCAGCTTCGCGTCGAACGTCTTGGGGTCCTGGCACGGGAAGGCGTCGCGCGCGGTGATGTCGATGTCCGGGTTCTGCTTCTCGAACGTCTTGACGTCCTCGTCGAACCGCTGGTGGTCGATCTTCGCACTCGGCTGGGGCCAGCAGTTGACCGTGATGCGCGTCTTGCCGTCCGCGGCGCTCTCGCCCTCGGAGTTGCAGGCTGCCAGGCCGGTGACGGCCAGTGCGGTGGCGACGGCGGCGGTGCAGGTACGACGAAGAACGGAACTTCTCATCGGTGGACCCCTTTAGGGCAGGAGTGCGGGAAGCCCACAGCCCCGAGCTGTGCGGCGGACCACACTCAACCACCGCCGACGAATGTCCGCAAGATGTCACGTTGATTTCGTAAATCATTGACAGCTCTCGGCCGTCGCGCATGACAAGCGCCCGCAGAAGTGCGGCCACGAGGCTGTACACCGAGGGGTGGATCCGGCTATTACGGGCACGACGGCTGCGCAACGTTCGCAAGCGGCAGCGGGAGCGGGGGCACCCGGCGGTACGGGACCCGCGGAGGGGTGCGGTGGCGTGCGAGGAGGAGCGGGGAGGCGCGGGGACGTCCGGGATATGCCCCCGCGATGCTTCCGGCGTGGTTTCGGAGGGGTTACGAGGGTCGGATCGGCAGCGCTGACGCACCTGGCCGTCGTCCGTCACCGGCGGGCTGGGAGCGCTCTCCGCACGGATGTGCGGGCCGCTCACCGGGGCAGGGGCGCGTCTTTCAGCACCTGCCGCCGGGTGGCCGCGGTGACACCGGTGCCCCGTCGGGCACTCGGCCGTACCGCGGCCTCACCCACTCTCGCCGACGACGGTTCTTCAGTAAGCCATCGCGTCGGATACGCAAGAATATGGCAATAGTTGCAAGACGTTTATCGTCTCGTGATGGACGCACGGCGTGACGCCGGTTTCCATCTCCTGGCGGTCCGCTCTGTCCGCGCCTGCTCTAGCGGAAGGCGGCGGCCGACCGGGCGCCGCCGAAGTCGACCGCGCGGTCCGCGTCGCGCAGGACCTCCTCGGCCACGCGCCGTACCTCGGCGAGCACGTCTCCCTGCTCCTCCACGAGGCCGGCGTAGATCGGTGCTTCGGTGCTGTCTGCGGAACTCATGCGGATTTCCCTGTCAGGTCTGGTGCGAAAAGCCCCGCCGGTCGGCGGAGCGGGGGCGAGTGTACGTGGTGGGCGGCGGAGGCCGCGATTCCCGGTCCGGGGACCGAGACGCCCCCGGACCTGCCGGAACGACGACCGGACCGCGGTCCCGGCGGCTGCCGGAGGCGGCCCGTCACCGCATGCCGCGTCCGGTTCAAGGCTGTTGCGGGCGAGAGGCGGACGTCCCGTGGGTGCGGCGGCGCCGGGCTGCGGGCAGGGGCCGGTGGCCCTCGGTCCACTCGTTCACCCAGCCGCAGCCCGAGCAGGCGTACCGGCCGTCGAGCCCGGCGATCTGGGTGCCGCACCGGGCGCATCCGATGAACGTGATCTCCGGGTGTGCCGTCACCGGCTCGGCGCGGGGCTGCTTGCCGGACTCCGGAGTGCCGTCCACCGTCATCGCCCGGCCGCGCGCGGGCCGGGCGGCACATCGCTCCACGCCCATGAGCCGGGCCAGGCACCTGCTACGCGTACGAAGTTCGTCATGGCAGCAACGTAACGCAGGGGTCTGACAGCGCCCTCGGCCTCCTGGCGGCCGGGGCCACGGGCCCGGGTTCGCCAGGTTCTCCGTACACCCTTGATCCGTATGCTCCGTCCTTGATCCGTATGCTCCGGCCTTGATCTGTACGCCGTCGGCCTGATCCGTATGCCAAGACCCCGAGGAGAACACCTGTGCCTTCCCCGACCCCCTCCCCCACCGTCGGCGTCCTGCTGCCGCGCGATCTGCCGACCGACCTGATCCTGCCGTTCGCCCGCCGGGCCGAGGAGCTGGGGTTCGGCTCGGTGTGGGTGGTGGAGGACCTCGGGTTCCGCGGCGGGATCGCCCAGGCTGCCGCCGTACTGGCCTCCACCTCCCGGATCAGGGTCGGCATCGGGCTGCTGCCCGCCGGAGCCCGCAACGTGGGGTTCGCGGCCATGGAGATCGCCTCGCTGGCCCAGCTCTTCCCGGGCCGGACCGACATCGGCGTGGGACACGGCATGCCGGGCTGGATGCGGAGCGTCGGACAGTGGCCCCGGAGCCCGCTCACCTTCCTGCACGAGTACATCGACGCCCTGCGCGCGCTCCTGCGCGGCGCGACCGTGGAGAGGCGGGGCCGGTACGTGCACCTCGACGGCGTCCGGCTGGAGAGCGATGCGCTGCCCGAGGTGGTGCCCGACATCCTGGCGGGCGTCCGGGGCCCCAAGTCCCTCGCGGTCTCCGGTGAGGTGGCCGACGGGACGATCCTCGCCGAGCCCGTCGCTCCCGAGTACGCGCAGGCGGCCCTCGGGCACATCGCCGCGACCCGCCCGCACCGCCTGGTCGCTTACAACGTCGCCTCGGTCGACGCCGATCCCGAGGCGGCTCTCGCCGCGGCGCGGCCCGGTCTCGAATGGGTCGGCGAGCCGGACTGGCACGCCCACATCGCCCCGCTCCCGATCGCCCGGGAGCTGGTGGAGCTGCGGGCGGCGTGCTCGACCCGGGAGGAGTTCACCCGCCGTCTGCCCGATGCCTGGGTGTCTCGGCTCACGGTCACGGGAACGCCGGAGACGGCCCGTGCCCGGCTGCGGGAGCTCGGTGGCGCGGGCGTCACCGATGCCGTGCTCGCCCCGGTCGGGCCGGACCCGCTCAAGGCCCTGGAGTCGCTCGCCGGCGTGCTCTGACGGGACCTTTCATCGGTGTCGACTTCCGATCGGACAGGGGACATTGTCAGCCGTTTCTGACTGTTTTTCGCTATGAACGGAGGCGGTGCGGCTCTGCGAGGCAGGATGGCCTCCGTGATGGGCAACCTCCCTGTCGTGACGACCAGCTTCGTCGGCCGCGACAGCGAACTGGACAGCATCGACCGGGCGCTTCGGGATCACCGGCTGGTCACTCTCAGCGGGAGCGGCGGGGTAGGCAAGAGCCGCCTTGCCCTGCGGACCGCCGAGCAGGTCCGGGACCGGTACCCGGACGGCGTGTGGTGGGCCGACCTCTCCCATCTGGACGACGATCAGCTGCTCACCTCGACGGTGTGCGACGGCGTCGGGCTGCTGGACCACAGTCCCCGCCGTCCGGTGGCCGCACTCTGCGAGTGGCTCTCCGACCGGAATCTGCTGCTCGTCCTCGACTGCTGCGAGCGCGTCGTCGACTCCTGCCGGCAGCTCGTCGCCGAACTGCTCTCCGCCGCACCGGGGCTGACCGTGCTGGCCACCAGCCGGCAGCCGCTCGGCGCGGAAGGCGAGCACGCCGTGGAGGTTCCGCCGCTCTCGGCGGGCGAGGACGGCGACGAGGCCGTCCGGCTCTTCCGCGATCGCGCCGCCATCGTCGTCCCGGGGCTCGTTCTCGACTCTCCGGGCGACACGGCCGCCGTGGCCGAGATCTGCCGCCGCCTCGAAGGGATACCGCTCGCCGTCGAGCTGGCCTGCGCGCAGCTCCGGGAGAGCAGCGCGCAGGAGATCACCGGGCGGCTGGCCTCCCGGCTGGACGCGCTGAGCGACGACACGCTCTGGCCCCGCCGCCACCGCGCGCTGCGCACCACGATCGGCTGGAGCCACGAGCTCTGCGCCCCGCTGGAGCGTCTGCTGTGGGCGCGGCTCTCCGTCTTCCGGGGCGTGATCATGGCGGCCGACGCCGAGGCGGTCTGCGCGGGCGGGCCGCTCGGTGCCGCGGAGGTCGCACCGGCGCTGGAGAGCCTCGCCGAGCAGTCCGTGCTCCGGCGCACCGGCGAGGGCTACCGGATGCTGGACACGCTGCGTGAGTACGGAGCGATGTGGCTCGCCGAACTGGCGGAGGACGCGCTCCTCACCGACCGGCACGCCCGGCACTTCGCGCAGACGGCCGTGCAGGCGCACACCGGCTGGCTGGGCCCCCAGCAGGTCGAGTGGTACCGCAGGGTCGCCTCCACCCACGCGGACCTCTGCGCCGCCCTGGAACACCTGCTGGCCGAGGATCCCGAGCGGGCGATGGAGATGGCCGGGTGCGCCGGTCTGTTCTGGAGCTGCTGCGGCCATCTGCACCAGGCCCGCTCCTATCTGGAACGGGTGCTGGCCCTGCCCCTCTCAGCCGGTCCGCACCGCACCCGCGCGCTCTGGGCCCTCGGCATCACGCTGACCCTCCAGGGCGACCACGAGGCGGCCCGCCGCGTCGGCAAGGAGTGCGAGGAGGCGGCCCGGCTCGGCCAGGGCGCCGAAGGGGCCCTTCTGGCGGCCCACTCGATGAGCTTCACCTACCTGATGATGGGCCGGCCGCAGACGGCGCACCTGGTCAGCGACCATGCTCTGCGGCAGAACCCCGGCGACCCCGCCGACGCCCCCTCCCAGATGCGGTGCCGGGTGATACGCCTCTTCGCCCTGTCGGCGCTGGGCCGCCTGGACGAGGCGTACGAGGAGGCGACGCGGCTCCAGCGGATAAGCCTGCGATTCGGCGAGCACTGGGCGCGGGCCTACGCCGATCACCAGCTCGCTCTCATCCACCTGCTCCAGGGCCGCCCCCGCCACGCCGAGAACCACGCCCGCGCGATGCTGGCCAGCAAGCACGAGCTCCACGACAGCCTCGGCATCGCCCTCGGCCTCGACCTCCTCGCCGGTGCCATCGCCGCCCAGGGGGACGGGGTCGCCGCGGCCCGCACCTCCGGCACAGGGCACACGTACTGGCGGATCATCGGCCACCCGCACCGCGGCACGCCCGAGCTCGGGGCGATCCGGGAGCAGTGGGAGCTCCGGGCGCGGCAGGCGGCCGGCAACACGGCGTACGAGAGCGCCTACCGCCGCGCCTCGGCCGACGACGCCGAACGCGGCCTGGCACACGCCTTGGAGCGACAGCTCCCTTCGTGACCGGCGGGTTCCACAGCTCCTTTCGTGAGCGGCGGGTTCCACAACACCCCTCAGCGAGCCGTTCCTCTGAGCCCCCGGCGGCGTGGCACTGATCCGCCGGACGGCCCACTAGCGTGGGCAGGCACCCCACGACCACCTGATGCTGAGCTCACGGCAGCTGGTAACCAGGGAGCTTTCGGGCGAATCGGGTCCGGGACACGGAAGCGGAGCCCGGCCTCCTTCCGTACGGCCTCTCTCAAGGCCCGGCCCGCCGTCCCGATCCCCCTTTCAGGAGGTACGCCCGTGCCCATTCGTCCCCTTCTGCGCGCCCCTTCCCGGCCGCTGCGGCGAAGAGCCGTCGTCGCCGCCGTGGCCGCCGCCTCGCTCGCCGGGCTGATGACCGGCCCGGCCCGGGCGGGGGGTGACGGGGGCGGCGGCCCGCACGGGCCGGCCGACCGCGAACTGCAGCGCAGGCTCCAGGCGCTGGTCGAGACGCCCGGCGGACCGCCCGGGGCCATCGCCGTGCTGACCACCGGTGGCCGGAGCGAGGTGTACCGGGCCGGTACGGCCGAGGTCGGGACCGGGCGGCCGCCGCAGCCCACGGACCACATGCGGATCGCCAGCGTGGCGAAGGCCTTCAGCGGCGCGGTCGCACTGCACCTGGCCGACCAGCGGCGCCTCTCGCTCGACGACACCCTCGGCCGGTGGCTGCCCCGGCTGCCCGCCGCCTGGCACCGGGTCACCGTCGGCCAGCTCCTCGACCACACCAGCGGGCTGCCGGACTACACCGAGTCGCCATCGTTCATCGCCGAGTTCGCGGCCGATCCGCGGCGGCACTTCGACTCGCGCAAGCTGCTGGGGTACGTCTCCGGGGAGCCGCTGCGGTTCCGGCCGGGTTCGGCGTACCGCTACTCCAACTCCGACAACATCGCCATGGCCCTGGTCGCCGAGGCAGCGACGGGCACGCCGTACGAGCGGCTGCTGGCCGAGATCGTCTACCGGCCGCTGGGGCTGCGCGCCACCTCGCTCCCCCAGGGATTCCGGCTGCCGGAGCCGTATCTGCACGGATACGACGTGGACCCGCGCAATCCGCCGGAGGACATCTCCACCGCGATCAGCGCCTCCGGGGTGTGGGCGTCGGGCGGCATCGTCTCCACGCCCGAGGACCTCGGCACCTTCATCCGCGCCTGGGCCGGCGGCCGGGATCTGAGCCCGCGGATCCGCCGTGAGCAGCTCACGTTCGTCGCGGGCGCTTCCGAACCGGCGGGCCCCGGGCGCAACGAGGCCGGACTCGCCCTCTTCGCGTACCGGACCAAGTGCGGAACGGTGTACGGCCACACCGGCAACTTCCCCGGCTACACCGAGCTCGCGGCGGCCACCAAGGACGGCAAGCGGTCGTTGACCGTCTCGCTCACCTCGCAGGTAAACAGCGCGACGAACCCGCGGTTGCTGGCCACCCTGCGCGGCCTCCAGGAGGACTTCGTCTGCCGGCTGCTGGAGCGGCGGAAGCCGCACGGAGCATAGGAGAAGGGGTACGCCGGGTGTCCGGCGTACCCCTTTCCCGCGTGTCGGTGACCCGTCCGGGGACGGTCAGTCGTTGTCGGTCTCCTCGCGGACGATGGTGTCGTTCTTGGCGTCCACGTCGAACGTGGTCTTCTTCCAGTCGGAGCCGACCACGTCGACCGACCAGACGACGCCGCTGCCGTCGTTGCCGTCGGCCTCGTCCAGGCTGACGGAGGTGACGGTCCCCTTCTTCTTCTCCGTGGCGACCTTGGCCGCCTGCTCGGGCGTCTGCGTGGCCTGGGCCAGCCGGTCGGCCGTCTGCTTCTTGTCCTCGGCGTCCTGGTCGGCGTCGACGCGGGCCTCGATCACCTTGCCGTCGACCGCGTTGATCCGCACGGTGTGGACCGTGCCGTCCTTCTCGGCCACCTCCGCGACCCAGACCGGCGCGTCGGCGCCCGGGCTCGCGTTCGGCGAACCGGTCGTGGCGGGGCTGCCGGTCGGGCTCGCGGTGCCGCCCGTCGGGCTGGGGCTGCCGGTCGTGCTGCCGGCCGGGCTGGGGCTCTCGTCGCGGTCGTCGTCGTCCACACCTTCCAGGTCCAGATCGACGAGCTTGCCGCCGGCCACTTCGCCGACCGCGGTCGTCGCGGCGTCGTCGAAGGTGACCTCGGTGGCGTCCAGCACCCTCTTGCGTTCCTGCTGGTCCTCGGTCAGGTCCGCGGTGGCCGACGGGGAAGCCGTCGTCTTCTGCGGAAGGACCTTCGCGGCTTCGGTGGCCGCGGACGTCGCACTGTCCGAGCTCTGACCACAGGCCGTCAGCAGGAGAGCGGCGGCCGCCAGGCAGGCGGCGGCGCCGGTCGCCCGGAGGTTGCGGGAGCGTGGGGAAAGACGGTCTTTTCGTCGGGGCTCAAGTCTCATGTACGCATGCCTAGCCCTCCCGGCGATCAGTCATGTTGTCCTACCGGTCGGAGTCACCCGATCGACCGGCCACCCTCCGCCCGTTGGCCGCCGCCCTCTCCCCGGGCGGCGCGCACCCGGGTGCGAAACAATGGGAGCAGGGCCCGGATTCCGTCGAGGCCCTGCCGGGAGGTCGCCATGGTGCACACAGAGCGTTACGAACTAGTCTTCCAGATGTCCGGCGCAGAGGACGATGTGGTCGCCGTCCGCCTGACGGACCGGAGCGGGGCGGGCGGATCTCCGGTGTACGAGGACGAGACGGGCATCGTCCGTGCCGAGATCAGCGACCGTGGCGAGGTCCGGATGCTCGCCAGCGGAGGACACCAGATCCCCGGCACCCCGCTCCTCGCCCGGCCGCTGAGCGAAGGCGTTCCCGGAAGGCGCTGAAACGGGAGAAGGCGCCGGGCGGGGCGGAATACGCGGTTGGGACGCACCGGATATACGAGTGGGGCGCACCGGCGAAACGGCGCGCCCCACGACGTCATGGTCACATCGAAGGCGACCTCATGTACAACTCCGCAGATCTCAGGTGCAACCCCACAGGGATACGGCGACACCCAGGATGGTCACCCCGACAGGGCCGGTCGCGACGGCCGCTCCGAGCCCGGTCACGCCAAGACTGGACGCGCACTTCCATACCTGCTGTTGCTGCTTGGAAGTGAGTGAAGGACCCGCGATGTACCGGTAGTTCTTTCCCTTGTAGGTGAAGCACCCCACCGAGGAGGAGCAGTACTGGGTTTTCGGCACTTCGCGAAATACCTTCTTGCCGCACTTGGAGCCCGGCGGGCAGTACTTCTTGGTCGTGACGCACTTCCCGGACGGTGCGCAGACACGCTTCGAAGCCGCCTCGGCGGGCGGTGCCGTGGCCATACTCAGCGGGAGCACCGCCAGCGCGGTGAACACCGCACCGGCGACCAGGCGTGAAGATTTTATGTTGCCGTGCGGTTGTGCTGTGGATGTGCTGTTCCCCATTGCAGCCTTCCGAAGTTCTCCAGCATCGATCGGTCCGGCGGCCTCACTCGGTCGAGTTGGTCGAAGGCCTGCCGGTGAGATCAATATGCCATACAGGCCGGGTACACCTATCCCCACCCCCGTCCGCCGACCGGCAGGTAATCGGGCATCAGAGAGGATCGACGCCAATTCCGTTCCGGCGGGGCAGAATTCGCGTAATAGCTCTGCCGATGGGCGCGTCGATAAACTTCACCCGTATCAGGTTCGGATTCCCCGGCCATGCCCTCGTCGCGAAACGAGGTGCACCGTACCGCTGCGGGTGGCTAGATTGACCGGCATGAGTGAGAGCTGGGACGCGGCGGACCGGGCCGTACTGACACTGCCCTCCGGGCGCCTGATCCGCGGCCGGGGGCTGCGCAATCCGCTGCCCGAAGGCCCAGAGCCGGAGTTCGCGGTGTATCTGCTGGGGCGTACGCCTCCGCCTGCCGGCTGGGAGTCGCGGTGGCTGCGGTGGCCGGACTTCCGGCTTCCGGCCGATCCGCACCAGGCCCGGGAGCTGCTGGAGGAGGTGTGGCGGCGGGCGCCCGACGAGCGGGTCGAGGTCGCCTGCGGCGGCGGGATCGGGCGGACCGGGACGGCGCTGGCGTGTCTGGCCGTGCTGGACGGGGTCCCCGCCGAGGACGCGGTGGCGTTCGTCCGGCGCGGATACCACCCGCGCGCGGTGGAGACCCCGTGGCAGCGACGTTACGTACGCAAGTTCGGCCGGGCCGGGTGACCTAGGGGGTGTACTCGACCCGGCCGCCGTCAGCGTGCGGAGAAGGTGGCGGGGACGGGCAGGGTGTTCCAGCGGTCGGCAGGCCAGGCGATGACGACGGCCCGGCCGACGACCTCGTCGACCGGGACCATGCCCTTGTTGCGGTCGTCGCTGTGGTAGCGGGAGTCCGCCGACGCCTGCCGGTGGTCGCCCATCACCCAGAGCTTGCCCTGCGGGACGGTGACCTTGAAGGTGCCCTTGTCGTCGTTGCTGCACGGGGTGTTGCCGGGGAACACATACGGTTCGTCCAGGGCCTTGCCGTTGACCTTCACCGGTCCGTCGCCCGCGCACTCCACGGTGTCGCCGCCGACGCCGATGACCCGCTTGATGAGGTCCTTCTCCTCGGCCGACGGCATCAGGCCGACGAAACTCAGCGCCTTCTGCACGGTGTTGGGCGGGTCGACGGCCACCTCGTCCAGCCAGCCGTCCGGGTCGTGGAAGACGATCACCTCACCGCGTTCCGGCTCGGATCCGAACCACGGGGTCAGCTTGTCGACGAGGACCCGGTCGCCCTTCTGCAGCGTGTTCTGCATGGACTCCGACGGGATGGAGAAGGCCTGGACGAGGAAGGTCTTGATCAGCAGGGCCAGGATCAGGGCGATCCCGATGAGGAGCGGGAGCTCCACCCAGAACGGCCGCTTCTTTCTCGTCCCCGCCCGCCGTGCACCCGCACGCACCATCTCGCCGCTCCTCGCCCCGCGTCCCGCGCACCCGCCCCGGTGGGGAACGGATCTTGTCGGGTCACTCTATGGGGCGCGGCGGACGCGCCGGGTGGCGGCCTCCGGCAGGCCGCGGACAGGCCTCAGGCGGTGGCGGGCGGTGCGGCGGGGGTGGCGTCGTCCGGCGGGACCGTGGCCCCGTCGCCGCCGCGCACCGCCTCGACCACGCTCTGGTGGAAGGCCCGGCTCTCCTCCTCGGAGGCGCACGGCACAGGGCTGCCCGCCAGGGTGAACCAGTCGGAGGAGCCGCTGTACTGCACGGCCACCGACGCCTGACCGTCGGACCACGTCGTATGCACCGTGAGGTCTCCGCTCAGGATGCCGGCTTCTTCGGTGCGGACTCCGCCTGTTCCCGCGAAGACACCGCTGGTCGTCCACGATGCCCAGCTCATGACGTGTCGCCTTTCGGACGATGACAAGCCTCTGCGGCGGACTGCTTTCGAGTATGGCACCGCTGTTGGGAGGGTGCACGGGGTGCGGAGGTGCTTGTTCCGCACCCCGTGGCTCAGGACCGTTCGCGTACGCCCCGGACGAAGGCCGCCTGGCCCGCGTGCTGGAGGTCCTCGGCGATGACGCTGATCAGCCGGGCACCCAGCGTCACCGGCGGTGACCAGGCCTCGTCGACGATGCGGTCGAGGGCCCGGTCGTCCAGTCCCCGGACGAAGGCGAGGGTCTGATCGTGGACGGCGTCGTAGTAGCCGAGGAGCAGGTCGGCGGAGTCGACGCGGACGGCACCGACCTCTTCGCTGCTGTGCCCGTACCCGGTCGCCGCCTCGTCGAACGGGAGCCCGAACCGCTCGGCCCAGCCCTTGGTGAGCCAGACCTGGCCGGTGGAGGCGGCGTCGGCGATGTGGTCGTCCTGGACCCGGGTGAGGTGCCAGACCAGCCAGGAGATCGAGTTCGCCCCGTCGTCGATCCTGGCATTGAGGTCGTCGGCCGAGAGCCCTTCGACGGCCCCGCGGACCGCTTCCCCGACCCGGTCGAACGCCTCCGCGAGCATGTTCGCACTGTTCATCCGTTCACCTTCGCCTCCGGTCCCGCGCGATCCGCGCTCCGACACACGCGCGCCGCCCGCCTTAGGATCGCCGCATGGTGCAGAGCCGCGCGGAAGACGTCGATCAGTACCTCACCGAGCTGCCGGAGGAGCGCCGGGCCGCACTCACCGAACTGCGCGCGCTGTGCCGCGCGGAGCTGCCGGGGTTCCGGGAAGTGATGGCGTACGGCATGCCCGCCTACGAGCGGGACGGGACCGGCGAGGTCGCCTTCGCGAGCCAGAAGCAGTACATCTCGGTCTACCTTCTGCGCTCCGATGTGCGCGACGCCTTCGCGGACCGGCTGGCGGGCCATGACACGGGCAAGGGGTGCCTCCGCTTCCGCACCCCGGAGAAGATCGACTTCACGCTCGTACGGGATCTGCTCCGGGCGACGGCGGCGACGCGGGGCCCTGCCGGCTGAGGCTTCCTACCGCAGCCCGTCCAGCCACTCGGTCAGCAGCCGGTTGACCTCGTCGGGGCGCTCCTGCTGGATCCAGTGGCCGCAGCCTTCGAGGATGTGCGCGGCGGAGAGGCCGGGCAGGGTGGCCGGGTAGGCGTCGATGGCGGCGGCCATCCATGTGGTGGAGGCATCGAGCGCGCCGCCGATGAAGAGGGAGGGCTGGGTGATGGGCGCACCGTGCCAGGCGGCGAGGTCCTCCCAGTCGCGGTCGATGTTGCGGTAGCGGTTGAGGGCGCCGGTGAGGCCGGTCCGTTCGAACTCGCCGCTGTAGACGTCGAGGTCGGCCTCGGTGAGCCAGGCGGGGAGCGGACCGGTGGGGAAGCGGTCGGCGAGGCGCGCTCCTGGTGGTACGAAGAAGAGCTTGCCGTGCTCCTCGGGGGTGAGGGTGCCGCCGGTCAGGCCGGTGTAGAAGCTGGCGAGCCAGCCGCGTACGTCCTGTTCGATCTCCGCCTCGGCCCGGCCGGCGGTCTGGAAGTAGCTGACGTAGAACTCCTCGTCCCCGCCGATCCGGGCGAAGCCGTCGGTGGGGCGGTGGTCGCCCCGGGGCGCGTAAGGGACGCTGAGCAGGCCGACGGCGGTGAAGACGTCCGGCCGGAGCAGCGCGCTGTTGGCGGCGATGGGCGAGCCCCAGTCGTGGCCGACGACCGTGGCGGTCTCCTCACCGAGGGCGTGGACGACGGCGGTGTTGTCGGCGACGTGGGCGAGCATGCGGTACGCGTCGGTGGCGGCGGGTTTCGCGGAGCGCCCGTAGCCCCGTACGTCGATGGCGGCGGCCCGGTATCCGGCGGCGGCGAGCGCGGGGAGCTGGTGGCGCCAGGAGTACCAGGACTCGGGGAAGCCGTGGACGAGGAGGACGAGGGGGCCGATGCCCTGCTCGACGAGGTGGATCCGGCCGCCGGGGGTGTCCACGAGGCGGTGGACCGCGCCCTTTTCGGCGGGGGTGGCGGGGTCCGTGGGGGGCTGCGGCACGGTTCCTCCTTGGACGCTCCAGGGGGTACGGAGCGTTCGTGACGGGTGCGGTGGGGCGGCCGGGCCTCAAGTCCGGCCCGGCCCGCCCGGTCACGATCATTCGCGGGCCTCAGCCGCCTGTACAAGGATCTTTGCCGTATCGGCAAAGGGAGGCGGGTCAGACGAGCAGCCGCAGCAGGTACGCGCAGGCGGTGGGCTCGTCCGGGTGGCGGGCGAGGATGTCGGCCTGGCCGCGTTGGTGTGCGCCGGTCTCCCAGCCGCCGTCCGCCGCCCGTCGCAGGAAGAGGAAGTCGGGCGGGGTGGGGGCCGGCTCGTGGACGCCTTCGATCCGGTAGTAGCCGCCGGGGATCGCGGCCTCCACAAGTGCGGCGTGCAGTGCCTGACGGTCCACGAGATGTTACGCGGCCGGCGTGAGGTAGCCGTGGTCCAGCAGCCACTTCACGTTCAGCCGCCGGCCCTCGCCCGGGTTCAGGAAGACCGGGTCGAGCTTGATCTGCTGGCCGCCGCCGGGCTGCTCGAACCACGGGGCGATGCTGCCCTGCCAGACCCAGAAGGGCTTCGCCACCTTGTAGACGCGGTAGTCGCAAGGGGTAGCCGCTTCGCGGGTGTTGAGGTTCTGCGGGGGCAGCGCACGCTCGGCGTAGGCATCGCCGGCCGGGGCCAGGTAGCCGCCGTACTCCGAGCCGAAACGGTCCAGGCGCTGGCCGGTGCGGAGCTTGGCGGGCTCCTTGTCGATCTCGCCGTTCACCTCGCCGAAGCCGTCGTTGGGCGGGTACTTCCAGCTTCCGGTGTCCGCGGGCCCCTCCCAGTACTTCTTGAGGAAGGCCTGCGGAGAGAGGTCTCCGGTGCGCTGGTAGCCCTTGAGGAGCGGGCCGACCGGGGCCAGGCGGTTGTTCGGCAGCCACTTGGGACCGAGCCGGGCGTCGCCGCGGTGCTCGCCGGTGCAGGGTTCGTGCCGCTCGGCGGCGACCGGTGCGCCGGGCTGCGGCGCGGCGTTCGCGGCGGGTGCGGAGATCAGTCCGGCGGTGATGCCGAGCGCGGCAAGTACGGTACGCATGCGGTTCATTCAGGGATCCCCTCGAGCACTGATGATCAATCAGACAGCTGACGAAGGGTAACCGCTCGGCTACCTGGAGCATCCGCGCCATGCCGGATCCTGCCGCTCCGCACCGGGACGGCATCGCGCCCCGGCCGGGTGCAGCTGCGGCCCGGCCGGGGCGCGATGGGTGGAACAGTGCCTGCGGCTAGCTGACGTTGACGTCGATGCAGGCGTAGAAGGCGTTGACGGTGTCCGCGATGTTCCAGACCGCGAGCACCTTCTGCTGACCGGTCTTGTCGCCGAAGTCGACCTGGTGGGTGACGGTCGCACCGGGCTGCGCGCCGCCGTCGTCGAACTCGGCGATCTTCTCGCCGCCGACGAAGTACTGCCAGGTGCTGGTGGAGTGGCGGGCGGTGATCTTCCACTCGAACTCCTGCGAGCGGTTCACCGGGGTGACCGCCCAGCCCTTGGAGTCGTCGTCGAGCTCGGCGAACCCGCTGTTGCCGCCGCTGCAGCTGGTCAGCCCCTTCGGGCCCTCGACGCTCTGCGGTTCGTAGCTGATCGAGCCGCAGCTGACCGTGCCGGCGGCGCACTGGGCCTGCCTGCTCGGCGGGTTGGAGATGTAGCCGTGGGCGCTGGCGGAGCTCGCCGGGAGGCTCAGGGCGAGGACCGGGGCGAGAACGGCACCGACGGCGAGGGCGGTCTTCCTCTTCGTGTGCATGTTTCTCCTTCACCTGAGACCGCACCGCGCGGTGGCGGGCCGTGGGGGGCCCGGAGTCGGCGGCGAGGCCTCGCTAGTGTGGGGCCTACGAGGCGCGAAGTGCTGCAAGTCCCTTACCGGACAGGCTTGATGACCGGTGCCGGAAAGGCCTTGCACTTGGCCTAGACCATACTCACCGTCGCGTACTCGTCAAGGGAGCGGTGCGTGTGACGGGAGGGGCGGCGACCTGGCGCGGGCCGCGACGGACCGTCACCGCGCCGGGTCGCCGACGGCCATCAGCCCTGGTCGTCGCCGTAGCGGACCGTGACACGCTCGAAGCCGAGGGAGCCGAGCAGACCCTTCAGCATGTCCGCGGTGTTCTTCTCGGCGCGGGCGGTCAGCCCGCTCTCCTTCGCCGCCTCGCCGATGTGCCGGACGGCCAGCTGGTTGACCGACTGTTCGCTGCTCGGGTTGTCGGAGAAGAGGTCGCCGAGCCGGTCGAGGAGCCCGCGCTGCTTGGAGACGGCGTAGGAGCGGTCCGGGTCCAGGGCCGGCTTGCCGAGCACCGCGTGCGGCAGCCGGATCTCGGCGGTGGTGCGGTCCTCGTTGACGACGACGCCGTCCTCGGTGACCTTGCCCAGGTCGACGGAGGCGCCGACGGTGCCCGCGCCGACGAACAGGGTGCGGGTGCCGCGTACCGCGTCGGGCAGGAACTTGGCGTCCTTCTCCAGGTCGACGACGACCTGGAAGTTGCCCGAGGCCGCCTCGTACGCGCTCATGTCCTGGATCGACTTGAGGACCGCGGGGCCGGAACGGTCACGGGTCTCCTGGCCGAAGAGGCTGTCGAGGCCCGGCAGCAGGCTGAGCTTGCCGGCCGCGAAGATCAGGGCCAGGACGGCGGCGCAGACGCCGACGACCTTCAGCACCCCCCGCAGAGCGGGCCGGGACGTGCGCTTCTGCCCGCTCTGCGGGGCGGGATCCGTGGTTGCGTCGCTGGACGTCATGGAGTGCATGTGACCCGCTGCCGGGCTTTCAACCCATCTGCCTTACGGAATGGGCCAGTTCGGGTACGGGGATGTGGACGGGCCCGCGACCGCGCACATGGGCCAGCCGGAGCTCCGGGGCCGCGAGGACCGGCTCCGGTGATCCTCTGCGGCCCCGCGCTCCGGTGAGCCCCGGCGCGGTCAGCGCCTGCGGAGCCGGTTCAGGAGGGCGCGGCCGGAGGCGGGGCGTGTGGTGTCGCCGGTGGGGCGGCCGCCCGGTTCTCCGCCCTTGCCGAGGCGCGTGCCGCCGGTCCGCGTCCCGGCCTTGGACGGCTCCTTCGCCTCGGTCGTGGTCCGGGGCTTCGTTCCGGGCGTGGTCCAGGGCTTCGTTCCGGTCTTCGACTTGGTCCGGGCGGCCGTCGCCTTCTCCTCCGCCTCAGGCTCCGGCACGGGCTCCGCCTCCGGGGTCCGCGGGGTGTGCGCGTGTACGTGGTAGTGGTGGCTGATCCGGCGGCCCACCAGCAGGTAGGCGATCAGCGCGCCCGCCGTGTTGAGGATGACGTCGTCGATGTCGAAGGCGCGGCCGGTGACCAGGGCGCCCTGGATCAGTTCCACGACGATCATCACCGCGGCGGTCAGCAGCGTCATGCTGATCATCCGCAGGCGGCGCGGCACGAGGAACGGCAGCAGCAGTCCGAAGGGCACGCCGAGCAGCAGATTGCCGCCCGCCTGCTTGCACGCCGCGAGGAAGGTGTAGTTCTCGGCGTACTGGCGCAGCGACCGGCCCGGCTGGAGGTTCGAGGTCACGATGTCCTCGGAGGCCGGCGAGGGAGTCAACGTCACCTTGGCCAGGAAGACGGAGAAGGCCACCAGCCCCAATAGCACCACCGTCAGGACGGTCATCCTCAGCAACACGCGCGCCCATGCCCCCTGACGCGTAGGGGGGTTCGTCTCTGCAGTCATGGCGGACAGGTGCCCGCACCGGCGCGGAAAACACACCGACGGGCGTCCGCACCTCGAAAACGCCCGGCCTTCTTGCGCCTCCTGCGACGATGGGCCCATGAGCGCACGTGAGAAGAAGGACCTGCTGGCCGAGACCGACCGGCTGCGTGAGGAAGGCCGGGCCGGGGAGGCGCGGGAGCGGCTGCTCGCCCTGACCGCCGAGTTCCCCGACGACGCGGAGGTGGCGTACCGGACGGCGTGGGTCCACGATGTCCTGGGCCTGGAGAGCGAGGCGGTGGCGTACTACGAACGCAGCCTCACGGGCACCGGGCTGAGCGCGGAGGACCGCCACGGGGCGCTGCTGGGCCTGGGCAGTACCTACCGGGTGCTGGGGAGGTACGGGCAGGCCGTGGAGACGCTCCGCCGGGGCATCGAGGAGTTCCCGGACGACGGGGCGCTGCAGACGTTCCTGGCGATGGCGCTGTTCAACACGGAGGAGCACCACGAGGCGATGCGGCTGCTGCTGCGGCTGGTGGCGTCGACCAGTGACGACCGGCAGGTCCAGCAGTACCGGCAGGCCATCGAGCACTACGCGAAGGACCTCCACGAGACGATGTGAACCGGGAGCCACGGCCTGCGTGAGCGGTGAGGCTCCGGACGCCCGGCCTACGGCGTCGAGCGCCGGCCCGGTGGAGCGGCGCGGCGCGCGGGCCGGACGTGTGCGCGTACCGAGAATGCTCGCGTGCACTCCCCTCCTGCGCTTCCGTCCTCCTCGTCCGCCGCGCCACGGGCCGGGAGTCCCTGTCGGCGCGGCGCGTGGGCGCTGCTGCTCCTGTCCGCGGCCTCCGGGGCGGCGGACGCGTTCGCCTTCCTCTGTGTGGGCCAGGTCTTCGCGGGGGTGATGACCGGGAATCTGGTCCTGCTCGGCGCCTCGGCCGCCGGGGCCGGTGAGGACGGGGTGGCGCTTCGGGTGGTGACCGCCTTGGCCGCGTACGCCTGCGGGGTGGCGGGTGGGGCGCTGATGGCCGGGCTTCCGTTGCGGGCTCTGCTCCTGGGCGAGGTCGTCCTGCTCGGGGTGGCGGCCGCGCTGTGGGGGTTCGGCCTGGTCGCCTCGTACGGTGAACGGCTCGGGCTGCTGGCTCTGGTGGCGCTGGCGATGGGCGTCCAGGGGCGCGTAAGGGGGGCACCGACGAACTACTTCACCGGGACCCTCACCTCGCTCGCCGGACGCGCGGCGGCGCGGGAGCCGGCGCCTGGGGACGTCTGGGTGCTGGGGCGGCTGGGGCGGTGGTGGCCGGGGCCGCGCTCGCGGCGTCGGCCGAACGGTGGTGGAGCCCCGGGGCCGCCCTGGGGGCGGTCGTGCTGGTGGCCGGGGCGACGGTCCTCGATCCCGGGAGGCGCAAGGGCTCGGATACGAGGAAGCCCCGGCCGGATCGGGGGAATCCAGCCGGGGCGGCTTGAGTGCGTGCGTGAAGGGCGGTCGCCTCTCGGCGAGGGGCTCCACGGGGCTTCGGCGGTACGAGCTTCCCCATGGGCTGGTGGTGAGGCCCGGGGACACGGTCCCCCTCACACCCACGTATAGATGAACGATAAACCATCTAGGACTGTTCCGGGGAACCCGCCCCCATGGATGTGATCCATGGCACGGAATGCCCGGTTCCGCCGCCGGCCGGAGCCGGCGCCGGTCAGCTCCTGGACGCCTCGCCGGTGCCGTAACGGCGACGGAACCGCTCCACGCGGCCTTCCGTGTCGAGCACCTGGCGGCCACCGGTGTAGAACGGGTGGCTCGCCGACGAGGTCTCCACGTCGATGACGGGGTAGGTGTTGCCGTCCTCCCAGGCCACACGCTCGCCGGAGTCGGCGGTCGAGCGGGTCAGGAAGGCGACGTCCGCGGCGCGGTCACGGAAGACCACGGGGCGGGAGACGGGGTGGATACGGGGCTTCATCGATGCGTTCCTTCCTCACCGCCGGTGGCGGCGGTGGTGACGTGCGAGGGCTTCCTGCGTGCGGCCGGGCCCGTGCGGCCGGCTCCGTGCGGTCAGCGGGTCTCGCGGAAGAGGACGTGCTGACCGGCGGCGGCGTCGAACTTGCGCAGTTCCAGCCGGTCGGGGGTGTTGCGGCGGTTCTTGCGGGTCACGTAACTGCTGCCCGTTCCGGCGGTGGACCGGAGGGTCACGACGGGCCTGAGTTCGTTGCGGGCCATGGGCGCCTCCCGTGGTGCTCGACGACTCCACCCCCGTAACGGGAATGGGATTCGTTTTCGTTCTGATGGAGTAACGCGGCCCGCCCCGTCGGCATTCCCGGGCCGGACCGTCCTGCCCCGGCAGCCGTCAGAGCCGCCGCGCCCGGCCCTCGTACGTTCCGCGCTCCACCGCCTCCGTGGCCGCCAGGAACCGAGCCGCCTCCTTCTCCCCTGCGCGCCAGGACGGGTCGACCAGCCCGCTCAGCGCGACGAGCCGGAAGATCAGGGCGCGGATCAGCATCTGCCGCCAGCGGGGGTCGCCTCCCCCACCGACGAGGTGGCCGGGGCCGGGCTCGTACCAGAGCAGGCCATCCGCGATGATCACGGCCTCCGCGTAGAGAGGCGGGCGCCAGTAAGGGGAGAAGTCGATGACGACGGGGACCCGCCCTGGTGCGAACAGCACATTGCCGGCGAGGTCGCCGTGGACGAGCTGCGCCACCGCCTCCACGGGCCGACGGAGGGACAGCAGGCGTTCGAACGGCTCGGCCAGCTCCGCGACCACGTCACCCTCCTGCTCGCCCCACGCGACCCGGTCGGCCACCGCCCAGGGGTGTGTCCGGCGGTCGAGGAAGTCCGGGCGCGGCCGATCGCGTACGGCGGCGTGGAAGGCGCGGCCGACGGCGACGACGTCAGGCCACCGCCCACCGGGGCCGGAGCGGCCCTCCATGAACTCGGCGGCCGTCCAGCCGTCGACCACACCGGCCCCCGCCGCCGACCGCAGCGGCCGCGGCACACGGAAACCGTCACCCCTCGGCAGCCCTTCGAGGAGGGACGCGGCCCATTCCGATTCACCCTCGGTCCCCTCCGCCGGCTTCAGGACGGCTCCACCGACCCGCACGCTGCGCCCCTGACCACCGGTGAGCGGCTCGGGAGTGCCCCGTACGCCGAAGGCGTCGAGAACGGAGGACGGGGGAAGGATGACGGACGGCTGCTCGGGCATGGGAGGCATCCTGCCGGGCGGTCCCGCCGCGCGCACGCGCATTGACTGCCGGGCCGCTCAGCCCGGAGCGCGTATGCCACCGGGGCAGGCCAAAACCCCTCAACCGCACGCCCGTTCGGAGCATTTCCTCTCTCACGCAGCCGCTGGCATATGCCAGAAGCAACAACGCGTCGAGTGTCGTCGAATCCCTTACGGGCTGCCGCGGCCTGTGCGACAGTCGATAGCGGTCGACCCCGGAAACCCGGCCGCACCGCGCCTGTATCGGAGTACGAGATGCCGTCCCATCTGTTCGCGGACCGCCCCGCACCACAGCCTCCCGCGCACGATGCCGTCGACGCCTTGATCCATCGCGCGCGGCGACTGCGCGGAGACGTGGACGCCGTGGGACGGAACACGGCGGCGACGAACGAGGACGACCCTCAGGCGCGCTGGCAGCGCGCCCTGTGCGATCTCGCCGTCCAGCACCTCGACAACCTCGACCAGCACCTCGGTCAGCTCAAGGCCGGTCCGCCCGCCCAGCGCTCCGCCGGTCGGGACGACCGCGCGGCCGAGGACGACACGGCGGCCGGCGCCACGCCGCACCGGGTCGGCAGCGCCGAATGGAACCTCCTCACCGATGAGGTCAGCTGGTCCGACGAGCTGTACGAGATCTTCGGCCGGCCGCCCGGTTCGCCACCCCTCTCCCTGGACGACCTCCCCTCCGTCCTGCTCCCCGGAGACCAGCCGAAGCTGACCTCCATGGTGACGGGCTGCCTCGTGGACGGGCAGCCGATGGACGGGGAGTTCCGCATCGTCCTCCCCGACGGCCAGGTGCGCACGCTGCACATGACGGGCGAGCCGGTCCTCGACTCCGAGGGGTGCACGGCCGCCATGTGGGCCGTGCTCCGCGACGTCGGCGAGCTGCGCCGCAGCGAGGAGACCGTCGACCGGAACCGGGATTCGACGCGGCGCGAGGAGCACGTCCAAGGCGCGGAGAGCCGGACCCTCGTGGCTCAGGAGACCGCCGTGCCGTCGTGGCGCGGTTCGCTACGGCTTCCGCGACAGCGCGTCGGCGCCCTGGACATCGCCGCTCACCACCTCCCCTCCGTGGACGGCAGCCTGACCGGCGGCGACTGGTACGACGCGATGGAGCTGCCGGACGGCCGGACCCTGCTGGCCGTCGGCGATCTGACCGGGCACGGTCTCCCCGCCACCTCGGCCCTGGCCATGGTGCTCGGCGCGCTGCGCGGCATGGCCGTCGCCGGTATCGAGCCGGGCGCCCTGATGGGTCACCTCGACCACCTCCTCGAAACATCGATGCGGCCCGCTCTGGGCAGCGCCTTGTGCTGCCGCTTCGACGCGGCGACCGGCAGCCTCTCCTGGGCACAGGCGGGACATCCCGCCCCCTTGCTCTTCCGCGACGGAACGGGGCGTCGGCTGCAGCCCCCGGACGGCGTGCTGCTCGGTGCCGCCTCCCAGGTGGCCTATGAGCAGGACGAGGTGCGCCTGCTCCCCGGTGACGTGCTGATGCTGCACACGGACGGCCTGACGCGGCGCAGCGACCGGGGTGCGGGCCCGGAGCGACTGCTCGCCCTGGCCCCTGTGTTCGCACGGGCCCGGGACGCGCAGGAGTGCGTACGGGGCGTGGCCGAGGAATTCGGCGGGGCCGAGCGCCTGGACGACGCGTGTGTGCTGGTCGCCCGCATCGAGGCGTGAGGGGGCGCGGGACCGGCCTTCAGGACCGCGGCCCTCAGGACTGCCGGTGCGTCATGTCGGTGGGCACGCGCGACGGTTACGGCCTCCGCCGGCGTTCGCGTACGGGGATCAGGCCTGCGCACCCCTGGCCCTCTTGGCGACCGGACTCTGCGGCAAGGAGAGCTCGATCTGCTCGCGGAGGTCCTGGATCTTGGCGTACCCGGCGAACTGGCCGGTGAGCCGGTACATTTCGCGCAGCCGGTCCCAGGTGCGGTGCGAGGAGGTCTCCCCCATCGACACCAGCGCGAGCCGGGCATACCGGTCGGCCTGCTCGGGATCGTTGGCGATGAAGCAGGCCGAGGCGAGCGAGATGTAGTCGAAGATCTTGGACCGCTGGCGGCCGTTGATCCGCAGCTCCAGGGCCTGCTTGGCGTGGCGCTGGGCGATGGTCGCGGCCGCCGGGTCGTGCTCGGCCAGCGTGCGGAAGGCCAGGGCCTGCATGCCGCGCATATCGGCCTCGTCGAACATCTGCATCCAACTCGGCGCCGGCACATCGCCCTCGTCCGAGACGAAGAGCTCCTCCGCCTCGCCGAGGGTGCGCCGCATGGCCTGGCCCTTGCCCATCGCCGCCTGCGCCCAGGCCTCGATGGTGCGCAGCATGGCCTGCGTGCGGGGCAGGGTCTCCTCGCCCGAGCCGGATTTCGCCAGCTTCATCAGGTCGAGGGCGTCGTCGGGGCGGCCCAGGTGGACCATCTGGCGCGCGGCACGGGAGAGCGCCTCACCGGCGCGCGGCCGGTCGCCGCCCTCCCTGGCCGCGTGCGCGGCGATGACGAAGTACTTCTGGGCGGTGGGTTCCAGACCGACGTCGTGGGACATCCAGCCCGCGAGTACGGCGAGGTTGGCGGCGACGCCCCACAGGCGGCGCTGGAGGTGGTCGGGGTGGCGGTAGGCGAGCATGCCGCCCACCTCGTTGAGCTGGCCCACGACGGCCTTGCGCTGGAGTCCCCCGCCGTGGGAGGCGTCCCAGGCGCGGAACACCTCGACCGAGCGCTCCAGGGCCTCGATCTCCTCCGAGCCCACGGGCGCGGCCTCGTACCGGTCGAATCCGGCGGGGTCGGCGTGCTGGGGATCGTTGGCGCGTGGCGCGTCGGTGGCGGAAGCGGGGCTGCTGCGCAGCCAGTCATACATGGGGCCGGCGATGGTTGAGCCGGCGGCGAGCGCGGCGCCCGCGCCCACCATGCCGCGTCGGTTGAGCATGAGGTCCATTCCCGTGAATTCGGTGAGGACCGCTGCCGTCCGTTCGGGCGCCCACGGCAGTTGCTCGGGGTCGTGTTCCTTCCCCGCGTCACGCCGTTTCCCCACACGCCCGCGTCGGCCGAACCCGAGGTCCTCGATGGTCACGACACGGCCGAGCCGCTCGGTGAACAGGGCTGCCAGCACTTCGGGCACGGGATCACGGGGCGATTCCCCCATGTCGATCCAGCGCCTGACCCGCGAGGTGTCGGTGGCCAGCTGCGGGTGGCCCATGGCCGCCGCCTGCCGGTTCACCATTCTCGCGAGTTCGCCCTTGGACCAGCCGGCCAGGCCGAACAGGTCAGAAAGGCGGGTGTTGGGTTCTCCGGTCACGTCAAGCCCCCAGGTTCTCGGCTGACTTGACACTAACCCCCTGTCAGATGCGCTGTGACTATTCGCCAGGGTTCGCCAGGGTCCGCCAGATGGTCTGCCACCCGTGACTCGTTGTCAGGTAGGAAAGCGCCACCCCGCCCGGCAGCCCTAGGTACTCCCCAGGGTGCCGAACGGCCGTCGGCCGGGTTGGCGCACGTAACTTGTCGGCGCACGAAGGGATCTGTATCGCCCATGTACACAGCATCGTCCTCCGTGTCCGCCCCGCCCCGGCCGCTCCGTCCCATGGGGGCGGGCGGCGGGCCGTATCTCGCCCCCCACGCCGGTGCGCCGGCGCAGGGTCTGGGCCGGACCCGGCGGGCGGCGGGACCGGGTGCCGGACCTCTCAGCGGAAGGATCGACCTCTCCGGACCGCAGGGCGCGCAGGTGCGGATGGCCATCGCCTCCGTGCAGCGCATCTGCCCCGAGTTCAACCCGGTCCAGGTCCTGCGGCGCAGCGGCCGTTCGGTCCTGATCGTGGGCGCCACCGGGCGGACGACCGCCGTGGCGAAGTGTTTACTGGACCACTCCCCCGCCTGGACCGAGCGGTTCCAGCACGAAATAGCGGCGTACCGCGCGTTCGTCCGGCACCGCCCCCCGGTTCGGGTGCCCCGGCTGATCGCGGCGGACCCGGAGAACTGCACGCTGGTGATCGAGCGGATGCCCGGCCGGGTGGCCGCGCTGACCCGGCACCCGGCGGAGGCTCCGCCGCGGGCCGACATCCGTGCGGCGCTCGGTGCGATCGCCCGGGTGAACGCCTGGCGGCCGCCGCCCGGGCTGTTCGAGGCGCCGCTGGACTACGGTTCACGGATCGCGCGCTACCACGAGCTCGGCCTGTTCACCGACCGTGACCTGGGCGACCTGCAGAAGCTGCTGCACGGCCTGGCCCAGGCGGGCGGCCGCCAGGGCATGGGCCAGTTCTGCCACGGGGACGCGCTGCTGTCCAACATCCTGCTCTCCCCGACCGGTCCGGTGCTGGTCGACTGGGAGCACGCGGGCTGGTATCTGCCGGGCTACGACCTGGCGACCCTGTGGGCGGTGCTCGGCGACGCTCCGGTGGCGCGCCGCCAGATCAGCCAGCTGGCACAGGCCAGGGGACCGGCGGCGCGGGACGCGTTCCTGGTGAACCTGATGCTGGTGCTGACCCGGGAGATCCGTAACTACGAGACGGCCGTGCAGCGCACCATGCGCGAGGCGCCCGCGGTGGGCGCGGGCCAGGACCAGCCAGGCGCGCTTTCCTCCGGCGAGGAGCAGCGGCTGCTGCTGCGCCGACTGCACGACGACTGCGCGATGGCGCGGCGGGCGGTGCGGGCGGCGGTCGGGACGCGCTGAGCCGGCGCGGCCGCGTGGGTCTCCGGGGGAGGGCGGGTGTGCCGCCTCCCGCCGAAGACCCACGGCGGAGAGGCCACTGTGTAAGGGAAGCGCGCTGCGGACCGGTGCCGACACACCGGTCCGCAGCGCGCTGTTCTGCGTGCCGCCCGCCGGCCGGGCAGATGGGCCCGCTGGTCTGCGTTCCGCCCACCGGCCGAGCCGTCCCGCCCCCAGCCGAGCCGATGCGGCGGCCTCAGCGCCCCCGCAAGCCACGCCCCCGCGTGACCGGGCGCTGACTCTGCGGCGCCCGGACGTCCTCCCCGGGTGAGGCGCGCCACGAGACCCACGTCACCTACGAGGTTCGGTAGTAGGTGCGGGCCCGCTCCTGCGGCGGCACGAAAATGCTTAAACAGATATTTCCCGCCATCTCCTACTGAGGGTAGTAAATAGGGTCATTGCGTCCTGTTCCGGTGGCCGTTAACCATGGATCCCGGCAAGCACCGAGACCGAGCCTGCGACGAACGCCCACCGGCGGTCGGCAGCCGAACCCCCCTCGGTCTCCGCTCACGCGGCCACGGGCCGCAGATCCCGTCCCCAACAGGAAGAGCTCACGCATGCCCCGCACCATCCGCATCACCCGCTCCCACAAGCTCGCCACCGCCGTGCTCGTCGCGGCCGGTTCCGTCACGGCCATCGCCGCGACCGGCGGGCAGAGCGACGCACAGCCCGCCGCGGCCAAGACCTCCATCGCCGCGGAGAAGGTCGCCGGTGCCTCCACGGCGAAGGAAGCCGCGGCCAAGAAGGCCGCCCAGGAGACCGCCGCGAAGAAGGCGGCCGCGGACCGCAAGGCCGTCGCCGAGCGCAAGGCCGCCGCGGAGAAGGCCGTGGCCGACCGCAAGGCCGAGGCGAAGAAGGCCGCCGAGAAGGCGCGCTCCGAGAAGCAGGCCGCCAACCGCTCCACCGAGCGCAAGGCCGTCGCCGCGCCCAAGCAGTACAAGAACAACCTCGACGGCTGGATCCGCGAGTCGCTCGACATCATGAAGAAGAAGAACATCCCCGGCTCCTACGAGGGGCTGCACCGCAACATCATGCGCGAGTCCAGCGGCGACCCGAACGCCGTCAACGACTGGGACATCAACGCGCAGAACGGCATTCCCTCCAAGGGCCTGCTCCAGGTGATCCAGCCGACCTTCGACGCCTACCACGTCAACGGCACCGAGAAGAAGCTCACCGACCCGGTCGCCAACATCACCGCCGCCGCCAACTACGCCGCGGACAAGTACGGCTCGATCGACAACGTCGACTCCGCGTACTGAGAACTCGTGCGCTGAGTCCACTCCGCCCGCCGGGCGGACCGCCGCCGACGGGCACAGACCAGACCGTGATTATCCGACTAATCGCCCTGGTGCGTGCCCCGGTTGGCCGAAGGGTAGAGCTGGCGCGGACACCACTGGTCCGCGCTCTCACCGCGCGGAGGCTTCCGGAAAGGCCTGACGCACATGGCACAGCCCTTCTCACTGCCGGACTTCTATGTTCCGTATCCGGCACGGCTCAACCCTCATGTGGAGGCGGCCCGGACGCACACGCGTCGGTGGGCGCGCTCCATGGGGATGCTGGAGGGATCCGGCGTCTGGGAGGAGAAGGACCTGGAGGCGCACGACTACGCCCTGCTCTGCGCCTACACCCACCCCGACTGCTCGGCCGAGGCTCTGTCCCTGGTCACCGACTGGTACGTGTGGGTCTTCTTCTTCGACGACCACTTCCTGGAACTGTTCAAGCGCACCCCCGACCGTGAGGGTGCCAAGCGGTATCTGGACCGGCTGCCCGCCTTCATGCCGATGGAGCGCGGGGCCGCGACCCCCGAGCCGGAGAACCCCGTCGAGGCGGGCCTCGCCGATCTGTGGACGCGTACGGTCCCCGCGATGTCGGACGCCTGGCGGGCCAGGTTCGCGGAGTCGACGGAGAACCTCCTCAACGAGTCGATGTGGGAGCTCTCCAACATCAACGAGGGCCGCATCGCCAACCCCGTGGAGTACATCGAGATGCGCCGCAAGGTCGGCGGCGCCCCCTGGTCGGCCGGTCTGGTGGAGTACGCGGCCGACGCAGAGGTGCCCGCCGAAGTGGCCGGCGCACGACCGCTGCGCGTCCTGCGCGACGCCTTCTCCGACGGGGTGCACCTGCGCAACGACCTCTTCTCGTACCAGCGAGAGGTCGAGGAGGAGGGCGAGAACAGCAACGGGGTCCTCGTCCTGGAGACGTTCCTCGGCTGCTCCACGCAGGAGGCCGCCGATGCCGTCAACGACCTGTTGACCTCACGGCTCCAGCAGTTCGAGAACACCGCCCTCACCGAACTGGGCCCGCTCTGCGCCGAGAAGGGCCTCGACCTGGCGCAGACCGCGTCCGTCCTCGCGTACGCCAAAGGGCTCCAGGACTGGCAGTCCGGTGGCCATGAATGGCACATGCGCTCCAGTCGGTACATGAACGGTGGCGGGGCCGGCGAGGCGGTGCCGGGATTCGGCATGTCGGCCGCGTCAATCACGTTCACGCCGCGTTCGGAGACGGCCAGGGCGCGCAGCCACAGCCATCTGCCGTTCCAGCACGTGGGCCCCTCGATCGTCCCCGACCTGAAGCTGCCGTTCGGGACGACACTGAGCCCGCATCTCGAAGGCGCCCGGGTCCGGCTCGTCGACTGGGCGCGGCGGATGGGCATCCTGGAGGCGCAGCCGGGCGTTCCGGGCTCGCACATCTGGGACGAGGAGCGGATCATCGCGATCGACCTCCCGCTGTGTGCGGCGGGCATCCATCCGGACGCCTCACCGGAGGAGCTGGACATCTCCTCGGCATGGCTGGCCTGGGGGACGTACGGGGACGACTGGTTCCCGGTGGTGCACGGCCGGGCCAGGGACCTGGCCGGGGCCCGGGCGGCCAACGAGCGGCTCTCGCTCTTCATGCCGCTGGACGGTGAGGCAGCCCCGGAGCCGGTGAACGCGCTGGAGCGGTCGCTCGGCGATCTGTGGCGCAGGACCGCGGCACCGATGGACCTGGACGCGCGGCGCACCTTCCGGGACACGATCGAGTCGATGACCGAGAGCTGGCTGTGGGAGCTGGCCAACCAGGCGCAGAACCGCATCCCCGATCCGGTCGACTACGTCGAGATGCGGCGGGACACCTTCGGCTCGAACCTGACCATGAGCCTGTGCAGGCTCGCACACGGCAGAAAGGTGCCGAGGGCGATCTACCGGAGCGGCCCGATGCAGTCGCTGGAGAACGCCGCCGCCGACTACGCGTTCCTGCTGAACGACCTGTTCTCGTACCAGAAGGAGATCGAGTACGAGGGTGAGGTGCACAACGGCGTCCTGGTCGTGCAGAACTTCTTCGGGGTCGACTACCCGACGGGCGTGGCGGTCGTGCACGACCTGATGAACTCGCGGCTGCGGCAGTTCCTGCACGTGGCGGAGGTCGAACTGCCGGTGCTGTACGACGACTTCGACCTGGACGCCGATGCGCGGGAGGTGCTCGCCGACTATGTGCTGGAGCTCAAGCACTGGATCGCGGGCATCCTGATCTGGCACCGGGGCTGCCGCCGGTACCGCGAGGAGGACCTGCGGCGCGGCCACGGCGCCCCCTGGCACCTCAGCGGCCCCACCGGGCTCGGCACGTCGGCGGCGCAGGTGACGCGGCTGTTCACCGAGCTGGCGGGCAGCAGGGCCTAGGGGGCTTGTCGATCAGGCCGGAGCAACGCCGCAAGGTGCGGCACCAGGGCACGCGGGCCCGGCATGATCGGCCGGACACCTCCTAGGCACAAGTCGCTCCCGGCCCGTCACGACAACCTCGTGACGGGCCGGGAGCGGCCATGAAAATAGGCCTCCCGCATATGCGAGAGGCCTATGCAGTGACGTTTCAGCCCTGCTGGAACAGCTCTGCGGGGAGGGGCTTGAGGAGGGTGTACAGATCGTCGGTGATCGGCCGGTCCCAGCTGGCGATGGTGACGAGCACCCCGTCGCTGCGGTCGAACTGGACGCAGGCGATCCGGCTCTCCGAGAGCTTGACCCGGCGGACGATCAGCAGGTTGTCGCCCTGCATCACGGGGACGTCCTCGCTGCTGACGACTTCGATCGGCTCGTCGTTCTCCAGGGCCAGCAGCAGCTGCGCGACCTCGAAGGGAACCTGGCCGTCCTCGGTCTCGCGGGCGGGCGAGCCGGCCGGCAGATTACCGATGATCATGGCCGGGCCGCGGCCGCCGTACAGGTCGTAACGGAGGAAGACGCCCTGACAGCTGCCGTCAGGCGCGGGGAGCAGACCGGCGCCGAGGTTGCCGGGCCAGTCCCCCGGGTCCATGGCCAGGACGTCGAAGTCCGGGCCCGCGGGTGTTGCGGCGCTACGGCGGCGGAGGAAGGACATGCAGCCATCGTACGTGGCCCGGCTCACCTCGCGGAGCCGGGCCCGAAGCGGAACGCGGCCCTTCGCCGAGGCCCCTCCGCGGTGCGTACGAGGCTCCTCCGCGGTGCGTACGAGGCCCCTCCGTGGCGCGTACCGGACTCTTCCGCGTGGAATAGGCGCAAGTTCGCCCGCGGCGAGGCCATGTGCCGCATACCGTTGGATCACCGCCGTGCGCCGTCCGTCGCGGCAGCGGCGCGTACGGGGCGACGGCAGGCAGCAGGACGGGTACGGCGATACGCCGGAGGAGAGGACAGGATGACGGTGGAGGGCACAGTGAGCGGGCTGGAAGAGCGGGTGGTGGGACGCGCGTGGATGGTGCGTCTGGACCCGGCCGACCGGGGAGGCACCGCGGTGCGCGTCTCGTGCGGCCGTCCGGCCTGCGCCCCCCAGGTCCTGCCCTCCGCCGCCGTCGGCCGGACGACGGCCGTCGCGCACCTCGCGTCGCATCTGCGCGCCGCGTCGGGGCCCCGGCCCGGGGCGTACTGCGCCTGCCGGGCCGAGGAGTGCCACACGCACGTCCGGGACGAGGGTCCCCGCGACCGTACGCCGGCCTCGCGGTGCGGAGGTCCGGTGGTCCTGGCCGTCATCAACGACCGGCAGGGCCGCTGGTGGCGGGCGCTGGAGTGCTGCGCGCGCTGCGCGGCCGCCCACCCCTCCGCCAAGATCGTCGCCACCGCTCCGGCCGCCGCCCCACCGGCGCCGACGGCGGGAGCGCGCGCGGCGGCGGGCCGTCCGCCCGTCCCGGCCGGCCCGCAGTTCTCCCACGCCGCCTCGTCCGAGCCCCCCGTGCCCGAGTCGGTGCCCGCTCCGCGCACGCCCCGCGCGAAGCCCCGGCGCAACCGCAGGACCGGAAAGATCGCGCAGCGCTTCGTCCCGTACGACCTGCACCCGATCGCCCTGCGCGACGAGCTGATCGAGCTGGGCGACCTCTTCCGGGCCTACCAGGAGCGCCCCGAACCCGACCTGGAGCAGCTCGCCGAGCTCCATGCCCGCAAGGCGAAGGCCTTCATCACCTGGGCGGAGGTCACCGGCGAGACCGAGCTGCGGCTGGAGGCCCGGCGCGCCGAGCAGGCGGCCGCCGCCGCTCTCCTCCAGCACCAGCAGCGCACGGGCCAGAGCCCGGTCGGCGAGGGGGAGGTCACCAACCGGCTGCTGCCCGGGCTCACGCAGTGGGAACACGCGCGGACGGTCCTCGCCCATGTCGCCGACCACACTCCGCTGCCCGGCCCGGAGGCCCGGCTGATGGCGGTGGTGCTGACCCTGCGTTCGGCGCTCACCGGCACCGGCAACCTGGTGGGCCAGGATGTCCGGGGTCTGCCGCTGACGGAGCCCGAGGCGCTGATCGGCCGACTCGTGGAGTGCGGCTGGCTCTCCGTCCCCGGCACCGCCGACGATCTGCTCGCCTCCCGTCCGGAGAGCCCGACCCCGATCACCATCCCGTCGCTGATGCCCGGCGAGGACGGGCAGGGCCCGTTCGACTTCGGCCGCAAGACCCGCCCCAAGCTCAGCGGCTGGGCCCAGCGGGTCATCGGCGACAAGAAGCTCCGCAAGAAGAAGACGGGTGCCGCCACCCGGCTCCTGGCCCTGGCCCTGGCGGTCCGGACCACGACCGACGGCCGGCTGGGTCAGGGCGGCGAAGGCGTCGACCTGGCGGTCCTCACCTCCTGGTGTGCCGTCGAGCCCGGTGAACTGGAGCCCTTGGTGGAGCAGTTGACCGTGGCGGACTGGCTGGAGGAGGCCGCCGTCACCGACGGCCGCCTCACGGGCCGGCTGACCGAACGGGTGATGCAGGTCAGCTGCCCGCTGCCGTGAGACCCGCGCACCGGCCCGGCAGGCACTGGGGCCGTCACCCCGGCGGAGGCTGCGATCCGACGAGCCACATGGCGAAGAACTGCGCCCCACCCCCGTAGGCATGGCCGACCGCCCGGGTGGCCCCGTCGATCTGGTGCTCGCCCGCCCGTCCTCGTACCTGAAGGGCCGCCTCGGCGAAGCGGATCATGCCGGACGCGCCGATGGGGTTGGTCGACAGCACTCCGCCCGACGGGTTGACCGGGAGGTCGCCGTCGAGTTCGGTGACGCCCGCCTCGGTGAGTTTCCAGCCCTCGCCCTCGCCGGCGAAGCCCAGGTTCTCCAGCCACATCGGCTCGTACCAGGAGAACGGTACGTAGATCTCGGCGGCGTCGATCTCCCGGCGCGGGTCGGTGATCCGGGCCTGCCGGTAGACGTCGGCGGCGCAGTCCTTCCCGGCCTGCGGTGAGACGAAGTCCTTGCCGGCGAAGAGCGTCGGTTCGCTGCGCATCGCGCCGCCGTGCACCCAGGCGGGCGGGTGGGGCGCGCGGGCGGCACCGGCGCGGTCGGTGAGGATCATCGCGCAGGCCCCGTCGGAGGAGGGGCAGGTCTCGGAGTAGCGGATCGGATCCCAGAGCATGGGCGCGGCCTGGACCTTCTCCAGCGTGATGTCCGTGTCGTGGATGTGCGCGTACGGGTTCTTGAGCGCGCTGCGGCGGTCCTTGTACGCGACGAGGGAGCCGACCGTGTCCGGTGCTCCCGTACGGCGCATGTACGCGCGCACGTGCGGAGCGAAGAAGCCTCCGGCCCCGGCCAGCAACGGCTGCTGGAAGGGAACCGGGAGGGAGAGGCCCCACATGGCGTTGGACTCGGACTGCTTCTCGAAGGCGAGGGTCAGGACGGTCCGGTGGACGCGGGCGGCGACCAGGCCCGCGGCGACGAGCGCGGTCGAGCCGCCGACCGAGCCCGCCGTATGGACGCGGAGCATCGGCTTGCCGACGGCTCCGAGCGCGTCGGCGAGATACAGCTCCGGCATCATGACGCCCTCGAAGAAGTCGGGCGCCTTGCCGATGACGACGGCGTCGATGTCGCTCCAGGTCAGCCCGGCGTCCTCCAGGGCTCGGACGGCCGCCTCGCGGACCAGTCCGGCGATCGAGACGTCGTGCCGGGCCGCGACGTGCTTGGTCTGACCGATGCCGACGACGGCGACGGGCTCCTTAGCCATGAGCGCTCTCCCCTTCCAGGACGGCGACCAGGTTCTGTTGCAGGCAGGGCCCGGAGGTGGCGTGGGCGAGGGCCCGGTCGGACGCGCCGCGGTGAATGCGGGCGGCGGCCTCGCCGAGCCGGATGAGGCCCGCGGCCATGATCGGGTTGGCGGCGAGCGCGCCTCCGGACGGATTGACACAGGTGTCGTCGCCGAGTTCGAGGGCCTTGCGCAGGATGACCTCCTGCGAGGTGAACGGTGCGTGCAACTCGGCTGTGTCCACCGGTCGTTCGAAGGCTCCGGCGTGCTGGGCGGCGAGCCGGGTGGAGGGTGAGTCGGTCAGGTCGCGGACGCCGAGGCTGTGGGCCTCGATGCGGTGGTCGATGCCCCGGATCCAGGCGGGCCGCGCGCACAGGGCGCGGGCGGTGTCCCCGGCGGCGAGGATGACGGCTGCGGCGCCGTCGCCGATGGGTGGGCAGTCGCCGGTGCGCAGTGGCCGCACGAGGTGGTCGCCCGCGGGGACGTCGCCGGTGAGCTGGGCGTACGGGTTGGTGGTGGCGTCGGCGCGGCTGCGGGCGGCGATGGAGGCGAGGGCCGCCTCGTCGGTGTGGCCCGCGTCGATGAGCGCCTGGGCCTGGAGAGCGGCGAGCGCCACGGAGTCCGGCCAGAGCGGCGCGAGGTAGTACGGGTCGAGCTGGCGGGTCAGGACGTCGCGCACCTGGCCGGGCGAGGACTTGCCGTACGAGTAGACCAGCGCGGTGTCCGCCTCACCGGTCATGATCTTCACCCAGGCCTCGTACAGCGCCCAGGCCCCGTCCATCTCGACGTGCGACTCGGAGATCGGCGGGTGCGCGCCGACGCCGTCGAGCGCCATGGTGAAGGAGAAGGCCCGCCCGGCGAGGTAGTCGGCGGAGCCTGAGCAGGTGAACCCGATCTCGTTGGCCCTCAGGCCCGTCGCCTCCAAGACCTCGTGGAGGACGGGCATCAGCAGGTCGACCTCGGAGAGTTCGTCCGTACGCCGCCGGTGCGGGCTCTGGGCGAAGGCGACGATCGCCACGTCTCGCATCTACACCAGCTCCTTGTACGTGTCGTAGTCGGCGTCGGGCTCCCCGGTGGGCCGGTAGTGGTCGGGGTGGCGGGCTCCCTCTATCCAGACGGGCTCGACGCGCAGGCCCATGCGGACCTGGTCGTACGGGATGCCGGCGATGCGGCCGTGGAGGGCGAGGTCGGCGCCGTCGAGGGCGATGTGGGCGTAGACGTAGGGGACTTCGATGTCCAGGTTCTTCGCTTTGATGTTGACGATGCAGAAGGTGGTGACGGTGCCGCGCGGGCCGACCTCCACCTGTTCCGCGGTGGCGATGCCGCAGGTGGGGCAGGCTCCGCGCGGCGGCACGTAGACCTTGTGGCAGGCAGGGCAGCGTTCGCCGACGGTGCGGTGGCCCTCCAGGGCCTTGAGGTAGGCGCTCTGGGCGCGGCCGGGGGTGTGGGTGTAGTCGAGGCGGGCGGGGACGGTGATGCCGGTGATCGGATCGGTGAACTCCCCGTCGTGCGAGGCGGGTTCGGTCGGGCCGGGCTCACCGTCGTACGGTTCGAAGCAGGCGATGTCGGTGATCGCGCCGGTGCGGTCGGCCGCCCAGCGGATCCGGACCCGCATCCCGGTGTGCACGGCGTCGGCTCCGGACGCGTCCAGCGCGTGCAGGAGCGCGGTGCCGGCGCCGTCGAGGCGGACGAGCACCCAGGCGAACGGGGTCTCCAGCGGCTGGGCGCGGCGCGGCGACGGGTTCCAGGCCCAGGTGGTGACGGTGCCGGTGGCGGCGACCTCCACCAGCTCGCGGAGTTCGTTCGCGGTGACGGGGTCGTACTCGACGGGCGGGACGAGCACCGTGCCGTCGTCCGTACGGACACCGAGGACGGTGCGCTCGCGCAGTCCGGTGAGGAACGCGCTCTGGACGGGGCCGAGGGAGCGGGTGAAGGGGAATTCGACCACCAGCGGGGCGCTGAGGATCTCGGTCATGGTTCTCTCCAAGGACTCAGGGTTCAGGCGCGGCGGTAGACGGGCGGGCGCTTCTCGGCGAAGGCACGGGCGCCCTCCTTGGCGTCCTCGGTCGCGAACACGGGCCAGCCGCGCTTGAGTTCGGCGGCCAGCGCCTCGCTCTCGGTCAGCTCGGCGCCCTCGTAGACCGAGGCCTTCACCGCCTCGACGGCGAGCGGCCCGCAGGCGTTGACCCGCTCGGCGACGGCGAGGGCCTCGTCCAGCGCGGTGCCGTCGGGGACGACACGGCCGATGAGCCCGATGGAGGAAGCCTCCTGTGCGGTGTACGGGCGGCCGGTGAGGAGCATTTCCAGGGCGTGGGTACGGGGGATCTGGCGCGGCAGCCGGACGGTGGAGCCGCCGATCGGGAAGAGGCCGCGCCGGACCTCGAAGAGGCCGAAAGTGGCGCCCGCACCCGCGATGCGGATATCCGTTCCCTGGAGGATCTCGGTGCCGCCGGCGACGCACGGCCCCTCCACGGCGGCGATCACGGGCTTGCGCGGCCGGTGGTGGCGCAGCATCGCCTTCCAGTGCAGGTCCGGGTCGGCGGCCATCCGCTCCCGGCACTCCTGGCCTTCCATCCCGTCACCCGCAAGCGCCTTGAGGTCCATGCCGGAACAGAACGCGCCGCCCGCACCCGTGAGGACGACCGAGCGCACCTCGTCGTCGGCGTCGGCCGCGAGCCATCCGTCGTACAGGCCGACGAGCATCGGCAGTGACAACGCGTTCCTGGCCCGCGGCCTGTTCAAGGTGAGCACCAGCGTGGCGCCCCGGCGCTCCACGGTGAGGTGTTCCGTGCCGAGGCCTTCCGTACCGACGTGTTCCGTACCGCCCATGACGAACTCCCGTCTGCAGACCTGGAACAGGTTGCAGTAGGCGGGGTCGCAGTTCAATAGTTTTCTGACAGTCAGTCAGATTCTTTCGACGCGGCCCCTTCCCACTTGTGCCGACCGGCGCTCTAATGACGGCCGAGTCACCAGTCATCCGGGGTCAGGAGGAACGGTGGAGTACAACCTTGCCGACCTGTTCGAGTCGGTCGTCGACGTGGTCCCCGACCGCGAGGCGCTCCTGTACGTGGACCATCCCGGTACGGGTGCCGAGCGGCGCCTCACCTACGCCGAACTCGACGACGCCGCCAACCGGATCGCCCACCACCTCATCGACGCGGGCCTCCGCCCGGGCGAACACCTGGGGCTGCACCTCTACAACGGCATCGAGTATCTCCAGACGGTACTGGGGGCGTTGAAGGCGCGACTGGTGCCGGTGAACGTCAACTACCGTTACGTGGAGGAGGAACTGGTCTACCTCTACCGGGACGCGGACCTGGCGGCGCTGGTCTTCGACGGCGAGTTCGACGAGCGGGTGGCGGCGGCGTCCACCCAGGCTCCGGCCCTGCGCCATCTGGTCCGGGCGGGATCCTCAGCCCCGCCCCCGGGCCTGGACGCGGTCCCCTTCGCCGAGGCCGAAGCGTCCGGCTCCCCCTCTCGCGGCTTCGAACCACGTTCCTCCGACGACCAGTTCATCATCTACACCGGCGGCACGACCGGGATGCCGAAGGGAGTGATGTGGCGTCAGGAGGACCTGTTCTTCTCCGGACTCGGTGGTGGTGCGCCGACCGGTGAGCCGGTGAAGAGCCCTCAGGAGCTGGCGGAGCGAGTGGCGGCGGGCGGCGACGGCATCAGCTTCTTCCCCACTCCCCCGCTGATGCACGGCACCTCGACGCTGACCGCGTTCATCGGGTTCAACTTCGGCCAACGGGTGATCGTGCACCGGAAGTTCGCCCCCGAAGAGGTGCTGCGGACGATCGAGAAGGAGAGGGTCACCAGCGTGTCGCTGGTGGGTGACGCCATGCTGCGGCCGCTGATCGACGCCCTCAAAGGGCCGCTGCGCGGGACGGACTGCTCGTCGCTGTTCTCCGTCTCCAGCTCCGGTGCGATCATGTCGGACTCGGTGCGGGCGGAGTTCCAGGCGCTCGTGCCGACCGTGATGCTGCTCAACAACTTCGGCTCCTCCGAGTCCGGCTTCAACGGCACGGCCACCGCTGACTCCGGCCCCGAGCGCGGGTTCCGGGTCCAGGTCAACTCCCGTACGGCCGTGGTCGATCCGGCGACGTACGAGCCGGTGACGCCGGGCGAGGTGGGCCGCATCGCGCAGCGCGGCCATGTGCCGCTCGGCTACTACAACGACCCGGCCAAGACCGCCGACACCTTCTTCCGCAAGGACGATGAACGGTGGGTACTGCTCGGCGACATGGCGACCATGGACGCGGACGGCATCGTCACCGTGCTCGGCCGGGGCTCGCAGTGCATCAACACCGGTGGCGAGAAGGTCTATCCGGAGGAGGTCGAGCAGGCACTGAAGGCCCATCCGGACGTGTACGACGCGCTGGTCGCGGGGGTGCCCGACGCGCGCTGGGGCAGCAGGGTCGCCGCTGTCCTCGAACTGCGCGAGGGCGCTTCGGCGTTGGACCTGGAGGCGGTGCAGAGCCACTGCCGGACCCGGCTCGCCGGCTACAAGATCCCGCGCGCACTGGTCATCGCCGACCGGATCCAGCGCTCGCCGAGCGGCAAGGCGGACTACCGCTGGGCGAAGGCGGTGACGGCAGACGCGGTCGCGGCGGAGGGCTGATCAGGGGACTACGGTCGACCGAAGCACACTTACGGCTTCAGCTCGACGAGGAAGGCCCCCTGTGACCAGTGCACCCCGCACAGACCCGTCCGCCACGCGCACCACCCCCTTCTGGTCCGTGGGCGACCACACCGTCCACCGCATCGACGAGTCGGCGCTGCCGCCGGAGACCGGTACCGGCTGGTCCCGGTCCCGCCGGAGAACTGACGGTCAGCCCAGGCCGAACGACCGGAGCGCGGCGAGGAACTCCTCGGGCCGGGTGGTGTGGACGAGGTGGCCCGCCTTGATGGTGACGAACGCGCCCCCGGGAATGGTGTCCGCCATCCGGGCGAGCTGCTTCTGGTCGATGTGGCTGGTGGGGCCGCCGCCGATGACGAGGGTCGGAGCGGTGATCTCCGCCAGCCGCTCCCGGCCCGCCGGGTCGGGGTCGTTGAGCTGGGCGTCGGTGTCCGGGACGACGGGCCAGTCGAAGTCGAGCTCGCCTTCGGGCCGTTCGGCCGGCGGGCGGGGCGGGTCGAGCGGGAGGGGCGGCGGGGCGTCCTCGATGACGAGCCGGCCGATGAGCCCCGGTTCACGCTGGGCGAGGAGGTAGGCCGCCACTCCGCCCATGGAGTGCCCGATCACGGTGGCGCCGGTCAGGTTGCGGGCCTCCAGGAAGGCGTGGAGGTCGTCGCGGAAGAGCTCGAAGGAGTAGCGGCCGGGCCAGTCGCTGAACCCGTGGCCCCGGAAGTCCGGTGCGTACACGCGGTGTTCCGCGGCGAGCGCCTCGGCGATCCGGGTCCAGGTGAGGGAGGAGCCGGCCCGGCCGTGCAGGAGGACGACCGGCGGTGCGGCGGGCTCGCCCCATACCCGGTAGGCGAGCCGGACCCCGCCCGCCCGCACGGTGAGGAGGCCGGGATCGAGGAAGGCCGCCACGGTACGGGAGAAGCCGCCCGGGTCGTCGAGCCACGGGAAGTGCCCCGCGCCCCGCAGGACGGTGAACTCGCCGTACGGGAAGAGCGCGGCCAGCTCCGTCGCCCGGTCCGGGCTCGGGACGCCGTCGTACTCACCGGCGAGCACGAGCACCGGCACGGACAGCTCGCGCAGGGCGGGGACGGTGGCGGCGGGATCGTACGCGCCCTCGTCGAAGCGGCCGCGCGCCTCGGCGTTGGTCTGCCCGGCGGAGGCGGCGGCGTGGTCCCTGGCCGCGTCGTCCCAGCGGCCGTAGGTGAGCGGCCGGACGGCGGGCCACAGCTCGGCGAAGGGCCCGCCGGCGAACAGCGCCTCCTGGGCGGCCCGGGCCTCGGCGTACCAGGGCTCGGCGCTGCGCAGCTCGGCGGCCTCGCGGAGGTCCTGGTCGGTGACGGGGATGCCGACGGCGCGGGTGGCCGGGGTGATGAGGCTGAGGGTGCGCAGGCGGTCCGGGTGGCGGGCGGCGTACAGCAGGGCCAGGCTCGCGCCGGCGGAGTGGGCCAGCAGGTCGATCCGGTCCAGGCCGAGGTGTTCGCGCAGCGCTTCCACGTCGTCGACGAGCCGGTCGCAGCGGTAGGTCGCGGGGTCCTCGGGTGCGGCGGATCCGCCCGTTCCGCGCAGGTCGAGCAGGACCAGCTGCCGTACGGCGGAGAGCCCGCCCAGGTCGCCGAGGTACGCGCTCGCCCGCATGGGCCCGCCGGGCAGCACGATCAGCGGCTCGCCCTCCCCGACCAGGTGGTAGGCGAGCGGAGTGGTGTCGTACGCGGAGAAGATCGGCATGCGTCCATCCAACAGGAACGCCTGGCGGGCCGGCACCGCCCTTCGCCACGAGCCGATCCGGGGGTTCACCCCCTTGCCAGCGCACCCGGTCTCCTGAATTACTGGTCCCGGCAAGATCGACCGAATGGTCGGTCGTCCGGTTCGGGAGAGGAAGGGCCCTGATGACAGCCATGCTGGACGCGGCGGAACAGCTGAGCCGCACCGACCTGGAGGTCCTCCAGCTCGAACGGCTCCGCACCACGCTCCGCCACGCCTACGAGAACGTGCCGTTCTACCGGTCGGCGTTCGACGCCGCGGGGCTGCGGCCCGAGGACTGTCGTACGCTCGCCGACCTCTCCCGCTTCCCGTTCACGGCGAAGACCGACCTTCGCGACCACTATCCCTTCGGCATGTTCGCCGTGCCGGAGCGGGAGGTCCGCCGCATCCACGCCTCCAGCGGCACGACCGGCCGGCCGACCGTCGTCGGCTACACCGAACGGGACCTGGACACCTGGGCGGACGTGGTCGCCCGGTCGATCCGCGCGGCGGGCGGAAGGCCCGGCCACAAGGTCCATGTGGCGTACGGGTACGGGCTGTTCACCGGTGGCCTCGGCGCGCACTACGGGGCCGAGCGGCTCGGCTGCACGGTGATCCCGGCGTCCGGCGGGATGACCGCGCGCCAGGTGCGGCTGATCCAGGACTTCAGGCCCGAGATCATCATGATCACGCCGTCGTACATGCTGACCCTGCTCGACGAGTTCGAACGTCAGGGCGTCGACCCGCGCACGACCTCGCTCAAGGTCGGGATCTTCGGTGCGGAGCCGTGGACCGAGGCGATGCGGCGGGAGATCGAGCAGCGGTTCGCGATCGACGCCGTCGACATCTACGGGCTCTCCGAGGTGATGGGCCCCGGCGTGGCGCAGGAGTGCGTGGAGACGAAGGACGGGCTGCACATCTGGGAGGACCACTTCTATCCGGAGGTCGTGGACCCGTTCACCGGTGAGGTGCTGCCGGACGGTGAGGAGGGCGAGCTGGTCTTCACCTCGCTCACCAAGGAGGCGATGCCGGTGATCCGCTACCGCACCCGCGACCTGACACGGCTGCTGCCCGGAACGGCCCGCACGTTCCGCCGGATGGAGAAGGTCACCGGACGCAGCGACGACATGGTGATCCTGCGCGGGGTCAACCTGTTCCCGACGCAGATCGAGGAGATCGTGCTGCGTACCCCCGCCGTCGCCCCGCACTTCCAGCTCCTGCTGACCCGGCAGGGCCGACTGGACGCGCTGACGGTACGGGCGGAGGCGCGGGCGGACGCGACGGCGGCCGAGCGGGAGAAGGCGGCGCTCGCGATCGCGGCGGCGGTGAAGGACGGGGTCGGGGTGTCGGTGGGCGTCGAGATCGTGGAGCCGGAGTCGCTGGAGCGCTCGGTGGGCAAGATCCGGCGGATCGTGGACCTGCGGGAGTCCGGCGCGGAGTGAGCGGCCCTGGTGACGGGCGTGTGAGCGGCGAGGTGAGGAGCATCGGCGCCGGGCGCATTCACAGCGAGGTGAACAGCCCCGGTGACCGGTGTGTTCACATCACCGCAACACCCGTTCCCACTATGCGGACACCTGCTCGAAAATCTCGACAGCGAGGCCCGCGCACTGCCAGTCTCCCGCTATGCATCTCGCCAACCGTTCCCTGGTCACCACGGTCACCGCCGTCACCTCCGCCGTCGTCCTCTGCGCCGCGCTGACCGGCTGCGCGCCGCAAGCGGAGGAGAAGCCGAAGGCCTCGGGTCAGGCCGGCGCGACGACCGAGGCGTGCGCGCCGGGCGGGCTCGCCACCGAGGTCGAGGGGAAGCTGACCGTCGGCACGGACAAGCCCGCGTACGCGCCCTGGTTCTCTGACGACGAGCCGTCCAACGGCAAGGGGTTCGAGTCGGCGGTGGCGTACGCCGTGGCGAAGCGGCTCGGTTACGGCCGCGATGCGGTGGTCTGGCAGCACGTTCCGTTCAACAGCGCGTTCGCGCCCGGCGCCAAGAAGTTCGACTTCGACATCAACCAGGTCTCCATCAGCGAGTCCCGGAAGAAGGCCGTGGCGTTCTCGTCCGGCTACTACGACGTCCGTCAGGCGGTCGTCGCGCTCACGTCGTCGAAGGCGTCCGGAGCGAAGAGCGTGGCGGATCTCAAGGACGTCAAGCTGGGCGCCCAGGTGGGCACCACCAGCCTGGAGTTCATCAACGACCTGGTGAAGCCGGACACCAAGCCGGCCGTCTACCAGCGCAACGACTTCGCCAAGTCGGCTCTCAAGACCGGCCAGGTGGACGCCATCGTGGTGGACCTGCCGACCGCGTTCTACATCACCGGGGCCGAGGTGCCGGAGGCGAAGGTCGTCGGCCAGTTCCAGAACTCGGCCGATGATCCTGAGCAGTTCGGCCTGGTCCTGGACAAGGAGTCCACGCTGACCTCCTGCGTGAGCGGCGCCGTGGACGCCCTGCGGAAGGACGGCACGCTCGCCGCCCTGGAGAAGGAGTGGCTCTCCGACGCCGTCGACGCGCCGGTGCTCAAGTGACGCTGCACAAGGCGCTGCCCGGCGAGGACACCTATGTCCCGTCCGAGCGCCGGATCGCCCGCGAGCGCCACCGGCGGGCCCGCACCCGGCGGGCGACCGCGATCGCCGCGACCAGCACGCTGGTGGTGGGCACGGTGCTGTTCCTGCTGATCACGGGCTCGCCGGGCTGGGACCGTACGCAGGAGACGTTCTTCAGCCCGCACTACGCACGCGTCGCCCTGCCGCAGGTCCTGGAGGGCCTGTGGCTGAACCTCCGCCTGCTGGCGGTGTGCGGCAGCGCCGTGCTGGCGTTCGGCCTGCTGCTCGCCGTGGCCCGTACGCTGCGCGGGCCGGTCTTCTTCCCGGTCCGGGCGCTGGCCACCGCCTACACCGACTTCTTCCGTGGACTGCCGCTGATCATCTGCTTGTTGATGGTCGTCTTCGGCGTGCCGGCGCTGCGCCTGGAGGGCGTGACGAACGATCCGGTGCTGCTGGGCGGCGCCGCGCTGGTGCTGACGTACTCGGCGTACGTGGCGGAGGTCTTCCGGGCCGGCATCGAGTCCGTGCACCCCTCGCAGCGGGCCGCCGCGCGGTCGCTGGGACTCAGCAGCGGCCAGACGCTCCGGTTCGTCGTGCTGCCGCAGGCGGTACGCCGGGTGGTGCCGCCGCTCCTCAACGACCTGGTCTCCCTCCAGAAGGACACCGGGCTCGTCTCGATCGCCGGGGCGGTCGACGCCGTGTACGCGGCGCAGATCATCGCCAGCAAGGACTTCAACTACACGCCGTACGTCGTGGCGGGCCTGGTGTTCGTCGCGCTGACCATCCCGATGACCCGGCTCACCGACTGGGTGACGGCCCGGATGGACCGGCGGCGGGCCCAGGGAGGACTGGTATGAGCAGCGCGCCCGTGCTGCGGATGGAGGCGGTCCGCAAGTCGTTCGGTACGTCGCTGGTCCTGCGGGACGTGGATCTGGAGGTCGCCCCGCACACCGTGACCGCGCTGATCGGCGCCTCCGGCTCCGGGAAGTCGACCCTGCTGCGGTGCGCCAACCTCCTGGAGGAGATCGACGACGGGGCGATCTGGCTGGAGGGCGAGGAGATCACCGACCCCCGGACGGACCCGGACGCGGTGCGCCGGCGGATCGGCGTGGTCTTCCAGGCGTACAACCTCTTCCCGCACCTCACCGTCCTGCAGAACATCACGCTCGCCCCGCAGCGCGTCCACGGCCTCTCCCGCGCCGAGGCGGAGGGACAGGCCCGCGAGCTGCTGGATCGGCTGGGGCTCGGCGCGAAGGCGGACGAGTACCCGGACCGGCTCAGCGGCGGCCAGCAGCAGCGTGCGGCGATCGTTCGGGCGTTGGCGGTACGGCCCCGGCTGCTGCTCCTGGACGAGATCACCGCCGCCCTGGACCCGGAGCTGGTGGGCGAGGTGCTGGGCCTGGTCCGTGAGGTGAAGGACGAGGGCATGACGATGGTGATCGCCACCCACGAGATGGCCTTCGCCCGCGAGGTCGCCGACCAGGTCTGCTTCCTGGACGCGGGGGTGGTGCTGGAACGCGGCACACCGGGCGAGGTGTTCGGCGCGCCGCGCGAGGAGCGTACGCGGAGGTTTCTGCGGCGGATCGTGGAGGCGGGGCGGCTGTGAGAGGTGCCGGGCGCTCCGGGCCTTGCACCGGCGCGCCGGCCTCCGCCCCACGTCGCGCCGGCCTCCGCCGGGCCGGACGCGGGTGAGATCGGAGGCGACGCCGTGCCCGGGAGCCGGTCCAGGACTCGTACGCTTGCGCGGTGTCCCAGGAATCCGGCCCGAACGGCCCCTCAGAACCGCTGACCACCGACGCGGTCACGCGCATCGTGCTCCGCCCGATCGCCAGCCCGCTGCCGCTGGGCTTCTTCGCCCTCGGCATGGGCAGTACTGTCCTGTCCTCGCTCCAGCTCGGCTGGGTACCGGCCGCGCAGAGCAGCATCCTTCTGCTCCTCGTCCTCATCTTCGTCGTGCCGCTCCAGCTCGTCGGCGGGATCTTCGCCTTCCTGGCCCGCGACGCGGGCGCCGGCACGGCGCTGCTGCTGCTCGGTGCCGCCTGGGCGGGGACGAGCGTGACGTCCCTGGATTCGCCGCCCGGCAAGCCGGTGGTGGCCCAGGCCGTCTTCCTCCTGGCCCTCGTCCCGTTCGTGCTCGCGCTCGCCGGGGCGGCCGCGCAGTCCAAGCCGCTGTTCGCCGCCCTGCTCACCATGACCGCGGTGCGCTTCGCCCTCACCGGCCTCTACGAGGCGGGCCTCGGGAACACGCTCCAGGTCGCGGCGGGCTGGACCGGCCTCGGCATCGGCGTCTTCGCGCTCTACGGCGGACTCGCCCTGCTCGTCGAGGACGGCAAACAGCGCACCGTGCTGCCCCTCTTCCGCCGCGGCAAGGCCCGCGAGTCCATCGAGGGCGACCTGCGCGAACAGCTCACCGAGGCCCAGCAGGAGGCCGGGGTCCGCCACCAGCTGTGAGGCCCGCCGGAGGGGGGACGCCCGCCGGCGGCTGTGCCGGGCTCAGCAGCGGTCCGCGCTCCAGCTCAGCTCGGCGTAGACGGCGTTGTGGTCGGACCGCCGGCGGTGGACCTCCGCCCACCTGGCGTCCTCCTCGGCCTGGCTGGTGACCCGTGCGGGCTCTCCCCGGTCCTTGTAGACCTCTCCGGCGCCGACGACGCAGCGCAGGCCCGTGCCGTGGAAGAGGTGGTCGATGGGGAGGTTCCGGTAACCCCGGCCGGGCCCCGCCGACGGCCCCAGGACCGGGCTGTAGGCGGTGGTGAACTCCGTCCGGTGGAGCGTGCTGGTCCGGCGGTCCACCGGGACGGCGTCGGCGAGGCGGCCGGTGTACCGCTCGAAGGCCTGGTTCAGATGGGTTCCGGCCGTGTCGTCGTTCCTGGTGGAGTTGAAGTCGCCCGCGAGGACGGTGCGGGTGCCCAGCGGGAGCTGCCGGGTGATCCCCTCGGCCAGCCGGTCGACCTCCCGCCGCTGCCGGGGGCCGTCACCGTGCGCCAGGTGCACGTTGACGACCGTGACCCGGTGGCCGGTCCCCTTCCGCGCGAACTGGGCCCAGGGAAAGACCTTGGTGTCAGGCTGCGGCTCCCCGACCCCGACCACGCCGCCGTCGGTCCTCGTCAGGGTCGCGGTGTTGTACAGAATCCAGCGCTGGTCCTGCTTCTGGGCGATCCGATACCCCGGGAAGGCCCGCTCCAGCTTCTCGCCGTTCCCCTCCGGTCCCGTACTGACCTCCTTGTAGTGCGCCTCCTGGAGCGCGAGCACATCGGGGCGCTTCGTGCCGCCGTCCCGTCCGATGACCCACTCACCGATCTGGGCGAGGCGCGCGTCGGTGCCGGAAAGTCCGTACGCCTGGGAGCACTTGGTGTTCATGCAGACGTTGTACGTGAGCAGGCGGACGGTTTCCGGGTCCGGATTGTCCGCGACGACCGCGTGCGCGGGCGCCCCGGCGCCTGAGCAGATCAGCAGCGACGCCAGCGCTACGGCGACCGCGCGGGCCCGATGACCACGCGACGACTGGACGGCCATGTCCCGCTCCTCCCGACGGTCGGAACAGTCTCGCAGAAGGAGAGCGCGACGACCGGCCGGCCGCCGGTTTCCGACGCTCAACGATCTTTTGGTCCAGACCTCTTGACGATTGGTCTAGGCCTTCTTAGGGTCACGGCAACACTGCAGAGGTGCCGAGAAGAGACATCACGTGCTCGAGGCCACGCAGGGTTGTCAGGCCAGGGACCCCCCATGGCCTCCGGAGTTCACCCGAGGAGCCTTCCTTGAGCACCGACGCACGATGGCGCAGAGCCAGACCCACCCGGAGCACCAGCCCGAACAAGCGGTCCAAAGCCCTCGCGGGCGCCACCGCACTGCTCCTCCCGCTGGCCGCCATGGTCGGCCTCGCCAGCCCCGCGGAAGCCGCGACCTCGGCCACCGCCACCTACACCAAGGCCTCCGACTGGGGCTCCGGTTTCGAGGGCAAGTGGACGGTGAAGAACACCGGCACCACCACGCTCACCTCCTGGACCGTCGAGTGGGACTTCCCCGCGAACACCAAGGTCACCTCGGCCTGGGACGCGACCGTCACCAACTCCGCGAACCGCTGGACGGCGAAGAGCCTCGGCTGGAACGGCACCCTGGCCCCCGGCGCGTCCGCCTCCTTCGGGTTCAACGGCTCCGGCTCCGGCGCGCCCTCCGGCTGCAAGCTCAACGGCAACCCCTGCGACGGCGGCCCCACCGTCCCCGGTGACAACGCCCCCTCCGCCCCGGGCAAGCCCACCGCGAGCGACATCACCAACACCTCGGTGAAGCTGTCCTGGGCGGCCGCCACGGACGACAAGGGCATCAAGAACTACGACGTCAAGCGCAACGGCGCCACCGTCGCCACGGTCACCGGCACCAGCTGGACCAACACCGGCCTGACCGCCGGCACCGACTACAGCTACACCGTGGTCGCCCGCGACACCGCCGACCAGACCGGCCCGGCCTCGGCCGCCACCACGGTCCGCACCACCGGCGGCGGTGGCGGCGAGAACCCCGGCGGCGGCAAGATCAACCTGGGCTACTTCACCAACTGGGGCTCCTACACGGTGAAGAACCTCGTGACCTCCGGCTCCGCCGAGAAGATCACGCACATCAACTACGCGTTCGGCAACGTGCAGAACGGCAAGTGCACCATCGGCGACGCGTACGAGGACTACGAGAAGTCCTACACCGCCGCCAACTCCGTCGACGGCAAGGCCGACGTCTGGGACCAGCCGCTGCGCGGCCACTTCAACCAGCTCCGCAAGCTGAAGGCGCAGTACCCGCACATCAAGATCCTGTGGTCGTTCGGCGGCTGGACCTGGTCCGGCGGCTTCGGCCAGGCCGTCCAGAACCCGACCGCGTTCGCGCAGTCCTGCTACGACCTGGTCGAGGACCCGCGCTGGGCCGATGTCTTCGACGGCATCGACCTGGACTGGGAGTACCCGAACGCCTGTGGTCTGACCTGTGACAGCAGCGGCCCGGCGTCGATCAAGAACATGATGCAGGCCATGCGCGCCAAGTTCGGCCCGAACAACCTGCTCACCGCGGCCATCACCGCGGACGGCTCCAACGGCGGCAAGCTGGACGCGGCCGACTACGGCGGCGCCGCGCAGTACATCGACTGGTACGACGTGATGACGTACGACTACTTCGGCAGTTGGGCCGCGCAGGGTCCGACGGCCCCGCACTCCCCGCTGACCTCGTACCCCGGCATTCCGGCTCAGGGCTTCAACTCGGCGGACGCGATCGCCAAGCTGCGGGCCAAGGGCGTCCCGGCCTCCAAGCTGCTGCTCGGCATCGGCTTCTACGGCCGCGGCTGGACCGGAGTCACCCAGTCCGCCCCCGGTGGCACCGCCACCGGCCCGGCGGCCGGCATCGAGCCCGGCAACCAGTACTACAAGGTCCTGAAGACCACCTGCCCGGCCACCGGCACCGTCGGCGGCACGGCGTACGCCCACTGCGGCAACAACTGGTGGAGCTACGACACCCCGGCGACCGTCGGCACCAAGATGGCCTGGGCGAAGAGCCAGGGCCTGGGTGGCGCGTTCTTCTGGGAGTTCAACGGCGACACCGCCAACGGCGAACTCGTGACCGCGATCAGCAACGGTCTGAAGTAGGCACGGCCTGAAGTAGGCACCGGTACGACGCCGAGCCCGCCCTCCCCCGTACGTGGGGAGGGCGGGCTCGGCGTCTGTTCCGAGGACCGGCGGGCGCGGTCCGTCAGACCAGCCGGTCCCGCAACTCCCGCTTCAGGATCTTCCCGCTGGCGTTGCGCGGGAGTTCGTCCACGAAGACGACCCGCTTCGGCGCCTTGAAGTGGGCCAGCTTCTCGCGGGCGTGGTCGATGAGTTCGGTGTCGCTCGCCTCCTCGCGCAGGACCACGACGGCGGTGACGGCCTCGACCCAGCGTTCGTCGGGCAGACCGATGACGGCTGTCTCGGCGACGGCGGGATGGGTGTAGAGGGCGTCCTCCACCTGGCGGGAGGCGACCAGGACGCCGCCGGAGTTGATGACGTCCTTCACCCGGTCGACCACGGTGAAATAGCCCTCGGCGTCGCGGATCGCGAGGTCGCCGGAGCGGAACCAGCCGTCGCGGAAGGCGTCGGCCGTCTCCTCGGGCTTGTCCCAGTAGCCGGTGCAGAGCTGAGGTGAGCGGTAGACCACCTCGCCCGGCGTTCCGTCCGGGACCTCGCGGCCCTCCTCGTCGACCACGCGGGCCTCCACGAAGAGGACGGGCCGGCCGCAGGACTCCATCCGGCCCTCGTGCTCGTCGGGGCCGAGGACGGTGGCGAGCGGGCCGATCTCGCTCTGGCCGAAGCAGTTGTAGAAGGCCAGGTGCGGCAGGCGGGCCCGGAGCCGTTCCAGGACGGGTACGGGCATGACCGACGCCCCGTAGTACGCCTTGCGGAGCGCGGAGAGGTCGCGGGCGGCGAAGTCCGGGTGGCCCGCGAGGCCGATCCAGACGGTGGGCGGGGCGAACAGGCTGTCGGCCAGGCCCGCTTCGACCAGGTCGAAGATCCGGCCGGCGTCCGGCGCGTCCAGGATGATGTTCTCCGCGCCGACCGCCAGATACGGCAGCAGGAACACATGCGTCTGCGCCGAGTGGTAGAGCGGCAACGAGTGCACGGGCCGGTCGCTCGCCGCCAGATCGAGCGCGGTGATGGCACTGACGTACTCGTGGACCAGGGCCCCGTGCGTCATCATCGCGCCCTTGGGGAGGGCGGTGGTCCCGGAGGTGTAGAGCAGCTGCACCAGGTCGCCGGAGCCGGGCGCGCGCTCCGGGGTGAAGGGCCTCGCGGTGTCCAGGACGTCGAGGAGCGAGCCGGGGGCGTCCCGCAGGGCACGTACGGGACGGCCGGCCGGGACGCGGTCCGCCAGGTCCGGGTCGGTGAGGACGAGGGCGGAGCCGGACTGGTCCAGGAGGTACGCCAGGTCGTCGCCGGTCAGGTTCTGGTTGACGGGCACGTGGACGAGGCCGGCCCGGGCGCAGGCGAGGAAGGCGATCAGGTAGGCGTCGGAGTTGTGCGCGTACGAGGCCACCCGGTCGCCGGGGTGCAGCGCGTGTTCGGCCGTCAGGACGGCCGCCGCGGTGGAGACCGCCGCGTCCAGGGCGCCGTAGCTCCAGGCCCGGTCGCCGTACCGCACGGCGATCCGTTCCGGGGTGCGGCGGGCGCTGCGGGTGAGGACGCCGTCGACGGTACTGCTGCGTACACCGGTCATGGGCGTGATCCTGTGCGGCCGGACGCGGCGGGTCAAGGGGCCGTCGGGGAGTTCCGGGCGGTGCCGGGAAACGATCGGGGGCGTCGGAGCGGCTGGATACCGACCAGACGGTTGACAGAGGGACGAGTGCCCTGGCTGAGTGGCGCGTGGCTGCCCGGCGGTTCGGGCAACCTCCTCGGCCACCCGCCTTGTTGGGAGGAACACCCTTGACCTTCCGTAACCGTCTGAGACTGTTCGCGGTCTCGTCCCTAGCCCTGTTCACCGTGGCGGCGTCGCTGCCACCGGCCGTCGCCTCGCCAGGAACTGAGGCCCGGCGCCTGTCCGGCGGCGGGCTCTCCGCCACCATCCGGTACACGGAGTACGGCATTCCGCACATCGTGGCGAAGGACTACGCGAACCTGGGCTTCGGCACCGGCTGGGCGCAGGCCGCCGACCAGGTGTGCACGCTGGCCGACGGGTTCGCGACCGTGCGCGGCGAGCGGTCGAAGTACTTCGGGCCGGACGCGGCGCCGGGCGGCTCGCTCTCCTCTGCGACCAAGAACCTCTCCAGCGATCTGTTCTTCCGGGGCGTCCGGGACAGCGGGACGGTGGAGCGGCTGCTGAAGGTTCCGGCTCCGGCGGGTCCGAGCCGGGACGTCAAGGAGTCGATGCGCGGGTTCGCCGCCGGGTACAACGCGTGGCTCGCGCAGAATCGCACCCGCATCACCGATCCCGCCTGCCGTGGCGCCGCCTGGGTGCGGCCGGTGAGCGCGCTGGACGTGGCGGCCCATGGCGCCGCACTCTCCGTGCTCGGCGGCCAGGGGCGCGGCATCGACGGCATCACGGCCGCACAGCCGCCGACGGTCGCACCGCCCGCCGCCGGAGTCACGCCGCGGGAGGCGGCGGCGGCCGCCGAGCGCCTGCTGTCGACCGGACACGCGGACATGGGCTCCAACGCGGTCGCCTTCCGGGGCTCGACCACGGCGAACGGGCGCGGCCTGCTCCTCGGCAACCCGCACTACCCGTGGGACGGCGGCCGCCGCTTCTGGCAGTCGCAGCAGACCATCCCCGGCGAGCTGAACGTGGCGGGCGGCTCGCTCCTCGGCTCGACGACCATCTCGATCGGCCACAACGCGGACGTGGCCTGGAGCCACACCGTGGCGACCGGCGTGCCGCTGAACCTGCACCAGCTGGCGCTGGATCCGTCCGATCCCACGGTCTATCTGGTGGACGGGGTGCCGGAGCGGATGACGCGGCGTACGGTCACCGTGCCGGTGAAGGGCGGGGCGCCGGTGACGCGGAGCCAGTGGTGGACCCGGTACGGCCCGGTCGTCACCGCGTTCGGTGCGGCGCTGCCGCTGCCCTGGACGGCGACCACCGCCTACGCGCTCAACGACCCGAACGCCGCGAATCTGCGCGCCGCCGACACCGCGCTCGGCTTCAGCAAGGCCCGCTCCACCGCCGGGATCGAGCGGTCGCTCCGCCGCTCGCAGGGGCTGCCGTGGGTGAACACGATCGCCGCCGACCGGTCGGGGAACTCCTTCTTCTCGCAGTCGCAGGTGCTGCCGAGGATCACGGACGAGCTGGCGGCCCGCTGCTCGACGCCGCTGGGCCGGGCCACCTATCCGTCGGCCGGTCTCGCGGTGCTGGACGGCTCGACGTCGGCGTGCGCGCTCGGCCGCGACCGGGACGCGGTACAGCCCGGGATCTTCGGGCCGGGCCGGATGCCGACGCTCAGAGGCGCCCCGTACGTCGAGAACTCCAACGACAGCGCCTGGCTCACCAACGCCGACCGGCCGCTGACCGGCTACGAGCGGGTCTTCGGCACGGTCGCCACGCAGCGCTCCATCCGGACCCGGGGCGCGATCGAGGATGTCGCGGCGATGGCGGAGCGCGGGCGGCTGCGCGTCGGCGACCTGGAGCGCCAGCAGTTCGCGAACCGGGCGCCGACCGGCGATCTGGTCGCGGCCGACGTGGCACGGTGGTGCGCGGCGCTGCCGGGCGGGACCGCTGTCGGCGGCGACGGTACGGCGGTCGATGTGTCGGCGGCCTGCCCGGTGCTGCGACGGTGGGACCGGACGGTCGACAGCGGCAGCCGGGGCGCGCTGCTCTTCGACCGGTTCTGGCGCAAGGCGGCTTCCTCGGTGCCCGCGGCCGCGCTGTGGAAGGTGCCGTTCGACCCGGCCGATCCGGTACGTACGCCGCGCGGCATCGACACCACCGCGCCCGGCCTGTCCGGGGCTCTGGCCGACACGGTGACGGAGCTGCGGGCGTCGGGCATCGCGCTGGACGCACCGCTGGGCACGCACCAGTTCGTCGTACGGAACGGGAAGCGCGTCCCGGTCGGCGGCGGCACGGAGTCGCTCGGCATCTGGAACAAGATCGAGCCGGTGTGGAACCCGGCGGCGGGCGGCTACACGGAGGTGTCGGCCGGTTCCAGCTACATCCAGGCGGTCGGCTGGAACGCCGGCCGGTGCCCGGTGGCCCGGACGCTGCTCACGTACTCCCAGTCGTCGAACCCGAACTCGCCGCACTACAGCGACCAGACGCGGCTGTTCTCCGGTGAGCGGTGGGTGACGTCCCGGTTCTGCGAGAAGGACATCGCGCGCTCGCCGCAGCTGAAGGTGGTGCGCGTGCATGAGCGGCGGTAGCCGACCGGCGGGGTCGGTGAGGGGTTTTCCTCTCACCGACCCCGCTTACCGGGGCCGTTCTCTCACAGACCCGCTACAAGGGCCGTTCGTGGCCCTGCCAGTACGGTTCGCGCAGCCGCCGCTTGTAGAGCTTGCCGTTGGGGTCACGGGGCATGGCGGCGATGAAGTCGAGGGAGCGCGGCCGTTTGTAGCCGGCGAGCCGTTCCTCGCAGTGCGCGAGGATCTCGGCGGCGAGCGCGTCACCGGCCTCGTACCCTTCGGCCGGTTCGACGACCGCCTTGACCTCCTCGCCCCGGTCGGCGTGCGGGATGCCGAAGGCGGCGGCGTCCGCGACGGCGGGGTGGGTGAGCAGGGCGGACTCGATCTCGGCCGGGTAGATGTTCACGCCACCGGCGATGATCATGTCGATCTTCCGGTCGCGGAGGAAGAGATAGCCGTCCGCGTCCAGCACACCGAGGTCGCCGACGGTGAAGAAGTCGCCGATGCGGTTCTTCCGGGTCTTGGTCTCGTCCTTGTGGTAGCTGAAGCCACCGGTGCTCATCTTCATGTAGACCGTGCCGAGTTGACCGGCCGGCAGCCGGTTTCCCTCGTCGTCGAAGACGGCGAGTTCGCTGATCGGCCAGGCCTTGCCGACAGTCCCGGGCTTCTTCAGCCACTCCTCGGCCGTGGCGAACGCGCCGCCGCCCTCGCTGGCCGCGTAGTACTCCTCGACGCAGCTCCCCCACCAGTCGATCATGGCGCGTTTCACATGGTCGGGGCAGGGCGCGGCCCCGTGGATGGCGTGCCGCATGGAGGAGACGTCGTAACGGGTCCTGATCTCGTCGGGCAGCGCGAGGAGTCGGTGGAACTGGGTGGGGACCATGTGCGTGTGCGTGCAGCGGTGGGTGTCGATGAGGCGGAGCATCTCCTCGGGCGACCAGCCGTCCATGAGGACGAGCGGGTGTCCTATGTGGAGAGCGGCGCTCGCGAATTGGAGCACTGCTGTGTGGTAGAGCGGCGAGCAGACCAGGTGGACGTTGTCGTCGAACGGCCGGATGCCGAAGATGCCGAGGAAGCCGCCGAGGTACGTCTCCTCCGGGAGCTTGCCGGGCAGCGGTCGGCGGATGCCGCGCGGGCGGCCGGTGGTGCCCGAGGTGTAGTTCATGACCCAGCCGAGCGTGCGGCCCTCGGGCGGGGTGGCGGGGTGGCCGTCGAGCAGCTCGGCGTACGGGCGGCAGCCGGGGACCGTGCCGACGGCGTAGCGGTGGCTCTCCGGGAGACCGGCCTCGTCGGCGGCGGCCGTCGCGGCGGCGGCGAAGCGTTCGTGGGTGATGAGGACGCGGGCGCCGGAGTCGGCGACGATCCAGGCGATCTCGGGGCCGACGAGGTGGTGGTTGACCGGGACCAGGTAGAAGCCGGCCTGGGAGGCGGCGAGGTGGGCGGTGAGGAGCGCGGTGCCGTTGGGCAGGACGACGGCGAACGCGTCGCCTTCGCTCATCCCGGCCGCGCGCAGTCCGTGGACCATGCGGTTGACGTCGGCGTGCAGCCGGCCCGCGCTCCACTCCTCGCCGTCGGGCGCGACGAGGACGGTGCGGTCGGGGTCGGCGGCGGCCTGGGCCCAGAAGCCGTTGGGCGGCTGGTTCATGTGGCGCTCCTTCCGGCGATGCGGTTGATGCGGGTGACGGCCCGTTCGAAGCCGCGCGTCAGGTCGTCGACGACCGCCCGCACCGTGCGTACGGTCTCCATCCGGCCGACGATCTGGCCGACGGGCGTGCCGAGCAACTCGCCGACCTCGTACTTCTGGATCCGGGAGACGGCGTCGGCGACCAGCAGGCCCTGGAGCGGCATGGGCAGGGTGCCGGGGCCGGCCGGGTCGTCCCAGGCGTCGGTCCACGCGGTACGGAGCTGGCGTGCGGGCTTCCCGGTGAGGGCGCGGGAGCGGACGGTGTCGCCGGATCCTGCGGCGAGGAGCTTGCGGGTGAGGGCATCGGAGTGGAGGTCGGCCTCCTCCGTGGTGAGCCAGAGGGAGCCGAGCCAGACGCCCTGAGCACCGAGGGCGAGTCCGGCGGCGGCCTGTTCGCCGCTGCCGATGCCTCCGGCGGCCAGTACGGGCAGCGGGGCGACGGCTTCGACGACCTCGGGGACGAGCACCATGGAGCCGATCTCGCCGGTGTGGCCGCCCGCCTCGTAGCCCTGCGCCACGACGACGTCGATGCCGGCCGCCGCGTGGCGGCGGGCGTGTTCGGCGCTTCCGGCGAGGGCGGCGACGAGGACGCCGTGGCTGTGGGCGCGGTCGATGACGTCGGCGGGCGGGGAGCCGAGGGCGTTGGCGAGGAGCTTGACGGGGTAATCGAAGGCCACGTCGAGCTGGCCCCGGGCGACCTCCTCCATCCAGCCGGTGATCCGCCAGCCGCTCGCCTCGCCTTCGGGGAGTTCCGGGACGCCGTGGCGGATCAGCAGGTCCTGGACGAAGCTCCGGTGCGCGTCTGGGATCATCGCCTCGACGTCCGCCTCTGTGACACCTTCGACCTTCTTGGCCGGCATGACGACATCGAGTCCGTACGGCCTGCCGTCCGCCAGCTTGTCCAGCCGGTCCAGGTCGCGGGCCAGCTCGCGCGGGTCGGTGTAGCGGACCGCGCCGAGCACACCGAAGCCGCCGGCTCTGCTGATGGCCGCCGCGACGGCGGGGAACGGCGTGAAGCCGAAGATGGCGTGCTCGATGCCCAGTTCTCTGCTCAGCTCCGTCTCCATGGGCGGCAGGATGCCGCAGCCGTTCGGCCGAGGGAAGAGATTTTCTGATGCAGTGTCAGATTCTTTGCGGGCCCGGAGGCGTACGGGACGGCGGAGGCGACAGTAACCTCTGCGGCGGCAGGAACTTTCACTGCTCGGCGAAATCTCGGAAGTTACTTTCGCGCCGGAGCGGTCGTACGGGGATCGGCCCGGCGGCCCTTCTGGGCATGGGAAGGGGTTGCGGATGACCGGGTACGCGACGGAGAACGGGGACACGGCGGGCGGCGGGGAGCCGGGAGGGACCGGGCACACGGCGGGCGACGGGAAACCGCGAGGAAGCGGGAGCGGCATCGGCCGCCGGAGGCTGGGCGGCGGGATACTGGCACTCGGCGGCGCGCTCGCCTTGGCACCGATCCCTCTGGCGGGGGCGGCCGAGCGGGGCGCGCCGGGCACGGTGGCGGCGGAGACGGGAGCGGGCATGGGATCAAAGGCCCGCCGGCCCGGGCCCACGTTGCGGCGCGGCAGCGCCACACGCGCCGGGCTGCTCCAGGGGCCGCTGGACCGGCTCGTCCGGGAGGCGGAGGCGTACCTCGCCGACTCGCCCAAGCACCCCTGGTACGCGGGCGCGGTGCTGCTCGCCGGACGGGGCGGCACGGTCGCGCTGCACCGGCCGATCGGCCATGCCGTGCGCTACGCGGGGTACGACGAGAGCACGGACACCGGGGTGGAGTTCCCGGTGGAGCAGCAGATTCCGATGGCCGAGGACACCGTCTTCGACCTGGCGTCGATCTCCAAGCTGTTCACGTCGATCCTGGCGGTGCAGCAGATCGAGCGCGGCGCGCTGGAGCTGGAGGCCACCGTGGCCTCGTATCTTCCGGATTTCGCGGGCGGTGGCAAGCAGTCCGTCACGGTCCGCCAGCTGCTCACCCACACCTCGGGTTTCCGTTCCTGGATCCCGCTCTACCAGGAGCCGACCCGGGAGGGAAAGCTCCGGATGATCTGGAACGAGGTCCCGGCGAGCACCCCCGGCAGCGCCTACCTCTACTCCGACCTCAACCTGATCTCGCTGCAACTGATCCTCGAAGAGATCACCGGTCGCACTCTGGATCTCCTGCTCCACGACGAGATCACTGCTCCGCTTTCGATGCACCGCACGCGCTACAACCCGCCCGCCTCCTGGAAGCCGAAGATCGCGGCCACCGAGGATGCCCGGCTCCCGTGGTCCGGCCTGGAACGCGGCCTGGTGTGGGGCGAGGTGCACGACGAGAACGCCTACAGCTTCGACGGCGTGGCCGGTCACGCCGGGGTCTTCTCCTGCGCCTGGGACCTGGCCGTCCTGGCCCGGACGCTGCTCAACGGCGGTGTCTACGGCCGCGCCCGCATCCTCTCCGAGGACTCCGTCGACCTCCTCTTCACCGACTTCAACACCGCCTTCCCCGGCGACGAACACGGCCTCGGCTTCGAGCTCTACCAGCACTGGTACATGGGCGCGATGGCCACGCCGCGCTCGGCGGGCCACACCGGCTTCACCGGGACCAGCCTGGTGCTCGACCCGTCCACCGACACGTTCCTGATCGTGCTGGGCAACTCGGTCCATCCCGTACGGAGCTGGCGCTCGGGCAGCGCGCCCCGGGTGGCGACCGCCAACCAGCTGGCCCGGGCGGTGCCGGTCCGGCCGGAGCGAGGACGTACGGCCTGGTTCTCCGGCATGGCGAGCGCCTCCACCGCCACGCTCACCCTGCCCGCACTCCGCCTGGACTCCCCGCGCCCCAGGCTGGAGTGCGCCCTGTGGTGGGACACCGAGCCCGGCTCCGACCGGCTGGTGCTGGAGGCCTCGGCCGGCGGGGCGTGGCAGCCGGTGCCGTTCACCACGGTGGGCCCGGGCCGCCACCGCCCGGCACCTCAGCCGCACCCGGAGGGCTGGGTCTCGGGCTGGTCCGGGCGGGTGTGGCACCGGGCGGAGGCGGACCTGTCGGCGTGGCGCGGCGGAAGCGTCCGACTGCGGTGGCGGTACGCGACGGATCAGCTGTACGTGGGGCGCGGCGCGTATGTGGACTCCCTGCGGGTACGGGACGGCGTCGGCACGGTCTTCGACTCCGGCCGCCCCCGGGACGCGGGCCGGATCGCGGCGGCGGGCTGGGTGCTGTCGGCCGACTGAGCGGCTGGGCGGGCGGCGCGCCGCGTCATGGGCTGTCGCGCGCCGCCGGCTGCCGCCAGAATGGCAGCACCGTTCCGCCCAGGGGCTGTTGGACGTCACCGAGCCCCGTCCAGGTCGGTCCGCGTGCGCGTTGCCCAGGACCGATCACCGGAGGCCCGACCCCATGAGCAGCGTCCCGCACACCGCCGCCCTCCCCGTGACCGGCCGGGCTCCCGCGACGGCGAGGCGAGGTCTGCTGTACGCGGCCGCCACCGGCATGGCGGCGGCTCTCACCGCCCCGGACGCGCGGGCGGCCGGTCACCGCGAGGCCGCCCGCCCGCACCCCGCCACGCCCTGGACCACCTCCTGGGCCACCGCGCAGACCTCGCCCACGGCGGACGATCCGCTCGCGGCAGCCGGGCTGACCGACGGGCTCTGCACCACCCGGCTGCGGCTCTCGGCGGGCGGGCAGGTCAGACTGCGGTACGCGCACGCCTTCGGGACCGCGCCGGTACTGGTGGGCCCGGTGACCGCCGACGGCCGCCCCGTCACCTTCGCCGGGCAGCCGCAAGGATGGCTGGCCGCCGGCGCGACCCTCACCAGCGACCCGGTGGAGGGCCTCCGCGTGCCGGACGGCTCCCCGCTGACCGTCGCAACGCGGCTCCCGGGCCCCACCGGCCCGCTCTCCTTCCACCGCGACACCCACGCCTGGCACACCGTCGACGGCGTCCGCACCCGGTCCGTCCTCCTCCTGACCGGCATCGAGACGACCGGCGCGCGCGGCCCGGTCGTCGCCGTGCTGGGCGACTCCATCGCCGAGGGCGCCGGCACACCCGACGACGCGGACCTGCGCTGGCCCGACCAGCTGGCGCGCCGACTGCCCGGCTCCGCCGTCGCCAACCTCGGCATCAGCGGCAACCGGCTGCTGCTCGACAGCGACCGCTACGGACCTGGTGGCCAGGCCCGCTTCGACCGGGACGTGCTGTCGCTGCCGGGGCTGCGGACGGTCCTGGTGCACCTGGGCGTCAACGACCTCTTCCATGTGCCCGCCGAACGCGACCCGTCGCGCATGGTGGCCGCGTACCGCCAACTGGCCCTGCGCGCCCGGTCCGCCGGGCTGCGGGTGGTGGGCGCCACCATCACGCCGTTCGAAGGGTGGCCGCGGTGGACGCCGGAGCAGGACGCGGTACGCCGACGGGTCAACGAGGCCGTGCGGACCGGGCGGATCTTCGACGCCGTCACCGACGTCGACGCCGCGCTCCGCGACCCGGACCGTCCGTCCCGGCTGCTGCCGGAGTACGACAGCGGCGACGGCCTGCATCCGGGGCCCGCGGGCCACACGGCCATCGCCGCCGCCGTCGAACAGCGGCACCTGCGGTAGGGGCTGGGGGTGTCCGGCGGATCAGGGCCGGACACCCCCTAACCCAGCGCCGCCATCGCCGCGTTGTGGCCGGGCACCCCGCTGACCCCGCCGCCGCGCACCGCGCCCGCTCCGCAGAGCAGGACGTTGGCGTGGGCGGTCTCGACGCCCCACTTCCCGGTGGCCTCGGTCGCGTACGGGAAGGAGAGGTCGCGGTGGAAGATGTGGCCGCCGGGCAGGCGGAGGTCCCGTTCGAGGTCGAGCGGGGTCTTGGCCTCGATGCAGGGTTCGCCGTTCTCGTCGCGGGCCAGGCAGTCGGTGATCGGCTCCTCCAGGTGGGCGTCGAGTTCGGCGAGGGTGGCCTTGAGCAGGGCGACGCGGGTGGCGTCGTTGTCGGCGGTGAAGAGGCGGGCCGGGGTGTGGAGGCCGAAGAGGGTGAGGGTCTGGTAGCCGCGCGCGGCGAGGCCGGGGCCGAGGATCGAGGGGTCGGTCAGCGAGTGGCAGTAGATCTCGGACGGCGGTGCGGCGGGCAGCCGTCCGGCCGCCGCGTCCCGGTAGGCGTCGGCCAGCTGCCCGTACCCCTCGGCGATGTGGAACGTACCGGCGAAGGCCTGCCGGGGGTCGACGGACCGGTCGCGGAGGCGCGGGAGCCGGGTGAGCAGCATGTTCACCTTGAGCTGGGCGCCTTCGGCGGGCGGTGGCGGGGTCTCCCCGAGGAGGGCGGCGAGCGCCTGCGGGGAGGCGTTGACGAGCACCCGGCGGGCGGCGACGGTGTGTTCGCCGTCCGGGGTGCGGACGGTGACCTCGGCGTGCGTGCCGTCGGTCTCGATCCGGGTCGCCTCGTGGCGTACGCGGATCTCGGCGCCCGCCGCACGGGCGGCCCCTGCCAGCGCGTCGGTGAGGGCGCCCATGCCGCCGACGGGGACGTCCCAGTCGCCGGTTCCGCCGCCGATCACGTGGTAGAGGAAGCAGCGGTTCTGGAGCAGCGAGGCATCGTGGGCGTCGGAGAAGGTGCCGATCAGGGCGTCGGTCAGCACCACGCCGCGCACCAGGTCGTCGCTGAATTCGCGTTCGACGGCCACGCCGATCGGCTCCTCGAACAGCGTCCGCCAGGCTTCCGGGTCGTCGATCCGGGCCCGTAGCGCCTCCCGTTCGGGCAGCGGTTGGGTGAGGGTCGGGAAGGCCCGTTCGGCGACGCGCCGCGTCATGGCGTAGAAGCGCTGCCACGCCTCGTACTCGCGCTCGCCTCCGGTCAGCGCGGCGAACGACTCCCGCGTCCGGTCGCCGCCGACGAGGAGCCCGGTGGCACGTCCGTCGCGGAGGGCCGGGGTGTACGAGGACACGGTCCGCTTCCGTACGGCGAAGGCGAGGCCGAGATCCCGGACGATCTTCTGCGGCAGCAGCGAGACCAGATAGGAGTAGCGCGAGAGGCGGGCGTCGACGCCGGCGAAGGGGCGGGTCGAGACGGCCGCTCCCCCGGTGGTGTCCAGGCGCTCCAGGACGAGGACGGACTGTCCGGCGCGGGCGAGGTAGGCGGCGGCGACCAGACCGTTGTGGCCGCCGCCCACGATCACGGCGTCGTAGCGGCCTCGGGCGGGTGCGCCGGGGTGCGGAGCGGACGGTTCAGGTTCAGGTGCGGGCATGCACCTTCGTAACATGGAGGGCTGTCCTCCGGCCAGAGGTCCCGGGGCCGTTTCCGCAGGCGGGGGCTTGTTCCCGGGGGCGGCTTCCGCAGGCGGTGGCTTCAGTTCGGCGGCAGGGCGTTCTGGGCCCGGTGGGCGGCGAGCGTGCGGAACAGCTCGGCGGACTCCTCCTTCCGCCCCAGCCGGTCCAGGCAGTGCGCCTCGTCGTGGCGGGCGGCCAGGGTCTCCGGATGGTCGGGGCCGAGAGCCCGGCCGCGTGCCCCGGCGACCGTCCGGTACGCGGTGAGGGCGTCGGTCCACCGGCCGAGCCAGCCGAGGGCGACGGCGACCTCTCGGCAGCTGGTCACGGTGTCCGGGTGGTCGGCGCCGAGCGTGCGCTCGCGGATCTCGCACACGTCGCGCGCCTCGGCGAGCGCCTCCTCCCAGCGGCCCATCCGCCCCAGGTTGACGCCCAGGCCGTGGCGGGCGCGGAGCGTCTCGGGGTCGGACGGTCCGCCCACCCGCGTACGGTCGGTGACCAGGCCCCGGTACAGCTCCAAAGCCTCGGCGCTGCGGCCGAGCCGGCCGAGGCTGATACCGGCCTCGTAGCGGGCGGCGAGGGTGTCGGGATGGTCGGCGCCGAGCGTGGCGGCGCGGGCCCCGGCGACCTCCTGGTAGGTCTCCAGCGCTTCCGCCCAGCGCCCCAACCGGCCCAGGGTGTAGGCGACTTCGTACCGGGTGGCGAGCGTGTCGGGGTGGGTCGCGCCGAGCAGCCGGGCCCGGTCTTCGGCGACCTGGGTGGCCAGCTGCCACGACTCCTCCGGCCGTCCGAGACGGCTGAGGTTGAACGCCAGATTGTGGCGGCAGCGCAAGGTCTCCGGGTGGTCGGGGCCCATCGAGCGGGTGCGGGCGGCGAGGACCGCCGCGTACACCTGATGGGCTTCGAAGTGGCGGCCGAGCTGGCCGAGGACGTGGGCGGTCTGCTGCCGGGCGGCGAGGGTCTGCGGGTGGTCGGGGCCCAGGGCGCGTTCGCGGCCCGCGGCGACCTGGCCGAACTCGCGCAGGGCGTCGGCGGCCCGGCCGGTGCGGCTGAGGGTGAGGCCGACCTCGTACCGGCTGGCGAGCGTGTCCGGATGGTCGGGGCCGAGCACGCTCTCGCGCTCCGCCGCCACCGCGCGGTGCACCTCGCCCGCCTCCTCCCACCGGCCCAGCCGTCCCAGGTCGACGCCCGAGCTGTGGCGGCCGGCGAGGTCGGCGAGCAGCTCGGGGGTGGGGGCGATGGGCCTCAGCCCGGTGGAACCGTCGGTGTCGGAGGGCGCGGTGGTGGGTTTCGCGGTGGTCCAGCGGCCGGTGAGTCCTTCGGCGGGGTCGGGCAGGGCGGCCCCCGGGACGAGGGAGGCGGAGGCCTTGTGTCCAGGCGTCATGCCACGGGCCCAGGACGGCAGTCCGGAGTCCGGACGGAGGACGGCGGGCCCAGCGGCGTCGGGCGGGCCGGTCAGCGGGACCGACGGGTACGCGAGGCCGGTCACCGCCTGACCGCCGGTGCGGCCGAGCACGATCCGGCGGCGCAGATCGCCCGCGTCGGCGGGCCGCTCGTCGGGGGCCTTGGCCAGCAGGTCCAGGACGACACGGTCGAAGAAGCCCGGGAGTTCGGCGCGGTGGGTGCGCGGCGGTTCGGGCTGGGTGTCGCGGTGTCCCACGAGTACCGCCCAGGCGTCGTCCAGGTCGAACGGCGGTACACCGGTGGCGATCTCGTACAGCACACAGCCGAGCGAGTAGAGGTCGCTGCGGTGGTCGACCTCCTTGCCGCCGATCTGCTCGGGCGACATGTAGTGCGGGGTGCCCATGGCGATGCCGGTGGTGGTGAGCCGGGAGGTGACGCCGATGTCGTGGCCGAGACGCGCTATGCCGAAATCGCAGATCTTCACCGTGCCGTCGGTGAGCCGCATGATGTTGGCGGGCTTCAGATCACGGTGGACGATGCCTTGCCGGTGCGTGTAGCCGAGCGCGTCGGCGACCTGCTCGGCGATGTCGACGACATGGTCGACGGGGAGCGGGCGCTGCTGGTTCTCCTCCAGGAGCTGGCTCAGGTTGTGACCCTCCAGCAGCTCCATGACGAGGTAGAGGACGCCTTCGTGCTCGCCGAAGTCATGGACGACGGTGACGCCCCGGTGCTGGAGGGAGGCGGCGACCCGGGCCTCGCGGCGGAAGCGTTCGCGCAGGATGCGGGTGGAGGCCTGGTCGTGCTGCGGGACCATGGGCTTGAGGCACTTGACGGCGACCAGACGGCCCAGCGACTCGTCCCGCGCCCGCCACACCTCGCCCATGCCGCCGCGCCCGATCAGATCGAGCAGCCGGTACCGGCTCTGGATCAGCCTGGTGTCCGCCATCTCCCGTTTCTCGCCCCCGTCGTTCCCCGCCACTGCCCGCGCCCTCCCCGGCCCGTCCAGTATGGCGGCCTCCCGGCGGAGCCGGTACGCGGCGGGGCGCACTGCCGGACGACGCCTGGGCGTACGGGCGGTGCCAGGACGCGTAACAAGATCAGGAACAATGGTACGACGCGGGGCCTCCGGGGAGGGAGAGCCGCCGCGGCACGGCGGAACCATCGACGAGCGGGGGAATCATGCCCAGGTGGGGGCTGCTGGTGGAGCAGAACCTCGGGCTCGGCGGTCAGCGCCGGGTCTGGTCGGCCGGTGTCATGGACCATGTGGACGGTACGCGCGAGGAGGCGCTGGCGGTTCTGCGGCAGCGGGCCGAGACGTACCGGCCGGTGCATCCGGCGAGCCCGAAGCGCCGGAGGCTCTACCGGGAGTCCGACGGGTTCGTGCTGGTCCTGGACGGGGCCTGGCAGAGCTTCCACTGCCGCTTCACGGTGATCGAGGAGCTGTACGACAGCGCGGCGCCGAAGCCCGTACCTCCGGCCGCCCCCGAACCGGAGCCGGAGCCGAATCCGGTGCTCCCGCCTCCGCCACCACCGAAGCCGCGGCCGGAGCCGGAGCCCGAACAGCCGCGGGCCTGGGACGCGGATGTTCCCGAGGTCCCGTCGTGGCTCCACCGCGACCGGCCGTCCTGAGCCGCGAGGGCCGGTTCGGGGCCGGAGGGCGTCCCCCGGCCCCGTAAAGCACTCCCGTCAGCCTCCGACGTACGCCGCGAGGTGCTCGCCCGTGAGGGTGGAGCGGTCGGCGACCAGGTCGGCCGGGGTGCCCTCGAAGACGATCCGGCCGCCGTCGTGTCCGGCGCCGGGGCCGAGGTCGATGATCCAGTCGGCGTGCGCCATGACCGCCTGGTGGTGCTCGATGACGATCACCGACTTTCCGGACTCGACCAGCCGGTCGAGCAGCCCCAGCAGCTGCTCCACGTCGGCCAGGTGCAGACCGGTGGTCGGCTCGTCGAGAACGTACACACCGCCCTTCTCGCCCATGTGGGTGGCCAGCTTCAGCCGCTGGCGCTCACCGCCGGAGAGCGTGGTGAGCGGCTGGCCGAGGCGGAGGTAGCCGAGCCCGACGTCCGAGAGCCGGGTGAGGATCTTGTGCGCGGCGGGGACGCGGGCCTCCCCCTCGGCGAAGAACTTCTCCGCCTCGTCCACCGACATCGCGAGGACCTCGCTGATGTCGCGACCGCCGAGCTGGTGGTCGAGCACGGAGGCCTCGAACCGCTTGCCCTCGCACTCCTCGCAGACGGTGGCGATGCCCGCCATCATCGCCAGGTCGGTGTAGATGACCCCGGCGCCCTTGCAGGTGGGGCAGGCGCCTTCGGAGTTGGCGCTGAACAGGGCGGGCTTCACGCCGTTGGCCTTGGCGAACGCCTTGCGGATGGGTTCGAGGAGCCCGGTGTAGGTGGCCGGGTTGCTGCGGCGGGAGCCACGGATCGCGGTCTGGTCGATGGAGACGACGTCCTCGCCGGCCGGGATCGATCCGTGGATGAGGGAGCTCTTGCCGGAACCGGCGACACCCGTGACCACGCAGAGGACTCCGAGCGGGACGTCGACGTCGACATCCTGGAGGTTGTGGGCCGAGGCGCCGCGGATCTCCAGCGTGCCGGAGGGAGTGCGCACCTTCTCCTTGAGGACGGCCCGGTCGTCGAGGTGGCGGCCGGTGAGCGTCCCGCCGGCCCGCAGTCCTTCCACCGTGCCTTCGAAGCAGACGGTGCCGCCCGCGCTGCCGGCGCCGGGGCCGAGGTCGACGACGTGGTCGGCGATGGCGATGGCCTCCGGCTTGTGCTCCACCACGAGCACGGTGTTGCCCTTGTCGCGCAGCCGCAGCAGCAGGTCGTTCATGCGCTGGATGTCGTGCGGGTGGAGGCCGATGGTGGGCTCGTCGAAGACGTACGTGACGTCCGTGAGCGAGGAGCCGAGGTGGCGGATCATCTTGACGCGCTGCGCCTCACCGCCGGACAGCGTGCCCGAGGGCCGGTCGAGCGAGAGGTAGCCGAGGCCGATCTCGACGAACGATTCGAGCGTGCCGAGCAGCGCGCCGAGCAGCGGCGCCACCGAGGGCTCGTCGAGGTCGCGCACCCACTCGGCCAGGTCGCTGATCTGCATCGCGCAGGCGTCGGCGATGGAGATCTTCTTGATCTTCGAGGAACGGGCACCCTCGCTGAGCCGGGTGCCCGCGCACTCGGGACAGGTGGTGAAGGTGACGGCGCGTTCCACGAAGGCCCGGATGTGCGGCTGCATCGCCTCCTTGTCCTTGGAGAGGAACGACTTCTGGATCTTGGGGATCAGCCCTTCGAAGGTGAGGTTGGCGCCTTCGACCTTGACCTTGGTCGGCTCCCGGTAGAGGAAGTCCTGCATCTCCTTCTTGGTGAATTTGCGGATCGGCTTGTCCGGGTCGAGGAAGCCCGACTCGGCGTAGGTCCGCACGGTCCACCAGCTGTCCGACTTCCAGCCGGGGATGGTGAACGCGCCTTCGGAGATCGACTTGGTGTCGTCGTACAGCTGGGTGAGGTCGATGTCGGAGACCGTGCCCCGGCCCTCGCAGCGGACGCACATGCCGCCGGTACGGGTGAAGGTCTGCTTCTCCGTCCTGGTACCGGCGCCGCGCTCCACCGTGATCGCGCCGCTGGCCTTGACCGACGCCACGTTGAAGGAGAACGCGTTGGGCGAGCCGATGTGGGGCTTGCCGAGCCGGCTGAAGAGGATGCGCAGCATCGCGTTGGCGTCGGTGGCGGTGCCGACGGTGGAGCGGGGGTCGGCGCCCAGCCGCTGCTGGTCGACGATGATGGCCGTGGTCAGCCCTTCGAGCACGTCGACCTCGGGGCGGGCCTGCGTCGGCATGAAGCCCTGGACGAAGGCGCTGTAGGTCTCGTTGATCAGCCGCTGCGACTCCGCGGCGATCGTGTTGAACACCAGCGAGCTCTTGCCGGAGCCGGAGACCCCGGTGAACACCGTCAGCCGGCGCTTCGGGATCTCGATGTCGACATCCTTGAGGTTGTTCTCGCGCGCCCCGTGCACCCGGATCACTTCGTGGCTGTCGGCGACCGGCTGCGCTGCCGACTGCGATCCGGTCCTTGCGGCCTTGCTCATCGTCTCTCCATCTGTCGCGCGGGGCCGCCGCCGCTCACGTCCGTCTCCGGCGGCCCCGGCCCGGTCTCACCAGGTTCGAACGTTACGTTCTATTCTCGTCCGCCCCGGTCCCGCACCGCAGCGGAACCGGTCCAACGGCGGAGGCTTCAGCCCTTGCGCGGCTGGTTGAAGCGCAGCATGTTGCCGGCCGGGTCGCGGAAGGCGCAGTCACGGACTCCGTACGGCTGGTCGATCGGCTCCTGGAGCACCTCGCCGCCCGCGGCGCGGATGCGCTCGAAGGTCGCGTCGACGTCGTCGGTGGAGAAGATGACACCGCGCAGCAGGCCCTTGGCGAGCAGCTCGGCCATGGCCTGCTTGTCGGCGGCCGGGGCGTTGGGGTCGGCGAGCGGCGGTTCGAGGACGATCTCGACGTCCGGCTGCGCCGGGGAGCCGACCGTCACCCAGCGCATCCCCTCGAACCCGACGTCGTTGCGTATCTCCAGGCCGAGAACGTCCCGGTAGAAGGTGAGCGCCTTGTCGTGGTCGTCGACGGCGATGAAGGTCTGTGCGAGCTTGATTTCCATGAGGTTCACGCTACGGACGGGGTGGCACTTTCGCTTCTCCATTCCTGACCGGTCGCGTGTGGATCTTGGCGACACAGGCCGGGATGGCGGCGCCTTCCTCGTGCGGCCGCGCCCGGTAGGCGCTGGGGCTCTCGCCGACCAGCTCGGTGAAACGGGAGCTGAAGGACCCGAGCGAGGTACACCCGACGGCGAAGCAGACGTCGGTCACCGACAGGTCCCCGCGGCGCAGCAGCGCCTTGGCCCGCTCGATCCGGCGGGTCATGAGGTAGCCGTACGGACTCTCGCCGTACGCGGAACGGAAGCTGCGGGAGAAGTGCCCCGGCGACATGAGCGCACCGCGGGCGAGCGCCGCCACGTCGAGCGGCTCCGCGTACTCACGGTCCATGCGGTCACGGGCCCGGCGCAGCCGGACGAGGTCCTCCAGCGTCACTCAGCCATCTTCCCATGGGAGCGGGGTGAGCGAGAGGTCGCGCCCCCGCTCGCCCCACCCGCTCAAGGAGGCAGAACGACGTAATGCCGCAACCGGCGCTCCTCACGCGAGGGCGCGGATCGCGTCGATGGTCCGGTCCACGGTGAGGGTCCCGTTCGCGCAGTCGCGCAGCAGGGCCGTCACCCGTTCGTCCTGGTATTCGCGCAGAGGCGCGGGTGGGGCCTCCGGCGCCGCGGCGGGGGTGACGGCTTGGGAGACGGCTGGTGCGATGTCGTCGCGGGTCAGGAGGTGGTCCGCCAGGGCCGCGCAGGAACGGTGCTGGAAGATGACGTCCGGCTTGACCGTAATGCCGAGGACCGTCCCGGCCCGGCGGGCCAGGCGTACGTAGATGATGGAGTTCAGGCCGAGCTGCCGGAACGACGCGTCCTCGTCGAAGCTCAGCGCCTCGTCGCCGATCTCCGGCTGGAGGATTTCACGCCTGATGCGCTCGATCAGGTCTCGGCGCGGGTCGGGCGCGGGCTCCTGCGCGGTGGTGATCCGGTCGATGAGCGAGGTGAGCACCTTCGATTCGCCGAGTTCGATGAAGACCGACACGCCCGCGTCCCGCAGATACCGGATGCACTCGGTCCAGCGGACGGGCTGGGCGATCTGCTCGGCGAGCAGTGCGCGGACCTCCCGCGCGTCGGGGCCGAACGGCCGGCCGGTCACGTTGGAGATGACCGGTGTCCGCAGTTCGGCCAGGTCGACCGAGGCCAGGAGGTCGCCGAAACGCGCGGCGGCCGGGGCCATGGCCGGCGAGTGGAAGGGTCCGCTGACCCGGACGGGGATGAAGCCCCGGACACCCTCCACCTTCTCGAAGACCGGCTTGATGTGCGCCAGTTCCTCGTGGCTGCCGGAGAGCACGATCTGTTCGGGCGCGTTGTAGTTGGCGATGACGACGCCGGTGGCGCCGTGCCGCTTCAGGGTCTCCTCGGCGATCTGTTCGGAGACACCGACGACTGCGGCCATCGCACCGCCGCCGACCTCGCCCATCAGTTGCGCACGGCGTTGCACCAGCGTCAGGCCGCCTTCGAAGTCGAAGGCGCCGGCCGCGAGCAGGGCGCTGTACTCGCCGAGGCTGTGGCCCGCGAAGAAGTCCGCGGGTGGCAGATCCTCCTGCGCCGCCGACCAGTGCAGCGCGTTGACGACGTAGATCGCCGGCTGCGCGTACGCCGTCTCGGAGAGCCGTCGTTCCGGGTTCTCCAGACAGAGCTCCTCGATCGAGTATCCGAGCACCCGGTCGGCGCGCCGAAGGAGGTCGGGAAACCTTGCGAACAGGCTGCGTCCCATCCCCTTCTTCTGGGTGCCCTGTCCCGGGAACACGTAGCAGCGCATCAGATCCGCCCGGCCCCGAGGTCGAATCCGGCCGGCCGCGTCGGCCACGCGGGAAGTTCGGTGATCCGGACCACGGCGCACGTCCAGGTGAAGCCGGCGCCGACGCCGAGCAGCATGCAGAGGTCGCCGACGTCCACGGCGCGCTCCCGTACGAGGTGGTCGAGTCCGGCGATCTGGTCGCCCGCGCCGAGGTGGCCGACCGTGCGGCCCCAGGACCAGGTCGTGAGATCGAGGTCGATGTCGAGTGCGGCGAGGACCTCGCGCTGCAGCACGGTGCGTCCGAAGTGCGGGACGACGAACCGGGCGATGTCGCCCAGACGTATGCCTGCGTCCCGCAGGGCCCCGTCGACGCAGTCGCTGAGGCCGGCCCGGAACCGGCGGGTGAACTCGTCGAGCTCGACGTCTCCCAGGTACTGCAGCTTGCGCAGCCGCAGGTCGATGGGGAGCGTCGGGTCGTGGTGGGGCGTGAAGGGCGCGTCGCCGCGGTGCAGGCGCTCCAGGGTGGGATCCGACACCGTGGAGGTGCTCAGCACCTGGGCGAACCCGGACCTCTTGCTGAGCACCATCGCCGACGCGCCGTCGCCGGGGACGATGCCGATGTCGCTGTTCCAGCGGTCGATCGCGGGCAGGCTGACCTTGTCGGCGGTGGTCACCAGCGCCGCCACGTCGTCGGTGGCCGAGAGGGAACGCGCCGCGATGTCCAGCGCGGTCATACAGCCGTTGGAAGCGTTCTTGACCTCGAAGGCGAGCACCGAATGGTCCCCGAGCACTTCGCGGTGGATGTAGGAAGCCGTCGGATAGAGCTCCAGTCCTTGGAAGTACACGCAGGCGTGCAGCAGCAGCGCGATGTCCTCGGCCCGGTGACCCGACCTTCGCAGGGCATCTTCGGCAGCGGCCACCGCCATCTCGGGCGGAGCTTCGTCCGTGGCTTCGCAGACCGATTCGAGTTGCGTGTCCTCGGCGTCCTGGGCGTCGAACCGGCCGTCGGCGACGGCCTGTTCGACCTTGGTCGCCGGAGGCAGGTAGGTCGCGGTACCCGCGATGAACAGGGCCTCTGTCTTCACTTCTCGTTCCCTCTCAGGTGGTGGCGTCGTGGAGCAGGAGCCCGGCGATGGCCTCGGCGGTCGGGTAGTCGAACACCAGGGTGGCGGGCAGCGTGGTGTTCAGCCGCTTGGCGAGGCGCTTGCGCAGCTGGACCATGGTGAGCGAGTCGATCCCGAGGGAACGCAGTGCCCGGTCGGCCGGCACGCTGTCGGGTCCGGGCAGGCCGAGCACGTCGGCGACCTCGCTGCGGACGAGCTCCAGCAGCAGGGCCGGTCGTTCGGCGTCGGTGGCGTCCGCCATCCGCGTATCGAGCGACTGCACGGTCCCGGAGGCTTCGGCCTCGCGCCCCTTGGTGGTTCGCCGCAGCATGGCGCGCAGCAGAGGAGGCGTTTCCGCATCGCCGAGCGCGTGTCGCAACGATGCCAGTTCCAGGCGTACGGGCATCAGCTGGGTCTCGGGCCGCGCGAGTGCGACGTCCAGGGCGTGCAGGCCCTCGGCCAAGGTCAGGGCGCCGATCCCCTGACGCCGCAGGCGTCCCAGCTCGGCCTTGCCGAGGTGGGCGGTCATGCCCACTCCGGCCTGTTCCCAGAGTCCGAAAGCGAGGCTGAGTCCGGCAAGGCCCCGCTTGCGCCGGTTCGCCGCCAGGGCGTCCAGCGTCGCGTTGGCCGCCGCGTATCCGCTCTGTCCCGCGGTGCCCAGCGTTCCGGCTGCAGAGGAGAAGAGGACGAACGCGGCCAGGTCCAACCGCTCGGTCAACTCGTCCAGCAGGCGCGCGCCCTGGACCTTGGGTGCCATCACCCGGTGCAGCCGCTCCGCGGTGAAGCCCTCCACCAGGCCGTCGTCGAGCACGCCGGCGAGGTGGAACACGGCCGTGAGGGGATGGCCCTGGTCGATCCCTTCCAGTACGGCGGCCACCGCGGCCCGGTCCGCGACGTCGCCCGCGACCAGGTCCACCCGCTCGGCGCCCGCGGCTTCGAGCTCCCGCACGAACGAGCCGGCTTCGGGCGCGTTGCCGCCGCGCCGCGACAGCAGCACGAGCCGCCGCGCTCCGTGCGCGCGGACCAGGTGTGCGGCGAGCGCGCTGCCGAGCTCACCGAGACCGCCGGTGATCAGCACCGTGCCGTCCGGGTCGAGGGCGCGTGGCAGGGTCAGCACGGTCCTGTGTGCGGCGTTCTGCTGCGCGTGGCGCAGGGCGTACGGCGCTTCGCGTACGTCGAAGGCGGTGAACGCCCCCTCGTCCTGCCTCAGATCGGAGGCGGACGGACCGGCTGCGGCCTGGGCGAAGGTGAGGTGCGCGGGCGTCGGCCTGAGAGCGGCACCGTCCACGCGGATCTCATCGCCGAGCGCGCCTGCCGCACGGCCCATGACCCGGTCACCCACGCGTACGGAGGTGACGCCGCTGCCGACCTCCCTGACGATCCCCGCGAACTCCAGGACCTGTGGTGCCTGCTCCGGTCTCATCCCGGCGGCTCGTACTCCGACGCGGACTTCCGACGGCGCCACCTCCTCGTGCGGGGCGGCGATGACGTCCAACCGACCGTCATCCCGCCGGTCCACCTGCCAGCCACCTCCGTCCGGCAGGACGAGCGCGTCGACCTCCGCGACGGTCGGCCTTGCCCGTGGTACGTGGGCGGTCTCGCCGCGCAGTACGCACTCCGGCTCGCCGGCGGTCTCGATCACGCGCGCCAGAAGCCGGAAGTCCGGGGTGCCGGGACCGAGGTCGATCAGGCGCAGGAGCCGCTCAGGCTGTTCCGTACGGGCCGTGCGTACCATGCCCCACACGGCGGCATGGGCCCAGTTCCCCACCTGATCATCAGGGCTCGACGACACCGCGTCGCGGGTGATCCACCCGAGCTCCGCGCCCTGGAGCCGGGCGTCCCCGAGGCACACCTGGAGCGTCCGCAGCGTTTCGGCGGCGCTGCGTTCCGCGTCGTCCGGCCGGGCGGACGCGTCGTCGGGCAGCGCGAACAGCAGCCGCCGAGGCGCATGCGCCCGGGCATCGAGCCGCGCCACGAGGGCGTCCAGGTCGGGTACGACGTCGGCGCCGAGCCCCGCGCCCAGCTCCGTGTCACCGACCACGAGAGTGCCCGCCGGGTCGAAGGCTTCGGCCCCGAGGTGTACGGGTTCGAAGCCGACGCGGTAGAGGTGCTCGGCGAACGGGTGGCCGCGGCGTCGGCCGGGCTGGAATTTCAGCCCGCCGATCCGGGCCACCGGCCCGCCTGCCGGGTCGGCCAGCCACACGGTGGCCGCCGCGAGGTCCTCGTCCCCGCCGGACTCGTACGACACGCGCACGGTCAGTTCTCTGCCTGCGGTACGGAACAGCTCGACGTCCGACCAGATGAACGGGACGAGCGGCCCGGGAGCCGCACCCGCTTCCATCAGACCGGCGACGACGACCTGGAGGGCCGCGTCGAACAGCGACGGATGCAGGCCGTGGCCGGCCGTGTCCAGCTCGTGCGGAAGGGACACCCGCGCGTAGTGGACGCCGTCGCGGCAGGCGAGTTCGCGCAATCCCCGGAACGCCGGGCCGTAGTCGAGCCCGCCTGCGAGGGCGCGTCCGTAGAAGGCTTCGGTGTCCAGGGCCCGGGCATCGGGCACCGGCCAGTCGTCGAGGTCCGGCGGCATGGTGGCGTCGGCTCCCGCACGGGTCACACACTCTCCGCTCACGTGCTGCTGCCAGACCAGCGGCTCATCCGTGTCCTCGGGCTGGCTGTGGAGCGCGAACGGGCGTCGTCCGTGCGCGTCCGGATCGCCGACGGTGGCCTGGATCCGCAGCGTACGGCCCGGAAGGAGGACGACCGGCTCCAGCAGCGTCAGGTCTGCCAGGGCGTCGGCACCTGCGGTCCGGGCGGCGAACAGCGCGGCGTCGATCAGGCCCGCGCCCGGTACGTAGACCTGTCCGCCGACGACGTGATCGGCCAGCCACGGGTCGTCGTCGAGCGACAGCCGACCGGTGAACAGGTGACCGCCGCTGCCGGCAAGCGTCGTGATCGCGTCGAACCACGGGTGGCCGTCCGCAGCCTGACCGGCCGTCACCGTGACGGGCCCGGAGGGAAGATCGCCGAGCCAGAAGCGTTGCCGTTGGAACGCGTACGTCGGGACGTCGGCCTTTCCGGCGCCATGGGACCCGAGGACTCGCTCCCAGTCCAGAGGGAAGCCCCGCTCGAACAACGTGGCGGCCGCTCGCCAGAGCTGGTCCACGCCGCCAGAGCCGCCGTCGGAGGACGGGCCCACCTCGACGAACGCTCCGATCCCCTCGCCGCGCAGCCGCTCCAGCGCACGGTCGAGCCCCATGGGCTCCGACTCCGGCTCTTGCTCCGGCCCTCGCTCTCGCTCCGGCTCTTGCTCTTGCTCTTGCAGATCGCGGAGCCAGTAGTCGCCGCCGAGCTGCGAGCCCGGCACGACCTCGCCCGTCAGGCCCGAACGGAAGGGGACGGAAGTCCGGGCAGGGACCACCCCTGACATCGCACCGCCGACCGCGTCCCCCGAGCGCGCGCCGGCTCGAAGGGCCATGACGCGGGCGCCGTCCTCCAGGCTCAACGCCCCGCTCACCACGGCGGCGGCGACCTCGCCCTGCGCGTCGCCCACCACCGCCGCCGGCTCCACACCCCAGCTGCGCCACAGCGCCGCGCGTCCGAGGCAGGTCGCGAACAGCGTGCACGGCAGCACATCAGGACCGCTCACGTCCTCCTCGCCGCGCAGCACCTTCAGCACGGACCAGCCGGTCAACGGCGAGAGGACCGCGTCGCACTCCGCCACGGTGTCGCGGAACACCGGGCTCTGCTCCAGCAGTTGACGGCTCGCTCCCGGCGACTGCGCCTCCTGGCCGCGGAACACGAAGGCGATCTTCCCCAGCGCCGTACCGGAGCCGGGCCCGACCGCTCGCAGGGCCTCTGCGGCATCCACGGCGTTGCCCGCGAAGACCACGGCGCGCGCGTCGAAGTGCGTACGGCCGACGGCGGAGGTGTGGGCGATGTCCCGCATCGACGCGGCGGGCCGCGCGTCCAGCCACTCGGCCCAGTTCCGGGCCTGCGCACGCAGGGCGGCCGCGTCGGTGCCCGAGATCACCAACGGATGGACGGGACCGTCGCCGGGCCGGTCCGCGACGACGGCCTGCGGTGTCTCCGGTGCTTCTTCGATGATGACGTGGGTGTTCGTGCCGCTGATACCGAAGGAGCTGATGCCGGCGCGACGCACCCGCCGGGTCCGCGGCCACTTCCTCGGCTCCCGCAGAAGCTCCAGTTCGCCGCCGGTCCAGTCGATCCGGGTGTTCGGCTTCTCCGCGTGGAGCGTGCGGGGCAGCGACTCGTGCTGGAGTGCCAGCACCATCTTGATGACGCCGATGACGCCGGACGCCGCCTGGGCGTGGCCGATGTTGGACTTGGCCGATCCCAGGTGCAGGGGTCGTACGCGGCCGGAGAACACCGAGGCAAGGGCGCCGGCCTCGATGGGGTCGCCGAGCACGGTGCCCGTGGCGTGCGCTTCGACGGCGTCGATGTCGGCCGGGGTCAGCCCTCCGTCGGCCAGGGCACTGCGGACCACGCGCTGCTGCGCGAGGCCGTTCGGCGCGGTGAGGCCCTGGCTGCGGCCGTCCTGGTTCATGGCGGTGCCCCGTACGACGGCCAGCACCCGGTCACCGTCGCGCCTCGCGTCCGAGAGCCGCTTGAGCACCAGGACGCCGCAGCCTTCCGCCCAGCTCGTCCCGTCGGCGTCGTCGGCGAAGCTCTTGCAACGGCCGTCGGCCGCCAGCCCGTTGAGGCGGCTGAACTCGACGAAGATCTGCGGGGTGCTCATCACGGTCACTCCGCCGGCGAGCGCCAGGTCGCATTCACCGTTGCGTAGCGCCTCGCAGGCCAGGCGCAGGGCCACGAGCGAGGAGCTGCACGCGGTGTCGATGGTGAGCGCCGGTCCGGACAGGCCGAGGGTGTAGGACACCCGTCCGGAGATCAGGCTCGACCCGTTGCCGGTGATCTTGTAGCCGTCGCTGCTCCCGACGTCCCAGCGCCGGGCGACGTCGTAGTCCGAACTCATCGCGCCGAGGTAGACGCCTGTGTTGCTGCCTTCGAGGGACGCGGTGCGCAGATTGGCCCTCTCGATCGCCTCCCACACGACTTCCAGGACGAGCCGCTGCTGCGGGTCCAGGGACAGCGCCTCACGCGGGCTGAGCCCGAAGAACGCGGCGTCGAAGTCCTCGACGTCGCGTACGAAGCCGCCCTTGCGCTCGAAGCGCCTGCCGGTGGCGGCGCGCTCCGTCTCCTCGATGGTGTCGAGGTCCCATCCGTCCCAGCGCCGCGGGAACGGGGAGGAGGCTTCGCGGCCGTCGGCGAGCAGATCCCAGAACGCTTCGGGCGTGTCGATTCCGTCCGGAAGCCGGCAGGCCATCGACACGATCACGACGGGGTCGTCATCGTCGGGCCGCGCGGGCAGCTCGGCGACGGCGGGCGAGACCTCCGGGGCCTCGTCCCGCGCGTCCTGCGTATCGGCGTGCGTCAGCAGCAGCGTCGCGATGGCTTGCGGTGTGGGGTAGTCGAAGGCGAGCACGGTGGGCAGCGAGACCCGTGTCCGTGCGCTGAGCCGGTTGCGCAGCTCGACCACCATGAGGGAGTCGAAGCCCTGTTCGCGCAGCGTCAGGTCGGGGCGCACGCCTGCCGCGGGCCGGCCGAGCAGGGCCGCGGCCTCCTGCGTGACGAGTGCGACCACTGATCCCGGGCGCTCGGGTTCGGGCAGGGCCATCACGTCCTCGCGCCACGAGCCGTTGTCGACGGCCGGGACCGCGTCGTCATGTTCGTCCAGCCAGTAGCGGCGGTGTTCGAAGGCGTACGTCGGAAGGTCCGCCCGGCGCGTGTCCGGGGCCGAGAACGGGATGGGGACCCCTTGGACGTGCAGCTCCGCCAGCGCCCGCAGCGGCTGTTCGATCCCGCCGCGCTCGCGGCGCAGGCTGCCCACCACGACGGCCGCCGCGTCGGCTTCGGTGCCCTGGGCCAGGGCTATCTGGAGCACCGGATGCGGACTCACCTCGACGAAGACCCCGAACCCGTCCGCCCGCAGACGTTCCAGCGCGCGATCGAAGCGGACCGGCTCGCGCAGGTTGCGGCACCAGTAGTCCGCGCCGAGCTCCGGACCGGCTGCCCGCTGACCCGTCACGCTTGAGTAGAAGGCGATCCCCGCATCCGCCGGGGCAAGGCCCGTGAGCTGCTCGCGCAGCGCGGGCAGCAGCACGTCCATGTGCGGGCTGTGCGATGCGTAGTCCACGTCCACACGCTGGCAGTACGCGCCGGTGTCCTCCATCTGCGCGAGGAACCGGTCCACCGCCTCGGCGTCTCCGGCCACGACGGTCGAGCGCGCGGTGTTCACCACCGCGACGGACAGCGCCTCGCCGTAGGCCGCCAGCTGCTCGGTGACTTCGCCGACCGGGCGCTCCACGAGTCCCATCGCCCCGTCCGGCGCATGGTCGTGCACGGCCCGGGCGCGCAACGCCACGATGCGAGCGCCGTCGGCCAGGCTCAGCGCCCCGCTGACGACCGCCGCGGCCACCTCACCCTGGCTGTGGCCGACGACCGCCGAGGGCTCGACGCCCCAGGCGCGCCACATCGCGGCGAGCCCGACGTACATCGCGAACAACGCCGGCTGCACCACGTCCGTACGCGTGAAAGGCGGCGCGATCCCGTCGTGCCCACGCACGACTGCTGCGACCGAGAACCCGGTGTGCGGGGCGAGGGCCTCGTCGCAGGCCGTCACGGCCTCGCGGAACGCATCGTTCTGCTCCCAGAGCGCCCGGCCCATCCCCCACCACTGGGCGCCCTGGCCGGGGAAGACGAACGCGACGCGGCCGCGCTCGGCGGCCGCGCCCGTCACCACCGCGTCATGGTTCTCGTCCGCGGCGAGCGCCCGCAGACCGGCGACCGCCTCGTCCGGCGTGGCGGCGATCACCACGCCGCGCGTGGGGTGCTGCGTACGGGTCGTCGCCAGCGAGTGGGCGACGTCGGACAGCCTCGTCCCGGGCGACTGCCCGAGGTGGCTCGCCAGCCGTGCGGCGTTGCGCGCGAGCGCGTTCGGGTTCGTGCCGGACACCGTCAGGCAGACCGGAGCACCCGCGTCCGGTGCGCCCGGTGCCGGCGCGCCCTCGGGCGCCTCGCCGAGGGCGACATGCGCGTTGGTGCCGCCGTATCCGAAGCTGCTCACCCCCGCGAACCGCGGCCCGTCCGGCCACGCGGCTGCTTCGGTGACCACTTCCAGACGTTCGGCGGAGAAGTCGATGCGCGGGTTCGGTGTGCGGAAGTGCAGGCTCGGGGGAATGACGCCGTGGTGCACCGCCAGCGCGGCCTTGACGAGCCCGAGCACGCCGGCCGCCGGTTCGAGATGGCCGAAGTTCGTCTTCACCGAGCCGATGCGCAGCGGTGCGGGCCGGTCGGGCCCGAACACGGCGCCGAGCGCGCCCGCCTCCGTCACGTCGCCCAGCGGCGTGCCCGTGCCGTGCGCCTCGACGTACGACACCGCACCCGGCGCGACGCCCGCGTTCTCCCACGCCGATCGCAGCACCTCCGTCTGCGCCTCGCGGCCGGGGGCGGTCAGTCCGTCCGTCGCGCCGTCGTTGTTGACGGCGCTGCCGTGCACCAGGGCGTAGACGCGGTCGCCGTCGGCGAGCGCGTCGGACAGCCGGCGCAGCACGACCACCGCGCAGCCCTCGCCTCGTGCGTAGCCGTCGCCGTCACCGTCGAAGGCGCGGCTCAGGCCGGCAGCGCTCTGTGTGCCGAGTTTCGTCATGGCCACCGAGGTGTTCGGATGCAGCATCAGGTTGACGCCGCCGGCGAGGGCGAAGTCCGACTCGCCGGAGCGCAGACTCTGCACGGCAAGGTGCACCGCGACCAAGGAGGAGCTGGACGCGGTCGCCACGCCCATCGCGGGGCCGCGCAGCCCCAGCGCGTACGCGATGCGGGACGGGATCACCGAGGTGTCCCAGCCGATGGCCGAGTGGGCGTGGATCGCCTCGGCGGCGCCCTGAGTGAACAGCGGGTACTCCTGCCACATCGCGCCCATGAAGACACCGGTGCGCGTGCCGGCGAGACTCGTCGTGGAACGCCGTGCGTCCTCGACGGCGGCGCACGCCACCTCCAGGGCGATCCGCTGCTGCGGGTCCATCTGCCGGGCCTCTGCCGGTGGGATGGAGAAGTACTCCGCGTCGAATCCCGTGACGTCGTCGAGGAATCCACCGCGCCGGTTCGCCGCTCCGCCGGACGCCTCCGCGTCGGCCCAGGCGGTGGCGTTCCACCGGTCGGCGGGCACCTGGCGCACGGCGTCGACACCGTCGAGCAGCGCCTGCCAGAGTGCGGTCGGGTCATCGATCCGGGCCGGCAGTCGGCAGCCGATGCCGACGATCGCCACCGGCTCCTGGCGGCCGTACGTCCGGGCGGCGGTCTGGTCAGCCACGGGTGGCCCCGATCTCGTCGGGCGCGTAGAGCGCCAGGCAGGTCTCCTCGATCGCGGTGAGCGGCTCCGCGTCGTTGAGGATCGTCATGTGGTTCGCGGCGTCGATCTCCACCAGGCGCAGGCCCGGCAGCTCGCGCTCCCAGTCCTGCCGGTAGTTCACGTGGTCGAGGGAGAAGGTTTCGCCGGCGAGCTGGAAGTAGGGTTCGACCTCGCCCAGGAAGAGCCCGCGCCGGTTGCGGAAGTAGGTGCACACCACGGCTTCCGGCCGCGGCAGGGGCCTGATGGTGTGCTCGCCGAGCCGGTAGGCGAGCTGGATCGCCATGTTGCGCCTGACGAACCGCGCGGTCCGGTCAGGTCTCATGGCAAGGCCGCGTTCGGCCGCCAGCTCCGCGAGCCGCAGGACGAACGCGTCCTCGTCCAGGTTCTCCGCGACCTCGTCCCGGTGGACGAGACGGGCACGCAGGACCGCCGGGTCCTTCTCCCCCGGCGGCCAGAGCAGGGAGTTGACGACCTGGAGGGCCGCGCTCCGGGCGGACTGGAACCCGTTCGCGTTCGCCTTCGCCAGACCGGTCCCGTCCGGCGAGTCCACCATCGTCAGCGAGGCCACGTCCTGCCCCTGCTCCTGCAGCCGCCGGGTCACCTCGTAGGCGACGATGCCACCGAGACAGAACCCGCCGACGTCGTACGGCCCTTCGGGCTGCACCGAGCGGATGACCTCGGTGTAGTACGCGGCCATGGCCGTGACGCCCTCGATCGGCGGGTCTTCGGACAGTAGGCCGCGGGCCTGGATGCCGTAGAACGGGCGGTCGATCCGCTCGGCGATCGTGCGGTAGGACTCGACGCCGGCGAGGGCGCCGTGGATCCAGAACACCGGCCTGCCCTCGGTCGCGCCGTTGAGGCGGACCAGCTCCGGGGCCGACACGCGCGGGGAGCGGGCCTCCGCCTCTGACAGCCTCGCGACCACGTCGTCCAACGTGTCGTGCGGCTGCCACCATTCTGGCCGGAAGCCCGGAAACGCGCTGCTGATCCGGCCGAGCATCGCGACCAGGAGCAGGGAGTTGAGGCCGTAGTCGGCGAGCGACCTCGTACCGTCGATCTCGTGGCGCGGCAGGCCCAGCACCGAGGCGACGAGATCGGCGACGAAGGCTTCGCGGTCCTCGCCGTCCACTGCGTCCGCACCGCCAGGGGAGCCGTCGCCGGTGTGCGCGGACTGATCCGACCGCGGCACCTGATCGGCGAAACACGCCAGGCGGGCGAAGGGATACCCGGGCAAGGGGATCCGCCTGCGCCGAGCGCCGCGACGCATCACGCCCCAGTCGATGGACGTGCCCGCCACCCAGTGTTCCGCCACGTCGTCGCGGTGCGTCGGCTTCCCGTCGTACCCGGGGCCGGCAGCGGGGTCGGCGCCGTCGGCGAACGCCACGCGGGCGAGCGTGTCCGGGTCGCCGTCGAGCCAGGCGTCCAGAACGCGAGCGGCCTCGTCGGTGCTCCGCGCCACGAACGCCAGCCGGCAGCTCATCGCCTCCCGGCCGACCTGCAACGTGTATGCGATGTCCGCCCAGGAGCGCGGATCCGCTCCGGCCAGCCGGTGCGTCAGCCGGCGTGCCCGCTCGCGCAGAGCGTCGACGCTCTGCGCCGAGAGCACGAGGATCTGCTCACCCGGGTCGTCGTCCGGGTGTGCGGGGGCGATGTACTGCTCCAGTACGACATGCGCGTTCACGCCGCCGATCCCGAAGCTGTGCATGCCCGCGCGGCGCGGCAGCGGCCGGCCGGCGTCGTCGGTGCGCTCGGGCCACGGCAGGTTCTGCTCGGCGATGCGCAGCCGCGTCCCCTTGAGGGAGAGCTCGGGGTGCAGCTGCCCGAAGCCCGGGATCGCCGGGATCACGCCGTGCCGTATCGCCTGCGCGGTCTTCACCAGCGCGGCCAGGCCGGAGACCACCTCCGTGTGCCCGATGCAGGGCTTCACGTTGCCCAGATACGTCACGTCCGCGCCGTGGTTCCCGGTGCGGAGTCCGGCGCCGAGCGCCGCCAGCTCCGCGCTGTCCGCCAGCATCGAGCTCATGCCGTGGGTCTCGATGTACTCCACGGCGCCCGGATCGATCGCGGCGTCGGCGTAGGCGTGCGCGACGGCTGCCTTCATGCCCTTGATGTTGGGTGCCGTGAAGGACACCCCCCTGCCGCCGTGGGACACGCCGGTGCCGCGTACGACGCAGTGGACGAAGTCCCCGTCCTCCACGGCCCGGCGCAGGGGTTTGACCAGTACGGCGGCGACGCCCTCACTGCGCGCCGTACCGTCGGCGCCCTCCTGGAACGGCCGTACGTCACCGCTCGGGCTGAGCATCCCGGCGGCCCGCATCCCGCCGAAACCCGCAGGCGACATCACCAGGTTCACCCCGCCGACGATCGCCTGCTCGCACTCGCCGTCGCGGATGGACCGGATCGCCCGGTGCAGGGCCACGAACGAGGACGAGCACGTCGTGTCGTACTGCTCGCTGGGGCCGTTGAGGTCGAGCAGGTACGAGATCCGGTTGGGCACCATCGCGGGCGACGGCAGGCTCATCAGGTCGCTGACAGCGGGCCGGTATTCGCTCTGCGTCGTGGCGACGAACACCCCCGTGGGCCGGTTCCGCAGCTCGGCCGGCCGGTAGCCGGCGTCCTCGACGGCGTTCCACGACGCCATCAGCAGCAGGCGCAGCTCCGGCGTCACCTGGCGCGCCTCGGTCATCGACATGCGGAAGAAGAGCGGATCGAACGCATGCACCCCGTCGAGGAATCCGCCGCGCAGGGCGGCCGCCTCGTCGCTGTCGTACGACGCCCAGTCCGCGCGTTTCTCCGGCGGTGCGGTGATGTGCCGTCCGCCCTGCTCGACGATCCGCCAGAACTCGTCGATGTCGTCGGCCCCGGGGAAGCGTGCGGACATGCCGACGATCGCCATGCCGTCGAGCGCCGCCTCGTCGACCTCAGCCTGAGGTCGAGGTTGAGGGTCAGGCTGTACGGGACCGGATACCCCGTCCGGCGGTGCGGGCTCCGGCGGAAGCGCGTCCCGCAGCTCCTCGGCGTACTCGGAGACGATGAACTCGCCCAGCTCGGCCAGGGTGTTGTGCTCGAACAGCACCGTGATGTCGAGGTCGATGCCCAGCGTCCCGCCCAGGGTCCGGGCCACGTTCACCGCGAAGATCGAATCGAGCCCGTAATTCGAGAAGGACTCGTCCCGCCCGATCCTCGTTCGCGGGATGTCCAGCGCCTCGGCCAGCACATCGAGCGCGACTGCCTCGATGTGGACGCGCAGCCGGTCTCCGGGCTCGCTCGCGTCGCTGTGATCGGTTACGGTTCGCGCCGGACTCTCGCGCACCGGTGCCGCGTGCGGCGCGGACGGGCGCGGTACGGCCGTCGGCCGCCGTATGACGCCGTCGCTCTCGGCCACGATGATCTGCTGTCCCAGATCCTCGGCATCCCGCGCGGGCAGAGCGACCGCGCGGAATCCTTCCTGCGTCAGGGCGTCCCGCCAGTGCTCCGTGGAGAGCAGCGGGCTGCCTTGGATCCGCAGGTGCGGGTCCTCGTAGCGCCACCATCCGTCGAGAAGACCGAATGAGAACTGGCTGAGCAGATTGTTCGCGGTCAGTTCGTTCAGGACAAGGAGTCCGCCGGGCCGGAGCAGCGCCTTGGCGTTGCGCAGGGTGTGGCGGATGTCCCGGGTAGCGTGCAGGACGTTGGCGGCGACCACGGCGTCGTACGCGCCGAGGGTGCGGCCCTGATCGGCCACCGGGCGCTCGATGTCCAGGATTTCGCAGGTCAGCCAAGGGTTCTCCGCACCGAAGAGACGCTCCGCGTGGTTCAGGAAGACCCTTGATATGTCGGTGTAGCAGTACTCGCGCACGTCCAGCCGCGCGGACCGCAGCGCCGCCAGGACGACGGCGCTCGTGGCTCCCGTACCGGCGCCGATCTCCAGGATCCGCGCGCCGTCCGCCGTCCGGGCCTCCGCCCGCCGTCGCAGCCGCGCCACCAGGTCGGCGGCCAGCACCTGGTTGAAGAACGCCGACGCCGGGTTGGTCGCGTAGGCGTTCTGCACCAGCTCCAGCGATCCGCCGGGGAAGATGACCTCGGTGGCCGGCCGCCGTCCGGTGAGGATGTCGGGAAAGGCACGCAAGGTGGTCTCCACCAGGAGGTGGGTGGCCGCGAGGTCGGAATTCTCCCGCCACGTGGGCCTCTCCGTCTCCCACTCGCGCCACAACTGCTCGACCGGCCGGTGCGGCCTGGCCTCGTCGAGCAGGATCCTGCCGTCCCGCCGCTCGATGTAGCCGGCCCCTTCGAAGATGCGCAGGCACTCGTCGAACCAGGCGCCGTACCCCGGCGCGAGGCCTGCCGACTCCCGTGCGGCCTCCGGGGTCTGGCCGGAGACCCGGAACGCGCCGAGCGTGCGCAGATGGGACCAGAGGAAGCCGAGCAGCAGGTGTTTCATGGTCAGTCCCTTCGATGGCCGCGATCAGATCGCGAGCGCGGTCAGCTCGGCGATGCGGGCGCGCAGCCGGTCCAGGTCGAGGGCCGGGGCCGGCGCCGGTTCCTGGACGTCGGCGGGCACGGCGTCCGGCTCCACGGCCGAGGGGAGGATGACGTCGTCGTCGCCCAGGACGATGCCCCGGTCGTTGAGCGCGGGGCTGAACTTCATCAGCGTCAGCCTGCTGACCGGCGCCGCGCACAGTCGTTCGATCGCCGCCGTCAGCTCGTCCGGCTGGATGAGAGGCGCCTGCGCTCCGACCACCGCGCCCCGCTCTCCGTCGGTGGGTGCGTTGTTGAAGCAGTAGCCCAGGTTCAGCACCTTGCCGGCAGCGCCGTACCGGTGTCGCACCGTCAGCGCGAACGTGTCGAGGAACGTGCAGGCGGCAGCGTAGTTCGCCTGCTTGATGGCCTTGAGGTAGGAGTTGATCGAGGACAGGAACAGGGCGAAGTCGAGCGAGTCACCGCCGAACACCTGCATGCACCGGACGCTCGCGTCGACCTTGGAGCGCAGCACGTCTTCGAACTGCGCCTCGCTCATCCGGGCCAGGCTCGCCCCCGAGAACACCAGGCCCGAGTGGATGACGCCGTGCACCGCGCCGAACCGTCGGACGATCTCGTCCTTCGCCGCGCGCAGGGCCGCGAGGTCGGTGGCGTCGCACCGCAGGTACAGCGGCGCGGGCCCGTCCGCGCCGGTCGCCTGAGCAAGGGCGGCTTCGACGCGCGCGTCCTGCGGCCTGCGTCCGAGCCACACCACCTGGGCGCGGTACCGGCGGATCAGGTACGCGCTGATGACCGTGCCGAGGGCGCCCGCGCCGCCGACGATGACGTACGTGCCGCCCTGCCGCAGCCGGGACGACGTCGGTGGGGCCGGCTGAACCGTCATCAGCCGCTGCCCGTGCCACCGGCCGTCGCGGTGGATGCGCAGGTTGCCGTCCGGGTCCGCGGCCAGGCCGAGCACCGCGTCGAGAGAGGGCGCGTCGTAGGCCGCGACGTCCGCCACCCGCACCCGCCAGTTCGGGTACTCCTTCGCGGTCGACCCCGCCAGGCCGGCGACACCGGCGTGCGCCGGGTCCACGGCCTCGGCCTCATGAACGGCGTGCGCCCGCTCGGTGATGAGGGTCAGCCCCAAGGGGCGGTCGCCGTACCCTGCGGCCAGGAGTGTCTTCACCGTACGGAAGGCATGCAGCGAGCCGCCGGCCTGGCCCTCGACGACGCTCGCACCGGACCGGTCGTCCACGGCATCGGGCGCCACCCAGATCAGATGGTCGAGTTCGGGGGCCGACCGGAGAGACGCCTCCAGGTCGTCGTACGTACGCGGCGACGGGTCCGCGAGCACGTGCGCGCCTGGCAGGCGCGCGAGGAGAGCGTCCCGCGCCCGCCCAGGAGCCGCGACGATGCCCACGGATGCGGAAGTCTGCGGCCAGGTCGCGGACTCCGTCCGCTGAAGGGGATCCCACACCGGCACCAGCGTGGTGACACCGTCCACCGGGTCCGGCGCCTGCTCGGCACGCGCCCGGTCCGGCGTCCGCTCGGTTCGACGGCCTGCGATGCCTCTCAGCCGCAGGCACACGGTGCCGTCGTCGGTCGCGAGGTCGATGTCGATCCGGTCCGCGCCACGCGTGTCTTCGGCGCGGCGCACCAGGGCCCACATGGTCGTCCCGCCGGGGGCGAGGACTTCGGCCGACTTGATGGTGAACACCAACCCGACCCGATCGCCGTCGCCGTCGCCGTCGCCGTCGCCGTCGAGCAGTCTCATGCACTGCATCGCCGAGTCCACCAGCGCGGGATGCGGGACGGCCCCGTCCGCGGTTCCTGACGCCGTGCCGGGCAGCCGCAGTTCGGCGAGCACCGCGTTGTCACCACGGTGCACCGCCACGACCCCCTGGAAGGTGGGGCCGTAGGCGATGTCGCGCTCCCGCCATTCGGCGTAGAACCGCTGGGGGTCGAACGCTGTGGACCGGAACCCCCGGAGCAGCGCGGGCAGATCGAGTGCCCGCGCGGCCGTCGGCTCCGCGGCGGACACCTCGCCCTGACAGTGGAGTACGGGTTCGTCTGCGGCGGACTCCGTGGAGGACACCGTGAACCGGGTGGCGTCGCCGTCCGCGCGAAGATCCACCCGCAGTGCGCGCGGCACGCCCGACACCGCGAGGGGCCGCAGGAAGACGATGTCCTTCAAGCGAACCGGGTCGCTCGCGGTCCGCCTCGCCCCTGCTGCTGCCCAGTGCAGATACATCGCTCCCGGGGCGATCCCGGTTCCCTGCACCTGATGTTCCCGCAGGTAGAACTCGTCGCCGGTGAGGACTTCGTCATCGCGCCGCGGCCCGTCGTCCGCCGTCGCGCGGTTCGGCAGCGCATAGCGTTCCCGCTCGAAGGGGTAGCCGGGCAGCGGAACGCGGCGGTAGCGGCTGTCGCGGAACAACTCGGCGAATTCCGGTGCCTGACCGTCGAGGAACTGCTGGGCGAGTGCCCGCAACCCGGAGTCCGCGCTCTGCGCCGGGACGTCCTGCCCGGAGAGCCATGCGGCGCACCGGCTCTCCAGTTCCGCGACGTCCCGGACCACCATCGCCCATCGGTGCCGCAGGTGCCTGCGGCCGAGGAGAAGGGTGTGGCTCACGTCGCCGAGATCGAGGTCCGGGTGCTCGCGGCAGTGGTGCGCGAGCCGGGCCACCTGTTCGCGAAGGGCGTCCTCCGTGGCCGCCGACAGCGCGATCAATCGGGCCCCGTCCTGCCTGCTGTGCGGCGGCTCGGACGGCTGCTCGATGACGGCGTGGGCGTTGGTTCCGCTCGCGCCGAGCGACGTGACCGCGGCGCGCCGCCTGCCGCCTTCCGGCACGGCCCAGCGCCTCGGTTCCGTGTGTACGAAGAACGGGCTGCCGGCCAACGTGACGCTGGAGTTCGTCTCCGTGTGGTGGGGCAGACCGGGGATCACCTCGTGCCTCATCGCCAGCAGTGTCTTGATTACGCCGATCACGCCGGCCGCGGCCTGCGCATGGCCGATGGAGGCCTTGGTCGAGCCGAGCGAGCAGAACCCCTCGGCGTCGGTGAAGCCACGGAACGCCCGGTCGAGCGCCCGGAATTCCACCGGATCGCCGAGCTTGGTCCCGGTGCCGTGTGCCTCGACCAGCCCGATCCCCGCCGGGTCGATGGCGAAGTCCCGGTAGATCTGCCGGATCAGCCGTTCCTGCGAGGTCCCGTTCGGCGCGGCGATCCCGTTCGTCGTGCCGTTGTGGTTGATCCCGATGCCACGGATCACGCCGTGGATGTGGTCGCCGTCCGCCTCGGCGTCCGAGAGCCGCTTGAGGACCAGCGCACCGACCCCCTCGGCGGGCACGAATCCGTCGGCAGCCTGGTCGAACGCACGGCTCCGGCCGGTCGGGGAGAGCATTCCGGCCCGCGACGCCGCCAGGTACAGCCGCGGCGAGTTCTGTACGTAGACCCCGCCCGCGATCGCCGTGGTGACCTCGCCCGCCCACAGCGCCTGACACGCCAGGTAGAGGGAGACCAGCGAGCTGGAGCACGCGGTGTCGACCGCGATCGCCGGCCCGTGCAGGTCCAGGTAGTACGCGATGCGGGACGGCACGAGCGAGTTCATGTTGCCCCACAGCGCCTGGCCCGGGTAGTCGGACGGCCCCGTCAGATCCAGGTAGTCGCCCGCGGCGCAGCCCACGTAGATACCGCACCGGTCGCGGTCGAGCGAGTCGCCCGCGTGGCCCGCGTCCTCCAGCGCCCGCCACGCTTCCTGGAGGAACAGCCGCTGCTGTGGCTCCATGTAGACGGCCTCCGCACCGGAGATCCCGAAGAAGAGCGGGTCGAACTCATCGACGCCGTCCAGGAGTCCGCCGTCCAGGCAGACGCTGCCCAGCCCCGCGAGGTCCCAGCGGTCCACCTTGGAGACGGCATCCCGCCCGGAGGCCAGGAGGTCCCAGAACTCATCGGTGTCCCGGGCCCCCGGGAACCGGCCGCTCATGCCGACGATCGCGACGGGCTCCCGGCCACCGCCGGACGGCCCGGAGACGCCGGACAGCTCGGGTACGGCGGACAGCTCGGATACGGCGGACGCCTCGGGTGAGCCGGACGCCTCACGTACCGCTGACGCCTCGGATACGGCAGACACCTCACGCACCACGGCCGGCTCGGGCACCGCGGCCGCGACGGCGGCGCCCTCCTCGTCGACGATGAAGCTCGTCAGCCGCCTGATCGACGGGTTCTCGAACAGCACGCTCGGATCCAGGTCCGTGCTCAGCGACTCGTTGAGCCGCTGCACCAGGGAGACGCCGGTGAGCGAGTCCAGTCCGTAGTCGGCGAAGGGCTTTTCGGGCGCGAGCTCGTCCGCCGTCAGCTTCAACGTTTCGGCGAGGATCCGCTCGACGTTCGCGCGGACGTGCTGCTCGACCGAACCGGACGGGGCAGGCGGCGAAACCCGGCGCGGGACAGGCGAACCGGCGCGCGCCAGCAGTACCTGCTGGCCCAGGCTGCGGGCGGGCTCCGCCAGCAGGTCGACCGTGCCGAACCCGCACTCCCGCAACACCTCGTGCCACGCGTCCGAGGACAGCGCCGGTCCGCCCTGGATACGCCTTCCGTCCGTGAACCGCCACCACCCGTCGAGGAGCCCGAAGGTCAGGTGCGACCACCAGTCGTTCCGGGCGAGTTCGTTGAGTACGAGGACTCCGCCGGGCCGCAGCAGTGCTCGGGCATGACGCACTGCCCGCACGATGTCCTGGGTGGCGTGCAGGACATTGTTGGCGATGACGATGTCGTACCCACCCGTGGCAAGTCCCTGCGCACCGGGCTCCCGCTCCACGTCGAAGGTCGAGAAGGACACGTACGGCACCTGGCCGCCGAACCGCCGCTCCGCGTCGATCAGGAACGCCTTCGAGATGTCCGTATAGCGGTACTCGGCGACGTCGCGGCCCGTCAGCCGGGCGAAAACGTGCTCGCTGGTGCTGCCGGTGCCCGCTCCGATCTCCAGCAGCCGGATGCCGTCGCCGCGGGCGTCCACCTCCGCGCGCACCGCGCCGGCCGTCACGTCGTTGAAGTAGTCGGCCGTCGCGTTGCCCCGGTACGCCGGTTCGACCAGCTCGAACGAGCCGCCCGGGAACATGACCGCCGTGGCCTTCGTCCGCCCGGACAGGATCTCGGGCAAGGCCTCGGTCATGCGCTCGGTCAGGCCGGTCTTGGCCGCCAGCTCCGGATCGTCGGCACGGGCGTCCTTCCACACACTCCAGGCGCGCCACGCCTGTTCGAGGCTCGGCGCACTCTTCCTGGGCGCCACGAAATCGCCCTCACGCACGAGTTCTCCGTGGTTCAGCAGCACGGTCACCGTGTGATCGAGCCACGGGGCGAGGGACGGCGCGATCCTCTGCCCGCTCAGGCCGGTCAGGTCGCGGCGGACGGGCGCGTCGAAGAGCCCCGCCGCCACGAGCTGGGCGAGCACGAGCGGGCGCGAGAGGCTGTCCAGCTCGTCCGTGGCGGACGTGCGACCGGACAGGAACGTCTCGACGCTCTCCGGCCCGGCCGCGGCCGCGAGCAACGAGGCCGCGTCGACCGGGTCGGTGGCCCGGGGAACCGGCACGGCATCGAGCGGCCCGGTCACCCGAGGAGCAGGCGCGGCGTCGAACGGGTCGGCGGCCCGGGGAACCGGCACCGCCTCGGCAGTCGGCCAGTACCGTTTCGCGGCGAACGGATACGTCGGCAGGCTCACCCGCGCCGACGGATGCGCGCGGTGGTAGGCGTGCCAGTCGACATCGACGCCGTTCACCCACAGGGGCGCGATCTTGTCCCACTCCCCGCGTTCGAGCCACCCGGCGACCAGGTCCCGCAGCTCCCCGGGGCGTTCGAACATGGCCCGCAGCTCGTCCTCGGGCCGTCGGGCCGTACCTTCGGACACCGTTGCGCGTGCGCCGCGCGCCCCGCGCTCGACGTAATGCTCCAGGGTGGCGATCAGCCCGTCGATGTCGTTCGCGACGAAGACCACGCGTTCGGCCATCGCCCGCCGCCCGACCTGCAGCGTGTACGCCAGCGATGCCAGATCACCGTGCGCGTCCCGGTATCCCGGCAGGAACTCCAGCAGCTGCCGCGCGAGAACGCCGAGCCGCTCCCCGTCACGGGCCGAGAGGACCACCGCCTGGGGGCCGGGACGTCCGGCGGCCCGCGCACCGGTCGGCGCCTGTTCCAGTACGGCGTGCACGTTCGTACCGCCGATCCCGAAGGAGCTCAGTCCCGCACGTGCGGGTTCGTCGCCGTCCAGCGGCAGATTCCGGTCGGTCACGAAGAACGGCGACTCGTCCCAGTCGATCTCCGAGCTCGGCACGTCACTGTGCAGGGTCCGCGGAACCTCGCCGTGCTGCAGGGACAGGGCCACCTTGATGAGGCCGGCGATCCCCGCGGCCGCGTCCAGGTGGCCGATGTTGCTCTTGACCGAGCCGATGCCGCAGTACTGGCTGCGTTCCGTGTAGTGGCGGTACGCCTCGGTCAGCGCCGCGACCTCGATGGGATCGCCGAGCCTGGTACCTGTGCCGTGCGCTTCGACGTAGCTGATGGTCGACGGGTCCGTGCCCGCCTTGTCCAGCGCCTCGCGGATCACCTCGGCCTGGCCGCGCACACTGGGCGCGTAGAACCCCGCTTTGTCGCCGCCGTCGTTGTTCACCGCGATGCCGCGGATCAGGCAGTAGATGTGATCGCCGGCGGCGATCGCCTCAGCGGCGCGTTTGAGGACGACCACGCCGACACCCTCGCCGCCGGACATGCCGTCGGCGCCGTCGGCGAAAGCGCGACTGCGCCCGTCGCTGGAGAAGTTCAGGCCCGGCTGGTGCACGTATCCCAGTTCCCCGGCGGAGAACAGGCTGGCCGCACCGACGACCGCCTGGTCCACGTCGCCGGCCAGGAGTCCCTGACAGGCGACGTTCACCGCGCTCAGAGCGGAGGAGCAGTTGGTGCTCACCGCCATGCTGGGGCCGCGCAGGCCCAGCTTCGTGGAGATCATCGTGGGCACCGTGCCGCCTTGGGCGAACAGCCACGCGGCGTACGTCTCGGAGCCGGCCAGGACGCGCGGGCCCGACGCGTTCGCCATCAGAGCCGGGAGCAGGGCCTGGTAGAAGTTCGTGCTGGTGGACGTGGTGACGCTGGTCCGGGGGACGTCCTCCGGGCGGTAGCCGGCGTCCTCCAGCGCCTGCCACGCGTGCTGCAACAGCAAGCGCGCCTGCGGGTCCATGAACTCGGCGTCACGCGGGGAGATGTCGAAGAACACCGCGTCGAACTCCGCCCTGCCGTCCACGACCGACCGCTGCGGCACGTAGCCGCTTCGGGTGATCAGTTCCTCCGGCACTCCGAGCGTACGGAGCTCCTCGGCCGACCAGGACGTTGAGCCGCTGCGTCCTTCCACGAGCGAGGACCAGAAGGCGCGGTGGTCCATGGCGCCCGGGAACCGGCAGGAGATGCCGATCACCGCGATCGAACCATCGAGTGAGGCGTCGTCGTCCGCCGGATTGGCAGGGCGCGGATCAGGGTGCTGCTCGGGCTCGACCGGCTGCGCCGCGGGCGCCTGCCCGGCAGGCAGCAGTCCCGTCAGGTGCCGGGCCATCGCCGCGACGGACGGGTGGGCGAAGACGCTGGTGGGCCGCAGCGAGCAGCCGAACTCGCGGTTGATCCGCTCCACCGCCTCGATGGCCGCGAACGAGTCTCCGCCGATGTCGAAGAAGCCCGCGGCACGGTCGATGTCATGCGAGCCGAGCACCTCTTCGAAGATCCCGCGCACGGTCCGCTCGATGTCGAGCGCGGCCACCGAGCTGTCGGGCACCGGGCTGCCGGCGGCCGGGCTGCCGGCACCCGGGCCGTCGGCATCCGGGAGCGGCACCGTCCGGGCGGCCTCGGTCAGCTTCGCCCGGTCGACCTTGCCGTGCGGCGTGAGCGGAAAGGCGTCCAGGGCCACGAATGCGGCGGGCAGCATGTAGGCGGGGAGGGTCTTGGCGAGTTCCGTACGCAGCGACGCGGCGTCGACCGGCGCATCCCCCGTCCCGCTCCCGGCGGTGTAGTAGGCCGTGAGCCTGTCCGACAGGCCGGCGTGTTCGAGCAGGACGACGCTTCGGCCGATCTCCGGCCGGGCGTCGAGCGCCGCCTCGATCTCACCGAGTTCGACGCGGTGGCCGCGCAGTTTGATCTGGTGGTCCATCCGGCCCAGGACGACGATCTCGCCGTTGGGCAGTCGGCGCGCGCGGTCGCCGGTCCGGTACAGCCTTCCGGGCGCGAACGGGTTGTCCAGGAAGCGCTCGGCCGTCAGCTCCGGCTTCCGGTGGTAGCCCAGGGCGACCCCGTCGCCCCCGATGTGCAGCTCGCCGGTCACCTCGACCGGCAGGGGGTTCAGGTTCTGGTCGAGGACGTACAGCTGGGTGTTGGCGATGGGGCTGCCGATGGTCACCGGCTCCTCACGGCTCAGCCGCTTGGCCGCCGACCAGATGGTCGTCTCCGTGGGCCCGTACAGGTTCCAGGCCTCGCCGCGCGCCACGAGCTGGTCCTTCAGGCCATCGGGCAACGCCTCGCCGCCGCACAGCACCTTGACGCCCTCGGTGTTCCGCCACCCGACGCGCACCAGCATGGCCCAGGTCGCCGGAGTGGCCTGCATGATGGTGGGCCGCCAGTCGGCGACCTTCTCGGCCAGCAACGTGGCATCGGCGGCCGTGGCCGAGTCGGCGACGCAGACCTGCCCGCCGGTGATCAGCGGGAGGTAGAGCTCCAGGGCGGCGATGTCGAAGCTGTGCGTGGTGATGGCCAACAGCCGGTCTTCGGAGGTCACTCGGAGCGTGTCCGCCATGGCCAGCAGGAAGTTGGTCAGCGCCGTGTGCGGAACGACGACGCCCTTGGGCTTCCCGGTGCTGCCCGAGGTGTAGATGATGTAGGCGGCTCGCGGGCCCGCCGCATCGGAGGCCGTCTCCCCCGCCGCTGCGGCTGCCCGGGCGACCTGATCGTCCTGGCGATCGGTCGCGTACAGCTTCACCCCCGGCATCTCCACGGCGGCCAGCCTGTCCATCACCGCCTCATGGCAGATGACGAGGTGCGCGCCGCTGTCCTCGGCCATGTAGGAGAGGCGTTCGGCCGGCAGTCGGCTGTCCAGGGGCAGGTAGACCGCGCCGAGCCTCATGACGGCGAGGAGGGCCACGACCAGGTCGAGTGACCGTTCGTAGCAGACCCCTACGACGTCCCCGGTGCCGACGCCTCGACGCGTCAGCGCCTGCGCCAACGCCGAGCTGCGGTCGGCGAGTTCGCCATAGGTGAGCGTCCGCTCGCCGCAGGCGACCGCCGGGGCGTCCGGTTTCGCCTCCGCCCGCTCCGCGAAGAGATCCCAGCACGTCCGATGCGCGGGAAAGTCGGCCTCGGTGCGGTTCCCTGCCTCGACGGCGAGGCGCCGCTCCTCGTCGTCGAGCAGGTCCAGCGCGCCGATCGGCGACTGCCCGTCCGAGCCGAGGATGCTGTCCACCAGGGTGGCGAAGTGTTCCGCCATGCGCGCGACGGCGTCGGCCGAGAAGGCGTCGGGGTGGTACTTCCAGTTCACCAGGAACCCGTCGCCGGGAGCCACGTCCACCGTCAGGTCGTACTCGCCCAGCTGGTACAGCCCGTCGACGAGTTCGAAATCGCTCTCGCCGGTGGCGCGGGCCCGTTCGCCCAGGTATCCGGAGAGAGCGGAATCCTGGTAGTTGTAGACGATCTGGTAGAGGGGCGACCGCGGATTCACGCCCCGGGCACCGAGGTCGTCCACGATTCGGTGGAAGGGGTAGGTCCCGTGCTCCAGCACGTCGAGCACCGTGGACCGGACGCGCCGGGCGAACGACGTGAACTCCTCGGAGGCCTCCGGCCTGCTCCGGACGGGCAGCGTGTTGACGAAGCAGCCGACGACCGGGTCGAAGTGTTCCGTCGGGCGCCCGGCCACCGGCATCCCGATGACGAGGTCCTCGCTCCCGGTGTACCGGTGCAGCAGCGTCAGGAAGGCCGCCAGGAAGAAGATCCCCGGGCTGATCCCGTGCGAGGCGGTGAAGGCCGCGATGGCGGCGGCCCGCTCCTGCGGCAGCCGGCTGGTGTGCACCTCGCCCACATGCGGCGCGTCCGGCGGTAAGGCCACCTGTGAGGGCAACCCGGTGAGGACGTCCGCGCCGGCGAGCTCCCGTACCCAGAACTCGCGGTCCTCCTCGGCGCGTTCACCGGCGAGTGCGTCCCGCTCCCACGCGACGAACTCACCGAAAGAGGCGGAGCCCACCTCACTCGGCACGTCCCGCCCCTCGGCCCGCGCCCGGTACGAACGGAACAGCGTGTCGACGACGAGACGCCCCGACACCCCATCGATCACCAGGTGATGGACGACCAGCAGAACGTACGTCTCGGACGCGGACCGGCGCAGCACAGCCAGTCGGGTCAACGGACCACCGGCCAGGTCGAACGGCCGCCTCGCCCTCTCCTTCAAAAGGTCCGGCACCCGATCGGACGGCACATCGGAGATGTCCACGTACTCGACGGAGAAACCGTCCGCGTCTCCGTGGGACAGACGCGGCCCGTCCTCCGTCTCGCGCACCGTGGCCGAGAGCAGCGGATGCCGGGAGAGCGTGTCGCGGAAGGCGGCCTGAAGGGCCGCAGTGTCCACGTCCGCGCACGAGAAGCAGACGGGAACGTTGTACGCGTACGTCTCCGGCTCCATCCTGGCGAGCGCCCACAGGCCGCGCTGCCCTTCGGACAGAGGAATGTCCACGCGTCTGCCGAGTTCGGCCAGTACCTCCGTCGTCGACATCTCGCCGTCGGCGTACATGCGGGCGAGCGCGCGAAGGCTCATGACGCAATCCTTCCCGCCACGCCACCCGGACATGGCGCGGCGGCAGAAGAGCGAACACGGGAGCTCTGCCCGAGCCCGCGCCAGGGGAGGGTGACCCGACGCGCCATTCCGGCCGGGCGTTCCATGCCTGCGCGCAGCGGCGAACAGCAGGCGTCCACGGAGGTGGCCGTCGGTGTCATGACCATCAGTATGGCCCGCGGACCGTTGCGTGTTCGCACGTCTGTTCCGCTGTGGGATACGTCACTTATATGTTTCGGCCAGCGCGGACGACGTGGTGGATGGCGCCGCCGCGCGTGGGAGGACTACCGCCGCACCCGAGGCATCCCCAGCCCGATCCAGGAGATGATCTCGCGCTGGATCTCGTTGTTGCCGCCGCCGAAGGTGAAGATGACCGCCGACCGGTAGCCGCGTTCCAGTTCGCCGTGGAGGACCGCTCCGGCCGAACCCTCCTTCAGGGGGCCCGCCGAGCCGATGATCTCCATCAGCCAGGCGTAGGCGTCGCGGCGGGCCTCGGAGCCGTAGACCTTGACCGCCGAGGCGTCCTGCGGGGTGAGGGTGGCGTCCTGGAGGGCCGAGACCATCTGCCAGTTGAGCAGTTTCATGGCGTCCAGGCGGGTGTGGGTGCGGGCGAGGCGGGTGCGGACCCAGGGGAGGTCGATGACGCGGCGGCCGTCGGTGAGCTTGGTGTCGGCGGCCCAGCGCTGGACGTTGTGCAGGGCGCGGACCGCCATCGTGCCGTGGGCGGCGAGGGTGACGCGTTCGTGGTTGAGCTGGTTGGTGATGAGCCGCCAGCCCTTGTTCTCCTCGCCGACGCGGTGGGTGAGCGGGACACGGACGTTCTCGTAGTAGCTGGCCGTGGTGTCGTGCGAGGCGAGCGTGTTGATCAGGGTGCAGGAGTAGCCGGGGTCGCTGGTGGGGACCAGGAGCATGGTGATGCCCTTGTGCGGCGGGGCGTCGGGGTCGGTGCGCACGGCGAGCCAGACCCAGTCGGCGGTGTCGCCGTTGGTGGTCCAGATCTTCTGGCCGTTCACGAGGTACGTGTCCCCGTCGCGGACCGCGCGGGTCTTGAGGGCGGCGAGGTCGGTGCCGGCGTCCGGTTCGCTGTAGCCGATCGCGAAGTCGATCTCTCCGGCGAGGATCTTCGGCAGGAAGTACGCCTTCTGCTCGCCGGTGCCGAACTGCATGATCGTGGGCCCGACGGTGTTCAGGGCCATCAGCGGCAGCGGTACGCCCGCCTGGGCCGCCTCGTCGAAGAAGATGAACTGTTCCATCGGGGTGAGCCCGCGGCCTCCGTACCCCTTCGGCCAGCCCACGCCCAGCCAGCCGTCGGTGCCGAGCCGGCGGACCGTCTCGCGGTAGAAGCGCTTCTGGGCGGCGGGTTCCGCGTAACGCGCGTAGGCGTTGTCGGGGACCAGGGCGGCGAAGTAGTGACGCAGTTCGGTGCGCAACTGCTCTTGCTCAGGCGTGTATTCGAGGTGCACGGCCCCTCCGGATTCTCGCGTCTGCGTCGCCGGTGTGCGGCGGCGCACACAGTAGAACGTGTTGCAAGAATCTGGAAGGGCCGCGGCGACGCCGCTCCGCGTCAGCGCTTCACCGCGCGCAGGACCACGAACTTCGGGTCGCCCGCGACGGTCGTGCAGTTGCCGAAGATCCGGCGCAGGTGCGTGTGGTACGAGAGGTGCCGGTTGCCGACCACCCAGAGTTCGCCGCCCTGTCGCAGCGCGGTGCGCGCGCTGACGAACATCGTGCGGGCGGTGGCGTCGGTGGTCGCCATGTGGGAGTGGAACGGCGGGTTGTTGAGCACCAGGTCCAGGCTGCCCGGCGCGAGGTCCGCGAGTCCGTCGCCCACCAGGAAGTCCGCCTTCGCGCCGTCCGGCGCACCCAGGCGGAACGTCTCTTCGGCCGAGGCGACCGCCCCGTACGACTCGTCGACGAAGGTGACGTGCGCGTCGGGATTGGCGAGCGCCGCGGAGAGGCCGAGGACGCCGTTGCCGCATCCGAGGTCGGCGACCTCGACGGATCCGCCACGGGTCGGCAGGTGCTTCAGGAAGAAGCGGGTGCCGATGTCCAGGCGCTCGGCGCAGAAGATCCCGGCGTGGTTGACGGCGGTTCGGCCGGAGACCGGGCCGACGTCGGCGGGCAGCTCGTAGCGGTACGGCCACGGGCTCTGCGTGCGCGGCAGCTCAAGGTCCGGCGTGGCGAAGATGAGCCGCGCCTTGCGGACCGCGAGCGAGGTGCGGGTCGGCCCGACGATCCGCTCGAAGAGCTTGAGGGTGGAGGTGTGGATCTCCTTGACCATGCCGGTGCCGATGACCACCGTGCCGGCGTGGAGCGCCGGGGCGATCCGGTGCAGCTGGTCCTCCAGGAACGCCAGCGACTTCGGCACCCGGACCAGCAGCACGTCGATCCGGTCCGGCGGGGTGTCGCGCGAGGACAGCGGCGTCACGGCGCCCCCGTCCAGACCGTTGCGCTCCAGGTTGGCCGAGGTGGCGCGCCGGGCCAGGTAGGAGTCGCTGATCTGTACGGGACGGTGGGCGGCCAGCGCGGTGGCCAGGGCACCCCACCGGTCCCCCACGACGGCGACCGTGCCCGAGAGGTCGACGGGACCCGTCTCGGAGTCCGTCAGCTGCCGGAGCAGGTATTCGTCGGCGGCGTCCCAGGCCCGGAAGGGGTCGCTCGGGTGCTCGGGGAAGCGGGCCAGCTCGAAAGTGCCCTGTGAGGTCGTCAAACGGTTCATATGTCACTCAGGCTAACCGAGGAACCAGGCCGGACCGGCCGAGGAACCAGGCCGGACCGGCCGAGGAACCAGGCCGGACCGACCGAGGAACCGCGACGGGCTGACCGAGGGGCCGGGGGCGCCCCACACGCTCCCCGGCCCCTCGGTCGTATCACTCCGCCGCCCGGTGCGCCGAGCACGCTCCCCCGACTTCCGGGCGGGCGGCCGGACCGGTCAGGGCAGCTGCCTGTCGAGCGCGGAGCGCCCCTCGTCGGCCAGCTTGCGCCGCGCCCACTCCAGGGTCTCGGGCGTCAGGTCCCGCCCGGAGGCGAGCACCACGTCCTCCGGGCTCGGCCGCTCGCTCGCACCCGTGTGCAGGAGCCGGTCGGGGGTGACGCCCGACGCCTGGGGCACGGCCGCGGATGCGGATTCGGGATCTTCGCTCATGCCGCCTCCTCCTCGTCCTTGCGGCAATTCTCGCGCCGCACGGGCCCGGCCGCATCCGAGAGCGCCAGGACCGGTGGGCCACCCGGGAGAGTGAACCGGCCATTGGGCCGTACGAGGCGTGGGCAGAACCGGAATGTCGGTTCTCATCTCTTGAGGCGGTGCCCATGCTCCACGGCGTCGACGTCAGCGCCTACCAGCCCTCCTACGACACGGACGGCCTCGACTTCGTCTTCGTCAAGTCGACCGAGGGCCGCAGCTATGTCAATCCACGTCTCGACGCACAGGTGAAACGGGCCCGGGACGCCGAGTGCGTCGTCGGCTTCTACCACTTCCTCTGGCCGGGCGACGTGGCGGACCAGGTGGCGTACTTCCTGAGCAGGACCCCGGAGAAGGGAGGCGATCTGCTCGCCGTCGACTGGGAGCGGACCGGCGGCGGAACACGTGCGAGCAGCGCCGAGAAGGACCGCTTCATCCGTGCGGTGAAGCGGGAGCGGCCCGGCCACCGGGTGCTGCTCTACTGCAACCGTGCCTTCTGGCGCACCCACGACACCAGCGACTACGCGGGCGACGGGCTGTGGATCGCCGATTACGTCTCCGCCGGCAGGCCCCGGATCGAGGCGTCCTGGCGGATCCATCAGTACACCGACGACCCGCTCGACAAGAACGTGGCCGACTTCGACTCGGTCCAGGCCCTGCGCGACTGGGCCGCCACCGGCTAGCGATCCTTTCCGCCCCCTGGAGCGACCGCACCCAGGGGTCCGGCCAGGCTCACTCTTGACCTGCACATGATAGGTACACAGCGTTCACACGCGGGCCACGGTGCGTGTGGAAGGCTCCCGCGTACCACCCACCGCCCGGCCGCCCCGACCGGCGCCCCCACCCAGGGCCGGCGTCGCGGTGACCGCGTTCGAGAGGACACCCCACATGTCCCGTCTCCATCCGTTCTACGCGCGTCCACTCCTGGCCACCGGGGCCGCCGTCGCCGTCCTCGCGGGCACCGCGGCGGCCGCACCCGCCGCCGACACCCCGCCCGACCGTCCCGCCACCCTCGCCACCGCACTCGACGACACGTACTACCAGGACGCCCTCGGAAAGACCGGCACCGAGCTCAAGGCGGCTCTGCACACGATCATCAGCGACCAGACCAAGCTCTCCTACAGCCAGGTGTGGGACGCGCTCAAGGCCACCGACGAGGACCCGGCCAACTCCTCCAACGTGATCCTCCTCTACACCGGGCGCTCCCAGTCCAAGAACGACAACGGCGGCAACGCCGACCAGTGGAACCGTGAGCACGTCTGGGCCAAGTCGCACGGCGACTTCGGTACGGCCACGGGCCCGGGCACCGACATCCACCATCTGCGGCCCGAGGACGTCTCGGTCAACTCCGCCCGCGGCAACAAGGACTTCGACAACGGCGGCAGCCAGCTGGGCGAGGCTCCCGGCAACTACACCGACGGCGACTCCTTCGAACCGCGCGACGCGGTCAAGGGCGACGTGGCCCGCATGATCCTGTACATGGCCGTGCGCTACGAGGGCAACGACTCCTTCGCCGACCTCGAACCCAACGACCAGGTGAACAACGGCTCCGCGCCGAAGATGGGCAAGCTCTCCGTGCTGAAGCAGTGGAGCCAGGAGGACCCGCCGGACGCCTTCGAGAAGCGCCGCAACGACGTCATATTCGAGCGGTTCCAGCATAACCGGAACCCGTTCATCGACCACCCGGAGTGGGTCGACGCCATCTGGTAGGCCCGGTTCCGGCTCACTCCTCCCCGGCCAGGGCCTCCGCGCTGCCCTGCACCGCCGCCTCGCGGGTGGCGTAGCGCGGCAGGTCCTGGCCGATGCCTTCCCGTACGACGTCCGGTGGGCCCAGCAGATCGCGCGGGTCGACGACCGCGGCACGCCGGCCGTCGCTGGAGAGCCGGGCGAGACCGATGTGGAGCATCGACAGGGCGACCGAGTCGACAGCGGTGACGTCGTGCAGGTCCAGCACGACCGACCCACTGCCGTCGGCCGCCGTCTCGTCCAGCGCGTACAGCACGCGCTCGGCCGCCGTGAAGTCGATGGCCCCCTGCGCGACGACCACGCCGACCTTCTCGTGCAGGACCCGCTCCCGCTCCGCCGAGGGCGCGGACGGCAGGTCGTCGGCGGTGGTGACGAGGCTGACCGTGGAGCCGGGCAGCGCCGGGTTGAGCATCAGGTGGAGTCCGTACCGCTGCGAGAGCGCCCCGAGTGCGGCCTGGCCGCGGACCGACGTACCGGTCGTGTCCAGCGGCGGACTGTAGGTGGCGAGGCCGAAGCGGGCCGGGCCGACCGCGATGAGGCCGCCGGAGACGCCGCTCTTGGCGGGCAGCCCGATCCGCAGCAGCCACTCCCCCGAGCCGTCGTACATGCCGCAGGTCGCCATCACGGCGAGCACCCGGGCCGCCACCTCCGCCGAGACGACCCGCTCGCGGGTGACCGGGTTGACTCCGCCGTACGCGAGGGTCGCGGCCATCGTCGCGAGGTCGAGGGCGGTGACGCGTACCGCGCACTGGCGGAAGTACCGGTCCACCGCCAGCACCGGGTCGACGGGCATGGTGCCGGTGGCGCGGATCAGGTAGGCGAGCGCCCGGTTGCGGTCGCCGGTCGCCGACTCCGAGGTGAACACCTCCTCGTCCACGTCCAGTTCGCGTCCGGCGAAACGGCCGAGGCAGCGCAGGATGCGGTCGAAGGAGGGCTCGCCGGGTCCGTCGGGGATCAGCGCGGTGGTGACGATGGCTCCGGCGTTGACCATCGCGTTGGCCGGGCGACCGGTGCCGGGTTCGAGGCTGATCGCGTTGAACGCGTCGCCGCTCGGCTCGGCGCCCACCCACCGGCTCACCTCGTCGAGACCGAGGAGGGAGAGCGCGAGGGCGTAGATGAACGGTTTGGAGACCGACTGGAGGGTGAAGGGGGTCTCGGCCTCGCCCGCGCTGTAGCGGTGGCCGTCCATGCTGACCAGGGCCAGGCCGAAGGCGTCGGGGTCGGCCAGGCCCAGTTGCGGGATGTAGTCGGCGGGCCGGCCGCCGGGCAGGTCGCCGAATTCGGCGCGCATCCTCTTGAGCGAGTCGGTCACCGCGTCGGCGGCACTCATCCGCGCCGCCCCTCGGCCACGGCGGGGACCAGGAGCCGGGCTCGGCGGCGCGGCGAGGGATTCGCTTTCACGGACGGTCCGTCCAATCGGGGGATGAGGAGAAGACGAGCGGGAGGGAGGCGGCCGCGAGCGCGGACATCGCGCGCGCCTCTCCGCAGCCGATGATCACCAACTCGCTCATACTAGGATCAAACGGTATGAATTGACTCGTCGAAGCATCCGCTTCATACGGGAGCGGGTTCGATCCCCGGGAGGGAACGATGGACACGGACGCCCTGACCGCCGGCCTGTTGCGGGAGCTGCGGGCGACCCGGCCCTATCCGGCCCTGTCCCTGACGATGCCGACCCACCGCACCGCCCCGGACAACGCCCAGGACCCCGTGCGGCTGCGCAACCTGGTGGCGGAGGCGGTCCACCGTCTGGACGCCGATCCGCAGGTGAGCCGGGAGACGGCCGCCGCGATCAGGGCCGAGCTGGACCGGGCGGTGGACGAGGTGGACCCGCGCCGGGCGCTGGACTCGCTGGTCGTGCTGGCCACGGCCGACGAGCACCGGATCTGGCAGCTGCCGCGCACCGTGCCCGAACGGGTGGTGCTCAGCGACACCTACCTCACCCGCAACCTCGTCGCCGCGAAGGCCCAGGCCCGTCCGTACTGGGCGCTCACCGTCGCCGCCGACCACGCCACCCTGTGGCACGGCACGGACGGTTCCATCGAGGTGCGGGAGACCGGCGGCTTCCCGCTGACCGCGCCGAAGGAGCCGCCCAACCCGCAGCGCGAGGAGCGGATCGGCGATACCCCGAGCACGTTCACCGACGAGGACACGCGGAACTTCTTCCGTACCGTCGACGAGAAGCTGCGGGCCCTGCTGGCGGCCGACCCGCGCCCGCTGTACGTGATGGGCCTGCCGCCCGCCCTCTCGCTCCTGGACGACGTCGGTGAGAGTGCGAAGGCGGCGGTCGGACGCGTCGCCAAGGGCGCACCGGCCGAGCTGCCGCCGGCCGAGGTCCTCCAGGAGCTGCGGCCCGCGCTGGAGGAAGGCGCCCGGCAGGCCACGGCCGACGTCGAGCGGCGCCTGGACAACGCGCGCAGCGCCCACACGTTCGCCGGCGGGCTGGACGAGGTGTGGGCCGCGGTCCGGGAGGGCCGAGTGGGTCTGGTCGCGGTGGAGGAGCACTTCCAGACCACGGTGCGGGTGACCGACGAGCACCTGGAGCCGGTCGCCGAAGGGACCACGTCGGCGGAGGATCCGGAGGTCCGCGAGGACATCGTGGACGAGCTGATCGAAGCCGCGCTGGACGGCGGGGCCGACGTGGTCTTCGTCGCGGACGACTCGCTGGCCGAGCACGGCCGGATCGCGGCGGCGCTGCGGTTCTGAGTTCTTCGGGCGGAGCTGTACGAGGGCGCCCCGGCACACTCCCGCCGGGGCGCCCTCAGCCGATCCGCCGCACCGGCTCACCATCGAGGAACGCCCGGATGTTCTCGACCGCCTGGCCGTAGTACGTCGCGTAGTTGGCGCGCGAGACGTATCCGAGGTGCGGCGTGGCGAGCAGGCGCGGGGCGGTGCGCATCGGGTGGCCGGCCGGAAGGGGCTCGGTGTCGAACACGTCGATCCCGGCGCCCGCGATGGTCCCGGCGCGCAGCGCCGCGAGCAGGGCGTCCTGGTCGACGACGGCGGCCCGCGAGGTGTTCACCAGGTAGGCGGTGGGGCGCATCCGGGCGAGCTCGGCGGCCCCGATCAGGCCCCGGGTGCGCTCGCTCAGGGCCAGGTGTACGGAGACGAAGTCGGCGCTCTCCAGCAGCTCTTCCCTGGACCAGGCGAGGGCGGTGCCGACCTCGCGCGTACGTTCCTCCGTGAGGTTCTGGCTCCAGGCGACCACCTCCATGCCGAAGGCCCGGCCCACCTGCGCGACCCGGCTGCCGATCTTGCCGAGGCCCAGCAGTCCGAGCGTCCGGCCGTGCAGGTCGGCACCGACGGTGGACTGCCAGGGCCCGTCCGTACGCAGGCCGTTCGCCTCGGGGACGATGGAGCGGGCGAGGCCGAGGAGCAGGGCCCAGGTGAGCTCGACGGGCGGGGTGGAGGAGCTGGCGGTTCCGCAGACGGTGACGCCGTGGAGCTCGGCGGCGGCGAAGTCGATCACCGAGTTGCGCATGCCGGAGGCGATCAGCAGCCGGAGCCGCGGCAGCCGCGCGAACACCTCGGCCGGGAACGGGACGCGTTCGCGCAGGGTGACGACGATGTCGAACTCCGCGAGAGCGGCAGCCACTTCCTCCGTCGAGCCCAGATGCTCGGTGAACGTGACGACCTCCACCTCCGCCGTGACGGGCGACCAGTCGGCGACGGTGGTGGCGGCGGACTGGAAGTCCTCGATCACGGCGCAGCGCAGCTTCATGAGGGGCTCTCTCCGGCGGGCGGGGCGGGCGGACACCGACCATGATCGCCCGAAAGCTCTCAGCCGCTCCAGCCCCGTTCCGCGGCCTCGGGAAAGGCCGGGGATCAGGGCTCAGGACTTCTCGGGGCCGTACCAGAGCGTGGTCGCGTTGCAGAACTCGCGGATGCCGTGTCCGGCCAGCTCACGCCCGTAACCGGAGCGCTTGATACCGCCGAAGGGCAGCGCCGGGTGCGAGGCGGTCATCCCGTTGAAGAAGACCCCGCCCGCCTCCAGGTCACGCGCGCACCGCTCCTGCTCCCCCGCGTCCCGCGTCCATACGTTGGAACTCAGCCCGAAGGGGGTGTCGTTGGCCAGGTGCACCGCCTCGTCGAGGTCGGCGACCCGGTAGAGGGTGGCGACCGGGCCGAAGGTCTCCTCGCGGTGGATGCGCATGGCGGGCGTGATCCCGGCGAGCACGGTCGGCCGGTAGAACCAGCCGTTCTCCAGGCCGCCGCCGAGCTTGTCGGGCCGGCCGCCGCCGCACAGGACGGTGGCGCCGCGCTCCACGGCGTCGTCCACCAGCTCCTCCAGATCGGTGCGGCCCTGTTCGCTGGAGAGCGGCCCGATGTCGGTGTCCTCCTCCAGCGGGTCGCCGACGGTGAGAGCCCGCATCCCGGCGGTGAAGTGCTCGGCGAACGTGTCGTAAACGTCGGCGTGGACGATGAACCGCTTGGCCGCGATACAGGACTGGCCGTTGTTCTGGACGCGCGCGGTGACCGCCGTGGCCGCGGCCTTCTCGACGTCGGCCGAGGGCAGCACGACGTACGGGTCGCTGCCGCCGAGCTCCAGCACCGTCTTCTTGATCTCGTCACCGGCGGTGGCGGCGACGGCGCGGCCGGCCGGTTCGCTGCCGGTGAGGGTGGCTGCGGCGACCCGGGGGTCGCGCAGGACGGCGTCGACGGCGCCCGAGCCGATCAGCAGCGTACGGAAGCAGCCGGCCGGGAATCCGGCGCGGTGGAAGAGGTCCTCCAGGTAGAGCGCGGTCTGCGGCACGTTCGACGCGTGCTTGAGGAGGCCGGTGTTGCCCGCCATCAGGGCGGGAGCGGCGAAGCGGACCACCTGCCAGAGCGGGAAGTTCCACGGCATCACGGCGAGGACGACACCGAGCGGGCGGTAGCGGACCAGGGCCCGGGAGGCACCGGAATCCTGTACGTCATCGGAATTCGGGTGCTCGTCGGCGAGCAGGCGCTCGGCGTTGGCCGCGTACCAGCGCATCGCCTTGGCGCACTTGGCCGCCTCTGCGCGGGCCGCCGTGACCGGCTTGCCCATTTCGAGCGTCATCGTACGGGCGATGGTGTCGCGGTCCGTATCCAGCAGGTCGGCGGCCCGGTTCAGCCAGGCGGCGCGCTGTTCGAATGTGGTGGTGCGGTACTGCTGGAAGGTGGTGTGGGCGGCGGCGATCCTGCGCTCGGTCTCCTCCTCGCCCAAGGCGTCGTAGGACCTGATCAGTTCGCCGTTCGCGGGGTTGACCGTCGCGATGGGCATGGTAGTGGCCTCCTTGCATCGATGCTTCGACGGTGCCGCGTCGTCGGACGCGACGCGGCCCCTCCTCCCGCACGTACCCGGCCGACACGGATCATGCGTGCCGGGTGGGGCACGTTCCGCGTCGGCCGGGCGGGCGAGCTGTCGGGGACCTACACGAGCGCCGCCGAAGGGGTGCGGCGGGATTCGCGGACGCCTGGCAGCGGCGGGTACGGGAGCAGTCCCGCGGTCTGCTGCGCCTGGGCGTAGCGGGTGAACCAGACCACCTTGCCGTCCGTGGTCCGGCACGTCCCCCAGCTGTCGCTGAGCGCCATCACCCGGCTCAGCCCGCCGCCGGCCGGCAGCAGCCGCGGCATCCGCGCGCTGTCGTCGGCGACGGAGACGGTGACGTGCCGTCCGGTCCAGCGGAGTTCGACGACACACCGGTTGGTGTCGCCGACATGCCGGTGGACATTGGTCAGGAGTTCGTCCATGGCCCGGCACACCGGCCGGACGTGGAGTTCGAGACTCCAGTGACGAAGGTGCGCGGCGACGATGCGCCGCACCTGGGAAACGCGCTCTGCCGACACCTGCAGTTCGACCGAATAGTGCCGGTCGAGTGGAACGGTCATCGTCGAGGCTCCTCATCGCGAGGCCCACATGCTTCACCTCGTCGTACCAACGACCCCCGAACACGAAGCGTGAGCACCAATCACTTCTGGGTCACTCAACAGGGTGACTCGGGTGCGCCGTCCGCGCAACAGATGAGCTGTCGGCGCTGGTGAGGGGCGTCGGGCCGGCGCGAAAGCGGTCAGAGGAGGTACGGCAGCAGCCGGTCCGGGGTGAGCGGCAGTTCGCGGATCCTGGCGCCGGTGGCGTGGCGGACCGCGTTGCCGATGGCGGCCGCCGTGCCGACGATGCCGATCTCGCCGATGCCCTTGGAGCCCATGGGGTTGAGGTGGCGGTCGTCCTCGTCGATCCAGTGCGCCTGGATGTCGAGCGCGTCGGCGTGGACGGGCACGTGGTAGGCGGCGAGGTCCTTGGCCGTGAAGTCGCCGAAGACCGGGTCGATGGCGGAGCCCTCGGTGAGCGCCATGCCGATCCCCATGACCATGCCGCCGGTGAACTGGGAGCGGGCGGTGCGGGCGTTGAGGATCTTGCCCGCGGCGTAGACGCCGAGGAGCCGGCGGACCCGGACCTCGCCGGTGACGGAGTCGACGGCCGTCTCGGCGAAGTGGGCGCCGAAGGCGTGCCGGGCGTACGGGGACTCGGCGGCGGTCTCCTCCCCGGTGTCGCCGGTGGTGGTGAACCCCTCGGCTGGCAGCGGGCCCCGGTGCTCGGCGAGGCGGGCGGCGAGAGCGGTGGCCGCCTTGTGCACGGCCCAGCCCCAGGAGGCGGTGCCGGAGGAGCCGCCGGCCAGTGGCGCGGTGGGCAGGTCGGTGGAGCCGATGGCCACGTCGACGCTCTCCACGTCCGCGGAGAGCGCCGAGGCGGCGATCTGCGCGAGGACGGTCCGGGCGCCGGTGCCGATGTCGGTGGCGTTGACCTCGATCCGGAAGGCTCCGTCGGCCGCCGCGTGGGCGCGTGCGGAGGACCGGGAGACGAGGACGGGGTACGTCGCGGAGGCCACGCCCGTACCGAGGAGCCAGCGGCCCTCCTGGCGGGCGGCGGGACGCGGGTCGCGGCCCTGCCAGCCGAACCGCTGGGCGCCCTCGCGCAGGCAGGCGGCCAGGCCCCGGCTGCTGAAGGGGCGGTCGCTGTCCGGTTCGGTGGCCGGGTCGTTACGCAGCCGCAGTTCGACCGGGTCCATGCCGAGCGCGGAGGCGAGTTCGTCCATGGCCGACTCCAGCGCGTACATCCCGGGGGCCTCGCCGGGTGCGCGCATCCAGGAGGGGCTGGGGACGTCGAGGGCGGTCACCTGGTGGGTGGTCGTGCTGTCCGGCGATCCGTACATCGTGCGGGCGGGTACGGCGGCCTGCTCGACGAACTCCTTGAGGGTGGAGGTCTGGGTGACGACCTCCTGCGAGAGCGCCTGGAGCGCGCCGTCGAGGTCGGCGCCGAGGCGCACCCGCTGGATCGTCGGGGCGCGGTGGCCGACGACCTCCGCGAGCTGGGCGCGCGGGAAGACCATCTTCACCGGGTGGCCGGTGTGGCGCGCGGCCATGGCGGCCAGGACCGCCTGCGGCCGGGTCGTGCCCTTGGAGCCGAAGCCGCCGCCGACGTGCTCGGAGACGACGGTGATGTGCTCGGAGCCGAGGTCGAGGGCCTGGGCGAGGCTCTTGCGTACGGCGTCGGAGCCCTGGCTGGAGTCGTGGACGGTGAGGTGTCCGTCCGTCCACCACGCGGTGGCGGCGTGCGGCTCCATCGGGTGGTTGTGGAGCGAGGTCAGGTGGTAGGTGGCGTCGACCTGGACGGGAGCGGCGGCGAAGGAGCGCTCGAAGTCGCCGCGCCTGCGGACGGCGGGGAAGCCGCCGTTGGCCTCCTCGGGTGTGTAGAGGCCCGGGTGGTCCTCGGTGAGGGTCACGTCGTGCTCGGTGGACTCGTACTCGACGAGCAGCCGCCCGGCGCCCGTCCGGGCCGCCTCCGGGGAGTCGGCGACGACGAGGGCGATCGGCCAGCCGTGGTGCGGGACCCGGTCGCTCTGGAGGACGGCGAGGATCGGGTCGTCGGGTTCGGCGAGCCGGGGCGCGTTGTCGTGGGTGAGGACGGTGTGCACGCCGGGGACGGCGAGCGCGTCGACGGCGCGTACGGCGGTGACCCGGCCGGCGGCGATGGTGGCCGGGACCGGCCAGGCGTACAGGCATCCGGGCGGGGTGTGCTCGGCCGCGTACCGGGCGGTGCCGGTGACCTTGTCCCGGGCCTCCCTGCGGACGACGGGCGCACCGGTGAGCTGCGGGGCGTGGGACATGGCGGCGGGGCCTCCGGTCGGTGGGGGGTCAGGCGGTCGGGTCGGCCTCGGAACTCCGCGGGCCGGTGAGCTCGCCGAGGACGTCGAGGGCGACGCGGCGGACGAGGTCCACCTTGAAGGCGTTGTCGCGCAGCGGCTGGGCCTCGGCGAGTTCGGCGATCAGGGCGTGCTGGAAGGCGGCTGGTGTGGCGGGGGCGCCGAGCAGTTCGGCCTCGGCGCGGCGGGCGCGCCACGGGCGGTGGGCGACGCCGCCGAACGCGAGCGTGGCCCGTTCCACGCGGCCGGCATCGACCTGGAGGGTGGCGGCGACGGAGACCAGGGCGAAGGCGTACGACGCGCGGTCGCGGGCCTTGCGGTAGCGGGAGACCGTGCCGGGGGCCGGCGGCGGGAGCACCACCTCGGTGATCAGCTCGCCGGGGCGGATCACGGTGTCCTGGTCGGGGTTCTCGCCGGGCAGCCGGTGGAACTCGGTGACCGGGACCGCCCGTTCGCCTTCGGGTCCGAGCAGCAGCAGGGTCGCGTCGAACGCGGCGAGGGCCACGGCCATGTCGGACGGGTTGGTGGCCACGCACTCGGTGGAGTGCCCGAGGATCGCGAGGTCGCGGTGGTGGCCTTCGCGGGCGGGGCAGCCGGAGCCGGGGAGCCGTTTGTTGCAGGGCTTGGAGACGTCCTGGAAGTAGGTGCAGCGAGTGCGCTGGAGGAGGTTGCCGCCGGTGGTGGCGGTGTTGCGGAGCTGTCCGGAGGCTCCGGCGAGCAGCGCCTGCGAGAGCGCCGGATAGGTACGGCGTACGTCGGGATGCGCGGCGAGGTCGCTGTTGCGGACGGTGGCGCCGATGCGCAGGCCGCCGTCCGGGGTCGGGGCCACCCGGTCCAGCGGGAGCCTGGTGACGTCGATGAGGAGGCCGGGTTCCTCGACGCCGAGTTTCATGAGGTCGACGAGGTTGGTGCCGCCGCCCAGGAAGCGGGCTCCCGCTCCTTCCGCGCAGAGCCGTACGGCTTCGGCGGTGGTGGTGGGTCGCTGGTAGCCGAACGGTTTCACGGGGTCACGTCCTCGATGGCTTCGACGATCCGGGGGTAGGCGCCGCACCGGCACAGGTTGCCGCTCATCCGCTCGCGGATCTCGTCCGCGTCGAGAGGGGCGGGGTCGGCGGTCAGGGCGTCGGGCGGGGTGGCGTGGGACGGGTGGCCGTCGGCGGCCTCCTTGAGCATCCCGACGGCCGAACAGATCTGCCCGGGCGTGCAGTAGCCGCACTGGAGGGCATCGCGTTCCACGAAGGCCTGCTGCAGAGGGTGGAGGGTGTCGCCGTCGGCGAGACCCTCCACCGTGGTGATCGCGGAGCCGTCCTGGGCGACGGCGAGCAGCAGGCAGCTGTTGGCGCGACGGCCGTCCACGAGGACCGTGCAGGCTCCGCACTGGCCGTGGTCGCAGCCCTTCTTGGCACCGGTCAGGCCGAGCTGTTCGCGTAGCAGGTCCAGGACCGTGGTGCGGTGGTCGAGCGTCAGCACGGTCTCCTCCCCGTTGATGTGCAGGGTCACGGTGGACCGTTCGACGGTGACCGGTTCCGGTGCGGTGACCGTCTCCAGGGCGAGGGAATCCATGCGTGAACACCTTTCACTTCGGGCTGCTGTCGGGGCGACGAGGGCGCGTCAGCGGTTCTCCAGGCGCAGCCGTACCTCCTGCTCCTGGTCCCCGGCCGCCGTACCGACGACGCGTACGGCGAACGCGCCGGTGAGGTGCGTACGGAGCCGGTCGACGGCCCAGTAGCCACCCTGGGCGTCCACCGTGACCGGCGCGGAGAGCGTGACGGGTTCGGCGGCGGCCTTCGGCTCGGAGACGTCGACGGTCGTGACCCAGACGGTCGGGCGGGGGCCGCTCGTGGCCTCGGGCTCGTCGCCCGCGTCGCGGTCGGAGTCGAAGGCGCTGCCGAGCACGCCGAACACGCTCCGCGCGTCCGCGAGGTCGCACCGGCTCAGCGACACCAGGACCTCCTCGCCGTGGCCGGCCGTGGCCGCGTCACCGTTTCGTTCCGGGGTGCTGTTCACGAAGGTTCCTTCCGTGGGGTGCCGGCCTCCTGGTCACCTCCAGGCTCACCCCGCACCGGGCCGACGGCGACACGGGAGGGCCGAAGGGCGCTACAGCTCGCGCAGAGCGGGCGGGAGGGACCTCTCCGCCCCCGAGATGAAGGACTGCCGGTGTTCCCCCGCCGATCTGGACGTTCTCGGCGAGGATCTGCAGCGTCGCGGCCTTCTGGGCGACGAGGGCCAGGTGGTAGCGGGTGGTCGGAGGTGACGGAGAAGTCGAATCCCGCCCGCTCCGCGGCCACCACATCCCGGACGAGCTCTCGCGGTCCGGTCTGCCCGGTCATCATCGCGAAGCCGATTCGCACCATGCGAAACGCTTTTCCCGTGACATACTCATAAAACATGAATTGATGTGACTGGCCGACTGACAACCTTCCCCCGGGGTATGCGGCAACCATGGACGTATCGAACGGAGCCACGCAGTCGCTGGCCGCCCTGCTCGCCGACGGGACGGGCGCGTTGGCGGCCATCCTCTTCCCCATCGCCGCGCTCGCCGTGGTGGGGCTGCTGATCGGGGGGTTCGTGCTGGGCAAGCGGAAGAAGGATGCCGAACTGCCTCCGCCGCTCCCCCACGAACAGCCCGTGAAGCCGGAGGGCCGCACCCACATCGACGCGCACGACCCGCACGCCTCCGACCGCTTCCCCGAGGACGGCAGCGCCCTCACTCCTCACCAGCTGGACGACCACGGCAACGCGCCGCTCCCACCCCACCAGGATGATCCGCGCACCGATACGGATCCTCCCCGCAGCTGATCCGTTCCCCTACGGGGGACGGATCCGCCGGCCCCCTCGTCACCGGAGGTAGTGATGAGCCGGTCGGCAGCCGACCGACAGACCCGCCTCACCGTCCTGGTCGCCCTCGCGGCCAACCTGGTGATCGCGGCCGCCAAGACCGTGGGCGGGCTCATCTCGGGCTCGCCCGCGCTGCTGTCCGAAGCGGCCCACTCGGTCGCCGACAGCCTCAACGAGATCTTCCTGCTCGCCGCGCTCCGGCGCAGCCGCCGCCCCGCCGACGCCCGTCACCCGTTCGGCTACGGCAAGGAACGCTACTTCTGGGCGCTCCTCGCGGCGGTCGGCATCTTCGTGATGGGCGGCTGCTTCTCGTTCTACCAAGGGCTCCACGCGCTGCGGCGCGACGACGACGAGTCCCCCACCGGCTACACCGCGGGGCTGATCGTGCTCGGCGTCGCCCTCGTCGCCGAGAGCACCTCGCTGGCGCGGGCGCTTCACCAGGCGCGCGGCAAGAAGGGCGCGGCCATCGACCCGGCCCTGCGCACGGTCATCGCGGAGGACAGCACGGCGGTGCTCGGCGTCAGTCTGGCCATCGCCGGCATGTCGCTGCACCTGGCCACCGGCAGCGTGGCCTGGGAGGCGGCCGCCTCGCTGGGCATCGGGCTGCTCCTGGTCTACGTCGCCTTCCGGCTCGGCCGGAACGCCCGGGACCAGTTGATCGGGGAGTCCGCCGACCCGGAGCTCCAGCGCGAACTCGTGGGCTTCCTGATGCGCCAGCGGGAGATCGACAACGTGGCCGAGCTCCTCACCATGCGCATGGGCATGCACTCCGTCCTGGTGGCGGCCCGCATCGATCTGGCCCCCGGCATCGACAGCGAGCAGGTGGAGGAGGTCTCGATGCGCGTCCGGCGGGCGATGTCGCAGCGGTGGCCGCAGGCGGACCAGGTCTTCCTGGACATCACGAACGCGCCGCCGCGCATCGGGCTGTGAGCGTGGCCCGCGTTGCGCCGCCGCACGGGCCGCCCGAAGGTGGGTGCTGGACCGCAAGCGGCCGCCCCCGCGCCGCCCACCCGTGAGAAGGCAGTGGACCATGACCGGAAGCGAGCCCCGTACGGCCCCCTCGGCGGCGCCCCTGACCGGCCCCGCCGCCCCGTGCTGGGTCACCTTGATGACCCGGGACCTCCAGGCCGCCCAGCGGTTCTACGGCGGTCTCCTGGGCTGGTCGTTCCGCCCGGGACAGGTCGGCGCGGAGTTCTCCGTGGCCCGGCGCAAGGGCATCCCGGTGGCGGGCATCTTCGCCGTGTCGACCGCGTACCAGGTGGCGGTGGCCTGGACGCCGTACTTCTCGGTGGCCGACGCGGACGTGGCCGCCGCCCGGGTGCGGGAGCGCAGCGGCACGGTGGCGGTGGGGCCGCTGACCCTCGGCAAGGGGCGCGGCGTCCTGGCCTCCGACCGGGACGGTGCCGCGTTCGGCCTCTGGGAGCGCACCGAGCCCGGCACCTCGCCGCCGGCTCCTGACGGCCACGCGCACGCCTGGCTGCGGCTGCGGACCCGCAACGCCTTCGACGCGGCGATCTTCTACGGCCAGGTACTCGACTGGGCGAGCGGACGTCCCGGATGCTGCGACGTCGCGTACGAGGGTGACGAGGTCATCGTGCGGTGCGAGGGGCGGCCGCTGGCCCGGATCAGCTCCGGTGCGGTGGAGGCGGCCGTCGATCCGCTGGTGCGCCCGCACTGGCAGGTCCAGTTCCCGGTGGCGGACGTCCCCGTGACGGTCGCGGCGGCCGAGCGGGAGGGCGGCTCCCTGGTCGAGGAGCGGTCCGTCCTCGGCGGCAGGGAGGCCACCCTGCGGGACCCCGACGGCGCCCTGTTCACGGTGACCGACGTGCGGGGTCCGGAGAGCTGACCGCTCAGCTTTCGGAGCGGACGCGCGGCGCGTCCTCGCGAGGTCCGGAGCGGCCGCGGGCCAGGGCCCAGAGGGGGAAGATGAACCAGCAGGCCAGGAACCACAGCGCTATCCCGCCGACCAGCCAGAGGGCGAACGTGTTGTGGAGCGCGACCCGCATGATCAGCAGCAGGGTCGAGCACATCGTCAAAAAGAGCAGCACGAGACCGAGGACGGTCATGCGTGACGCCCAGATCACCGTCTCCGGCTTCATCCGGCGGCCGGTGAGCAGCCGGTGGTAGGTGACGGGGCCGATGAGCGCGGCGACGGTCGCGGAGCCGAGCACCACGGTGACGACGTAGATGTCACGGTCCACTTCCGAAAGGTCGCCGAACCTCGGCTGGAACACCACGGCGAGGAGAAAGCCGAAGAGGATCTGTACGCCGGTCTGGGCGACGCGCAGCTCCTGGAGCAGCTCGGACCACTGCCGGTCCGCTCTCTCGTCCTCGGTCTCCTCGCGGCCTCTGCCGTTGCCCTCCGACACGCGGATCCCCTCTGTTCGATATGACCGGGCGCTGACACACCCGTTCGATCCGGGACTACAGATGCCCCGGTCGCCCAGAACCAATCCACCGGGAACGGCGCCCACTTCCCACTCGACCCGGTCGCGCCGGCCCACTAAGATCTCTGCCACGGCATCGCGCGTCGGTCACCGTCCGGGTGAGGCGTGGAGGTGGCCCGTGAGTGCCCGTTGGAGGCATTCCACCGTGTCGGTCGAGTTGAACCACACCATCATTCATTCCCGCGACAACCGCGAGTCCGCCGCGTTCCTGGCGGATCTGCTGGGCCTGGAAGTCGGAGAGGAATGGGGCCCGTTCATCCCCGTCGTCCTCGCGAACGGCGTCACCCTGGACTTCGCGACGGTCCCCGAGGAGTCCATCGCTCCGCAGCACTACGCGTTCCTCATCTCGGAGGCGGAGTTCGACGCGGCGTTCGACAGGATCCAGGAGCTGGGCATCGCCTACTACGCAGATCCGCATCGAAAGCTCCCGGGCGAGATCAACCACAACGACGGCGGCCGGGGTGTCTACTTCCCCGATCCGAGCGGCCACGGCATGGAGATCATCACCCGCCCCTACGGCGGCTGAGCGCGGGCCTTCAACGCCCCACGGGGAGCAGGAGCTCGGGGCGGTCCCACATCACCGCGGGCGGGTTCGCCCGGACGGTGCCGGTGGTCTCGGCGCCGACACTCCGGTAGAAGCCCTCGGCGGGCGGGTGCGCCACGATCCGTACGCCGCTCAGGCCCGCCCGCCGTGCCTCCTCGCGCAGATGACCGATGAGCAGCCGCCCGATGCCGAGCCCCTGCGCCTCGTCGGCGACGAACATCAGGTCCAGCTCGGGCGGCTGGAGGACCAGCGAGTAGAAGCCGAGGACCCGGTCGTCGCCGGGGTCGGCGGCGACGAAGACCCGGTGCGCCTCGATGTAGTCCGGTCCGACGCGGTAGCCGGCGACCATCGGGGCGTACGGGCCCTCGTAGGCGCGTGACGTCCGCACCAGCCGGGTGAGCCTGCGGGCGTCGCGGGCGGTGGCCCGCCGGACCAGGGGGTCCGGGCGGTGCGGGCCGCGGCCGGAGTTCGTAACACCTGGTCTCATGCGTCGAGTATTACGTACGACAGCATCGGCACGCCATGTGCACGGTACACGGAGCACTCCGTGAGGCCGTCACGCATGAACGGCTGTTCGGGGGTACACGGACCCTGCACGTCGCCCGGTGGTTGCTCCGCCGGGCCGGACGAGAGGGGTTGACCACCGTGCGACAACGAAGCTGCGGACCGGCCGATGAGCGGCGGGGGCGGTAGCCGTGACAACAGTGATCATCATCATCGCCGTGGTCCTCGTCGCGGCCGCCGGCGTCTACTTCTTCCTGGTCCGCGGCGGCGCGGGCGGCGGGCGGAGCCTGCGCGGCCGCTTCGGCCCCGAGTACGACCGGGTGGTCGAACGGCACGGCGGCGACACCAAGGCGGCCGAGCACGAGCTCGGTGAGCGGGTGAAGCGCCACGGCGACCTGGAGAAGCGGCCGCTGACCGAGGCGGCCCGCGCGGAGTACACCGCACGCTGGGCCCGTACGCAGGAGCAGTTCGTCGAGTCGCCGCAGCAGGCGCTCCACGAGGCCGACGCGCTGCTGGCCGACCTCGCCCGCGACCGGGGCTTCCCCGGCGAGAGCTTCGAGGACCGCACCGACGCGCTCTCCGTCCACCACGCCGACCATGTCCACGGCTACCGCAGGATGCACACCGCACGGAACGACTCCACCGGCACCGAGGAGATGCGCGAGGCCTTCGTCGAGGCCCGCGGTCTCTTCGACGCGCTCATCGCGGACGGCCCGGCGCCTCGCGACCACGGCAACCGACAGCTCACGAAGGAGCACGGCACATCATGACGCAGATTCCGAACAGCACCGGCGACACCGGCTCCACGCCGAACCGGCCCACCCCGTCGACCGGGGCCGAACGCGTCCCGCCGGTGACTCCTCCCGGCGACCCGCTCGGCACGCCCGTAGCGCCGACGGCAGCCAAGCCGTCCGGCTCCCCGCAGACGACCACCCGCACGGATGGCACGACCACGTCGGCGGCCGATCCCGCGCACACCGACAAGACGCACACGGACCCGGCGCACACCGACAAGACCCACGCCGACCCGGTGCACGCCGACAAGACCCACGCCGACCCGGCCCGTACGGACAAGGCGCGGGAGACCGGTCGCACGACGGCCTCCTCCGGGCGGACGGACACGGCCGGGGAGAACGGCCGCCCGCTCTTCGCGGCCGAGGCGCGGGAGAAGTTCGACGCACGCATCCACCAGGCCGTGGCCGGTTTCGTGGAGAACCCGCGCCAGGCGGTGCAGGAGGCCGACGCCACCTTCGACGAGGTCGTCGCCGAGCTCACGAAGGCGCTGGCCGACCGGTCACGCCTGCTGCGCGCGGACCGGGACGGCGAGCGGTCGGAGGCGGGGACGGAGGATCTGCGGATCGCTCTCCAGCACTACCGCGACCTGACGGAGCGCCTCGTACGCCTCTGAGCGGTGACGGACAAGGGCCGGCCCCACCTCGGTGGGACCGGCCCTCGCTTGCGTGCGGCCCGCGCGCTCACTCGCCGTGGCTCTCCCCCTGGTGGGTGGCGGGCCGGCTGGTGCCGGGTCCGGGCGTGGGCTCCGGGTCCGGCCCCGCCACCCGGCCGACACCGAAGGCGATGGCGAAGACGGCGGCGACCGCGGCGGCGAAGGCCGCGATCCTCAGTCCGGTGTTCATGGCAGTCCCCCAGCGGACGACGACGGATTCCGATGCCGCTCAACATACCCCCTAGGGGTATAAGTGTCACGCCGGAGCCCGCACCGGAGCTCAGCCGGTGATCACCAGCCCCTCGCGCAGCCGGTCCAGCACGGGTTCGGGGATCCGCAGACCGGCACGTACGTATCCGTCGAGGCCGCCCCACCGCTCGTCCATCGCGTCGAGCGCCGCCTCCAGATAGCGCGGGCGCACCTCGACGATGGCCGCGGCGACGGCGGGATCACCGCCGCCGTCCAGGAACTTCTGGACGTATGGAGCGAAGGCGGCCCGGACGGCCGGGTTGACCGCGAGGAAGTCCTGTCGAACGGTCTCGCGGGAGGCACCCAGGATCATCAGCAGAACGGCCGCGCCCCACCCCGTACGGTCCTTGCCCGCCGTGCAGTGGAAGAGGACCGGCCTGGCGCCGGGGTCGGCGGCGGTCTCCAGGAAGGCCCGGTAGGCGGCCGCCGCGCCGGGCGAGAGCACCATCTTGCGGTAGGTCTCCGCGAACAGCTCCTCGGCACGGCCGCCGCCCAGCGCGCGTTCCGCCTCGCCCGGATCGGCGAGCAGCGCCTTGAGCCGGGCCGGCGCGACGCCCGGGTGGTCGCCGAGGACGTCGGCGACGAAGAGCCGGGCCCGGTCGGGGAGCCGGTCCGGGGCCCACTGGCGTTCGTCGGCGGTGCGCAGGTCGACGACCGTACGGATGCCGAGCGCGGCCACCGCACGGTCGCGGTCCGGCTGCAGGTCGCTCAGCTGTGCCGAGCGGAAGAGGACGCCTTGCCGCACCCGGCGGTCGCGGCCCAGGGCGATGCCGCCCAGGTCGCGCAGATTGACAACGGTGGCGGCCGGAACGGTCCGGGCGGTCTGCACGATGAACTGCCTCTTTCCTGATGAGAACGCCTGGGGCTCCAGCGGCCCAACGACCCACCCAGCCCACCGGCCGGAACTCAGTCCGCCAGCAGATTCGCCTTCTGCTCGGCGAACTCGGCGTCCGTGAGCACGTCCCGCCCCCAGAGTTCGGCGAGCCGCTCCAGCCGGGTGATGATGTCGTCGCCCTCGCCCTCCCCGGCCTCGTCCGTCTCCGCCGCGGCCGCGCCGAAGCGCTCATGGGCGACGAAGCCGCCGCCGGCCTCCCGGAAGGTGCGGGCGAGCGGCGAGGTCCACAGGTCCTCCCGGACGACGAGAGCGACCACCTCACCCTGCGGCACGCTCCGCTCCAGCACCGCGATCTCCCCGGCGCCCAGCGCCACGGCCGCCCCGCCCTCCGCCGCAGCCGGCGAAACCGTGCCCTCCGGATCCAGCTCCCCCAGCTCCACCGGCGCCAGCGCACCGCCTTCGGCGCGGCGGACGAAGGCCAGGTCCGCTGCGCGCACGGCACCGGAGGCCACGGCATCGGCGAGGACGGGCACGACGGCCCCGGTGAAGCCGCTGCCGGGGAAGGCGATGACGAGGTGTTCCACAGGTCCGACGGCCACGGTCGCGTCCTCTCCGCATCCCGGCGGCCGCGAGGGCTCCGGGGTGGATACGGGCATTCCAGGGATTGCATAAGAAACCGGAAAACTTCGCACATAATATGCATCAACAGTCGAATTCACCCCGTTGTCGAGATGGCCGTGTTGCACCCAAAACGCCCGGACTCCGAGCGAGCGAAGACGTCGTGCCCAGTAACGCGACGGTACGTAAACGTTCAAGCGCGGACCGGAGAGGGCAAGGTCACAGCACGTGCCCCTGCTGCTCATTCCCCGCGCTGGCCTAGCATCTGAGCATGACGGTCCAGCCTGCTGACGGGCTCTCTCCGGCCGCCGCGTTCCCCGACCCCTCCCATGACCAGTGGCAGAGCCTCGTCGAAGGCGTACTGCGCAAGTCGGGCAAGGAAGTCTCGGGCTCGGCCGCCGAGGAAGCGCTGTCCACCACAGTGGAGGACGGGCTCACCACCCGGCCTCTCTACACCGCGCACGACACCTCGCCGGACACCGGTTTCCCCGGCTTCGCGCCCTTCACCCGGGGCAGCCGCGCCGAAGGGAACGCGGCGGGCGGCTGGGACGTGCGCCAGCGCCACGCCCTGAGCGACCCCGCCGGGCTCAACGAGGCGGTGCTCGGCGACCTGGAGAACGGGGTCACCTCGCTCTGGCTCACCGTGGGCGGCCCGGCCGGCGTCCCCGTGGGCTCGCTCGGCCGCGCCCTGGAAGGCGTCTACCTCGACCTCGCACCCGTCGCGCTCGACGCTCCGGCCGATCTGGACGCCGCCGCCACCGAGCTGCTGGGTCTGTACCAGGAGCGGGGCGTCGCCCGGAGCGAGGCGCGCGGCACGCTGGGCGCCGACCCGCTGGGCCACGAGGCCCGGACCGGCATCGCGGCGGACCTCACCGCCGCCGTCCACTGGGCGAAGGTCTGCGGCGCGGAGTATCCGGGGCTGCGCGCGGTCGCCGTGGACGCGCTCCCGTACCACGAGGCCGGCGGTTCGGCCGCCAAGGAGCTGGGACTCTCGCTGGCGACCGGCGTCGCCTATCTGCGGGCGCTGACGGCGGCCGGGCTCGGTGTAGGGGCGGCCTGCGCGCAGCTGGAGTTCCGTTACGCGGCCACGGCCGACCAGTTCCTGACGATCGCGAAGCTGCGGGCCGCGCGCCGGCTCTGGTCGCGGGTCGCCGAGGCGTCGGGAGCGCCCGGGGCCGGAGCGCAGCGCCAGCACGCCGTGACATCGCCGGTGATGATGACGCGCCGCGACCCGTGGGTGAACATGCTCCGCACCACACTCGCCACACTGGGCGCGGGGGTCGGCGGCGCCGACTCCGTCACCGTTCTGCCGTTCGATCACGCGCTGGGCCTGCCGGACGCGTTCGCCCGGCGCATCGCCCGTAACACCTCCACGATCCTGATGGAGGAGTCGCATCTGGCCCGGGTCATCGACCCGGCGGGCGGCTCCTGGTACGTGGAGCGGCTGACCGACGAACTGGCCGCGGCTGCGTGGGCGTTCTTCCAGGAGACCGAGCGGGCGGGCGGACTGCCCACAGCTCTGCGCTCCGGAATGGTCGCGGAGCGGCTCGCCGCCACCTGGGCGGCCCGCAGTGCGAAGCTGGCACGCCGCAAGGAGCCGGTGACCGGGGTCAGCGAGTTCCCGATGCCGTCCGAGCGGCCGGTGGAACGCGAGCCGGCGCCCGATCCGTACGCCGGTGCTCCGGGCGGTCTGCCCCGGGTACGGCGCGACGAGGCGTTCGAGGCGCTGCGGGCCCGGTCGGACGCGCACCTCGCGGCGACGGGCGCGCGGCCCAAGGTGTTCATCGCCGCGCTGGGTCCGGCCGCCGCGCACACCGCACGGGTCTCGTTCGCCGTCAACCTCTTCGGGGCGGGCGGGATCGAGGCGGTGCATGAGCCGGTGTCGGTGGACGCGGCGAGCGCCGCCGACGCGCTGACCGCCTCCGGTGCGGATGTGGCCTGTCTCTGTTCGTCGGACGCGCTGTACGCCGAGCAGGCGGATCAGGTGGCCGGGGCGCTGAAGTCGGCGGGCGCGGCCCAGGTGTTCCTGGCAGGACGTCCCGGCGAGTACGCCGGTGTCGACTCCTACGTCTTCGCGGGCTGCGACACGATCGCCGTTCTCACCTCCGTACTCGACCGCATGGGAGTGGCGTGATGCAGACATCGCCCACGGAACAGAAATCCGCCGGGAAATCCACCGTTCCGGACTTCTCCGAGGTCGCGCTGGAGTCCTCCGCTCCCCCGGCCGCCTCCGCCCGGGAGTGGCAGGCCGCCGTGGCCGAGGCGGCCGGCGGGGCCGAGGCCCCGCTCTGGGAGACGCCCGAGGGAATCACCGTCAAGCCGCTCTACACCGGTGAGGACCTGGAGGGCCTGGACGCGCTGCACAGCTACCCGGGCATCGCCCCGTATCTGCGCGGTCCGTACCCGACGATGTACGTCAACCAGCCCTGGACGATCCGTCAGTACGCCGGTTTCTCCACGGCCGAGGAGTCCAACGCCTTCTACCGGCGCAACCTCGCGGCCGGGCAGAAGGGTCTGTCGGTCGCCTTCGACCTGCCGACCCACCGGGGGTACGACAGCGACCATCCGCGCGTCACCGGTGACGTCGGTATGGCCGGGGTGGCGATCGACTCCATCTACGACATGCGCCAGCTGTTCGACGGCATTCCGCTGGACCGGATGTCGGTGTCGATGACGATGAACGGCGCGGTGCTGCCCGTACTGGCGCTGTACATCGTGGCCGCCGAGGAGCAGGGCGTACCGCCCGAGAAGCTGGCCGGGACCATTCAGAACGACATTCTGAAGGAGTTCATGGTCCGCAACACCTACATCTATCCGCCGACCCCGTCGATGCGGATCATCTCCGACATCTTCGCGTTCACCTCGCAGAAGATGCCGCGCTACAACTCCATCTCGATCTCCGGGTATCACATCCAGGAGGCCGGTGCGACGGCCGATCTGGAGCTGGCGTACACGCTGGCCGACGGGGTGGAGTATCTGCGCGCCGGGCAGGAAGCCGGCCTGGACGTCGACGCGTTCGCGCCCCGCCTGTCGTTCTTCTGGGCGATCGGGATGAACTTCTTCATGGAGGTCGCCAAGTTGCGGGCGGCCCGGCTTCTCTGGGCGCGCCTGGTCAAGCAATTCGACCCGAAGAACCCCAAGTCCCTTTCGCTGCGCACCCATTCGCAGACCTCGGGCTGGTCGCTGACCGCGCAGGACGTGTTCAACAACGTGACGCGTACGTGCGTGGAGGCGATGGCCGCGACCCAGGGCCACACCCAGTCGCTGCACACCAACGCGCTGGACGAGGCGCTGGCACTGCCGACCGACTTCTCGGCGCGGATCGCCCGCAACACCCAGCTCCTGCTCCAGCAGGAGTCCGGTACCTGCCGGGTCATCGACCCGTGGGGCGGCAGCGCATACGTCGAGAAGCTGACCCGCGACCTGGCGGAGCGGGCCTGGCAGCACATCGAGGAGGTGGAGGCGGCCGGCGGGATGGCGAAGGCCATCGACGCGGGCATTCCGAAGCTCCGGGTGGAGGAGGCGGCCGCCCGTACGCAGGCGCGGATCGACTCCGGGCGGCAGCCGGTGATCGGGGTGAACAAGTACCGGGTGGAGACCGACGAGAAGATCGACGTGCTCAAGGTCGACAACTCCTCGGTGCGCACCCAGCAGATCGAGAAGCTGCGCCGGCTGCGCGAGGAGCGCGACGAGGTGGCGTGCCAGGAGGCGCTGCGGGCGCTGACGGCCGCTGCCGAGCGGGTGCCGGGTCCGGGGCTTGAGGGAAATCTGCTGGCGCTCGCCGTGGACGCGGCGCGGGCGATGGCCACGGTCGGTGAGATCTCGGACGCGTTGGAGAAGGTGTACGGGCGGCACGCCGGGCAGATCCGTACGATCTCCGGTGTGTACCGCAAAGAGGCAGGAGACTCCCCGTCGGTGGACCGCACCCGCGCGCTGGTCGACGCGTTCGAGGAGGCGGAGGGGCGCCGGCCGCGCATCCTGGTCGCCAAGATGGGCCAGGACGGCCATGACCGGGGCCAGAAGGTGATCGCCACGGCCTTCGCCGACCTGGGATTCGACGTGGACGTCGGCCCGCTGTTCCAGACGCCGGGCGAGGTGGCACGGCAGGCGGTCGAGGCGGACGTGCACATCGTGGGCGTCTCCTCGCTGGCTGCCGGGCACCTGACGCTGGTGCCCGCGCTGCGCGAGGAGCTGGCTGCCGAGGGCCGGGAGGACATCATGATCGTGGTCGGCGGGGTGATTCCGCCGCAGGACATCGAGGCGCTGCACGAGGCGGGCGCAACCTCGGTCTTCCCGCCGGGAACGGTGATCCCGGACGCGGCCCACGACCTGGTGACGCGGCTCGGTGCCGCGCTCGGCCACGAGCTGTGAGCCGCTGACCGGATGGCTGCCAAGATCGACATCGACAGTTATGTGCGGGGAGTGCTCGACGGGAAGCGGGCGTTCATCGCCCGCGCGATCACGCTCGTCGAGTCGACGCGGGCCGAACACCGGGTGCTGGCGCAGGAGTTGCTGAGCCAGTTGCTGCCGCACGCCGGGAAAGCCCGGCGGATCGGGATCAGTGGTGTGCCGGGCGTGGGCAAGTCCACGTTCATCGACGCGCTCGGCACGATGCTCACCGGGCTCGGCCACCGGGTGGCGGTGCTGGCCGTCGACCCGTCGTCCAGCCGTACCGGCGGCTCCATCCTGGGCGACAAGACCCGGATGGAGCGGCTGGCGGTGGACACGGCCGCCTTCGTACGCCCCTCCCCCACGGCGGGCACGCTGGGCGGGGTGGCGAAGGCGACCCGCGAGTCCATCGTGGTGATGGAGGCGGCAGGGTATGACGTGGTACTCGTGGAGACGGTGGGGGTCGGGCAGTCGGAGACGGCCGTGGCCAACATGGTCGACACGTTCCTGCTGCTGACACTGGCCCGCACCGGCGACCAGTTGCAGGGCATCAAGAAGGGTGTCCTGGAGCTGGCGGACGCCATCGCGGTGAACAAGGCGGACGGCCCGCACGAGCGCGACGCCCGGTCGGCGGCGCGTGAACTGGCGGGCGCACTGAGGCTGATGCACCCGGTGGACGCGGCCTGGACGCCTCCGGTGCTCACCTGCAGCGCCCGCGAGTCGACCGGGCTCGACACGCTGTGGGACCGCCTGGAGCAGCACCGTACGGTCCTGGAATCCACCGGCCGACTTGCGGCCAAGCGCCGTGACCAGCAGGTGGACTGGACCTGGTCCATGGTCCGCGACGAGCTGCTGGACAGCCTGCGCAGCCACCCTGCCGTACGGAAGCTGGCGCCGGAGCTCGAACAGCGCGTACGCGAAGGGTCGTTGACGGCGACGCTGGCCGCCGAGGAGATCCTGCACGCGTTCCGGGGCGACGAGCCCGCCTGAGCCGTCGCGATACAGACCGATGGGCCCCTGGACGGAGGGGCCCATCGGCGTTTCAGGGGACGTCGGCCGACCGGGGGTCAGGCGGCGACCGGGGGTGCGCTCACGGTCGGCACGACGACGGGGGTGCCGTCGGAGGTGGCGGTGAGGATCTCGGCCTCGATGCCGTACAACTCCCGTACGAGGTCGGCGTCGACGATCTCGCGCGGCGGGCCGGAGGCGACGATCCGCCCGGCGCGCATGGCGACCAGGGTGTCGGCGTACCGGGCGGCACCGGCCAGGTCGTGGACGACCATGACGATGGTCCGGCCCTGCGCCGCGACCTCGCGTACCAGGTCGAGAACCTCCACCGCGTGGCCGATGTCCAGGGCGCTGGTGGGCTCGTCGAGCAGGACGATCGGGGTCTCCTGGGCGAGGGCCATGGCGAGCCAGCACCGCTGGCGCTGGCCGCCGGAGAGCTGGTCGAGCCGGCGGTCGGCGAGGCCGGTCGTGCCGGTCGCCTCCAAGGCGCGGGTCACCGCTTCCTCGTCCTCGTGCGACCACTGGCGGAACAGCCCCTGGTGCGGGTGGCGTCCGTACCGTACGAGTCCGGCGACGGTCACCGCCTCGGGGGCCTGCGGGGCCTGGGGCAGCAGGGCGATGCGGTGGGCGGCGTCCCGCTGGCGCAGCTCCCAGATGTCGGAGCCGCCGGCGAACACCTGGCCCGAGCGGGGCTGGTGGAGCCGGGCCACACAGCGCAGCAGGGTCGACTTGCCGCAGCCGTTGGGCCCGACGATGGCCACCACCTGGCCGGATCCGACGGTCAGATCGACACGGTCCACGGCGGTATGACCGGCGTATCCAGCGGTGAGCTGTTCAACACGGATGTCCACGAGGACCGGCCTTTCCAAGGAAATGGGGCATCATCTTGCCTGACGCCAGTAAAGTAAGGCTAACCTTATCTCGCCGAGGAGGCGTCGGCGGCCTCGTGCTGCCGGAAGCCCCTCGTCGCCTCATGTCCCGTTGATTCCGGAGCCCTTGATGACCCTGCACCACCGCCCCGTCCGCATCGCCTCCCGAAGAGCGGCCCAGGCCGTCGCCACGCTGGGAGCGGCGGTACTCCTCCTGACGGCCTGCGGAGGCGGCTCCGACACCGGCAGCAGCAAGCCCTCCGGCGACAAGGGCGTCGCGGCGGACTCCGCCTCGGCCAAGACGCGCACCGTCAAGGACGCCACGGGGACGGCCGTGGAGATACCCGCCGAGCCGAAGCGCATCGTGACGCTCACCCAGGAGGATCTGGACGCGGTGCTCGCGCTGGACATCAAGCCGGTCGGCATCACCAACGGGCAGGGTCTGGACAAGCCGCCGGCCTACCTGGCGGACAAGGTCGAGGGCATCGACATCGTCGGCAACCTGCTCCAGCCGGTCATGGACAAGGTCGTCGCCGCCAAGCCCGACCTCATCCTCGCCGGTGACATGCAGGACGAGCAGGTGCTCAAGCAGCTCCGCGAGATCACTCCGGCCACGCTGGTGACGATGGCGCCGACCGACGACTGGAAGCTGTTCTTCCGGGGTGTCGGCAACGCCGTCAACAGGCTGGACACGGCCAACAAGTTCATCACCGACCACGAGGCCGCAGCGAAGGCCGCCGGTGAGAAGCTCGGCAGGAACAAGGGCGCCGAGGTCTCCATCGTCCGCTGGAACCCGGACGGACCGAGCTGGATGGAGAACAAGCAGTTCGCCAGCGGCGTCGCGCTGGAGATGGGGCTGAAGCGGCCCGCGTCCCAGAACAAGGACGGCAACGCGCACACGCCGTCGCTGAGCCTGGAGAAGATCAACGAGATCGACGGTGACTGGCTGTTCCTGTCGACGCTGACCTCGGACGGCGCCAAGGCGCTCAAGGACGTCCAGGACAAGCCGGCCTACAAGGAGCTCGGCGCCGTCAAGAACAAGCAGGTCGTGACGGTGGACGGCTCGGTGTGGTCGACGCGCGGCGGGCCGCTGGCGGCCGACGTCGTGATGGCGGACTACGTCAAGGCGCTCTCCGCCAAGTAGCCCTGTCCCGCTGTGCCGTTCGGCCCGGCCAGGGTCTCCGGGCCGGGCCGGGCCGCGCTTCCGACGGGTCAGGCGGGCGGAGCGGCCCCAGCACCTGCCGTACGGGCCGTCGCGAAGTCCGCCGCCGTCCACGCCATGCCCACCGCGCCGTCCAGCAGGGCCTGTTCGGCCTTGGGCGAGACGGCTGCGGCGACGAAGCCGGGCTCGTGCGGTCCGCAAGCGCCACCGCTGATGTCGAGCACCGGATGGATGGACGGCACCACGTGTGACACGTTGCCCATGTCCGTACAGGCGAAGGCCGGGCGCTCGACGGATTCGGCGCGGCCCAGCTCGCGGGCGTTGGCGGTCCAGAGCCGGAGCAGTTCGGCGTCGCCGCGGAAGTCCAGGTAGTCGGGTTCGGGCTGTTCCAGCGCCACTTCGCATCCCGTGGCGAGCGCACCGGCCCGGAAGCAGTCCTCGACGCGCTGCCGCAGCTCGCGCAGGTCCTCGGCGGCGAGCGCGCGGATCTCGTACGTCGCGGTGGCCCGGTCGGGTATCGCGTTGGGCGAGGTACCGGCTGCCGTCGTGATGCCGTGCACCCGCCACTGGGGCGGCAGTTGCTGACGCAGGAGGCCCAGCGCGACCTGGGCGACGGTGAGCGCGTCGGCGGCGTTGCGGCCCTCGTGCGGGTTGAGGCTGGGGTGCGCGGAGCGGCCGGTGTAGGTGACGTCGAGGGTGCCGAGGGCGAACGACCTGAAGTCGGCCAGCTCGAAGGGGCAGGGGTGGACCATCATCGCGGCGTCCACGCCGTCGAACGCCCCGGCCTCCAGGAGCAGCGCCTTGCCCGCCCCGCGCTCTTCGGCCGGAGTGCCGATCACCCTTACGGTCAGGCCGAGTTCGTCCGCGTACGGGGCGAGGCCGAGCGCCGCGCCGACCCCGGCGGCGGCGATCAGGTTGTGGCCGCAGGCGTGGCCGAGGCCGGGCAGCGCGTCGTACTCGCAGGCGATGGCGACGGTGACGGGGCCTGAGCCGACCGTGGCCCGGAAGGCCGTCTCCAGTCCGTGGGCCGGTGCGGTGACGTCGAAGCCGTGGGCGGCGAGGAGTCCGGCGCAGAGCGCGGCGGAGCGGTGCTCCTGGAAGGCGGTCTCGGGGTCGGCGTGGATGCGCCGGCTGAGGTCGAGCAGGGCGTCGGCGTGCTCGGTGACCGTGTCCCGGACGGCCGCTTTGAGGGCGCCGAGCCGTTGGTCGGCACCTTCGTCGGACGGGGACGGCGGACGGCCGGTTCCGGGGGCGGTCATGGGCTCTCCTGGCGTTCCGGACCGCCCGGGGACGGTCGTCTGCACTGTCGAGGATAGGTTAACTTAGCCTTACCTAAGTGCGTGCCGGAGAGCCTGGTGGCCCGGTGTCCGTTGTCCTTCAGGGGAGTCGTCACACACATGCATGAGCGTCCGAACCGCCCGACCAGCTCTTCGGCAGCGCACCCCGGCGGCCCTCCCTCCCGAGCGCTTCCTCTCCTTACCGCGCAGGCGGGCATCTACTACGCGCACCAACTGGCGCCGCTCGGCACGGAGCTGAACACGGCCGACTGCGTGGAGATCGAGGGACCGCTCGACGGGCATCTGTTCACCGAGGCCCTCGCCCGGACCGTGGGCGAGGCGGACACGCTGGCCGTACGGGTCTCCGAGGCCGACGGCACGCCGGTGCAGCACGTCGTGCGGGGCGAAGTCCTTGTGCAGCAACTGGAGCTGACGTCTGATCAGGCTGAGGCGTGGATGCGAGAGGACCTGGCCCGGCCGGTGGATCTCGCCTCCGCCGAGGGGCTGATGACACAGGCGCTGATCCGTGTCGGCCCGGACCGCCACTGGTGGTACCAGCGGGTCCACCACATAGCCGTCGACGCCTACGCGCTCTCGCTGATGGGGCGCCGGGTCGCCGAACTGTACTCGGCGGCCGTGGCCGAAGAGCCCGCGCCCGAGGGCCGGTTCGCCCCGCTGAGCGAGCTGACCGACGACGAGACGGCGTATCTGTCCGGTGAGGACTACGCGGCGGACCGGGCCTTCTGGGCCGAGCGGATGGCCGGGTACGCCCCCGAGGCAGCACCCGTGAACGCCGGCGCGTCGGCCGGCGGCGACCTCCTCCACCGGGTCACCGACCTTCCCGCGAGCACGCTGGACCGGCTCTCCCGGGCGGCTCGCGCCGCGAAGGCGACCTGGGCGGAGCTGGTCGTGGCCGCGACCGCCGGTCATCTGCACCGGCTCACCGGCACCGAGGACGTGGTGCTGGGCCTGCCGCTGACCAACCGGCGCGGCCCGGCCGCCCTGCGCACTCCGGCCATGACGGTGAACGTGCTGCCGCTGCGGATCCCGGTGCGGCCGCAGGACACCGGGGCGGAGCTGCTGCGCCGGGTGGTGCTGGAGATCCGCGCGGTCCGGCGCCACCAGCGCTACCCGCAGGGCGACCTCCGCCGCGATCTGGCCCTGGAGTCGGCCGACGCACCGCTGACCGGTCCGATGGTCAACATCAAGCCTTTCGACAGCGCCCTGGACTTCGCCGGTGTCCCCGGCACCGTACGCAATCTCGCCGCCGGTCCCGTGGAGAGCCTGGCGGTCGGTGCGGCCCCGGGCCCGGACGGCGGCCTGCGGCTCACGCTGGACGCCGGCCCGGCCGCGTACGGGGAGGCGGACCTCGCCGCGCACGAGGCGACCTGGCTGCGCTATCTCGACGGCCTGGCCGAGCTGCTGCTCACGGCCCCGGACCGGCCGGTCGCCACGCTGGACCTGCTCACGGACGACGAGATACGGGAGGCTACCGGGGGCCGCACCGAGCCGGCCGTCGCCTTGACCGTCCCGCAGACCCTCACCGGTCAGGCCGCACTGACACCCGAAGCCGTCGCCGTACGCTCCACCCTCGCGGGGACGTTCCGGGGGACGGGACAGGGCAAGGCCGAGCAGGCGGAGGGTGCCGGGCAGGCGGCAGGTGCCACCCTCACCTTCGCCGAGCTGGACACCGCGTCCGACCGGCTGGCCCACCTGGTGGCCGGGCTCGGAGCACCCGCGCGGACCGGTGCCACCGTGGCGCTGGCCCTGCCCCGGACCACCGACATGGTGGTCGCCCTGCTCGCCGTGCTCAAGGCGGGCCTCGTCTGCCAGCCGCTGGACCTCGGCCATCCTGCCGCCCGGACGCTGGCCGTCCTGGAGGACGCCGGTCCCGTCTGCGTCATCGGCACGGCCGCGACCCTGGCCGCGCTGCCGCCGCACGGCGTGAGGGCAATCGCGCTCGACGAACCCGCGACGGCCACCGCCCTCGCCACCTGCCCCGAAGGGCCGCTGCCCGCCGGGCCCGCACTCGGTGACCCCGCCTATCTCATCCACACCTCCGGTTCCACCGGGCGTCCCAAGGGCGTCCTCGTCAGCCACGCCTCACTCGCCAATCTCGGCGCCGGTCACCTCACCGACCACATCGCCCCGGCCGTCGCCCGCACCGGCCGGGAGCGGCTCCGGGTCGCGCACAGCGCCTCGTTCGCCTTCGACGCGTCCTGGGACCCGCTGCTGTGGATGGTCCACGGCCATGAGCTGCACCTGCTGGACGACTCCGCCTACCGGGACCCCGCCGCCCTCACCGCCTACGTCTCCACCCACCACGTCGACTACCTCGATGTCACCCCTTCCTACGCCGAAGCGCTGATCGCCGAAGGCCTGCTGGACGAGGGCCGCCACCACCCCGCCCACCTCGTCGTCGGCGGCGAGTCCGTGCCCCCGGCCCTCTGGGAGCGGCTCACCGACGCCGAGGCCGTACACCCGGTCAACCTCTACGGGCCGACCGAGACCACCGTCGACGCCTACTACTGGCTGCCCGGCGACTCCGCCGGCCGGCCCGAGGGCCGACCCGTGCGGGGATCGCGGGTCCATGTCCTGGACTCCTCCCTGCGTCCCGTGCCCGCCGGGGTCACCGGTGAGCTGTACGTCGCCGGGCCCTGCCTGGCCCTCGGCTACCTCGGCCGCCCCGACCTCACCGCCGAGCGGTTCGTCGCGGACCCGTTCGGCGCGCTCCACGGCACTCCCGGCGGCCGGATGTACCGCACCGGCGACCTGGTGCGCCGCCGCGAGGACCACACCCTGGAATTCCTGGGCCGCAGCGACGACCAGGTGAAGATCCGCGGCTTCCGCATCGAGCTCGGCGAGATCCAGGCCCGGCTGGCGGCCCACCCCCAGGTCGCGGCGGCAGCCGTCATCGCCCGGGAGACCGGCCACGGCAAGCGCCTCCTCGCCTACGCGGTCCCGTCGAAGGACGGCGAGGCACCGCCCACCCCGAACGCCCTCCGCGACCACCTGGCCGCCGCCCTGCCCGAGCACATGGTCCCCGCGGCCGTGACGTTGCTCGACGCCCTCCCCCGTACCGCCAACGACAAGCTGGACCACCGCGCGCTGCCCGACCCCGAACCACTCGCACCCGTCATCGGGGCCGAGGTCGTCGGTGAGAGCGGCCCGCACACCGAGATCGTGCGGGGGCTCTACGCCGACGTGCTCGGTATCGCGGAGCCCCCGGCCGCCGACGCGGGCTTCCTCGACCTCGGCGGGCACTCCCTGCTCGCCGCCCGGCTGGCCGCCCGTGTGCGTGAGCACTTCGGCGTCCCGTTCTCCATCGCCGACGTCTTCCGCCACTCCACCGCGGCCGCCGTCGCCGCCCAGGTCCGCACCCGCAGCGGCGCGGCCACCGCCTCCGTACCGCTCTCCCCGCTCCCCCGCACCGGTCCCCTCCCGCTCTCTCCGGCCCAGCAGCGACTCTGGTTCCTCCACCGCCTCGAAGGCCCCAGCCCGACCTACAACATCCCGCTCGTCCTCAGCGTCAACGGCCCCCTCGACCGGGACGCGCTCCAGCTCGCCCTGCGCGATCTGGTGGATCGTCACGAGACACTCAGAACCGTATATCCACCCACTGACAACGACCTCGGAGCGGACGCGGACGGCACCCCCCACCAGGTGATTCTTCCTCCGGGCCACGAAGCGGCCCGTCCCGTGCTGCGCCTGGCGGAACCCGGCAGCGACCTCACAGCGGCGGTGCGGTACTGCTTCGACCTGGCGACCGAGCCACCCTTGCGCACGGTCCTGTTCAGCGACTCCCCGGACCACCACACGCTGCTGCTCCTGCTCCACCACATCGCGGGCGACGGCGCCTCCACCACACCCCTGGCCCGCGACCTGGCCACGGCCTACACGGCTCGCCTCGCGGGCCGCGCGCCCGACTTCACACCGCTGACCGGCCAGTACGCCGACCACGCCGCCCGGCTCCAGCAGCTCCTGGGCAGCCCCGCCGAGCCGACTCCCCTCGCCGAGGCGCAGCTCGCCCACTGGCGCGGGGCGCTGGCCGGGCTGCCGGACCAGCTGGAGCTGCCCACCGACCGGCCCCGCCCGCCCGTCGCCACCTCGGCCGGCGACACCGTGCCCTTCGCCCTCGACGCGGCGACGCACGAGGCGCTGCGCCGGCTGGCCAGGGCGCACGGCGCGACGGTCTTCATGACCGTGCAGGCCGGCCTCGCCGCCCTGCTGACCCGGCACGGCTGCGGAACCGACATCCCGCTCGGCACCCCCGTGGCGGGCCGCGACGACGACACCACGGCCGGGCTCGTCGGCTTCTTCACCAACACCGTGGTCCTGCGCACCGACACCTCCGGCGACCCCGGCTTCGGCGCCCTGCTGGACCGGGTGCGGGCGACGACGCTCGCCGCGTACGAGCACGACGCGCTGCCCTTCGACCACCTGGTGGAGGCGCTGAACCCGCCGCGCTCGCTGGCCCGGCACCCGCTGTTCCAGATCATGCTGGCCTGGCAGTCGATCGCGGACGGGCCCGCCGCCTTCGGACCGGACGCCACCGCGCGGCTCGCCGCCGTACCGTCGGGCACCGCCAAGTTCGACCTGACCCTCAACGCGGGCGAGCTGGCCGACGGCGGGATCGCCGGGTTCCTGGAGTTCCGCACGGACCTCTTCGACCGGGCGACCGCGCAGGCGCTCGCGGACCGGCTGGCCCGGCTGCTGACCGCCGCCGCAACGGAGCCGGAGACCCCGGTCGGACTGCTTCCCGTGCTCGGGGCGGACGAGGTGCACCGGGCCCTGGTCGAGGCCAACGGCGTGCCCGCCGACCCGCCGGTGCCGCTGACACTCGCTGAGGTCTACGAGGTGGCGGCGCGCCGTCACCCGGACCGGGTGGCCGTGAGCTGTGCGGGCGAGTCGCTCACGTACGCGCAACTCTCATCCCGTGCGCAGTCGTTGGCGCGGCTGCTCGCGGCCCGCGACATCGGTCCCGGCTCGATCGTGGCCCTCGCGCTGCCACGCTCGCTGGACCTGGTGGCCGGGCTGCTCGCGGTGTCGCTGTCGGGCGCCGCGTACCTGCCGATGGACCCGGACTACCCGGCGGACCGGCTGGTGTACATGCTGGAGGACGCCCGGCCGGCCGCGCTGATCACGGACGCGGCGACGGCGGACCGGCTGCCCGCGCACGAACTGCCGCTGATCACAATGGGCGAGGCGGCTGGCTTCCCCGACGGACCGCTGAGCCAGTCGGACCGGACGCGGCCGCTGAGCCCGCAGGACCCGGCGTACGTCATCTACACCTCGGGATCCACCGGGCGCCCCAAGGGAGTTGTGGTCACCCAGCACAATGTGACGCGGCTGATGACGGCGACCGAGCACTGGTTCGCGTTCGGTCCTGAGGACGTGTGGACGCTGTTCCACTCCTACGCCTTCGACTTCTCGGTGTGGGAGCTGTGGGGCGCGCTGCTCTACGGCGGCCGGGTCGTCGTCGTACCGCACCTGACGAGCCGTGACCCACAGTCCTTCCTCCGGCTGTTGGCCGATGAGCAGGTGACCGTCCTCAATCAGACGCCGTCCGCGTTCTACCAACTGTCCGCCGCCGACCGGGAGGCCCCGGGGCACAACCTGGCGCTGCGGTACGTGGTGTTCGGTGGTGAGGCGCTGGAGCTGGGCCGGCTGGCCGACTGGTACACGCGCCACCGGGAGAACGCGCCGACGCTGGTCAACATGTACGGCATCACCGAGACCACGGTCCATGTCTCCTACCTGGCGCTCGACCGGGAGACGGCTGCCTCCGCCGTCTCCAGCACCATCGGCGTCAACATTCCCGACCTGCGCGTCTATGTGCTGGACGCCCGGCTCCAGCCGGTTCCGCCCGGGGTGACCGGTGAGATGTACGTCGCCGGTCAGGGTGTAGCTCTGGGCTATCTGGGGCGGCCCGACCTGACGGCGGGGCGTTTCGTCGCGGATCCGTTCGCGCATCTCTTCGGGGAGAGCGGGACCCGGATGTACCGCTCGGGTGACCTCGCCCGACGGCGTACCGATGGGGCTCTCGAGTACTTCGGGCGCGGCGACCAGCAGGTGAAGATCCGCGGGTTCCGTATCGAACTGGGCGAGATCGAGGCCGTGTTGGCCGCGCATCCGGAGGTCGCCGATGTCGCGGTCGTCGTACGCGAGGACGTGCCGGGCGACAAGCGGCTGGTGGGGTACGTCGTTCCGGCGCCCGGCACCGATCCGGTCCCGGGTGAGCTGCGCGAGCACGCGGCGGCGGTGCTGCCGGTGCACATGGTGCCCGCGGCAGCGGTGGTGCTGGACCGGCTGCCGCTGACCGGGAACGGCAAGCTGGACCGCAAGGCGCTGCCCGCCCCGGGCGCTCCGGTGAGCGGCGGGGGCCGGGCGCCGCGTACGGTGCGCGAGGAGCAGCTCTGCTCGATCTTCGCGGAGGTGCTGGGGCTGCCGGCGGCCGGGGTGGAGGACAACTTCTTCGACCTGGGCGGCCATTCGCTGCTCGCGGTGCGTCTCACGGGGCGGATCAAGTCGGCGTTCGGCATCGAGGTGTCGATCGGCACGGTCTTCCAGGCGCCGACTCCGGCCGCGCTGGACGCGGCGCTGGACGTCTCGCGCGAGGAGGACCCGCTGGACGTCCTGCTGCCGCTGCGGCCGGCCCGCCCCGGCGACCGCTCCCCCGTCCACTGTGTGCACCCGGCGGGTGGTCTGAGCTGGTGCTACGCGGGACTGATCCGCCATCTCCCCGCCGATGTGCCGATCTACGGGCTCCAGGCCCAGGGCGTCGGCGAGGCGACGGCGGACGAACCGCTGCCCACCACGCTGGAGGAGCTGGCCGCCCACTACGCGTCCCGTATCCGCGAGGTCCAGCCGGAGGGGCCCTACCGGCTGCTCGGCTGGTCGACCGGCGGCATCATCGCGCATGCCATCGCGGCGGTGCTCCAGGAGGCGGGCCACGAGGTCGAGTTGCTGGCGATCCTGGACGCGTACCCCGCAGAGGGCTTCCGCTCCCTGCCGGTGCCCGACCGGGCCGAGGCGCTCGAATCGCTGCTCACCATGGGCGGTTTTGGCCCCGACAGCCTCGGGGACAAGGAGCTGACGACGGCCGGCGTGGTGGAGGTGCTGCGCCGTGAAGGGTCTCCGCTGGCCGCGCTCTCGGCCGCGAAGATCGAGGCGCTCGGCGAGGTGTACCTCAACACCAACGACCTCGTACGCGCCTACGACCACCGGGTGTTCCGGGGCGATGTGCTGTTCTTCCGGGCCACGGTGGACACCATCGACGACACCCTGACGCCGGAGACCTGGACCCCGTACGTGAGCGGGCGCATCGACAACACGGACGTCGCCTGCTCGCACAAGGACATGACCCTGCCCGAACCGATCACGCACATCGCGCGCGTGGTCGCCGACCGACTCACCGAGCTGGAGAAGTGACACCGATGAGTGACGCACCCGCCAACCCCTTCGATACGGACGGGGAGTTCCTCGTCCTGACCAACGAAGAGGGTCAGCACTCGCTGTGGCCGCTCTTCGCGGCGGTGCCCGCCGGCTGGTCGACGGCTCATGGTCCGTGCGCCCGTCAGGAGGCGCTGGACTGGATCGGCGCCCACTGGTCCGGCCCCCTCGCCGCCCGGTGAGCGGGTTGCTGATCCGGCCCCGGATACGTCCCCGGCTCGCCGTCGTCCTCGTCTACACGGCCGCCATGTGCATGAACGGCCTGGACTCGACGATCGTGAACCCGGCCCTCTTCACGATCGCGGGCGACTTCGACCGCCCGGTGTCCGCCGCCAACACCGTGGAGACGGCCTTCCTGGTCGCGCTCGCGGTGGGGCTGCCGGTGGCGGGGTGGCTGGGCGACCGGTTCGGGACGAAGCGGGTGTTCCTCGGTGCGCTCACCGCGTTCACGGTCTCCTCGGCGGTCTGCGGGCTGGCGCCCGACCTCGACACGCTCGTCGTCGCCAGGGCTGTACAGGGCCTGGCCGGTGGGCTGTTGACGCCGGTCGGGATGACGCTGCTGTTCCGGGCGTACCCGCCGCACGAGCGGATGAAGCTGGCCAAGGTGCTGATCGTGCCGACGGCCCTGATGCCCGCACTCGGCCCGCCGCTGGGCGGACTGCTCACCGAACACCTCTCCTGGCACTGGCTGTTCTTCGTGAACGTGCCGATCGGCGCGGCGGCGGTCCTGCTCGGTGTCTTCGGCCTGCGCGAGCATGTGGAGGGCCCCGAGGGAAAGTTCGACACGGTCGGCTTCTGGCTGGCCACTCCTGCGCTGGGGCTGCTGACGTACGCGCTCGGCTTCGGCCCCTCCCAGGGCTGGACCCGGCCCGCCGTCGCCGTCAGCGCGGCGCTGGGCTCCGTCCTGCTGGTGGCGGCGGTACTGCACCAGCTGCGGGCGAAGACGCCCTTGCTGAAACTGCGGCTGCTCGCCGACCGGGTGTACGGGTCGGCCTCGGCACTCGCCGGGGTGACCGCGGCCGGGCTGATGGGCGTGTTGTTCGTCTTCCCGCTCCTCTACCAGGCGAGCCTCGGCGCCTCGGCGCTGGACGCCGGGCTGAGCGTCTTCCCGGAGGCGGTCGGGCTGATGCTGGCCTCGCAGGTGGTGGACCGGCTGCTGCCGCGGCTCGGCCCGCGGCTGCTGACCGTACCGGCGCTGCTGGTCGCGGCGGCAGTCTTCGCGACGCTGGCGATCCCGGGCGTGGCGGAGAACGCGTGGAGCGTGCGCGGACTGATGTTCCTGATCGGTCTGGTGCTCGGGACGGCGGTGCTCACCGTGCAGATCTCCGGATTCGAGTCGATCGGGCCCGCCGACATGGGCCAGGCGATGGGCCTGTTCCAGATCGTCCGCACGCTCGGCGGTGCGCTGGGCATCGCCGCCTGCGCGGCGGTCATCGGGGGCGGCCATGTGACGGAGACCGCCGCCGACCCGGGCCCATACCGCACGGCGGTCTGGGTGACGGCGGGGCTCGTCGCGGCCGGAGCGCTCATCGCGCTGCGGCTGCCGCGCGAGGCCCCGCAGCCGCCGCCGTTCGACGACGAGGACGCGCCGCCGCCGGGTGGGGGCCTGGCGGTGGACGAGGCACCGGCCGTCAAGGGCTGAGAGCGCACAGAGGAGGGGCGGGGGGGGCGCCCGCGGGGGTTGGCCCCCCCCCCCCAGACGGGGTGTGGGGGGGGGGCGTTGGGGGTTTAGGGGTGGGGCGGCCGTTTATGGGGGAGATCGCAAACGGC
>NZ_JBIWOZ010000006.1:289397-520133 GCF_044767965.1 Streptomyces sp. NPDC101178
CCCCGGGGGGGGGGGGGGGGGGGGGGGGGCCCCCCCCCCCGCCCCCCCGGGGGGCGCCCCCCCCGGGGGGGGGGGGGGCGCCCCGCGGGCGGGGCCCCCCCCCCCGCCCCTTTCCGTGTTCCGGGGAGGCGACTTTCGGTGTTCCGGGGAGGCGACGCGTTACGGGCGTCCGAGCAGCTCGGCCAGTCCGTCCGCCAGGCCGCCGCGCCAACAGGCATAGTCGTGGCCGCCGTTGAACTCCCGGTAGCGCACGTCGTAACCGCGCGCCCGCAGGATGTTGCGGAAGCGGCGGTTCTCCGCCAGCAGCATCCACTCCTGGTGGCCGACCTCCACGTGGAGAGTGACGGGCCGGCGCTCACCCCAGGCGTACTGCCTGGTGAGCCACTCGCCGTCGCGGTCGTCGTCGGGCCACCAGAAGGAGCCGGACTGGGAGAGCGCGAGGCCGAAGCGGTCCGAGCGCTGGAAGGCGGCGAAGGCTGCGGTCAGCCCGCCCGCGCTCTGGCCGGCGACGACGGTTCGGGCCGCGTCCGCCCCGGCCCCGTACTCCTGCTCCGCCCAGGGCAGCAGGGTGTCCGCGAGCCAGTCGACGAACGGGGCGCTGCACGCCAGGTCCTCCATGCGGCGGCCCATGGTGTCGATCAGCACCGCGACGGTGGGCGGGATGTCGCCGTCGGCGTGCAGGTTGTCGAAGATGTCGCCGACACCGAGCACCGGCCCCCACATCTCGCCGTCCAGAAGCACGGCGAGCGCGTACGGGCCCGCGTCCTGGTGGTGGCCGGGCGGGAGGTGGACCGTGATCCGGCGGCCGTCCACCTCGGTGTCGAGGCTCTCGCCCCGGTCCACCTCGTCGCGGCGCCGGGTGCGTGACTGGTCGGGCGCCGCGGGGAGTTCGAGTACGGAGGCGGGGTTGCGGCCTTCGCGGGAGGGCAGCGGGGCCCCGGTGTTGAGCGGGTCGGGCTCGGCCTGGTCGAGGACCAGGCGCCAGGAGGGACGGTCCGCGCGCAGGGCGTCCTCGCGGGTGCCGCGGGTGGCGTGGAACTGGTACGAGGCACGGTGGTCGGTGCGGAGCCGGTGGCTGATGGCCCAGACCCCCGTGCCCTCGACCCGTTCCATCAGGTGCGGGGCGAGGTCGCCCGCGTGCCGGTCCTTGTCGGTGACCGTGTGGACCAGGGCCAGGACGTGGGTGGCGGGGCGGGCGGGATCCTCGCGGCGGACGAGGGTGACCAGCCGGTGGTCGGCCTCGCCCTCGGGGTCGGGTTCCACGAGAGGGGCACCGATTTGGGAGACGTACCGCCAGAACGCCTCCTCGGCGTCCGGCCTGCCCGCGCGTACGTCCTCAAGAAGCGTACGCAGCAGGGGGCTTCGCACGGTGGGTACCTCGGATCGGCTGGGTCCCGCGGACACAGGCGGGGCGGGCGGGTTGCGGCGCGGTGGACAGGTCATGTGCGGGCCGCCTTTCAGACGCGGGTGGCGGCGGAGCGGCCGAGGAGCACCCAGAGGAGGAACGGGCCGCCGAGGACGGTCGTGACGATGCCGACGGGGAGTTCGACGCCGTCGAAGACGATCCGGCCGAGCGTGTCGGCGGCGACGACGAGGACGGCCCCGGTGAGCATCGAGCCGACCAGCGGAACGCGCAGCGGACCGGCGAGCCGGGAGGCGATGACCGGCGAGGCGAGCGCCACGAAACCCACCGGTCCGCAGATGCCGACCGCGAGCCCCGCGAGGCCGACGGCCAGCAGCAGCGCGAGGGCGCGGACCCGGCCGGGCGCCGAGCCGAGCGAGGAGGCGGTGGCGTCGTCGAAGCGCAGGACGCCGAGGTGGCGGGCGACGGCGAGGCTGATGGGGACGAGGACCGCGAGGCCGATGAGGACGGGTACGGCGACGGAGTAGCTGCGTCCGTTGAGGCTGCCGGAGGTCCATACGTACAGCGAGCCGGCGGAGCTCAAGGACCTACGGGAGAGGACGACTTGGGTGATCGCGGAGGCCAGGGCCGACATGGCGAGGCCGACGACGAGGACGCGGTAGCCGCGCTGGCCGAGGCCGCCGGAGACGGTGGTGACGACGATGACGGCGACCAGGGCGCCGATCGGCCCGGCCCACCAGGCGCCGAACGTTCCGGTGGCGCTGAGGGTCACGGAGAGCAGCACGGCGGCGGTGGCACCGTCGTTGACGCCGAGGAGTTCGGGCGTGGCGAGGCGGTTGCGGGCCAGGGTCTGGGTGAGGCAGCCCGCGAGGCCGAGTGCGGCGCCCGCGGTGAGGCCGGCGACGATGCGGCCGAGGCGGAAGTTCTGGACGAGCAGCACGTCGAAGCGGTCGCCCTGGCCGAAGACCGCGCGGAAGGTGCGGACCACGCCCATCTCGCTCTGGCCCGCGTAGGCGGAGAGGACGACGGCGACGAGCAGGGCCGCGGCGAGCACGATGGCGGCGAGGGCGGCGCGGCGGGTGATCAGCAGGGAGAGAGGGCCGCGGCGGACGACGACGGTGTCCGGCGGGCGGACCCGAACGGCTTTGGGCTTAAGGGACTTGGCGCGCGGCAGGGCCAGTTCGAAGCGGCGCGGGCGGTCCGGGGCGCGCTCCTCGGTGGCGGGTTCCGTCATGCCCATCGAGGCCAGTTGCCTGGAGCGGACGATGGCGATGAGGACCGGGGCGCCGATGAGGGCGACGATCACGGAGACGGGGGCCTCGAAGGGCCGCGAGACCACGCGGGCGGCGACGTCCGAGACGGCGAGCACGCAGGCGCCGATGAGCCCGGCGAGCAGGAGGCGGGCGGCCAGTCGGGTGCCGGCGATGGCACGGGCCAGGAATCCGGCGAGCAGGCCGAGGAAGGAGATGGGTCCGGCGAGCGCGACGGCGGAGGCGGTGAGGAGCGTGACGCCGATGGCGACGACCGTACGGATGACGGGCGGCCGGTGCCCGAGGCTGCGGGCCAGATCGTCGCCGAGCGCGAGAGCGGAGAGCGGTCGGGCGATGAGCAGCGCGACGAGGAAGCCGATGGCGAGGACGGGGGCGAGGCGGCCGAGCTCGCCGAACCCTTCGACACCGGCAAGGGAGCCGAGGACCCAGAAGCGGAATCGATCGTAGGTTTCGGCGGAGTTGACGACGATGACGCTGGTGAGCCCGCCGAAGGTGGCGCCGAGCGCGGCACCGGCGAGCACCAGGCGCATGGGAGAGCCGCCGCCGCGTCGTCCGGAGATGAGGAGGACCAGGCCGCTGGCGACCACGGCGCCGACGAACGCACAGACCAGGTAGGCGTAACCGGAATCGAAGCCGAGGAGCGCGATGCCCGCGACGACGCCGAGCGAGGCGCCGGCGTTGACGCCGAGCAGGCCGGTCTCGGCGAGCGGGTTGCGGGTGACCGCCTGGAGCAGGCAGCCGGCCACACCGAGGGCCGCGCCGACGAGCAGCGCGGTGAGGGTGCGCGGGAGGCGGAGGTCTCCGACGACGAGGGAGAGGCGGGCGTTGTCGCGGGCCCCGTCCCGGTTGAGCAGGTAGTCGAGCACGCCGCCGACGCCGACCTCGCCCGCGCCGATGGAGAGCGAGAGGCCGCTCAGCAGAAGGACGGCCGCGGCAAGACCGGCGACGGCGAGCGCCACGGTCCGGCGGCCGGCCGACGGCTCGGTCCCGACCGCGGCGCCAACTGCGGCTGCGGCCGCACCCAGGGCCGGTGCCGGGACGTCCGAAGCCGTCTCCGTACCCGGCGGTATCTCCGCATCGGGTACGGAACCGGGTCTGGAACCGGATTCAGGAGCGGGTTCCTCCGGTCCGGCGGGCGATGTCTTCGCCTTTCGTTCGCTCCCCCCTCCGTCCAACTGGGCGGCTGGGGAGTCATGTTCGGGAGCCGAGGCCGTGGTTCCCGTGTGCGGCGTTTGCATAAGGTGAGGCTAACCTAACCACATATCGACGGTCCGGCACCCTTCCGGGCGGTCGACTGAATTTAGGTTACCCTTACCTAACATCGAGGGGGAGGTTGTTCATGTATGCGGACATACCGGGCAGAAGTGGCGAGTTCGAGGGCCGCACGGCTCTGGTGACCGGTGCCGGACAAGGCATCGGAGCCGCCGTCGCCGAACTGCTCGCCGACCTCGGCGCCCAGGTGGCCGCCACCGACCGGGCCGGCCACACCATCGAGGCGCTGGCCGCCGACTGGCCACGGCGGCAGGAGAAACTGCCGGCGGGCGAGCGGTCGGCGGGCTCTCTGGAACCGTATGTGATGGACGTCACGGACCGCGTCGCGGTGGAGAACACCGTGGCCCGCGTCGAGGACGAACTCGGCCCGGTGGACGTCCTGGTGAACGTCGCGGGCATCCTGCGCGCCGGCCCGGTGGCCGCGCTCTCCGCTCAGGACTGGGCGGACACCTTCGCGGTGAACACCACCGGCGTCTTCCAGGTCTCGCAGAGCGTCGCCCCCCTGATGGCGGCCCGGAGGACCGGCGTCATCGTCACCGTCGGCTCCAACGCGGCCGGGATCCCGCGCACCGGCATGGCCGCCTACGCCGCTTCCAAGGCCGCCGCCGCCGTGTTCACCAGGTGTCTCGGCCTCGAACTCGCCGGCAGCGGCGTACGCTGCAACGTCGTCGCCCCCGGCTCCACCGACACCGCCATGCAGCGGGCCCTGTGGACCGACCCGGGTGCCGAACAGCGGCTGATCGACGGGGACCCGTCGACGTACCGCACCGGCATTCCGCTCGGCCGGATCGCCGAACCCGCCGACATCGCCGACGCGGTGGCGTTCCTCGCCTCGGACCGCGCCCGCCACATCACGCTCCAGGAGCTGTACGTCGACGGCGGCGCGACCCTGCGCTGACCGGCGGCCCCCGCACGACCCTCCGTACCACTTCACCTTCCCAGCCAGCCCCCCGCACCCGCTGACGGGACCATCGAGAATGGAGTCCCCGTGTCGACGGCATCCCAGGTCGCCACGCACGTCCCCCCGGCCGATCCGGCCCACCCCGCCGTAGGAGCGGCCACCTCTCTCCTGGACGCCTACACACCGGGCGACACGTTCCTCGCCACGCCCGGACGCACGCTGCTCGCGCGCGGACCGGGGCGCGAGGTCCCGCACGACCGGAGACCCTTGACCGACCGGGTGGACGCCACCCTGGCCGAGGCCGTCGCCGCCGGACAGGAGTCGCCCGTGGTGATCGGCGCCATCCCGTTCGACCACACGGCACCGGCCGCGCTCACCGTGCCGGCGTCGGTGCGCACCGCCCCGCCGCTCGCCTCCGACCCGATGATCGCCCTGCCCGCCGGCCCCTCCGCCACCACCGACTGGCAGATCCGCCCGGTGCCCGAGCCCGAGGTCTACGGCGAGGGCGTCGCCGCCGCCGTGGCACGCATGTGGCGCGGTGAGTTCAGCAAGGTGGTGCTGGCCCGCACCCTGGAACTCACCTCCGGCGCCCCGCTCGACCTGCCCGCGATGCTCCAGCGGCTGGCCCGCCGCGACCCCTCCGGCTACACCTTCGCCCTGCCGACCGGCCCTGCCCGCACCCTGATCGGCGCCAGCCCCGAGCTGCTCGTCTCCCGCCACGGCGACCAGGTCGTCGCCAACCCGCTCGCCGGGTCCACACCGCGCAGCTCCGACCTCGCCGAGGACGTCCGCCGGGCCGCGACACTGCTGGAGTCGGTCAAGGACCTCCACGAGCACGCCGTCGTGGTGGACGCCGTCCACCAGGCATTGGCCCCGCACTGCACCGGCATGACCGTCCCGGCCCGGCCGACCCTGATCCGTACCGCGACCATGTGGCACCTGTCGACCACGGTCACCGGCACCCTCGCCTCCGCCTCCGCCTCGGCGCTGGACCTGGCGATGGCGCTGCACCCGACACCCGCCGTCTGCGGCACGCCGACGATGACGGCCCGTCAGGTCATCGCGGAGACCGAGCCGTTCGACCGCGGCTTCTTCACCGGTGTCGTCGGCTGGGGGAACGCCGACGGTGACGGTGAATGGGTCGTCACGATCCGCTGCGCCGAGGCCGAGGAGCGCACGCTGCGCCTCTTCGCCGGCGCGGGGATCGTCGCCGCCTCCGAGCCCGAGGCGGAGACCGCCGAGACCGGCGCCAAGTTCCGTACGTTCCTGAGCGCCGTGGGAGCCGAGCTGTGAGTACGCAGACTGCTCCCACCTGGCCCGCCGAGTTCGCCGAGAAGTACCGGGCGGCCGGCTGGTGGCGCGGGGAGACCTTCGGCGAGATGCTGCGGCAGCGCGCCGAGGAGCACCCGGACCGGATCGCGATCGTCGACCCGGTGGCCGGGAACCGGTGGACGTACGCCGATCTCCACCGGCGCGCCGACCGGCTGGCCGCGGGCTTCCTCGCCCGCGGTATCGGCAAGGGCGACCATGTGGTGGTCCAACTCCCCAACATCGCCGAGTTCTTCGAGGTCATCTTCGCGCTGTTCCGGATCGGCGCGCTGCCCGTCTTCGCGCTCCCCGCCCACCGCGAGAGTGAGATCGCCTACTTCTGCGAGTTCACCGAGGCGGCCGCCTACGTCATCGCGGCCGAGAGCGGCGGCTACGACTACCGGGAGCTGGCGGCGAAAACACGCTCCCACGTACCCACGCTGAAGCACGTGTTCGTCGCGCAAGGCGATCCCGGCGCGTTCGAGGCGCTGGCCGAGGTGGCCGAGGAGCCGGTCGGCTACGGCGGGCCGCGCCCTGACGACCTGGCCTTCCTCCAGCTCTCCGGTGGCAGCACCGGCGTACCGAAACTGATCCCGCGCACCCACGACGACTACATCTACTCGCTGTGGGGCTCCAACGAGATCTGCGGGATCGACGAGAACAGCGTCTACCTGGTCGCGCTGCCCGCGGCCCACAACTTCCCGCTCTCCTCCCCCGGTTCGCTGGGTGTGCTGTACGCCGGCGGGCGCGTGGTGCTGTGCCCGCAGCCCTCGCCCGAGGTGGCCTTCCCGCTGATCGAGCGCGAGGGTGTGACCATCACCGGCCTGGTGCCGCCGCTGGCCCTGCTGTGGACCGAGGCCGCACCCGGCAGTGCGCATGACCTCAGCAGCCTGGACGTGCTGCTGGTGGGCGGTGCCAAGTTCAGCGAGGAGGCGGCCCGCCGGGTGCGTCCCGCGCTGGGCTGCACGCTCCAGCAGGTCTTCGGGATGGCGGAGGGGCTGGTCAACTACACGCGTCTGGACGACCCGGTGGAGACCATCGTCACCACGCAGGGCCGTCCCATCTCGCCGGACGACGAGATCCGGGTCGTCGACGACGAGGACCGCGAGGTGGAGCCGGGCGGGACGGGCCATCTGCTGACCCGGGGCCCGTACACGATCCGCGGCTACTGGAACGCGCCCGAGCACAACGCCCGTTCCTTCACCGAGGACGGCTTCTACCGCACCGGCGATGTCGTCCGGGTCACGGAGTCCGGCCACATCGTCGTGGAGGGGCGCGCCAAGGACCAGATCAACCGGGGCGGTGAGAAGGTCGCCGCCGAGGAGGTGGAGAACCACATCCTCGCCCACCCGGCCGTGCACGACGCCAACGTGGTGGCGGAACCGGACCCGTATCTGGGTGAGCGCGTCTGCGCGTACGTGATCCTGCGCTCGGGCGCCGGTCCGCTGAAGGCGGTGGCGGTCAAACGCTTCGTACGGGAACGGGGTCTGGCCGCCTACAAGGTGCCGGACCGGGTCGAGTTCGTGGACGCGTTCCCGCAGACCGGGGTCGGCAAGGTCTCCAAGAAGGACCTGCGCAACGCCGCCGCCCGCACCGCCGTCCCCGCTCCCTGACGTCTCCGCCGCACCTCTCCCCGCACCTCCTCGAACGGAACCCTCACCACCATGGCTCTCCCCGCCATCACCCCGTACCCCATGCCGGCCGCCGACGGACTGCCCGCCAACCGTGTCGACTGGACCGTCGACCCGGCGCGCGCCGTGCTCCTCGTCCACGACCTGCAGAACCACTTCCTGTCGGCGTACGACCGGCAGGCCGCGCCCGTGCCCGAACTCCTGTCGCATGTGGCCGAGTTGAAGAAGGAGGCGGCGCGCCTGGGCGTGCCGGTCCTCTACACCGCGCAGCCCGGCGGCCAGAGCGCCGAGGAGCGCGGGCTCCAGCAGGACTTCTGGGGCCCCGGGCTGCCGGCCGACGAGCACGCGGCGGCCATCGCGGACGAGGTCGCACCCGAGGACGGTGACACCGTCATCACCAAGTGGAAGTACAGCGGTTTCGTCCGCACCGATCTCCTGGAGCGGCTGCGCGAGCGGGGCCGCGACCAGATCGTCCTCACCGGCGTCTACGCCCACATCGGCGTTCTGATGACGGCGTGCGACGCGTGGATGCAGGACATCCAGGTGTTCGTGGTCGCCGACGCGGTGGCGGACTTCTCCGCCGACGACCACGCGATGGCGCTGCGCTGGGCGGCCGGCAAGTGCGCCGTCGTCACCACCACCCGAGCCGTCTTCGAAGGGAAGTGACCGCCGTGGCGCTGACGTTGGAGCAGCTGCGCGCCGATGTCGCCGATATCCTCGGCGAGGAGCCGGAGGAGATCCCGCTCGACGAGAACCTCGTCGACCACGGGCTCGACTCCGTCCGTCTGATGTCCCTGGCGGCGGCATGGCGCCGCGACCACGGGATCGAGGTGGCCTTCGCCGACCTCGCGGAGAAGCCGGCCCTGGAGGCCTGGGCGCCGCTGCTCGGCGTGGCCGCCTGAGCGGACGGCGGCGGTAGGCAGTCCTTCCGAGGGCGGTGCGGACCCGGCAGTACCGGGGTCCGCACCGCCCTCGGCGCGTTCTCCCCAGGGGCCGTGCTATAGTGCGATCAGCATACGTGGATGCCCCCTCGTCGGGCACCGGTGCTGATCTTCTCTCTCCATCGCTGTCGCGCCCGTCCTCGCAGGACCGGCGATCCAGCTTCTCCCGCAGCGATCTCGCTGTCTCTCCTTCCGGCTGCCGGGCTTCCGTGCCCCGGAGCGGGTGTGACGATGCCGCCCCTCCGTACGCCGGTCCCTCATGCGCCATGTCCGCGAAAGGACCCCTCCCATGATCACCACACTCGAACGCCCCGCCGTCCACGAGCCGCGCCCGGTCCGGGCCGCGGGCCTCCTGGACACCGCCCCCGGCGGCCACGGCCTCCTCCGCGTCCACGGCGGCCGCCCCTCCCCCGACGACATCAAGGTCTCCCCCGCGCTGATCCGCCGGTACGGCCTGCGCAAGGGCGACGCCGTGGAGGGGGGCTGCGAGCGGCCGCGCGTCCTCGCGTCCGTCGACCGGGTCAACGGCCTCGTGCCGCAGGCCCTGGGCGGCCGTGCCCACTTCCGTGACCTCACCCCGGTCCACCCCGCCGAACGGCTGCGGCTGGAGACGGAGAAGGGCGGTCCGGCGCTCCGGATCGTCGACCTGGTCTCTCCTGTCGGCAAGGGCCAGCGTGGCCTGCTCGTCGCGCCGCCGAAGACCGGAAAGACGGTCCTGCTCCAGCAGTTGGCCGCCGCCGTCGCCACCAACCACCCCGAGTGCCACCTGGTGGTGGTCCTCCTGGACGAACGCCCCGAGGAGGTCACCGACATGCGGCGCTCGGTACGCGGTGAGGTGTACGCCTCCACCTTCGACCGGCCCGCCAAGGAGCACATCGCCCTCGCCGACCTGGCCGTGGAGCGCGCCAAACGCCTCGTCGAGCAGGGGCAGGACGTGGTGGTCCTGCTGGACTCCCTCACCCGGCTGTGCCGCGCCCACAACAACGCGGCCGGACCGGGCGGCCGCACCCTGAGCGGCGGGGTCGACGCGGCGGCCCTCGCCGGTCCCAAGAAGCTGTTCGGTGCGGCGCGCAACGCCGAGGAGGGCGGCTCGCTCACCATCCTGGCGACCGCGCTGGTGGAGACGGGCTCCCGCGCCGACGACTTCTTCTACGAGGAGTTGAAGGGAACCGGCAACATGGAGCTGCACCTGGACCGCTCGCTCGCGGACCGGCGCGTCTTCCCGGCGGTCGACATCGCCCGCTCCGGCACCCGCCGCGAGGAGCTGCTGACGGGCGCCGCCGAGCTGGCCACCGTACGGGCGCTGCGCCGCGCCCTGCACGCCCGGGACGGTCACGGCGGCCTGGAGGCGCTGCTGGACAAGGTGCGCCGCACCCCGGACAACGCCACGTTCCTGCGTCAGGTGCAGCCCACCGTGCCGGGCACCTGAGCACACCGCTCAGCGCCGCGCGGACAGCTCCGCCGCCTCCCTGCGCCGCCGCTGCTCCCGTACGTCGGCGACCGGTGCGGCGGCCATCAGCGCCCGGGTGTAGGGGTGGCGGGGCTCCGAGGTGACCTGGACCGCGTCACCGGTCTCGACGAGTTCGCCGCCCTGGATGACCGCCACCCGGTGGCTCATGAACCGGACGACCCCCAGGTCGTGCGTGACGAAGAGGTAGGCGACCTGCGTCTCCTCCTGGATCTCCAGGAGGAGTTCGAGGACGGTGCGCTGGGTGGTCAGGTCCAGCGCGGAGACCGGTTCGTCGCAGATGACCAGCCGGGGGCGCAGGGCCAGGGCGCGGGCGATGGCGACCCGCTGGCGCTGCCCGCCGGAGAACTCCCGGGGCAGCCGGTCGGCGGCGTCGGCGGGCAGGCGTACCCGCTCCAGCAGTTCCGCGATCCGGGCCCGTGCCTCCTTGGTCCCGGTGCCCTGGCCGAGCAGGGGTTCGCCGAGCGTGTCGCCGACCGTACGGGAGGGGTTGAGCGAGGTGTACGGGTCCTGGAACACGACCTGGAGGTCGCGGGCCAGGGCCCGTCGGCGCGCCCGCCCGGCCCGCTCGATGCGGCTGCCCGCGAAGGTGATGGTGCCCGACTCCACGGGTGCGAGGCCGAGGACCGCCCGGCCGATCGTCGTCTTGCCCGAGCCGGACTCGCCGACCAGGCCGAGGGTCTCCCCGGGGCGGATGTCGAGGCTCACCCCCTTGAGGATCTCGGCGCGCGGTGCGCGGCGGTCCTTGCCGGGGTAGGAGACCCGTAGGTCGCGGAGGGAGAGCAGGGCGTCCGGGAACTCCTCGCCGCGCTCGTCGGTGGCGTAGCTGGTCATACGGTGGCGCTCCTCGCCTCTCGTGGCTGCCACGGCTCCCGGGGCGGCGCGTCGTCCAGGACCGCGTCGAGCAGGGACCGGGTGTAGGGGTCGCGCGGCGCGTGGACGACCTGTTCGGCGGTGCCGGTCTCGACGATCCGGCCGGCGCTCATCACCGCCACCCGGTCGCAGAGGTCCGCGACGACACCGAGGTTGTGGGTGACCAGGAGGACCCCGAGCCCGCGGTCCCGCTGGAGGCGGCGCAGCAGTTCCAGGACCTCCGCCTGGACGACGACGTCGAGTGCGGTGGTGGGCTCGTCCGCGATGAGGAGTTCCGGGTCGCAGGACATCGCCCCGGCGATCAGGACGCGTTGGGCCATACCGCCGGAGATCTCGTGCGGATACAGCCGCATCGCGCGTTCGGGCGACGGGATCTCCACCAGCCGCAGCAGGTCCAGCGCGCGGGTCTCGGCCTCCTTGCGGGTGATCCCGAGGACGTGGCGCATCGGCTCCATGAGCTGGCTGCCGATGGTGAAGGCCGGGTCGAGGTTGCTCATCGGTTCCTGGGGGACGTACGCGACCGTTCCGCCCCGCAGGGTGCGGTGGTCGCGCTCCGGCAGGCCGACGGTCTCCCGCCCGTTGACGGTGATGCTGCCCGACCCGATCCTGCCGCCCTCCGGCAGGATGCCGAGGACCGAGAACGCCGTCTGGGACTTGCCGGACCCCGACTCGCCGACCAGACCCACGATCTCGCCGGGTGCGACGTCGAGGTCCACACCGTGCACGACCTGCCTGGGCGGGCCGTCGGGCCGGTCGTAGACCACGGTGAGGCCGCGCACCGAGAGCAGCGGGCTGCGCGGTCCGGACTCCGCCGGGGTCTCGAAGGCCGGTGCGGGGCGTGGCCGTCGCGGGGAGCGTCCGCCGTCCGCCGGTCCGCCGCGTTCCTCCAGCGCGTCGCGCAGGGCGCCCGCGAGCAGGACCAGTGCGCCGTTGGTGATGCCGAGGGCGAGTCCGGGCCAGAGCATGAGGAGCGGGGCCCGCTGGATGTTCTGGAACGCCTCGTTGAGCATCGCGCCCCAGGTGGCCGAGGAGCCGCTGCCGACGCCGAGGAACTCCAGTCCGGCCTGGAGGCCGATGGCGATCCCGGCGACCAGGGCGACCTGGATGATGACGGGGCCGCGTACGACGATGAGGATGTGCCGCCCGACGATGCGGGCGTCGGAGAGTCCGGACACCTTGGCGGCGTCCACGTACAGCTCCTTGCGGACGTTGGCGACGATGCCCCGCACCAGGCGGAAGAAGCTGGGCGCGGCGAGCACGCCGAGCACGATCATCAGGACCCAGACGTTGGGGCCGAGGATGGCGCGGGAGGCGAGCAGGACCACCATGGCGGGCAGGGCCATGACGAGGTTGACGGCCCAGTTGGCCGCCGAGTCGAACCAGCCGGCGCGGTACCCGGCGTACAGCCCGGTGGGCACGCCGAGCGCGAGGGCCACGCCCAGGGCGATCAGCGCGCCGCCGAGGGTGTTGCGGCCGCCGTACAGGAGGCGGGAGAGGATGTCGCGGCCCGCCGAGTCCATACCGAGCGGGTGCGCCGCGCTCGGCCCCTCGAACGCGGCGCCCAGCGCGGAGGCGTCGGGGGCCTGCGGGGCGATGAGCGGCGCGAGGAGCACGGCGGCGACCAGGAGCAGCAGGACTCCGGCGGAGGCGGCGCCGAGCGGGTTGCGCAGGAGGCGCCGGGGCAGTCCGCCGCGTCCGGCGGCCCGGGTGTCGGAGGCGGGTGCGGAGTCGGGTGCCGGGCGGGGCGGGGGCGCCGGGTCGGCCGGGAGGTTGTCGCTCATGCGACCCTCGCCTTCGGGTTGAGCCAGCCGATCATGACATCGACCAGGAGGTTGATCAGGACGACTCCGATGACCGTGAGCATGACCAGGGCCATGATCACGGGGATGTCGCCGCGGGTGGTGTAGGTGACGGTCATGCTGCCGATGCCGGGGAGCCCGAAGATCTGCTCCACGATGACCGCGCCGCCCAGCAGGCCGACGAACTGCATGCCGAGCACCGACAGCGCGGGCGCGGAGGCGTTGCGCAGGACGTGCCGGAGGACGATCCGCGAGGTGGGCAGCCCACGGGCGCGCAGCGTGCGGATGTAGTCCTGGCGCAGTACATCGATGACCGCGCCCCGGACCTGCTGGGAGACGCCGGCCACCGAGGCGACCGACAGCGCGAGAATGGGCAGCGTGATGGTGGAGAGCCAGCCGGACGGCGACACGGAGAACGCGGTGTAGCCGATGGCCGGGAACCAGTTGAGGTTGACCGCGAAGACCAGCACGATCACCAGGGTCACCAGGAAGCCGGGGAGCGCGTACCCGATCACGCCGAGCACCTGGACGAAGCGGTCGGCGGCGCCGCGCCGCACTCCGGCCCAGACGCCGAGCAGGAACGACACGACGGTGGCGACCAGGGTCACCCCCACCATCAGGCTCGCGGTGACCGGGAGCCGGGCGGTGACCGCGGTGGTGACGTCCTCGCTGGTGAACCAGGAGGTGCCGAGGTCGCCGCGGAGCGCGTGGGAGAGCCAGTCGGTGTACTGCGCGAGGACCGGCCGGTCGAGTCCGAGCGCGGTGTTCTTCGCGTCGACGGCGGCCTGGTCGGCGCCCTGGCCGAGCAGCGTACGGCCGACGTCGGTGTCCGGGATGGACAGCAGCAGGTAGGAGAGGAAGGAGATGACGAGGAGGAGCAGGGCTCCCGCCGCGATCCTGCGGGCGATGAAGTTCAGCATGGCACTCGGTATCTGTCGGGCGCTTCAGGAGAGGCCGTCGTGGTCTCAGCCGGCGGGGGCGTAGTTGTAGATCGACGGGACGGCCATGCCGGACTGCGGGGTGATCCGCACCGTGCCGTCGGAGACGTGCAGGTACGTCATGCGGTAGAAGGGCACGAACCACCCCTCCTCGACCAGGTGCCGGTTCAGCTGCCGGGCGGCTTCCTTCTGCTTCTTCCCGCCGCTCTGGATCTGCGGCAGGAGCTTGCCGACGGTCGCGTCGGTGGTGCCGAACATGTTGAACGTGCCCGGGGTGACCAGTTCGTTGACGACGATCCAGTCGTCGGCGGCCTGGCCCATGTTCATGACCATGCCGGGGTAGGCGCGGTCGGTGAAGATCTTGCGGAGCGCGGTGGAGCCGTCGAGTTCCTCCCACGTCAGCGTGATGCCGACGGCCTTGAGGTCGGTGGTCAGGGAGGAGGCGAGGGCGTCGTTGACGATCGCGCTCATCCGGGGGAGCTTGAGGGTGAACCCCTTGGCGTACCCGGCGGACTTCAGCAGGGACTTGGCCTTGGCCGGGTCGTGCGCGTAGTACGTGTCCAGCGCCTTGTCGTAGCCCGCGGTGTCCGGGCCGAAGACCTGGCCGGTGGCGGCGCCGCGGTTCTGCCGGATGGTGGCCAGCATGGTCTTCCGGTCGACCGCGTGGTTGAGCGCCTGGCGCACGCGGGCGTCCTTGAGCGCCGGAGTGATGGCGCCGCCCCGGTCGAACAGCAGCAGCCCCTGGAAGTCGAACTCCTGCTCCGTCGTCTTCACCCGGGGGTCGGACTCGATGCTGATCTGCTGGTCGGCGTTCTGGAGGAGGGCCGCGTTCACCTGGCCGGTCCGCAGGCCGTTGACGATCGCCGTCTCGTTGTCGAAGAAGCTGATCGCCAGCTCCTTGTACGGGAGTTCCTCGCCCCAGTAGTCGGCGTTGCGCTCGTAGACCCACTTGGTGCCGATGGTCGTCTTCGCCTTGGCCAGGCGGTACGGGCCGGTGCCGTCCGGGGTCGTCTTGAGGGCGTCGCCCTTGGCGAAGGCCGCGGGGTTGGCCATCAGGCCGGCGGCGTCGCTGAGGTAGAAGAGCATCGCGGGGTCGGGCTGGGCGAGCTTCAGGGTGACGTGCGTGGCGTCGGCGACCTCGACGGACGTGAGGTCCTTGAGCCACTTGGCCGCCGCGCCGCCGCCCTTCTTGAAGCGCTCCAGGTTGGCCTTGACGGCGGCGCCGTCGAAGGCGCTGCCGTCGGCGAACTTCACGTCGTCGCGCAGGGTCAGGGTGAGGGCGGTCCTGCTGTCGTCGTACGTCCACTCGGTGGCGAGCATCGGGCTGAACTCGCCGTCGGACTCGCGCTTGACCAGGGTGTCGTAGACGGCCTGGAAGAACGGCAGGGCGCTGCCGACCGCCTGGGAGGGGTCGAGGCTCTGCGGGGAGGTCAGCGTGGCGAGGTTCAGCTGCGCTCCGGCGCTGCCCTGCGGGCCGCTGCCCGCGCAGCCGGCGAGCGTGAGGACGGCCGCCAGGCAACCGGCCAGGGCCGCGTTTCGGGTGGTTCTGCTCATGGGTTCGCTCCGTCTGGAGAGCCCGGGAAGGACGTCCCGGGGTGGAGTGGCGGTGAGCCTACCTGCGGAATTAACCACTTGGTAGGTTTTTTGAGCGGGAAATTAACCAGCTGGTAAGTTCCGTGGGGTGGAGTCAGGGGTACCGGGCGGCGACGCCGTGTCCGACGAGCACAGGGGGCCGCCGCGATGAGCACAGGGACCGGGCGTGCCCCGTACCGGCCGGGGGCCGAGGAAGCCCGTCCGTCGAAGGGGGAGCGCACCCGCGCCCGCATCCTCGACGCGGCGGCCGAGCTTTTCGCCCGCTCCGGCTTCAACGCGGTCTCGCTGCGCGACATCGCCGCCCACGCGGGGCTGACCCATGCCGGACTGCTGCACCACTTCCCGGGCAAGGACCGTCTGCTCCTGGAGGTCCTGGAGCGACGCGACCTGGTCGACGCCCGCGAGCTCTTCCCGGGTCTGCTGCGGCCGGGCTCGCCCGCTCCGGAACCGGCCCGGCGGCTGCGGCTGCTGCTGGATCTGGTGGCGCGCAACAGCCGGACGCCGGGCCTGGTCGCGCTGTACGCGAAGCTGTCCGCCGAGGCGACCGATCCGGACCACCCGGCGCACAACTACTTCACCCGGCGCTACCGGTACCTGCGCACCGAGCTGACCGGCGTCGTGGCCGGTCTCCAGCGGGCCGCCGGCGCGGACGGCGCCGTCGACCCGGGTGTGGTGGCCGGTCAGCTGCTGGCGCTGATGGACGGCTTGCAGACGCAGTGGCTGCTGGAGCCGGAGGCCGTACCGATGGAGGCGCTCGTACGCGACTTCCTGGACCGCCTGGGACTGCTGCCCGAGGACGGTACGGAGGACACGGAGGGGGCGAGGGACGGCGCGGAGGCCGGCGGCGTCAGCCGTTGAGGGTTGCGAGGCCCGCATCGGCCGTGCTCCGGTGTCCGGCCGCATTGGGGTGGAACCCGGTCGCCTCCGCGGTCTCCTCGGGCTCGATCCAGCGCACGCCCTGCGGCTTGCACGCGTCGTGCCCGACCGAGGGCGTGTAGGCGTCGGCATAGGCCGCGCCCTGCCCGGCCGCCTGCTGCGCGAGCATCGCGTTGAGCTGCTTCTGCTTGTCCCGGAACCAGGCGAAGTCGCCGTCGGCGAAGGGGACGACCGGCCGGCAGGAGGTGCCGTCGTCGGGGACGATCGCCGGATACCCCACCACCAGGACGCGGGCCTGCGGCGAGCGGGCCTGGATCGCGGCGAGGACGGCGGCCACCTTCGGCGCGGTGGCGCCGATGCGGGTGCCGATCTCGTCGGTGCCGAGCAGGGTGTAGCTCCGCTTGCACGGTGCGCCCAGCGGGGCGAGCTTGCCGAGCAGGACGCAGCGGGTGAGGACGCCGGGGAGATCGAGGTCGTTGCCCCCGATGCCGAGGGTGACCAGGGTCGTGTCGGTCCGCAGGGCGTCCAGTTGGGGCGGCGCCGATCCTTGCGGGGCGGCCATGTGACGGGTGTCGGCGCCCGCGCAGGTGACATCGGTGAACGACGCCACCGGGAGGGCGGCGGCCACCAGGGCCGGGTAGTTGCGCGAGGAGCGGCCGCAGGCGGCGTCCGTCTGCTCGGGGATGCCGGGGCCCGAGCTGAAGGAGTCGCCGAGCGCCACGTAGTGGACCGGGGCGCTCCGCGCGGCATCGCCGGACGTTCCCGGTGCCGGGGCGGCCGTGGCCGGGGCGCCGGCCGTGGCCAGGAGAGCCGTGGCGGCGGTGGCGGCCAGGGCGGCGGCAGTGGTGCGGCGTCGATGTACGGCGGGGGCGGGGTGCCTGGCGGCAGGGTGCATGGCCAATCCTCGTCTCTTCGGCGCGGAGGCGCCGTCGGAAGGTGGGAAGCAGAGGCGGACGCGGGTGCGGGGCGGTGGGCACCGGCTGACGCGGGGTCGGACGAGGGTCACTCGGAGACCGGACGGACCGGAGAGCGAAAACCGTACGATGAACGGTTTCCAGCCGTCAAGGGTGCGCGCAGCGCCGTTCCGCCACCGCCGGCACCCCCGGGCGCACGGCGCGGAGCCGGGCGGCGCACACCCTTGACACCCAAAACCGATCAACTTACGGTTTTTACGATGGCGGCCGTACGTCCGGCCCCATCCCCTCCGAGCCGCCCGGGGCGGATCCGCCGCCGAGAGCCGGCCGCTCCCCCGCCTCCCGCATCCACGCCCACGCCCCCACTCGACCCGACAGGTGCGCCGTATGACGACCGACCAGACCTCACCGCCCCCGGCGGCAGACCCCTTTGCCGATCCGCTCACCCTGGCCGAGAAGGCCTCACTGACCAGTGGCGGCGGGGACTTCGTCACCTCGGCCGTGGACCGGGCCGGCGTCCCGGCCGTCACCCTCTCCGACGGGCCGCACGGGCTGCGCCTGCCCAAGGAGGCGGGCGACGGAGGCCAGCTCGACCTGCACAGCGCCGCCCCGGCCACCTGCTATCCGCCCGCCGTGGCGCTCGGCAGCAGCTGGGATCCGGAGCTCGCCCACCGCGTCGCCGGAGCGCTCGCGGACGAGGCGAGGGCGCACGGTGTCCGGGTGCTCCTCGGTCCGGGCATCAACATCAAGCGCTCACCGCTCTGCGGTCGCAACTTCGAGTACTTCTCCGAGGACCCGCTGCTCACCGCCGAGCTGGGTGGCGCCATGGTGCGCGGGCTCCAGGAGTCCGGTGTGGGCGCGGCACTCAAGCACTACGCGGCCAACAACCAGGAGACCGACCGGATGCGGGTCAGCGCCGACATCGACGAGCGCCCGCTGCGGGAGATCTACCTCCGGGCCTTCGAGCGCATCGTCCGCCGCGACCGCCCCTGGTCCGTGATGTCCTCCTACAACGCGGTCAACGGGGTGACCCTCTCGGAGAACACCCGGCTGCTGACCGACGTCCTGCGCGCCGAGTGGGGCTTCGACGGCATCGTGATGTCCGACTGGGGTGCCGTACGCGACCGGGTCGCCGCCCTCCGCGCGGGTCTGGACCTCCAGATGCCCGGCACCCAGGGGCGTACCGACGCGCAGGTCGTGGCCGCCGTGCGGGACGGCTCCCTGGACGAGGCGGTGCTGGACACCGCCGTGGAGCGCCTGGTCCGCTTCGCCCGGCGCGCCGCGACCGGCGACGGCCGCCCCGAACCGCGGATGACCGTGGACGACCACCACCGCCTCGCCGGGGAGGCGGCGGAGCGATGCGTGGTGCTGCTCAGGAACGAGGACGGGCTGCTGCCGCTGAGCCCGGACGCCGGAAGCGTCGCCGTCATCGGTGAGCTGGCCCGCACCCCCCGCTACCAGGGGGCCGGCAGCTCCCAGGTCACCCCCACCCGGCTGGACGTGCCGCTCGACGCGCTGCGCGACCGCGCCGGGGGAGCACGGGTCGCCTTCGCCCCCGGGTACGCCCTGGCGGTCGGCGGCACCGTGCGGGCCCCGGCCGACGAGAACGCGCTCACGGAGGAGGCGGTCCGGCTCGCCGCCGGGTCCGACACCGTGCTGCTGTTCCTCGGCCTCTCCTCCCAGGACGAGTCCGAAGGGTTCGACCGGGACCACATCGATCTGCCGGAGGACCAACTGCGCCTCCTGGAGGCCGTCGTGGCCGCCAACCCGCGTACCGTCGTCGTCCTCTCCAACGGCGGAGTGGTCCGCACCGACCCCTGGCACCGCACGGTCCCCGCACTCGTCGAGGGCTGGCTGCTCGGCCAGGCGGGCGGCGGGGCGCTGGCCCGGGTCCTGTTCGGCGACGTCAACCCGTCCGGCAAGCTGGCGGAGACCGTACCGCTGCGACTGGAGCACTCCCCGAGCCACCTCTCCTTCCCCGGCGAGGAAGGCCATGTCCGGTACGGCGAGGGCGTCTTCGTCGGCTATCGGGGGTACGACGCGGCCGACCGCCAGGTGGCGTTCCCCTTCGGCCACGGGCTGTCGTACACGACGTTCACGTACAGCGGGCTGCGGGTCACGCCGGAGGAGGACGGCAGCCGTTTCGCGGTCGCGGTCACCGTCGCCAACACCGGGTCGCGCACCGGGCGTGAGACCGTCCAGGTGTACAGCGGCGGCCCCGCCGTCTCGTCCGTGGCGCGTCCGCCGAGGGAGCTGCGCGGCTTCGCCTCGGTGACGCTCGCTCCGGGCGAGAGCGGCGAGGTGGTCGTCCGCGTCTCCCGCGACGACCTCGCGTACTACAGCGAGCGGGAGGGCGGATGGCGGGTCGAGGGCGGCGACTACGTCATCGCGGCGGGCGCGTCGTCGCGCGACCTCCGGCTCAGCGCCGAGGTCACCGTGGCGGGCGATCCCCCGCGGCTCGTGCTCACCGGCCGCAACTCCCTCGCCGAGTGGCTGGAGCACCCCGTCGGCGGCCCGCTGCTGATGAAGGGGTTCGCCGAGGGCCGGGCCGCGGCAGGGGCTGAGGCGGGGCCGAGCGCGCTGGAGAACCCGGTGCTGTGGCGGTTCCTCGCCGGGATGCCGCTGGAGGTGATCGCCGACTTCCCGCAGAGTCCGGTGGGTCCCGAGGGCGTGGCCGCTCTGGTGGCGGCCGCGGCCTCGCCCGGCGCGGCCGACACCCCCGGCGCACCCGGCACGGACGAGCCGCGGGCATGAGCGGACGCCGTCCGGCCCCGGAGGTCACGGGAATCGTGCGGCCGGGCTGGGAAGGCGTCCGGGACGCGTTCACGCGCGGCCAGTCGGGGGACCCGGGCGGCGCGCAACTGGCCGTCCGCCACGAGGGCCGGACGGTCGTGGACCTCTGGACGCCGGGCCTGGGCCGGTTCGGGTACGGCGCCGGGGCGGTCGGGGGCGCGGTGCCCGACGGCGTTCACGGGACCGGGGCCGGGTACGGAACCGGGGCCGAGGCCGGGACCGCGACCGCGACCGGCTACGAGAACAGGACCGAGGCCGAGGCCGGGCGTGACGCCGAGACCGGATACGGGAGCGAGCGCGGAGCCGGAATCGGAGGCGAGGTGTTCCGGGCCGATTCCGTGGGTGTCCTCATGTCGGTCTCCAAAGCCCTGGTGGCCGTCTGCGCGCATCTGCTGATCGAGCGGGGCCTCCTGGATCCGGACGACCCCGTCGCCCGACACTGGCCCGAGTTCTCCGCCGCCGGAAAGGCGGGGACCACGATCACGGACCTGCTGGCTCACCGCGCCGGGCTCCCGGCGTACACCGACGACCCGGCGGGCCTCCCGGACCCGTTTCTGCTGGACCCGAGGGCCCGGGTTCGGGCCTTGGCGGCGATGTCTCCGGTGTGGGACCCGGGGAAGGCGTTCCTCTACCACGCGCTCACCTACGGCGATCTGGTCGGCGAGGTCGTCCGCCGGGTGTCCGGCGAAAGCGTCGGCCGGTTCTTCGCCCGCGAGGTCGCCGGGCCCCTGGGGCTGGACCTGTGGATCGGCCTGCCGGAACGGGAGGAGCACCGCTTCGTACCGCAGCGGGCGGTGCGCCCCGACCCGACGCCCGGGCAGGTGGCGCAGGCGGTGGAGCGGGCCGGCCTCGCCCCCGGCGACCGGCTCGCAACCTCGCTGCGGGCCTCGTCCGCCGAACTCGGCCGCGCCACGGCGTCCTTCGGCACCCGCCGGGGCCGGGCGGCGGAGTTCCCGGCGGCGGGAGCCATCGGCGACGCCCGCTCCCTCGCCCGGCTGTACGCGGCTCTCGTCGGCCACGTGGACGGCGTACGGCTGCTGTCGGCGACCACGGTGGACCGGGCGAGGACCCCCTGCACCGACCACCTGCCGCAGCCCGGAGTTCTGCACCGGCTGGACGGGCCCGACCGCTCACGTTTCGGGCTGGGCTTCGAACTCCCTCGGCCCGGCCTGCCGTTGCTGGGCGAGGGGTCGTTCGGACATGCGGGCGCGGGCGGCCGGCTGGGGATGGCCCATCCGGAGAGCGGACTCGCGGTCGGCTACGTCTGCGCCGCGATGGCGTGGGAGCCGTCGGCGGGACCCGATCCCCGGTGGATGCCGTGGACCGAGGCGGTACGGAAAGCGGCCGGGCTCAGCGGCGGCTGAGGCCCGGCCCGGCGGGGGCACTCCCCCGGTGCCGGCAGGAGGCGGCGGGCGGGAAGGCCGGAAAGCCGTCCCCGCCCGCCGCCGTCGTCTCACCCCCGCTCGGGCTCCGAGACCCCGCGTCCGCCGTCCCGGTCCACGGCCAGCAGCCGGAAGACGTCGTCGATCGGCTGCTCCATGTCGGTCGAACGGTCGATGAGCCACTGCAACTGGATGCCGTCCGCCAGGGCCAGCAGCAGCACAGCCAGCCGCTCCGGCGGAATCTCGGTGGTCAGCCGCCCCTCGTCCATCCGCTGCCGCACATACCCCGCCACCCGCTCGCGCAGCACCGGATAGCGCTCGGCGAAGTGCGCGTGCGCCGGGTGCTCCGGGTCACTGGCGGCGGCGGCCATGGAGACGAACAGCTCCACCAGTCCGGGGGTCTGCGCCCCCTCGCGGATGATGTCGCGGTAGCTCGGTTCCCCCGGGCGCTCGGTCTGGCGCACCCGGGCGGTCTCGTCACGCATCCTCAGGACCTGGGTGAGCAGGTCCTCCTTCGAGCTGAAGTAGTGCATCAGACCGGGGAGGCTGAGGTTGCATCTGGCGGCCACCTTCCGCAGCGAGGTGCCCCGATAGCCCTCGGCGGCGAAGATCTCCAGTGCCGCGTGCAGGATCTCCGTGCGCTTCGCCTCGCCCTTTTCGTACGGGCCCCGTTTCGCCATGACCGGAAGCCTAACCGGCGTGCCGGCCACCGGCGGGCACGGCCTCGGGCTCCGGTCCGGGCTCCGGCTCCGGGCCCGGGAGGCGTCCGGCGCGGGCCAGGGCGCCGAGCCAGTGGGCGGACGGCTTCGGGGTCCGGGCGAAGGTCTCCCGGTCGACCGCGATGAGCCCGAAGGTGGGCCGGTAGGAGCCCCATTCGTAGTTGTCCAGCGCGGTCCAGTGCAGGTAGCCGCGTACGTCGATCCCGTCCCGCAGCGCGTCGGCCACCCCGGCCAGCGCCCGGGTGGTGTAGGCGATGCGGCGTTCGTCGTCGTCGGTGGCGATGCCGTTCTCGGTGACCAGGACCGCGACGTGCGGGCCGACCACGTCGGCGGTGTGACGGATCGCCTCGCCGAGAGCCTCGGGGTAGTACTCCCAGCCGGTCAGCGTCGTCTCCACGCCCGGTGCCACCGGCAGCGGCCCGTCCGGGCCGATCCGGTGGCGCGTGTAGGCCTGCACGCCGACCCAGTCGTCCTCACGGGAGGCGTGGAGGAAGACGTCCTCGCGGGGCCAGGCGTACGCGGCGGCGACCTCGGCCGCTCCGGGTTCGGCCTGGTAGACCTGGTTGGCGACCGTCCATCCGACCTGGAGACCGGGATCGGCCGCCTTGAGGACCTCGCGGGCCGCCCGGTGGGCACGGATGAGGGCCTGGGTGACCTCGGGATCGGGGTCGACCGTGGCGGGGTCGAAGGCGGCCGCACCGGATCGCTCCTTTCCCTCGGGCGCCGGGGCTTCCCCCTGTCCGATCCCCATGCGGCGGACGACCGTGTGCATCAGCGCGACCATGTTCGGTTCGTTGATGGTCGCCACATGGCGGACGCCTGCGGCGAGGATCTCGGTGGCGACCTCGGTGTAGGCGGCGAAGAGGTCGGTGGACTCCGGGGCGCTCCAGCCGCCGAGCGCGCTGAACCAGTGCGGCGAGGTGAAGTGGTGCAGGGTCACCACCGGGGTGAGACCGCGCTCCAGCGCCCCCTGGACCATGGCCCGGTAGTGGGCCACCGCCGCCCGGGAGACGTGTCCGCGCTCGGGTTCGATCCGGGCCCATTCGATGGAGAACCGGTAGGTGTTGAAGCCGAGTCCGCTGAGCAGGTCCATGTCCTGCGGCCAGCGGTGGAAGCTGTCGACCGCGTCACCGCTGCGTTCCGCGACGAAGGTGCCCGGGCGGTTCTCGACGGCCCACCAGTCGCTGGACACGTTGTTGCCCTCGACCTGGTGGGCGGCGGTGGACGCCCCCATGAGGAAGCCCTCGGGCAGGACGGGTCCGGGGGTGTTCGGCAGCGCCACGAGGCGGCTCCTTCCATCGCGAAGTCCGCGCCGACGAGGGGGCGTCGACACCGTCCGCGAAAAGCGTTCATTGATCGGTTTTCGTGTTAGCGTACAGGCGCACCCGGCCCGGCAGGAAGAGCCGCAGCTCATCCCGGCCCCCGGGAGCCACCTGCTCCGGGAGGCCGGGCCCGACCTGACGCGGACGCCCGGCCTCCCGGTCCGCCACCCCCGCGACCGGCCCGGCACACAGGCCGGACACCCGGCCCCGTTCCGGCCCTGCCAGTGGAGGAGCCCCATGAACGCCGTCATTCCCGAGCCCCGGACCACCGCCCCGGCCACCGGCCAGGACCCGGGCCCCCGTACCGCCGGACCCTGGCGCGTCCACGCCGCCGACCGGGCCCTGACCGGCGTCGCCGCCACGGTCCACGCCCTGCTGGAACCCCACCTGGGGAGCCGCCTGCTGCCGCTGGGCACCGCCCACCGCCCCGACGTCCCCACCCTCACGCTCGCCCTCGGCGACGGAGCCGACGGCTCCCCCGCGCCCGTCGGCGTCGCACCGGACGGGACGGCCCGGCCGGTGGACGAGTCCTACCGCCTGACCGTCGAGGCCGACGGCATCCTCTGCCGTGCCGCCACGCCCGTCGGTGTGTTCCGTGCCGCGACCACGGCGCTCCAACTGCTCGTCACCTCCGGCGGCCGCGTTCCCCGCCAGGAGCTGGCCGACGCTCCCCGATACGCCTGGCGCGGCCTGCTGCTGGACCCGGCGCGCGGCTACCTCACCCCCGACGAGGTCCGGCGGGTGATCGACCTCGCCGCGCTCTACAAGCTGAACGTGCTCCACCTGCACCTCACGGACAACGAGGGCTGGCGGCTGGAGATCCCCGGCACCCCTGAGCTGACCGCACCCGCGCCCGACGGCACACCGCGCGCCTTCTACACCACCGACGACTACCGCGGGCTCCAGGCGTATGCGGCGGAGCGGTTCGTCACCGTGGTGCCCGAGATCGATCTGCCCGGCCACTGCGCCACCCTGCGCGAGGCGCTGCCCGGTCTGCCCGACGCCCCCGCACCCGAGTGGCTGGCGGGCCGCTTCCCGTACGTCGCACCGCTGGACCTCACCGACCCGGCGACCCGAAAGGCCGTCGCCGCGATCCTCGCCGAGGTGGGCCGGCTGACGGACGGCCCCTTCGTCCATGTGGGCGGCGACGAGGCGGTGGGCGCCACCGAGGAGAGCTTCGCCCACTCCATCCGCGAACTGCGCGCGCTGGTGCGGGAGTCGGGCAAGCGGCCGATCGGCTGGCAGGAATCGTCCCGGGCGGGTGTCGGCCCCGACGACATCCTCCAGTTCTGGGTCGACGTCCCGATGATGGACCTGCCCGACACCGCCGACGAGATCGCCGCCCGCCCCGAACTCGTGGCAGCGGGGACCACGTTGGAGTTCGTCCAGGCCCTCAAGTCGTTCTTCGCCCCGACCGATCAGGATCTGACCCGCATCCTCGACGGCGGCGGCCGTGTGCTGCTCTCCCCGCAGTCCCATCTCTATCTGGACCGCGCCTACGCCCCGGAGGTCGTCCCGGCCGGCCGGGAGGCGGATGCCGCCCGCCTCGGCTTCCCGACCTACCGCCCGCTCGGCGTCGAGCACACGGCGGCCTGGGACCCGGTGTCCTACGGGATTCCGGAGGACCGGGTCGCCGGGGTGGAGGCGACGGTCTTCGCCGAGTCGGTGGAGTCGCTCGACGATGTGACGACCCTGCTGCTGCCCCGCCTCGCCTCCGTCGCGTCGGCGGCCTGGACCGGGCGCGCGCCCGACTGGACCGGCCACCGGGCCCGCCTGTCCCACCACGGCCGGCTCTGGGAGCAGCGCGGCCTCGCCTACCTGCCCTCCACGGAGATCCCCTGGGCGGCGGCGCCGGAGAGCTGAGGCGCGGATGGCGGTGCGCCCGCCGGTCCGGGCCCGGTACGGCGTTGGCACCGGCGCGTCGCCGGTGGGCGGGTCGTCCGGGTGGCACGATCTCGGGGACGAGAGGACGACCGGGCATGTGCCACTACTGCGGGTGCCGTGAGATCCCGTTGATCAGGGAGTTCATCGCGGAGCACGAGTCCGTCACCGATCTGGCCGGGGCGGCTGTGCGGGCCTTGGCATCCGGTGACCGCGAGCGCGCGCGAGCCCTCGTGGAACGCGTCGCCGTCGAGCTGCGGGCCCACTGGGCCGGGGAGGAGCGCGGGCTGTTCGCCGTGATGCGCGAGAACGAGGAGTACACGGCGTACGTCGACGCGCTCGCCGCGGAGCACCGGGAGCTGGCGGTCTTCCTCGACGCCCTCGACCTGGACTCGGCCGGGCAGCGGGCCGCGTTCGTCCGGGCCGTGGACGAGTTGCACGCCCATATCGCGAAGGAGGAGGACGGCCTCTTCCCGGCCTCCCTCACCGAACTGACCGGTGACCAGTGGGACCGGTCCATGGAGGCCTGGCGCGCGGCCCATCCCCGCTGAGCCCGGACCGACCGGACGCGGGGAGACCCCTGCCGCACATGAGCGACCGCCCGGAGGCCGTGAGCGCCCCGCCGCGCCCGGACCGCCCGCCCGGGAACCCGGGCGGGCCACGCCGGACCGGTACGCGCCGGGTGCGGAAGGCTCTCCTTCCCGCACCCGGCGCGCCGAGCAGGACCCGTCCGGGGCACAGAACCTCCAGCGACCCGGCTCAGGCGCTGCCCAGCGCCTCCGAGACGAGGGCGCGCGCCTCCTCCTGGACCTGGCCGAGGTGTTCGGGCCCCTGGAAGCTCTCCGCGTACACCTTGTAGACGTCCTCCGTGCCCGAGGGGCGGGCGGCGAACCAGGCGCTGCCGGTGCAGACCTTGAGTCCGCCGATCGCCGCTCCGTTGCCGGGTGCCTCGGTGAGGACCGCGGTGATGCGCTCCCCGGCCAGCGTGTCGGCCTTGACCTGCTGCGGGGAGAGCTTGGCCAGGACCGCCTTCTCCTCGCGGGTGGCGGGCGCGTCGACGCGGGCGTACGCCGGGTCGCCGAAGCGGGCGGTGAGCTGCGCGTACCGCTGGGACGGGGTGGATCCGGTGACGGCGGTGATCTCGGAGGCGAGCAGGGCCAGCAGGATGCCGTCCTTGTCCGTGGTCCAGACCCGGCCGTCGCGGCGCAGGAACGAGGCGCCGGCCGACTCCTCGCCGCCGAAGCCGAGGCTGCCGTCGTACAGCCCGTCCACGAACCACTTGAAGCCGACCGGGACCTCCACCAGCGTGCGGCCGAGGTCATGGGCCACGCGGTCGATCATCGAGGAGGAGACCAGCGTCTTGCCGATGCCGGTCCCGGCGGGCCAGGCCTCCCGGTGGGTGTAGAGGTAGTCGATGGCGGTGGCCAGATAGTGGTTGGGGTTCATCAGGCCGCCGTCGGGCGTGACGATGCCGTGCCGGTCGGCGTCGGCGTCGTTGCCGGTGGAGATGGCGTACGCGTCGCGCTGCTGGATCAGCGAGGCCATGGCGTGCGGCGACGAGCAGTCCATGCGGATCTTGCCGTCCCAGTCCAGCGTCATGAACCGCCAGGTCGGGTCGGCCAGCGGGTTGACCACCGTGAGGTCGATCCGGTGCCGCTCCGCGATACGCCCCCAGTACGCGACGGAGGCGCCGCCGAGCGGGTCGGCGCCGATCCGGAGCCCCGCGTCCCGTACGGCGTCCAGGTCCAGGACGGAGGGCAGGTCGTCGACGTACGCGGTAAGGAAGTCGTGCCGGTGCGTGGTGTCGGCGGCCAGCGCGCGGGCGTACGGGATCCGGCGGACCTCACCGAGGCCCGCCTCGATCAGCGCGTTGGCCCGGTCCTGGATCCAGGAGGTGGCGTCGGACGCGGCCGGTCCGCCGTTGGGCGGGTTGTACTTGAAGCCGCCGTCGGCGGGCGGGTTGTGCGACGGCGTGACCACGATGCCGTCGGCCAGGTGCTCGGTGCGCCCCTGGTTGTACGTGAGGATGGCGTGCGAGACGGCGGGCGTCGGGGTGTAGCCGTCGTCGCTGTCGATGAGGGCGGTGACGCCGTTGGCGGCGAGCACCTCCAGCGCGGTGGTCCGGGCCGGTTCGGAGAGTGCGTGGGTGTCGGCGCCGAGGAAGAGCGGCCCGTCGGTGCCCTGGCGGGCACGGTAGTCGCAGATCGCCTGGGTGGTGGCGGCGATATGGTCGTCGTTGAAGGCGGCCGCGAGCGCGGAGCCGCGGTGGCCCGAGGTGCCGAAGGCGACCCGCTGGGCGGGGTCGGCCGGATCGGGGTGGAGGGCGTAATAGGCCGTCACCAGCCGTGCCACGTCGACCAGGTCTGCGGGCTGCGCCGGCTGCCCGGCCCGTGCGTGCGCCATCGGGTCTCCTCTTGCGTCTGCTTCGTCGGCGTCGGCCCTGGTGGGCGGGCCGGCGTCCCGGGATGGGCGATCACTGCGATCCGTACCCGATTCTGTCCCGTTGCCCCGCCCCGGCGCGTGACGGGTTCGCGCCATCGCGACCCCGTGTCCCGGCCGGGCAGCACCGCGCCCCCGATCCGGGGCGGGGGCCGGGGGCGCGGTGGGCTTCGGAGGTCAGCGGCCCTGGAGGCGCTTCACGTTGTCGCCGAAGGTCCAGCCCTTGGAGCCGTCCCAGTTCAGGGACCAGGTCATCAGGCCTTTCAGGGAGCCGTTGTAGTGGTTCCAGGCCTGGGAGACGAGCGACGGGGACATGTGGCCGCCGCCGGCGCCAGGCTGCGCGGGCAGGCCCGGGACCTGCTTGTCGTACGGGACCTTGATGGTGGTGCCCTGGATGACGAGCCCACGGTTGAGGCAGTCCGTCTGCGCGGTGAAGCCGGCGACCGTACCGGCGGAGTACGAGTCGCCGGAGCAGCCGTACATACTGCCGTTGTAGTACTGCATGTTCAGCCACCAGAGCCGGCCGTTGTCGGCGTACTTCTTGATGACCGGCAGATACGCGCCCCAGATCGAGCCGTAGACCACACTGCCGCCGGTGACGTACGCCGTCTCCGGAGCCATGGTGAGGCCGAAGTTCGACGGCATGGCGGCGAGGACGCCGTCGATGATGCGGATGAGGTTGGCCTGCGACGGCGAGAGCTGGTTGATGGTGCCGGTGCCGACGAGGCCGGTCTCGATGTCGATGTCGATGCCGTCGAAGTTGTACTTCTTGAGGATCGGGACCACGGTCGCGACGAACCGGTCCGCGACCGTGCTGGAGCTGAGGTCGATCCCGGCGGTCGCTCCGCCGATCGACATGAGGAGGGTGAGCCCGGAGGCCTTCGCCTGACACATCTCCGCGGGGGTGGCCACCTTGACGGTGTTGTCCATGCCGTCCTCCCACAGCACGGTGCCGTCGGAACGGATGACGGGGAAGGCCGCGTTGACGACGTTGTAGCCGTGCTGGGTGATACGGGAGTCGGTTACGGGGATCCAGCCGAGCGGCGGGTGGACGCCGTTGGCGGCGCCGTCCCAGTTCTCCCAGTAGCCCTGGAGCACCTTGCCGGTGGGCTTCGACTTGACCGCGCAGGTCTCGGCGGCCGTGGTCCTGAGGGGATCGGCGGCCTTCGGCGGTACGGCTCCGATCAGCATCGGTACGGCGAGTGCCGCGGCCAGGCCGAGGCCCAGCAGGCGTGCGGTACGGCTCATGATCCGTAGGTCCTTCCTGCCCGGGTCGACCGCCGACGGCGCGAAGGGTTCGCCCCGACCCGCCCAGTGTCGTGACCCTGCCAAAACCGTAGAATGGTCCAGACCTTCGGTCAAGAGGTCTGGACCAGACTGCCCGGCACGGGCGTGGAGACACCGCGGCGGGGTGGGAAGCAGCACAGTCAACTGCTCCGCACCCCGCTCGGCACCGGCCGCGGTCCCTCAACCGCGGCCCCGGCCCGGGCCCCTCAGCCCCGGTCGTACGTGTGGAACCCGCGGCCGGCCTTCCGGCCGAGCAGCCCCGCCTCCACCATCCGCTGGAGCAGCGGCGGCGGGGCGTGGAGCGGTTCCTTGAACTCCTCGTAGAGCGATACGGCGATGGAGGCCACCGTGTCCAGGCCGATCAGGTCCGCCAGCTTCAGCGGGCCCATCGGGTGGGCGCAGCCCAGCTCCATGGCGGCGTCCACGTCGGCGGCGGTCGCGTAGCCGGACTCCGCCATCCGGATCGCGGAGAGGAGGTACGGGATCAGCAGCGCGTTGACGACGAAGCCGGAGCGGTCCTGGGAGCGGACCACCGTCTTGCCGAGCACGTCGGTCACGAACGCCTCGGTCGCGGCGACGGTGGCGGGCGCGGTGTGCAGGGACGGGACGACCTCCACCAGCGGCAGCACCGGCACCGGGTTGAAGAAGTGCAGGCCGAGGACGTGGTCGGCGCGGTGGGTGGCCATGCCGAGGCGCATGACCGGGATGGCGGAGGTGTTGGTGGCCAGAACGGCTCCCGGGTCCTCGACGATCTTGTCGAGGGCGGCGAAGACCTCGGTCTTGGCCTCGGCGTTCTCGACGACCGCCTCGACCACGAGCCGGCGGTCGGCCAAGGCGTCGAGATCGCCGGTGAAGACCAGCCGGCCGAGCGCGTCCTCGGCGCTCGGGCGGTCCAGCTTGCCGCGCTGGACGGCTCGTTCCAGCGAGATCGCCACCCGTTCGCGGGCCCGGCCGGCAGCGGTGGCGTCGGCCTCGCAGACGACGGTGTGCAGCCCGGCCCGGGCGCAGACCTCGGCGATCCCGGCGCCCATCTGGCCGCCGCCGACGACACCGACCTTGGTGATGGGCGCGGCAGGGGTGATGGGCGCGCTCATGCCTGCACCGCCGGGCGGCCGACGAGGTGGCGTGCGTACGCCTCTGTGGTGAAGAAGGCGGGCAGCTCCTTGGCGAGGGCGGTACGTTCGAACAGGTCGCGGACCTGGTCGAGCCGGGCCCAGGGATAGGTGGCGCCGAGCGTGGCCAGCTCCTCCTCGAAGACGCGCTCCACCGTCGAGCGGTCGACCGTACGGTGCTTGAGCCACTGCCAGATCTGGACCCGGGCGATCTCGGCGGTCGCCGCGTCCTCCATCAGTCCGTTGAGCGCGACGGCGCCCTGTCCGTTGAGCCAGGCGTCGTAGTACCGGAGAGTGACGGCGATGTTGTCGCGGACTCCCTCCGGGGTCGGACGTCCTGCGGTACGGCGTACGGCGACCAGCTCCTCGGCGGTGACGTGGACGTCGTCGCGGGTGCGTTCCAGCTGGTGCGGCCGGCCGCCGAGCACCTCGTCGAAGACGGACCGGCAGACCGGTACCAGGCCCGGGTGGGCGACCCAGGAGCCGTCGAAACCGTCCTCGGCCTCGCGCTCCTTGTCGAGCCGGACCTTGGCCAGGGCAGCCTCCTGCGCCTCGGGGCCGCCGCCGGGAATCTGGGCGGCCATGCCGCCGATGGCGTGGGCGCCGCGCTTGTGGCAGGTGCGGACGAGGAGTTCGGTGTAGGCGCGCAGGAAGGGGGCCGTCATGGTGACCGTGGCCCGGTCCGGGAGGACGAAGTCGGGGCGGTGCGCGAAGTTCTTGATGAGACTGAAGAGGTAGTCCCAGCGGCCCGCGTTGAGGCCGGCGCTGTGCTCGCGCAGTTCGTAGAGGATCTCCTCCATCTCGAACGCTGCGGTGATCGTCTCGATGAGGACGGTGGCCCGGATCGTGCCGCGCGGGATGTCCAGCAGGTCCTGGGCCAGCAGGAAGACGTCGTTCCAGAGGCGGGCCTCGTACCGGTTCTCCAGCTTGGGGAGGTAGAAGTACGGTCCGCTGCCCGCGTCGATCTGGCGGCGGGCGCAGTGGAAGAAGTAGAGGCCGAAGTCGACCAGTGCGGCGGGGACGGGCCGTTCGTCGATGACGAGGTGCTTCTCGGTGAGGTGCCAGCCGCGCGGCCGGACCATGATGGTGGCGGGCCGGTCGGTGAGCCGGTACTCCTTGCCGCTCGTGGTGGTGAAGTCGATGCGGCGGTCGATGGCGTCGACCAGGGTCAGCTGGCCCCGGACGATGTTCTCCCAGGTGGGCGAGGTGGCGTCCTCGAAGTCGGCCATCCACACCTGAGCGCCGGAGTTGAGGGCGTTGACCGCCATGGAGCGCTGGGGCGGCCCAGTGATCTCCACCCGCCGGTCGGTGAGGCCAGGGGCGGGCCGGGCGACGCGCCAGTCGGGGTCACTGCGGATCGGCTTGGTGGCGCGGGAGAAGTCGAGCGGGGTGCCGCCGCGCAGCAGGGCGGAGCGGCGGCGGCGCTCGGTGAGCAGGTCGAAGCGGCGGGCCGTGAAGGCCGCGTCGAGGCGGGCGATGAAGTCGAGGGCCTCGGGGGTGAGGACTTCCTCGTGCCGGTCGCCCGGTGCGCCGAGGACCTGGACGCGGCCGGTGGTGGCAAGGGTGGTCATGCGGGTCTCCTCAGCGGGGTGCGGGCGGTGGCGGACCCCGGGCGCGGGGGCGGTGGAGCCCCCACGCCCGGTGGGGGCTGCTAGTGGAACTGCTCCTCCTCCGTGGAGCCGGTCAGTGCCGTGGTGGAGGAGGCGGGGTTGATGGCGGTGGAGACCTGGTCGAAGTAGCCGGTGCCGACCTCGCGCTGGTGCTTGACGGCGGTGAAGCCCTGCGCCTGGGCGGCGAACTCCCGCTCCTGGAGGTCGACATAGGCGGTCATGCCCTGCTCGGCGTAGCCGCGCGCCAGGTCGAACATGGCGTGGTTGAGGGAGTGGAAGCCCGCCAAAGTGATGAACTGGAAGCGGTAGCCCATCGCGCCCAGCTCCCGCTGGAACTTGGCGATCTGGTCGTCGTCCAGCGCGGCCCGCCAGTTGAAGGAGGGCGAGCAGTTGTACGCGAGCATCTGGTCCGGGTGCTCGGCGTGGATCGCCTCGGCGAACTCGCGGGCCTGGGCGAGGTCCGGGGTGCCGGTCTCGACCCAGATGAGGTCGGCGTACGGGGCGTAGGCGAGGCCGCGCGAGATGACCGGCGCCATGCCGTTCCGGACGCGGTGGAAGCCCTCGGCGGTCCGCTCCCCGGTGATGAACTGCGCGTCGCGCTCGTCCACGTCGCTGGTGATGAGGTTGGCGGCGAGTGCGTCGGTGCGGGCCACGATCAGGGTCGGGACGTCCGCGATGTCGGCGGCGAGGCGGGCCGCGTTGAGGGTGCGCACATGCTGGGCGGTGGGGACGAGGACCTTGCCGCCGAGGTGGCCGCACTTCTTCTCGGAGGCGAGCTGGTCCTCGTAGTGGATGCCGGCCGCACCGGCCTCGATCATCGCCTTGGTCAGCTCGAAGGCGTTGAGCGGTCCGCCGAAGCCGGCCTCCGCGTCGGCGACGATCGGGGCCAGGTAGTCGGTGGTGTCGCCGGCGTTCTCGGCGGTGGCGATCTGGTCGGCGCGCAGCAGGGCGTTGTTGATCCTGCGGACCACGCTGGGAACGGAGTTGGCCGGGTAGAGGCTCTGGTCGGGGTAGGTGTGGCCGGCCAGGTTGGCGTCGGCGGCGACCTGCCAGCCGGAGAGGTAGATGGCCTGGAGGCCGGCCTTGACCTGCTGGACGGCCTGGCCGCCGGTCAGGGCGCCGAGCGCGTGGATGTAGTCCTGCTCGTGCAGCTGGCGCCAGAGCCGCTCGGCGCCGCGCCGGGCGAGGGTGTGCTCCTCGCAGACGCTGCCGGAGAGCCGGACCACGTCCTCGGCGCTGTAGGTGCGCTCGATGCCCTTCCAGCGGGGGTCGCTCGCCCACCGCCGCGCCAGCTCTTCCGCCGTCGTCCTTGCCTGCGCCATGGCGTTACTCCCGAAGTCGTGTGGGTCGATCGTGTGAACGGTGTGTCGTGTGAAAGGTGCGAAGCTGCGTCACCGAGTGACGCGACTCCTGGATGCGGCCCACCGGACCTCCGAGGTGGAACGGTAAGCAATGCGCCCGGCGAACCGGTCCGAGTTTCCGAGGAGTACGACGTCAGGGCGTGAAATCGTGCTCGGATCCCCGATCCGGAGCCGGTGTCCGGTGGGCCGCAGGAACAACTCTGGCAGTGGCACTGAGTGCCATCAACCGAGGACGCATGCCAAGTTCTGCGAATCTTTCCGCGCACTTTGCCAAGGTTGCGAAGGCTCCGGAACGCCGTATCGCGGCTAGGGTTGTCGATATGTTGACCATGGCGCGAGGGGTCCCGGCATGAGCAAGACCTATGCGGGCGCGCGGCTGCGCAGGCTGCGTGAGGAGCGCGGGCTGAGCCAGGCGGAGCTGGCGCGGATGCTGGCGATCTCGCCGAGCTATCTGAACCAGATGGAGCACGATTCGCGCCCGCTGACGGTGCCGGTGCTGCTGCGGCTGACCGAGGCGTTCGGGGTGGACCCCGGCTTCTTCTCCGAGCGGGACACCACCCGGGTGCTGGCGGATCTGCGCGAGGCGCTGGCCGACGAGGTCGGCGCGGCGCGGGTCTCGGCCGCCGAGCTGTCGGAGCTGGCCTCGCGGCTGCCGGGCGTCGCGAACGTGCTGCTGGACCTGGGCCGCCGCAACCAGGCTCTGGCCGAACGGCTCGCGGAGGCGGCCGAGCTGCGGGGCGGCGGCGGGCCGGAGCTGCCGCGCTCACCGCACGAGGAGATCCGCGAGTTCTTCTACCGTCGGCAGAACTACCTGCACGAGGCGGACCTGGCGGCGGAGGAGCTGGCGGCGGAGATCGGGGTACGTCCCGGTGAGGTCGTACGGGCGCTGTCGGCGCGGCTCACCGAGCGGCACGGCATCCGGCTGGCCACGGCCGACGACCGGCGGGGCCGGGGCGGGGGCGCGTCGGGGGGCCGCCGTCCGGCGCTCCACGGCAGCGACGAGAACACCAGGAAGGCGGACACCGGCCGGCTGCACCACTACGACCCGGACGAGCGGGTGCTGTACCTCTCCAGCCGGCTCCGGCCCGGCCAGCAGGCGTTCCGGATGGCGACCCAGCTCGCGCTGCTCGAGTACGGCGGCGAGATCGCGCGGCTGGCCTCCGAGGACTACGACGAGGGATCGGCGGTGTGGCCGCTGGCGAGGATCGGGGTCGCCAACTACGTCGCGGGCGCGCTGATCCTTCCGTACCGCGCCTTCCACACGGCGGCGGAGGAGGTCCGGTACGACATCGAGCGGCTCACCGACCACTTCGGGCTCGGCTACGAGACGGTCTGCCACCGGCTCTCCACGCTCCAGCGGCCCCGGCTGCGCGGCGTGCCGTTCTCCTTCGTCCGGGTCGACCGGGCCGGGAACATGTCGAAGCGGCAGTCCGCGACCGGGTTCCACTTCTCGCGCGCGGGCGGCACCTGCCCGCTCTGGAACGTGTACGAGGCGTTCGCCGCTCCCGGACGCATCCACGTACAGATCGCGGCCATGCCCGACGGTCGGCGCTACCTCTGGACCGCGCGCGCCGTGACGCGCCACCGGGGCGGCTGGGGCGAGCCCGGCAAGACGTTCGCGATCGGGCTCGGCTGCGAGATCCGGCACGCGGGGCGGCTCGTCTACTCCGACGGTCTCGACCTGGACAACGCCTCGGCCGCGACACCGATCGGCATGGGCTGCCGGATCTGCGAGCGGCTGGACTGCCCGCAGCGCGCGGTGCCGCCACTGGGCCGGCCGCTGGCCATCGACGAGAACAGCAGCACGTTCGTGCCGTACCCGGTGCAGGGGGCGCCCCGGTAGCCGGTGCGCCCCCTGCACCGGACCGGGTCAGGAGTAGCGCAGCGCGATCGTGTCGCCGACGCCGATCACCTTGTTACGGGTGGCCCCGGTGAACGCCGAGCCGTCGGTGGACACCTTCCAGGTCGCCGAACCGGCGTTGGCCTTGCCGTTGACGGAGGTGATGGTGCCCGTCCCGGAGGCGGGGACCACGGAGGTGACGCAGCCGGCCGGCGTGGAGGCGGTCGACGCGGCGGCCAGGACGGTGCCGAGGTCGGTCGTGGCGCCGGTGGGCGTGAAGGCGACGTTGCAGACCTTCAGGGTGGCGGTCCCGTCGTCCACGGTGAGCGCCAGCTTCGTCGCCGTACCGGAGGTGAAGCCGCTCGCCGCGACCCACTTCGGCGCGCCGGCGGTGACCGGGGTGGGCGGGGCCGCGGTGAAGCCGCCGCCGGCGACCGCGCGCAGGGCGTCGGTGGAGGAGTAGGCGGACGGGCTGGTGTCCGAGGGCTGGTACTTGAAGCCGCCGGCCGGGTTGAACTGGTTGGCGATCAGGAAGTCGATCGGCGTCTTGCCGGCCGGGGTGAGGAAGTCGCCGGTCTGCGGGTTGATGCCGCAGGCGTTGAGGCCGGAGACGGCCCAGCCGTTGGAGCTGGTGTTGATGCCGTAGAGGGCGTTGAACGCGCCGGAGCCGTTGACCAGCTTGCTCTTGAGGAACGCCTTGGCCTGGACGATGTCGGCGTCGGTGTTCGGGACGCCGGAGGCGCAGAGCGCGGCCATGGAGGCGCCGGTCATGTCGATGTCGCCCGGCTTGGCCAGCTCGGTCGCGTTGCCCTCGGCCTTGGCGTAGGTCCAGCCGCCGTCGTTGTGCTGGTTGGCCCGGATGCGGGTGACGATCTTGTCGACGAGCGCCTGCGGTACGCGCTGGGCGCCGGCCTGGGTTCTGGCACCGCCGAGCGCGAGGGCGGCGAAGACCGTGCCGTTGTAGTTGGCGGAGGGACCGAAGTAGCCGGCCTCGGCGTTCTGCCAGTAGCCGTAGATGTCGGCGATGAGGTTGCGCGAGGCGGAGACCCGGGCCGGGTCGATCCCGGCGGCGTACGCGTTGAGCGTGCCGCGCTGGTAGTCGGTGACCACCGGGGTGGCGGAGGGCCAGCCGGGGGTGGAGAGCAGGTTGCGGTAGACGGTACGGGCGTTCTTCGTGGCGTCGCCGCCGGGCGTCACGTCCACGGCGGCCGTACCGGCGGCGGCGAACGCGCTGAAGGCCCACTCGTTGGAGAGCCCGGACCCGGCGTACGAACCGTCGGCGGCCTGGAGGGTCTTGAGGTACGCCACACCGTTGGTCTTCGAGGTGGCGATCTGGGCGGGCGTGGAGGTCGCGGCGGCGGGAAGCGCCGTGAGGACGAAGGCCCCGACGACGGCGGGCATCACGACGGCGAGACGACGGGACGTGCGAGAACGGGGCATGTGCCTGCTCCTGGAATGAGGGGCGCACGGCACCGCACGCCGCCTGGTCAGGCACCGGGCGGAGGTGGGTGGCCGACGCCCGGACGCGTGGGTACGGCTTCGCTGGTACAGCTGCCACCAGGGCATTCGGGCTCGGTAACGGCCCCCTGCCGTCCCACACCGCTGCGCGTCAGCCCCGGATTCGCACCGGGTTCCCCCTCATGGCAGGCCAGGACGCTACCCGAGCCGGCAGGGGCGCGCCAGGCAGGGCCGGGGCGCACGGGGGCGCAAAGGCGAGGAGACATACACCACCTTGACGGTCTCTTCGAGCGCGTGTTCAAATCCGGCTGATAAGCACTCAGCCCCAGGGGAAGCCGGTCGGAATCCGGCGCTGACCCGCAACCGTAGGCCCGCCACCGCGCGGGCGAGCCGGAATGCCTGGAGCCTGGAACGTCAGCGAGAAGCGCCGTCGCGGACTACGGCGTGGTTCGAACAGCTCCCCCGCGGCTGCCTTTCACGGCCGCGTCCCGGGGAGCCGTCTGCCACGCACGCCCGCCCGGACGAACACGAGGGGCCGTGGTGGGGACCGCACAGCAACAGGACCGGCGCGCGGCCGGCAGAAGACTCCTCTCACTGTTCTCGGCGGCAGCGGTGACCTTCGCCGCGGGTCTGGCCTTCGTCACCGGCGCCGCTCCGGCGGCCGCCGACCCGATCGAGCAGTGCACACCCACCGTCGGCGCCGTCGTGGCCGTGGACTTCGGCCCGTTCGGCGGCGGTGTGGTGCGCGGCTGCGACACCACGCCGACCAGCGGGTACGAGCTGCTGCGCGACGGCGGGTTCACCACAGAGGGCACCCGGCACGACGGGCCCGGCTTCATCTGCCGCATCGGGACCAACTCCTTCAACTCCGGTACTCGGTACCCGACTCCGGCCACCGAGGACTGCGTCCTCACCCCGCAGGCCACCGCCTACTGGTCGTACTGGATCGCCTCGCCCGGCCAGTCGAACTGGTCCTACAGCCCGCTCGGCGCCATGGACCGCAAGCCGAAGCCGGGCGACGTGGACGCCTGGGTGTTCGGCGGCACCGACGTCGGCGGCACCACCGGCCGGCCCGCCTTCACCCCGGACGACGTCCGCGCGCGCGGCACCACGCCGGATCCGTCGGATACACCGACGGACGGCCCGAGTGTGCCGGTCGGGAAGATCGACGTCCCGGCCGCCGCCCGCTGGGTGTCGGAGCGGCTGCACGACGGCTCCCATGTGGTGGACGAGGGCTCCGAGACCCCGAACTACTTCCTGACCACCGAGGCCGCGTACGCGCTGGCCGCCGCCGGAGGGAAGGGCCCGGCCCTGGACAAGGTGGTGGCCCGCCTCGCCTCCGGCGCCACCGAGTACGCCTACACCTCGGGCCCCGAGGAGGCACCCGACACCACCGCCGCGGCCCGGCTGGCGCTGGTCGCGGCGGTCACCGAGGGCGACGCGCGCGACTTCGGCGGGCACGACCTGCTCGGTGACCTGGAGAAGAACGTCTGCGCGGGGGGCGGCGCGCCGGGGTGCACGGCCAAGGGCGACTTCCGGGGCGCCTCGTACGGGGACGGGCAGGCGCTGGCCGTCCTGGCGCTGCTGCGCGGCGGGATGGTGCCGCCCGCCGACACCGTGACCCGGCTGACCCAACTGGTCTGCGACGACGGCTCGGTGACCAGTATCCTCATCGGCCCCGAGGAGCACTGCGACGGCGATCCGATGACCACCGGCCTGGTGGCCCTGGTGCTGGACGAGGTGGGCGGCCATGACGCCGTCGTCGCCAAGAACGTCGCGTATCTGAAGAAGGCGCAGCTCAGGAGCGGTGCGTTCGCCGCGTACAACGGTTCCACCACCGGCTCCGTCCCGGCCACCGCCTACGCGGCGCAGGCGCTGCGCGCGCTCGGTGGCACCCGGGCCGCCGACACGGCGGTCTGGTGGCTGTCGCGCGAGCAACTCGCCGACGGCGGCTTCGGGTTCGACGAGGGTGCCGAGGACGGCGCGCTCTACGCGACGGCCCCGGCCGTGCTGGCGGGCAGTGGCACCAACCTGGTCACCCTGACCACGAAGGTGCCCGAGCCCACCGAACCGCCGACCACTCCCCCGACGACCCCGCCCACCACGACCCCACCGACCACCACCCCGCCCGCCGGCGCCGGCCCGGACCTCAAGAAGGGCGTCGCCTACCTCACCAGCCCCGCCAACCTCCGGCAGGGCCGGTACTACGCGGCGGGCGGGTCCACCACCCGGGCCGACTTCGGCCTCACCATCGACGGCGCCTTCGCGCTGGCCGCGACCGGCCACGACAACGACGCTCTCCGCACGGTCGTGGACTTCCTGGACCGGGGCGGCAAGGACGGCGAAGCCCGTACGGTGCACGACTGGACCAACGCCGGCTCCGCGCACGCGCTGGGCGGCTCGATGGGCAAGGCGGCGGTGCTCGCCCAGGTCGTCGAACGCGACCCGCGCGACTTCGGCGGCAAGGACCTGATCGCCGGTCTCGCCGATGCGGTCTGCACCACCAAGAGCCCGCAGCCGGACCGCAGTTGCGCCGACAAGGGCGCCTACGCCTACGCGATGTCCGTCTTCGGCCAGTCCCTCGGCGTCATCGCCCAGGTGCGGGCGGGCGAGACGGAGGCCGCCGAGGCGCCGATCGGCTATCTGGCCGGTCTCCAGCACACCTCCACGGGCGCCTGGCCGAGCCTGGTCCCGCCGACGGGTGACGCGGACGTCGACTCCACGGCGATGGCGGCGATGGCCCTGGACCTGGTCCCCGGTGACCCGCACGCGGCGGCGGTGAAGAGGGCGCTGGCCTGGATCGCCGGGAAGCAGCTGCCGGACGGCGGCTTCCCGGGCGCGGCAGGCAACTCGGTCAACTCGGCGGCGCTCGCCGTGCAGGGCCTCTCCCTGGACGCCGAGAAGTACGGGAAGCAGATCGCGAAGGCGCGGAAGTTCCTGGCCTCGCAGCAGAACGCGGACGGCGGCTTCAACGTGGCCAAGGAGGGCCAGCGCGGCTCCGACCTGCGCGCCTCGACGCAGGCGGTGGGCGGTTCGACGGGTATCTCGTTCGGCGTGCTGACCCGCTCCCTGGACGGTACGACCCCGAATCCGCTGCCGTCCTCCTCCCCTCCGGTGATCATCACGCCCGGCGACAGCGCGGGTTCCGCCGGTGGACCGGGGATCGTGGACGCGAACGCTCCGGGCGGCGGAAGCGGAGGCGGAGGCAGTCTCGCGTCGACCGGTGGGCAGGCGCTCGGCCTGGCGGCGGCCGCCGTACTGATCCTGGCGGGCTGGGGCGCGGTCGTGGCCGCACGCAACCGGCGTACGGCCGTGGGCGGTGAGCTGTGAGGGCATCCGCTCACACCGCGGCCGTGCTGGGACTGGTGGGCGCGGCGCTCCTCGCGCCCGCCGCTCCGGCGGCAGCGGCCCCGCAGCCGATCGGGAAGTGCACGACCTCGTCGGGTGTGGTGCTGGCCGTGGACTTCAGCCAGTGGGGCGGTCCCGTCTACCGCTCCTGCGGTACGACGCCGACGACCGGCTACGAGCTGCTCAACCAGGGCGGCTGGCGGACCACCGGCACCGGGCACGACGGACCGGCGTTCATCTGCCGGATCGGCTACAGCGGTCACCAGGGCGGCAAGCAGTATCCGACGCCCCAGCAGGAGGACTGCGTCCTCACCCCGCCCGCCTCCGCCTACTGGTCGTACTGGCACGCCGACCCGGGGCAGAACACCTGGGAGTACAGCCAGTTGGGCGCCATGAGCTACCAGCCGAAGCCCGGCAGCGTGGACCTGTGGATCTTCGGCGGGACGGACATCGGCGGCACGAAGGGCCGCCCGACACTCACACCGAACCAGCTGCGGGCGCACAACTCCCTTCCCACGGGCGGCGATCCGGCCCCGCAGCCCCCGCCGAAGCCGAGACCGCAGCCCGATCCGGTACGGACGACGGAGCAGCCGGGCGGTAGTGCTCCGGCCGCACCGCCGCCGCCATCTGCCGCGCCTCCTTCACCGACCGCCTCAGGCGGCATGCCCCCGTCCGCGTCCGCTTCCCCCTCCGCCTCGCCGTCGCCCTCCCCCAGCGCTTCCGCCTCCTCCCCACCCCCGAGTGAGGTCGTCGCGGCGCCGGGCGAGGAGACGAGGGTGGTGGACGCCGCTCCGGCGCCGGACGCGGAGCACGACTCAGGCTCGGTGGTGCCCCTCGCGGCGACGGCCGGTCTGGTGGCGGTGATCGGCGGCGCGGCCGTCTTCGCCGCGAAGCGCCGCCGCCGTGCGGAGTAGCGCCGGCGTGACCCGTACCGCTCCGGTGAAACCCGGCACGCCGGTGCCGGACACCGGCGGGAGGCGGCTTCCGCGCACCCTGCATCCACTCGCCTGGTGGATCTGGGCGCTGGCCCTCGCCACCGCCGTCAGCCGGACCAACAACCCGCTGCTGCTCTTCCTGGTCCTCGCGGTGCTCGGTCACGTCATCACCATGCGCCGCACCGAGGCCCCGTGGGCGCGGGGCTTCAAGTACTACCTCTATCTGGCGCTTACGGTGGTCGCGATCCGGGTGATCTTCCGGGCGGTCTTCGCCACGGGTATGCGCCCGACCGACCACCACCTCTTCTCGCTCCCTCACATTCCCACTCCGGACTGGTACGCGGGCATCCAACTCGGCGGCCCCGTCTCGCTGGAGGCACTGCTGTCGGCCGCCACGGACGGGCTCCGGCTCGCCTGCATGCTCTGCTGCATCGGCGCGGCCAACACGCTGGCCAACCCGAAGCGGGCGCTGCGCGTACTGCCGGGTGCGCTGTACGAGTTGGGGGTCGCCGTCACCGTATCGATCAGCGTGGCACCGCAGTTGGTGCAGAGCGTGCAGCGGGTCTCGCGCGCCCGCCGTCTGCGGGCCGGCCGCAACAAGGGGCTCAAGGCGTTGCGGGGCATCGTCGTGCCGGTCCTGGAGGACGCGTTGGAGCGGTCGCTGCGGCTGGCCGCGGCGATGGACTCGCGCGGCTACGGGCGGGCCGGCTCGGCCACGCGCGGATCGCGCCGGCTGACCGGGGCGCTGATGCTGGCGGGCATGTGCGGACTCTGCGCCGGAGCGTACGGGCTCCTCGATCCGACCGCGCCGAAGCTGCTCGGGCTGCCCGCGCTGGCGGCCGGTTCCGTGCTCTGCGTGGCCGGGCTGCGGCTCGGCGGACGCCGGGTGACGCGGACGACGTACCGGCCCGATCCGTGGCGGTTCGCGGAGTGGGCGGTGGCGTCCTGCGGGGTGCTCTCGGCGGTGCTGCTGTTCACCGACGTCGGTTACGACCCGGCCGCGTTGAACCCGTCCTTCCATCCGCTCAGCTGGCCGACACTGCCGCCCGTCCCGGCCGCCGCCATCCTGCTGGCCGGAGCCGCCGGGTTCCTGGCTCCGCCGCCGAGCAAGCCCGTCCCGTACGTCTCCGTACCGCGCACCGAGGAAGCCGCATGATCACCTTCGACCAGGTCACCGTGGAGTACGACGGGGCCGACGAGCCGGTCCTGCGGGAGGTGGACCTGGAGGTCGAGGAGGGCGAACTCTGCCTGGTGGTGGGCCATACGGGGGTCGGCAAGTCGACGCTGTTGGGCGCGGTGAACGGGCTGGTGCCGCACTTCACGGGCGGCACGCTGTACGGCACGGTCACCGTCGACGGCCGCACCACCGCCGACCATCCGCCGCGCGAGCTGGCCGATGTGGTCGGCGTGGTCGGGCAGGACCCGCTGGACGGTTTCGTCACGGACACGGTGGAGGAGGAACTCGCCTACGCAATGGAGCAGTTGGCGATCTCTCCGGCGGTGATGCGGAAGCGGGTGGAGGAGACGCTCGATCTGCTCGGGCTGGCGGATCTACGCCACCGGGCGCTGTACGAACTCTCCGGCGGCCAGCAACAGCGCGTCGCCATCGGCTCGGTCCTCACCGCGCACCCGCGCGTCCTGGTCCTCGACGAGCCGACCTCCGCGCTCGACCCGACAGCGGCGGAAGAGGTGCTGGCCGCGGTCACCCGCCTGGTCCACGACCTGGGCGTCACGGTGCTGCTGGCCGAACACCGGCTGGAGCGGGTGGTGCAGTACGCGGACCGGGTCATCCACCTCCCCGGCGACGGCCGCGTGGTGTCGGGGGCACCGGCGGACATCTTCACCACGTCGTCGATCGCGCCGCCGATCGTGGAGCTGGGCCGCGCCGCGCACTGGTCACCGCTCCCGCTCGCGGTCCGGGACGCCCGGCGCGCCGCCGCCCCGCTGCGCACCGCCCTGGCGACCACCGCACCCCCGCCCGTGCGCCTGCTGCCGGAAGAGCCGGGCCCGGCTCTGCTCACGGCGCGCGGGGTCACGGTGGCGTACCGGGGCGTGGCGGCGGTGCGCGAGGTGGACCTCGATCTGCGGGCCGGCGAGATCACCGCTCTGATGGGCCGCAACGGCTCGGGCAAGTCGTCGCTGCTGTGGGCGCTCCAGGGCTCGGGCCCGCGCAAGTCCGGTACGGTACGTGTCGACCGAGGAGACACGCAGGGCTCGCGCGACCCCAAGTCGCTCTCCGCCGCCGAGGCCCGGCAGCTCGTCGGCCTGGTCCCGCAGACCCCGACCGACCTCCTCTACCTGGAGAGCGTCAAGCAGGAACTCGACCAGGCGGACACCGAGTCGGCGGTACGGGAGGGCCACGGCCTCTCCGCCCGCGCGATCCTGGACCGGCTGGCGCCCGGCATCGACGGCGCGACCCACCCGCGCGACCTCTCCGAGGGCCAGAAGCTCGCGCTGGTCCTGGCCATCCAGCTGACCGCGGCGCCCGGAGTCCTGCTGCTGGACGAGCCCACCCGCGGCCTGGACTACCGGGCCAAGACCCAGCTGATCGCGATGGTCGACGAACTGGCCGCCGAAGGGCGGTCGGTGGTGATCTCGACCCATGACGTCGAGTTCGCGGCGCGGGCGGCCGACCGGGTGGTCGTGATGGCCGAGGGCGACATCGTCGCGGACGGCCCGACCACCGAAGTGATCGTCGCCTCACCGGTCTTCGCCCCGCAGGTGGCGAAGATCCTGTCGCCGCTGCCGTACCTGACGGTCAATCAGGTAGCCGCCGCGCTCCCGGCCGGGGAGGCGGGCGCATGACAGAGCTTCCGCCGCTCACCGACCGCCCGGCCGGCGCCATCCGCATCGGTCCGCGCGCCGGGATCGTCATCGCCCTGGCCGCGTTCCTCGGCCTGGTCGCCTTCTTCTGGCCGTTCCTGGTCGCCCCGGGCAAGCTGGGGGCCAACTACGCCCCGCCGCTGATCTTCGGCGTCCTGCTGGTCCTCGTCCTGTGCGTGGTGATCTCCGAGATCTCCGAGGGCGGCATCAACTCCAAGGCGCTGGCGATGCTCGGGGTGCTCTCCGCCGTCAACGCGGCGCTGCGGCCGCTCGGCGCGGGCACGGCGGGGATCGAGACGGTGTTCTTCGTCCTGGTCCTGGCGGGCCGCGTCTACGGTCCCGGCTTCGGCTTCACGCTGGGCTGCACATCGCTCTTCGCCTCCGCGCTGATCACCGGCGGGGTCGGGCCGTGGATGCCGTACCAGATGTTCGGCTGCGCGTTCGTCGGCATGCTCGCGGGCCTGCTGCCGCGCGCCACGGGCCGCCGCGAGGTGATGATGCTCGCGGTCTACGGCTCACTCTCCGGCTACCTCTTCGGTTTTCTGCTGAACCTGTCCTTCTGGCCGTTCTCGGTGGATCCGAACAGCTCCATCGCCTACCTGCCCGGCCTCCCCTTCACCGAGCAGTGGCAGCGCTACCTCGCCTTCGACGTGGCGACCTCGCTGGGCTGGGACACCGGGCGGGCCGTCACGAACTTCCTCTGCATCACCCTGGCCGGCCCCGCGGTCCTCACCACGTTCCGCCGGGCGGCCCGCAAGGCCCGCTTCCGGGCTCCGGTGCGGTTCGCGGGGCCGAAGGCACAGGGCCCGCGGTAGACCCACGGTAGATTCGGGGACACCGCAGGAACGGGGATCACTTCTCTGGGGGGAAGTCGTGGACTGGGGAACGCTCGTCGCGACGGTCAGCGGTGGCCTCATCGCCATCTCGGGGACCGTACTGGCCGACCATCTGCGTCGGCGCCACGAGAACGACCGCGAGGCGGCGGAACGGCGGCGCGCGGTGTACATCGAGTTCATCTCGGCCGTCGGGGACTGCCACTCCCGGCTGCGGCAGATCGCCCAGGACCAGGACACCGCCACCGACCCGGACCGGGCCGCCCGCGCGGCCCTGAGCGAGGCCGCCGTCCACGAGGTGCGGGAGCGGTTCTTCATCGACGCGTCGGCCGATGTGGCCGGTGCGGGCCAGGCGATGTTCGCGCAGCTGCGGGCGGTCCAGCGCGTGGTGGCCGCGGGCGCCGGGCACACGTCCGCAGCCTTCCACGATGCCTACCACCCCTACCTGGACCGGGTCTGGGCCTACCGGGTCCAGGTGCGCAAGGAGCTGCGGGACCGGACGTTCTCACCCGCGTCCTTCGGGTGGGCGGACTGGGACGGCAAGGACCGCTGCCCGATATGCCGGGATGAGCTGACCGTGGGGCGCGATGGGCGATGAACGTACAGTGCGATCATCGCTTTTTACCCGACCTCGCAACGGTTGCAGCACCGCTTGAGATGCGACAAGCCGACAATATCCGCAAGCCGCGAATGGGCGGGCGTACCCACGGACCGTTGCTTTCCGAGGGACATTCCTGCCAGTAGGCGCTCCGTCGAGGCCGGCGGGGTTCTCGGTCCGGTTGATGCACCGCACCATCAGTTGCGGGATCTCGTCGGGTGTGATCCGAGGACCGGTCGGAGGCGCCTGCTGGACGGCGTACGTGATGCCGCCGTGGCTCGTGGCGGCCTGCACGACCGGGCCGTGGACGGTGCCGGAGAGGTCGTTCCGCGCGACGGTGTGGTGGGACCCGTCACCGGCGCCCGGGACGCTCACCTGGCGCCTGGTTCCGGCCGGGGAACCGCCGCACCCCCGCCGTTGAAAGTCAGCCCGGAGATGTCGTGCCCCTGGATCACCTGGCCGTAGTACGTCCCGCCGTTGGTGCTGTTGTTGACCGTGACGGTGGGTGCGGGCGGCTGGTCCGGGGCCAGTTCGTCGAGCAGGCTCCGCAGCTCCCGCTCGGCCTCCGGGTTGTCGCGCAGGGCCCGGCGGAGCCTGACGCGCCACTCCGCGGCGATGTCCGCGGCCCCCTCCTCGTCGCCGCTGCCGCGCGCCGCCATCAGCTCCGCGCGGGACTGCTCCAGCTCGGCGTCCACGTCCTCGCTGTCCCCGCCGCGCGCCAGAAACCGGGCCACCCGGCCGCGCACCTGGTTCCACGCCTCGGTCGCCATCAGCCCCACGAAGGCGCTCGCTCCTGATGCCGCCAGCGCCGTCAACTCGGCTTCCACCGGACCCCCCTCTGCCTCACCCGTCACCGTGCGGACACGTAACCCGTCCCTGGTGCAACCGTAAAGAGCGAACAGTCCCATCGGAAGCGGAATCGGGGGTGCGGCGCCGTGCAGTTCCGGCCATGTCGGCCGGGGCAGCTGTGCACCGGGGCGTGTGGCGGGCGCGTACGCAACCGTGAGCAGCCCCGGTGCGTGATGATGGAGGAAGGGCCCGACGCGGCAGCGCTCCGCCGGGACGGCCGGCCGGTGCCCCGGAAGGACGGTCGTCGCCATGTCCGCACCCCTCCGCAGGGCCACAGCCCCCCGGACGCCCGTGACCCCCCGGTCGAAGACCCCGGCCGCGGCGCTGATCATGGCGCTCCTCCTCGTCCTCCTCGCGGCCGGCTGCACGGGCGGCGGTTCGGCGCCCGACAGCCGGAGCAGTGGTCCGTCCGGTACGGGGGCGGACGCCGAGGTGCTCGCGGTGAAGATCGACAACGTGGTGCCGGCCCGGCCGCAGACCGGTCTCCAGCAGGCGGACATCGTCTACGTCGAGCAGGTGGAGGCCGGGCTCAGCCGGCTCCTCGCGGTCTACTCCTCCGAGGTGCCGCCGGTGATCGGGCCGGTCCGCAGCGCCCGGGAGACCGATCTGGAGCTGCTGCGCCAGTTCGACCGGCCGGTGCTCGCCTTCTCGGGGGCGCAGAGCAGGCTGCTGCCGGCCATCGAGCGCGCGCCGCTCGACGCCGTACCGCCGTCGGCCGCGCCCGGGGCGTACTTCCGGGGGTCCGAGCGGCCGGCGCCGCACAACCTCTACCTGCGGCCGGAGCGGATTCCGTACACCGCTTCGGGGACCGGAGCCGTGGCGGCGCTGGGGCTGCGGTTCGGGCCGGCGCCGTCCGGCGGGAGCGCCGAGGAGAGCCGCACGGTCCGCTTCCCGTCCGCGCGCACCACCTTCACCTGGTCCGCCGAGCGCGAGCGGTGGCTGGTCGCGATGGACGGCTCGCCGGCCCGTGGGAGCGAGGGTGGACAGCTCGGGGCCGCCACGGTGATCGTGCAGGAGGTGACCGTACGTCCGTCGTCCCTCGGCGACCGGTCCGGGAACAACACGCCGTTCACCGAGACCGTGGGGTCGGGGTCCGCGCAGGTGCTGCGGGACGGCAAGGCGTACGGGGCCCGGTGGACGCGGCCCGCGGCGGACGCGGACACGCGGTTCACCACGCCGGACGGCGGGCGGATCGACCTGGCCGAAGGGCCGCTCTGGATCGTGTACGAAGCCCGCTGAGACTCCGGCGGAGGTCGGACCGGGCCGTCCTCCGCCGGAGTGGTGCTACTGCCAGACCTTGATGTAGTCGACGCTCAGCTTCTGCGGGAACCGGCTGGTGGTGTCCGGCGGACCCGGCCAGTCACCGCCGACCGCGTTGTTGAGGATCAGGAAGAAGTCGTGGTCGAACACCCACGGTCCGCGGGTGCGCTCCAGCTCCTCCCGGTCGACCCGGAACGACACCTGGCCGTCGACCCGGAACGTCATGCCCGTGCTGTTCCAGTCCACCGAGAAGGTGTGGAAGTCGTCGGCGTAGTTCGCGCCGCCGGGCAGGGAGTGCGGGCCTCCGTAGCCGGCCGCGCCGTTGTAGGCGGGTGCGTGCAGGGTGGAGTAGGTGGTCTTCGGCTCCTTGCCGACGTGTTCCATGATGTCGATCTCGCCGGTGTAGGGCCACGGGCGCCCCTTGTCGAAGTAGTCCGCGCCCAGCATCCAGAACGCGGGCCAGAGCCCCTGCGTGCCGGAGACCTTGATGCGCGCCTCGACCCGGCCGTAGGTGAACTGGAACTTCCCGTAGGTGTTGAGCCGCGCCGAGGTGTACTGGCAGGTGGTGCTGGAACTCAGCGGGTCGCGCGGGCAGGACGAGCCGGGGGTGACTTCGCGGCGGGCCTCCAGGACGAGGTTGCCGTTGCCGTCCTGAGCGGCGTTCTTGTTGTTCGTGTAGTACTCCAGCTCGTTGTTGGGGCCGGTTCCGGTCTCCGGGACCCACTTGGCCGGGTCGGGTGCGGCGCCGGCGGGGCCGTTGAACTCGTCGCTGAAGACCAGCCGGTCGTAGGTGGGTTCCGGCGGCAGCGGCGGTGCGGGGATCGGCGCGCCGCCGGTGCCCCAGACCTGGAACTCCCAGAGCGAGTAGCCGTACTGGCCGCTGCGCTGGGTGGCGTACAGGCGTACGTGGCGGCCGGTGCCGGTGACGTTCAGGGTCTCCTTGAAGCCGGTGCCGGTGGTGGTGGAGTGGATCGTCCGCCAGTCGGTTCCGTTGTCGGAGACCTCGATGCGGTACGCGCGGGCGTACGCCGGGTCCCACTGGAGGACCACGCGGTGGATCTCGGCGCGGGCGCCGAGGTCGACCGCGATCCAGCCGGGGTCGGTCCAGCCGCCTTCGGGGCTGGTGGCCCAGCGGCTCGCCGGGTCACGGTCGAAGGCCTTGTCCGGGCCGCACTGCCAGCAGGTGCCGTCGTGCTGGGAGGTGGAGGCGGAGCCGGTCTTCCCGTACGAGAGCAGGACGTCGCCGCCGGGGCCGGTACCGCCGGTGGTCGAGTAGACCTGGAACTCGTGGAGGGAGTAGCCCCACGGGGTGGCGCGCTGGGTGCCGACGAGCCTGATGTAGCGGCCGGTTCCCGAGACGGTGAGCGTCTCGACGCCTCCGGTGCCGGTGGTGGTGGAGTGGATCGTCGTCCAGTCGGTGCCGTTGGCGGAGAGTTCGATCCGGTAGCCCTTGGCGTACGCGGCCTCCCAGTCCAGGACGACCTGTCCGACGGCCGTGTCCCTGCCGAGGTCGATGCGGATCCACTGGTTGTCGCTGAACTCGCTGGACCAGCGGGTGCCGCGGTTGCCGTCCACGGCGTTGGGCGCGGTGAACGGGCCTTCGGCGCTGGAGGCGGTGGCCGGCTTGCCCTGCGAGACGAGGGCGGGGGCGGCGACGGCCCGTTCCGGGGCGAGGGCCACCGCGAGGGTGAACAGGAGGGCCACCGCGGCCATGACGGCCACGGCGCCTCGAAGCCGTGGTGTTCCACGGGCATTCATGTGAGCTCCTTGCTCTGTAGCGGGATGAAGGCCGAGAGAGCGCTCCCCGCAGTGGGGAGCGTGGCGGGAGTCACGCCAACCGTCAAGGGGTTACGGGGCAGTTGACCCGGACACCTGAAGAGCCTCGTCCGACTTGTCCCGTCGGATTGCCGCCAACTCCGTTTGCGCTTTCAGGAGATGAAACATCAGGCACGCCAGGAGGCCGGCCCCGGCGATCCTGTGCACAACTCTTGACGCGACCGAAACCCGGGAGAATCATTCGGCTACCGAGAGAGCGCTCTCTTTCTTCGCCGGGAGCGCGTGCCACCCCCGCCTCCCGCCCCCCGCACAGCTGACACCTCAGGAGATCAGGACATGTCTGTTGCCCTCGTCAGACCCTCGCGGCCCCCGGCGGCCGCACTTCACCGACGGCGCGGAATCGGCTTCGCGCTGGTGACCGCCCTGGTCGCGACTCTGCTCGGCGTCCTGCAGACCGCTCCGGCACAGGCCGCGCCCGTCCTGCTCTCCCAGGGCAGCCCGGTGACCGCCTCCAGCCAGGAGAACGGCGGTACGGCCGCCGGCAACGCGGTCGACGGCAACCCCGGCACCCGCTGGTCCAGCGCGTTCTCCGACCCGCAGTGGATACGGATCGACCTCGGCTCCCCGGCCGCGCTCAGCCGGGTGGAGCTCTCCTGGGAGACCGCGTACGCGAAGAGCTACCGCATCGAGACCTCCACCAACGGCACCACCTGGACGAACGCCTACTCCACCACCACCGGCCAGGGCGGGAACGAGACGCTCACCGTCTCCGGCGAGGCCCGTTACGTACGCCTCACCGGTACCCAGCGCGCCACCGGATACGGCTACTCCCTCTGGGAGTTCAAGGTCTTCGGTACGCGGGACGGAGGCGGCGGGCCGCAGATCCCCGGCGGTGGCGATCTCGGGCCGAACGTCCATGTCTTCGACCCTTCCACGCCGGACATCCAGGGCAGGGTCGACGCGATCTTCCGGCAGCAGGAGTCCGCGCAGTTCGGCAACGGCCGGCACGCGCTGCTGTTCAAGCCCGGTACGTACAACAACATCAACGCGCAGATCGGGTTCTACACCCAGATCGCGGGCCTCGGCCTCCACCCCAACTCCACCACCTTCAACGGTGATGTGACCGTGGACGCGGGCTGGTTCAACGGGAACGCCACGCAGAACTTCTGGCGCTCGGCGGAGAACCTCACCCTCAATCCGGTCAACGGCACCAACCGCTGGGCCGTCTCGCAGGCCGCGCCGTTCCGCCGCATGCACGTCAAGGGCGGCCTCAACCTGGCCCCGAACGGCTACGGTTGGGCCAGCGGCGGCTACATCGCCGACAGCAAGATCGACGGCACCGTGGGCCCGTACTCCCAGCAGCAGTGGTACACCCGGGACAGCTCGGTCGGCGGCTGGACCAACGCGGTCTGGAACATGACCTTCTCCGGGGTGCAGGGCGCGCCCGCGACCAGCTATCCGAACCCGCCGTACACCACGCTGGACACCACTCCGATCTCACGGGAGAAGCCGTTCCTCTACCTGGACGGCAGCGAGTACAAGGTGTTCGTGCCGGCGAAACGCGTCAACGCGCGCGGTGTCTCCTGGGACGGCGGGAACCAGCAAGGTGAGTCCATCCCGCTGAACCGCTTCTACGTCGTCAAGCAGGGCGCCACCGCGGCGACGATCAACGCGGCGCTCGCGCAGGGCCTCAACCTGCTGTTCACGCCCGGGGTTTACCACATCGACCAGACGATCAACGTGAACCGCGCCAACACCGTCGTGCTCGGTCTCGGGCTCGCGACGATCATCCCGGACAACGGCATCACGGCGATGAAGGTCGCCGACGTCGACGGCGTGAAGCTGGCCGGCTTCCTCATCGACGCCGGTCCCGTCAACTCGCCCACGCTGCTGGAGGTCGGCCCGCAGGGCGCCTCAGCCGACCACTCGGTCAACCCCACCACCCTCCAGGACGTGTTCATCCGCATCGGCGGCGCGGGCCCCGGCAAGGCGACCACCAGCCTGGTGGTCAACAGCGACGACGTGATCATCGACCACACCTGGATCTGGCGCGCGGACCACGGCGAGGGCTGGGGCTGGGAGACCAACCGGGCCGACTACGGCCTCCGGGTCAACGGCGACGACGTGCTGGCCACCGGGCTGTTCGTCGAGCACTTCAACAAGTACGACGTCGAGTGGTACGGCGAACGCGGCCGCACCATCTTCTTCCAGAACGAGAAGGCGTACGACGCCCCCAACCAGGCGGCCATCCAGAACGGCACCACCAAGGGGTACGCGGCCTACCGGGTCGACGACTCGGTGAACCAGCACGAGGGCTGGGGCATGGGCAGCTACTGCTACTACAACGTCGACCCGACGATCATCCAGGAACACGGCTTCAAGGCACCGGTCAAGCCGGGCGTGAAGTTCCACAACCTGCTGGTCGTCTCGCTCGGCGGCAACGGGCAGTACCAGCACGTGATCAACAACATCGGCTCGCCCACCTCGGGAACGTCGACGATCCCTTCGACCGTCGTCAACTTCCCCTGACCCAAGAGGTGGACGGCAGGTGGACCGGCCCGGTGTCCGGCGGCCCGGACCGGTCCACCCCGCCGTGACGGCGGAAGCCCTCCGGTGGACGTGACCGCGGGCATGGGCGCGCGTGCCGGAGGCCCCGCACCACCACCTCCGGCACGCGCCCCCTACGGCTGCACCACGATCTTCCGCCCCACCCCCGCCTTGAACTGGTCGATCGCCTCCGGGTACCGCTCCAGCGGCAGCCGGTCGCTGATGAAGACCGCCGGATCCAGCACGCCGCTCGCGAAGAGCGCGGCGGCCCGCTCAAAGCTGTGCAGGACCGCCATCGAGCCGGTGATGGTGATCTCCTGGTTGTAGATCCGGTACGGCTCGATCACCGCGGTCGTGGCGTAGTCGGCCACCCCGAACTGGAGGAACGTACCGCCCTTGGCGACCCGGCCCAGGCCGTCCTGGATCGCTCCCGCGTTGCCGGTGGCGTCGATGACCACGTCCCAGCCGCCGGGCCGGTCCAGCTCCTCCGCGCGGGCGGCCGCACCCGTGCAGCCGAGGAGTTTCGCGGTCTCCAGGCGCTGCGCGTTGATGTCCAGGACCTCCACCGACGCGGCGCCGGTGCGCTTGGCCAGCTCCAGCATCATCAGGCCCATCGTGCCGGAGCCGTAGATGAGGACCTCGGCACCCAGGTTGCCCTTCAGGACGTCGTAGCCGCGAACCGCGCAGGAGAGCGGCTCGATCAGGGCCGCGTCGCGGACGTCGATGTGCTCGGGCAGTTTGACGCAGTTGGCGACCGGGGCGACGGCGAACTCGGCCGCTCCGCCGGGGACGGTGACACCGATCGCCGCCCAGTTGTCGCAGAGGTTGCCGCGGCCGGAACGGCAGTAGCGGCACTCGTGGCAGTGCAGCGAGGGATCGACGGCCACCTTGTCGCCGACGGCCAGCTCGGTGACGCCGGTGCCGACGGCGACGATCTCACCGGCGAACTCGTGGCCCGGGACGATCGGCAGGGTGGGGGCGAACTCGCCCTGGAGGATGTGGAGATCGGTGCCGCAGAGCCCGCAGGACGCCACCTTCACGACCACGTCCCGCCGGCCGGGCGTGGGGTCGTCGACCGTGGTGACGGACACCTTGCCGGGGGCCTCGACGATGGCTGCCCTCATTTGACTGCTCCCAGTGAAAGGCCCTGGACGAGTTTGTCCTGGGCGGCGTAGCCGGCGATGAGCACCGGCAGGGACACGACCACGGACGCTGCGCACAGCTGGGCGAGGAAGAGGCCCTGGCTGGTGACGAAGGTGGTCAGGTGGACGGGCGCCGTCCCGGCGACCACGCCGGTCAGCACCCGGGCGAACAACAGCTCGTTCCAGCTGAAGATGAAGCAGATCAGAGCTGTCGCGGCGATGCCGGGGGCGGCGACCGGGGCGACGACGCGGCCGAGGACCGTCGGCAGCCTCGCTCCGTCGACCTGGGCCGCCTCGATGATGGAGACGGGCACGTCGGCGAGGAAGGACTGCATCATCCACACCGCGATCGGCAGGTTCATCGAGGTGTAGAGCAGGACGAGCAGCCAGATGTTGTCCAGGAGCCCGGTGTTCTTCGCGAACAGGTAGATCGGCAGCAGACCGGCGACCACCGGCAGCATCTTGGTGGAGAGGAAGAAGAACATCACGTCGGTCCACTTGCGCACCCGCCGGATGGAGAGCGCGTACGCGGCGGGCAGCGCCAGCAGGAGCACCAGCAGCGTGGAGAACAGTGACGCCGTGAGGGAGTTGACCAGCGGGGGCCAGGGGGTCGGGCCGCCTCCGCCGCCGAAGAAGGTGCGGTAGCCGTCGAGCGTCAAGGCGGCTGCCAGCGACGGCGGGTTGGTCGCCGCATCGGCCTCCGAGTGGAAGGAGGTCAGCACCATCCACAGGGCGGGCAGGCAGAAGACGAGGCCTACGGCCCAGGCGGCCAGGCCGAGGACGGTGGAGCGCCTGCGGGCGCGGGCCGTCGGCGCGGTGGCCTTCGCGGTGGCTCGGGTGCGGGTCGGTGCTGCGGTCGAGGCGCTCATGCGCGGCTCGCCTCCTCACGGAAGAGGGACGAGACCACCCGGAGCGCGAAGGTCGCGATGATCACGGTGCCGATCACCACGACCACGCCCACGGCGGACGCCAGTCCGTACTCATGGGCCCGGTAGAAGGTCTCGTAGACGGTGTACGGGAGGTTGGCGGTACCGAGGCCGCCCGCAGTGATGGTGAACACGGCGTCGAAGTTCTGCACGATGTACACCGAGCCCAGCAGGACGCCGAGTTCGAGGTAGCGGCGCAGGTGCGGCAGGGTCAGGAAGCGGAACATCTGCCAGGGTCCGGCGCCGTCGAGGCGGGCGGCCTCCATCATCTCGGCGGGGCGGCTCTGCAGTCCGGCCAGCAGGATCAGCATCATGAACGGCGTCCACTGCCAGACGAGGGCCGCGGCGACGGCCATCAGCGGCATCTCGGAGGTCCACTCCGGCTGTGCGATCGACTCGATGCCGAAAAGGTTGCCGAACCAGGTCAGCACACCGTTGAACAGGCCGTATTCGGGGTTGTAGAGCGCGTGTTTCCAGAGCAGCGCCGCCGAGACCGGCACGATGAGGAACGGCGTGATGAGGAGGGTGCGGACGAAGCCGCGGCCGAAGAAGGTGCGGTCCAGGAGCAGGGCGAAGGCGAGGCCGAGTGCGACGCTGACGATCACGACCGTCGCGGTGAGCAGGACGGTGGTGAGGACCGATTCGCGCAGGGCCGGGTCGGTGAAGACGGAGCCGTAGTTGGCGAATCCGGTGAAGTGGCGCTGGTCCGGCTTGAGCGAGTTCCAGTCGAAGAAGGAGATCACCAGCGTTGCCACGAAGGGCAGTTGGGTGACCACGATCAGGAAGACGAGGGCGGGGAGCAGCGGTGCGCGGGTCGCCCAGGCCTTGGCTCTGCTGCCGGTGGGGCGCTTGCCGGGCGGGGCCGGCCGGGGCGGGGTCGGCCGTACGGCGGTGGTCGTGGTCATCGGTACTCCTCCGCTACCTTCTCGGCCAGCTTCTGGGAGGTGGCGAGTGCGGCGTCCACCGACTGGCGGCCCGCGATGGCTGCGCTGATCTCCTGCGCGACCTTGGTGCCCAGGTCGGTGAACTCCGGTACGCCGACGAACTGGATGCCAGCCGTGGGGCGCGGCTGGGTGCCGGGGTTGTTGGGGTCGGCCTCGGAGATGGCCTGCTGGGTGACGTCGGCGAACGCCCCTGCCTCCTTGCGGTAGTCGGGGTGGGCGTAGGTGGTCGCCCGTTTGCCCGCGGGGACGTTGGACCAGCCGCTGGTGGCGCCGACGAGCTCCTCGTACTCCTTGCCGGAGGCCCAGGAGATGAACTTCCAGGCGTCGTCGGCCTTCTTGGAGGCGTTCTGCATGCCCCAGGCCCAGGTGTAGAGCCAGCCGGAGCTCTTCGTCTGCTCGACGGGGGCCGGTACGTAGCCGATCTTGCCCTTGACCGGGGAGTTCTTGGCCTCCAGCGATCCGGCGCCGGCGGTGGCGTCGTACCACATGGCGGTCTTGCCCTGGGTCATGTTGTTGAGGCATTCGGCGTACCCGGACTGCGGGGCGCCGAGCTCTCCGTGTTCGCGTACCAGGTCGACGTAGAACTTGGTGGCCTTCTTGAACTCCGGCGAGGTCAGCTGCGGTTGCCAGTCCTCGGTGAACCAGGTGCCGCCCATGGTGTTGACGACGGTGGTGAGCGGGGCGATGACCTCGCCCCAGCCGGGCAGGCCGCGCAGGCAGATGCCCTTCATCCCGCGCTGTGATCCGTCGGTCTTCGCGGCGAGTTCGGCGACCTCCTTCCAGGTCGGTTTGGCGGGCATGGTGAGCCCCTCCTTCTCGAAGACGTCCTTGCGGTACATCAGGAAGGAGGACTCGCCGTAGAAGGGCTGGGCGTAGAGCTTGCCGTCCTTGTGGGTCAGCGACTCGCGCAGCGGCGGGAGGATGTCCTGCTGGTCGAAGTCCGGGTCGGCGTCGACGTATGCGTCCAGCGGGCGCAGCCAGCCGTTCTCGGCGAAGAACGGCAGCTCGAAGTTGGAGATGGTGGCGATGTCGTACTGGCCGGCCTGGTTGGAGTAGTCCTGGCTGATCTTGTCGCGGACGTCGTTCTCGGGGAGCACCGTGAAGTGGACGGTGATGCCGGTCTCCTTGGTGAAGTGCTCCTTGGTGAGCTTCTGCAGTTCGACCATCTGCGGGTTGTTCACCATCAGGACGTTGAGGGCGTCACCGCCCCCGAAGGAGGTCCCGCCCGCTCCCGCGCAACCGGTGGCGAGGAGGGCGAGTGCCGTGGCGGTGGCGGCCGTGCGCGGCAGGCGGTGGCGTGGTCCGTGTCGTCGGCGGGGGTGAGGGCGCATGGGGACTCCTGATCAGTCGTAGCGGCTCGGTGATCGGGTCGTGCAAGTCGGGGGGTACGGCGCGGGGCGTGCGGGCAGGGCGAACCGCGCCCCGACGGGGGCGGGGCGCGGTGATCTCTGGGTGGTGCGGCCGGTACGGGACCGGGGCGGCCGGTCAGACGCGGATGACCTGGGGGCCCATGAGGGAGTAGCGCTGGGCCTCGGCCGAGGAGAGCCCCGCGTCGGTGACGATCGTCTCGAAGTCGCCGACACCGGCGAACCGGCAGAAGCTCACCGCGCCGAACTTGGAGTGGATCCCGGCGAAGACCCGGCGTCGGGAGCTGCGCATGGCCTGGGCCTTGACCTCGCTGACGGCCGGGTCGGGGGTGGTGAGGCCGTACTCGCGGGAGATGCCGTTGGCACCGACGTACGCCAGGTCGATGACGAAGCCGGCGAGCATCTTGGAGGCCCAGTGGTCGACGGTGGCCATGGTGGAGCCGCGCACCCGGCCACCGAGCAGCAGGACGGAGATCTTCTCCGCGTCCGCGAGGACGGTGGCGACGGCCAGTGACGCCGTGACCACGGTCAGCGGCCGGTCCCGGGGGAACGCCTCGGCGACGAGCTGAGGGGTGAAGCCCTCGTCGACGAAGACGGTCTCGGCGTCCCCGAGCAGATCGGCGGCGGCGGCCGCGATCCGCGACTTCTGCGGGACGTTACGGGTGGTGCGGACCGCGAGCGTGGTCTCGAAGCCCGCCGACTCCACCGGGTAGGCGCCGCCGTGGGTCCGGCGGACCAGACCGTGCTCCTCCAGTACGTGCAGATCGCGGCGGACGGTCTCCTTGGCCACCTTGAACAGCGTTGCCAGGGCGTTCACCTCGACCGATCCGTCCCGGCGGGCGGTGTCGAGAATTCCCCTGCGGCGTTCGTCGGTGTCCACGACACACATCCCTGGCTCTTGCGGTGGCACGGTTCAGGCGGCGACCCGGTCCGTTCGGGCCCATGTGACGTTTTTACAAGCAGGTCAGCCGCTCGACCAGGCTCTTCGCCCCATCCCCTCTGCCCGTTCATGCCCGTTTCCGTCGGCGAACCGTCGCTGGTCACACCGGTACCACCGGGCTTTCCGGGCGCTTGCGGTGTCCGCTCCACCGGTTTTCGCGCCCGATCCGTGCCCGAACGCGGGGAACGGTGCCCGTTCGCCGCGGAACATCAGGCGACCGGCTCCTCCTCCAGGCCTTCCAGGCTGTCCATGAAGGAGCTCACCGAGAAGACCGCGCGGCCGGGTCCTGCCGGGCCGTAGCCGGGCGGGGAGTTGAGGCCGAACTCCTCCAGCGTCGCCCGGTACGCCTGGAGCAGGCGGATGTGGTACTCCAGCGGCGCGCCCAGCGGGTTGGCCTTGCCGAGCGGGGTGGTGGGCTCGGGGCACCAGGTGGTGAAGCGCGGCACGACCCCGTTCGACATGAAGAACCGCAGTCCCTCGGTGGTCGAGTCGATGGCCTCGCTCACCTTGGTGAAGCCGAAGGGTTCGGCCATCTCGATGCCCGCGACGAAGTTCGGGATGACGTTGCGCGGGCCGAACACCTCGGCGGACTCCAGGATCCGGCGGTGCCACTCGTCGCGGCCGACGTACCGCTCCTTCCCCGGGCAGTGCAGCTGGAAGAGGCGGCGGTCCCACACCTCGAAGTTGGGGTGGTAGATGCGGATGCCGTAGTCGTGGAAGCGCTGCACGTCCTCGCGGGGCAGCGCCTGGGCCACCACCTTGCCGGTCCAGCGGCCGGGGAAGCGCTCCTCGATGGCCTTGGCGTAGTGCCCGTAGAAGTCGGCCTCGTCGCGGCCGGCGACCTGGGAGGTGATCGAGCCGCCGGTGAGCGTGTAGGCGCGGGAGACTCCGGCGGTGTCGTACCGGTCGATGATCTCCAGGGCCTCCAGCACCTCCTCGACCGGCTTGACCCCGGTGTACGGGCGGCCGGCCGCCTTGTGCTGGCGCCAGTTGTGGTTGATGTCGCAGAACTGGCACTCCTCCTTGGCGCCGAAGTACTGGCACACCCGGAAGACCGTCAGATAGATGAGGTAGCCCCACTGGATGGTCGGCGCGACCTCCATGACGGACTTGCCGTTGGAGAGCTGGTGGCGGTAGTACTCCGGCATCGGCGGGAGGCCGACGTCCGCGATCCGCGCCCCGTCCAGGTAGAGGCCGAGCGTCCCGTCCTCGCCGCCGCGCACGACGTACGGGGAGTCGGGGTTGACGCGCACCGACACGACCGTGCGGCGCAGCCCGTAGGGGCCGCCGGTGAGGACGACCTCCTCGGGCGGCCGGTTGAGCGCGGCGGCGCCGAGCTCGGGCAGGGTGCGGTGGTCGAAGGAGAAGATGAAGTACGACTTCGGCTTCACGTCACCGGTGGCCCCGCCGATGGATCCGCTGAGCGCGGACTCGTCGAAGGCCATGCCGCCGCGCAGCAGGTCCTCCTTGATCACGGCTTCACGGGGTACCTCGGGGAAACGCCCCATCAGGTCCTCGACCAGTGCCGTACGACTGCTGCTCGGCATGTACGCGAACCTCCGAAAGTCACCCCACCGCAACGGCGCGCGCACGGGTGGGCAGGTCTTGTCCAGTCAGCTGGCAAGCCTACGCCAACACCTTTCGCCACCTGCATTGACCAGCGGAAAACGGATCCAGGAGGCCCTTCGGCCCCGATCCGGGGCGGCCCGCAGGGACGGGACGCACACGCCCCGGTCCACCACAGCCCGGCCCCGGTCGCGGTCGTGCCCTTCGAGTGAGCCGTACGTCCTCGCCCGCCGCCCCGCTCAGCGGGGAGCGGCATCCTCCGGGGCGTCGTCCACGATGATCCGGCGGCCGGTGGTGCGGCGGGATGTGAGGACCATGACGTACTCCCGGCCCTCCCCCGCCCAGGGTGCCGAGTACGCCGTCTCCCTCAGGCGGCGCGCTTCGTCCTCGTCCTCCACGGCCCGGACGGTTCCGACGAGCAGCACGCTCCAGCCCTTGCTGAAGGCGTCGTCGATGTGGTCGGTCTCGAAGGCGATCTCCGTGCCCGCCGCTCCGGCGAGCGGAGAGCGGTCGCCGGTGAGGAACATGACCTCGCCGTCGAGCACCTGGTAGTTGACCGGCAGGAGGACGGGCCCGTCACCGCCGGTCAGCGCCACCCGGCCGACGCCGTGGTCGCCGAGGAGCTGCCGGCATTCGGTGTCGTCGAGTTCGACCATCCGGGCCTGCCGGGCCGCCCGCCCGAGTCCGCCCGGCAGGTCCATGGTCCCGCCGGCCAGCTCCGGGACCGTGGTCTCCAGCGCGTCGGCGAGCCGGAGGAGGAAGCCGATGCCGGGGGTGGCGGACTGCTCCTCCACGTACTGGATGTAGCCGGGTGCGGCGCCCGCCCGCAGGGCCACGTCCTGCCGGGTCAGATCGAGTTGGAGGCGGCGCGCCGCGACACGTCGGCCGATGTCGCCTCGGGGCGGATGCGGTGGTCGGGACATCGTGTGGTCCTTCGGCTCGTCGGGGCGGGGCCCTACGTGCCCACGCTAACGAGAGCCCGCACCACGCGCAGTCCGGAAGCCCATTAGGTTAGGCTCACCTATGCATGAGGGTTCCGCCCCTTCCCATCCCCTCCCACCAGGAGATGTTCATGCGCCTCGCGGCCGATGGCTCCGATCCCTCCGCCCCCTCAGGCGCCCCGGACGCCGAGAGCCCCTTCGCTCCCTTCGGGCTGCCCGGCAAACCCGGCACCGACGCGTTCTGGGCCTCGGCGCGCACGCCCGCGGCGGTCCCTGACGGTGACGGCTGGACGGCACTGTTCCTGTGGCGCGGGTCTCCGGCAGAGCTGGACTTCGAGAGCTGGTCCGGACCGGTCCCGCTGCGACGGTGGGGCGCGACGGACTGCTGGTACGCGGAGGTGTCCATGCCCGCGCGGCTGCGGGTGACCTACCGCCTCCTCGTGGACGGGGAACCCCGCGCCGACCCGCTCAACCCGGCCGGGGCGGGTGGCGACCGCTCCATCTCCGCGACCCCGGACGCCCCGCCCCAGCCGCACTGGCCCGCCGTCGGGCCGGACGACGTCCTGCCGCTCCCGGAGACCCGGCTGCGCTGGAGCAGCGAGCGGCTCGGCGGGCGGCGGACCGTGCGCGTCCATCCGGTGGGCGGCGGCGGTCCGGTGGTCCTGCTGCTGGACGGGGACGACTGGCTGTACCTCCATCCGGCGATGACCGCCTTCGCGTCCGCCGTGGCCGCCGGTGAGTCCGAGCCCGTCACGCTGGTGTTCCTCCCGGCCAAGGACCGGGAGGCCGAGTTCACCTGCCGCCCGGAGCTGTGGGAGGCGGTCCGGGACGAACTGCTGCCGCTGGTGGCCGGATCCGGTGTCCGGGCCGACCTGGACCGGCTGGTGGTCGCCGGGCAGAGCCTGGGCGCTCTGAGCGCGCTGTACGCGGCGCTGACGTTCCCGGAGCTGGTCTCCCGTATCGCCTGTCAGTCGGGGTCGTTCTGGTGGGCGCCGGGCGCCGGGGAGCTGCCGGACCCGCTGGGCGGTCCGGTCGGCGGGACGATCGCCGGACTCCTGCGCGGCGGAGCCGACCTGTCCCGGCTTCGGTGCGCCTTCGACGTGGGCGAGCACGAGGCGCGGATGCTGCCGCACTGCGAGCTGGCCGAGTCGCTCACCGAGCGGGCCGGTGCCACCGTGCGCGTCTCACGCTCCGCCTCGGACCACGACCGGGCAGGGTGGCGGCAGGCGCTGCTCAGGGACGTCGCCTGGGCGCTGGGCTGAGGCACCGGCAGGGGCGGGGGCGGGGGCGGCTGCCGTACGCCGCTGGGTCCCCGCCCCTCCCCCCGCCGACGGCCTACCGCGCCACGGCCAGGCAGTACGCCTCATCGCCCGCGAGCAGGTTGCGGTGGGTGTCCTCGGCGGTGACGACCCCCTCGTCCAGGACCAGCACCCGGTCCGCCGCGTCCAGGAGCGCCGGACTGCTGGTGATCACCAGGGTGGTCCGGCCCCGCCGCAGCTTCGCGATGTTGCGGGCGATGAGCTGCTCGGTGACCGCGTCGACGGCGGTCGTCGGGTTGTGCAGGACCAGCACATCGGCGTCGGCGGCCAGCGCCCGGGCCAGCGAGAGCCGCTGGCGCTGCCCGCCGGAGAGGTTGGCCCCGCGGTCGCGGACCGCGTAGTCGAGCCCGTCGCGGTGGAGGGCGACCACATCGGTCAGCATGGACGCCTCGACGGCTTCGGGGAGCGTACGGCTGCTGCCCGACGGGTCGATGTTGGTCCGCAGCGTGCCGCCGAAGATCTCCGCGTCGTACGGATTCACCAGCAGGTGCTCCCGTACCGCCTCGACCGACAGGTCCGCCAGCTCCTGACCGCCGAGCCGGACCACTCCCTCGTACGCCGGTGGCGGAACGTTCACCGCGAGTACGGCGGCCAGGTCCGCCGCGGCACGCGGCTGGTAGGGGGCGATCGCCACGAACTCCCCCGCGGCCACGGTGAACTTCAGCCCGCGCAGGGTTCCATGGGTTACGTTGTCGACCTCCAGGTCCCCGCCTGGCGCCGGGCGTCCGGGACCCGGGACCGTCACCGGCGGGGCGGAGAGCACCAGGGCCATGCGCTCGGCGGAGGCGCGGGCGATCATCACGTACTTGGGCATCTCCGAGAACATCTTGAGCGGTTCCATGATGAACTGCGCGAGCCCCACGGCCATCACCAGTTCACCGATGGAGATCTGGCCGCCGAACGCCAGCCAGCCCGCCGTCAGGGAGACGGCGGCGGCGAGGACGGCGTTGAGGGCCAGCGCGGTGCCCGCGTAGGCGCCGTTCACCCTGGCGACGGTGATCGCCTGGCGCTTGGCGTCGGTGCTGACCCGGCGGTAGGAGCCGAACGCCGCGTGGTTGCCGCCGAAGCCGTGGAGCGGGCGCAGGCCGATGATGAGGTCGGCGACCTTGGCCCCGGCCAGCGCCACCTTGGCCTGCTGCACCTGGGTGCTGGAGCCGATCCGCTTGGACATCACGGCCAGGATCGACAGGATGCCGACGGTCCCCACGATCACCAGCAGACCGAGCCGCAGGTCGGCCAGGCTCAGCGCGACCGCCGCGACGACCACCGCGACCAGGGAGCTGATCAGCAGCGGCACCACCTCGATGATGTCGGCGGTCTGGTCGGCGTCCTCGGTGGCGATGGTGAGGATCTCGCCGGACTTGAGGCCGTCCACGTCGTCCCTGGCCACCGGTTGGAGCCCACAGGCCGCCACCTGGACCCGCCAGCGGTGCGCCTCGGTCGTGTTGGCCTTCTGCAGCACCCGCATGCCGAACCGCCACGACAGGGAGACCGTCGTGATGATCACGGCGAGCGAGCCGATCGACACCCCGAGCGAGCCGAGGCTGCGGTCCTGCATCGTGTGCTCGACGATCAGTCCGAGCGCGATGGGGAACGCGGTCTCGGCCGCCTGGTAGAGGCCCATGAGGACGGTGCCCGCGATCATGGCGCCGATGTTGCGGCGCAGAGCGGTCCGCAGGATGGCGGCGCCGTGGCGGGGCCGCTGCGTGTCAGTCTTCATCAAGGGGTGTCAGTTCTCATCGAGGTGGCGGGCGATCGCTTCCGGGGTGCGCAGGGTGAACAGGTCGCGGATGGTGATCACCGGACCGTACTCGCGGCGGAGCAGCCCGATCAGCCGCACCGCCAGCATGGAGTGTCCGCCGAGGGAGACGAAATCGCTCACCGCGCTCACCTCGTCGTCGTCCAGGTCGAGCGCCTCGGCGAAGAACTCGCAGACCACGGTCTCGGTCTCACTCGAAGGTCCGCGCTCCCCCGCCGTGGTCAGCGCGCCGAGCGGCCGGGCCTCCGGCAGCGCCTTGGTGTCGGCCTTCCCGTTCACGGTCAGCGGGATGCTGTCGACCTGGGCGAAGTGCGTCGGACGCAGGAAGTCCGGTAGTCCGGCGCTGACTTCGACGGCGACCGCCGCCAACTCCACTCCCTCCAGGACGAGATAGGCGGCCAGCCGGTAGGCGCCGTCGACCTGCGGGTCGGGCTGGGCGACCGCGGCCACGAACCGGACGGCCGGGTGGGCGGCGAACACGGCCTCCACCTCTCCGAGCTCGACCCGGTGGCCTCGGATCTTGACCTGCTGGTCGGTACGGCCCAGGTAGACGATGTTCCCGTCGGGCCGGCGGACCACCAGGTCGCCGGTCCGGTACATCCGCTCGCCGGGCGCGCCGAACGGGCAGGCGACGAAGCGGTGCGCGGTCTGGCCGCTCTGCCCCAGATAGCCGCGGGCGATGCCGACACCCGCCACGTACAGCTCGCCGGGCGCCCCGTCGGGCAGCGGTCGCAGCCAAGGGTCGAGGACGTACACCTCGGTGTTGTCGATCGCCACGCCGACCACCGGGTCCTGGCATTCGAAGGTGCCGACGCCGAGGGTGTTGATGGTGTATTCGGTGGGCCCGTACAGGTTGTAGCCGACCGTGCCCTCGGTCTCGGCGAGCCGCTGCCACAGGGTCGGCGTGACGGCCTCTCCGCCCAGCAGCACGAGCGGGGGCCGCTGGTGCGGGTCGTCCAGCAGCCCTTCGGCGATGAGCTGCTGCGCGTAGGTCGGGGTCACGTTGATGACGTCGATCGCGTGCTCGGCGCAGTACTCGACGAGGCGGGGTGCGTCGCGGCGCAACTCCTCGTCGCAGATGTGGACTTCGTGACCGTCGGCGAGCCAGAGCAGCTCCTCCCACGACATGTCGAAGGCGAACGACACGGTGTGTGCGATCCGGAAGGTCCGGTGGCCGTGTTCGGCGAGCACCGGTTCGAAGATGCGGCGCTGATGGTTGATCAGCATGTTGGTGAGTCCGGCGTACTCGGTCACCACGCCCTTGGGCTTCCCGGTCGAGCCGGAGGTGTAGATCGTGTACGCGGGGTGGCGCAGCCGGTCCGGATCGTCCGGGGCGAAGGTCACGTACGGCTCGGCGGCCGGCAGCGGCCGGTCCAGTTCGATCAGCTCGCCGGTCAGCCGGGGCGACACACCGCTCACCGTGAGGATGACCTCGGGCCGCGCGTCCTCGACGATGGTCGCGAGGCGCTCGTCCGGGTGGTCCAGCTCCAGCGGTACGTAGGCGGCACCGACGCGCAGGACGGCGAAGAGCGCCGCGATCCAGTCGAGCGAGCGCGGGATCGCCAGGCCCACGGCCGTCTCCGGGCCGATCCCGCGCTGGGCGAGCACACCCGCCACGGCCCGGCTGCGGTCGCGGAGTTGGGCGAAGGTGAGGGTCGCGCCGTCGGCGACGAGCGCGATCCGTTCCGGATGGCGGTCGGCCGCGAGGTCGAAGCGGTCGACGACGGTGTCGGTGCCGACGTCGGTACGTTCGGCGGGCTCCGGGACGGGTCCCAGTCCCGGCAGAGCGCCCATGCGTCCCGTCGTCGAGCGGGCCACGTCCTCCAGCACCCGCAGGTAGTCGCCGAGGAGCAGGCGGGCGGCGGCCGCGTCGCCGTGGCGGTGTTCCAGCTTGACGGTGAGCCGGTCGCCGGGGGTGACGACCCAGGTGTACGGGTAGTGCGTGGAGTCGTCCGCCTGGACGGAGGTGATGCCGTGGCGGGCGTTCATCGCGGCGAAGGCGTCCAGGTCCAGAAAGTTCTGGAGGACGAAGAGGTTGTCGAACAGGGTGTCGTGGCCGCTGGCCCGCTGGATCTCGCCGAGCCCCAGGTGCTCGTGGTCCATGGCCGCGACCCGCGCCGCCTGCACCCCGGACAGGTAGGTGCCGACCGTCTCCTCGGGCCGGGCCCGGGTCCACAGGGGCACGGTGTTGAGGAGTACGCCGACGATCGCGCCGTGCCCCTCGCCTTCCCGGCCCGAGACGGTGACGCCGAACACCGCGTCGCTCCGGCCGGTGCGGGCGCCGAGCAGGAGGCCGAAGGCGCCGGTCAGCACCGAGTTCAGCGTGACGCCGTGTACCCGGGCCGCGTCGCGCAGGAGATCCGTCAGCTCGGCGGAGAGCGTGTGCGTGAGCGGTTGCGGCAACTCCTCGCTGAGAGCGGGGGCCGGTCCGGCGAGCAGCGTGGGCCCGGTCAGGCCGGCCAGGTGGTCGGCCCAGAAGCGCTCCGACACGGCCGGGTCCTTGGCGGCGAGCTCCCGCGCGTACTCCTCGAAGCCCGGCACGGCCGGAGCCGCGTCCCACGGCTCGCCCGCCAGGACGGCCTCGTACGCGTCGAACAGGTCGCGCAGCACGATCTCGCGGGACCAGCCGTCCCAGAGCAACAGGTGGTAGCTGAGCAGCAGCCCGTCCCGGCCGTCGGGCAGCCGGACCACGGTCAGCCGGATCAGCGGCGGCTCGCCCGGGTCGAAGCCGCGCTCACGGTCGCGGGTGCGCACCTCCTCCACCTCGGCGTCCGTGGTCAGCTCGACCGTGCGGACGTCGACCCGCCTTCCTGACTTGAGGAGTTGGACCGGGTTGCCGTCGTCGTCGGTGGTGAAGCCGGCGCCGACGACCGGGTGGCGGGCGATGACGTACGCCATGGCCTCGGCCAGTGCGTCGGTGTCGATCCGCCGGTCGAAGGTGAACCAGCTCTGCGCGACGTAATGCCCGGCCGCTCCTGCCAGTTGGGCCTGGAAGAAGAGGCCGCGCTGGAGCGGGGTGACCGGTGCGGTGCGCTCGGCGGTCGCGGCGGCGGTGCCGATCCGTGCCAGGGCGGTGAGCCAGTGGTCGGTGATCGTGCCGGGGACGCCGTCGGCGAGGGTGAAGGCCGCGTGGAGGCTGCCGGTGGCCTCGTCGGTCCAGGCGTTGACCTCGACGGCGTACGGGCTGTGCTGCTCGCCGGCGGTGAGGCGTAGGGCCTGCGATTCGCCGCCTCGGCCGAGGTAGTTGAAGAGAACCTGGGGGCGGGCGGTGAGGAGCGGGGCCGTCTGCGGGTTGAGGTGGCGGAGGCGGCCGTAGGCGACGTGCCCTTCCTCGTCCGGCTGGCGGTCGGCGATCTCGCGGGCGGCGGCGACGGGGTCGGTGTGAGCGGTGAGGCGTACGGGGGCGATGGAGGTGAACCAGCCGACGGTACGGGTGTAGTCGTGGTGGTCCGCCGCCGGGACCCGGCCGTGGCGCTCCAGGTCGATCGCCAGGTCGGTGGGGGCCGCTGCCGGCTGGATGCGGGTGAGCGCGGCGCGCAGGGCGCCGCAGAGCAGCTCGGTGAGGCCGACGCCGAGGGCGGCGGGGGCGGTGCGGGTCACCTGGTCGCTGATGTCGGGTGCGAGGACGACGGTGGTCTCGCGCAAGGCCGTGGGCGCGGTGGTGTCCGTGGGCCCGGGCAGGAGCGGTGGTGCCTGGAGCGTGGTGATCCAGTGGCCGAGGCCGTCGGCCGATGCGGCGGACCGTACGGCGAGGGCTTCGGCGTACTCGGCGTACGGCGTGGTCGGCGGCGGCAGGTCGGAGCCGTTCAGGGCGGTGGTCAGGTCGTCGAGGAGGATCAGCCAGGACACCGCGTCGACGGCGAGGTGGTGCACGGTGACGACCAGGGTGCGGCTCGCCGCCAGCCAGGAGAACGCGATGACGTCTCCGGCCTCGGGGTCGAGCCGTCCGGCGGCCTCGTCGGCGGCGGCCGTCGCGTCGGTGGTGTCCGGGGTGGTGACGGTGGCCTCGCGGGCGGGTTCGGTGCGCAGGGTCCAGACGCCGTGCTCGACGAGGAGCCGGAGCCGGAGGGCCGGGTGGGCGGCCAGGACGGCGTCGGCGGCGCGCCGGATGTCGGCGAGGCCGGTGGTACCGGGCACCGCCAGGGCCCTGGCCTGGGCGAACCGGGTCAGCGAACCGCCCAGCTCCCGCAGGCGCAGGATGATCGGCGTGAGCGGCAGTGGGCCGTCCTCGCGGCGGGTGGCGGGTGCCGGGGAGGCCTGGGGCGTGCGGGTGGCCAGGTGGTCGGCGAGGGCACGCGGGGTCTTGAGGAGGAAGACGTCGCGGGGGGCGATCTGCAGACCGTGTGCGCGAGCCCGGTTGATCACGGTGATCGCGACGATGCTGTCGCCGCCGGCGCCGAAGAAGTCGGTGTCGGCGTCCACGGTGGCGCCGGGCAGCGCCTCGGCGAAGATGTCGACGATTGTGGTGACTTGGGAGCCGCTGGGCGCTGTCGGTGCGTCCTGCGGTGTGGTGGCCGCGCGCTCGGTGAGGGCCTTGCGGTCCAGCTTGCCGTTGACCGTCAGCGGCAGCGCGTCGAGCGGCAGCACGCGGTCCGGGACCATGTGGACGGGCAGCTTGGCCGAGAGCAGAGCGGTGAGGTCGGCGGGCGCCTGGCCCACGACATGCGCGACGAGGTGGTCACCGCCGGCCGCCACCGTGACGGCCGCATCGACGATGCCCGCCACCTCCCTGATCGCCGACTCCACTTCACCGAGCTCGACCCGGAACCCCTTCAGCTGCACCTGGTCGTCGGCGCGGCCCGCGAACTCCAGCTCGCCGTCGAGCGTCCGCCGCGCGAGGTCGCCCGTGTGGTACATCCGGGTGCCGTCGCCGGCGAACGGGTTCGCCACGAAGCGGCTCGCGGTGAGCCCGGAGCGGCCCAGATAGCCGAGGGAGACCTGGTCGCCCGCCACATAGATGGCGCCCACCCGGCCCGGTGGCACCGGCCGGAGCCGGTCGTCGAGAAGATAGGTGGCCAGACCGGGAATCGGGCCACCTATCGGGCTGATGTCCGTCGCGCGGGCGAAGTCCTCGTCGGTCAGGACCCGGTGCGTGACATGGACGGTGGTCTCGGTGATGCCGTACATGTTGACCAGCTCGGGCGACGCGGTGCCGTGCCGCTCGACCCAGCCGCGCAGCCGTCCGAGATCCAGCGCCTCGCCGCCGAAGATGATCCGGCGCAGCGCGGTGACCGGTTCCTCGGCGTGGAGGTCGGCCTCGATGAACTGGTGGAAGGCGGAAGGGGTTTGGTTGAGGATGGTCACGCCGCGCTCGCGGACCAGCCGGTGGAAGTCGACCGGCGAGCGGGTCAGTCCGTACTCCGGGACCAGCAGCTCACCGCCGTGGACGAGCGCGCCCCACAGCTCCCAGACGGCGAAGTCGAAGGAGAAGGAGTGGAAGTGGACCCAGACGTCGTGCGGCCCGAAGTCCATGTCCGGCCGGGTGTTGGCGAGGAGCGCCACCACGGCGGAGTGCGGGACGACGACGCCCTTGGGCCGGCCGGTGGAGCCGGAGGTGTAGATGACGTACGCCGCATCCTGCGGGCGCACCTCCGGCACGGCGGTGTCGGCGGTCTGCGGCAGGTCCTCGCCCTGGACGAGCACGCGGGCCCGCACACCGGCCCGCTCCAGCAGACCGGTGAAGCGGTCGCGCTGCTCCCGGTCCACCAGGACGACCTGCGGGGCGGCGTCGGCGAGGATGTACTCCAGCCGCTCGTCCGGATAGGCGAGGTCGAGCGGTACGTACGCGCCTCCGGCGGTGACGACGGCGACCAGGGCGACGACCTGCTCCAGGGAGCGCGGAACGGCGACGGCGACCCGTTGCCCGGGGCGGACTCCGGCCGCGCGCAGGGCCGATGCCAACTTGTCCTTGGACAGGCGGAGTTCGCCGTACGTCTGGGAGCGTGTGGAGCCGTCCAGAGCGCACTGGGTCACGGCGGTGGCCGCCGGGTCGCGGTGTGCGGCGGTGTCGAACAGTGCGCCCAGGGTCGTCGGGGGGACAGGCTCGGGGACACGGCCCCGGGCGGGGACCAGCTCGTCGACGCGGGCGTCCGGGCGGCTCAGCAGCTCGGTGAGGGTCCGGGTGAAGGTGTGCAGGATCGCCTCGGCGCTCTCCTTGCGCAGCAACTCACCGTCGTAGATGAGGTTGAAGCGCGGGCGGCCGTCGGCCGACCGCTCGACGACGAGCGTCAACGGGTAGTGCGGAGCGCCCTCGTTGACGATGTCGGTGATGGTGAGGGTGTCGTCCGGGCCGCGCAGCGCGGCCACGTCGGTCGCGACGTCGAACACCACCAGGGTGTCGAAGAGCGAGCCCGCTCCGGCCTGTCGGCCGATCCCGGCGAGCGAGACGTGCTGGTGTGCCAGGACCGCGCTCTGGTGCTCCTTCACCGCGGCGAGCAGGTCGTACGCGGTGTCGGTGGCGGCCCAACGGGCCCGCACGGGGATGGTGTTGATGAAGAGGCCGACCATGTCCCGGATGCCGGGCACCTCGGCGTCGCGCCCGGAGACGGTGGAGCCGAAGACGACGTCCCGGCCGCTAAGAATCCCGCCCAGCGTGAGGGCCCACGCGCTGTGGACGGCCGCGCTCAGCGGCACGCCCGCCGACCGTGCGGCGATGTCGATGTCGTCGGCGGGCTCGGCGGCGATGTCGGCGAACCGCTCGGAAGGAGTGTGGCCCTCGGCGACCAGTGAGGGGCCGGGCAGATCGGCGAGTTCGTCGGCCCAGACGCGGTCGCTCTCGTCCTGGTCCTGGTCCGCGAGCCAGCCGACGTAGTCGCGGTAGCCGCCGATCGGGTGCACGGAGCCCGGTGCGTGGTACTCGGCGAGCAGGGCGCGGAGCATCGGTGGCACCGACCAGCCGTCGGCGATGATGTGGTGCACGGTCTGCACCAGGACGGTGCGGCCGGCTCCGGCGCGGATGAGCGTGTAGCGCATCAGCGGGCCGGTGGCGAGGTCGAACCCGGTGCGGCGGTCCGACTCGGCGAGGTCGCGGATCTCGTCGTCGGTGATGGCGGGGCGGTCCAGCGTGGTGAAGGGCGCGCGGACGCCGCTCTCGACGACCGAGACGACCCGGCCGTCGGCCAGCGCGGCGAATCGGGCGGCCAGGTTGGGGTAGAGCGTCAGCAGCCGGGTGGCAGCGGCCGCGAGCCGGTCGGCGTCCACTTCGCCCCGGAGCGTGAGCAGTTGCTGCTCGACGTAGCTTCCCGTGGCGTCGTCGTCGAAGACCGAGTGGAAGTAGAGGCCTTCCTGGAGAGGCGTCAGCGGGAGGATGTCCCGCAGCCGCTCACTGTCCAGGTCGTCCACGTCGGCCTGGGTGAGCAGCGGCACCAGTGGGAAGTCGCTGGGCGTGTGGCCGCCTTCGTCGAGCGCGGCGAGCGCGGACAGGGCCGCACCGAAGTACGTACCGAGCGTGGTGATGTCCGCTTCGGTGAAGACGCCTTCGGGCCAGGAGATGGTGGTGACGAGTTCGTACGCGCCGTCGGTGTCCGGCTCGGCGATCGCGTTGAACTCCAGGGCGCGCGGCAGGCGCATCCTCGGATCGCGCTTCTCGCCCAACTGCCCGGTGGCTCCGGCGAGCTGCCAGTCTCCGGCGGATCCGGCGTCGAAGCGGCCCAGGTAGTTGAAGAGCACCTGCGGCGCGGGACCGGTCGGTTCGGTGCCGGCGAGGTAGCGCAGGGCGCCGTAGGAGAGACCGTTGCCCGGGACCCGGGCGAGGTCTTCCTTGACCGCCTTGAGGGCGGCGGCGAGGTAGTCGGGTGCGGTGAGGTCGGCTGCGGTGCCGGGGTCCACGGTCACCGGGAAGAGCGTGGTGAACCAGCCGACCGTACGAGAGAGTTCGGGTTCGAATCCGGCCGCGTCCGCGACGAACCGGCCCTCGCGGCCGTGGCCCTCCAGCTCGATGTGCGCGAAGGTCTGCTCCTGGCCACGGTCCCGGCGCCACCGGGCGAGAGCCACGGCCAGTGCGGTGAGCAGGACGTCGTTGACGCCCGCGTGGAACTTGGCGGGGATGTCGCCGAGCAGCGCGGCCGTCTCCTCGGGGCCGACGGCCACCGTCCGGGTCCGCTCGCGGGCCACGGTGTCGGCTTCGGTGAGGGCGCGCCTGCCGAGCGGTGCGTCCGCTGCGGGCAGGGCGCGCTGGAAGTACGTGCGGTCGGCGTCGAAGGGTGTGCGGCAGAGGAGCTGGGTCCAGCGCCTGAACGACGTACCGACGGGCGGGAGTTCGATGGACGTGCCCGAGGTGTACTGGCGCCAGGCCGTGGCCAGGTCGTCCATGAGGATCCGCCAGGACACGCCGTCGATCACCACATGGTGCGCGACCAGGACGAGTTGGCGGTCGGCGGGACGCCAGACGGCGCGCAGCATGACGCCGCTGTCCGGGTCGAGTGGATCGGTGGCCAGCTCGACGCACTCCTCCAGCGGCCGGTCACTCTCCCGCCACTCCACGGCGGCCTGTCCGGCCGGCGGTATGTCGAAGCTCCAGCGTTCACCGCGCACCAGCCGGGCGCGGAGCATGTCGTGGCGGGCGGGAAGAGCGGCGAGGACGGCGTCGAGCCCTTCGGCGGTCAGCTCGGCCGGAGTGTTGAGGACGACCGACTGGACGAAGCCGTCGATCGCGTCGGTGGTCTCGCCGAGCCACTGCACGATGGGCGAGCCGACGACGGTGCCGGTGGCGGTGTCGGCGTGGTCCACGGTGGAGACGTCGTCGCGGCTCGCCACCGCAGCCAGCGCTCCGACGGTGGTGTGGGTGAAGATCTGGCGGGCCGTGACGTGGAGGCCGGCCTCGCGCAGGGCGCTGAGCAGGGAGATCGCCAGGATGCTGTCGCCGCCGAGCTGGAAGAAGTCCTGGTCGACGCCGACGTCGTCGATGCGGAGCACGGCGGCGACCGCCGCGCACACCAGGCGCTCGTTCCCGGTGGTGGGCGCTGCCAGGTTGCCGGTGGGGCGGGCGGGCTCCGGCAGGGCATCGCGGTCGATCTTGCCGTTGGCCGTGAGCGGGAACGCGGTGAGGACGACGAGGTGGGCGGGGACCATGTACTCGACCATGTGGGTGGTGGCCCAGGCCGTCACCTCGTCCGCCGTGAGCTCTTCACCGCCGCCCGAGGGGATGACGTAGCCGATCAGGTAGGTGCCGCCCGCGCTGTTCTTCCGGGCGACGACACAGCTGTGCCGTACGCGCGGGTGTTCGGCGAGAGAGGCCTCGACGTCCTCGATCTCCAGCCGCATCCCGCGGATCTTGATCTGGTTGTCGGCTCGGCCGAGGAAGTCCAGCGAGCCGTCCGCCGCGTACCGGGCCAGGTCGCCGGTGCGGTAGAGGCGGGAGCCGTCGGCGGCGAAGGGGTTGGCGACGAAGCGGGAGGCGGTGAGGCCGGGGGCGTTGACGTAGCCGCGGCCCAGGAGGAGGCCGCCGACGTACAGTTCGCCGCCGACGCCGAACGGGACCGGGCGCAGTTCGTCGTCCAGCACATAGAGCTGGGTGTTGGGGTTGGCCCTGCCGATCGAGGTCGACAGGCGTTCGGCCTCGCCCCGGTAGATGACGTGGGAGACGCCGATGGTCGTCTCGGCCGGTCCGTAGCCGTGGTACATGGGGATGCCGAGCCGGTTGCGGAACCGCTCGTACAGCTCCGGGGTCAGCACCTCGCCCCCGCACCAGACGTGGCGCAGGCTGTCGAGGCTGCCGGATCCGCCTTCGATCTCCAGGAGGACGTCCAGCATGGAGGAGACCAGGTAGGTGAAGGTGACGCGCTGTTCCGCGATGACGCCGAGCAGGTGGTGCGGGTCGCGTTCGCCGCCGGGCCGCAGGATCACCAGCCGGCCGCCGGAGACCAGCGGCAGGAAGATCTCGTTGATGGAGATGTCGAAGGAGAGTGGCGCCTTGAACAGCGACGCGTCGTCGTGGCCGAACCGCAGGATCTCCTCCCGCTGCCACAGCAGGCGTTCGCTGATGGCCTCGTGACGGATCATCGCGCCCTTGGGCCGGCCGGTGGAGCCGGAGGTGAAGATGACGTACGCGAGTGAGGTGGCGTGGACGGTCGCCTCGGGTCCGTCGGCCGGGTGGGAGCCGAACGCCCAGCGGCCGAGGTCGACGGCGACGGCGTCCGGTTCGGCCGCGTCCGACTCGCCGGAGCTGTTGAGCTGGAGCACGACCCGGGCGTCCGCGACGACGACGGCCCTGCGGGCGGCGGGCCACTGCGGATCGAGCGGGACGAACGCGCCGCCTGCCTGGAGTACGGCGAGGAGGCCGATGACCATGTCGGCGGAGCGGCCGAGGGAGATCCCGACGACCTGTTCGGCGCCGAGGCCGCGTTCGATCAGGTGGTGGGCCAACTGCGCTGACTTCTCGGCGGCCTCGCGGTAGGTCAGCGTGCGGTGCTCGTCGACGATCGCGACGGCGTCCGGCCTGGCGCGCGCCTGTTCGTGGAACAGCTCCATGACGGTCGGGCGGGCACGGTCGGCGCGGTTGTCGTTCCACCGGGCGAGGGTCCTGATCCGTGCGGCGATGCTGGAGGGGCCGATGGTGCCGACGGGCCGGTCCGGGAAGTCGGCCAGGTCGTCCAGGGCCAGCTGCGCTTCGGCCGGCGGAACGCCGTAGGGAACCGTCACTCTCAGGTTGTCCACGGAGACGTCCCAACCCGGTTTTCCGCCACCGCCGTTGTCGACCCAGCCGAGCACATCGGCGAACGAGGTGCCGGGCGTGAGGTCGATGCCGTCGGGGCCGGTGCCCGTCGCCCAGTACGCCAGGCCGATGGCGCACGCCTCGGCTATGGTCCGGTCGCCGTACTCTCCGATCCGCCGGCGCACATCGGCGAAGTGGGTGGGAGAGAGAAGCACGTGAGGAGCGGTCGGTTCCGTCATCGAAGACTCAGCACCCTTCCAAGGCATTCAAGTGAGCCTAACCTTACTTAGGTTGCCCTAACTTCCCTCGCGCCACGCACGCCACAGACGCGCGTACATGCCCCCGAGAGCCACCAGCTCCTCGTGCGTCCCCTCCTCCACCACGCGCCCCGCATCCAGCACGGCGATCCGGTCCGCCGCCATGGCCTGGGTCAGCCGGTGGGCCACGAAGAGCGTGGTACGGCCCGCGCAGGCGGCCAGTACGGCGCGCTCCAGCTCGGCGGCGCCTTCGCTGCCCGCCTCGGCGGTCGACTCGTCCAGCACGACCACCGGTGAGCGGCTCAACACCAAGCGGATCAGAGCGACTTGGGCGACCTTGGTCACATCCAGGCGCTCTCCGCCCTCGCCGACCACGGCGTACAGACCACCGGGCAGCAGCTCGACCCAGCCGTCGGCGCCGACCGTCCGCACCGCCTCCATCAGCTCCGCGTCGCTCGCCTCGGGGGCGGCGAGACGCAGATCGTCGGCGAGCGGCCCGGAGAAGACGTGCGTCTCCTGGGTCAGGATGCTGACCAGGGACCGCGCCTCGGCCTCGTCGAGCCCGGCGAGGTCCCGCGAGCCGATGCGTACGGTCCCGGTCTGCGGGGTTCCGATGCCGGCGACCAGCGCGGCGAGCGTCGACTTGCCGGCGCCCGTCGCGCCCACCAGCGCCAGCGAACCACCGGCCGGAATCGACAGGGCGACCTCGCGGAGGACCGGTTCCTCGGTGTCGGGATAGCTGAAGGTCAGGTCCTCCACGGTCACCGCGTACGGCACGGCCTCGGCCCGGGCGACGGACGCGTCGCCCACCAGACGCTCCTCCGCCGGCTCCGCAAGCACGCCGACCAGACGGGTGAGGCTGGCGCCGGACTTCTGCGCCTCGTCGAAGGTGAACATGATGGCGCCGAGCGGCGTGAAGAGCCGGTGGAACATCAGCGGAGCGGCCGAGACCTCGCCGAGCGTGGCGGCGTCGGCCTCCAGCAGCGCGTACCCGACCACCAGGATCAGGACGAGGCCGATGAACTCGGCGCGGTTCTCGCGTCCGACGAACCGGCCGAAGAAGCGGAACACCTCGATGCCGAGGTTGCGCACCCGCCACGACTCGGCGGTGACCTTCTCGCGGACGTCGCCCTCCAGGCGGTACGCCCGTACGGTGTCTATCCCGTTGAGGCCGCTGATCAGCGCCTGCGCGCGGTCGGCCTGGGCGATGCGCTGGCTGCGGTAGAGGGGGGCGGACCGGGGCAGGTACCAGCGCAGGGCGAAGGCGTACGCCGGGAGCGCGCAGGCCCCGGCCAGGCCGAGCCGCCAGTCCAGGCCGAACATGCCGAGCGTGGCGATGGCCACCAGCACGCCGGCCGAGAACACCGTGGGAATGGCCTGCCGGATGCCCTTGGAGAGCACGGCCACGTCGTCGCCGACCCGGGAGAGCACATCGCCGCGGCCGACCTGTTCGACGCGGGCGCTCGGCATGCCGAGCACGGCCCGTACGGCGCTCTCCCGCAGCTGGGCGAGCAGCTCCGCGCCGAGCCGTCCGATCAGGTACGTGGAGGCCGCGGTGGCCGCCGCGCCGAGCAGCGCGGCGGCTCCCATCAGCACGCCGACGGTGACGAGCACCGAGCGTGGTTCGCCGCCGACCACCCCGTCGACCACCCGGCCCAGCAGGAGCACAGGGACCACCTGGAGGGCCGCGCCGGCCACGGTGGTGACCACGGTGGAGAAGGTCAGCCACGGGGCGCGGCGGCAGTGTGCCGCCACCCAGCCGGTGGCCTCTCTCCCCGTCGCCGTACGCAGCTTCGTCGGGGCCGCGGGGGTGTCGGTGACTGTCACACCATCGCCAGTTCTCGGTGGGGGGAGGACGGTGCGGGCGTCATCGTTACTTGGCCGCCTTGACCAGCTCGTCGACCGCGTACGGCAGGGAGAGCAGCGTGCCCTGGGACATGGCGGCGCCGATCGCCGGGCCCTCGCTGTCCAGGAGGTAGGAGACGTTGCCGTTCTTGACGGCGGGCAGGTTGGCGAAGAGCTCGAACTTCTTGAGCGCCTCGGTGTCCGCCTTGTCGTTGATGACGAAGATGCGGTCCACGTCGATCAGGTCGATGCGCTCGGGCGACAGCTCGGTGGAGAACTTGCCGTCGGCGATCTTGTCGATCTCGGTCTGGTAGCCGAAGCCGGCACCGGTGACCAGCTGGCCGCGCACATCGGTGGAGGTGAACGGGTACACCGCGCCCTTGTACCAGGAGAGCGCTACGGCCTTCTGCTCGGCGAAGGCGGGGTTGTCCTTCTTGGCCGCGTCCAGCTTGTCCTGGATGCCCTTCACCAGCTCCTTGCCCTCGGTCTCCTTGCCGAGCGCCTTGGCGATGTGGACCGCGTTGTCCTGCCAGGGAGCGCTGAAGGGCTCCTTCTCGGCCTTGGTGCGGCCGACGGTCGGCGCGATCTTGGAGAGCTTGTCGTAGGCGGCCTGGTCGACCTCGGAGTAGACCGCGATGATCAGGTCCGGGCGGAGGGAGGCGATCTTCTCGAAGTTGGGGCCCGCGTCGCCGTTGTTCATGACGACCTCGGGGCGGGTGTCGCCCCACTTGTCCTTGACCCAGGGCCACTGGGTGTTGATGTCGGGGGTCTGGCCCACCGGGTTCGGGTACTGGTCGACCATGCCGACCGGCTTGATGCCGAAGGCGAGGATGGCCTGGTCGTCCGTGTAGCCCACGGAGACGACGCGCTCAGGGGCCTTCTCGACCTTCGTGGATCCGAACGCGTGCTCCACCGTGACCGGGAACGCGCCGGCGCCGGCGGCCGGGGCGTCGTCGCTCTTCTTCGCCTCCGTGTCGGAACCGCATCCCGTGAGGAGGCCGACGCCGAGGGTCGCGACGGAGAGTGCCGCGGCCAGCCGCCGCCACGGCTGAGCGAGCGTCGTTCGATGGAGAAACATCCGGAATCCCTTGCTGTCGCGCTGTCCACTGCGCCCCTGTGTGAGGGCGAGCAAACCCTATCCCGCCAAGTGAGGCCAGCCTAGCCTTACTTGAAAACTTTCCCTCGTCCGGGCCGAGTTGACCGAAACGCCAACCCACCTGGTCCGGGACTTATTTCACGGGTACGTCGCTCAGCGGTTCGAGCCGGACGTGCGCCCGTCCGATCGGCACGATGAGCGGCCGGTCGCCGACCGGATCGTCGATCACCTTGGCCTGCAGCCCGAAGGCCTCGCGCAGCAGCTCGGCGGTGATCACCTCACGCGGATGGCCCTGCGCCAGGATCGAACCCGCGCGCATCACGATGAGGTTGTCGCTGTAGCGCGTGGCGAGGTTGAGATCGTGCAGCACCATGACCACTGTGCACCCGGACTCGTGCAGGTCGTCCACCAGGTCGAGCACGTCGATGGCGTGCGCGAGGTCCAGATAGGTGGTCGGCTCGTCCAGCAGCAGCAGGTCGGTGCCCTGGGCCAGGGTCATCGAGATCCAGACACGCTGGCGCTGGCCACCGGAGAGCGAGTCCACCGTCCGGTCGGCCAGATCGGCCACTCCGGTCATGGCCAGGGCGCGCTCCACGACACCGGCGTCGTCCGAGGACCACTGCCGCAGCCAGCTCTGGTGGGGATGCCGTCCCCGGGCCACCAGGTCGCCCACCGTGAGCCCCTCTGGCGCCACGGGCGCCTGCGGAAGCAGACCGAGCTTCTTGGCCACGTCCCTGGTCCGCAGCCGGGCGATGTCCTCGCCGTCCAGCACGACCGTCCCGCCGGCCGGTTTGAGCAGCCGCGTCAGAGTCCGCAACAGGGTCGATTTTCCACAGCCGTTGGGGCCGATGATGGTGGTGACCACGCCTGGCGGGATCTCCACGTCGAGATCGTCGATGACCGCCCGGCCGCCGTAGCCGACGGTGACGCCTCTCGCCGCCAGCCGGGAGACGGCCCCGGCGCCGGTCCGGGTCTCGGTGATGAACTGCGCGACCACAAGCACCCCTTGATTTAGGCTCACCTAACCTTATTGCCTCGGACGGGAGTTCGCCTCGGGGCCTCGCGCGCGGATCACCGGCGGAGGTTCGCCCGTACCAGCAGGTAGACGAGGAACGGACCGCCGATCGCGGCGGTGACCACGCCGACCGGAAGGGTGACCGGCAGCGCCGTCCGTGCGATCAGGTCCGAACCGATCAGCAGCAGCGCCCCCAGCACGCCTGAGGCCACCATCGGCGGCGTCGGACACCTCGCCAGCCGCATCGCCACTTGCGGCGCCACCAGCGCGACGAACGGCACGGGTCCCGCAGCGCTCACCGCCACCGCCGCCAGCAGCACCGCGCACAGCAGGAGGACGGCCCGCACCCTGGTGTACCGGACACCCAGCCCGGCCGCCACATCGTCGCCGAGGTGCATCGGCTTGAACGGGAACGCGGCGGTGGCCACCACGACGAGCAGGACCAGCGAGCCCCAGAACGCGATCTCGACCTCGTTCCACGACCGGCCGTCCAGCGAACCGACCAGCCACGCCTGCGCCCGGGCCACGTCCCTGATGTCGGCCGACACCAGCAGCCAGGTCGTGATCGCCTGCATCACGGCGCTCACCGAGATGCCGATGAGGATGAGCCGGAAGCCGTCGACCCCGCGCCGCCACGCCAGGAAGTAGACCAGCAGCCCGGTGCCGAGGCCGCCCAGCAGCGCCGCCGCCGAGAGCCCCACCGAGCCGACGACCGCCGCGGCGGCCCCACCGGACACCGTCACCAGGAACACCGCGACGGCACTGGCACCGCTGGTGATCCCGAGGATGTCGGGGCTGGCGAGCGGATTGCGCGCGACGGACTGCGTGATCGCACCGGAGACGCCCAGCGCGATGCCCACGACGAGTCCGGCCAGCGCGCGCGGCATCCGCAGGTCCATGACGACGAACGCGTCGACCGGTTCGCCCTGGCCGAGCAGCGTGGCGATCACCCGCGACAGGCCGATCGGGAAGTCCCCGACGGCGATGGAGAGGCAGAACACCAGGAAGGCGGCGGCCGCCAGCACCAGCGTGACCAGGACCAGCCAGGGCCGCCAGACGAACGACACCCGGCCGACCCGGATGCCCGGCGCCAGCGCGGCTTTCGTCCCCGTCCCGCTCACAGCCGTCCCGCTCATCTCTGTTCCACTCATGCGCTCTTGAACTTTCCACGCCAGACGAGAACCGCGAAGAACGGAGCGCCGAGGAGGGCGACCACGACACCGGGTTCCAGCTCACCGGGGCGTACCACCAGGCGCCCCACGATGTCGCAGACCAGCAGGACGACCGCGCCGAGCAGACCCGCGTACGGCACCAGCCAGCGGTAGTCGGGACCCGTCAGGTACCGGGCCACATGGGCGACCATCAGCCCGAGAAAGGCGATCGGCCCGCACGCCGCCGTGGCCGCGCCCGCCAGCAGGGTGATGGCGACGATGCCGACGGCCCGGCTGAGCACGATGTTCACGCCTAGGCCGCGCGCCACGTCGTCGCCGAGGTTGAGCAGGTTGAGGGAGGGCAGCGTGGACAGCGCCAGGACGAGCCCGACGCCGATGAACCCGCTCACCGGCCAGATGACGTCGAACCCCACCCCGGCCACGGAGCCCGCGTTCCAGAACCGCAGCGCGTTCAGCGACTTCTGGTCGGTCAGCGCGACCGCGGTGGTCATCGCCATCAGGAAGACCGTGATGCCCTGCCCGGCCAGGGCGAGCGTCAGTGGATTGCCCGCTCCCCTGCCGATGCTCGCCAGCCCGAAGACGACGACTCCGGCGATGGCCGCCCCCGCGAAGGCGAACCAGACGTACTGGAACGGGTCGGTGAACCCGAAGACGGCGATCGCGCTCACCACGGCGAACGAGGCACCGGTGTTCACGCCCAACAGCCCGGTGTCGGCGATGGGGTTACGTGTGTACCCCTGGATCAGCGCACCGCCGACGCCCAGCGCGATCCCCGCCACGACCGCGAGGACGGTCCGGGGCACCCGGACCGTCTCCACGATCAGCCGGATCTCGGTCAGCCGCTGATCGGCCTCCGGCACGGCGGACAGCCCGTACCAGACCTCGGCGGGGCTGAGCGCCCGCGCTCCGACGGCCAGCGACAGGGCCGCGGCGAGCGCGAGAACCGCCCCCAGCGTGCCCAAACCCACAACCCGCCCGCGGCGGACCTCTGTTGCACCCCTGGGCACGGGGCGCTCGACTGCAGTCGTGCTCATATGGACGTACGTTATCCCTCTGGAGCCACCGGAACTCGTGGTCGGCCGGGCGCGGACGGGGCGCACTTGCGACGGTGCGCCCGCAGGGCCGCTAGGAGGTGCCGACGGTGCTGCCCGTGATGGGACGGGCCTCGTCGGAGGTGGACTTGACGCCGCGGTCGAGCAGGGAGTCCAGGATCTCGCCGACGCGTATCGCGGTGTTGGACAGCAGGGACGTCGTGATGCCGTGCGTGTGCTCCGTACCGCCCTGCAGATAGATGCCGGCGCCCAGAGCGGGGTCGGTGGCGATGCGGTAGTCGCGCTCGACCCGGACGCGGCCCTCGTCGTCGAGCAGGCAGCGGTCGGCGACCTCACCGAGGAGGCCCAGCGGGTCGGCGGGGCTGTAGCCGGTGGCGAAGACGACGATATCGGCGTCCAGAGGTGTCTCCTCGCCCGTGATGAGGGACTTCACGGTGGTGCGTACGCTGTCGGGCCGCTCCTCGACTGCGGTGACCCGGGAGACGTTGAGGAAGCGCAGCCGCTCGGTGCCGAGGACCTTCTCCCGGTACATCTGGCGGTACAGGTCGTCGATCAGGTCGATGTCCACCACGGAGTAGTTGGTGTTCCCGTGATAGGCCATCAGCTGGCTCTTGACGCTGTCGGGTGCGGCGAAGTAGTCGTCGACCGCGCCGGGGTCGAAGATCCGGTTGGCGAAGCTGCTGTCGTCGGCGGGGCTGTAGCCGTAACGGGAGAAGACCGCGCAGACCTCGGCACCGGGGAAGCGGCGGTGCAGGTAGGCGACGTTCTCGGCGGCGCTCTGCCCGGCGCCCACGACCACGAACCGCGAGGGCGAGGTGCCCTCCAGGCCGTCGACCTTGCGCAGCAGATCGGAGTTGTGCCAGACCCGGTCGCCGCGCCGTACGCCTTCCGGCAGGAGGGGCCGCAGCCCGGTGCCGATGACGAGGTTGCGGGCCCGGTGCACTTCGAGACCGCCGCCCGACCGGACAGTCACGTCCAGGTACTCCACGGTGCCGTCGTGGACGTACGGCGTCACGGAGACGACCTCGTGTCCGTAGGAGACCATGTCGTCGACCTTGGCCGCGGCCCACTCGAAGTAGTCGTGGAACTCCACGCGGAGCGGGAAGAGGTTCTTGTGGTTGATGAAGTCGATGAGCCGGTCCCTGCTCTGCAGATAGCAGAGGAAGCTGTACTCGCTGGCCGGGTTCCGGAGCGTCACCAGGTCCTTGAGGAAGGAGACCTGCATCGTGGCGTCGTCGATCAGCATGCCGCGGTGCCAGCCGAAGCTCTGCTGCTGCTCGAAGAAGCGAGCGGTGACCGGCGCCTGCCCGCCGACGCGCGTGTTGTGCTCTCTGAGCGCGATCGCCATGGCCACATTGGAGGGGCCGAAGCCGATTCCGATGAGGTCGTGGACCAGTGGTGCGTCGCCAGGATGAACCTGTGACATGTCACTCCCATCGTGCGGGAAAGCCGCCTGTCAGGCGCGCGGGGGACGGTAGGGCGGACGGGCACGCCGACAGAGCGCACCCACCCGAACTTAGGTGAGCCTAAGCTCATTCGATCGATGCTGTCGATAGGGCCAGGCAGATATCCGGAGACTGAAACTCCGTCAACTGAGGCTCCGAGCAGCCGCGTTATCGAACGAGGTGAGCCATTAGTCACCGAATGTGACCCGCCCCACGCTCCGGGCACCCGGTGCCGCCTTCGGTCCTGGGCAGGCCCTAGAGTGCGGGAGTGCCCTCGTACAGCATTGGCCAGGCCGCAGAGCTGCTGGCCGTGAGTCCGGAAACCGTTCGCCGCTGGGCGGACAGTGGTCACCTCGCGATGGACCGGGGCAGCTCGGGCAACCGGGTGATCGACGGTGTCAGCCTGGCGGCCTTCGCCACGGAACGGGCGGCGGGCCTCCATCCGGTGCCCGACGGCGGAGCTCTGACGTCGGTACGGAACTCGTTCGCCGGGATCGTCACCGCTGTCACGATGGACGACATCGTGGCCCAGGTGGAGATCCAGTCGGGTCCGCACCGGCTCGTTTCGCTGATCAGCCGCGAGTCCGTGGAGGAACTCGGCCTGGAGGTGGGCGTGCTGGCGACGGCACGGGTCAAGTCGACCAACGTACACATCGACCGTCCTGGGTATCAGGGCTGATTCGCGCCCGGGCCGATGCACCGCGTTCACCAGCGCCTCGAAGAGCAGACATGAGGAAGAACATCGGCGGTGGCTCACAGAAGCGAGGCTGAATCCGGATATCGCCTCGCAGGGACGCTTCGGCGGAACGGTTCCTGGGCATACCTCCCTGGCAGCCGCCGCGCGGGCCGTCCGACGGAGGATTCGATGAGCCGACCCGGTACGTCACACCGCACGCCCGCCACCCGGCTCGCGTCGCTCGCGGTACTGGGCGATGTCGGCCGGCCCGCCACCCTGACCGTGCGCGACCTGCGCGAGGGATGGGAGCAGCACCGGGCGGAGGTCGTCTTCGACTGCGCCACCAGCGGGCCGCAGCGGCACGCGTTCGAGGGCCCTCTGCTGCGGGAGGTCGCGCTCGACGCGCGCCCGCTCTTCGACGCCCGCCGCCGCAAGGACCGGTCGCGCTTCGCGCTGACGGTCTCCGGTGGCGACGGGCACCACACCGTCCTGGCCTGGGCGGAGATCGACGCCGACTTCGGCGACGCGCCCGTGCTGCTGGCCACCCGGATGGACGGCGAGGACCTGGACACGGCCGGCAGCCAACTGGTGGTGCCCGTCGACCGGTGCGGGGCGCGCTACATCAGCGCCATCACCCGGGTCTGGGTCGGAGCATGGCCGCGGCTGAACTGAACCGCGCCGCAGGGAATCTATGCGGCCGTAACCAGGGTCTCCTTTCGGCCCCCTTCTCACACGCCGGAGCCGGGAAGTGTGCGTGAGGCGTCATCGCGCTCGACATCACCCGGGATCCGACGTGACCACGCACAACGCCTTCATCATGAGCGACACCGACAACGGTGACCGGGTGGGTCACCGGTCGCCGTCCTTCCTGCCCTGGCACCGCAGATTCCTCATACAGTTCGAGCAGGCGCTCCAGACCGTCGATCCGTCCGTCGCGCTGCCCTACTGGGACTGGACGGTGGACCGTACCGTCGCGGCCTCGCTGTGGGCACCCGACTTCCTCGGAGGCACCGGACGCGCCAGGGACGGGCAGGTGGCCGAGGGGCCGTTCGCGATGAGCGGCGGCAGATGGCCGGTCACGGTGACGGTTGACGGGCGCGGCTTCCTCCGCCGCGCGCTCGGGTCCGGCGTTCCGCAGTTGCCGACCCGTTCGGAGGTCGACGCGGTCCTCGCCATGCCCATCTACGACTCCGCGCCGTGGAACAGCGCCTCGGACGGGTTCCGCAACCACCTCGAAGGCTGGCGCGGCGTCAATCTCCACAACCGGGTGCACGTGTGGGTCGGAGGCCAGACGGCCACCGGCGCCTCGCCCAACGACCCGGTCTTCTGGCTGCACCACGCGTTCATCGACCGGCTCTGGGCGCAGTGGCAGGCACGCCACCCCCGCTCCGCCTACCTGCCGGCCGCGCGTACGAGGAACGTCGTGAGCGTCGACGACGTCATGCGGCCGTGGAACGACGTGACACCTGCCGACATGATGGATCACACGGCGCACTACACCTTCGACACCATGGCGTAGCGCGGCGGCGGGTTCTGGGCCGGCCTGCTGGGATCCGTACGCCGTCACGCCGACGAGCACCGGAGTCCCGCCGCAGGTCGGCCCGTTAGGGTCGGGAGCATGACATCGATCCTTGACGGCGCCCTGGACGGCTCCCTGGACGGCAGCGCCTTCGACTCGCTGCGCCGCGACGCGATGGCCGACCAGGAGGCGCTGCGCCGGGCCTACGAACTCCCCGGCGCCGCCGCCGTACGCAAGCAGATGACCGAACTCACCGAACAGACACGTCGGTTGATCGGCTGTTCCTCGCTGGTCCTGGTCGCCAGCGCGGACGCCGAGGGCAACTGTGACGTCTCTCCTCGCGGCGGCCCCGCCGGGTTCGTCTCGGTCCTGGACGCACGGACGGTGGCGATACCGGACGCGACCGGCAACAAGCGGCTGGACACCCTGCAGAACGTCATCGCCACCGGACGGGCCGGGCTGCTGTTCTTCGTCCCGGGGCGCACCACCACGCTCAGGGTGAACGGCCGGGCCTGCGTGTCCACCCGGCCGGAGCTGCTGGCGCAGCTGACCGCCGTGGGCAAGCCGCCGGCCAGTGCGCTGGTGGTGGGCATCGAGGAGGTCTACCCGCACTGCCCCAAGTCGCTTCTGCGCAGCGGTGCTTGGAAGCCGGAGCAGTGGCTGCCGGCGGACGCCCAGCCGACCTCGGCCGAGGTGACGCTGGCCCAACTGCGGATGCCGGAGCTGACGATCGCCGACATCGAGCGGGTGGAGGCCGAGTCGCTGAAGTACCGGTACGAGTAAGGGCGGCGGCGTCGCCGAAGTACCGGTAGGAGTGACGGGCGGCGGCGCCTGGCGGAGGTGCCGTACACGGTCCGCGATCCGGTTCACACGTGGCGTCGGTCAGGTCAGTTCGCGGAAGCCCCATCGGCTGTCGCCCACGTTCCGCAGGCCGATGCGGGCCGTCGGGTCGTGCTGGTCGTAGAGCAGGGCGTGGATGTCGGTGAGGACGGGGAAGGCCGCGGAGCAGTAGCCGTGGCCGAGCAGGGAGACGTCGATCGGAGCGGCGTCGATCACGTTCACCCCGGCCGGAGGCGGTGACACCTCGTCCAGTACGGCGAGTCGGCCGTGGGCCTCGTACATCACCCGGAGCGCGAGGCTGAGGCTGCCCATCTCGATGTCCTTGCTGGGGACATCGTCGTCGACGGCGTGCACGGCCTCCCGGCTCACCTCCACGGCCTCGGCGAGCGCGGCCGGGTCTCCCGTGCTCTCGTACGTCATACGGAGCGCGAGCCCTAGGTGGGCCAGGTGCGGGCCGCGGCGCGGGTGGCCCTCCGGGGTGATCGTCAGCGAGGCCCGGCCCACCGTCACGCTCTCGGCCAGCGCCTTGGGATCCGAGGCCATTTCGTAGCGGTCCTGGAGCGCGGTGCTCAGCGCCGACAGCACCCGGGCCCGTAGCCGCTGGCCCACCGAGGCCGAGCCCGAGGCCTCGCGCATCAGGCCGATCGACTCGTCGAGAGCCGCGAGGTCGTCCTTCTCCGCCGCGTACTTCTGCAGGGCGAGCGCGAGGCCGTACGCGTAGCCGTCGTCCGCCGACCCCTCACGCAGGCCGCCTCGGAGCACGTCGATCGACTCACGCAGGACGCCGAGGTCGTAGCTCTGGTCGTAGAGACGGCTCAGCGGGAGTCCGAGCGTGCCGCCGCGGGTGTGGCGGTCGGCCGGGGAGGCGGTGGCGTAGGCGGTACGTAACAGGTCGACGGCCAGAGCCAGTTGGGCGACGTCGCCGGTACGGTCGAACTCGCCCCAGTGGGAGAGCGCACGCTCGTAGTCGTTCATATGCCGCAGCAGCATAGAGCGCGGGACGGAAGCGCACCGCCCTTTCGGACGTCATGCCATCCGCGCGAGCGCCGAGGCGGCCGGGCCGCAGAGACCGCCGGGAAGCCTCACCGGGCCGGACTGCCGGGCCGGATCAGGGCACACACCGAAGTGTTGACGGTGCATACATCGGACGCTACCTTCGGGTGGACGCATCCGGCGTGACCGTGCAGCCGCGCAACCCGGCACCGGAGTAACGGAGTTGCGACCCACCCCCGCCTCCCCTCCCACCCAGGAGACACAGCAGCACATGGACTCTCCCCTCGCCACCGTCCTGCTCCCGCTCGCTCTCGCCGTCATCATGTTCGGACTGGGCCTGTCCCTGACCGCCGACGACTTCCGCCGGGTGCGGCGGCATCCACGCGCCGTCGTCGTGGCGCTGCTCTGCCAGGCGCTGCTCCTGCCCGCCGCGTGCTTCGGCCTGGTCATCGCCTTCGACCTCTCCCCCGTACTCGCCGTGGGCATGATGCTGCTCGCGGCCTCTCCCGGTGGGACGACGGCCAACCTCTTCAGCCACCTCTTCGGCGGCGACGTGGCGCTGAACGTCACGCTCACGGCGATCAACGCGGTGGTGGCCGTCGTAACGCTGCCGATCATCACCAACCTCGCCCTGCTCCACTTCGAGCCGGGCATCGGGCAGGACGGCCTGGGGTTGCAGTTCGGCAAGGTGCTGCAGGTCTTCGCGCTGGTGCTCGCGCCGGTGGCGATCGGGCTGATCGTGCGCAGCCGGTCGGAGGCGTTCGCGCGGCGTATGGACCGCCCGGTGCGCCTTCTGTCGGTCGTCGTCCTCGTCGCGGTGATCGCCGGCGCCGTGGCGGCCGAGCGGAGCAACATCGCCGGCTACCTCGTAAACGCGGGGCCGGTGGCACTTCTCTTCTGTGTGCTGAGCCTGGCCACGGGGTACTTCGTGCCGCACTGGGCGCGCGTCGGCAAACGGCAGGCGATCGCCTGTTCCATGGAGATCGGCGTGCACAACAGCGCGGTAGCCATGACGCTGGCGATCAGCGTCCTCGGCAGCGTCGGCCTGGCGGTGCCCGCCGCCGTCTACGGCGTACTCGCCTATCCCGTCGCGGCGCTCGCCGGGCTGCTGATGACCCGCCTCGGCAGCCCTGCGAGCGCCACGGAGGAGGCCGTACCGGCGGGCTGACCCGAGGGGCGCGGCCCGGAGCGGGGCCCGCCAGACGCGGCCCGGAGCAGGAGCCCGCCGGGCGCGCCCACCCTGATCGATACGACCTCATGGCGCCTCCCCTCCGCCCCTCCGCACGGCGTGCCGCAGCCCACACCGCTCTATGTTTACGGCGATTACATCCGCCAGCTAATGTGAGTGGTGCACACATTGCGAGCGATCAAGAGGGAAGGGAATCCGAGTGACCGGCGAGCTGTTCTCACCGCTGCACCTGCGCTCCGGACAGGTACTGACGAACCGGATCGCGAAGGCGGCCATGGAGGAGAACATGGCCGGCGCGGGCCAACTCCCCGACGACCAGCTGTTCACGCTGTACCGGCACTGGGCGGCCGGTGGCACCGGACTGCTGATCACCGGCAATGTCATGGTCCACGCCGAGGCGCTGACCGGCCCCGCCGGTGTCGTACTCGACGAGAACGCGCCGCTCCAGCCGTTCACCGAGTGGGCCGAGGCCGGCAAGTCCGGCGGCGGCGCGCTGTGGATGCAGATCAACCACCCCGGCCGCCAGGTCGCCTCCGACATGCCCGGCGTCGTCTGGGGACCGTCCGACATCGGCGTCGACCTCGGCAGGCACAGCGGCCGGTTCGGCCGGCCCACCGCCATGAGCGCGCGGCAGATCGAGGAGACCGTGGCCCGGTACGCGGTGACCGCGCGCCGGGCCGAGGAAGCCGGCTTCGACGGGGTCGAGATCCATGCCGCGCACGGCTACCTGCTGTCGCAGTTCCTCTCGCCGCTGGTCAACAAGCGCTCGGACCGGTGGGGCGGACCGCTGGAGAACCGCGCCCGGATGCTGCTCGACATCGTCGCCGCCGTACGGGCCGCCGTCTCCCCTTCGTTCGCGGTCGCGGTGAAGCTCAACTCCGCCGACTTCCAGCGCGGCGGGTTCGACGCCGACGACGCCCGCCAGGTCATCGAGATGCTCGAACCGCTCGGCGTCGACCTGGTCGAGCTCTCCGGCGGCAGCTACGAGAGCCCGGCGATGACCGGCCGCTCCACCGACACCCGGGCCCAGGCGCGCGAGGCGTACTTCCTGGACCTGGCCGAGGACCTGGTGAAGACCAGCCCGCTCCCCCTGATGCTCACCGGCGGCATCACCAGCCGCCGGACCGCCGAGCGGGTTCTCGACAGCGGCGTGGCGGTCGTCGGCATGGGCACCGCGCTCGCCGTCACCCCGGACCTGCCCCACCGCTGGCGCCGGGGCGGCGAGGCCGACCGGCAGATGCGGCCGGTGACCTGGTCGGACAAGGCCCTCGCCTCCGCCGCGAGCATGGCCCAGGTGCGCCGCCAGATGCGCCGTCTCGCCCGGGGCAGCAGCCCCAGGCCCGGTACGCATCCGGCGATCGCGCTGGTCTCCGAACAGCGCAGGCAGCGCACCGCACTGCGCCGCTACCGATCCTGGCTGGCGGCGTCCCGCAGCGCGGCCTCCCGAACTTCTACGACAGGGACTCCACCGCCCGGCTGACCCTGCTCGCGCCGTCCCGCGCCATCCGCGCCCGGCTGCCCGAGGAGCCGGCACTGTCGGCCGCCACGCCGAAGCAGACCGCGCACCCCAGCGGTGAGCGCGTCTCCTCCCTCACCTCGTACACGTCGAGCGCCGGCGCCCGGCACTCCACCTTCAGCCAGACCAACGTGCTCAACGCCGGTACGACGCGCGGCAGGAGCGGCATCGGCCTTCAGGTCGGCGAAGGCCGCCCGGTTTCTTCTGCCTCCGCGATCCCCTAAGATGTATACAACGTTCACATCAGGGAGGAGATGTGGACCATGGCGAACACAGGGAGCTCTGCCGATGGCCCGGACCAGCACGTACCACCACGGTGATCTCCGCGCCGCCTGCCTCCGTGCCGCGCGCGAGCTCCTGGAGGAGGACGGCAGCGCCGGTCTCTCGCTGCGCGCGGTGGCCCGGCGCGCCGGGGTGTCGGCGACGGCCCCCTACCGCCACTACGCCGACCGCGAGGCGCTCGTCTCGGCGGTGGCGGCCGAGGGGTACCGCGAGCTCGCCGGATCCCTGGCGCAGGCCCATCCCGCGCCGTCGACGCCCGACGAACTCGCCGCCGTCGCCGTCGCCTACGTACGGTTCGCGCTGGAGCACCCGGCCCTGTTCCGGGCGATGTTCGCGGAGCCGTGCGACCCGACCAGCGAGGAACGGGTCGCCGCGACCGAGGCCATAGCGCAGTACGTCCGCACCATCGTCGCCGCCACCTTCCCCGGCGTGGACGCGGACGCGCTGTCGACGACGGTCTGGGCCCTCGTCCACGGCCTCGCGTTCCTGCACCTCGACGGCAAACTCGACTCCTCCACCCCCGAAGTCGTCACCGCCCAGGTCAACGGGGCCGTACACGCACTGTTCAGCGCCTCTTCGGCGATGTCCCGTACGGCAGCGGCCGCTCATCCGACGGCTCGACCAAAGAAGCCGAACGCCGCCGCCAACAGTTCGGCCTCCGTCTCCTCGTAAGGGAGGTAGATGCCGAGCTGGTCCTCCAGGAACCGCAGGAACGCCACAACACCCGCCTCGGTCCCGTCGTGGACGAAGCCGAGCGACACCTCCGCCGGAACACCGCTCAGCAGGTGGGACAGGCCCGGCTCGAACCATGTCACCACCTGTCCGTGGAGGCCGTAGCCGACGTGGCTGGAGCCCCTCGCGTTGCGATGCACCACGAACGCCCGCCCGCGCTCGGACAGCTCCGCGATGCGGGTGTCCGTACAGCAGCCGAACTCCTCCAGCGCGTATGCCCAGCCCGCCACCGAGCCCGCGCGGACGATGGTCTCCGGCGGGGTCGGCAGGAAGCCTCCGCTCGTCAGCCGGCCGACCGCCGCCGTGTCCTCCCAGTCCAGGAAGTCCAGGTCGCTGATGTGGTCGCTCTCGTCCCTCAGCAGCAGGCTGTACGCCGCGAAGCGGGTCAGCGGGACGATGTGACGCTCCTCGGCACCTACGCGGCGCAGCAGTTCGACCGGTGAGAGCCCCTCGCCGAGCGTGAGCGTGAAGCTGATGTCGTAGGCGTCCGCTATCCAGCGCAGCCCGTTCTCGCCCGATCCCCGGTCCATGAGGCCCCCCTGCCCGCCGGCCCGTCACGATGACGCGCTCGCGGGCAGAACCTGTCGCGGTTCCGTGCGGGCCGGCCCTCCGCGCGTTGTCCTCCCCCTGCCGCATCCGGCTCGCGTGGTCGCCGGGCGGCTGCTCCGCGGGGAGGCCGGGTGCGGCGGGCGCGGTGCCGCTCTGTACCGGGCGATGTACGCCGCTGCCTCGGCCGGTGACATAGGACACCGTCGTCACACGGGAGCGGCCGACCGTTCCGGCGGTGCGGGCCGTCGGACCGTCAGGCGGCCCGACGCCCGGCCGATCCGGCGCCTCCGGTCAGCGACGACCGGCGGTGAGGGTGAGGAGGAACTGCCCGCCTCCCGCTTGGATATCGGCGGTCACCGGCAGTTCCGGCACCAGTCGGGAGAACCGGTCCACGAGCCAGTCCGCCGCCTCCTGGGCATCCTGCCTGCTCGGACAGCGGCCCACCATCTCACGGCCCCCCTTGCGCTCCAGCCGGGAGGCGACCGTGATCAGCGGCGCGGGTTCGACAACGTACAGGCTGTCCGGCCAGGCGATGTCGACCTTGACCGCTCCCTTGCGAGAGTTGCAGCCGCGGTGCGCGAGCCGCTCGGCGACCTTGGCCTTCCGGTCGGCGGTACGACTGTCGACGCTGGGCCCCTGCAGGTCGTTCACCGACTTGTCGGGGTCGACCGGTTCGTCGCACACCCAGCATCGCCAGCCGTCGCGCTCGGCCACATCATGGAGAAGGCTCATCCGAGCAAGGTAGTCCCCCGGCCGCCGCCCGCGCACACGGGCAGGAGCCCCGCGCACGCGAGCAGGGGTCGAGACGCCCGCCCCGGCGCCGAAGCACAGCGTGCGCGTCAGGCGGCCAGCGGTGCGAGACGGGTGCCCAGGGCCATGATCCGCATCGCGCGCTCCGTGGCGTCGGCCAGGAACTCACCGCTCCTCCCGATCGCCTCCACCAGCGTCATCGGCGCGGGCAGGATCGCGCTGTACGCGTCCACACCCACCGCCCGCACGTCCTGGGCGCCCGGCCCGATCGTCCCCGCCAGCACCAGAACGGGCACCCCGCACGCGTGCGCCCGCCGGGCGACCTCCGCCGGGATCTTGCCGCGTACGGTCTGGCTGTCGAGCGCCCCCTCCGCCGTGATCACGAAGTCGGCGCGGGCGAGGCGCGCGTCGAGGTCGAGACCGTCGAGCAGGACGTCGTAGCGGGGCAGCAGACGCGCGCCCACGGCGGCGAGACCGGCCCCGAGACCGCCGGACGCCCCCGTTCCGGGAGCCGTGCGCAGGTCGACCGGGTCGCCGGTCGCCGGAGTGAAGGCCGGGGCGAGGTCCCGGGTGAGGACATCGGCCAGCCGCTCCAGGCCCGCGGAGAGCAGCTCCACCTCCGCCGGGGTCGCCCCCTTCTGCGGCCCGAACACCCGGGCCACCCCGCGCTTCCCGCACAGCACGTTGTACGGGTTGCAGGCCACGAGCAGTTCCGTGCGGGCCAGCCGGGGGTCGAGACCGGACGGGTCGATGCGCTCCAGCTCGTGCAACGAGCCGCCACCCCGGCGCAGTTCACGGCCGTGCCGGTCGGTGAGCCGGGCCCCGAGCGCCTGGAGCGCACCGGCGCCCCCGTCCGACGTACCGGAGTCGCCGCAGCCGATGAGGACGCGCCGGGCTCTCGAGTCCAGGGCCGCACGGATCAGTTCGCCGACGCCGTACGTGGTGGTCGCGCCCGGGTGGCGCAGGCCCGGCGGCACCAGGGCGAGGCCCGCGGCGGCGGCCATCTCGACGACGGCGGTGAGTGGTCCTGGTGCTGTGCCGCCGCCCAGCAGCGCGAAGTGCGAGGCGACCGGGTCGCCCACCGGGCCCGTCGCGGTGCACGGGACCAGCCGGCCGCCGCCCGCCAGGGCCAGCGCCTCGGCGGTGCCCTCGCCGCCGTCCACCAGCGGGATGAGGTCGAGTTCGGCGTCGGGGATCACGCGCCGCACGCCGACGGCGATGGCCTCGGCCACCCGGGCTGCGGACAGGGACTCCTTGAAGCCGCTGGGGGCGATGGCGATGCGGTGGGTCATGGCTGGGTCTCCAGGAGGACGGGCACGCCGAGCAGCGGCCAGACGGCGAGGGCGAAAGCGAGGACGAGGGCCGCGCTGAGGGGCGCGAGGAACGCGGACAGCCGCAGCAGGTCGCGCGGGGTGTAGGTGGGGGTGCCGGGCACGTCCGCGAAGAGCGCGACCGGCTTGGCGGAGGAGGGCAGGGTGTGGCAGAACCCGGCGGCGGCCGTGGAAGCCAGCGCCGCCGCGACCGGGTTGACCCCGGCGCCGACCGCCGCGGCGACCACCAGCGGGACGAGGACGGAGGACCTGGCGGAGCGTGACTGGAGCGCCAGGTGGGCGGCCGTGCTGACCACGACCACGCCGGTCAGGAACACCCAGGGGGGTGTGGCCGCCCCGAGGGGTATCCAGCCCACCAGCCAGTCGGCCGCGCCCGAGTCGGCGAGGGCGACGCCCATCGCCATGGTGGCGGCCATGAACAGCAGCAGCGGCCAGGGAACCGTCCGCAGACCGTCCTTGAACCGCACGGTGCCCAGCGCCGGAGAGGTCGCCACCAGGGCGCCGATGAGCGCGACCACGGCGGGCGACACCCCGTGCAGGGGCTCACCGCACCACAGCACGACGACCGTCGCCAGCAGGAGCAGGCACCGGGACTCCTCCGGGCTGAACGGTCCTTCGACGGCCGCCTCGGAGTGCTCCTGGATCTGCGCCGCCGTGATGGTGACCGGACCCTTGCGGTCCGCCCGCCGGGTCGTCGTCAGCAGCACCAGTTCTGCGGCGAGATGGGAGGAGACGATGGCCAGCGGCAGCCCGAGGACGAGCCACCGCACGAAGCCCAGCTGCTCCCCGGTCTGCTCCAGGAGCACCCCGACGGTGATCAGGTGCGCCCCCGCGCCGATCAGGGTCGCGACGGCCGACAGCAGGATGACCGTGGGGAAGAGCAGCGCCAGCATCACCACCAGCCGGGCGCGCTCGCGCAGGGCGGCGGCCAGCGCCACGAACACCGGGAGCGCGAGGGCGGCGCGCCCCGACGTGGCCGGCACGGCGAACGCGGTGACGACCAGTCCGGCCGTCGTCAGGTGCACCAGCTGGCGCACGGTCCTGGCCCCGCCGACCAGGAAGACGGCGGCCCGGCCGGCCAGACCGGTCCGGGTCACGGCCGCCGCCAGGACGAAGGCGCAGATCAGCAGCCATACCGTCTCATCTCCCAGGGTGGCGAACAGGGTTTCGCTGCTGATCACTCCCGTGACCGTCAGCGCGAGGCCCGCGCCGAGCGCGATGTAGGCGTCGTCCACCGGAGTGGCGATCCAGGCGGCGGTGGCCAGGGCGAAGACGGCGAGGGAGAGCCGGCCGTCGACGCCGAGGCCGGGAGCGGCGCCGGGGACGGCGAGGAGAGCGCAGAGTCCGAGGACGGCACAGAGGCCGATGGTCTGCCGGAGTGGTAGAGGCACGCCGTACAGCCTCCGAAGGCGGGGTGAGTATCCGATGAGCGGCCGATGAAGGCCTCTTCACCGAAGGCGCCGAGCGCCTCCCTCTCCGCTCCCGGGGCGTGCCCGAGGCGTCCCGGGGACGGCGAACGGCCCCGCCCCGGGCACGGGACGGGGCCTCCGGCCGCCGAGGGGACCGGGCTCAGGGCAGGCGGTATCCCATGCCCCGGATCGTCTCAAGACGCTCGGCGCCCAGCTTCCGGCGCAGCGCGCGCACGTAGACGTCCACGATGTTGGATCCCGGATCGAAGTCGTACCCCCAGACATGGGAGAGGATCTGCTCGCGCGACAGCACCTGGCCGGGGTGGCGCAGGAACATCTCCAGGAGCACGAACTCGCGCGCCGTCAGATCCACCGTCCGCTCCCCCGCGCGGGCCCGGCGCGTCCGCAGATCCAGGGCGAGGCTGCCGCTACGCAACATGGTGACCTCGGGCGCGCGGGCGGCGGTGCGCTGCCGCAGCCGTACCCGGGCGAGCAGTTCCTCGAAACGGAACGGCTTCGTCATCCAGTCGTCGGCCCCGCCCTCCAATCCGGCCACCGTGTCCCGTACGGAGTCGCGTGCGGTCAGCACGATGACCGGCAGCGTGACGCGGGCCTCGCGCAGCTCCCGCAGCACGGTGAAACCGTCGCGTCCGGGCAGGCCGATGTCGAGCACCATCAGGTCGAACCCGCCGGTCAGCGCGTGGCCCAGCGCCAGGTCCCCGTCCTCGGCGACGACCGTGGTGAAGCCGTTGGCCCGCAAGCCCTTCTGGACGAACGAGGCGATGCGCTCCTCGTCCTCGGCGATCAGTATCCGGTTCATGAATCGGTCTCCAGCGTGAGTACGAAGGTGGCTCCGCCGCCCTCGGTCGGGCGTAGTTCGACGCGGCCGTGGTGGCCCTCCGCGATGGCCTTGACGATGGCGAGGCCCAGCCCCGCGCCGCTCGTGCGGGTCCCGCGCCGGGACGTCCCCCGGCGGAACCGCTCGAAGATCACCTCGGCGTCCTCCGGCGGGATACCGGGCCCGTGGTCGGCGACGTACAGCTCGACGCGGTCCGTCCCGGCCCGGCCCGCCTCGGCCCGCGAGCCGATCCGGATGCGCTGACCGGGCACGGTGTGCTGGACGGCGTTCTGCGCGAGCTGCACCATGGCCTGCGTCATCCGCTGCGGATCCAGCCGCACTTCGCGGTCCGCGACGCCGTCGAGCTGCCACTCCCGCTCCCCGAGGGTCCGCACCTTGACGAACACGTCGGCGGTCAGCTCCGCGAGCTGGACGGGTTCGGGGCGTACGAAGTCGGGGCGCTCGGCCCCCGCGAGCAGGAGCAGGTCCTCGACGATGCGGCTCATCCGGTCCAGCTCGTCCGTGACCAGCCGCACCGTCTCCTCCCGGTCCGCCGGGTCGTCACCCATCAGCTCCAGGTGGCCCCGGACGATGGTGATGGGCGTGCGCAGCTCGTGCCCGGCGTCGTCGACGAACACCCGCTGCGCGGCGAACGCACGCTCCAGGCGGTCGAGCATCGCGTTGAACGTCTCGGCGAGGGCCGCGATGTCGTCCCGGCCCTCCACCGGGATGCGCCGGGTGAGGTCCTGCTCGGTCAGCTCCGCCGCCGTCGTCCGGACGATCCGGACGGGCGCGAGGATGCGCCCGGCGACGGCCCAGCCGATCCCCGTCGTCATCAGCAGCGCCACACCGGACAGGGCGAGCAGCGTCCAGAACGTCTTGTCGGCGACGGCCCGTTCACGCTCGGGATGGAAGGCGACGACGAACGCGCCGGGCTGCTCGCCCGTGGACGGGTCGATGACGACCTTGGCCCAGCGCAGCTCTCCCTGCGGGCGGTCCAGGGTCCCGGAGGAGTCCTGGGAGGCGTGGATCCGGGTGAGCGAGGCGTTGTCCTGCCACAGGGCGATGTCCCGCGGCAGTTCGCGGCGCTGCCGGATGACACCGGGGCGGTCGCCGGGCCGGCCGGTCAGGCCCAGCAGCTCCTCGTCGGGGTCCGCGTACTGCCGTTGCAGATAGACGCGGAGCAGCCTGTCCGCGGTGTCGAACCGGCCGCCGGTGTCCGGGTCCACTCCCTGCGGCACGAAGTTCGCGAACTCTCCGGTCTCCTGGCTGAGCAGCTGGCTGACGCGGTGGTCCACGTCCCGCTGGAGGAGCGAGCGCACGGTGACGGCGACCGCGCCCAGCGCGAGGGCCATCACGACCAGCAGCCACAGCAGGATCCGTACCCGGGCGGAGATTCTGGGGAAGCTAACCGTCATCACCGAAGTCGTCGTCGTCATCGTCGTCGGCCGCCGAGGGGCCGGGGACGACGGAGCTGTCCGGTGTACGGGTCGGAGTGGAGGAGCCGCTCGGCGGCGGGGCGTCGGTCGGCGAGGTGACACCGCCGGGCGGCGGTGTGCCGCGCGGACTCTCCTCGAGCTGGACGGTGGGAGGCACCTTCGGCGCTTGCGGGGTGTCGGTCATGGCATAGCTGGTGGCCGCTATGCCGAGGGGCACGGCGACGACGGCTGCCAGGGCCGCCAGACGAGGTGAGAAGGCCATGCGTTCACCCTGACCGTCCCGGACGGTACGAAGATGAAGCGAAAATGAACAATCCTTCATCTCGGCTGCGCTTCCCGGCCGCCCGGGACGGCCGGCGGGAACTGGGCAACAGGTCAGCGTGAGTACCGTCGGCAGGCGCTCCCGAGCGCTGCGAAGCCCTCCGCCACGCCCACGAGGAGACAGACGCGAGAATGCGGAACGCCGTGAGCCGTCTCCCACCAGACGGGTGGTCGGACGGGTGGCCCCGGCGGCGGGCACGAGGAAAGTTCCTGGTGGACGGGTTCACGACCAGGATCACCGGTCCGCCAGGAACTTTCGCGCGCGTGTCCACCGGGTGTGAAGCCCGCACCGACGCCCAACGGGTCAGTCGGACTCCCACTTGCCCGGGCGGGGCGGAAGTACGGCGGTGTCGAGGAAGAAGGCGTCGATCTCCTGGACGGACTTGATGAAGGCGTCCAGGTTGACCGGCTTGGTGACGTACGCGTTGGCGTGCCTGCGGTAGGCGTCCTCGACGTCGTCGGGGGCGGAGGACGTGGTGAGCACCACGACGGGGATGTTGCTCAGGGCCTCGTCCTCCTTGAGCACCGCCAGCAGCTCGCGGCCGTTCATGCGCGGCATGTTCAGGTCCAGGACGATGAGGTCGGGCCGCTCCCTGGCGGGGTCGCGGAGGTACTGGAGGGCGGCGACCCCATCGGTGACCTGGTCGATGGTGCGGGCCATGCCGCGATCCACCAGAGCCTCCTCGACGAGCAGGGCGTCCGCCGGATCGTCCTCGACGAGGAGGACGCTGTAGGGGCGGTTCGTGGTGAAGGCGTTCACGTCATGACTCCGGTGGTGGCGGTTGGGAAGAGGACGGCTGGGAGGCTCCGCGGTGAAGACCAGACCCGGCCAGCGCCTGCGGGCGCCCTGCCGGCTGATCCCCCACGCCGCCCCCAGTTGGGGGTAGTTCGCCCCCGCTCTGGCCGCCGCCTCGGCCTCGGCCTGGGCCTGTCGGCTGACCGCCCTGCTGAGGTGGGCCAGGACGCGGAGGCGGGCCAGCGGGTCGACGACGCGCTCTTGGCCGGGTTCCGGCCCGGCGGCCTGCTCTGCTCCGGGGTGCGCCGGGCTGCCGTCCAGCGCCTGCTCGGCCAGCCGCTGGGCCAGCTCCCGCAGAGCGTCGTCGGCGAGTACGTCCAGCATCCCGGGGTGGTCGAAGGTGCTGAGGTCGTGGCCCATGGGCGTCAGCGTAGGCGCTCGGACGGACCCGTGACAACAAACGTTGTCGGCGGCGGTACTCTGTCCCGGCTCGGAGCGCTCCGGGCCTCTCACCGAGGAGAACACGCCGTGGGCCAGGGCAATGCCGTGCCGACCGGGAAGCCGAAGATACCCGTGACCGCCGGGTGGACGACGAAACGCTGGCTGGCGGTCACGGCCGCCGCCGCGTTGTCCCTGCTGCTCGCGCTCATGCTGTTCGGGGGCTGGATCCTCGCCCGGTCCACCGCCATCAACACGCGTCTCATCGACCACTCCAGCCCCGCGGTCATCGCCGCGGTCCGGCTGGAGAGCGCTCTGGTCAACCAGGAGACCGGAATCCGCGGTTACGGCGTGACCGGGCAGGACAGCTTCCTCGTCCCCTACCACGAGGGCCTGCGGCAGCAGGAGAAGGCCATGACCGACCTGCGTACGGCGACCGGCGGCGACCGGGCGACCGAGCGGGACCTGGCCGAGGTGGTCAGGAGAGCCGGGCAGTGGCAGGTCCGTATCGCCCGGCCCGTGGTCGCGGCCGCCGACCCGAAGACCGCGGCCGCCGAACGGGCCGTCGAAGGGAAGGCCCTCTTCGACTCCGTACGCTCGGCCGCCTCCGCCCAACAGGAGCGGCTGGCGGCGGACCGGGCCGGGGCCCGCGCCGACCTCCAGGAGGCGCGCACCCTTCGCAACTGGTCCTTCGGCGCCATCGCGCTGGCCATCCTCGCCCTCACCGCGTCGGTCTTCGTCGGCCTGCGCCGTGGCGTGACCGATCACCTGGACCGCCTCTCCGGCCATGTGCGTACGGTCGCGGCCGGCGCATTCGACCACCCGGTCGCCGGCACCGGCCCCGCCGACCTGCGGCTCCTCGCACAGGACGTCGAGAGCATGCGCGCCCGCCTGGCCGACGAGCTCGCCCACCGCGACGTGGCGCGGGCGAACCTGGCCGCCCACGCCGAGGAGCTGCGCCGCTCCAACGCCGAACTGGAACAGTTCGCGTACGTCGCCTCCCACGACCTCCAGGAGCCCCTCCGCAAGGTCGCCAGCTTCTGCCAGTTGCTGGAGCGGCGCTACGCCGAGAACCTCGACGAGCGGGCCCGGCAGTACATCGCCTTCGCCGTCGACGGGGCGACCCGGATGCAGAGCCTCATCAACGACCTCCTGGACTTCTCCCGCGTCGGCCGGCTGGCGACCGAGCACCAGAGCGTCGATCTCGACGAGAAGTTCGAGCGGACCCTCACCTCGCTCAGCCTGGCCGTCGAGGAGTCGGACGCGGTCGTCACCCATGACCCCCTGCCCGTGCTGGAGGGGGAACCGGGCCAGCTGGGCATGCTGTTCCAGAACCTCCTCACCAACGCGATCAAGTTCCGCTCCCCGGACCGCGCACCCGTCGTCCACCTGGGCTGCCGCCCCGTGGACGACGGCTGGGAGTTCGCCGTCACCGACAACGGCATCGGTATCGAGGCGGAGTTCGCCGACCGGGTCTTCGTCGTCTTCCAGCGGCTGCACACCCGCGAGCAGTACGCGGGCAACGGCATCGGCCTCGCCCTCTGCAAGAAGATCGTGGAGTACCACGGGGGCACCATCGCCGTCGATCCCGCCCACTCACCCGGCACCCGGATCGTGTTCACGCTGCGGAAGGCGCCTCCGCGCGTACTGCTGCCGCGACCGCTCGACGGCGAGCGCGACTTCGCCGGCGCGCTCACCGAGTGAATTCGAGCCCTTCTCCCCGTCTCACCGACGCCCCCGGGCACGGTGCGCTGTCGTCACCACCGCCCGGCGCCGCGCCCCGCTCCTCGATGTCGCGTACCGGTCAGTTCTGGGTGAGCATCTCCTTACGGAGCTTGGTGAGCAGCCGGGTCAGCGGTTCCCGAGGGGGCGCGGTTGCGGCAGGCCTGACGATCGCCACGTACTCCCCCATGATGCGTCCTGCAGGATCATGAAGGTCGGCCGGCAGCTCGCAGCACCGGCCGAAACCTCACGAGGGTCAGGTGACGGTTGGTCAGAAAACTCGGCAAGCAGTCAGCATCAGTACCGCCGCAAGGCGCGGCAGGCCCCCCTGGACCGCCAAGATCCACAACTGACCACACCCTTGCTCACCTGGAAAACGCAGGTACCGAAGCCCTCTGCCACGCCCACGAGGAGACAGACATGAAGATGCTCATCAACGTCCCCGAGACCGTCGTCGCCGACGCCCTGCGGGGCATGGCCGCCGCGCACCCGGAACTGACCGTCGACGTCGAGAACCGGGTCGTCGTACGGCGGGACGCCCCGGTGGCCGGGAAGGTGGCGCTCGTCTCGGGCGGCGGGTCGGGGCACGAGCCGTTGCACGGCGGGTTCGTCGGGCCCGGGATGCTGGCGGCGGCCTGTCCCGGGGAGGTGTTCACCTCGCCGGTGCCGGACCAGATGGTGCGGGCGGCCGCGGCGGTGGACAGCGGGGCCGGGGTGCTCTTCGTCGTCAAGAACTACACCGGTGACGTGCTGAACTTCGAGATGGCCGCCGAGCTCGCCGAGGACGAGGGCATCCAGGTCACCCAGGTCGTCGTGGACGACGACGTGGCGGTCAGCGACAGCGCGTTCACGGCCGGGCGGCGCGGGACCGGTGCGACGCTCTTCGTGGAGAAGATCGCCGGAGCCGCAGCCGACGAGGGCGCGCCGCTGGAGCGGGTGGCCTCGGTGGCCCGGCAGGTGAACGGGTCCTCGCGGAGCTTCGGCGTGGCGCTCAGCGCGGTCACCACACCGGCGAAGGGCAGCCCGACCTTCGATCTGCCCGCCGGAGAGCTGGAGTTGGGTATCGGCATCCATGGCGAGCCGGGCCGGGAGCGGCGGCCGATGATGACCTCGGGCGAGATCGCCGACTTCGCCGTGGACGCGGTACTGGAGGACCTCCGGCCGACCGGGCCCGTGCTGGCGCTGGTCAACGGGATGGGCGCGACGCCGCTGCTGGAGCTGTACGGGTTCAACGCCGAGGTCCACCGGGTGCTCACCGAACGAGGCGTGCCGGTGGCTCGTACGCTCGTGGGGAACTACGTGACCTCGCTGGACATGGCAGGCTGCTCGGTGACGCTGTGCCAGATCGACGAGGAGCTGCTGCGGCTGTGGGACGCACCCGTGGAGACGCCGGCGCTCCGCTGGGGCCGGTGAGTCCCGGCCGTACTCGTCACCCGTACGCACCGGGCCGGACCGGCCCGGGGAACAGGAGATCATGTGCTCGACGCCGACTTCTTCCGCCGCTGGATGGCGGCCACCGCGGCCGCCGTGGACCGTGAGGCGGACCGACTGACCGAGCTGGACTCGGCGATCGGGGACGCCGATCACGGCAGCAACCTCCAGCGCGGCTTCGCGGCGGTGGCGGCCGTCCTGGAGAAGGACGCGCCCGCGACTCCGGGTGCGGTGCTGACCCTGGCGGGACGGCAGCTGATCTCGACCGTCGGCGGTGCGTCCGGACCGCTGTACGGAACGCTGCTGCGCCGTACGGGCAAGGCGCTCGGCGAGGACGCCGAGGTGGACCGGGACCAGCTCGCGCGGGCGTTCGCCGCAGGCGTGGCGGCCGTGGGACAGCTCGGCGGGGCGCAGGCCGGGGACAAGACGATGCTGGACGCGCTGCTGCCGGCCGCCGAGGCGCTGGACTCCTCGTTCGGCGCTGGGGCGGACGCGGCCCGGGCGGGTGCGGAGGCGACCGTGCCGTTGCAGGCGCGCAAGGGCCGGGCCAGCTATCTCGGCGAGCGCAGCATCGGCCACCAGGACCCGGGTGCGACCTCGGCGGCCCTGCTGGTCGAGGCGCTCGCCGAGGCGGCACAGGACGGAGGTGCGCAGGCATGAGCGGGGAGCCGCAGGTGGGCATCGTGCTCGTCTCGCACAGCGGTCCGGTCGCGGAGTCGGTCGCCGAGCTGGCCCGGGGCCTCGCGGCGGGAGGTGTGACGGCCCCCGTCGCGGCGGCCGGAGGGCTGCCGAACGGCGGGCTCGGCACCAGCGCCGAGCTGATCGCCCGGGCCGCCGCATCGGTGGACCGGGGCGCCGGGGTCGCGGTCCTCGTCGACCTCGGCAGCGCGGTCCTCACGGTGAAGGCGATGCTCGCCGAAGGTGACGAGCTGCCGCAGAACAGCCGGCTGGTCGACGCGCCCTTCGTGGAGGGCGCGGTCGCCGCCGTGGTGACCGCGTCGTCCGGCGGCGACATCGGCGCCGTGGAGGCGGCGGCCTCGGAGGCGTACGGGTATCGCAAGACGTAGTGGGTCGTACAGAGGTGAGATCCCGTGCCCGACCCCCGGCCCTCCGTTGGCGTGCCGCTCACGGTGATTGCAGACTTGCCGACATGTCGGCAGGCAGGCGCAGCGCGGGACTCCTCCTCTTCCGGACCACCGGTACGGGAGGTGAGCGGGATGTCGAGGTGCTGATCGGGCACATGGGCGGGCCGTTCTGGGCCGGGCGGGAGGAGGCCGCCTGGTCGGTGCCGAAGGGTGAGTTGGGCCCCGAGGAGGATGCAGCGGCGGCCGCGCGGCGGGAGTTCGGGGAGGAGCTCGGGCTGCCGGTGCCGGAGGGTGCCTGGCTGCCGCTCGGTGAGTCGCGTCAGCGCAGCGGCAAGACGGTGACCGTGTGGGCGGTGGAGGCGGAGCTGGATGTGGCGGCCGTGGTGCCGGGGACGTTCACGATGGAGTGGCCGCGCGGCTCCGGCGTGCAGCAGGAGTTCCCGGAGATGGACCGGTTCGCCTGGTGCACGCCAGAGGAGGCCGACCGGCTGCTGATCGCCGGTCAGCGGATCTTCGTGAAGCGGCTGCGCGACCGGGTGCGCGCGGAGGGATCCGCTTCCCCGGAGGCATAGGGCGCGGCGGGGCGGCCGGCCCGCAACTCCAGTACGTCACCGGTGAAGCGGGCCCGGAAGCTGCGGTCGTGCGAGACGACGACCACGGCTCCCGGGTAGGCCGCGAGCGCCGCCTCCACCTCCTCGACCAGGCTCAGCGCGATGTGGTTCGTCGGCTCGTCCAGCACCAGCAGATCGGCAGGCCGGGTCACCAGCCGGGCCAGGGCCAGCCGGCGCTGCTGGCCGATGGAGAGGGAGGCAACGGGTACGCCGAGGTCCTCGGGCCGGAACAGGCCCAGCTCCAGCAGCTCGTCCGCGTACTCCTCCGCGAAGCCCGGACGGCCCGCCGCGAAGGTGGCGAGCAGGGTGCGCCGGGTCGGCCGGGCGGGCAGTTCCTGCGGGAGGTGGCCGACCCGGGCGCGTCGGCGGACCGTACCGGTGTCGGGCGCCAGGTCCCCGGCGAGGACCCGCAGCAGCGTGGTCTTCCCGGCCCCGTTCTCGCCGGTCACCAGCAGACGGTCGCCGGGCTCAACGCGGAGGGCCGGGAGGTGGAGCCGGTCGCCCACGGAGATGTCGTCCAGCTCCACCAGGGGTCCGGTGCCCATCTCCGCCGCCAGGGCCGGGCGGCCGGTGAAGGCGAGCGGCTCGGGCGGGGCCGGGACGGGTGTGCGCCGCAGCACCTCCAGCCGGGTGCGGGCCGCCCTGACCTGGCCGGAGAGCTTGGCCTCGTGCGAGCGGCGGTGTTTGCCGAACCCCTGCTTCGGGTCCCTGCCGGTGGCCGCGAGCCGCTGACCCGCGGCGTCCACCAGCTCCGCCGTACGGGCCAGGTCGCTGAGGTACTCCTGGTGCTCCTGCGCCCAGCGGCGGCGGGCCGACGCCTTCGCGGTGCGGTAGCCGCCCCAGCCGTCGCCGTACCGGGTGACCGCGCGCAGGTCGCGGTCGACCTCCAGGATCACGGAGGTGACCCGCTCCAGGAAGGCCCGGTCGTGGGTGACGGCGACGACGGTTCCCCGGTGGGCCCGCAGGTGCTCCTCCAGCCAGGTCACCGCCCGTACGTCCAGGTGGTTGGTCGGCTCGTCCAGGAGCAGCAGTTCCGGGGCGGCCGCCAGGACGCAGGCCAGGGCGAGGCGGGACTGTTCGCCGCCGGAGAGGGTGGAGAGCGTGCGGTCGCGGGTGAGGTGGGCGAGGCCGAGACCGTGGAGAGCCGCCTCGGTACGGGCGTCCGAACGGTAGCCGTCGCGCTCCTCGTAGTCGGTGAGGAGGTCTCCGTACGCGGCGAGTTCCCCGTCCGTGGGCTCGGCCGCCGACAGTGCCTCCTCCGCCTCGCGGATGCGGCGCTCCAGGGCGCGGAGTTCGGCGAGGGCCGTGTCGACGGCGTCCTGCACGGTGGCGGTGGGGTCGAGGGCGAGGGTCTGGGCGAGGTAGCCGGTGGAGCCGGGGAAGCGGACGGTGATCTCGCCGCTGTCCGGCTGCTCGGCTCCGGCGAGCAGCCGCAGCAGGGTGGACTTTCCGGAGCCGTTCTCGCCGATGACGGCGGCTTTCTCGCCGGGGCGGACGGTGAGCGACACCTGGTCGAGTACGGAGCGGTCCCCGTAGGCCTTGGAGACGTCCTTCATGGTCAGTTGGGCGCGGTCGCGCTGAGGGTGCATCGGTGCCTGTTCCCTGATTCCTGGGTGAGCGCCCACCGCGGCGCGTACGGGGACGCGCGGGGGCGGGGCGTGGATACCGGACGGCGGAAGGACAGCGGTGCGCCGGGGCCGGGGTACGGCCGGGCGCCGCCCGGTGCGGTCACGGGCGGTGCTCGGCGGTCGGCCGGGGGCTCAGCCGGTGACGTCAGGCGTCACGCGGCGGCTGTCCGGGCCGGGAATCAGCGGAAGTAGTAGTACGAACGCATGGCATCGAGTGTAACGGCCGCCCGATCGCGGGGCCGGGGATTTTCACCGGCCCCGCGACCGGCGTACCAGGGTCAGCCGTTCGGCAGGATGACCGCGCGGCCCTTGATGCGGCCGTCGTGCAGCCGCTCGTAGGCGCGCGGGGCCTCGTCGATGGAGTACGTCTCCACATGGACGTCGACGACCCCGGCGTGGGCCAGGTCGAGGACCTCGGCGAGCTCCCTGCGCGAGCCCCAGTAGGGAGCGCTGACGCTGGTGCCGTACGGCAGCGCCCCGAAGCCGACCGGGAGCGCGCCGCCGCCGATGCCGACGATGGTGACGTCGCCGTCGACGCGCGCGGCGGCTCCGGCGGTCTCGACGGTCGGCGGGGCGCCGACGAAGTCCAGCACCACGTGGGCGCCGAGTCCGCCGGTCAGTTCCTTGACCCGGGCCGCCGCCTTCTCGTCGGAGAGGACCGCCTCGTGCGCGCCGACCGACCTGGCCAGGTCGAGCTTCTCCTCGCTGACGTCGAGCGCGATGACCCGGACGGCCGTCATGGCGCGCAGGAGCTGGATCGCGACGTGGCCGAGGCCTCCGGTGCCGATGACGACGGCCGTCGCACCGGGTACGAGCTTCGGCAGCGAGCGCTTGATCGCGTGGTACGGGGTGAGTCCGGCGTCCGTGAGCGACACCGTCTTCACCGGGTCGAGGGCGCCGATCGGCACGAGGTGGCGCGGGTCGTCGACGATCATGTACTCGGCCATGGCGCCGGGGGCGCCGAGTCCGGGCGGCATGATGCCGAGCTCCTTGGCGCGCAGGCAGTAGTTCTCCTTGCCTTCCGCGCAGTTCACGCAGATGCCGCAGCCCCAGGGCCCGTACACCGCGACGGAGTCGCCTTCGGACAGGCCGTCCACACCGTCGCCGAGTGCGGCGACCGTGCCGACGCCTTCGTGGCCGAGGGTGAGGGGCAGCGGGAAGGGGATCTGGTCGGCGGGCCAGCTCATGACCGCGATGTCGGAGTGGCAGACACCGGCGGCGGTGACCTTCAGCAGGATCTGGCCGGGGCCGGGCTCGGGGTCCGGCACGGTGACGACCTCGGGGGCCTCACCGACGGCCCGGTACTGGACGGCTTTCATGGCTCTCCTCGCTTCTTCGCGTGCGTGGTGCTCTTCGTTTCGGCCCCCGTGGTGTCCCGCATGTCCTTTGTCGCCCGCGGTTCCCCCGTCCGCCACCCGGGCGGCGTCAGGGTCTTTCGTCCGGATCAGGCCGGACCCCGCGAGCCCGGCATGGTCCGAACGACAGGCCCTACGGAGCGGAGTAGCCGCCGTCCACCAGGTGGTAGCTGCCGTGGATGAAGGAGGCCTTGTCGGAGAGGAGGAAGACGGTGAGTTCCGCGACCTCCTCCGCGGTGCCGAGGCGTCCGGCCGGGTGCAGGGAGATCAGGTGCTCGCGGGCCTGCGGGTCGGCGTTCCGCAGGAGCGGGGTGTCGATGAAGCCGGGGCCGACCGCGTTGATCCGGACGTTCTGGGCGGCGTATTCGAGGGCCGCGCTCTTGGTGAGGCCGACGACGCCGTGCTTGGCGGCGACATAGGCGGGCGAGCCCGCGAAGCCGTTGGTGCCGAGGATGGAGGACATGTTGACGATCGCACCGCCGCCCGCTGCGACGATGGCGGGCAGCTCGTGGCGCATCGAGTAGAAGACGCCGCTGAGGTTGGTGGCGACGACGCGGTCCCAGTCCTCGACGGGGTACGCGCCGGTGGGGGCGGCCGGACCGGCGATGCCGGCGTTGTTCACGGCCAGGTGGAGGGCGCCGAAGGTCTCCACGGTGAACCGGACACCGGCTTCGACGGAGGCCGGGTCGGTGACGTCCATGCGGACGGCGGCCGCCCGCGCACCGGTGCTCTCCAGCTGGGCGGCGGCCTTGCGGGCGCTCTCCTCGTCGTGGTCGGCGACGACGACGGCCGCGCCGGCGGTGGCGAGCAGCCGGGCCACGGCGAGGCCGATGCCGGAGGCGCCGCCGGTGACGAGGGCGGTACGGCCGGCGAACTCGGCCGCGGGGACGGTGGGGGTGGTGGTGCTCATGAGGTTGCCTCTTCTGCTGTGTCTTCTGTGGTGCCCGGGGCTGTGAGGAGGTCCGCCGAGAGGGCGTCGAACGCCTCGGTGACCAGGTCGGGCAGGGCGTCGGGGCGGCCTCCGCGCACCCAGGCGGCCTGGGCGGCGAGGAGCGCGCCCGCTCCGGCCGCCACGGTGACGGCGGGGCGGAGGTCGTGGCGCGGGTCGGTGCCGAGCCGGTCCGCGACGATGGCCACCGAGTCCTCCTGGGCGTCCACCCGGATGTGGTGGAAGGCCGCGTAGAGCGTCGGCTCCTCCTCCGCGGCGGTCAGGAGGTCGAAGATCCGGGGGCGGCGGTGCCAGGGCTCGGCGTCCGGGTCGGCGAGCCACGCCAGGACGGCGCGCCGGTAGGCCAGGAGCGGTGGCTCCTCGGCGGGACGGGCCCGCAGGGCCTCGTTGATCCGGTCGCCGTCGCCGCGCAGGGAGTCGAGCGCGGCGGCCTCCTTGCTCGCGAAGTACCGGCTGAACGTACGGCGGTCGACGTCCGCGGCCTCCGCGATCTCCTCGACCGTGACGTACCGCAGCCCTCGGTCGAGCACCAGCTCGAACGCGGCCTGCGCCAGCGTGTCGCGGGTGCGGCGGGCCTTCCGGCTGCGCCGCTCGGGCGTCCTGCGCTCAGGTGCCCCGCGCTCCGGCGTCGCCGTCCGCTCCGGGTCCTTCTCCTCCGCGCTCATACATGCACCGTACACCTGAAAATGTCCCCACGCGACATTCGTCTCGCAGGGACATCATGGGCGGCTCGTTCAGTCGGTCACGGGGCCCGCGACCGGCCGGGCCTCCTCGGCGCCGGACACCGGCCGCGGCTCACCGTCGCCCGGCGCCCGGCGCAGCGCGAGCGCGGCGACGTCGTCGCGCCTGACGCCTCCGGTGAACTCCGCCAGGTCGAGCTGGAGCGCGTCCAGCAGCTCACGCGGACCGTGCCCGGCCCAGCCGCTCAGCCGCCGGTCCAGCGGGTAGAAGGCGTGGGCCGCGTCGCGGGCCTCGGTCACTCCGTCGGTGACGACGAGGAGCGTGGCGTCGGGCGGCAGGGCGAACGACTCCGCCGTACGGGTCTCCCGGCTGAGGCCGCCGAGGCCGAGGGGCACATACGTCCGCTCCAGCGGTACGGCCGACGCGTGGCCCTCGTACAGCAGCCACGGCGGCAGATGGCCGCAGTTCACCGACTGGACGTCGTCCCCCTCATGGAACCCGAGGACCAGCGCGGTCACGAAGCGCTCGGCCTCGCCGGTCTGGGCGGAAAACCCGTTGTGCCGGACGACGGCCGCCTCCAGAGCCTCCACCACGCCGGTCAGCGTCGGCTCCCGGACCGCCGCCTCACGGAACGCCGCGATGGTGGCGAACCCGGCCCCTATGGCCGGGACCCCCTTGCCCTGGACGTCGCCGATGATCACACGGGTGCCGTACGGCGATTCGACGACCTCGTAGATGTCGCCGCCGACGAAGCGGTCCTCCTCGATCGGCTCGTAGAGGCCGTACGCGAAGACCTGGTCGGTGATGACGGGCAGCGGGCGCAGGATCTGGCGCTGGAGGGCCACGGCGGCGGAGCGGAGCCGGGCCATCTCGGTGGCGTGGCGTATGCGGGCGGCGCAGGCGGCGACGCCGAGGGCGCAGGCCAGCACGGTGAAGCCGATGCCGAAGGCGAAGTCCCAGAAGGTGCCGTCACCGCCGAGCCCGGAGCCGACGACGATCACCGTGATCCAGACCGCCACCCAGACGGTCTGGCGGAGGGTGCAGAAGACGGAGGCCAGGGCGGGGGCGACCACGAGCAGGGGGATGACCCGGAGGTCCTCGCCGGTGACCACGTCGAGGAGGACCACCAGCGCGCTCAGCAGCAGCACGACGCCGGCCAGCGCCCAGTTCCCGATGCGGCTCGTGGCCGGGTCGGCGCCCGCGTCCGTACCCGGCGGGGCCGTCGGCCGGCCCGGTGCTCTGCGCCCTTTTCCCAGGGCCACGCCCTCTCCTCCCGTTCGTTCCTCGGCGCCGCCCGTGTGGTGAGGGCGGTCCCTTCCAGTTGACCGCCATTCGGGCCACGGCGCAGGAGGGCAGAGGGCCCGGAGGCGGTGCCGAAGGTCCCGGCCGGACGTTCGGCCCGGGATCTTCGGCCCTCTTCCGCCTGGTCACCGCGGTGCGGCGCGGCGGATTCCATCGGCGGGCGGGAGGCTCGCGGGAGCCAGGGCGGAGATGAACTCGGGGTGGGCGCGGAGCTGGAAACCGAGCGATGTGTAGAGCCGGATCGCCACCGCGTTGGCGGCGGAGGTGTGCAGGAACGGCGTCTCGCCGCGCTCACGGATCCCGTACGCCACCGCCCGGACCAGGCGGCTCGCCAGTCCCTGCCCCCGTACCGACTCGTCCGTGCAGACCCCGCTGATCTCGGTCCAGCCCGGCGGATGCAGCCGCTCCCCCGCCATCGCCACCAGCGCGCCGCCCCGGCGGATGCCCAGGTAGGTGCCGAGCTCCACCGTGCGCGGCAGGAAAGGGCCGGGGCGGGTGCGCTCCACCAGGGCCAGCATCTCCGGCACGTCCGCCGGGCCGAGGCGTACGGCTTCCGGGTCGGGCTCCGGGACCACCGACACATCGACGAGCTGGACGCCGCGGATCCGGTCAAGGATCTCCCAGCCCCTCGGCGGCTCCTCACGCAGCGTGTTCAGACCGACGGTTCCGCCCGGTCCGGCGAGCGCCGCGAGATCGGCCCAGTCCCGCGCGTCCAGGACGCCTGGGTGAGCGGTCCAGGGGGAGACATCGACGGGGTAGCGCAGGATCCGGCCGCGCCGCTCGGCGAAGTGCGCGTGCGGGCCGGTGAGCGAGGCGAGCGCGGGGTTGTCCAGGGGATGGGGTGGCGTTCCGGGCCCGGCGGCCGGTGCGGCGGTCTGCTCCCGCGTCGCGGGGTCGACGGTGCTCACGGGCCCACCTCGGCGATCGGATCGGGCCGTTCGGCCGCATCCCGTGCCACCCCTCCGCGGCACCCTTCGTACGCGTACGGCTTGCGCATGTTCTCCCTCGTTCTGGTCCATCGCGCGGTTCCTTCCGTCGGGCACCCGGGTGCCCTGGCGCCGCGCGCCCGCCACCCGCGAAAAGCCGATGCGCGCAGGGCGTATTCCGCGCCTGGGAACTGTTCACGAGGCCGCAATCAACGGCGGTGGGGACCGGCGCCACACCCCGGAAGGAGAGCTTCCGGAGCACGGCGGGAACCGGCGTGCTCCCACCTGGTGGAGCGGCGAATTCGACTCATCCGTCAGCCAATCCGCGCGGGTCCGGTCCCAACTGCCTTCCAGCTGTGGCACTCTGGTGGCGACCGCCCCACCGGGCTCCCCCGTACCGGTGGGGCGGTTCTGTGCGCCCCCTGTGGGCCGGCCCGCCCCCATGACGGTGTTTCAGCGCCGAGCTCCGCCTGTTTCCGCCTCCCTACAGCCGATTCCGGCCAACTCGCGACCTCTGGCCAGATCGAATCCCTCCCGCACGCATGAGGACCGGACCGCCGGGCAAGCGAGTAGAGCTCATGACTGACGACCTGGGGAGGGTGACGAGATGACGGCGCACACGGCACGGAGCACCGGTACGGAGCAGCGGACCGGGACCACGGAGGACCTTCCGTGGATCGAGGACGCCGGCAAGATCGCCCCCATGGACGCCCGACGGCTGTCGCGGCTCTTCTTCGACCGCCTCCAGGTCCTGGAGGAGGGCACGCACGAATACCAGTACGCCCGCAACACCCTGATCGAGATGAACCTCTCGCTGGTCCGCTTCGCGGCCAACCGCTTCCGCAACCGGGGCAGCGGCGACATGGAGGACATCATCCAGGTCGGCACGATCGGGCTGATCAAGGCGATCGACCGCTTCGACCTCTCCCGCGAGGTGGAGTTCACCTCCTTCGCCGTGCCGTACATCGTCGGCGAGATCAAGCGCTTCTTCCGGGACACCAGCTGGGCCGTCCATGTGCCCCGGCGCCTCCAGGAGCTGCGGGTCGACCTCGCCAAGGCCAAGGAGACCCTCGCGGCCGACCTCGACCGGGACCCGACGGTACGGGAGCTGGCCGAGCACCTCGACATGGACGAGGCCGAGATCGCCGAGGGGATCGTCGCCTCCAACGGCTACACCGCGGGCTCGCTGGACATGCCGACCGACTCCGCCGAATCCGGCCCGCAGACCACCGGCGGGCGGACCTTCGCCGATGTCCTCGGTGAGCCGGACCCCGCCATGGAGACCGTGGAGAACCTGCACACCCTCGCACCGCTGCTGGGCGAACTGGACGAGCGGGAACGCCGGATCATCGACATGCGGTTCGGCCAGGAGCTGACGCAGGCGCAGATCGGCGCCGAGCTCGGGATCTCCCAGATGCATGTCTCCCGGCTGCTGAGCCGGCTGCTGGGCAAGCTGCGCAACGGGATGCTGACCCAGGAGTGACACGACACAGTCCACCCACCTGACTTCCTCATCAGTCAGGCTCTCAATTCTCCGGCTCAAAAGCCTTCACGCCGTCTCCCGTGTTGAGATTTGCTCAACACATGGTTACGGTTGCCGACCATGGATCAGGACGAGGTGGCCGCGCGGGTCCGTCAGGTGATCGACGCGGGCGGAGTCAGCGCACGTGAGTTCGCCCGGCGGATCGTCATCGATCCGTCGAAGCTGTCGCGTTCCCTGAACGGCTCCCGTCGTTTCACCGCCGCGGAGCTGGCCCGGATCGCCGACATCGGAGGTGTGGACGCCGGCTGGCTGCTGGGCTCGGTGGCCGGGCCGCCCTCGCCGATCGCTTCACCTCCCTCACCGGCCGCCTCACCCCCCGCGCCGGTGCCCGAGGGCGGCAGACCCCTGCAGATCGTGCGGGAGACCGTCCGGCTGATCGCCGAACGCGGGTTCCACGCCGTCCGGGTCGCGGACATCGCCACGGCCTGCCGCACCAGCACCGCCGCGATCCACTACCACTTCCCCGGCCGCGACGAGCTGCTCGAAGCGGCGGTGCGCTGGTGCATGGACGAGGACACCCGTCGCCGGGCAGCGGCCACCGAAGGAGCCGTCCACGCGGGTGACGAGCTGCGCCGGCTGCTCGAACTCCAGACGCCCCGCACCGACCAGCAGCGCCGCCAGTGGTGTGTCTGGCTCGACCTCTGGGCCGAGGCGGCCCGCTCCACCTCCGTGGGACAGCTCCACCGCGAGTACTACCGCCAGTGGCGGACAACCGTTGCCGAGGTGATCCGGCGCGGAGTCGGCCAAGGCGTCTTCCGTCCCGTCGACCCGGACCACGCGGCCCTCACCCTCACCGCCCTGATCGACGGACTGGCCTCCCAGGTCCTGGCCACCGCGCCCGGCAGCCCCGACTCGGGCACGGGTGCCGAGGCCATGCACGACGCCCTGATCGCCCATGTCGACACCTGCCTGACCGCGCCGGCCGCCTGACCGCCTGCCGAGCGGCTCCGGGCCGCACCCCGCGCACGATCACGTCAGCGCTGTGCCGCCCCCGTTCCGTACCCCACTCCCCCACCCCGAGGAGACACCCCCGCATGCCCGTGAACCAGGACGTCATCATCACCTGCGCCCTCACCGGAGCCGGTGACACCGTCGGCCGAAGTCCTCATGTCCCCGTGACGCCCGAGCAGATCGCCGCCTCCGCCGTGGAGGCCGCCGGAGCCGGTGCGGCCGTGGTGCACATCCACGTCCGCGACCCGGAGACCGGCGCACCCTCCCGCGACCCCCGGCTCTACCGCGAGGTGGTGGAGCGGATCCGGGAGACCGGCACCGATGTCGTCATCAATCTGACCGCCGGAATGGGCGGTGACCTGGTCATCGACCCGGAGGCCCCGCTCAGGCAGCTGCCCGGTACCGATCTGGTCGGCGGCCTGGAGCGGCTGCCGCACGTGGAGGATCTGCTGCCCGACATCTGCACCCTGGACTGCGGTTCGCTGAACTTCGGCGACGGCAGCAACCTCTACGTCTCGACCCCCGACATGCTGCGCACCGGCGCGAAGCGCATCCAGGAGCTCGGGGTCCGGCCCGAGCTGGAGATCTTCGACACCGGCCAGCTCTGGTTCGCCAAGCAGCTCCTCGCCGAAGGACTGCTCGACGACCCGACGGTCTTCCAGCTCTGCATGGGCATTCCGTGGGGCGCGCCCGCCGATCCAGGTGTGCTCCAGGCGATGGTCAACATGCTGCCCGAGGGGGCCCGTTGGGCCAGTTTCGCGCTCGGCCGGATGCAGATGCCCTGGGTCGCGCAGTCGATCCTCCTCGGCGGTCACGTCCGGGTCGGCCTGGAGGACAATCTCTACCTGGGCAAGGGTGTCAAGGCGACCAACGGCCAGCTGGTGGAGCGCGCCGTACGGATCACCGAGGCCCTGGGCTCCCGGGTCGCCTCTCCCGACGAGGCGCGGCAGCAGCTCGGCCTCCGCCCGCGCATATGACCACCCTCTCCTCTCCCTCTGGAGCGCAGCCCGTGCCTTCCGTATCTCCTTCCACCCCTGCCCCCGCGCCCTGCGCCCCGGAGGACGTACGCCGTGTCGCGTGCGTCGGAGCCGGTGTGATCGGCGGCGGGTGGGTGGCCCACTTCCTCGCCCGCGGCTACGACGTCTCCGCCTGGGACCCGGCCCCCGACGCCGAGGTCCGGCTGCGCCGGCTGGTCGCGGCGGCCTGGCCCGCGCTCGAACAGCTCGGCCTGGCCGAAGGCGCCTCGCCGGACCGGCTGACCGTGGCCGGGAGCCTCGAAGAGGCGGTGTCCGGTGCCGAGTTCGTCCAGGAGAGCGCGCCGGAGAAGCTCGGCCTGAAGCGTGATCTGCTGGCCCGGCTGGACGCGGCCACTCCGGCCGGTACGGTGATCGCCTCCTCGACCTCCGGCTATCCGATGACCGACATGCAGACGGCGACCGCCGGCGCCGCACGGCTCGTGGTCGGCCACCCCTTCAACCCGCCCTACCTGATCCCGCTGGTCGAGGTCGTCGGGGGCGAGCTGACCGCGCCGGACGCGGTGCAGTGGGCCGCGCGCTTCTACGAGGTGGCGGGCAAGTCCGTCATCACCATGGACCGCGAGGTGCCCGGTTTCATCGCCAACCGCCTCCAGGAGGCCCTGTGGCGCGAGGCCCTGCACATGGTGGCCAACGGTGAGGCCACCGTACGGGAGATAGACGCGTCGATCACCGAGGGTCCCGGGCTGCGGTGGGCGGTGATGGGGCCGATGCTGACGTTCGCGCTGGCGGGCGGCGAAGGCGGCATGGCCCATATGCTCGACCACTTCGGCCCGTCGCTGAAGTCTCCCTGGACCCGGCTGGAAGCACCCGAGCTGGACCGTGCGCTGTACGAGGCGGTGGTGGCGGGCTGCGACGAGGCGGCGGAGGGCCGGAGCATCGCGGATCTGGTCGCGGAGCGCGACCGGGGTGTGATCGACGTACTGCGGGCGACCGGCCGGCTGCCGGGTTCCGCCGCCACCGAGGAGGCCGCCCGATGACCGAGAGCACGGACGCCACCGGCCTCCCCCTCTTCCGCGCGACCGTACGGCCCGAGTGGATCGACTACAACGGCCATATGAGCGAGGCGTTCTACGTCCTGGTCTTCGGATACGCCACCGACGCGATGATGATCGAGACCGGTCTGCACGCCGACTACCGGGAGTCCACCGGCTGCTCGCTCTACACCGTGGAAGCGCACGTCCGCTACCTCCGCGATCTGCCCGTCGGCACCCATCTCGCGGTCAGGACCGGTCTGTTGGGTGTCGACGCCAAGAAGGTGCGCTTCGTGCACGAGATGTACGTGGTCGGCGCACCCGACGACGTACCGGACGCGGCGGCCCGACCGGTGGCGACCAGCGAGCTGCTGTCCCTCCACGTGGACCAGCGGGCGGGCCGCGCGGTGCCGTTCGCGGATGCCGTACGGGAGCGGCTCGGCGGTCTCGTCGAAGCGGCGCCTGTGTGGGCGGGACGCTCCATCGCGGAAGTCCCGGCGCCGCGCTGATCCGCAACGACGCGCAGGGCCGGTCCGGACCACGGGCCGGCCCTTTGCGTTGCCGCCGTATTGCAGGTTCGTGGCCAAGCGGGCGACACGCTTCCGGGCCGGTCCGGCACGTCCTACGGTCCGTAGTCAGCCCCGTCGCCACCCGGGCTTCCGCCGACCGGCGGACGTACGCCGCCGTACGGCGACCGAACCATGTGCGAGGAAACCATGAGCCAGCCCCTCGACTCCGTCACCGCAGGCCACACCCCCGAGGACGTCAACCGGCAGGAGCCCGGCGCCTCCTGGTCGTTCGAGACCAAGCAGATCCACTCGGGAGCCGCCCCGGACCCGGCGACGGGCGCCCGCGCGGTGCCGATCTACCAGACGTCGTCGTTCGTCTTCCGCGACACCCAGCACGCCGCCGACGTGTTCTCCCTCGCCGAGCCGGGCAACATCTACACCCGCATCCACAACCCCACCCAGGACGTCCTGGAGCAGCGCATCGCCGCGCTGGAGGGCGGGGTCGCCGCCGTGGCGCTCGCCTCCGGGCAGGCGGCGGAGACCCTGGCGCTGCTGACGCTGGCCGGAGCGGGAGACCACATCGTCTCCTCGCCCTCGCTCTACGGCGGCACCTACAACCTCTTCCGCCACACGCTGCCCCGGTTCGGCATCGAGGTGACGTTCGTCGAGGACCCCGAGGACCTGGCCGCCTGGCAGGCCGCCGTCCGGCCCGACACGAAGGCGTTCTTCGCCGAGACGCTCGGCAACCCGCGCGGTGACGTGCTGGACATCCGGGCGGTGGCCGACACCGCGCACGCCGCCGGAGTGCCGCTGATCGTGGACAACACCGTGCCGACGCCGTACCTGCTGCGGCCGATCGAGCACGGCGCGGACATCGTCGTCCACTCCGCGACCAAGTTCCTCGGCGGCCACGGCACCACCATCGGCGGGGTCGTCGTGGACGCCGGCACCTTCGACTTCGGCGCGCACGCCGAGCGTTTCCCCGACTTCCACGAGCCCGACCCGAGCTACCACGGACTCCGGTACTGGCCGGCGCTCGGCCCTGGCGCCTTCGCCATCAAGCTCCGCGTCCAGCTGCTCCGCGACCTCGGCCCCGCGCTCTCGCCGCACTCGGCGTTCCTGCTGCTCCAGGGTGTGGAGACGCTGAGCCTGCGGCTGGAGCGGCACACCTCCAACGCGCTGGAGCTGGCCGGCTGGCTGGAGCAGCGCGACGAGGTGCAGACCGTGCACTACGCGGGCCTGCCGTCCAGCCGCTGGTACGAGGCCGGGCAGCGCTATCTGCCGCGCGGAGCGGGAGCGGTGCTGGCCTTCGAGCTGAAGGGCGGGGCCGAGGCGGGCAAGCGGTTCGTGGACGCGGTCGAGCTGTTCAGCCACCTCGCCAACATCGGTGACGTACGGAGCCTGATCATCCATCCGGGCTCCACCACGCACAGCCAGCTGACCGAGGAGCAGCTCATCGCCACCGGCGCCACGCCGGGCCTGGTGCGGCTCTCGGTCGGGCTGGAGAACGTGGACGACCTGAAGGCCGACCTGGAGGCCGGGTTCCGGGCCGCGAAGGCGGCGTCCTGAACCGTGGCACCGTGCCCGCCGCACTCCCCCTCCCGCCGGCCTCCGGCGGCCTGCGGGAGGGGGACCCGCCCGGTCGTCGCCGCTGGGTGACGATCGAGGACCCGCTGCCCCTGGAGTCCGGCGTCCGGCTACCGGGGGTCCGCCTGGCGTACGAGAGCTGGGGGCAGCGGGCGGCGGACGGTTCCAACGCCGTGCTGGTCCTGCACGCGCTGACGGGCGACAGCCATGTGGCCGGACCGGCCGGCCCCGGCCATCCCGCGCCCGGCTGGTGGGACGCGCTGGTCGGACCGGGCCGGGCGCTCGACACCGACCGGTGGTTCGTCGTCGCGCCGAACGTGCTCGGCGGCTGCCAGGGCAGTACGGGCCCCTCTTCCCCGGGGCCCGGCAACGCGCCCTGGGGCTCCCGGTTCCCGTATCTGACGGTACGGGACCAGGTGGCCGCCGAGGCGGCGCTCGCCGACGCGCTGGGCATCGGGCGGTGGGCGGCCGTGATCGGCGGGTCCATGGGCGGCATGCGGGCCCTGGAGTGGGCGGTGAGCAGGCCGGAGCGAACCGGTTCGCTCTTCGTGCTCGCCGCTCCGGCCGCCGCGTCCGCCGACCAGATCGCCTGGGGGGCGGTGCAGATCGGCGCGATCCGCTCCGACCCGAAGTGGCGGGGCGGCGACTACCACGGCGCCCCGCCCGGCGGCGGTCCGCACCGGGGCCTCGGCCAGGCGCGCCGCATCGCCCACCTCACGTACCGCACCGAGCCCGAACTCGCCTCCCGGTTCGGCGGTGCGCCGCAGCCGGGCGAGGAGCCGGAGCGCGGCGGGCGCTATCAGGTGGAGTCCTATCTCGACCACCACGCGGGCAAGTTGGTGCGCCGGTTCGACGCGGGCAGCTATGTGACGCTCACCGAGGCGATGAACGGCCACGACGTCGGCCGTGGCCGAGGCGGGATCCGGCGCGCGCTGCGCCGTGCGCGGATGCCCGCGCTGGTGGCGGGCGTCGACTCGGACCGGCTCTACCCGCTGTACCAGCAGCAGGAGTTGGCGGCGCTGCTGCCGGGCGCGGATGCCCTGCGGGCCGTCAACTCTCCCTACGGCCATGACGGTTTCCTCATCGAGACCGGACAGGTGGGCGCGCTCGTGAGGGAGTTGCTCCCGCCGATCCCCATGCCTCCCCCTTCCCCCGTCCTCACCAAGGAGCTTCCATGAGCCCGCTTCCTCCGCCTTCCGAAGATGTCTACGACCGGATACGGCTGCGGCAGTGGTCCGGCGGAGCGGCGCGCTCCGCCGGGATCGACCGCCGCGATCTGCTGAAGCTCGTCACCGCCGCCTCGGCGGCCGTACCGCTGGCTTCCGTCGCCGCCGCCCCGGCACACGCGGCGACCGCTCCGGCGGCCGCCGGACTGCCCGGCGTGGTCAAGCCGCTGCCGCCGGAGCTGTTCACGCTGCGCGGCACCAACGCGGAGACCAACTTCGCCGCGCTGAAGGACACCGGCCTCCTCACGCCCGCCGACCGGTTCTTCGTCCGCAACCACACCGCCACCCCGCGCATCGACCGGGACACCTGGAAGCTGACGGTCTGGGGTGACGGGCTGAAGGGCGGCCCGGTGGAGTTCGGTTACGCGGATCTGCTGCGGCTGCCGTCGGTGTCCCGCACCGGGTTCGTGGAGTGCGCGGGCAACGGCCGCAGCTTCTTCGCCTCGCAGCAGGGGCAGGCGGTCAGCGGTACGGCGTGGACGCTCGGGGCGATCGGCACGGCCCGCTGGCGCGGGGTGCGGCTCGGGGATGTGCTGCGGCGGGCCGGGATCGGGCGGCACGCGGTGGACGTGCTGCCGCGCGGGCTGGACGCGGAGGTCGTCACGGACGGGGTGAACCTGGGACGGGTGCGCCGGCCGCTGCCGGTGGCGAAGGCGCTGGACGACGTGCTGCTCGCGTACGAGATGAACGACGGGCCGCTGCCGCCGGACCACGGGTATCCGGTCCGCGTCATCGCGCCGTCGTGGGTGGGCATCGCCAACATCAAGTGGGTCGGTGACATCGAGGTGAGCGCCGAGCCGCTGCTCACTCCGTGGAACACCGGCCTCTACCGGCTCTTCGGCCCCGGGCACCCGCCGGAGGGCAGCGCTCCGCTGACCCGGCAGACGCTGAAGAGCGCGTTCGAGCTGGCGCAGGGCGCCACGTTGCCGGCTCATCGCCGTACGGTGCTCACCGGCCGCTCCTGGTCGGGCGGGGCGCCGGTGCGGTCGGTGGAGGTCAGCACCGACGGCGGCCGGCGCTGGCGGCGGGCCCGGCTGCACGACGTGCCGCGGGCCGGGAGCTGGGTGCGGTGGTCGGTGGACTGGGTGCCGACGGCCAAGGGCGCGACGGAGCTGCTGGCCCGCGCCACGGACCGGTCGGGCCGTACGCAGCCGAAGGCGACCGCGCACAACACGCAGGGGTATCTCTTCGACGCGGTGGTACGGCACCCGGTGGCGGTCAGCTGAGGCGGGCTCCGGCCCGTACCGCGGTGTGCACGGCACGGGCGATGCGCGCGCCCCAGAGGGAGCGGGGTCCGGCGAAGGGTTCTCCGCCGTCGGGCCCCGGCTCGGGGGCGGCCACGCAGACGGCGTCCGTGGGGGTGCCGGAGCAGTCGAGTCCGGCGTCCAGGAGGGCCTGCACCTTGGCCTCGGTGGCGGTGGCGACGGCGTTGACCAGGGCGGCGTCGGAGAGTGCGGCGGGGAGTGTGACGACGATGTTGACCGTGCCGGGGCCGTGCGGGGTGGCGGCTTCCAGGTCGGGGGCCGCCGCCCAGCCCCGTACGCCGAGGCCGGCGGTGACGGTCGCGGTGACATCGCCGTCGTGGCCGGTCGTGTACGCGGCGACGTCGGCGGCGGTCATCAGCCCGGCGCCGGAGCCGGTGAGCCCTTCGGTGGCGGCGATCTCGGCGAGGTGCCGGTCCGGGTCGAGGCGCGGGTAGCCGCCGGGGACCTGGGCGTTGAGGATCCAGGCGCGGGGCCCGATACCGCCGCCGAGGACCGCGCTGCTGCACACCCGCACGCCGGGCCCCAGCCGCCACACGAGGTGGTGGAGGTGGTGGCCGTCCTCGTGCCGGTCACGGAGCTCACCGCGCTGTGCGGGCAGCTGGACGTGTACGGAATCGATGGCGCACCCCTGGTGGCTCGGCGGGACCGGCTCCGGCCCGTCCTGCCGGGACCGCCGTGTTCCGCCGCATCCTATGCGGGCCCGCACGGGATCACCCGATTGGCCTAACTGGTACGGGGGCCGCCCAGCGCGCTCGTACGGGGCCAGCAGGCACCGGCGGGCCGCCGGAGCGGCTGCGGCCGGGTGGCCGGGCGGTTGCAGCGTCCAGGCGGGTGGGGCGCGATGGAAGCCGGACGTGCCTCCATCTGGTGGAGCCACCCACAGGGCGCGCCCAACGAGGAGGGTTCGGTTATGGGAGCCGCTGACGGTTTCACGGATTCCGGAGAGCTCGACGGTCTGACCGTGTACGACAACGAGGGCGAGAAGGTCGGCAACGTAGGCCGGGTGTACGTCGACGACGACACCGGCAAGCCCGACTGGGTCACGGTCAAGACCGGCATGTTCGGCATGAAGGAGAGCTTCGTACCGCTCGCCGGAGCCCGTCGAGTGGGCTCCGACCTGCACGTCTCGCACTCCAAGGACACGGTCAAGGAAGCGCCTCGCGTCGACGCGGACGCCCACCTTTCCGTCGCTGAGGAGGAGGAGCTGTACCGGCACTACGGCCTGACCAGGAAGTCCGGCAACCTCGGTGACACCGGCAAGGGCACCGGTACCGGTGCCGACGCCCGGACCGTCGCCGGAACCGGCGCCATGGGCGCGGCCGGAGCGGGTGCGGCGGGAGCGGGCCGTGGCACGGGCACGCCGCCGAACGCCAAGGCGACCACCACGGGCGCCGGAGCCGCGGGCACGGCCGGAGCGGCCGGTACGGCCGGGACCGGCAAGCACCGCGACACCGACATGTCCGCCACCTCCCGTCCGCTGGCGGGCGCCGGAGCGGGCACCCGGGCCGCCGACATGAGCGGCACGGAGGAGATGATCCGCTCCGAGGAGCAGCTGCACGTCGGCACGGAGGAGTACGAGAGCGGCCGGGCGAGGCTGCACAAGTACGTGGTGACCGAGGAGGTCACCCGGTCCGTGCCCGTCTCCCACGAGGAGGTGCGGGTGGTCCGCGAGCCGCTGCGGCCCGGTGAGAAGGTGACCGGGACGACGGACTTCGCCGAGCAGGACGTGGAGGTCACCCTGCACGCGGAGCGCGCCACGGTCCGCAAGGAGGCCGTCCCGGTGGAGCGGGTCCGCCTGGAGACCGAACGGGTCACCGAGCAGAAGGAAGTCTCCGCCGAGATCCGCAAGGAGAAGATCGACTACGGCGACGGCAAGGACATGGACACCGGCAAGGACACCGGTGGCGAGTTCGGCCGGGGACGCCGCCGCTGACGGCACATCCCTCCGGCGGCCGGAAGGCCGCTCCCATGTCCTCGGCCTCCGGGCGGGCCCGTGCCAACGGGTCCGCCCGGAGGGCTGTCCGGGGGTGCGCGCCTGCCGGAAGAGGTCAGCGGCGCGGCAGGAACCGTACCGAAGGCCGTCCGTCCGGCCCGTCCGGGGTGACCACCGCCCGCACCCCGTAGACGTCCTCGATCAGCTCCTCGGTGATGACCTCGGCCGGGGTGCCGCCCGCGATGACCCGGCCCGCCTTCATCACGGTGATCCGGTCGCAGAACATGGCCGCGAGGTTGAGGTCGTGCAGGGCGATGACGCTGGTGAGGGGCAGCGCGGCGACCAGGGCGAGCAGTTCCAGCTGGTGCTGGATGTCCAGGTGGTTCGTCGGCTCGTCCAGGAGGAGTTCGCGGGGCTGCTGGGCGAGCGCCCGGGCGATCTGGACGCGCTGGCGTTCGCCGCCGGAGAGGGTGTGCCAGGACTGTGCGGCCCGGTCGGTGAGGCCGGTGCGCCGCAGGGCGTCGGTGACCGCTTCGTCGTCGGTACGGTCCGGGGCGGACCACGCGCGGCGGTGCGGGATGCGGCCGAGGCGGACGACGTCCAGGACGCTGAGGTCGACCTGGGTGACGGCGTGCTGGTCGACGACGGCGATCCGGCGGGCCACGGTGCGACGGCCGAGGCCGGCGAGCGGGTCGCCGTCCAGCGTGACGGTGCCGGTGTCCGGAGCGAGCAGGCCGGCGAGGATCCTCAGGAGCGTGGACTTGCCGGAGCCGTTGGGGCCGAGAAGGCCGACGGTGGCGCCGGGCGGCGGGGCGATGTCGACCCCGTCGAGGATGAGCCGGCCGCCGGCTTCCCGGCCGACCCGCTCGGCGCGCAGGCCCGGGGAAGCGCTCATGACGTACTCCGGGTCCGGTACAGGACGGCGACGAAGGCGGGAACACCGATCAGCGCGGTGACGACGCCGACCGGCACCTCCTGCGGGTCGAGGACCGTGCGGGCGAGCGTGTCGACCCAGACCAGGAAGATCGCTCCGGCGAGTGCGGTGACCGGCAGGAGCCTGCGGTGACCGGAGCCGGTGAGCGCGCGGGCCGCGTGCGGGAGGACCAGGCCGACGAAGCCGATCGCCCCGGCCGAGCTGACCAGGGCCGCGGTCAGCAGCGCGGTGGTGCAGAGCAGCGCGATCCGGGTGCGGGCGACGTTCACGCCGAGCGCGGCGGCGGCGTCCTGACCGAAGGCGAACGCGTCGAGCGTACGGGCGTGGGCCAGGCAGATCACCAGGCAGAGGGCGAGAACGGCGGTGCAGAGCGCCACCTCACCCCAGCCGACACCGCTGAGCGAGCCGAGCAGCCAGAACAGCACCCCGCGGGTCTGCTCGGCGTCGGCGGAGGTCATCACGACGAAGGAGGTCAGGGCGGAGAAGAGCTGCATCGCCGCGACCCCGGAGAGCACCACCCGGTCGGTGGTGGAGCCGAGCGTATGGCTGAGCAGCAGAACCAGCGCGAACGAGCAGATCGCCCCGACGAACGCCCCGGCCGACAGCGACACCGCTCCCCCGCCGACGCCGAGGACGACCACCACGACCGCCCCGGTGGAGGCTCCGGAGGAGACGCCGAGGACGAACGGGTCGGCGAGCGGGTTGCGCAGCAGCGACTGCATCACCGTGCCGCACACCGCGAGCCCGGCCCCGCACACGGCGGCGAGCAGGGTACGGGGCATGCGCAGGTTCCAGATGATGCCGTCCCGGATCGGGCTCAGCTCCGATCCGCCGAAGCCCAGATGGGAGGCGACGGCGGACCAGACGTCCGGGACGGAGATCCTGGCCGGGCCGATCGTGACGGCGACGGCTACGGAGAGCAGCAGGAGCAGGAGTCCGCCGGTCCAGATCAGCGCCTGCACCGGCACGCCGACCCGCCGTACGTCAGCGGGCCGCTCCACCGTCGGGCTGCCGCTACTCACCCCGCGCGCCTTCACCGTCGGATTCCCGCCGCTCACCCCGCGAGCCCGAAGGCGCGCAGCCCGGCGGCGACGCGCTCAAGTCCCTCGACCGTCCGGATGGTGGGGTTCATGGCCTGGCCGCTGAGCAGCACGTACCGGCGGTTCTTGACGGCGTCCATGGTCTTGGTGACCGGGTTGGACTCCAGGAACTCGATCTTCTTCTCGGCGCTCTCGGCCGTCTGCATGGTGCGGCTCAGGTCGCCGATGACCAGGACGTCGGGGTTGCGGTCGGCGACGGTCTCCCAGCTGATCTGGGGCCATTCGTCGTGGGTGTCGTCGAAGACGTTCTTCGCGCCGAGCTCCTTGGTGATGACACCCGGCGCGCCGCAGCAGCCGGCGAGGTAGGGGGCCTTGGAGTCGGAGAACCAGTAGAGGAGCGAGGCGTCCGAGGCGTCGATGCCGTCGGTGGCCTTCGCCACCCTCGCCCGGAGCTTCTTCACCAGGGCGTCACCGCGCTCGGGGACGCCGAACACCTGGGAGAGTTCGCGGACTTCGGTGTAGACGCTGTCCATGGTGAGGGGTGCTGTACGGGCTCCGTCACCGCCGCCGCTGTTGTCCTTGCCGGTGCAGTCGGCGGGCGAGATGTAGGTGGGGACGCCGAGCTTCTCGAACTGTTCGCGTGGGGCGACGCCGCCCTTGGCGAGGGTGGAGGCGAAGGAGGCGGAGAGGAAGTCGGGCTCCTTGTCGAGGACCTTCTCGGATGAGGGCCGGTTCTCCGATATGCGCTCGACGCCCGCGTTGGCCTTCTCCAGGCCCTTCATGACCGGGTCGCTCCAGGTGGCGGTGGCCGCGAGCCGGTCGGCGAGGCCGAGCGACAGGAGGATCTCCGTCGATCCCTGGTCCACCGAGACGGCCTGCCGCGGTGGCGCCTTCACGGTGACGGTGCGCCCGCAGTTCTTCAGGGTGAGCGGGAAGCCTTCGGCCTTGGCGGCGCTGCCGCCGCCGTCACCGGAGGAGGAGGCTCCACTTCCGCCGCAGGCGGTGAGGAGGACGGCGCCGGCCGCGAGGAGGGCGGCGGTGCGTATCGGGGCGGGGGTGGCCATGGGCAGCACGGAGGACCTCGGTGTCTCTGGGCCCAGCCGCGGAGCCCGTCGTACGGTCCCGTGCCCCGGGTGCGGAGCACGGGTGCCAGCAGGTCTTCGGACTCGGGTTCGTCCGGGCGGGACGCCTTCCCGGAGCGCGTGTGCTCCAGTGGCCGTGGCCCCGCCCGTCCCCCTCACCGCTGCGCGTCAGTTCCGGTCTCGCACCGGATTCCCTGACCCCGTCGCTGGGGTTCGACTGGCCCCGGCAAGCTATCACGGGTCTTCGCGCAGCTCAGAGCCGGTGCGGGACCGCTTCATCGGTCGGGCCGGTGCGGCGCGGGATCGTCCCGCCGCACCGGCCCGGCCCACCTCTACGGCGCTTGCAGCGCGATCACCGCGTTCTGTCCGCCGAAGCCGAAGGAGTGGCTGACGGCCCGTCGTACGGGCACCTCACGCGGTGCCTTGGTGACGCAGTCGATGGCGAACCCGGGGTCCGGGGCGTCCAGGTTGGCGATCGGTGGGACGATGCCGTGCTGGAGCGTCAGGACGGTCAGTCCCGCCTCGATGGCTCCGGCCGCTCCCATGCAGTGGCCCAGGACACCCTTGGGAGCGGTGACGGGCGGCCGGTGCGGGTAGGCCCGGCCGATGAGAGCGGCTTCCGTCGCGTCGTTCAGCGGGGTCGAGGTGCCGTGCGCGTTGACGTGGTCGACGTCCTCGGCGCGCCAGCCCGCGTCCCTCAGCGCCGCGTCGACGGCGGCCTCGGCGACCGCACCGGAGGGGTGCGGGGAGGTCGGGTGGTGGGCGTCGGTCGTGGCGCCGGTGCCGGCGAGCAGCGCACGGGGGGCCGCCCCTCTGGCCCGGGCGTCCTCGGCCCGTTCCAGGACCATGATCGCGGCGCCTTCGCCCATGACGAGCCCGGCCCGGTCGGCGGCGAAGGGACGGCAGAGACGGGCGGGGTCCCCGTCACCGTCCCGCAGCGCCGCCGCGCCCGAGCGGGCGAAGCCGGTCATGGCGACCGGGAAGACGATCGACTCGGTGGCTCCGGCGATCGCGATGTCGCACTGCCCGAGCGCCAGCATGTCGCGGGCCACGGAGAGGGCGGTCACCCCGGAGGAGCAGGCCGTGCACGGGGCCAGGCTCGGACCGGTGGCCTTCATCTGGATGGCGATCTCGGCCGCGGGCATGCTCGGGATGGTGAGCAGGATGCCCGAGGGCGAGGTGGCCTCGGGTCCGCGCCGCTCCAGGGCGACGGCCTGTTCGGTCAGTCCGGCGGAGCCGCCGCTGCTGGTGCCGACGACGACGGCGACCCGGGCGCCGTCCCAGTGGGCGGGGTCGAGCCCGGCGTCGGTCACCGCCTCCCGGGCGGCGAGGACGGCGAACTTGACGTACCGGCCCATGCGGAAGGCGGTGCGGCCGCCGACCGCCCCGTCCAGGTCGATGCCGGAGACCGTACAGGCGAAGTCGACTTCGCAGCCGTGCAGTTCGGGGACGGTGCGCGCGAAGGACGCGCCGCGGCAGACCCCGTCCCAGGTGGTGTCGGTGGTGTGGCCGGCCGGGGTGATCATCCCCAGTCCGGTGACGGCGATGGCGGGTCGGTTCATCGGGTGTTGCTCACCGGCACCGCACTGCCCGCCGCCTCGCCGCCGACGGCCGCGTCGATGAACGCGGAGATGTCGGCGAGGGTGGCGTCCTTGTAGAGCTTCTCGGAGTCGGCGCTGACCCCGAGGGTCTCCTTGATGATGACGGCGAACTCGGCGACCGCCAGGGAGTCCATCTCCAGGCTGTCCATCGTGGACTCCGGCAGGATTTCGGCCGCGGGCACCTTGAACGTCTCGGTCAGCACCTCGGTGATCTTCGGGTGGATGGTCTGGCTCTTCACGGTGTTTCCTCTCATCGGGACTCAGGGGGCTCATCGGCGCGATCGGCGGGGAGCCCGTCGGCGCCTGCGCTACGGCGGGTGGCGGTACGCACCGGCCCACCGCCGAAATAACTGGAGGACGATCCTCCGGTTACGCCCTGGGGCGAACCGATTCGTCTACGCTCACCTGCGGCTTCTCGAACCATCGGGAGAGCACCGACGTGGTTCCCCAGTACGCCAGCAGCACACCGCGCGTGCCGAGCGCCGCCACCTTCTCGCGCAGCGGCCGCCGCCGCTTGCTGCCGCAGGCGGGCCGCCGGAACTCCGCCGTGCGGCGCCCGGCTCCGGCCGCCTTGCGCCTCGCCGCTCCCCCCGGCCTGCGGCCCCGGTGCCAGGAACCCTCCGGGTCGTCGTAGGCGTCCGCGTAACCGGGTCCGGCGATCGGCCAGTCCGACATCAGCCGCTCCGGCAGCGCGAACGCCCCCACCAGCTCGGGCGCGTGGAGGGCCACGGTCGCGATGAGCCGCTCCACCGCGTCGGGCAGCGCGGACACCTGTTCGGCGGTCAGCCGTCCGGCCGCCAGCAGGTCACCGCTGTTGCGGGCGATCCACTGGAGCGCGAAGAGGCGGTGCAGCTCGGTCAGCCGGTCGCGGGCCGGGCCCGGCGGCAGGGTGGCCGCCGCCTGCTCGTACGCCTCGCCCGCCTGCCGGTAGCCGTACGCCTCCACGCCGCGCAGCGCCGCTCCCGAGGCCGCGTTCCACCGGCCGAGCGGGTCGCCGGGCGGAGCGGCGCTGATCCGCTCCCGGGCGCGGTCGAACCAGCTGTCCTCCACCGCCGCGAGCAGCCTGCCCAGGAAGCGCGGGTCGTCCAGGTCGCCGGGGCCCGCCGCCTCCTCCTCGTCCCGGACCGTGACGCTGAACAGCATCTCGGCGGCGGCCTTGGCGTGGACGGCGAGGTTGTCGCCCTCGGCGGTGATCGCGCCCTCGATGCCGGTGAAGAGTTCGGTCATGCCGTTGTTCTCCAGCAGCCCCTGCGCCCCGCACCGCTCCCGGCACTCGACGATGACACCGCGCGCCTGCCAGGTGATCCACCCCTTGGCGACGGCGACCAGGCGTTCCGCCTCGTCCCGGTCGGCGGCCGGCGCGGACTCCCAGCGGTCCAGGGCCCGGCGGTGCAGGAGGCTCATCGCGAAGACGGTGGCCATCGCGCCGGCGAGCGGGCCGTGGTGGGTGCGGTGCGCGTAGACCGGCACGCGCCGCGAGCCGCGCGATCCGGAGACCAGCCGGTGCCCCGCGTACCGGATGGCGAGGGCGAGGGTGACCCGGGCGGAGCCGACGGCGCAGGCGCTCATGGAGAGCTTGCCGGGCGTGACGCGGCCGATGGAGAGGAGGAACCGCCTTCTGCGGTTGGCCAGTTCGCTGGTGAACCGTCCGTCCGCACCGATCCGCCCCTGCTCCCCGGCGAGCAGCGCATCGCGCGGGACGAAGTACCGGTCGAAGGAGGTGAGGCAGTGGTCGACCGGGGAGCCCATCCGGGCGGGCAGCCGCCGGACCCGTACGCCGGGCAGGGCGCTGACGGCGTCGGTGAGCGGCGCGAGGAAGAGGAAGACCCCGTGGTCGGTGCCGTCCACGAGGAGCCGGGCGGCGACCACGCCGGTCTTGGGGCCGCCCGCGGGGCTGGTGTTGGGCATGAACTTCTGGGCGCCGGAGTTCGGCGTGTGCAGGACGAAGCCGTCGCGGTCGCGCTCGTACGTCGCGGTGGTCTCGACGGCCGCCGCGTCGTTGCCGTGCGCCACCTCCGTACAGAGGAAGGTGCCGATGGACCGCAGCTCCAGGAAGTCCGAGAGGTCGCGGAGCGTGCCCGGGTCGTGGTCGAGGAGCGAGCCGAGGAAGAGGTTGTAGTGGATGCCCGCGACGGTGGTCAGCGCCGGGTCGACCGGGCCGAGCCATTCGTGCAGCGCGGCCAGGGCGCGGGGGTCGGCGGCGAGCCTCGCGCCGCTGTCCAGTGCGTCGTTGAGGATGCGGAGCCGGTGGTAGGAGAGGGCGAGCCGTTCGTCGGGGGTGCCGCCGCCGGAGCGACGAAACGGTTCTGTTGTGAGCAGCCGTCGCCAGAATCCGTGCTCCTGGCGGAAGTTGTCGCCGTAGAGCACTCGGGTGAGCAGATCGTTCGTGGAGGGACTGGGTGGTTCATGCGTGGATACGGTCACGACAGGGTAACGATCAAGGAACGGCGAGGACACCCCCCGCCGTTCCCGAACGGCCCTGCGGGGTCAGGCGCGTTGGAAGGCGAGCGCCACGTTGTGTCCGCCGAAGCCGAAGGAGTGGCTCACCGCGCGCTCGACCCGTCGGTGGCGGGGCTCCTTCACCACGCAGTCGAGCGGGAAGCCGTTGGGCAGGGCGTCCAGGTTGGCGATCGGCGGGATGAGGGAACGTTCCAGCGTCAGGATGGTGGCGACCGCCTCGATCGCGCCCGCCGCCGCGAGGGTGTGCCCGATGACGCCCTTGGGTGCGGTGACGGGCGGGCGGTGCGGGAAGAGCCGGGAGATGAGGGTGGTCTCCATGGCGTCGTTGAGGGGGGTGGAGGTGCCGTGGGCGTTGATGTGGTCGACCTCGCCGGGCGTCCAGCCCGCCTGGTCGAGCGCCGCCTGGACCGCGCGCTGGGCGCCGCGTCCGTCGGGGGCCGGGGCGGTGGGGTGGTGGGCGTCGGTGCTGGAACCGGCGCCGGTGAGCAGCACGCGGGCCCGGCCGCCCCGGGTGCGGGCCGCCTCCTCGCGCTCCAGGACCAGCATGGCGGCGCCCTCGCCGATCACGAAGCCGTCCCGGTCGGCGGCGAACGGCCGCGACGCGCCCGCCGGATCGCCGGTACGGGTGGAGAGCGCGCCCATCCGCGCGAACGCGGTCACCACCAGCGGCGTCAGCACCGACTCGGCGCCTCCGGCCACCACCACGTCACAGCTGCCGCCGAGCAGCAGATCGCGGGCGACGGCGATCGCGGTGGCCCCGGAGGCGCAGGCGGTCGCGGGCGCGAGGCTCGGGCCGCCCGCCTTCAGCGCGATGGCGACCTCACCGGCCGCCGCGTTGGGGATCATCATCGGGACGAGCAGCGGCGAGACCGCCTCCGGTCCCGAGGCGGCCAGCTTGGCGGCGTTGTCCACCAGGACGGAGACGCCTCCGACGCCGACGCCGAGCACCACGCCGACCCGGCCGCCGTCCCACACGGCCGGGTCGAGACCGGCGTCGGCGACGGCCTGCCGGGCCGCGACGACGGCCAGTTTCACGAACCGGGCCATCCGCCACACCGAACGGCCGCCCACCGCCTCGTCCAGGTCGACGGCGTCGACCGGGCAGGCGAAGTCGACCGGGAGACCGGCCAGTTCCTCGCAGCGGCGGGCGGTGGAGTGCCCGGAGCACAGGCCTTCCCAGAAGCTGTGCTCGTCAGCCCCTGCGGGTGTCACCAGGCCGACCCCCGTCACCGCGATGGCGGTGCCGGTGGCGGCTCCGGGGCCCTGATCAGCGGACTGCGACATGCTGTGTTCCTTCCGTAGAAATCGTCGAGTTGGTCTGCGGGGTCCCCGGCCACCGAAGCGCCGCCGAACCCCAGGTCAGTCCGCCCCCGAACGCGGTGAGCAGCACCCGGTCCCCGCGCCGGAGCACTCCTCGGCCCGCCGCGTCGGCCAGGGCGAGGGGGATGGAGGCGGCGCCGGTGTTGCCGACCCGCTCCAGATGGGTGACGCACCGCTGCGGCGCGATGCCGACCCGGTCCGCGACGGCGTGCAGGATCCGGGCGTTGGCCTGGTGCGGGACGAAGTGGTCGACCTGGGCCGGGTCCCAGCCCACCCGCTCCAGGAGCACCCGGCACGAGCCGGTCATCCGCTCCACGGCGTGCTGGTAGACGGTCCGGCCCTGCATCCGGAAGTACGCGTCCGAGAGCGCGGGCGGTTTCCCGTCCGCGCGGGCCCGGGCGCCGCCACCGGGGACGGTGATCAGGTCATGACCGGTGCCGTCACTGCCCAGGTCGAAGGCGAGCAGCTCACCGGGGTCACCGGTCCGCCCGGCCGCCACCAGGGCCGCGCCCGCCCCGTCACCGAAGACGACGCCGGCCGAGCGGTCCTCCGGGTCGAGCCAGGTCGAGTAGACGTCGGCGCCGACCAGCAGGATGCGCGCGTACAGCCCGGAGGCGACCAGGCCGTGGCTCAGGGCGAGCCCGTAGACGAACCCGCTGCACACGGCGGCGATGTCCAGCGCCGGTACGGTGCCGAGCCCGAGCCGGGAGGCGAGGGCGGGCGCGGTGCCGGGGCAGAGGTGGTCGGGGGTGGCGGTGGCGAGGACCACCGCGTCGACCGGGCCCGCCGCCGGGGAGTCCGCGAGCAGCCGGGAGGCCGCCACGTAGGCGAGGTCACCGGTGGCGACCCCGGGTCCGGCGCGGTGCCGGCTGCCGATCCCCGTACGGCGGCGGACCCAGGCGTCGTCGACACCCCACCCGGCCGGGAGCAGGTCGTTGGGGACCGGCTCGCCCGGCACCCAGCCCGCCACACCCTCCAGCACCGCCGTGCGCGCGCCGCCCGCCAACGCGCGCTCCCGCCGGCCCGCACCGCTGTCCACTGCCCGTCCGCTCGCCACCCGCTGCCCCGATCCCGTTGTCATACCGCGAACGGTTGACGAACGGCGGGACGCCTGGCGAGGGTGCGTTCGACTGGGCCGAACGGGTCATGACGGCTTGTCAGTTACGTACGAGCGCCTCCGGAAGCCCCCTGAGCCCCGTCACGGGTGAGCGCCTCCCGGAGCTCCTGCGCATCGGGCGGGTTGGCGCCGGCCCGGGAGACGGTGACGGCGGCGGAGGCGACCGCGTGGCGCAGTACGTCGGTGACGGTGTCCCGGCCCACGGCGCGCAGCCGCTCCCGCGCGCCGGCGCCGAGGAGACCGTGCGCGGCCAGCGCGTGGAGCGTCCCCGACATGAACGCGTCGCCCGCGCCGACGGTGTCCACGACGTCGACCGGCGCGGCCGCCGCCATGATCCGGCCGCCGGGCAGCAAGGCCAGGGCCCCGTCACCGCCCCGGGTCACGAGGACGGCGGCGGGCCCGCGCTCCAGCCAGCGCGCGGCGGCCTTCTCCGGCTCCTCGCCCGGATACAGCCACTCCAGGTCCTCGTCACTGGCCTTGACCAGGTCGCTCAGCGCGACGCACTCCTCGACCCGGGCCACCGCGGCCGCGTGGTCGCCCATGAGCGCGGGCCGCACGTTGGGGTCGTAGCTGACGGTCGCGGTGGCCCGGGCGGCGCGCACGATGTCCAGCACCGTGGCCGACCCCGGTTCCACGACCGCGCCGATCGACCCGGTGTGCACATGGCCCGGTGCGGGTTCGACGGTGACCGGTGCGAGGGTCCAGGCGACGTCGAACGCGTACGAGGCCTGCCCGGCTCCGTCCAGCGTGACGACGGCCGACGGGGTGGCGGTCGCGGAGCCGTCGGTCCGGACGGTGACGCCGGCGGAGGCCAGGTGGTCCCGGATGAGCCGCCCGTTCGGGTCGGGGCCGAGCTGGGTGAGGAGCGTGGCGGGGTGGCCGAGGCGGGCCAGGCCGTAGGCGACGTTGGCGGGGCTGCCGCCGGGGTGGACCCTGTCTTCCTGGTCCGGCAGCCGGACGATGTCGGCGACGCATTCGCCGACGACCAGCAGGTCGGTGTGGTCGGGCATCGGGGTGGATCTCCTCAGCTGGTGTGGCGTGGGTGTCCTCAGGTCCTCCGCCCCCATTCAGCCCGATCCGGCCCCGGGGACGGAAGCCACCGCGGGCATCGGGCACCGGCCGGTCACCGTTCGGGCGCCGATCCGGCCGGAACGGTCGGCGCGGGGGCCGGCTTCTGCGGATACCCGTCGGTCCCGCGTACCCAGAGCAGGGCTCCGGCCAGCACGACGGCGGCGGCCAGCAGCCAGGGCAGCGGGCCGAGCGGCAGGGTACCGACGGCCAGTCCCGCACCGGCGGCCACCAGTTGCAGGGCGAGCGACTGGACGGAGAGCGCGGTGGCCCGGCCCGAGGCGTCGACCCGGCGGTGCAGCAGGTCGTTGGCGTTGGGCGCCGCGACGCCGAGCCCCAGATAGACCAGCCCGAAGCCGGTGACGGCGACCACCGTGGCCAGGATGCTCATCGAGCCGGTGGTGAGGCCGAGCAGCGCGAGGCCGAGCACCACCACTCCGCGGCCCGTCAGCACCGCGCGCCCGCTGCTGCGGGTCAGCCGAGCCGCGAGCGGGCCGAGTTGGCTGCCGAGGGCGGAGCACACGAACCCGGCGCAGGCGAGTCCGGCGAAGAGCAGCGCCCCGGACTCGGCTGTCCCCATGAGGGCGGCGGCCCGGCGCGGGGTGAGCAGTTCGACCGCCGCGAGGGCGGCCCCGCTGGTGCTCGCGGTCAGCAGGAGGCGCCGGATCACGGCGTCCTGGCCGCCGAGCCGGATCCCGGCACCGATGGCGGTGGGCACCCCGCCGACGACTCCGCGCAGGGTGGCCCGGGGCCGGGGCGGTTCGGGCAGGGCGCTCACCACGTAGAGCACGAAGACGATCTCGACGAGCACGCCGAGGAGCGCGGGCACGGAGAGCGGGATGACGAGCCCGCCGGTCGCGCCGGTGAGCCACTCGCCCGCGTGCGGGACGAGGCCGAGCAGCCAGGGCAGGCCGCCGCCGAGCAGGGTGCCGAGGGCGAGGGAGGCGGACATGGCGGAGGAGCCGCGCGCCAGTCCGGTACGGATGTCGGCGCCGGGGCCCGCGTGGGCGTGGACGGTGTCGACGTACCAGGCCTCGGCGGGCCCGCTGGACAGGGCGCGGGCGCAGCCCATCAGGACCATGCCGAGCGTGATGGCCCAGGCGGTCGCGGACAGGCCGATGAGCGTGAAGGCCGTGGCGTTGAGGAGCCCGGCGGTGGCCAGGACGGCCCGGCGGCCGATGACGTCGGAGAGTCCGCCGGTGGGCAGCTCCATCGCGGCGGCGGTGAGGGAGTGCACGGCGAAGAAGCCCGCGATGGCGGCGAGGCCCATGCCGCGCTCGGTGTAGAGGAGCACCCCGGTCGCGATGGACATGCCGAGCGGGAACCAGAAGAGGAAGGAGACCGTGGCGAACCGGCGGCGCGCGGTCAGCGGGTCGAGGCCGGGACGGGTGGGGGCGGGCGGAGGCGGTATCGGCGCGTCGTCGCCGGGAGCCCGCGTCTCGGCTCCGCCGCTCACGAGGCGCTCCCCTCCGCGTCGGGGGCGGGCTCCGGCGCCAGCGGGAGCCCGGCCGTGAAGACCACGACCTGTTCGGCGCGGGGGTCGTCCGCGTCGCGGGCGGTCAGTTCGGCCGTCTTCGCCGCGAGCGTCTCCCACAGCTCGGCCAGCGACTCCGGGGTCAGCCGGGGCAGGCTGTCGCTCAGCCCCGACGGCTCCTGCCAGGCGCTGTCGAGCCGGCCGCCCTCCAGGTCGGCCTCGTGGCGGGCCAGCGAGCGCTCCAGGTGTGCGAGCTGGCGGCGGCGGAGTGCGCTGAGCGCGGCGCGGCCACCGGGCGCGCGGTGCATGGCCTCGTTGCTCCACGAGGTGACGGAGTGCACGGCCTTCCAACGGCGTTCACGGCTGTCGCGGTGGTCGGCCTCGGCGACGAACGCGTACTTCGCGAGGACCCGCAGGTGGTAGCTGGTGGAGGCCGAGGACTCGCCCGTCCGCGCGGCCAGCTCGCTGGCGGTGGCCGGACCGTGCTGCCGGAGCAGGCCGAGCAGCTCGATCCGCAGCGGGTGGGTGAGGGCTTTGAAGGCGGCTCCGTCGCGTTCGGGATCGAGGACGCGGCGGGTCGGTTCGCTGGTCATGGCAGCAGCGTAGAGCGGCCCGGCCACTTTCCCAAAGTATTTTTGCAGAATATTTTTTGGAGAGTTGTGCCATGCCGTCAGACGGTCGACCGCACCCGCAGGACGTCGATGACCTCCCGGCACCAGTCCCGGTTGGCCCGCTCGAAGGCGAGCCCGCGCCGGCACGTCAGATAGGGCCCGATCCGCTCCCCGTACCGCAGGAACTCCTCCTCCGGCCGCTCACCGCGCATCCCCTTCAGCAGCGCCTCGAACTGTGCGGCCCTGGCCTCGGCGAACTCCGCCCGTTCGGTGAGCCGCGCGATCAGCTCGGCGGCGTCGAGATGGTCCGCCGCCTGGACCTTGACCAGCAGGTCGTCCCGGATGAACGACGGTTTGGCGGCGACCGCCGCGAACCGCTCCAGCTCGGCGAGGCCGTCGTCGGTGACCCGGAACAGGCGCTTGTTGGGCCGCGCGTCCTGCACGACCTCGCGCCCGGCCACCAGTCCCTCCTTCTCCAGCTTGGCGAGCTCGGCGTACAGCTGCTGCGGCAGCGCGTGCCAGAAGTTCGCGACGCCCATGCCGAACGCCTTGGCCAGCTGGTATCCGCTCAGCTCCTCGTCGAGCAGCGCCGCCAGTACGGCATGACGCAAGGCCATCGGGCCGCCTCCCTCTCCCCACCCACTCCCCCGCACCCCTGTCCAGGAGCACACGGCTCATGATAGTCAAGAAAGTGACTAGTCATATTCATGAGTAGTCACTTTCTTGACTACCGCCCTTCGAGGAGACGCCATGACCACCGCAGTGGACCGCTTCCGCGCCGCCGTCGACACCCGCGACCTCAGCGCCCTGGACGGCCTCTTCACCGAGGACATCCGGCTTTACAGCCCGGTGAAGTTCACGCCGTTCGAGGGCCGGCCGATGGTGCTGGGCCTCTTCGGGGTGCTGCTGCGCACCTTCGAGGACTTCCGGTACATCGGAGAGTTCGCCGGCACGGCGGAGACCGGCGTGGACGGGTCCGAGGCTCCGGCGGCGGTCCTGCTCTTCCGGGCGACCGTGAACGGCAAGGAGATCCACGGCATCGACCTGGTCCACCTCGCCGAGGACGGGCGGATCAAGGAGTTCACCGTGATGGTCCGCCCCCAGTCCGCCGTGCACGCGCTCGGCGAGGCGGTCCTCGCCGGGCTCGTGGCCGACGGGCTGGTCCCGACGGAGTAGGCCTGGTCCCGACGGAGCAGGCGCCGCCCCCAAAGACGCCTCACCCCTCCGACGCGCCCGTCGCCTACCCCTCCAGCGCGTCCGCGACCAGGCCGAGGAAGCGGGCGTGGTCGCGGGGGCCGTACAGCGGCTCCGGGTTCCACGGCACGACCGGCTCCCCGCCGTCCGGGCCCAGCTCGTCGAGCGGGGCGGCGTGGGCGCGGATGTCGGTGAGGATCACGTCCGGGCGGAGCGCGAGGGTGTCCGCCCGGCCGAGCGTGGACCAGTTGGCGCCGGGGCCCGGCGCCGGCTCCACCAGGCGGACGCCGAGGTCGGTGAGGACGCGTAGTTCGGGCCACATCCTGGGGCGCGCGACATGGGCCTGGTCGGGGCCGGCCGGGGAGAGGGCGACCACGCGCGGCCCGTCGGCCCCGCCCGCGGCGGCGATCGTCCGCAGCCGCTCCCGGGCGGCGTCCAGATCGGCGTCCGCCTCCGCGGGCGACTCGGCCCCGAGCGAGCGGGCCAGCTCGGCGAACCGGTCGCCGATCTCCGCGAACGTACGGGCCTGGCTCACATCGATGACGACGACCGGGACCCGCTCCTCCAGCGGCTTGGCGGTCTCCGGCGCCAGCCCGTACACATGGCCGTTGCCGTAGCTCACCGCGACCACCAGATCGGGCCGGCCGCTCAGCAGCCGCTCCACGTCCAGCCCGCTGCCCGCGCCGGCGTACGCCACCTCGTCCAGCGGAAGCGTCCCGGTCTTGGCGCGGTCGGGCTCGGGGCCGTCATGGTCGGAGCCGAAGATCGCCTGCGGCCGGATCCCGAGGCCCCACAGCGTCGCTCCGGCCTGGACATAGGCGAGCACCCGCTCGGGCCGCCGGACCGCCGTCGACAGCTGCCCCCGGTCGTCGGAGAACCGCCACTCGCTCTGTTCCGTCACGTCACACACGCCCCTCTGCCACCGACTGCCATACCGCTTGTGCGAGTTCGTACACGTGTACCTGCCCACCTGCTCACCGCCACATCCCTCCACCCGGCCTCGACCTTCGTACCGCCCGGTATCCGGCGCGACGGGCGGCGAAGTTCACCGAGTGTTAGAAAGGATTCGCACTCGGTCACTCCGAGTAGTTCTCTCCGCCCGCCCTCTCCGGATGGAGCCGACTCCCCATGCGCGCACCCCTTGTGAAAGCGACTCTGGCCGTGGCCGTCGCCGCCTCCCTCTGTGTCGCCCCGTTCTTCGCCGACCGGTCCGCGAGCGCTCCGGCGGGAGCGGCGGCGCGAGCGGCGGGCTGTCCCGTCGTCGATGTGCTGGTGGTCCACACGCCCAAGGCCGCGCAGCGGCTCGGCGGCGAACACCAGGTCCCGGCCTCGGCCCAGCGGATCGCGACCCGGATGAACCGCTCGCTCGCGGCGGACGGGCTCTGCGGGATCATCCGGGTCGTCCACCCGTACACGGCGAAGGGGTACGACGGTTCGGAGGAGTTCCGCGCCGCGTACGCCGTACTGAAGGACCACACCTCGGGGCTCGGCCGCCAGGTGCACGAGCAGCGCGCGCGGTACGGCGCCGACCTGGTGACGCTCGTCGTCGAGCGGACCGAGCGCGGCGGCGGCACGGCGGACTACACACCCGCACTCGACAGCTCCACCGACGAGTACGCGTACGCGGTCGTCGAGGTCGACGGCATCGAGCTGGACTCGGCGAGCCACGAGATCGGGCACAACCTGGGCCTGGCCCATGACCGTACGACCTTGGTGTCGGACACCGGCGGTTCGATGAACGTGAGCCGCACCCGCCCGTACAACACCGGCTGGATCACCGAGGACGGCAGCCACTACACCCTCATGGCGTACCGCGCCGCGTGCGGCAGCCACTGCAAGCGGATCAGCCGGTTCTCCAGTGCCGAGGGGCTCTGGAAGGGCCACCGGCTCGGGGACGCGTCGAACGACAGTGTGCGGGTGCTGCGCGAGACGATGCCGATCGTGGCCGGATACCGTTCGAAGGCCTGACCGGCCGGGTCCCGTGACCCGCGACCGGGCCGTACCGTCACGCCCTCACGCCGTCACGACAAGGACCCCGCCATGGACCGCATGCGCGCCGTGCGCCTGCACCTGCCCACCCGCACGCTCTCCGTCGAGGAGGTGGCGAAGCCGGTGCCGGGACCTGGCGAGGTGCTGGTGAAAGTGGCGGCGGCCGGAGTCTGCCTCTCTGATGTGCATCTTGTCGACGGCACACTCACACCGCTGTATCTGGACGCAGAAACGGTCACTCTGGGCCACGAGGTGGCCGGGACGGTCGAGTCGCTCGGGCCCGGGGTCGACGGCTGGACGGCCGGGCAGCGGGTGGTCCTCCAGGCCGGCGAGCGGCGCGGCGGCCGGACGCACACGCGAGGTGTCGATTACGACGGTGGCTGGGCCGAGTACGCCGTGGCCTCCGCCACCACCCTCGTCGCCCTGCCCTTCACCCTGCCGCTCGACCAGGCGGCGATCATTCCGGACGCGGTCTCGACCCCGTGGGCGGCGGTGACCGTCACCGGTGACGTACGCCCGGCGCAGGCCGTCGGGGTCTGGGGCGCGGGCGGCCTCGGGGCGCACGCCGTACAGCTGCTGCGGGCGGTGGGCGCGTACCCGGTGATCGCGGTGGACCCGGCCCCCGCCGCCCGCGACCGGGCCCTGCGCTTCGGCGCGGATCTGGCGCTGGACTCCGGCGACCCGCGCCTGCGCGAGCAGGTGCTCGGCGCGACGGGCGGCGCGGGCCTGGAGGCGGCGTTCGACTTCGCGGGCGTGCCGCAGGTCCGGGAGCAGGCGTTGAACGCGCTGGCGCCGAAGGGGCGGCTGGTGCTGGTGGGACTGAGCGACCAGCCGCTGACGATCGACCGCTCCACCCGGTTCAGCTATCTCCAGCACCGGATCCTCGGGCACTACGGCTCGGAGGAGCACCATGTGGCGCAGCTCGTCCGGCTCGCCGAGGGCGGGCGGCTGGACTTCTCCCGGTCGGTCACCGACGTACTGCCGCTGGAGGAGGCGGCGGTGGCGGTGCGGCGGATGGAGACCAAGGAGGGCGACCCGGTGCGCCTCATCCTGCGGCCTTAGCGGGCTCCTCACCAGGCTTCTTCTCCGGCCCGTCCGTCGCCCCCTCCTCAGACTCGTCCACCGGCTTCCCCTCAGACTCGTCCACCGGCTTCCCCTCAGGCCCCTTCCCGGGCTCGTCCACCGGCTTCCCCTCAGGCCCCTTCCCGGGCTCGTCCACCGGCTTGCCCTCAGGCTCGTCCATGGGCTCCTTCTCAGGCTCGCTCTTCGACCGCTTCTCCGGCTCCGGGCGGGCCAGCTCCACGTTGAACTGGGCTCCCGCGAGCAGCGAGAGGTTGGCGAACCAGACCCAGATCAGGAAGACGACGAGCCCGGCGAGGGAGCCGTAGAGCCTGCTGTAGCTGCCGACCTGGGTCGCGTACAGGGCGAAGAGAGCCGACGCGGTGAGCCAGAGGAAGGCGGCCAGGACCCCGCCGGGCAGGCTTCGGCGGATACCGCGCGCGGAGCGGGGGCCGGTGCTGAAGAGGACCATGATCAGGCAGGCGACGAGGCAGAGCAGCAGCGGCCACTTCAGCGCCGCCCACACCGTCTGCCCCTCGTGCGGCAGGCCGACGCGGCGGCCGAGCCAGCGGGCCAGGGGGCCGGTCAGGACGAGCGCGACGGCGCTGGTCATCAGGAGGACGAGCAGACCGATCGCGGAGACGACGATCATGTGCGCCTGCCGCAGGGGCGGGCGGTGGTCGCTGACGCCGTGCATGGCGTGCAGCGCGCGGCGGAAGACCGCGAGGTAGCTGCACGCGGACCAGACGGCGCTCACGGCACCGGTGCCGACGAGCAGCCAGACGGCGGAGCGCTTCTCGGTGGCGGCCTCCAGCGGGCGGCGCAGGGCCTCCCCCGACTCGGCCGGGGCGAACGCGGTGATGTCGGCGATCAGGGCGGTGGTCGCGTCGGGGTTGGCGAGGCCGATCACCGAGACGGTGACGAGGAGGGCCGGGAGCAGCGCGAGGATGGCGTAGTAGGTGAGGGCGGCGGCCCAGTCGGTGATGTCGTCGTTCCACAGCGAGAGGGGCGTGCGGCGCAAGGCGGTGAGCCAGCTGCGCGGCGTGCGGGGGCGTCCGGCGGCGGGCGCGGCGGGTTCCGCGGCTGCGGCGGTCTGGGTGGTCAAGCTGGTTCTCCGGGGACGTGGTCGGACGCGGCGGGGCTGGGTGCTCGTCCGTCGGACGTCCCGGCTTCCCTCGATCCTCTCCTGCCACGTCCCGGCCCGGACACACCTGCGCGGGCCGTACGGTTTCCGGATGCGCTGCGAGCCGTCGACAGAGGTCCGGCGGCGGCGGAGGTCGGCGTCAGTCGTTGACGGCCGTGAGCAGGACCACCGCGTCGTCGAGGGCCAGCAGCCCGTGGCGCTCCTGCGGGATCGGGTGGAGTGTGCCGGCCGGGAGTTCGGCGTCGCCGGAGCCGGCGGTGAGGCGGACCGTGCCGCGCAGCACCAGGAGGGAGGCGGCGGGCGGCGCGTTGTACTCGTCGAGGGCCGAACCGGAGGTGAGGGCGATCACCGTCTGGCGCAGGGGCGGCTCCTGGATGAGGAGGTGCGCGCTGCGGCCGTGCGCGGAGGCGCGCGCGGCGGCCAGGTGCTCATCGGCGAGTGCGTTCAGGTCGTCCATGGTGCCCACTCTGCCGCAGCACCCGGCGCCCCGCGATCCTGCCGGACGCGGGAGACCGGCCACCAGGCGGCTGGGCGGCCGGGCGGATCACGGAGCTGGAAGGCACTCGTCGAGCATCCGCAGAATCCCCTTCGTGTTTCGCAATTGTCGGACAGCTGTACGCACAAGTCGGCGGTTCCGCTCGGTGACGCCTCATCGGGGCGCCTTCGCCGTCGAGCCGCGCACCACCAGCTCCGGCTCGAACAGCAGCTCCCCGGGCGGCACCGCGCCCCCCTGGATGCCCGCGCAGAGCAGCTCCACGGCCGCGCGGCCCATGGCTTCGATGGGCTGGCGGATGGTGGTGAGCGGCGGTTCGGTGCAGCTCATGAAGGCCGAGTCGTCGAAGCCCACGACCGAGACGTCCGACGGCACTCCGAGGCCGCGTCTGCGGGCCGCCCGGACCGCGCCGAGCGCCAGCGGGTCGCTGGCGCAGATGATGCCGGTGACGCCTCGTTCCAGCAGCCGGGAGGCGGCCGCCTGGCCGCCCTCCAGCGAGAACATCGAACGCTCGACGTCCTCCTCCGCGAGCCGGCCGCCGGTGGCCTCCGCGACCGCGCGCGCCGCCGCCAGCTTACGGCGGGAGGGCACATGGTCGGACGGACCGATCACCACACCGATGCGCTCATGGCCGAGAGAGGCCAGGTGGCGCCAGGCGCGCTCGATGGCGACCGCGTCGTCACAGGAGACACAGGGGAAGTCGAGGCCCTCTATAGGGGCGTTGATCAGCACGACAGGGATGCGGCGCTCGGCGAGCCGGTGGTAGTGCTCGTGCGCCTCGTCGGCCTGCGCGAAGAGGCCGCCGGCGAAGACCACGCCGGAGACCTGCTGCTGGAGAAGGAGGTCCACGTAATCCGCCTCCGAGACGCCGCCCTTGGTCTGCGTGCAGAGGACCGGCGTGAGCCCTTGCTGCGCGAGGGCTCCGCCGATCACCTCGGCGAAGGCCGGGAAGATCGGGTTCTGCAGCTCCGGCAGGACGAGGCCGACCAGCCGGGCCCGCTCGCCGCGCAGTTGGGTGGGCCGCTCGTAGCCGAGGACGTCCAGCGCCGTGAGCACGGACTGACGGGTGGCGCGGGAGACCCCGGGCTTGCCGTTCAGCACCCGGCTCACCGTGGCCTCACTGACCCCAACCTTCTTGGCTACCTGAGCAAGTCGTCGCGTCATGGACGCAAGGCTAACGTAAAGACTGCAAATCTCCGACTTCTGAATGCAAGGAATGTACGCGGAAGGGGCGCTTCCCGGCCAACGGGAAACGCCCCTCCATGCGATCTTCCGGTGCCTCGCTACGGATTGATGTTGATCTTGAAGGTGGACGTCGTGTTCCGGATGTCCTGGGCGTTGTTGCTGAGCCTCAGGCCGTTGAACGTGACCTCACCGACCGCCGGGCCCTGCCCCGCCTCCGGCATCTCGTTGGCCCAGAGCCCGAAACCGGACTTGGCGTCGAAGGCGTCACCGCTCTTGCGCGCACCGGAGATGGAGATGTCGGTGAGCACGGTGTCCTTGATCGGGAACTGCGGCTGTCCGCCGACGTAGTTCGTCTGGAACATGATGCCGCTGTACGTCGGATCGACGATGTCGACGTTGGAGATCCGGATGCCCTGGAACACCTTGGACGCCGAGAAGAGCCAGATCCCGGGGAAGGTCTGCGATCCCCAGAAGTGGCCGCCGGACCGGACGATCGAGATGTTCTCGATCTTCGTCGGCTGGGTCCCGAAGCCGTTCATCGGGTAGCCGAAGTCCAGCGAGCTGACCGTGATCCCGGAGTAGACCAGGGTGTCGGCGATGTGGATGTTGCGGAAGGTGTTGTCGTAGCCGCCGTAGACGGCCACGCCCGCCGCGCGCCAGGTGAGGATCGAGGTCAGGTTCTCGTAGATGTTGTTCTTCATGTCGGCTCCCCCGGCGTCGATCGCCGAGAAGAGCGCGAAGCTGTCGTCACCGGTGGCACGGGCCTCGTTGTTGGTGACGAGGTTGTCGGTGGACCCGTTGGTCATGTTGATGCCGTCGGCGAACATGTTGCGGATCCGGGAGTTCTTGATGGTGATGCTGTCGGTGTTGGCGCCCCAGTAGAGGCACACCATGTGCTCGTTCCAGATGTTGTCGATGACGATGTCCGACACGTTGGCGAAGTCGAACACCTTGCCAGGCCCGTCGATACGGGAGGTGTAGTTGCCGAAGTAGGCGAAGTTGGCGAACGACGATCCCTTGGCGCTGGCCTCGGCCCGGAAGCCGATGTCGGTGTTGTCCTGTGTGGCCGGCGCGTTGAACCGGGTGTACCAGGGCCCGGCGCCGACCACCTTGACCGCCTTGCCGTACACCTGGAACTTGCTGGCCGTGCTGTACTCCCCCGGCGGCAGGTAGACGCCGACCAGGTTTCCGGTGGTGTCCATGCGGACCCGGTCCAGGGCGTTCTGGACGTCCTGGTGGGTGAACCCGGTCGGCACGGCGTACGTCGCGGGGTTCGGGTTGGCGACCGGCGCGACCTGCTCCAGGCTGACGAAGTCGATCGCGTACGTGGAGGAGTTGGCGGCGTCCTTCTGGAGCCGGATCTTGGCGCCGGCCGGGACCGTCCGGCCCAGCATGACGTTGGCCTCGTCGTAGATGTGGCGGGGCGCTCCGGCGCTCGGGGAGTTGCCGGGGGCGGCCTCGTTCCCGTACAGCCAGGCGTACTTGGAGGTGAGGTCGATGGCTTTGAGGAAGGTGCCGTCGACGTAGACGTTGAGCGTGGAGTTGATCCCGCCGCCGCCCGCCGAGTCGGGGATGGAGAACCGGGTGACCAGCGTGTTCGTGGACTTCCTGGTGGTGAACTCCACATAGTTGCCGGTGCTGTTGAGCGTGACGGCCTTGCGCCCGGAGGCCTCGCCCGCGATGTCGCCGACGGTCCTGTTCGGGCCGACGACCTGGGCGCCGCCGCCGGTGGTGCCGTCCTCCGCCTCGTACATGTCGTACGGCATGTTGGCGCCGCGTCCGACGAAGAGGGACTCGGTGGAGGTGTTGTTCTCGCGCTTGACCGGGAGCTCGTTGGCGTCGGCCGCGAGGACCGTGCGCAGGGTGTACGAGCCGTTGGCGGCGGGCCAGGTGCCGAGGGAGACCGGTGCGGTGGCGGCGCCGGCCGCGATGGCTCCGGTGTGCGCGCCGGTGAAGGTCCTCACCGTGGCGCCCTGGGAGTTGAGCAGCGTGAGCGTGATGCCGTGGCTGCCGCCCGCGGAGGCGATGGTGCCCTGGTTCTTGATGGCGACGGAGAAGGTGACGGTGTCGCCCGCCGCCGGGGCGGAGGGCGAGGTGGTGACGGACGCGGCGACGAGGTCGGAGCTGGCGACCGGCTGCACGACCAGCGGGGAGGCGGCCGTGTAGGTGTTGTTGGTCTCGTTCTGCTCGATGACCTCGTTCCCCGGGTCGGCGACCGCGCTCAGGACGTAACTGCCCGCGCCTCGTGCGCCGATGGCGGCGCTGACCTGGGTGGAGGCACCGGCGGCCAGGGCGCCGACGTTGCCGGTGGCGACCCTGGAGCCGCCGAGCCGGAAGTCGACCTTGCTCGCCGGTGCGGCGAGCGCGCCCGTGTTGCGGACGGTGGCGGTCAGCGTGATGGCGTCGGACTCCACCGGGGTGGCGGGCGACGCGGTGACGGCGGTGACCTGGAGGTCAGGGTTGGCGGCCGGGGCGCCCAGGACCTGGAACTCGGCGACCTGACCGGCGCCGGAGCCGCTGTTGGCGGTGAACTTCAGCTGGACGTCGGCGACGCGGGCGGTCACCGGGATGGTCACCGTGTTGCCGCTCGCCGGGCTGAAGGCGTAATCCTTGGCAGCGACCAGGGAGTTGAGGGACGAGGAGTTCTGCTCACGGCCCAGGACCTCGATCCGCTGGGTGCGGGGACCCCAGCTGCTGTCCGGGTTGAGCTTGACGACGACGCTCTGCGTGTCGGCGTTGGAGCCGAGCTGGACGGTGAGGGTGTTCGGGTAACTGCCGCCCGCGCCTTCCCAGTAGGTGGCGGTGTTGTTGTCGTTGGCGTTGGCGGCGACGAAGGTGTGCACCACCGAGGAGGCCGTGATCGGCTTGTTGACCGCGAGGTTGGAGGCGGCACCGGTGGAGCCGTTGCGGGTCACGGTGTTGCTGTTGGTGGAGACGTTGCCCGCCGCGTCCTTGGCCCGGACGAAGTAGCTGACGGTGGTGGTGACCGGCTGGGTGTCGGTGTACGTCAGGACGTTGCCCGCGACCGAGCCGCGCAGCACGTTGTTGGCGTAGACGTCGTAGCCGGTGACGCCCTTGTTGTCGGTGGACGCCTGCCAGGTGAGCCGGATCTGCCCGGCGGCCGGCTCGGTGAACGCGAGCGCGGTCGGGGCGGTGGGTGCCTGGGTGTCGCCGGTGTCGCCGGTGCGGGTCACGGTGTTGCTGTTGGCCGAGACGTTGCCCGCCGCGTCCTTGGCGCGTACGTGGTACGAGACGGTCTGCCCGGTCGGGCGGGTGTCGGTGTACGTGGTGACGTTGCCCGCGACGGAGGCCAGCAGCGTGTTGTCGGCGTAGACGTCGTAGCCGGTGACGCCGGTGTTGTCCGTGGATGCCTTCCAGGTCAGCCGGATCTGGCCGGTGGCGGGCTCGGTGAACGCCAGGTCGGCCGGTGCGGTCGGCGCCTGGGTGTCGCCGGTGGCGGGTCCGTAGACCTCCAGCTCGGCCAACTGGGCTGACGGGCTGCCGGTGTTGGCGGTGACCAGGACGCGGACGTACCGGGTGGTCGTGGGATCGAAGGAGATCGTCGCCGACTGCCCGCCCGCCGCGTCGAAGCGGTAGTCCCTGGAGGCGGTGAGGTCGGTGAACTCCGTGCCGTTGGTGGAGGCCTGGAGCTTCAGCGTCTGGCTGCGCGCGGCCCAGCCGTCGGGCAGCCGCAGGACGACCCGGTCCACGCGGACCGAGGCTCCGAGGTCGGCCTCGATCCACTGCGGGAAGGCGTTCTCGCGGCTCGCCCAGTAGCTGTCCCGGTTGCCGTCGTTGGCGTTGGCGGCGGCGTAACTTCCGTTGCTGCTACTTGCCTTGAGGGCCTTCCCCGCGGCGAGGTTGCCGGATGAGGAGGCTGCCGCCCGCACCTCCAGTTCGGAGAGCTGCGCGGCCTGCCAGCCGGTGTTGGCGGTGATGTGCACCCGGACGAAGCGGGTCAGCGTGGCCGGGAAGGACACCTTCACCGTGTTGGCGGCGCCCGGGGTGAAGGAGTACGCGGCCGAGCTCTTCAGCGTCGCGAAGCTGGTGCCGTCCGCGCTGCCCTGGAGCGACAGGGTCTGCGAGCGGCTCTCCCAGGACGGCGGGAGCTTCAGGGTCACCTCGTCGACCCGGGCGGAGGTGCCGAGGTCGGTCTGCACCCACTGGGGCAGGTTGCCGCCCGCGCTCTCCCAGTACGTCGACGCGTTGCCGTCGGTGATGTTGGGGGCCGGGTACTCGGCATGGGCGCTGCTGGCAGCCGCGGCCCGGCCCGCGGCGAGGTTGGGGCCGTCGGCCGCCGAGGCGGCGAGCGACGGCCAGCCGATCATCAGAAGACTGGTCGTGACCACAGCGGATATCGCCCGCCATCTCCAGCGTTGGGCTCTCATAGCTCCCCGATCTTCGGCCTCGGCGCACGGCGCGACGAGGGCGCGGCTCTGGATCCGTAGTCAGGAAACACGCGATTGTGCACGCACTACGGCTCGGTTTTGCGTTGTGCGGTGAGAGAGTTGCAGAGAAATGAGAGACCGTCCACTGTTCCGGCAGCAGCCGGACATGGCGGAGGCCGATGAGCGGAGGGCATGTCGCCCGCCGCTCACCGGCCCCACCTGTCGGTGTGTCAGAGGCCGCCGGTGTACAGCAGCAGATCAGGCGAGCCCTGGCCGAGGCCGGAGAGCACGTCCGGGGTGGCGGTGCCGGTCAGCCAGTTCGCGACGGCGGCGGGCGTGGCCGAGGGGTTCTCCTCCTTGTAGAGGGCGGCGACGCCCGCGACGTGCGGGCTGGCCATGGAGGTGCCGTTCAGGGAGGCGGTGCCGCCGCCGAGCTTCGCGGAGACGATGTCGGCGCCGGGGGCGTAGAGCGAGACGCAGGAGCCCCAGTTGCTGAACGCGGTCTCCCGGTCCTGCCGGTCGCTCGCGCCCACCGTGACCACGCCGTCGGCCGCGGCCGGGGAGACGTCACAGGCGTCGCCGTCCTCGTTGCCCGCCGCCACGACCGGCACGACGCCCGCGTCCGCGACGGCTTCGACCGCCGCGTCGACGGCACGCGAACGGGCCCCGCCGAGCGAGGCGTTCAGCACGGCCGGGGTGGAACCGGCCGCCGCGTCCTTGGCCACCCAGTCGAACCCGGCGATGATGCCGGCCCAGGTGCCCCGCCCCTGGCAGTTCAGGACCCGCACGCCGACCAGGGACGCGCCCTTCGCCACTCCGGAGGTTCCGCCGCCGACGGTCCCGGCGACATGGGTGCCGTGGCCGTTGCAGTCCTGCCCGTCACGGCCGTCTCCGACCGCGTCGTAGCCCTTGACGACCCGGCTGCCGAACTCGGCGTGAGCGGACTCGATCCCGGTGTCGACGACGTACACCTTCACGCCGTCACCCGTGGCGGTGGTGGTGAACGTGTCGTCCAGCGGCAGGGCGCGCTGGTCGATCCGGTCGGTGCCCCAGGTCGCGGCCGGCGCCCGGAAGAGGCCGCCCGTCCTGGGCGTGTCCACGGCCACCTCGGCGTTCTCCTCGACGGCGAGTACGCCGGGGACGGCCCGGACGGCCTCCAGTTCGGTGGTGGTGAGCGTGACGGCGAACCCGTGCAGGACATTCCCGTACGTGAACAACGGGCGGAGCCCGAACTCCTTCAGGACGGTGTCCGGTGAGAGTTCGGGCTCCAGGGTGACGATGTACTGCCCGGGGACGGCCCGGGCGGACCGCTCCACCGGGACCCCTTCCGGTCCGGTGTCGGCGGCGGCGGCCGGGGTGGTGGTGCCGATCAACGGCGCGATCAGCAGCAGGGCTGCCGGGGCCCATCGGGCGCGCAGGCGCATGCAGGTCTCCTTGGGTGGGGTTACGTCCGCGGTGCGGGTGTGCGGCCGCGAAGCGCGAATACCCGGTCCTTCGTCCCCGCCCGTACGGCGCCTTAACACGGGTTCAGCCGGACAGCGCAACGCCCGCCTTGAGCTCCAGGTCCGCCAGCTCCCGGTCCGGGTCGGCCGCCGGACCGTGGTGCGCCCAGCTGCCCACCGCGACCTCGGCGGTGATGCCGGGCCCGAATCCGGCGATCAGGCCCTGTGCGGACTCGGCCGCGCCGCCGTCGTCGAAGAGGCGGGCCAGTGCGTCGAAGACGACGGAGCTGGCGATGTTGCCGCGTTCGGTGAGGGTGGCCCGGCTGTAGCGGAACATCTCCATCGGCAGATCGAGGAAGTGGCAGAGGTCGTCCAGGATGCGCGGGCCGCCTGCGTGGACGATGAAGAAGTCCATGGCGGGCACCGACCAGCCGTGCAGGTCGACCAGGTCCTTCAGGACCGGCGCGAGCATCTCCATGGTGCCGGGCACCCGCTTGTCCAGCAGGAAGTGGAATCCGGTGTCGCGGACGGCGTAGGAGATCCAGTCCTCGGTGCCGGGCACCAGGTGGGAGCCGTTGCGCTCCAGCTTCATGCCGGTGCCGCCCTGCCCCCGGACGACGGCGGCGGAAACGGCGTCCCCGAACAGTCCGTTGGAGAGCAGGGACCCGACGCCGATGTCGGTGGGCTGGTAGCAGAGCGAGCAGAACTCGCAGGAGACGATGAGGACGTTGGAGTCGGGGTAGGCCCGGCAGAAGTCGTGCGCCCGGTTGATCGCCGCGCCGCCGGCCGCGCAGCCGAGCTGGGCGATGGGCAGCTGTCTTGTCTCGGCTCTGAACCCCATGGTGTTGATGAGCCAGGCGGTCAGCGAGGGCATCATGAAGCCCGTGCAGGAGACGTAGACGATCAGGTCGATGTCGGCCGGTTCGGTGTCGGCGTTGGCGAGGGCCTGCCGCACCACTTCGGGGACCCGGGTCTTGGCCTCGGCCTCGTACACCTTGTTGCGGAGCTCGAAGCCGGGGTGCTTGAGGGTCTCCTCGATCGGCTGCACCAGGTGCCGGGTCTGGACGCCGGTGTTCCGGATGAGCCTCAGGACGAGGTCGCGCTGGGGGTGCCCGTGGTGGGTCTCCCGGGCCAGCTCCAGGGTCTGCTGCATCGTGATGACGTGTTCGGGCACAGCGATGGCCGGACGGCACAGGGTCGCCATGGGTTCTCCTCGTATCTGGGAGCGGAGGCTCTCGTCACCAGGTGACGGGCAGAGCCAGTGGGTAACGCCAGATGGACGTCGTGTTCCACCGGATGTCCTCGGGCTCCGCGTCGAGACGCAGGGCCGGGAAGCGGGCCAGAAGCGTGGCGAAGGCCACCTCCAGCTCCATGGTGGCGAGCGGCGCGCCCAGGCAGTGGTGGGCGCCCCAGCCGAACGTCATGTGCGGGATGGACGGCCGGTCGGGGTCCAGCTCGTCGGGGCGGTCGAACTTGGCGGGGTCGCGGTTGGCCGTCAGGTACGACACATGGACCACGTCGCCGGCCTTGATGACGGTCCCGCCGAGTTCCACGTCCTCCAGGGCGATCCGCGGGATGCCGACGCCCTTGCGGAAGGGGATGTACCGCAGCAGCTCCTCCAGCGTGCGGGGCAGCCGCTCGGGTTCGGCCTGGAGCGTCTTCAGCAGCTGGGGCCGGGTGAGCAGGGTGTAGGCGATGTTGCCGAGCTGGTACGTCGTGGTGTCCTGGCCGGTGATGAGCAGGACCATGGCCATGACGGCCAGTTCCTTGTCGTCGAGGAGTTCGTCGCCGTCGCGGGCGGTGGCCAGGGTGCTGATGAGGTCCTGGCCCGGGGAGCGGCGGCGCTCGGCGGTCAGTTCGGTGAAGTAGCCGCGCAGTTCGGCCTTGGCCCGTACCGCGTCCTCCTTGCCCGCCGCGCCGACGTTCATCATCGTCATGGCGTGGGCGCGGAGCCAGGGCCGGTCGGCCTCGGGGATGCCGAGCGCCTCGCAGATGGTGATCAGCGGCAGCGGCGCGGCGACCCGGGCGAAGAAGTCGGCGGGTGAGCCCTCGTCCGCCATCCCGTCAAGCAGCCGGTCCACCACCCGCTGGGTCCCCTCCCGCATCTGCTCGACGCGGCGCGGGGTGAAGCTCTTGGCGACCAGGCTGCGCAGCCTGCTGCTGGCGGGCGGGTCCATGAGGTTGATGGATTCGGCCTGGACGATGGGCTCCGGGGTCATCCGGGGGAAGTCGCGGCCGAGGACGGCGCCACGGCTGAAGCGCCGGTCGGTGGTGACCGTCCGGACGTCCTCGTAGCGGGTGACGAGCCACGCCTCGCCCTCGCCGTACGCCATACGGATTCGGGAGACGGGCTCCTCGGTGAGCAGTTCCTTGAGCTGGGGGTCGAACTCCAGTTGCTGTGCGAAGTCGAACGGACAGCTCCGTACGGTTTCCTTGTCCTGCACGGAGGCGTGCTGCACCGAGGTGTTCTCCACCGAGGTTTCTCCCAATGACCGGTTCGGGTTCGAGGCCGTCCCGGCTCCGGGCTCGGGAACAGACCTCCCCTCTTTCCCCCGTCGTGCCGGGAAACATGTCACTCACCCTCCGCAGTCAGCCGATCAGAGGGGGCGCACGCCCCGGCGCTCAGCCGCCCGGCCCAAGCGACCCGTCCTGCCCGAGGAAACCGTGCTGAGCTGGGGTTCCGTGCGGTGGCGCCGAGGAGACGGCGCGGATCGCCGAGATCCCAGAAGGAGAACGACCATGACGGAAAGTGACCAACGCCGGGATATGTGTCCCGGCCGACGGGTCTTCGTACGAGGGGCCGCGAGTGTCGTGGGGGCCGTGGGGCTGACCGGCACGTTCGCGGTGGGGAGTGCCGTCGGCACGCCGGCGGCCGGCTCCGGCGACGGCCGGGTGCCGTTCCACGGGGCGCACCAGGCCGGGATCCTCACCCGGCAGCAGCGGTTCGGCGGTTTCGCCGCCTTCGACGTGCTCGCGCGCGACCGGGCCGAGCTGGCGGCGCTCCTGAAGAAGCTGACCGTGCGGTGCCGCATCCTGACGGCCGGGGTCACCCCGCTGGATCCGGACGTGGCGGCGGTGCGGGGCCCGGAGGACCGGCTGACCATCACCGTCGGGGTCGGTGCCTCGCTCTTCGACGGACGGTACGGGCTGGCGGAGGCGCTGCCGCCCGGACTCGTCCCGATGCCGGAGTTCCCGGGCGACCGGCTCGACCCGGGGAGCTGTCACGGCGATCTCTCGGTGCAGGTCTGCGCGCAGAACCCGGACGCCGTACTCCATGTCGTACGGGATCTGGCGCGGGAGACCTCGGGGCTGCTGCGGACGCGGTGGCGGGCCGACGGATTCCTCAACCCGCCGCGCCCCGAGGGCTCCCCACGGTCGTTCGTCGGCTTCAAGGACGGCACCGCGCACCCGGACACGGCATCCGCGCGGGAGATGGACCGGCTGGTCTGGGTCGGGGCGGAGGCGCCGGGGTGGGCGCGCGGCGGGAGCTACCAGGTGCTGCGCACCATCCGGCTGCGGGCGGAGGCGTGGGACCGGGTCCCGCTCGGTGAGCAGGAGCGGATCTTCGGGCGCCGCAAGTCGACCGGGGCGCCGCTCGACGGACGCGAGGAGAGCGACCTGCCCGACTACGGGCGGGACCCGGAGGGGCGGGTCACTCCGCTGGACTCGCACATCCGCCGGGCCAATCCGCGGACCGCCGGGAGCGAGGACTCGGTGCTGCTGCGCCGGAGCTACAACGTGGACCGGGGCCTCGCTCCGGACGGCACGCTCGACGTGGGGCTGGCCTTCTGCTGCTACCAGCGGGACATCGCCCGGCAGTTCGCGACCGTGCAGAAGCGGCTGGAGGGCGAGCGGTTCGCCGACTTCAGCACCACGACGGGCGGCGGCTACTTCCTCGCTCTGCCGGGAGTGGCGGACGCCTCGGACTGGTACGGCTCCGCGCTGCTCGGCTCCTGAGGGCCCGAGTCCAGCACGTGGTGGCGGCCGATCGGCAGCATCAGCGGACGGCCGGAGACGGGGTCCTCGATGACGCGGCTCTCCAGACCGAAGACCGCGCGGACGGTCTCCTCGGTGAGCACCTCGGCCGGAGTGCCGAAGGAGTGCAGTCGGCCGTCGGCGAGGGCGATGAGATGGTCGGCGTACCGGGCGGCGAGGTTCAGGTCGTGGAGGACCATCACGATCGTCGTACCGCGCGAGCGGTTGAGGTCGGTGAGCAGGTCGAGCACTTCGATCTGATGGCTGGCGTCGAGGAACGTGGTCGGCTCGTCCAGCAGGAGCAGGTCGGTCTGCTGGGCCAGCGCCATGGCGATCCAGACGCGCTGGCGCTGGCCGCCGGAGAGTTCGTCGACCGCGCGGTCGGCGAGCGGTTCGGTGGCGGTCGCCTCCAGGGCCGAGGCGACGGCGGCGTCGTCCTTCTCGTTCCAGCGGGAGAACATCGACTGGTGGGGGTGGCGGCCGCGGCCCACGAGGTCGGAGACGGTGATGCCCTCGGGCGCGACCGGGGACTGCGGCAGCAGGCCGAGCGTACGGGCCAGTTCCTTGGCCGGGAGGCGGTGCACCTCCTGGCCGTCGAGCACGACACGGCCCTCGCGGGGTGCGAGGAGGCGGGACATGGAGCGCAGCAGGGTCGACTTGCCGCAGGCGTTGGCGCCGACGATGACGGTGACCGCGCCGGGCGGCACCACCAGGTCGAGCGAGGAGACGACCGTACGGTCTCCGTAGCCGAGGGTGAGGTGTTCGGCGGTCAGTTGGTGGTCGGTGGTCATAGCGAGCCTCCCGCCCGGTTGGTGCGGATGATCAGGTAGACGAGGTAGGGGGCGCCGAGGACGCCGGTGACGACGCCCACGGGATAGCGCTCGCCGAAGGCGAACTGGCCGGTGAAGTCCGCGACGAGGACCAGCAGCGCGCCGACGAGCCCGGCGGGCACCAGCGGGGAGCCGCCCGCGCCGGTGATCCGGGCGGCGATGGGCCCGGAGAGGAACGCGACGAACGCGATGGGGCCGGCGGCCGCCGTGGCGAAGGCGATGAGCCCGACGGCGGCCACGATCACGGTGATCCGGGTGCGTTCGACCCGTACGCCGAGGGCGGAGGCGGTGTCGTCGCCGAGCTGCAGCGCGGAGAGGCTGCGGGCCTGGCCGAGGAGGAGCGGGGTGAGGACGGCGGCCGCGGCGAGGGCGGGGAGGGCCTGGTCCCAGGTGGCGCCGTTGAGGCTGCCGGTCAGCCAGCGCATCGCCTCCTGGAGGTCCCATTCGGCGGCCTGGGACAGGACGTAGGAGGTGACGCTGTCGAGCATCGCGGAGATCCCGATGCCGATGAGGATGAGCCGGGTGCCGACGACTCCGCCCCGGAACGCCAGCGAGTAGACGAGCAGCGCGACGCCGAGTCCGGCGGCGATGGCGAGGACGGAGACCTGCACCTCGCCGAGTGAGAGCGTGACGATCGCGATGGCCGCCGCCGCGCTCGCCCCGGAGCTGATGCCGATGATGTCGGGGCTGGCGAGCGGGTTGCGGAGCATCGTCTGAAAGGTGACACCGGCGAGCCCGAAGCTGAACCCGGCGACCACGGCGAGGACCGCGCGCGGCAGGCGGAGCCGCCCGACGGTGAAGGAGGCGCCGGACACCTGCTCGCCGAGGATCACCCGCAGGACGTCGCCGGGCGGGTAGAACGTACGGCCCGCCATCAGCGTCACGGCGAACGCGGCGACGACGAGGAGGGCCAGGACCAGGATCACCCGGCGCCTGCGCGACGCGCCGCGGATCCGGCGGTCGGTCGCGGCCGCGACGGACGCGGGGGCCGCCTCGCGCGGGGCCGGCCGGGTGAGGGCGGGGGCGCTCACAGGGCACGCACCTTCTGTCGGCGGACGATGTAGATGAAGAAGGGGGCGCCGATCAGCGCGGTCACGATGCCCACGTCGATCTCCGCGGGCCGCGCGACGATCCGGCCGGCCACATCGGCGGCGGTGAGCAGGACCGCGCCGAGCAGCGCGGAGAGCGGCAGCAGCCAGCGGTGGTCGACGCCGACGAGCAGTCGGCAGGTGTGCGGGACGACGAGGCCGACGAAGCCGATGGGCCCGGCGACGGCGGTCGCGGCTCCGCAGAGCAGTACGGCGCCGAGCGCGGCCACCGCCCGGGCGACGGCGACGCGTTCACCGAGGCCGGCCGCCAACTCGTCACCGAGTGCGAGCGAGTTGAGAGCACGCGCGGAGAGCAGACAGATGGCGAAGCCGACCGCGAGGAACGGCGCCACCTGTCCGATGCGCTCGAAGGACGCACCGCCGACGCCGCCGATCTGCCAGAGCTTGAAGGATCCGGCGATGTCGTTACGCGGCAGGATGACGGCGCTCACCAGCGAGGCGAAGGCCGCAGAGGTGGCGGCCCCGGCGAGCGCCAGCTTGAGCGGGGTGGCTCCTCCTCTGCCGAGCGTCCCGACGGTGTAGACGAACATGGCCGACAGGGCGGCGCCCGCGATGGCGACCCAGATGTAGCCGGTCGGCGAGGAGAGCCCGAAGAACGCGACGGCGGTGACGACGGCGAGCGAAGCACCCATGTTGACGCCGAGGATGCCCGGGTCGGCGAGAGGGTTACGGGTCACGCCCTGCATCACCCCGCCGGCGAGGCCCAGCGCCGCGCCGATGACGACCGCGAGGACCGTACGGGGGATCCGCTTCGTGGCCGCCGCCTGGCCGAGGGTCTCTTCGGCACCGCCGAGCGCCGCCTGGACGTCGGCCCACGGCACATCGCGCGAGCCGAAGGCGATCGACGCCACCATGACGGCGGCCAGGACGAGGACGGCGGCGAAGAGCCACAGCGTGCGGACGCCCACCGGACGCCGGGCCATGGTGGCGTCCGGCGGGCGCCGGTCGGTGGAAGCGGTCACTTGACCTTGTCCGCGGCCTCGGCGAGAGCGGCGGCGTAGTCGTCGAGCACGTAACCGATCGACAGGGGCGTCGGGTTGGCGGCGGTGGCCAGCGGCGAGCTGCCGGGCAGGAGGTACGTCGAGCCGCGCTCGACGGCCGGGATCTTGGAGAGCAGCGGGTCCTTGGTGATCGCCTTGAGCAGGTCACCGGTGTCGTCGCCGTAGCCGGTGATGATGTCGACGTCGTCGAACGCGTCGATCTGCTCGGCGCTCTTGGTGAGGGCGAACTTGTCCGTGCCCTCGGACGCCTTCGCGATGCTGCCCGGGATCTTCATGCCCAGGTCCTGGAAGAACTGCGTCCGGGTGTCGTGCGCCGTGTAGAAGCCGATCTCGCTGACGTCGTTGGGGTCGACGTGCGTCATGAACATCGCCGACTTGCCCTTGAGCTGCGGGTACTTGGCGGCGGTCTTCGCTATGTCGCCGTCGAGCTCGGTGATCAGCTTCTCGCCCTCGTCGGCGAGGCCGATCGCCTCGCTGTTGGTACGGATGATCTCGCGCCACGGGGTCGCCCAGGCGGCGTCCGGGTAGGCGACGACCGGGGCGATCTCGCTGAGGGTCTCGTAGTCCTTCTTGGTCAGTCCGGAGTACGCGGCCAGGATGACGTCGGGCTTCGTGTCGGCGACGGCTTCGAAGTCGATGCCGTCGGTCTCGTCGAACAGCACCGGCGTCTTGGCCTTGAGCTCCTTCAGCCGCTCCTCGACCCAGGGCAGCACCCCGTCGCCGTCGTCGTCGCCGAAGTTGGCCGAAGCCATGCCGACCGGCACGACACCGAGCGCCAGCGGCACTTCGTGGTTGGCCCAGTTGACCGTGGCGACACGCTTCGGCTTGGCGGGGATGGTGGTCTTGCCCAGGGCGTGCTCGACGGTCAACGGGAAGGAGCCGGCGGCGCTCTGCTCGTCCTTCTTGTTCTCGGCGTCGCCGCTTCCGTTCCCACCGCAGGCGGCGACGGAGACGAGGGCGGCTGCCACGGCGAGGAGGCGGAGGCGGTGTGAGGACATGGGTGAGTACCCGGCTTTCCGGAGGATCGGGGTGCCGCTTCCCGCACGTCCGGGCGTGAGCTGCCGTCGTGGAGGGGTGCGATGCGGAGGCGCAGCGGCTTAGGTAAGGCTTGCCTTCGCACTTTATGAGAGGAGGTGCGGCTGTCGCAATCAACTGTTTGAGACAGGCGTTGTAGTGATGAGGACATCCATGGCGCCGGTGCACCAAGCTCTTGACCCTCACGTGACGTCAGGCCGCATAGTCGGTGCCGTGGAAGATCACTGGACCGTGGGGCGCGTCGCCGAGCTGGCCGGCGTGAGCGTCCGCACGCTGCACCACTACGACGAGATCGAGCTGGTCCGGCCCTCGGCGCGGACCGCTAACGGATACCGCGCCTACGCGGCCTTTGACGTGGAGCGGCTGCGGGAGGTGCTGGCCTACCGGCGGCTGGGCTTCGGGCTGCGGGAGATCGCGGGGCTGGTCGACGATCCGTCGGCGGACGCGGTGGCGCACCTGCACCGGCAGCGCGGTCTGCTGCTGGAGCGGCGGGCGCGCACCGACACGATGGTGGCGGCCATCGACAGAGAGCTGGCGGAACGGGCGAAGGGGGGCAGGGTGACACCGGAGGAGCAGCTGGGGATGCTCGGCGCGCGGCTGTACGACGCGATCGGCGGCGCCTACACCGCGACGCGCCGTACCGATCCCACGATCGCCGCGCAGATCTGGGACGCGCTCGGAGAGGCGCGGACGGTGCTGAACGTCGGGGCCGGTACGGGCTCCTACGAGCCCGTGGACCGCGAGGTGACCGCGGTCGAGCCGTCGGCGGTCATGCGGGCGCGGCGGCCGCCGGGCTCGGCGCCGTGCGTGGCGGCGGCAGCGGAGAGCCTGCCGTTCGCGGACCGCTCCTTCGATGTGGCGATGGCCGTCTCCACCGTTCACCACTGGAGCGATCCGTCGGCGGGGCTGCGCGAGATGCGGCGGGTGGCCCGCCGCGTGGTGGTGCTCACCTTCGACACCGACGAGCCCGGGTGGCCGGACCGGTTCTGGCTGACCCGCGACTATCTGCCCGAGTTCACCGGCGTACTCGCGGGGTTCCCTTCACTCGCCGCGATGGCCGACGCGATCGGCGGGCGCGCCGAGCCGGTGCCGGTGCCGTGGAACTGCGCCGACGGCCTGTTCGAGGCGTACTGGCGCCGGCCGGAGGCGTACCTGGAGGACCGGGTGCGCCGCGCGATGTCGGTGTGGACGAGGGTCGGGCCCGAGGCGGAGCGGCGTGCGGTGCGCAGTCTCGGCGACGATCTCGCCTCGGGCCGGTGGGCCGGGCGGAACGCGGATCTGGCCGGCCTGGACGCGGCGGATCTGGGTCTGCGCCTGCTCCTGGCGTGATTCCCGGAGGCCGCGCAGGACCCGGAAGCGGCTCACGCCGGCCGGAAGGTCCCCGGAGTCAGCCCGGTGGTCCGGCGGAAGGCCACGCCGAAGGCGCTGGCCGAGCGGTAGCCGACCTGTTCGGCCACCGACTCGACGTCCCACCCCCGGGTCAGCAGGTCGATGGCGTGCTGGGCCCGGACGGCCGCGATCCACCGTACGAAGCTCGTGCCCGTCTCGGCGCTGAACGCGCGCGTGACCGTGCGCGTGCTCACGCCCAGCTGGGAGGCCCAGTCCGCCAGTGTCCGCTGGTCGCCCGGATCCTCACGGACCGCGTCCGCGATGGGGCGCAGCAGATCGGAGGTGGGGACCTGTACGAGCAGCTCGCGGGGCGACGGTACGAGGACGTCGAGCACCAGCGCCTCCGTCGCGGCCCGGGAGGAGGGGGCGAGGCCGGGCTCGCCGAGCCGCTCCAGGAGGAGGCGGAGCAGCGGCGTGATCTCGACGGCGACCGGGGTGTCGGAGATCGACGACGTCGTACGGAAGCCGAAGAAGCTCGCCCGGAACCAGGTACCCGCCGTCGCCGATCCGGAGTGCAGGGTCCCGGCCGGCATCCACAGGCCCTGGGCGGGAGTGATCGTCCAGATGCGTTCGCCGACCACCGCGGAGGAGGCGCCCCGCTCGTTCCAGAGCAGCTCGTGGAAGGGGTGGGAGTGGGCGTCCCAGTCGGTGTCGTGGGAGACGACCTCGTCGTAGGCCTGGATGACGAAGGGCGTCTCGACCGATCCGGGCGCGTGCGCGGGCAGCGACCGGATCTCCCGGGTCGTCGCCGGTCCGGCTTCCCTGGTCATGCGGCACGGACCCCGGTCGTAGGGGGGCCGGTCGCGGCGGCTGTCTCTCGCATCCGCCCAGCCTAGAAGGTGGACCCGGCGACCGGTCGAGCCGCTCCTCCGGTACGACGCGGGCGCCCGCGGCTCGTACCGGGGCGTGCGGGACCACCGGGCCCGGCCGTCTGCCTCAACTCGACGTTTACGCGGGGGTGGTTACGTCCTTCAGGTGAAAGGGCTGCGGCTTTCGTCGTGGCCGCCGCCGCTCGGCCGGAGAGTGGATGCGCCGACCGGACTGCCGGCCGGCGGGACCGCACGGCGAAAGGTGACGGATTCATGACCACTGAGGCCAACCGGCGGGTCGCGCTCGTCTTCTCCCTGTTCGATGCCAACGCCAACGGGATCCTGGAGGCCGACGACTTCGAGATCATGGCCGACCGCGTCGTACGCGAGGCGCACGCCTCGGACCAGGCGGCGAAGGACGCGATGCGCGGAGCGTTCCGGCGGTACTGGACGACCCTGCTCACCGAGCTGGACGAGAACGGCGACGGCGAGATCAGCTTCGAGGAGTTCGCCGCCTGTGTGCTGTCGCCGGAGCGGTTCGACGCGACCGTCGCCGTGTTCGCCGAGGCGCTCGCCGCGCTCGGCGACCCGGACGGCGACGGCCTGATCGAGCGGCCGCTGTTCATGGCGCTGATGACGGCGATCGGGTTCGAGCCGGCCAACATCGACGCGCTCTTCGACGCCTTCGAGCCGACCGACGGGGACCGGATCCGGGTGGAGACGTGGGTCGCCGGGATCAAGGACTACTACGCGCCCGGCAAGGCCGGCATCCCCGGCGACCACCTGGTCGTCGGCACGCCCGTCTGACCGGCCGGCCCTCGATGAACCGTGGACGCCCCCCCGGGGGGGCGTCCACGCCTTTTGGTGGCTCAGCCGCCCGTCAGCAGGTCCGGGTTGCCCGCCAGTGCGGCCAGGCGGCCCTGCGGGTCCGGGACCAGGCGGCGTTCGGTCAGGTCGAGGACGCCGGCCACTCCGGTGATCTCGGCGGCCACCGTGCCGTCCTCCTTGATGACCTCCTGCGCCAGCGTGAACGTCTTGCCCGTGCCGTAGTCGAACCGGCAGGTGACCCGTACGCGCTCGCCGCCCCGCAGTTCGCGGCGGTACTTGACGGTGACCTCCAGCTGGACCGGGCCGATGCCGTCGGCCAGCAGCTTCTCCTGAGGAAGCCCGGCGGCCCGCAGCAGCTCCCACCGCGCGTGCTCCGCGTACTGGAGGTAGACGGCCTGGTTCAGATGGCCCTGGGTATCGAGCTCGTAGCCGCGCACGGTCACATCGACGGAGAAGGTCATGACCGTGCGAACGCCCATGCGCGGTGATCCATTCCGGTGGGCCGGTCCGGCCGGACCCCTTTAGGGGGCTGCCGGACTTCTTTACGGGCCTGCCGCACCCCTTTACGAGCCTGTCATGCACCGGTAACTTCCACCACGCAAGAGATTGCAGCAACATTCCGGCAGAACTTGCCGCCGGATCGTGTTCCCTTCGCCGTTCCCCTTCTCCGAACCCCGAGGCGCGTCAGGGTTCTCCCGGTTCTCCCCTCTCTTGGAGACACGTATGAGACGCACCTCCCGCCGACTGTCCGGCCGCCGCCCGCTGGCGGCGGCCGTGGCGGCAGCCGGACTGCTGGGCCTCCTCACCGCCGTACCGGAAGCCGCTCCCCCACCGCCCCCCGCTCCGGCCACCGCACCCGTCGCCGCTACGGCCGCCGCCGACACCACGGCGACCGTCTTCTACTCCACGAAGACCCGCAACTGGTCGGCGTACCACCTGCACTACGCCCCCGACGGCGGCTCCTGGACCACCGTGCCCGGCATCCGTATGACCGCCGCCTGCACCGACTGGGTCAAGCTGACCGTGCCCCTCGGCGGCGCGGCCGGGCTCAAGGCCACCTTCACCAACGGCTCGGGGACCTGGGACAACAACGCCGGCAAGAACTACGATCTGGGCACCGGCAGCATCACCGTCAAGGACGGGGTCGTGGCGCACAGCGACCCGTGTACGGGCACGGGCCCGGAGGTGCCGGATCCCGGCGGGCCGAACACCGCATCCGTCTACTACGCGACGTCCACCGTCGGCTGGTCCACCGTCAACCTGCACTACCGCCCGCACGGCGGAGCCTGGACGACGGTCCCGGGTGTCGGCATGGAGGCGGCGTGCACCGGCTGGGTGAGGCGGACCGTGGACCTGGGCAGCGCCACCGGGCTCCAGGCCGCGTTCAACAACGGCAACGGCGTCTGGGACAACAACAACGGCGGCGACTACACCCTCCCGGCCGGGCTGACCACGGTGAAGGACCGCAAGGTGACCGCCACGGCCAAGGACCCGTGCGCCGCCGAGGAACCGGACACCGTCCCGCCTTCCGCGCCCGGAGGCGTGAAGGCCGTGGCCGACGGCGTGTCCGTACTGGTGACCTGGGAACCCGCCACCGACGACCGAGGGGTGACGAAGTATCAGGTGACACGGACGGGTGGCACGAAGGGCACCTTCGTCACCGATGTCGGCTCCACCGTCCTCGCCGACACCGGACTTGAGGCCAGGACCGCCTACCGCTACACCGTCCGGGCCGTGGACGCCGCCGGGAACGTATCGGCCGACTCCGTACCGGCCACCGCCACCACCGGCGAGAAGCCCACGGCTCCGGCGACCGGCACACCGCTGGGCACCGATCCGCGCAAGGACCCGATCTACTTCGTGCTCACCGCACGCTTCAACGACGGCGACACGACGAACAACCGGGGCGGCAGCCAGCACGAGAAGTCCGGGAACGCGGCCAACAACGACCCCATGTTCCGCGGGGACTTCAAGGGTCTGGTGCAGAAGCTCGACTACATCAAGGGGCTCGGCTTCTCCGCGATCTGGATCACGCCGGTCGTCCTCAACCGCTCGGACTACGACTACCACGGCTACCACGGCTACGACTTCTACAAGGTCGACCCACGGCTGGAGTCGGCCGGCGCCTCCTACCAGGACCTGATCAACGCGGCCCACGCCAAGGGCATGAAGATCTACCAGGACGTCATCCACAACCACTCCTCGCGCTGGGGCGCGAAGGGCCTGTTCACGCCGAAGGCGTACGGCGTCCGCGACTCGCAGTGGAGCTGGTTCTACGACGAGAGGAACGACGGCTTCGAGTACGACGGCCTCACCGTCGAACCGAAGTCCGGGAAGTCGTACTACAACGGCGATCTGTGGTCCACGGCCGAGCCGGCCGGCAACACCTGCGTGGGCTGGGGCACGCCTACCGGGCACACCTCGCCGGAGGGCTACCGGATCTACAACTGCCAGTGGCCGAGCCCCACTTCGGGCATGTTCCCGAAAGCTCTCTACCACAACTGCTGGATCGGCAACTGGGAGGGCGAGGACTCCCGCTCCTGCTGGCTGCACGACGACCTCGCCGACTTCAACACCGAGAACGCCCAGGTCCAGAACTATCTGATCGGCGCGTACAACAAGTACATCGACATGGGCGTCGACGGCTTCCGGCTCGACACGGCGGTGCACATCCCCCGCACCACCTGGAACCGCCGCTTCCTGCCCGCGATCCAGGAACGGGTCACGCAGAAGTTCGGCGCCGAGGCAGCGAAGAGCTTCTTCGTCTTCGGCGAGGTCGCCGCCTTCGTCAACGACAAGTGGAACCGCGGCTCGGTCAACCACTCCGCGCAGTTCTTCACCTGGAAGGAGCGCAAGGAGTACAGCGCGGACGACGAGAAGGCCGCCCTGGAGATGTACGACTACGAGCAGCAGCAGGGCACAGCGGCTCAGCCCGTCTCCGACAACGCCTTCCTCAAGGGCAACAGCTACCACGCACCGGACCGCAGCCGGTTCTCCGGGATGAACGTCATCGACATGCGGATGCACATGAACTTCGGTGACGCGGACAACGCCTTCCACAACGGCAAGGACTCCGACGACAGTTACAACGACGCCACCTACAACGTGGTGTACGTCGACAGCCACGACTACGGACCCAACAAGAGCAGCGAGCGGTACACGGGCGGCACGGACGCGTGGGCGGAGAACATGTCGCTGATGTGGACGTTCCGCGGCATCCCGACGCTCTACTACGGCTCCGAGATCGAGTTCCAGAAGGGCAAGCAGATCGACTGCGGACCGCGCTGCCCGCTGGCCTCGACCGGACGGGCCTACTTCGGCGACCATCTGGCCGGCGAGGTGCGGGCATCGGACTTCGGGAAGGTGTCCTCGGCCACCGGCAGGGTCGCGGAGACGCTGGCCGCGCCGCTGGCCCGGCACCTCCAGCGGCTCAACGAGATCCGGCGCGCGGTGCCGGCGCTGCAGATGGGCCAGTACGCCACGGAGGGCATCAGCGGCTCCATGGCGTACAAGCGGCGCTACACCGACGCGGCGAGCGGCACCGACAGCTTCGCGCTGGTGACGGTCTCCGGGAGCGCCACGTACACCGGCATCCCGAACGGCACGTACAAGGACGCCGTGACGGGTGACACCAAGGTGGTGAGCGGCGGCACACTCACGGTCCCGGCGCCCGGGAAGGGGAACCTGCGCGTGTACGTCCTGGACCTCGGCGGGAAGAACGCCGCGCCCGGGAAGATCGGCGCGGCGGGCCCGTACCTCAAGTAGGCGTCCCAGCGGCGGCATCGCACCCCGCCGACGTGCGGGTTCCCGGCGCCGGGGACCCGCACGTCGGCGTGTGCACGGGGGCGGCGACTCCTTATCGCTCCGCGCCCAGGTGCGGAAAGCGCCATTCGGTGCGGCTGCGCAGGGTCTCGCCGGGGCGCAGCACCGTGCTGGGATGGGCGGGGCGGTTGGGTGAGTCGGGCAGGTGCTGGGTCTCCAGGCAGAGCGAGCCGTGGCGTTCGTGGCGGCGGCCGGCGCCGTCGGTGAAGGCGCCGTCGAGCTGGTTGGCGGTGTAGACCTGGACACCTGGTTCGGTGGTCCAGAGCTCCAGCGTGCGGCGGTCGCCGGGGGCGGTGAGGCGGGCGGCGCGGCGGAGGGCCGCGGAGTCCGGGTCGCGCAGCACCCAGCAGTGGTCGAAGCCGCCGGCCAGGGCGAGTTGGGGGTGCGGCCGGGCGAGGTGGTTCCGCAGCGGCTGCGGGTCGGTGAGGTCGAACGGGGTGCCGGTCACCGGGGCCGGGGGGCCTTCGGGGATGGAGTCGGCGTCGACCGGGAGGTAGTGGTCGGCGTCGAGCTGGAGGGTGTGGCCGAGGATGTCGTCGGCGCCGAGGTTGAGGTAGGCGTGGTGGGTGAGGTTGACGACGGTGGGGCGGTCGGTGACGGCCGTGTACTCCAGGGCGAGGGTGCCGGCGGTGTCCAGGGTGTAGGTGGCGGTGACGTCGAGCGCTCCGGGGAAGCCCATGTCGCCGTCGGGGCTGTGCAGGGTGAGGCGGAGGACGGCGGCGGAGTCCGTACGGTCGGGCTCCGCCTGCCAGATCCGGGTGTGGAAGCCGTCCGGGCCGCCGTGCAGGGCGTGGCCGCGGTCGTTGGCGGGGATGTGGTGCGTGGTGCCGTCGAGCGTGAAGCGGCCGTGGGCGATGCGGTTGGCGTACCGGCCGACGATCGCCCCGAAGTAGGGGTTCTTGTCGGTGTAGTCGTCGAGGGCGGGCAGCGAGCGGACGACGGGGCCCGGGGTTCCGGCGGTGTCCGGCACGGTGAGGCTGTGCAGGATGCCGCCGTAGGTGAGGATCTCGGCCCGTACCCCGGTGCCCGATTCGAGGGTCCAGAGGTCGGCCTCCGTCCGCCCGTGGGCGTGGCCGAAGGACTTGCGGTGCACGGTGGGCATGGGGGGTTCCTTGGGAGAAGGGCCTCAGGAGGGGCCGGGGGCCTCACGGGGGCCGGTGGATTCGCGGACGACGAGGCGGTAGCCGGGGCGGGGGCGCCGGGGTTCGGCGACCGGGGTGCCGGCGAGGCGTTCGACGAGGCTGTCGACGGCGAGCCGGGCGATGGCCGCCTTGTCCGGGGCGATGGTGGTGAGGGTGGTGGCGCCGTACCGGCTCTCCTCGATGTCGTCGAAGCCGACGACGGCGATGTCGCCCGGGATGGTGAGGCCGCGCTCGGTGATGGTGCGCATGGCGCCGATGGCGATCAGGTCGTTGTACGCGAACACGGCGTCGGGCCGCTCGCCCCGGTCCAGGAGCGAGGCCATGGCGGCGGCGCCGTCCTCCCTGCCGTAGCCGTCGGTGACGACGACGAGGTTCTCGTCGGGTGCGATGCCGGAGGCGGCCAGTTCCTCGCGCCAGCCGCGCAGCCGGAGGTGGGCGGGCTGGCGTTCCTGGCCGGTACGGGAGCCGAGGAAGGCGATCCTGCGGTGGCCGAGGCCGATGAGGTGGGCGACGGCCTCGCGGGCGGCGGCCACGTTGTCGATGGCGATGTGGTCGTACGGCGCCTCGTACTCCCGCTCCCCCAGCAGCACCAGCGGAGCCGTCTCCGTCCGGGCCATCAGGTCCTCGGTCTCCAGGTGGATCGGGCTGAGGATGAGCCCGTCGATGACATGGGACCGGAACCCCTGGCTCACCAGCAGCTCCTTCTCGCGCAGCCCGCCGGTGTGGTCGACCAGGACCGTGTAGTCGTGCCGGGCGGCCGCGTCGACGACCTCACCGGCCAGCTCCGCGAAGTACGGGTTGCCGAACTCGGGCACGGCCAGCGCGATGATGCCGGTGCGGCCCTTGCGCAGATGGCGGGCGGTGAGGTTCGGCCGGTAGCCGAGCTCGTCGATGGCCTGCTGCACCTTGGCACGCATCTTCGGGGTGACGTGCTGGTAGTTGTTGACCACGTTCGACACGGTCTTGATGGACACGCCCGCCCGTTGAGCTACGTCCTTGAGGCTGACGCCCACGGCACTCCTTGTACTCGGTTCGACTCGTTCCTGGCCCGGTCCGTACGGTCCCGTCCGGTTCAGGTGGTTCTCCGGCTGCGCGCGAGGTAACGCTGCGCCACCACGACAACGATAAGGAAGCCGCCGCTGACCACTGACTGGTACGAGGAGTTGAGCGAGCCGATCTGGTTGATGAGGTTCTGGATCACGGCGAGCAGCAGGACGCCCCAGAGGGTGCCGCTGATCGATCCGGCGCCGCCGATGAGGAGCGTGCCGCCGATGACGACGGCGGAGATCGCGTCCAGTTCCATGCCGACGCCGACGATGGTGACGCCGGAGGAGAGGCGGGCTGCGTTCAGCGCTCCGGCGAGTCCGGCGAGCAGTCCGCTGAGTGTGTAGACGAGGATCTTCGTCCGGGCGACGGGCAGGCCCATCAGGGTGGCCGCGTCGCTGCTGCCGCCGACGGCGAACAGGGTCTGGCCGAACGAGGTCCGCTGCAGCAGCAGTCCGCCGGCGCCGAAGAGGACGAGCGCGATGAGGATCGGGTAGCCGAAGCCCCAGACGCTGCCCTGGCCGAGCTCGGCGAAGGCGGAGTCCTTCGGCACCAGGTAGGTGGTGGCGCCCTCGTCGGTGAAGGCGAGCAGCATGCCGCGCGCGGCGAGGAGCGTGGCGAGCGTGACGATGAACGGCGCCATGTTCGCGCGGGCGATGAGGAGGCCGTTGACCAGCCCGATCGCGGAGCAGACCACGAGCGGGACGAGCAGCGCGGCGAGGAGGCCCCACTGCGAGGCCCAGGCCGCCAGGACGCCGCCGAGGGCGAAGACGGAGCCCACGGAGAGGTCGATGCCGCCGGTGATGATGACCAGCGTCATGCCGAGCGCGACGATCGCGAGGAACGAGGCCTGGACGGTGACGCCCCGGGCGTTGTCGACGCTGGCGAAGGTCGGGTAGACGAACGAGGCGATGAGGATCACGGTCAGCAGGACCGCGAGGACGCCCTGGCGCTGGACGAGTTCGCCGATCCGGGAGCCGGTGGAGCGCTCGGGGCGCGGTTCGGGACGGGAGGGGGCGTTCTTGAGCGGCGCCGGCACCTGGGGGGCCGGGGCGGCGGAGGTGGTGTTCTTCATCGGGACCGACGCTCCCGGGCGACGTAGACGGCGGCGATGATGATGGCCGCCTGGGCGATCTGTGCGGTGGAGTCGGGCAGGTCGTGCTTGACGAGGGTGGCGCGCAGCAGCTGCATCAGCAGGGCTCCCGCGACGGTGCCGAGCACCCGGATGGAGCCGCCGTTGAGCGGGGTGCCGCCGACGACGACCGCGGTGATGGCGGAGAGCTCCATGAGGGTGCCGAGCGAGGACGGGTCGCTGGCGGTGAGCCGGGCGGTGGCGAGGATCCCGGCGAGCGCGGCCATCGTGCCGCAGAGGACGTAGACGCCGATCAGGACGCGTTTGACGGGCAGTCCGGACAGGGCGGCGGCCGGGCGGTTGCCGCCGATGGCGACGATCTGGCGGCCGAAGGTGGTGCGCTGCACCAGGAACGCGACGGCCAGCGCCAGCACGCCCGCGATGAGGACGACGAGCGGGATGCCGAGGAAGGAGCCGGTGCCGAGCGCGAGGATGTCCGGGTTGACGATCTGCTTGAGCTGGCCGTCCGCCATCACCAGCGCGAGTCCCCGGCCCCCGACGAACAGGGCGAGCGTGGCCACGATGGGTTGCAGCCCCACGAGTGAGACGAGCGTGCCGTTGACGGCGCCGACGACCGCTCCGGCCAGCAGCGCGATCAGGAGCGCGGGCACCAGACCGTAACCGAGGTAGAGCGGCAGGAGAGCGGCGGCGAGCGCCATCGTGGAACCGACGGAGAGGTCGATGCCCTCGGTGCCGATGACCAGGGCCATGCCGAGCGCGACGATCACGATCGGAGCGACCTGGACGAGCTGGGTGCGCAGGTTGTCGGCCGTCAGGAAGTGCTCGGTGAACAGGGCGTTGAAGAGCAGGACGACGGCGACGGCCGCGTACACGCCGTACTCCTGGTACCAGGCGGGGTCGCGCAGCCGGGCCAGAGGCTTCGCGGGGCGTGGCAGGGTGGCCTGGGTGGTCATCGGGGGTCCTCCTGGCCGGCCGCCGGGGCCTTCCGGCCGGTTTCGGGCGTGTGGTGCGCGTGGTCCGGGAGCACGGTGCCGGGCGTGCGGTCGGCGGGGCCGTCCTTCGCCGGTACGGTGCCGGGCGTGTGGTCGGCGGAGGCGGGGTCCGCACCGGCGGGCGTGTGGTCGGCGAGTACTTCGAGCAGGCGGCTCTCCTCCACCTCGTCCCCGGCGAGCTCACCGGCGACCGCGCCGCCGCGCAGGACGACGATGCGGTCCGCGCCCTCGATCAGCTCCTCGATGTCGGAGGAGATCAACAGGACGGCGAGGCCTTCGCGGGCGAGGTCGTCGATGAGGCTCTGCACCTCGGCCTTGGCGCCGACGTCGATGCCCCGGGTGGGCTCGTCGAGGAGCAGCACCTTGGGTTCCAGGCAGAGCCAGCGGGCGAGGAGCACCTTCTGCTGGTTGCCGCCGGAGAGTTCGCCGACCTTCTGTTCGGGGCTGGAGGCCTTGATCCGCAGCCGCTCCATGAAGATCTCGACGATCCGGTCCTGCTTCTCACGGGAGACGATCCCGGCCCGGGAGAGCCGGGGCATGGCGGCGAGCACGATGTTCTCGCGGACGGAGAGCTGCGGGATGATCCCCTCCGCCTTGCGGTCCTCGGGGAGCATGCTGATGCCGGCGCGGATCGCGGCGGCCGGGGTGGGCCGGCCGACGCGTTTGCCGTCGACGGTGATCTCGCCGCCGTCCAGCGGCAGCGCGCCGGTGAGCGCCTTGGCGGTCTCGCTGCGCCCGGAGCCCAGCAGACCGCCGAGTCCCAGCACCTCACCTCCGTACAACTGGAGTGATATGTCGCGCAGTTGGTGGCACCGATCGAGGCCGGTGGCGGTGAGGACGGGCGTACGGGCCACGTCGTGTCCCGCGGCGTCGAAGCTGGTGAGGCCCTCGCGACGGACCTCGGCCAGGTCGCGGCCGAGCATCATCGAGACGAGCCGCATCCGGTCCAGTTCGGCGAGGTCGCCGGTGTGGATGTGGCGGCCGTCGCGCAGGACGGTGACCCGGTCGCAGATGCGGTAGAGCTCGTCCATGCGGTGGCTGACGTAGAGGACGGCGATGCCCTGGCCGCGCAGGTTCTCGATGACCCGGAAGAGGGTCTCGACCTCGCGGGGCTCCAGCGAGGAGGTGGGTTCGTCCATGATGACGACCTGCGCCTGTACGGAGACGGCGCGGGCGAGGGCCACCATCTGCTGGGTGCCGATGCCGAGGGTGTGCAGGGGGCGCTTGGGGTCGACGCGGACGCCGAAGCCGTCGAGGAGTTCGGTGGTCTCGCGGTTCATCCGGGCGAAGTCGATGAGGCCGAAACGGTTCTTCGGCTCGCGGCCCAGGAAGATGTTGCGCGCCACGCTCATCAGCGGGACGAGGTTGACCTCCTGGTAGATGGTGGAGATCCCGGCCTGCTGCGCCTCGAAGGGCTTCGCGAAGCGGACGGGCGCGCCGGCGACCCGCACCTCGCCGTCGTCGCTCTGGTAGACGCCGGTCAGCACCTTGATGAGGGTGGACTTGCCGGCTCCGTTCTCGCCGACGAGCGCGTGGGTCTCGCCGGCGCGCAGCGAGAAGGAGACGTCGTCGAGGGCGATGACGCCGGGGAACCGCTTGCTGACCGAGCGGGCTTCGAGCACGGGGTCCGCGACGGCGGTCTCCGCGTGCCGGGGTGTCGCTTCGGTGGGTGCCATGGATCCTGGCCTTCCGGTGTTACTTCCGGTGTTACGGGAGGCCGGGGAGGGCGGCCTTCCGGTGTTACGGGAGGCCGGGGAGGGCGGCCTTCCGGTGTTACGGGAGGCCGGGGAGGGCGGCCTTCCGGTGTTACGGGAGACCGGCGATGGCGGCCTTCCGGTGTTACGGGAGACCGGCGATGGCGGCCTTCCGGTGTTACGGGAGACCGGCGATGGCGGCCTTCCGGTGTTACGGGAGACCGGCGATGGCGGCCTTCCGGTGGTACGGGAGACCGGCGATGGCGGCCTTCCGGTGGTACGGGAGACCGGCGATGGCGGCCTTCCGGTGGTACGGGAACGGGGTCGGGCCGCCGTGAGCGCGCGGGGCGTCGCGGCGGCCAGGGTGTGTCCGGCGGTTCAGGGCCGGATGGGCCGCGGGGTCCGGTGCGGTGCATCGCAAGGCGCTGGAACGTCCTCATCGCGAAGCGATTCGGGCGTTTCGGCAACGCCGCGAGGGATGGGGCCTCCCCCGCACGAGCGAAGCCGAGAGCTTGGGGAAGTGCCGGACGCCGTGGACCCGGCTCCGATCCGCCGGACACGCCCTGGGCGGCCGGTCGGAGTCAGTAGGCTCCGCCGAGCGATTCCTTGGCGTTGGCCTCGTCGTACTCGCGGTCGGTGATGATCACGTTCTCCGGGATCTCCTCGCCGGCGTAGAACTTCTGCGCGGTGGCGAAGGCGAGCGGGCCGAAGCGCGGGTTGGACTCGATGACCGCGTTGTACTCGCCGTTGACCAGGGCCTGGACGGCGTTGCGGGTGCCGTCGACCGAGACGATCTTGACGTCCTTGCCGGGCTTCTTGCCGGCGGCCTTGATCGCGGTGAGGGCGCCGAGGCCCATCTCGTCGTTCTCCGCGTAGACGGCGGTGATGTCGGGCTTGGACTGGATGAGCTGCTCCATGACCTGCTGGCCCTTGTCGCGGGCGAACTCGCCGGTCTGCTGGGCCACGATCTCCAGGCCCGGCGCCTCGGCCTTGACCTGGTCGACGAAGCCCTTGGTGCGGTCGGTGGTGACGTTGTTGCCGGATGCGCCGAGCAGGATCGCGACCTTGCCCTTGCCACCGGTCACCTTGATCATCGCGTCGGCGGCGCGCTTGCCCTGCTCCACGAAGTCGGAGCCCAGGAAGGCCACATAGTCCTTGCAGGCGGTCGAGTTGACCTTGCGGTCGATGGTGAGGACCGGCACCTTCTTGGCCGCGGCCGCCTTCAACGCGGGCTCCAGACCGTCGGAGTTGAGCGGCGCGACGATGAGGAACTGGGCGCCCTGCGACAGCATGTCCTGGATGTCGCTGATCTGCTTGGAGAGCTGCGACTGGGCGTTGGTGGTGAGGAGCTTCTTGACGCCGATCTTCTTCGCCTCGTCCTTGATGGACTGGGTCTCGGCGATCCGGAACGGGTTGGCCTCCTTCTCCGACTGGGAGAAGCCGACCACGGCATCCTTCAGGTCCAGCTTCGGCGCGCCGTAGGTCTCCAGCGTGCAGCCCGAACCGGAACTGGACTCAGGGGACTTGGCTTCCTGGGCGCCCTGGCTGCTGTCGCCGCCCGCGGTGTTCGAGGTCTCCGACTTGGCGCAGCCGGCGGCGGCCAGCGTGGCGGTGGCGGCGAGGAGGCAGGCCACGGCGAGGGTACGGGGTCGACGCTGGATCATCATGCGCGGAACGCTCCTTGGCGGATTGACGGCACGCGCGGCGGCGCGCGGTCGGGCAGGGCGGGACGAGGCATCGGCCGCGCGGCGGCGGGTGCCACTGCACTCCTCACGACCCTGCTCCGACGTGCGGGAACAGCGGTCGCAAGAGCCTGCTGGGGCTGTCGGCGGCTCGGTTTACAACGTTATATATGCGGTGCGGCACGGGCGGCAAGAGCGGAGTCGATGCGTTTCCAAAATGTGTCGGCCACCCGGCGGAGCGTCCGAACGGGCCGCGCACGGGAAGCGATGCGCCGTACGGCAACGGCTCCTGCGCACCCTCTGGACAGCCGCCCGGCGCCGTGCTGTCATACCGCCGGACGCCGCATTTCCAACGTTGCAAGAACGGATGCCGTACGCCGGGCCGCCCGCGCGACGGCGGCCTTCGGCATGCCCACGAACGGCCGCCCCGCCGCTCCCCCGGCCGGGCGGGCCTCCGCACCAGGCTCGCGCACCACGCACAGCGCCACGGCGTCCCGCACCACGCTTCGCACCACGCCCTGCACCGGGCCCGCGCACGCATCGCGCGTGGCCACCACCCCCACCGGGCCGACCGCAGCTCAGGCGGATCCGGCTCAGAGCAGGAGCCGCACCCATGCCGCTGAACCGCAGGCAGCTCATCACCACCGCCGTGGCCACCGCCGTCGCCACCGGCGCCTCCGGCCGGTGGGCCACCGCCGCGACACCGGCCCGCCACCAGGTGGCGGCCGCACCAGGCGGCCACTACTCCCCCAACGCCGCACCCCTCCACCCCACCGCCTTCCTCAAACTGCCGCCGGGCAAGGTGAAGGCACGCGGCTGGCTGGCAGGTCAGCTCCGGCTCCAGCTGGAGGGCCTGTGCGGCCGGTACGAGGAGTTCTCGCACTTCCTGGACTTCACGGCCACCGGATGGGTCCGGCCCGACCGTGGCGGCTGGGAGGAAGTCCCGTACTGGCTGCGGGGATACACCGACCTGGCCATCGTCACCGGCGACGCCGGCGCTCTCACCACCACCCGCCGCTGGATGGACGCGATCCTCGCCACCGGACAGAGCGACGGCTTCTTCGGCCCGAAGGCGCTGCGGACCTCGCTCAACGGCGGTCCGGACTTCTGGCCGTTCCTGCCGCTGATCCAGGCGCTGCGCTCCTGGCAGGAGTACAGCGGCGACACCAGGATCGTCCCGTTCCTCAGCCGCTTCTTCCGCTTCATGAACGCCCAGGGCCCCGGCGCCTTCAACACCAGCTGGATCGCTCTGCGTTGGGGTGACGGCCTGGACAGCGTCATGTGGCTCTACAACCGCACCGGCGACGCCTTCCTCATGGACCTCGTCGACAAGATCCATCGCTACGGGGCCAATTGGGGCGACAACCTGGTCAACCCGCACAACGTCAACATCGCCCAGGGCTTCCGCGAACCGGCCCAGTTCGCGCTGCGCAGCGGCTCGGCCACCGACACCCGCAACACCTACGGCACGTACGCCAAGGCCATGGACGCCTACGGCCAGTTCCCCGGCGGTGGGTTCGCCGGTGACGAGAACGCCCGTCCCGGCCACGGCGATCCGCGCCAGGGGTTCGAGACCTGCGGGATCGTCGAGTTCATGGCCAGCCACCAGCTGCTCACCCGGATCACCGGGGACCCGCTGTGGGCGGACCGCTGCGAGGAGCTGGCGTTCAACTCGCTCCCGGCTTCGCTGGATCCGTCAGGCAAGGCGGTCCACTACATCACCTGCGCCAACAGCGTGGACCTGGACGACGAGCCCAAGCGCGACCGCCAGTTCCAGAACCCGTTCGCGATGCTGGCGTACCTGCCGGGGGTGGACCAGTACCGCTGCTGCCCGCACAACTACGGTATGGGCTGGCCCTACTTCACCGAGGAGCTGTGGCTCGCCACGCCGGACGGCGGGCTCGCGGCGGCGATGTACGCGCCGAGCCAGGTGACGGCGAAGGTCGCGGACGGCACGGAGGTGACGTTCACCGAGGAGACCGGCTACCCCTTCACCGACACGGTCACCCTCTCCCTCGCCGCACCGAAATCCCTGCGCTTCCCCCTCGTCCTGCGCGTCCCGGCCTGGTGCGCGGCCCCGGACGTCCGGGTCAACGGCCAACGGGTCACCGCCCCCGCCGGCCCGGCCTTCACCCGGATCGACCGCACCTGGTCGAACGGCGACCGGGTCACCCTGCGGCTGCCGCAGCGCACCACCGTACGGACCTGGACGGCGAACCACGGCTCGGTCAGCGTGGACCACGGGCCGCTCACGTACGCGCTCCGGATCGGTGAGCGGTACGAGCGGATCGGCGGCAGCGACACGTTCCCGGAGTACGCGGTCCGCGCCACGAGCCCCTGGAACTACGGCCTCGTCCTGGACCCCGCCCGCCCCACCGCCGACCTGCGCCACCACTCCACGGGCCGCGCCCCCGGCGACAACCCGTTCACCCATGCCGGAACCCCGCTCACGATGACCGCCCGGGCCCGCCGCATCCCGGAGTGGACGGCGGACGACGAGCGCGTGGTCGCGCCGCTCCAGCCGAGCCCGGCGCGCTCCACCGAACCGGTCGAGGAGGTCACGCTCGTCCCGATGGGCGCGGCTCGCCTGCGGATCACGTCGTTCCCGACGGCGGCCCCGGAAGCGGAACCGTGGCTGGCGGACCGCTGGTACCGGTTCGCCAACCGGAACTCCGGCAAGGTGCTCGGCGTGGACGGCATGTCCACCGCCAACAGCGCCCACGTCGTGCAGTTCGGCGACACCGGGACGGCGGACCACCTCTGGCGGCTGGTGGCCAACGGAGACGGCTGGTACCGGATCCGCAACCGCCACTCCGGCAAGGTGCTGGGCGTCGACCTGATGTCCACCGCGAACAGCGCGCACGTCGTGCAGTTCGACGACAACGACACCGCCGATCACCTCTGGCAGCTCGTTCCGGACGGAGGCGGCTGGTACCGCGTCCGTAACCGGAACTCGGACAAGGTGCTCGGCGTGGACGGGATGTCCCTGGCCGACAGCGCCCATGTCGTCCAGTACGACGACAACGGAACGGCCGACCACCTGTGGCGGCTGCTCTGACGCCGCCGCTCGCTCCTCCCCGTACAACCGAGAAAAGGACGGACAAACCATGCACCCAGCACCCCGCACCTGGTGGCGGAGATTAACGGCCACCACCGGGCTCCTCGCCCTGGTGGCCACCGCCCTCGTCGGCAGCGGCACCTCACCGGCCGCCGCCGCGCCCGCCGCCTGGACGCCGAAGCCGGCGCCCATGACGACGCCGTGGACGAACCAAGTACCCGTCGACATGCCGCTGCCGGAGTACCCGCGCCCGCAGCTGACCCGCCCGGACTGGACGAACCTCAACGGCATCTGGGACTTCGCGGTCACCGGCCGTGACGCCGGTCAGCCCGCCACCTTCCCGGAGCAGATCCGCGTCCCGTTCGTCGCCGAGTCCGCGCTCTCCGGGATCCAGCGCCGGATCACCGAGAACGACAAGCTCTGGTACAAGCGGACCTTCACCGTCCCGGCCGACTGGAACAACCGCCGGGTGAAGCTGCACTTCGGCGCCTCCGACTGGCAGACCACGGTCTGGGTCAACGGCACCCAGGTCGGCGCGCACAAGGGCGGCTTCGACTCGTTCGCGTACGACATCACGCCCCGGCTCAACGGCGGTACGAACACGGTCGTGGTCTCCGTCTACGACCCGAGCCAGAGCGGCGGACAGGCGGTCGGCAAGCAGCGCATCAACGACGTGAAACCGCGCCCGGGCGGCGGGATCTTCTACACCGCGGCCTCCGGCATCTGGCAGACGGTCTGGCTGGAGCCGGTCGCCGCCGCCCACATCACCCGCCTGGACATGACGCCGAACCTGGGCAACAGCACGCTACGGGTCCGGGTCCAGACGGCGGGCGCGGCGGGCCGGAGCGCCCGGATCACCGTCTCCAGCGGCGGTACGGTGGTGGGCTCGGCGACCGGAACGGTGAGCGGGGAGATCTCCGTACCCGTGCCGAACCCGCGGCTGTGGAGCCCGGAGGACCCGTTCCTGTACGACGTACGGGCCGACCTCCTCGACGGCTCGGCGGTCACGGACACGGTGGGCAGCTACACCGGTATGCGGTCCGTGGGGCTGGCGAAGGTCGACAACATCCTGCGGCCGGTGCTCAACGGGAAGTTCGTGTTCCAGACCGGCACGCTGGACCAGGGCTACTGGCCGGACGGCATCTACACCGCGCCGACCGACGAGGCGCTGAGATACGACCTCCAGGCCCACAAGGACCTCGGCTTCAACATGGTCCGCAAACACATCAAGGTGGAGCCGCAGCGGTGGTTCTACTGGGCGGACAAGCTCGGTCTGCTGGTCTGGCAGGACATGCCGTCGATGGACACCGGCAAGGTCCCGGACGGGCCGTCGCGCACGCAGTGGGAGACGGAGTACCGGGCCATCATCGACCAGCACCGCAGCTCGCCGTCGGTGGTCATGTGGGTGAACCAGAACGAGGGCTGGGGCCAGTACGACCAGGCCAGGATCGCCGACGAGGTCAAGGCCCAGGACCCCTCGCGCCTCGTCAACAACATGAGCGGGGTCAACTGCTGCGGCTCGGTCGACGGCGGCAACGGTGACGTGGTCGACAACCACATCTACGTCGGCCCCGGCAACACGGCTCCGACCGCCACCAGAGCCGCCGTGCTCGGCGAGTTCGGCGGACTCGGCTACAAGGTGCCGGGCCATGAGTGGTACCCGGGCGGCGGGTTCAGCTACGAGGACCAGCCGAGCGCCGCGGCGCTCAACAACCGGTTCGTCGGCCTGCTGGACGCCATCCGGATCGGCCAACTCCCCGCCGGACTCTCGGCATCGGTCTACACGGAGATCACGGACGTCGAGAACGAGGTGAACGGACTGCTGACCTACGACCGCCAGGTCGTAAAGGTCGACACCGCCCGGGTGAAGGCCGCCAACCAGGCCCTCATCCAAGCCTCCCGCACCCCCGCTCCTCCGGTGACGCTGCCCACCGGGCAGTACAGGTCCCTGCGGGTCACGACGCCGGGACACACCACCAAGCACCTGCGCCACTACAACGCGCAGGCCTTCACCGAGGTGGTGAACAGCGGGAGCTCGGCGGTGCTGAAGGCCGACGCCACCTGGAAGATCGTCACCGGCCTCGCCAACGGCAACTGCTACTCCTTCGAGTCCCGCAACTACCCGGGCCAGTTCCTCCGCCACCGGGAGTTCCGGGTCCACCGCGATGCCGACGACAACTCCGCGCTGTTCAAGGCGGATGCGACCTGGTGCGCGGTCGCGGGCAACGGCGGAGTGCGGTTCACCAGCGCCAACCTGCCGGGCAGCTATCTGCGCCACATCGGCTCCGAGGTCTGGCTCGCCACACCGGGCGGCGGGCGGCCCTTCGACAGCCCGGCCCTGTTCACGGAGGACACGACGTGGGCGGTGGACGCTCCCTGGGCTCCGTGATCCCTCAGGAGCGGTGACCGGCCGGCCGGCCCGGCAGCGACGGAGAACCTCCCGTCCGCTGCCGGGCCGGCTGCCCGCTACGGCTTGCGGCTGCCGGCCAGGGCGGCCACCTCATCGGCGGTCAGGGCCTTGTCGTACACCCCGACCTCGTCGACCGAACCGTGCCAGTAGTCGGTCTTCGCGCCGCCGTACTGGGCCCGGCCGACGGAGAGCGGGCCGGTGCTCACATCGGCGGGTCCGGCCTCGGTGGTGGCGGCGAGCTTTCCGTCGACGTACAGCTTCGCCTCGCCGCCCTGCCGGACACCGACCAGGTGGTACCACTTCCCGGTCTCCGGTGTGATCTCCAGGCGGGCGCGCTTGCCGCCCGGGGTGGAGAAGGCGAACGCGCCCTGCCCGTACTGGAGATAGAAGGGGTTCTCGGTGCGCCGGCCGTCCTGGCTGACGACGGTGGCGTAGTTGCCGGGCAGGGCGTCCAGTGAGGCCCACGCGGAGACCGTGTAGTCCTTCGTGGTGTCCACGACGGGACCGGTGCTCTGCGCGTACTGGCCCTCGCCGTCGAACTTCAGCGCCGAGCCCGTGACGCCCGGAGCCCAGGACGTGCCGCCTTCCAGGGTGAGATGGGCCTTGTTGGGGCCGCTGTCGCGGGCCGTGGCCCCCTTGTTCTCGTCGAGCGACCAGGAGCCGCCGCCCTTCAGCTCGTCGCGCTGACCGGCGCCGGCTCCGGCGGCGATGACCTGGCGGTTGATCTCCCGGACCTTCTTCGGGTCGACCTTGATCTCCCGACGGTCGTACGTCCAGAGCCCGTTGAGCTCGTTCTCCAGGTCGCTGACCTGCGTGTAGACGGAGCCGGACAGCTCGGCACCGGCAGCCGCGAGGTAGTACGTACGGGTGTTGTCGACGTACTTCGCGGTGAGGGCGGCCTTGTCCGCCACGCCGGAGTAGATGTTGGCAGGCGCACCCGGCCACATGTGGCCCGGCGTCCGGAGGGTGAAGCCGCCGTGTTCGCCGTCCATCGCCGCGCGGCGGTCGTCCGGGAAGGCCGGATCGTCGTTCACGTAGTCGTGGTGGTCGATGATCTCGCCCTTGCCGGAATCACCCTTGGAGGCACAGCAGTTGACGCCACTGTGCGCGTTGACGACCCGGGACGGGTCCAGCGCCTTGACCTCCTCGGCGATCTCACCGGTCACCGTCCGGTCCCACTCCCCCCAGCCCTCGTTGAAGACGATCCAGCCGCTGATCGAGGGGTAGTTGTGGAACTGCTTCATCAACTCCTTGCCCTGCGTGAGGAAGGCGTTCTTTCCGGCGTCGTTGTCGATGTCGGCGTTGACGAAGTCCTGCCACACCAGCAGGCCGAGCCGGTCCGCGTGGTAGTACCAGCGCGGCGACTCCACCTTGATGTGCTTGCGTACGGCGTTGAAGCCGAGGTCCTTCTGCGCCTTCAGGTCGAAGGTGAGGGCCGCGTCGCTGGGCTGGGTGTACAGCCCGTCCGGCCAGAAGCCCTGGTCGAGCATGGCGAGGGAGAAGAACGGCTTGCCGTTGAGGACGAGCTTCTGGTAGCCGCCGACCTTGTCCACCTTCAACTGGCGCATGCCGAAGTAGCTTTCGACCCTGTCCTTGGACCGGCCGTCGGTGAGCGACACGTCGAGGTCGTACAGGTAGGGATCGTCCGGCGACCAGAGGCGCGGGTTCTTGAGCTGGAGGCTGAGCTCGCGGTTGGCGGGTCCGGAGACCGCACCGACGACCTTGCCCTTGCGGTCGCGGGCGACGGCGGTGATACGGGAACCGGCAGACGCCTTAGCCGAGTTGACGGTGACCGCGAGGCGGCCGGTGTCGATGTCCGGGGTCATGGTCAGGGAGTCGACGGCGGCGGGCGCGACCGGCTCCATCCACACGGTCTGCCAGATGCCGGAGGTCGGCGTGTAGACGATGCCGCCGGGGCGGGTGGACTGCTTGCCCTTGGGCTGGTTGGGGCCGGTCTTGTCGGTGACGGCGACGACGATCTCCTGCGGACCGGTGCCCTTGAGCGCGTCCGTGATGTCGGCGCTGAACCCGGTGTACCCACCGGTGTGTTGGGCGACCTTGGTGCCGTTGACCCAGACCGTGGACCGGTAGTCGACGGCGTCGAAGTTGAGCTTCAGCCGCTGGTCCTTGCCGGAACCGCCCTTCCCGACCGACCAGTTCTTCGGCACGGTCACGAGCTTGCGGTAGAACATGTGGTCCTCGTCGCGCTCCAGGCCGGAGAGCTGGGACTCCACCGGGAACGGCACGATGATGCGCTCACCGAGCTTCTTGCCGAACACCGGCTTCTCGCCTTCGGTGGCTCCGGCGAACTCCCACGGGCCGTTGAGGTTCTTCCACCGGTCGCGGACCTGCTGCGGGCGCGGGTACTCGGGCAGCGGGTTGTTCTCGTCCAGCTTGTCGCCCCAGGTGGTGGTGAGGCGGTGCGTGGAGAGGTTCTTCGCCGTCCGGCCGATCTCCGGGACGGTCTCGGTGCCGGACGTCAGCCCGCCCTTGCCGTCGTAGACGACCTTGACCCGCTGGTCCTTCAGAACGGGAGCGGCGAGGTCGATGATCAGCGCCCGGGGGTTGCCGGAGGCGCGGCTCACCTTTTTCACCGGCATCGGTGAGGTGTCGACCTCGATCTTGAGGTGGTCCTTCACCTTCCCGTGGTTCGCGACCCGGTCCTTGAAGGTGGCCTGGAGGCGCCTGCCGTTCTCGGCGATGGTCAGGGCGACCGGGTAGACCTCGAAGTCGGCGGGCGGGGTGAAGGCGGACTCGGGCACGATCTGCTTCTTCAGCGTGTCGCTCTGCCAGCGCAGGAACATGCTGGCGCCGCCGATGTCCTGGAACATCTCCAGCTTGAAGTCGTGCTTCTCGCCCGCCTTCAAGCTGATCGGCGCGCTGTGCTGCTCGTTGTCCCAGTCCGGCTGCCAGTGGTCGATGACAACGTTGCCGTCGAGGAAGAGCCGGAAGCCGTTGTCACCGATGGCGGAGAAGGTGTACGAGCCGGTCTCGGGCGCTTCGAGCTGCCCGGTCCACCGGGCGGTGGTGTGCTCGGTCCTGCCGGTCGCCGACTCGAACGTCCCGGTGAGACCGGGGAAGTCGATCTCGGGGTCCAGGGAGGTGGCGCCGAGCTCCGCGAAGTCCCGGGCGCCGGGCGCGGACATGCTGAAGTACTCGCCCTTCAGCCCGCGCACATCGGTGACCGGGTCGTCGGCGGTGAAGGTGGGCGCGGAGGCCGGTGCGGAGGTGGCCGGTGCGGCGGCGGCCGTCGGCACCAGGGTGGCGCCGACCGGTATCAGGAGCGCCGCGGCGCAGGTGAGGGCCCTGAACAGGGCACGGGGGCGCGGGTGTTGTCGTGTCAAGGCGTCATCCTCGTCGAAGAGCCGGGAGTACCTCGAACCGGCGAGGCACTGCACATAGTCGAACATTGAGCCACAACACCAAACACGGCACAACGGTCGTGCACGGAGAATTTTCAACGATAGAAACGTGCGGGACGGCGTGGCCGCACGCACCCGGAGCCTCGGCGCGGCCCTACTTCGGGAGGGCCGCTACGGTCGTGCGGGGGGCCGTGAGAAGGCTGCGAGAGGGCCGGGTTCACCCGTTCTCGCGGCCGATTTCCATGAAACGCCGATACGGGGGTATCCGGACTTCAGCCAGAAAGCTACGCGACGGGGTGACCGCCATGAACGACCGCATGCTGATGACACTTTCGCCGGACGGGGAGACCCGCACCGATTACGTCTGCCGGCCGGAGAAAGCCGCCGACGCCCGGGACGCGGTCGCCAGCTTCCTCTCCCGGCTGCACCCAGCGCCGGCCTCGCACGTGGTGCAGAACCTGCTGCTCCTCGTGACGGAGCTGGTCACCAACGCCGTCCGGCACGCCGGATCCGTCACCGCGCTCTGGCTGACCGCGGACCGCACCGGCGTCCACGTCCGGGTCACCGATCCCAGCCCGGCGCACCCGCAGGACCGGACGCCCGACCTGACGGGCCGCACCGGCGGCTTCGGCTGGCCGATGGTCCAGCGGCTGTCCCAGGAGGTCACGGTCCGCGAGTCGCCGGACGGCGGCAAGGTCATCCTCGCCACCGTGCTCCGCTGACGACGAGATACCTCCGCCGGACGTCGGCACCCCAGCACCCCGGCACCCCCACACCTTGCTCCACGGTCGACCCCGGCCGCGACGGGTGCCGATCATGATGTCTCCGTAGAATTCGGACATGGCAGAGCGGCCCGCAGCGCCGACAGCGCCCGAGCCCGCCCTGGAGACCGACATCGCCTCCACGGTGATGAGGCCGAGCCGGGACCACCATGTGGGGCGCGATCCCGAGAGCGACCTCGTCATCGACGACGCCCGGGTCTTTCCCGGAACCACGCGGTGCTCCATCCCGAGGCCGGTCACTGGACGCTCCAGGGCAAGGACAGCTCCAACGGCACGTACACCGATGTTCATCGCATCCACGATTCGGGCGCCGGCAGCATCATCAACTTCGGCAACCCGGGCGACGATCCCGCCCACCGCGGACGGCCCCTCCCCCGTCTCGATGCCCGCCGCCACCGGCACCTTCCGGCAGCCCACCGCCGTACGCCCGCCGCCCGCGAAGACCGTGCGCATCAGCCGCGACGGCGGCGACGACCTCGTCATCGACGATCTCGTCGTCTTTCGCCACCACGCCGAGCTGCGGGCGCTCCCCGACGGCCGGCACAAGATCCTCGACCTCGGCAGCCACAACGGCACGTTCCTCGACGGCCGGCCCGTCGTAACCGCCCTGCCCGCCGGGGTCCGGCGACGCTTCCTGCCCTCCGGGCGCAGTGACGCCCCCACGCGACGCCCCGTCCCCGCGGGACGGCGGGACCACACCTGCGAACGACGGCAGGACCACGCCGCCGACGACGACCGAGCCCCAGGTGGATACCGGGCCCGCCTCCGGAGACCTCGACCGAGCCGCAGCCGGAGAGCCGGCCGGCTCCGCCGCCACAGGAACAGCCGCAGGAACAGCAGCCCGACAACCGGTCGGCGCCGCAGCCTCAGGACGGAAAGCCGGAGCCCTGCGAGGACTGACGCACCGCGCCCGGTCGCGGCCCGGCCGCCTTCTCGGGGTTCGGGATCTCCGCCGGGGCGCCCGCGCCCTTGGCCCGGCCCAGTCCCGCGGACGCGGCGGCCTGGTGGAGGGAGCGCAGCGCGAGCAGCAGGAAGCCGATGTCGTCGAGGTAGACGGGATCCGGCAGCAGGTCGACCGGGGAGACGGTGTAGACCACGGCCGCCCAGACGAGCGCCTTGCTGCGCAGCGGGATCCCGGCGTCGACCAGGAGCTTCCTGGCCTTGAATACCCGCACCAGCAGTACGGCGGCCAGAGCCAGCATGGTCAGCGCGGCGACGGCGGCGACAACGAGCCAAACGGTGGTGTCCATGGCTCATCGTCTACCCGATCGGCCGCCGCTGACGGCGTTTGCGGGGAAGTCAGCGGGCGGTGTTCCCGGTACGCCGGCGGTTCCTGCGCTTGAGCGCACGTCGTTCGTCCTCGGCGAGGCCTCCCCAGACGCCGGAGTCCTGGCCGTTCTCCAGGGCCCATTCCAGGCACTGGGCCTGGACCGGGCAGGTCCGGCAGACCGCCTTTGCCTCCGCGGCCTGGACGACGGCGGGGCCGGACGTCCCGATGGGGAAGAACAGGTCCGGGTCCTCCTCGCGGCAGGCCGCGTGCGTGCGCCAGTTCTCCATGCTGCTCACTCCCGGTGTCGGATGCGTGCCGTAGGCACCTGCCGTACGGCCGTAACGTCCGGATGACCGGTGATCGGCGGCTCAAACACGTGGCCGCCGGGGAAACCGGACGGCTTCGGGGCCGGGGCGGTGCAGGGCCAGGAGGGCCTGGTCGTCCTGGATGCGGCCGCCGGTGTGGCGGCCGACGTCCTCGATCAGCAGTTGGAGGATCTGTGCGGGGGCCGGTGGATCGCCGACGAGGGAGCGGTGGCGCAGGAGGCGGGGCAGCCGTACGGACGCGTCGTAGAAGACCCCGGCCTCGTCACGGGCCTCGGTGACGCCGTCCGTGTAGCACAGGAGCGTGGAACCGGGCGGGAACGGGAACGTGTCGACCCGTGCCGACCAGGTGCCCAGGTCCGCCATACCGAGCGGGGGCGCCTCCTGGGACGGTTCGAGGGCAGTGGCCGTGCCGCGGGCGTCCAGCAGCAGCGGGGGCGGATGGCCGCGGTTGACGATGCGTACGGCGTCGAGACCGGCGGCGAACTCCACGATCAGCGCGGTGGTGAACCCCTCGTCCTGCTCCTGGCCGCCACGCCGCCCGCCCTCGCGCAGCAGGGCGCCCTCCAACGCGGTCACCAGGTGCGGCAGGTCCGCCGCCTCGTCGGCGGCGAACCGGAAGGCACCCAGGTCCGCGCAGACCGCGCTGACGGCCCCCAGCCCCTTGCCCCGCACGTCCCCGACCATGACGCGCACCCCGTGCGGGGTGTCCTGCACGACGTAGAGGTCGCCGCCGATCATGGCCTCGTCCTCAGCGGGGACGTAGCGGGCGGCGATCCGGAGGTCGCCGAGGCGTGACGGGGGCCGGGGCAGTACGGCGGCCTGGGCGACGGCGGCGACCTGGCGGGCGCGCCGGGTCCGTGCGCTCTGGCCCTCAAGGGTGCGGTTGATGAGGACGGCGAGCACGGTCACGGCCAGAAGGGTGAGCTGGTTGGAGACGCCTCCGTGCCAGCCGAAGGTGTGATCGACCCGGGCGAGGATCACCTGGACAGCCATCGAGAGGGCACCGACCGCGATGATGCCGGGCGGGCCCAGGAGCGGGGCGGCGGCGACGGGCGCGGTCGCCAGCAGGGGCGCGGACGTCACATCGGTCGGGGTCACCAGGTCGCTCACGACGGCCAGCACGACGACCCCGACCGGAATCCACTGGGCCCACCGCTGCCGCGCCACTCCCTCACCCTGGACGCCCCGGGCCCGGACCGCATCCCGGGTGCTCAGAGCGGCAGCGGGGTTCCCGGCGGCGGGGCGGCGGCGCACGCGGCGTCGAGACGGATGCGGTGGGCCATCACGGCGTCCGGGTCGTCGATGAGGTCGACCCGCACGCCGGGCATCTCCAGGACGGCCTGGTCACCGATCTCCGGAGCGGGCACCCGGAGCAGGTGCAACGACGGCATGGCGGTCATGGGGTGCGGGGGGTGATCCAGTGGCACCACCTGGACGGTGACGTGCTGCCGCTCCATCGCCTCGGCCAGCGCCTGCCGCTGTCCGGCCATCGTCGCCGGATCGCCGACCCGGGTGTGCAGAGCGGCGGCCGGGAGCAGGGCCCACAGAGCCGTACCGCGCTCGGTCAGCCGGCGCTGCCGCTCCCGCAGCAGCTCCAGGCGGCGCTCGCGCCGGGCGGGGCTGTCGTCGGGGTAGCGGATCCGGTAGAGCCCGTCGGCGTAGGCGGAGGTGCGCAGCAGCTCGGGTACGAGGGCCGGGTGCCAGGTGCGGACCAGGGCGGCCGAGGACTCGACGCCGATGACGTCCTGCTGCCAGCTCTCCATCGCGTCCCGCCACCGGTGCCACCAGCCGGGCAGGTTCGCGGCCCCGAGTCCGGCCAGGATCGGCTCGGCGACGCGCGGCGGGGCCCCGTAGCAGCGCAGCAGCTCGGCGACCTGCCGGGCGTCGAGCCCGGTCTCGGCCCGCTCGATCCGCCGTACGGTCGCGGGGTGCGCGTCCAGCGCGTCGGCGGCGGCCCGGAGCGTGACGCCCGCCTGCTCCCGCAGGATCCGCAGCCGGGCGGCCAGGACGCGGTGCTGCACCGTGGGGCCGGAGCGGGGTCGCATGCTCGTACCTCGTTCGTCGAGCCCCGGAGCGGAGCTTTGGACATTCTGTCGCTTGCAAAGTACGCGTTTTGCACCGAGAGTGCATACATGTCGGAAATAGCCATGAGTGCGGAACGCACTCCGGACAGCGGGGGAGTCAGAGGTGCGCACAGTTGGTGGGTCCCCCGGTTGCCAGGGGGCGTTCCCGAGGCCCGTCACCGGGTGCAGGAGGCGATGCGCGCGTGGGGAGAACCCGCGGAACGCATCGAGGCGGCGGCGCTGATAGTGACCGAACTGGTCACCAACGCCGTGCAGCACACCAGCACCCGCCGGATCCGCTGCCGGCTTCTCCGCTCGGCGGAGGGGGTGCGGATCTGCGTATGGAACCGCGGCCGGGCCCGTATCCCGGGGCCGGCGTCCTCGCCCGACGCGTCGGGGCTGCCCGTCGCGGCGGCTCCGGCGGCGGACGGACCCGACGGCGACGATTCACTCGACTGCCTGGCCGAGGACGGCCGGGGCCTCCTGCTGGTGGACGCCCTGGCGGCCCGCTGGGGCACGCGCGCGGCGCTGGCCGGCCGACTCGTCTGGGCCGACGTCTGATGCTCCCCGCATGAGCAGGGGCAGGAACTCCCCCAGGTGACCACCAGGCGAGGGCTCGCGTGCGATCAGGCAGAGGCTCGCGCGTGATCAGACAGGGGCGGTACGGCACTCCGGGTGGCCCCAGCCGTTGGGGTTCTTCGCGATCGGCTCCTTGGCCGCGTACGGCCTTCCGCAGTGGCACCGCCCCGCGAACCGCGCCTTGATCGTGGAGCCGGAAGACCGCCCGCCCCGGGACGCGCCCTTCGCCTTCGTCTCCCCCGCGCCGCCCGCCTCCGCACGCCCCTTCGTGGAGCGCGCCTGGGCGGGTACGGGCAGGGCCGTCGCGCCGTGGGCCGTACCGGCCGGCCGCTGCGCCACCGCCGCCTCGCTGGCGGCCTGGTCGGCGAGCGCGTTGAGCGGGTCGCCGTCCACCTGGTGGGCGGGCACATAGCGGAACGTCACCGAACGGGCGGTGAGCAGGGCGTCGATGCGGGTGACCAGCTCGCGGTTGGCGACGGGCTTGCCCGCCGAGGTCTTCCAGCCGTTGCGCTTCCAGCCCGGCAGCCACTTGGTCACGGCGTTCATGGCGTACTGCGAGTCCATCCGCACCTCGACGCGCGCCGCCGGGTCGGTGGACTCCAGCAGTTCGGCCAGCGCGGTGAGCTCGGCGACGTTGTTCGTCGCGGTGCCCAGCGGGCCCGCCTCCCAGCGCCGAGGGGTGCCCTGCGCGTCGGCGACGACCCAGGCCCAGGCGGCCGGTCCGGGATTTCCCTTGGACGCGCCGTCACACGCGGCGATGATGCTCTCGTTCATCCCTCGATCATGCCAGCCCCGCATGACCGTCCCGACCCGCCGCCGCCCCACCGGCCGATGACCGACGCCTGACGGTGCGCGGACCGCACCGTTGACCTCAACCAAGCTTGAGGACTTAGCGTTCCGAGCAGTCCGCACAGGCACATCAGCAGAGTTCGGAGCTCTCCCATGGACATGGAAGTCACCGCTTGGACATCGCTGCACAGCGCGATGAACGCCGAGCACGACCGGCGGCCCTTCTCCAGAGCGACGTTACGGCGCATCCTGGTCTTCGCCCGGCCCCACCGGAGCCGTATCTACCGGTTCCTCCTGCTCAGCGTCGTCACCGCGCTGCTGGCGGTGGCCACCCCGGTCCTCGCCGGCCGGGTCGTCGACGCCATCGTGCGGGGAGCGGACTCGGGTACGGTCACCCGGCTCGCCCTGCTGATCGCGCTGATCGCGGTCGCCGAGGCCGGTCTCGGTCTCCTCACCCGGTGGCTTTCGGCCAACCTCGGCGAGGGGCTGATCCTCGATCTGCGGACCGCGGTCTTCGACCATGTGCAGCGGATGCCCGTCGCCTTCTTCACCCGCACCCGGACCGGCGCGCTGGTCAGCCGGCTCAACAACGACGTGATCGGCGCCCAGCGCGCTTTCAGCAACACGCTCTCCGGTGTCGTCTCCAACCTCGTCACCCTGCTGCTGACGCTCGCCGTCATGCTCACGATCTCCTGGCAGATCACCGTGGTCTCGCTGGTCCTGCTGCCCGTCTTCGTCATCCCGGCCCGCCGCATGGGAGCCAGGATGGCCGGAATGGAGCGCGAGGCCGCCAACCACAACGCCTCGATGGGCACGCAGATGACCGAGCGCTTCTCCGCGCCCGGCGCCACCCTCGTCAAGCTCTTCGGCCGTCCGTCACGCGAGTCGGCCGAGTTCGCCGTGCGGGCCCGCCGGGTCCGCGACATCGGCGTCCGCTCCGCCATGATCCAGTCCGCGTTCATCACCGCTCTCACCCTGGTCTCGGCCCTCGCGCTGGCCCTCGTCTACGGGCTCGGCGGCTACTACGCGCTGCGCGGCACGCTGGAGGCCGGTGCCGTCGTCTCACTGGCCCTGCTGCTGACCCGCCTGTACGCCCCGCTGACCTCGCTGGCCGGGGCACGGGTCGAGGTGATGAGCGCGCTCGTCAGCTTCGAGCGGGTCTTCGAGGTGCTGGACCTGAAACCGCTGATCGTCGAGAAGCCGGACGCCCGCGGGGTGCCGGAGGGCCAGGTGTCGGTCGAGTTCGAGAAGGTCTCCTTCGGCTACCCGTCGGCGGACAAGGTCTCGCTCGCCTCGCTGGAGGAGGTGGCGACGCTGGACAGCCGGGGCGGCACCACGGTCCTGCACGAGGTGTCCTTCCGGGCCGAACCGGGCCAGATGATCGCCCTGGTGGGCTCGTCGGGCGCGGGCAAGTCGACCATCGCGCAGCTGCTGCCGCGGCTGTACGACGTGGACGCCGGTTCCGTACGGCTGAACGGCGTCGACGTACGCGATCTGAGCGCCGACTCGCTCCGCGACACGCTGGGCATGGTGACCCAGGACGGGCACCTGTTCCACGAGTCCGTACGCGCCAATCTGCTGCTCGCCCGGCCGGATGCCTCCGAGGACGACATCTGGGACGCGCTGCGCCGCTCCCGGCTGGAGGGGCTGATCGCCTCGCTGCCGCAGGGGCTGGACACGGTGGTGGGCGAGCGCGGCTACCGGCTCTCCGGCGGTGAGCGTCAGCGGCTCACCATCGCGCGGCTGCTGCTGGCCCGTCAACGCGTCGTCATCCTGGACGAGGCGACCGCGCACCTCGACTCCACCTCCGAGGCCGCCGTCCAGGAGGCCCTCGGCGAGGCGCTGGAGGGGCGGACCGCCGTGGTGATCGCCCACCGGCTCTCCACCGTGCGGGCGGCCGACCAGATCCTCGTCGTCGAGGCGGGCCAGGTCGTCGAGCGCGGCACGCACAGCGAACTGCTCGCGGCAAACGGCCGGTACGAGGAGCTGTACCGCACGCAGTTCGACCGGCCGTCGGCGGACGAGGCGCAGCCGGTCGGCTGAGAAGGGTCCCGCTCAGCGGCGGACGAGTCGGGGACGTCCCGTGGCGCGCAGGCGCCGCAGGGCGTCCCCGCCGCAGCTGCGCCACTGCTTCGGCGAGACCCGCGGGCGGTGGGCGCCGTTGGTGACGAGCGCGTTCACCGAGGTCATCGGGTCCGCAGCCATGGACTTGGCCAGCAGCACACCGACCACCAGCGGGAGCAGCGAGACCGCGAGGGCGGTGCCTGCGGTGGTGACGTGCTGGATGCGGGGGTGGGGCTGCGCTGCGGAGTCCATGGCCTCATTCGAACAGCGGGCGGACGGCGGAACATCGGGGCAGGTACTCAGCGGTGCGGGCCGCGCATACTCAGACGCGCGTACGGGGACGCTGGGGACGCGGCCCCCGACGGCGGGGGCGCGGGCCCCCGGACCACGGAAGGACCACGCCGATGAGTGAGCGCCAGGGAGAGCCGGCGGAGCGCCCGGACGAGGACGCGGGCGTGGCCCACGGCCTGCCCGCCGCGGCGGTGTTCGACGCGCTGGGGGCCGAGTACGAGCGGGCGTTCGCCGGTTCGGCCGCCCACCGCGCCTCGCTGGACCGGCTGCTGGAGCACCTCGCGCCGGGCAGCCGGGTCCTGGACGTGGGCAGCGGTACGGGGGTGCCGACCGCTCGGCGGCTGGCGGCGGCGGGGCACCGGGTGGTGGGCGTCGACGTCTCCCCGGTGATGACCGCGCTGGCGGCCCGGCAGGTGCCGGAAGCCGAGTTCCGGTGCGGCGACGTCCGGGAGCTGCCGTGGGCGGACGGGGAGTTCGACGCCGTCTGCGTCTATTTCTCACTGCTGCAGATGTCCCGCGGTGAGCAGACGGAGCTGCTGGGCCGGCTGGCGCGTGCGGTGAAGCCGGGCGGCCTGCTGGCCGTGGCCACCGTTCCGGTGGACGTGGCGGACGCGCACGCCGTCTTCATGGGGCAGCCGGTGGTGGTGTCGAGCTTCGGCGAGGAGGAGTTCGCCTCCGTGGTGGCCGGGGCGGGGTTCGCGTTGGAGGAGCGGCACAGCGTGCTGTTCACGCCGGATCACCCGGCAGGCGCACCGGAGCCGCATCTCTTCCTGCACGGCCGTCGCATCCGACGCCCCCGCCCCAAGCCTTTCGCAGTCACAAAGAACAAGCCGAATGAATGACAAGAATGGCGCATTCGCACTCCTTCACAAGAAGGTAATGCGATAGCAAAGTTCCGGTCTATATGCTGAGCTGTAGTCGTATACGTCCGGACGCTGGCCGCGCGCCCGGACGGGCCGGATGTTCGATGAAAACACGAGGTGGAACACATCTCCCCCTCCGAACATTCATACGGATTTAATCAGCACATTCGTCAATATGACCCGACCACACCGCTCCCCGGCACCCCCGGATGCAGGAGGCAGGCCACCCATGAAGTCCCTTGTCGTACCCGTCCGGACTTTTCCCGGACACGGCGCCGCGAACGCAAAGGAGGCCGGGCTCCCCACGTACGCCCGGCCCCCGAGACCTTTCCGTACGAGCCGCGGCGTAGTGCACCCCGGCTCGATCAGCGTTCACCGGCCGGAGAGCGGCCCCTCGCGCGGCCGCCTCTGACGGCTTCCCGCCCCCACCCATCCGCGCCCGGCCCCCGGCCGGGCGCGGATCTGACCCTCAAGGGAATCGTCACCCGTGATCTCCGTGAAGGAACTCAGGAACCCCCACGTCGTACGTCGTGACCTGCTGGCGTCACTCGTCGTCTTCCTCGTCGCCCTCCCGCTCTGCCTCGGCGTCGCCGTCGCCTCCGGCGTACCGGCCGAACTCGGCCTGGTCACCGGCATCGTCGGCGGCCTCGTCGTCGGCATGCTGCCGGGCAGCAGGCTCCAGGTCAGCGGGCCCGCCGCCGGCCTCACCGTGCTCGTCTACGAGGCGGTCACCGAGTTCGGCCTCGGCACGCTCGGGCCGATCGTCCTGGCCGCCGGCCTGCTCCAGGTGGTGATGGGCTTCGCGCGCTTCGGCCGCTGGTTCCGCGCCATCTCCGTCTCCGTGGTGCAGGGCATGCTCGCCGGCATCGGCCTGGTCATCGTGCTGGGCCAGCTGTACGCCATGGCCGACACCGAACAGCCGGGCACCGCGCTCGCCAAACTCGCCGGGCTGCCCGGGCTCGCCGCCGAGATCGCCACGGACCAGGAGGCGCTGACCGCCTTCGGGCTCGGCGCCGGGACCGTGGCCGTCCTGCTCATCTGGCCCAAGCTCCCCGCGCGCGTACGGCTCGTGCCCGCGCCCCTCGCAGCGGTCGGCCTGGCCACCGCCGTCGCCGCGCTGGCCGGACTGCGGCCGCTGGTGGCCGATGTGAACGGCCTGCTCCACGCCATCGAACTGCCGGGTGCGGCGGAGTTCGGCAACCTGACGAACGTGGCGGTCATCGGGACCGTCCTCGCCTTCGCCCTCATCGCCTCGGCCGAGAGCCTCTTCAGCGCGGCGGCCATCGACCGGATGCACGACGGGCCCCGTACGAACTACGACAAGGAGCTCGTCGCGCAGGGCGTCGGCAACACGATCTGCGGGGCGCTCGGCGCACTGCCGATGACGGCGGTGATCGTGCGCAGCGCGGCCAACGTCCAGGCCGGGGCCACGACCGCGCTCTCCCGGGTCGCGCACGGGCTGTGGCTGCTGCTCTTCGCGGCGCTGCTGCCCGCCGCCATCGGCATCATCCCGCTCGCCTCGCTCGCCGGAATCCTGGTGCACGCCGGGTGCAAGCTGGTGCCCTGGAAGGAGTTCGGCCCGCTCTGGCGCGAACACCGCGGTGAGGCCGTGCTGTTGGCGGTCACGGCGCTGGCCATCGTGGTGACCAACCTCTTCGAGGGTGTGGTGCTGGGTCTGCTGCTGGCCGTGGTCAAGTCGGCCTGGGAGACCTCCCACGTACAGCTCTCCACCCGCGAACTCACCGGCGGCCGGGTCGTGGTGACGCTCACCGGCAACGCGACCTTCCTCCGGCTGCCGCGCATCCTGGAGCAGTTGGAGAAGCTGCCGCAGGACCAGCCCATAGAGCTCGACCTGAGTGGCCTGCGCCACCTCGACCACGCCTGCCGGGTGGCGCTGGAGAACTGGGCGCGCCGGCACAACGACGCGGAGACCGATCCGGTGACGATCCGCCGGTAGCGCGGTGGTTCAGGCGGCCGCGCGGGGAGCCGATGGACACCGTCCCGGCGCTCACCGATGCGGCCGCCGCCCCGCCCTCGGCCGGAGCGCCCGGCGGAGGGCTGGGACCGGACCGGCGCGCTCAGGCCGCCGTGGTGAGCTGCGCGCGGCCGAAGAGCAGCGCGTAACCGGTCGGCAGGGTGTCGATGATCCGGGTGACGAGGGCCGGGTCCATCAGCGTGCCGGCCGCGGCCAGCACGGTGCCCGCGTCCCAGCGGGCGGTCGCCGCCGTGCCTCCGGTGCGCACGGCCAGGTCGTCGACGAAGCGGGCGGCGGGAGCCGGGGCGATGCCGGGGGCCTCCGCGGTGAAGACCAGGGCGGCCTCCCTGGGGAGCGCGGCGGCGAACGCGACCCGCTCCTCGCCGGTGATCTGGGCGCCGAGGCCGCCGAGGACGGCGCGGAGAGCCTCTTCGGCGCGTTCCCGGGTGGGGTAGGCCCCCTCGTACCTGATCTTCTCCAGCAGCCGGTCGAACGTCATGGCCTTCGGGGCGGCGATGGTCCGAGGCTCAGGAATCATGGCGGCGGAGGCCCTTCTCGTCGTGGTGCGGTGGCGGTTGCCTCTCGCTTCTTCTCCGAAAACGGCGCCGTACACCCCCTGGGGGGTATTCACTCGGTCACACCGGAACACGACGGAGCGGCGGAGGCCTCCCGGAGGCCTCCGCCGCTCAGCTCACCGCACCGTCCCGCCGGCCGCCTACGGCTTGCGGGCCACCAGCCCCCACTGGTCGACCAGGACCGGGTCATCCTCCTCCGGGCGCCACAGCGCGATCGACAGGAAGCCCGGCTCGATGATCTCCAGGCCCTCGGCGCAGCCGGTGATCTCCTCCGGCTCCCGGACCAGGTAAGGCGGGTTCTCGCCGGAGTCGTACGCCTCCTGCGCGGCCAGCGTCTGCGGCGTCTTCACCGTGTCGCAGAGCACCAGGTAGCTGCCCGACGGCATCCGGGCCATGTACCGCTGGACGACCTCGATGCCGTCGGCCGGGGTCAGGTGACCCAGCGTCGAGAGCAGCAGGACGGCCACGGGCTCGTTGAGGTCGAGCGTCTTCGCGGCCCTGTCCACCACCGTGTCCGTGTCGGAGAGGTCGGCCTCCACGTACTCCGTACGGCCCTCGGGAGCGCTGGTCAGCAGCGCGTGGGCGTGGGCGAGGACGATGGGGTCGTTGTCGACGTAGACGATGCGCGCGTCGGGCGCGATGCTCTGCGCCACCTCGTGGGTGCTGTTCGCCACCGGCAGGCCGGTGCCCACGTCCAGGAACTGGCGGACGCCCAGCGAGGCGAGGTGCCGGATCGCGCGGGCCTGGAACGCGCGGGAGGCGCGCGCGATGTCGACCATCTGCGGGTAGGCCGCGCTCACCACGTCGGCCAGTTCGCGGTCCACGGGATAGTTGTCCTTGCCACCCAGCCAGGCGTTCCACACCCTCGCCGAGTGCGGGACATCGGAGCGGATCCTGCGGCGGAACTCAACGTCGTCGACGCTCATGTCTCTCCTCTACTCACTGTCCGTGCAAGGCCGTTGACCGCATTACCGCCGGTGAGAGCCTTGAGCTGACCGTACATCGCCATCTCTGTTCCCGCTGGACCGCCTCCCGCTCACACGAGGTCCCGGTCCAGTCCGGTCAGCCGCGCCGACGCGTCCCACAGCGCCCGCGCCATGTCCAGGTCCCGTGCCCGGTCGGACCTGCGGGCCGGCCCCGGCGCTCCCCGGGTCTCGCCCAGGCGCCCGGGGCCGTAGTACGAGCCGCCGGGCGCGTCCGGAAGCGTCGCGGCGTACAGCGCGGGCAGCGCGCCGGCGGAGGCGGGCTGGGTGTAGAGGCGCGAGGCCCGCTCCAGCTTCGCCGCCCAGTTCCGGCCGGCCAGCTTGGGTCCCGCCTGTCCCAGCTCCGTCGCGGAGAGGCCCGGGTGGGCGGCCAGGGCGAGCAGGTCCCGGCCCGAGGCGCGGGCGCGCCGGTCGAGTTCGGCGGTGAAGAGCAGGTTGGCGAGCTTGGACTGCGCGTAGGCGCCCCATTTGCTGTACCCGCGCTCGGCGTTGAGGTTGTCGAGGTCGATGCGGCCGATGCGGTGGCCGAGCGAGGAGAGCGTCACCACGCGGGCCGGTCCCGCCGCGCCGAGCACCGGCAACAGCCGGAGGGTCAGGGCGAAGTGGCCGAGGTGGTTGGTGCCGAACTGCATCTCGAAGCCGTCCGCCGTGCGCAGCGGCGGCAGGGCCATCACTCCGGCGTTGTTCACCAGCAGGTCGAGGCGGCCGTCGGCCTCCTCGGCGATGGTGTCGGCCGCCTCGGCGACGGAGGCCAGATCGGCCAGGTCCAGGCGGACGAGCCGGGTGTCGGAGCGCGGGGCGGCGCGGCGGACGGCCTCCAGCGCGCGCCGGCCGCGCTCGGGGTCGCGGCAGGCGAGCAGGGTGCGGGCGCCGGAGCGGGCGAGGGCGAGCGCGGTGACGGCGCCGATGCCGCTGTTGGCGCCGGTGACCACGGCGGTCCTGCCGGAGAGGTCGGGCATGTCGTGGAGGTTCCAGGAGTGCATGCCGTACGCCTCCCCTGCCGACGCCGGGTCACACACCGGACATCGCTACGGGCGGTGCCGGGTCACCCGTGCGGGCCGCCCGGGAGGCCGGTCGCGGGCGACGGGCCGAGAATCGGAAGGTGCCGCGCCGAGGGAACGACAACGCCGCAGTGGAGCGGATGGTCCGCACGGTCATCCGCCGACGGAAGAGGTCCCTGCGCGAGCAGGACGTGACCGTCACCGATCCGCCGAAGGTGCGCCGGGCCGTCACGGCGGCCGCCCTCGGCAACACCATGGAGTGGTTCGACTTCGGCGTCTACGCCTACCTGGCCGGAACGCTCGGCAAGGTGTTCTTTCCCTCCAGCTCCCCCGGTGCCCAGGTCGTCTCCACCTTCGCGACCTTCGCCGCGGCCTTCCTGGTGCGCCCGCTCGGCGGGTTGGTCTTCGGGCCGCTGGGCGACCGGGTGGGACGCCAGAAGGTGCTGGCGCTCACCATGATCATGATGGCGGCCAGCACGTTCGCCGTCGGCTTCCTCCCCACGTACGCGGCGGTCGGCTTCGCCGCTCCGCTCCTGCTGCTGGTCTGCCGTCTGGTGCAGGGGTTCTCGACCGGCGGGGAGTACGCGGGCGCCACCACGTACATCGCCGAGTACGCGCCCGACAAGCGGCGCGGCTTCCTCGGCAGCTGGCTCGACTTCGGCACGTTCGTCGGCTACTCGCTCGGCTCCGGTCTGGTCACCGTGCTCACCGCCGTCCTCGGCACCGACGGGATGGCCGACTGGGGCTGGCGCATCCCGTTCTTCGTCGCGGGCCCGATGGGCCTGATCGGCCTCTACATGCGGCTCAAGCTGGAGGAGACCCCGGCATTCCAGCGCGAGGAGGAGGCTCAGGCGAAGGCGCGTACGGAGAACGATCCGGTGGAAGAGGCGCGGCAGTCCGGGAAGGGCCGGCTCAAGGAGATCTTCACCCGCCACTGGCAGGCGGTCCTCATCTGCATGGGACTCGTGCTGCTCTACAACGTCACCAACTACATGGTCACGTCCTATCTGCCGACCTACATGTCCCAGACGCTCGGCGAACCGGAGACCACGTCCCAGCTGCTGATCCTGGGGACGATGCTGCTGGTGGTGCTGATGATCACGACGGTCGGCCGCACCTCGGACCGCTGGGGCCGCAGACCGGTGTTCATGGCGGGCAGCGTGGCCCTGATCGTGCTGGCCGCGCCCGCGTTCCTGCTGATCCGGCAGGGCGGGATCCTGCTGCCCGCCCTCGGCTGCGCGGTGCTGGGGCTGCTCCTGGTCTGCTTCGCGGGAACGGCGGCCTCGACGCTGCCCGCCCTGTTCCCGACCCGGCTGCGGTACGGCGCGCTGTCGATCGCCTTCAACATCTCCGTCTCGCTCTTCGGCGGCACCACGCCGCTGTTCGCCTCGGCTCTGGTGGAGGCGACGGGCGACGAGATGGTGCCCGCGTACTACCTGATGGTGGCCGGGGTGATCGGCCTGGTGGCCACGTTCTTCCTCCATGAGACGGCCGGGCGGCCGCTGCGCGGCTCGGGCCCGATGGTGGAGACGCCGGAACAGGCGCGGCAGCTGGTGGCCCGGAGCCGTACGACGGCGGGCCGGCAGGCGCGGGACGTCTGGCTGCGGGTCCGGAATCTGTGGCGGCCGCCGGACAAGTAGGCGTCAGGCGCCGACCGACGTCGGCTGGAACCAGGCCGGCCCCTCCGTGAGCGCCTGCTTGATGCGGAAGAGCGCGAACTCGGCGAGCGGCGGCAGTCCGTCCAGCGGGAACCAGCCCACCTCCAGCGACTCGTCGTCGTTGACCCGGGCCTCGCCGCCGGTGGCCCGGCAGCGGAAGGTGATGTCGAGGTACTGGCAGCGGTCGCCGTTGGCGTACTCCACCGGCTGGAGCGCCTGGGTGAGGACCAGGCGCTCGGCCACGCAGTGCACGCCGGTCTCCTCCAGCACCTCGCGCTCCGCCGTCTGCGCGGGCTCCTCGCCGGGCTCGGAGATGCCGCCGACGACCGACCACGCGCCGGTGTCCGCGCGCCGCCCGAGCAGGACCCGGCCCTCGTCGTCGAAGACGATGGCGGTCACCCCCGGCAGCAGCAGGAGCTGGTGTCCGGCGGTGGCGCGGATGGTGCGGATGAAGTCGGGAGTCGCCATGGATCCGAGCCTACGTGGCCGCTTCCGGACTACTTCGCGGTGCCCCGCCGTGCCCGTACCGCCGTCACACCGGCCCAGCCCAGGCCGACCACGGCCAGCAGCGCGATGACGCCCTCCGGCAGCGCACCCATCCGGGTGGCCGGGGTGAGCGAGGAGCGCAGCGGGACCTCGGCGACCAGGGCGTCGGGCGTGAACATGCCGCTGCGGTCGGCGATCGTGCCGTCGGGCCGGATGACCGCGCTGACCCCGCTGGTGACGGGGACGACGACGGACCGGCCGTGTTCGACGGCCCGGACCTGGGACATGGCGAGCTGCTGGTAGGTCATCTCGCTGCGGCCGAAGGTCGCGTTGTTGCTCGGCACGGCGATCATCTGGCCGCCGTGCAGGACGGTGTCGCGGGCGGCGTCGTCGAAGGCGGCCTCGTAGCAGGTCACCAGCCCCACCTTCGTACCGGCGAGGTCGAAGACGCCGACCTTCGTACCGGGGACGAACTCGCGCTGCACCCGGTCGACGTCCTCGCTGAAGAAGCGGGCGACGGTCCGCATCGGCATGTACTCGCCGAACGGCTGGATGAACCGCTTGTCGTAGGTGTCGACGGGGCCCTTCTCCGGGTCCCACTCGATGAGCGTGTTGCGCAGGCTGTCCGAGCCCTTCTCGACCACCGAGCCGACGACGGTCGGAACGCCGATCGCCTTCACCGCGTCGTCGATGACTTCGTACGCGTCGGCGTTGAGGTACGGGTCGAGGTCGGAGGAGTTCTCCGGCCAGAGGACGAAGTCGGGCTGCTTCGCCTTGCCTGCCTTCACCTCGTCGGCGAGCTGCGTGGTGCGCTTGGCGTGGTTGTCCAGGACCGCGCGGCGCTGGGCGTTGAAGTCGAGGCCGAGGCGGGGCACGTTGCCCTGGATCGCGGCGACGGTGGCGGTGCCGTCCTCTGCGGAGTCGTCGACCAGCGGGAGCGCGGCGAGCGCCGCCACGACAGGGACGAGGACGCAGGCGGCGGCTCCAACGGCGGCAGCGCGGTGCACCGTGCCGGAGGAGCGGTACGTGCGGAGGTGGCGCACGGCCGCGTACAGGCCGAAGCCGCACAGCACGACGGCGAAGGTGAGCAGCGGCGTGCCGCCGAGCGCGGCGAGCGGCAGGAACGCGCTCTCGGCCTGGCCGAAGGCGATCTTGCCCCACGGGAAGCCGCCGAACGGGATCCGGGCGCGGACCGCCTCGTCCAGGGTCCAGACGGCGGCGGCCCAGACCGGCCAGTACGCGATCCTGCTCACGGCGGCGATCCCGAGGCAGCCGACCGCGATGAAGAGCGCCTCGGCGGTGGCGAGGGCGAGCCACGGCACCGGGCCGACGTCCTCACCGGTCCAGTGCAGCAGCGGGAGCATGAAGCCGAGCCCGGCCAGCAGCCCGAGGCCGAAGGCGGCGCGCAGCCGGCGCCCGTGCAGGACCCAGCCGAGCAGCGCGAAGCCGGGCAGGACGAGCCACCACAGCGGCCGGGGCGGGAAGCTCGTGTAGAGCAGCACCCCGGAGAGGGCGGCGGCGGCCGGGCGCAGGAGTCGCCGCAGGATTCCGGCGGTACGGGGCGTCGGCGCGGGCCGCGGGTCGTCGACGGGGGTCATAGTGGCGCTCACCTGGCGGAGTCTACGGTGGGCGGCTGTGTGCCCGGGGCGTCGGCCTGTGGGGATCCCCCGAGGTCAGTCGCGGTCGCGGTCGGCGCGCGCGGGCAGGTGGAGGCGTGCGCGGATGAACCGTACGGCGGTCTCCGCGTCGTCCACCGTGACGGTGAAGGTGCGGCCGTCGCCGAGCCGCAGCGCCATGCCCTCGCCCTTGCGGACGACGACGGCGGTGCCCTGTTCGGGCCGCCAGCGGTAGCCCCAGCCGCCCCACTGGCGCGGGTTGATCTTGGGGACGTACTCCGCGCCGACCACATGGTCGAGCAGGATCCGGCGGCGCGGCAGCCCGGCGTGGCCGCAGCGGACCTCCAGGGCGTCGCCGTCGACCTTCACGGCCACATGGACGAAGGCGAGCGTCCCGAAGAGGATGAGCAGGCCGACGGCGAGGCAGCCGATGACGGACATCAGCAGCGGGGCGATCCCGGAGGACCAGGGCGAGACCACGGCGAGCTCGATGCCCAGAGCCATGCAGCCCGCGCCCGCCAGGGCCAGGAGCCACTGGGTGTGGTTGGTCGCGCGGCCGGTCCAGACGGTGGACGGTGCCTGTGTCGAGCCGTGGTGCGTGCTCCCGGAGTGGTCCGTCATATCCGCAGCGTACCCATGATCAAGCCGACCGGCCCGGGAGCGGCCACCGGGGGTACGGAGCTTGCGCGCGGTGCGGATCGGCGGAGAGCCGCAGGTCAGCGGGTTGGCGCGACCGACTGCAGGGTGCGGCCCTCCGCGTAGGCCAGGGCGGGCTCCGGCAGGGTGCCGGGGCGGCCGGCGAGCAGGACGGTGAGCGTGCCGGAGGGCGCGGCCGACGGGTCGGGTGCGGCGCCGATCCGGCGCAGCGCCTGCGCGGCCACGGCCCCGGCGGAGCCGTGCAGGACGAGGGGCGGGTGGCCGGACTGCTGGACGGCGGCCCGGATACGGTCGGCGACCAGCTCGTAGTGGGTGCAGCCGAGGACCACGGCCCGTACGCCCGGTGGGGTGAGGGCGGCGGCCGCGGCGACGGCGCGGTCGATGCCGGCCTCGTCGCCGTGCTCGACGGCGTCGGCGAGGCCGGGGCACGGGACCTCGGTGACGTCGACGGTTCCGGCGAACTCGGCGATCAGCCCGCGCTGGTAGGGGCTGCCGGTGGTGGCCGGGGTGGCCCAGATGGCGACCGGGCCGCCGCCCGCCGCGGCGGGCTTGATGGCCGGGACCGTGCCGATGACCGGCAGCGCGGGTTCCAGCGCGGCGCGGAGCGCGGGCAGGGCGTGGACGGAGGCGGTGTTGCAGGCGACGATCAGCGCGTCCGGCCGGTGGGCGGCGGCGGCGCGGGCCACCGCCAGCGCGCGGGCGGTGACGTCCTCGGGCGTACGCGGGCCCCAGGGCATGGAGCCGGGGTCCGAGGAGACGACCAGCTCGGCGTCGGGCCGCAGCCGGCGAACGGCGGCCGCTGCCGCCAGCAGGCCGATTCCGGAGTCCATGAGCGCGATCTTCACCCGGTCACCCTAGCCGACAGCCCTTGCGGACCGGGCTCGGTGGGGCAGACTGCGGCCAATGAGCGCCGTTGCCTGGATCGCCGTGGGTTCCCTGATCGCGTGGGTGTGGCTGCTGCTCGGGCAGGGCTTCTACTGGCGGACCGACCAGCGGCTGCCACGGCGTACCGACCCGGTGCGCTGGCCGTCGGTGGCGGTGGTCGTACCGGCCCGCGACGAGGCGGAGATGCTGCCGGTGAGCCTGCCGTCGCTGCTGGTCCAGGACTATCCGGGCGAGGCGCGGATCATCCTGGTCGACGACTGCTCCGGCGACGGCACCGGGCAGCTGGCCCGCGAGCTCGCGGCACGTTTCGGCGGGCTGCCGCTGACCGTGGTGGAGCCCGGGGAGCCGGAGGCCGGGTGGACGGGCAAGCTCTGGGCGCTGCGGCACGGCATCGCGCTGGCCAGGCTCCGGAAGCCGGACTTCCTGCTGCTGACGGACGCGGACATCGCGCACGAGCCGGACAGCCTGCGGGATCTGGTGGCGGCGGCCGGGACCGGAGGGCCGGACGGCTACGACCTGGTGTCGCAGATGGCACGGCTGCGGGTGGAGAGCTTCTGGGAGCGGCTGGTGGTGCCCGCGTTCGTCTACTTCTTCGGGCAGCTCTATCCGTTCCGCCGGGTGAACCGGGCCCGGTCGCGTACGGCCGCCGCGGCGGGCGGCTGTGTGCTGCTGCGGACGGAGGCGGCCGAGCGGGCGCGGATCCCGGAGTCGATCCGGCAGGCGGTGATCGACGACGTGTCGCTGGCGCGGGAGGTGCGGCGCGGCGGCGGCCGGATCTGGCTGGGGCTGGCGGACCGGGTGGACAGCGTGCGGCCGTATCCGGGGCTGCGGGATCTGTGGCGGATGGTGGCGCGGAGTGCGTACGCGCAGCTGCGGCACAGTCCGCTGCTGCTGGCCGGGACGGTGCCGGGGCTGCTCCTCGTGTACGTGGCACCGCCCGCGACCCTGGCGGCGGGTCTGGCGACGGGTGACGAGGTGGCGGCCTGGGCGGGTGGCGCGGCGTGGGCGGTGATGACGGCGACGTACCTGCCGATGCTGGCGTACTACCGGCAGTCGCCGTGGCTCGGACCGCTGCTGCCGCTGACGGCGGTGCTGTACCTGCTGATGACGGTGGACTCGGCGGTGCGGCACTACCGGGGTCGCGGGGCCGCGTGGAAGGGCCGCACCTATGCCCGGCCGGATCCGGACGGGACTGCGGGGGCCGCGCCCGGCCGGTGACGCCGTGGAGGCAGCTCTCCGGCCGGGCGGGCGGGCCGGTCACTTGCGGCCGGGCGTCCAGTTCATGCCCCAGCCATAAGCGGCGTCGATGGTGCGCTGCGGGCTGACACCGCGCTGCGGTACGAGGTAGCGGGCCTCGCGCTGCACGGTGAGGTCGCCGCCGTTGTTGGTGATCAGCGCGAGCGCGCAGACCGTGGAGGGCACGGTGCACTCGTCGAGGGAGAAGTCGATCGGCGCGCCGTTCTGCGGCTGGAGGGTGACCGTGGCGTGGAGGTCGGCGAAGCTACGGGCGCCTTCGTAGATGGTGACGAAGATCAGGACGCGGCGGAGCAGGTCCTTGCGGTCGAGGTTGACGGTCATGTTCTCGCCGGTGGAGAGCGCACCGGTGCGGTCGTCGCCGTCGAGGTGGATGAAGGGCGGCTGGGCCAGCGAGCCGAAGGCGTTGCCGAGGGCCTGGACCACTCCCTTGCGGCCGTCGGTGAGTTCGTACAGCGCGCAGAGGTCGAGGTCGAGATCGCCGTGCATCGCGACGGCCCGGCCGAGCTTGGCCCCCCAGCCCTTGAACTGCTTGCGCACCTCCCAGTTGAGGTTGACGCGGAGCGCGCCGGAGGTGCCGCCCTGCTTGGCGAGCGAGACGGACGGGGCCTCCTTGGTCAGCGTGACCTTGGAGAGCCGCACGGGCTGCGGAGGCGCCGGGGCCGGCGGCACGGGAGGGGCGGGCGGGGCGGCGTGGAGCGTCGGGGTGGGGGCGGGAGGCGTGGGCGGTACGGGGGCGGGTGCGGCGGGCCTGCTGGGTGCGGGCGGTGCGGCGGCCTGCTGCGGTTCGTCGACCGAGATGCCGAAGTCCGTGGCCAGGCCTTCGAGCCCGCTGCTGTAGCCCTGCCCGACCGCGCGGAACTTCCAGGCGCCCTGGCGCCGGTACAGCTCGCCGAGGATGAACGCGGTCTCGACGGTGGCGTCCGTGGCGTCGAAGCGGGCCAGCTCGGCGCCGCCCGCCGCGTCGACGACCCGTACGTACAGCCCGCTGACCCGGCCGAAGGTGCCGCCGTCCGCCGAGGCCGCGACGACGATGCGGTCGATCGCGGGCTCCACCCGGCCGAAGTCGACGAGGAGGGTGTCGGTGACCCCGTCACCGGCGGTCCGCTTGCCCTCGTGGCGGACGGCGCCGGAGGCGTGGGCCGGCTGGTTGTAGAAGACGAAGTCGGCGTCGGTGCGGACCTTGCCGGACAGCAGCAGGAGTGCGGAGCCGTCGACATCGGGAGCGCCCGCGGCGGCCCGCCATCCCAGCTCGACGCGCACGGTGCCCGCCGGCACCGGAACGTTGGTTCCCTTTTGCATGGTCATGCTCGCCCCCATCACGGTTCCGGCTGCCCGCAGGCCTTGCCCCACAACCTAATCCCTCCACCGGGCCGGCACGGGAATCGGTCCGACGGCTATCCCACGCCCGGGCAGGGGCGCAGGACCATGAGGGAGTCCTCCAGCGCCGCCACCATGGCGAAGGGGAACCGGTCGAGTTCGAGGCAGAGGGCGATGTCGTCGGCGTGGACACCCTGGCGGACGCCCTGTGCCAGCTCGACGGCGGCGCGCGAGTCACCGGCTCGGCGGAGGAACTCGGCCGCGTCCGTCCCGTCCTCGGTGACCCGCCGCGCGATGTACTGGGCGCACGCCAGGTCCTCTTCGGCGCGCCCGTCCTCGCCGGTGACCACGAACGTGACGTTGTCGGCCGCCCGTGCCCGCAGGGCCCGGGCCGTGGCCTCCGCCACCACGAACCCGGCGCAGAGCACCAGCGACGCGTCCTTCACCGCGAGCGCGCCGACCGTCCCGGCCGTGGTCTTCTGCACGACGGTCCGGCCGCCGAGGTCGAGGGAGCGCAGCAGGCCCGGCGAGTTGACGGCGTCGAAGCCGGGCGCGGGCGGGCCGTCCTTGAGCGCCGCCCACTCCGGGTGGCGGGACTTGAGCGACAGGACCTCGTCGAGCGACTCGGCGAGCACGATCTTCTCCGCTCCCCGGGCGAAGGCCCAGGCGGCCACGGTGCAGGCGCGCATGACGTCGACGACGACCGCTACGGACGGGACTTCGGTCAGCTCGGGTATGCCGAGGAACTGTGCTTTCATCCGGCCATGATCGCGTAGACCCGGCGCGCTTCCCGGACTTCCGTGGAGACCCGGGTGGTTCAGGTCGCAACAGGCTTACATCTGCGCTCAGTTCACCACTCGGGCATTCGACCGTTCGGAAATCCGGTCGCCGCCGCACAACTCGACGGCGGCCCAAGTCGCGGGTCGATCGGCTGAATTACGCGTCCCTGGGGTGTGTCCGGCCCTGATCCGCCGGGCCCTGGGCCGAGCGCGGGCGAGGGCGGCGGTGACGGGAGCCTGTTGGCCGGGCAGGTACGTGGCGGACCGGTCGGCCGCCAGGGCGAGGAAGGCGGTCAGGCCGCGCTCGACACCGCTGAGCAGGCGGCGGAGTTCGGAGGCGGGCAGTTCGATCTCCGGGCTGCCGCTCCGCTCGGCGTCGGCGGTGAGCCGGAGGCGGTCGCCGATGCGCTCGACCGGTGACAGGGATCGCGGCCGAAGCCGAGGAGGCCGTCGCGGGACTCCGTGGTCCCGGCGACGGGCCAGAGGCCGAAGCCGTCAGGTGTACGCGTCTCCAGGACCGGCCGCACGGTGATCACCCGGTGAGGTGTGCCGCATCCCCGCGCCGGCAATGCCCCGCCCGTATCGCCTTCGGAAGGGCCCGTATCGCCTTCTCGCGAGCCCGTATCTCCTTCCGGAGGGCCCGGATGACCGTTCCGCGAAGAGGCCGCACGTCGCCCTTTGTAGCCCGGCTGCCACTTCTCGTTGACAACGGCAGCCGTGTGGAAAGCCACCTGATTGGCGAACGATTAGCGATGTTTTGACACTCCTGGCCCACAGAACCCGCGTAAATCGGATGAGCCTAAGATTGGGGCTCCCCAACCGGCACATCGTGGGCTTAACTTAGGTGCCATGACCTCCCCTCGCTCCGCCTTCGGCGGCGGCTACTACGCCGCGTCGTTCCCCGACACTCCGATCTACGACTCCCTGGTCGCGGAGCGGGGCACCCCGCAGATCGCACCGATCCGCGTCCCTGCCGCGTACGACACCTCCAGCAGCTACCTGCCGGCCCTGCCGTCGGCGCTGCCGGCCCTCCCCGCGGCGCCGTCGCAGCACACCGGCTCCTACGGCTATCCGCAGCAGCAGCCGGTGCCGCAGTACCAGCAGGCCCCCGCGCAGAGCGCGCCGATGTACGGCGGTGGGCTGCAGAGCGCGCCGGCGCCGTACATCCCGCAGCAGCCCTCCGCGGTCCGCGGCTATCCGCAGCAGCCCCAGCCGCAGCGTCCCGCGCCCGGCACCGGCTACGAGTCGATGCGCCCGGCCTCGCCGCGGCCCGCCCCGTCGCCGTACGAGGACCCGTACAACCGGCCGTACCAGGGCCGGGGGTACTGACCCGCCGACCACGGCGGACGCCGCGGAAAGCCAGGCGTAAGCGGGGAAGATCGGCTGGCAGGATGGGCGCATGGCCAATCCCGCACTCCGGTCCGTCCACCGCTACCCGGTCAAATCGCTGGGCGTCCAGACATCCGACGAGGCCGCCGTCGAGCCATGGGGACTCGAGGGCGACCGCCGCTGGATGCTGGTCGACAAGGCGGCCCGGGTGATCACCCAACGTCAGCAGCCCTTCATGGCGCGGATCTCCGCGGTGCTGCTGGCCGACGGCGGGATCGCCCTCTCCGCTCCCGGCCATCCGCCGCTGCGGGTGGCGGTGCCGGGTCCGGAGCGGCCGGCCGAGGTGGAGCTGCACCGGGACACCGTCACGGTCGCAGAGGCGGCGGCCGAGGCGCACGACTGGTTCGGTGAGGTCCTCGGCACGGAGGCCCGGCTCGTCCATCTCGACGATCCGGCGCGCCGCAGAGCCGTCGACCCTCAGTACGCGCGCCCCGGCGACATGGTCTCCTTCGCCGACGGCTATCCGCTGCTGCTCACCACCACCGCTTCGCTGGACGCCCTCAACAACCTGATCGCGGCGGGCGACCGGCCGCACGAGGGACCGTTGCCGATGGACCGCTTCCGGCCGAACGTCGTGATCGGCTCCACCGACGCCTGGGCCGAGGACGGCTGGCGGCGGATCGCCATCGGCGAGGTGCGCTTCTCCGTGGTGAAGCCGTGCGGCCGCTGCGTGATCACCACCACCGACCAGCGGACCGCCGAGCGCGGCCGGGAGCCGCTGCTCACGCTGGCCCGGCACCGACGGGTCGGCAACCAGCTGCTCTTCGGCCAGAATCTGATTCCGGACGGGACCGGGGTGATCCGGGTCGGGGACCCCGTCACGGTCCTCGACTGAGGACGCGGGACACGAGGACGCGGGGACACGGGGAAGTCCGGACGGGAGGAACACCGGGGTGGGGGCGATACGAGCGGTCCTGCGGGGGCGGGGCAATCCGCTGCTGCGCGCCACCGACCGCCACGAGGCGTGGGTGACGCTCGGCGCGCTGGCACTCCTTGCGGTCGGCGCGCCGGCGGCCGGCTGGGCGGGCGGTGCGCTCGCCGAGGCCGCACTCCGGCAGGAGGTACGGGTCCAGCACGAGGAGCGGCGGGCCGTGACCGCGGTCGTGGTGGGCCCGGCACCGGAAGCACGGCGGTTCGCCGGTGACCCGGACGACGGGTCCGGGCGCTCCACCGTGGTGGCGGCCTGGCGGGCGCCGGACGGCACCGCACGCACCGGCGAGGTCACCACGGGGTCGCGGGCGCGGGAGCCGGGTGCGCCGGTGCGGATCTGGACGGACGGCGCGGGCCTTCCCGTACGGCCGCCGATGGACGCCGAGGCGGCCCGCACGCACGCGCTGTCCGGCGGGGCCGGCGCGTTCCTGCTCGCCGCCGGGTGCGTCGAGGCGGGCAGACGGTCCGCCGTAGGACGCCTGGTGCGACGGCGGTACGCGCAGTGGGACCGGGAGTGGGCCGAGGCGGGCCCCGACTGGGGCCGGGCCGGAACGGGCAGCTGACCGCCGGGGCCGGGCGGCCGGCACCAGCACCGCGACTCGTCAACTCCCGCCCCTCCCGCGCGCTACGGTGGTCCGACCGCGTCCGCGTCCTTCGACACCAGGACGGCCGGACCCGGGCACCACAGCACGACCCGAGGCATCACAGCACGAGGTGGGGGCAGAGCAACTCCATGGCACAGGGCACGGTCCAGGTGACGCACACCGGCACATCGCGATGGCGCCGCCGCACGGGCGAGTACGCCTCCCTCTCCGCGGCCCTGGAAGCGGCGGCCGAAGGCGACGTCCTCACCGTCGCGCCCGGAACGTACCGGGAGAACCTCGTCGTCCACCGCGCGGTGACCCTGCGCGGCCCCGAGGGGTCGGTCGGCTCCGTGCGGATCGCGCCGGCCGACGGCGTACCGCTGACGGTCCGCGCCTCCGCGATCATCCAGGATCTGCACATCGAGGGTCAGGACTCCGCCGCTCCGGCGCTCCTGGTGGAGGACGGCACCGCCGAGTTCACGGATCTGCGGATCGTGACCCGGTCCGCCGCCGGCATCGAGGTACGCGGTGCGGCCCGGCCCACCGTGCGGCGCTGCACCGTCGACAATCCGGCCGGGGTCGGCATCGCCGTCCTGGACGGCGCCGGCGGCGTCTTCGAGGAGTGCGAGGTCGTCTCGGCCGGGCAGTCCGGCGTCTCGGTCCGCGACGGCGGCCATCCGCGCCTGGACCGCTGCCGGATCCACCACTCCTCCGGCGCGGGCATCGGCGTCACCGGTGAGGGGAGCGGTCTGGAGGCGATCGGCTGCGAGGTGTACGAGGTCAAGGGCAGCGGCGTCCAGGTGACCGCCCGCGCCACCGCGCACCTCACCGACTGCACCGTGCACCGCACCTCGGGCGACGGCGTCACGCTGGACACCGACGCGGTGCTGACGCTCGCCGACTGCGACATCCACGACATTCCGGAGAACGCGATCGACCTGCGGTCGCGTTCGGTGCTGACGCTGACGCGCTCCACGGTCCGCCGCTTCGGCCGCAACGGCCTCTCGGTCTGGGACCCGGGCACGCGCGTGGACGCCAACCAGTGCGAGATCCACGACAGTACGGGCGACTATCCGGCGGTCTGGGTCAGCGACGGCGCCACGGTGATACTGGACGCCTGCCGGGTCCACGACGTGCCGGACGCCCTCTTCGTCCTCGACCGGGGCTCGCGCGCCGACGTGGTGGACAGCGACCTCACGCAGATCCGCAACACCGCCGTCTCGGTGAGCGACGGCGCCACCGCGCAGCTGGACGACTGCCGGATCCGGGAGACCTCCACCGGCGCCTGGTTCCGCGACCACGGCAGCGGCGGCACGCTGAACAACTGCACCATCGACACGGCCCAGACCGGCGTCATCGTCACCAAGGGCGCCGACCCGGTGATCGAGCGGTGCACCGTCACCAACCCCGCCGAGGCCGGGTTCTACGTCTCCGCCGAGGGCCGCGGCACCTTCGACAGCTGCCGGGTGACCGGCAGCGAGGGGTACGGCTTCCACGTCATGGACGGCTGCCGCACCACGCTGACCCGCTGCCGCACCGAGCGGTGCGCGCGCGGCGGTTACGAGTTCCCCGAAGGCGGCGACGGCTCCGGTACGTCGGGCCCGGTGGTCACGGACTGCACGAGCGACGAGAGCGGTCTGCGTACGGCACCGGCTCCGGCCCCCGCCGTGCTGACGGCCACCCAGTCCACGCCCGGCCTGCTGAACACGATGCCCGGCCGGCGGACCGCGGAGCCCGAACCGGTGGTCCCGGCCGCCGAGCCCGCCCGGGACTCCGCGGCGGTCCTCGGTGAACTGGACGCGCTGGTGGGGCTGGAGAGCGTCAAGCGCGAGGTGCGGGCGCTCACCGACATGATCGAGGTGGGCCGCCGCCGCGCGGAGGCCGGGCTCAAGGCCGCCTCCGTCCGCCGCCACCTCGTCTTCACCGGCTCCCCCGGTACCGGCAAGACCACGGTCGCCCGGCTCTACGGCGAGATCCTGGCCTCGCTCGGCGTGCTGGAGCGCGGCCACCTGGTCGAGGTGTCCCGGGTCGATCTGGTCGGTGAGCACATCGGCTCGACGGCGATCCGGACCCAGGAGGCGTTCGACCGGGCGCGCGGCGGAGTGCTCTTCGTCGACGAGGCGTACGCGCTCTCCCCCGAGGACTCCGGCCGCGACTTCGGCCGGGAGGCCATCGACACGCTGGTGAAGCTGATGGAGGACCACCGGGACGCGGTGGTGGTGATCGTCGCCGGCTACACCCACGAGATGGAGCGGTTCCTCACCGTCAACCCCGGGGTGGCCTCGCGCTTCTCGCGGACCATCACCTTCCACGACTACCTGCCGGAGGAGCTGCTGCGGATCGTCGGGCAGCAGGCCGAGGAGCACGAGTACAGCCTGGCGGACGGGACCGGGGAGGCGCTGCTGAAGTACTTCACCGCGCTCCCCAAGGGCCCCGCCTTCGGCAACGGCCGCACCGCCCGGCAGACCTTCGAGTCGATGGTGGAGCGGCACGCGGGCCGGGTCGCCCAGCTCGCCGAGACGAGCACGGACGACCTGACCCTGCTCTACCCGGAGGACCTCCCCGAGCTCTTCTGACCCTTCTCCAGCGTGTCCGCGCCCTGCCGGGGCAGTCGCGGGCCGAGCTCTTCGAGGAGGGCTCCGCGTGCCGTGGCGAAGACCGGGTCGGCCTGGTAGTCGGAGTGGCCGAGGATCGGTTCGGGCAGCGGGAGCGCGGTCGTACGTCCGTACGCCAGCGGGTCCTTCAGCGGACCCCGGTCGACGCCGGGGTCGGGGACGGCGCTCAGCCGGACGGGTCCGCCGATCGGGTCGGTGGCCCGCCAGAGGTTGCGCCAGCAGTGCACCGAGCGGTTCAGGCCGAGCAGGGGCACGGGCCCGAAGTAGGACGGGAACCAGCGACCGTACAGCCGCTCGATCGGCGAGCCGTAGGTGAGCAGCCCGACCCGGCGGCGGGCGGAGTCCGGGAGCTGCCAGACCGCGGCGGCCGCGAGGACGCTGCCCTGCGAGTGGCCCGAGATGATGAGCCGGCCCTGGGTGGTCGCCGTCCAGGCGCTCATCCGGGAGGCCAGGTCGGGGACGGCGCGTTCGGCGTAGCACGGTGGGGCGAAGGGGTGGGAGGCGCGCGGCCAGAAGGTGCCCACGTCCCAGAGGATGCCGATGGTGCGCCGGGCGGAGGCGTCCCGGTAGGCGCGGCGGCCGCTCGCGACGAACAGGATGAAGCCGAAGCCGATCAGCCAGGAGCCCATCGACTGGGCGGCCTCGGCGAACGACTCGACGGGCGCCGCGGCGCCGTCCGTCGCGAGGCCGGGCACCTCGCCGCTGGCCCAGGAGCCGACGACGGCCGCCGAACCGAGGAGCAGAGTGGCGGCGGAGACCACGCCGATGATCCAGGGGGCCGAGTCGGTGAGGCCGGCGGTGGCGCGGATGCGGGCGATGCGCCGGGTGCGGGCACGGTCGGGCGGCTCGGGGGCGTACTCGGCCTCGATGGCCGGGCCCATGCGGCGGGCCCGGCGGGCGGTGCGGACGACGAGGAAGACGACCGGGCCGAGCAGCAGGAGCAGCAGCACCGGGATGACGGAGGCCTGCCAGCTGAGCAGGACGGGCGGGCCCTCGATGATGGAGCCGCGTCCCGTGCCCGGGGTGCCGGGGCCGTCCAGCCAGTCGGCGACGCGCTGGGCCACGCCGCCGGTCATCACGCCGCCGAGCGCGCAGGCCAGCATGGCGACGGACGGGCCGCCGAGCCCGTACAGGGTGGTGCGGGGTTCGGGTGCGCGCCGGTAGAGGCTGCGGGCGACCAGGGCCATGATCACCACGAGGAGGCCCTGGCCGAGCGCGAGGAGCCGGAAGGTGGTCTCGCCGGAAAGGCTGCCGGAGGAGACCCACTCCGGACGTGACCAGCCGGCGTGCACGACGGCGAGGCCGAGCAGGGCGAGCGCGGAGCCCGGCAGGTACGTGATCAGGGCGCCGTCGACCCGGGTGTCCCGGACGCTCTCGCTGCGGCCCCGGCGGCAGACGACCCACACGGCGACCACGGCGCACAGGAGGAGCGCCGCTTCGATGACCAGGCCGAACACCGGCGGCACCGAGCTGCCGACGGTCCGGTCGTGGCGGGCCGCGGCCCCCATGACGAAGGCCGCGACGGTGAGGAAGCCGGCGGCGGTGTGCGCGGCGCGGAGCCGGGACACGAGCCGGCGGCCGTACCAGAAGCCGGGCCTGCTGAGCGCCGGCGGAACCGGCCTGGCGGACTCCGGATCGTCGGCGATGCCCTGCGCGCCGGGCCCGTGGACCTCCTCGGTCCCGTCCGGGTCGCTCCCGTCGGCGTCCGTGGCGTCCAACGGGCTCTGGGACTCGTAGGCGCTCCAGGTCCGGTTGGAGAGGTACCACAGGAGCCCCACCAGAGCGGCGGGCACGACGGCCGCCAGCGCGAGGCGCCGTCCGGGCTGGGACCACCAGCCGCCCTGATGGCTCGACAGGAAGCCGAGCCAGGAGCGGCGTTCGGAGCAGGCGGAGGTGCCCGCGCACTGCCAGGCCACCAGGTCGAGCGCGACCTCGCAGGCGGCCGCGGTGAACAGCACGGTGAGGCTGAGCGCGACGAGCCGCACCACCACGCCGTACAGCCGGACCGCGCGGCGGCGGCCGGTGGCGGTGGGGCGCATCCAGTGGGCGAGGTTGACGACCATGAACGGCAGGAGCAGCAGCCACAGGGCGCGGGAGCCGTTACCGGAGGTGAGCCCGGACCAGCAGTACGCCTCGGCGACCGGCTCGTCCCGGTAGCGCTCGGGGTGCTGCTCGCCGTCGGCGTCCTCGGTGCGCCGGTAGACGGCGGCGGTCGCGTCACCGGTGACCCGGACGGTACGGGGATCGCCGAGCATCTCCTGCGGGGTGGCGCCTCCGACGCCGTGGACCAGCAGTTCCAGTGCTGCCCCGGTGTTCTGCGGCGGGGGCGGGACGGCAGGAGCCAAAGCGGAACTCTCTCTCGGGCGCGTCGGCCGCACGGGCCGGCGAAGACATGACAGGGGTCGGTCGGAAGGTGTGCGGAGAGCCGTGAGGGTGTCAGGCCCCCGGGGGGCTCCGGCCCGGCCCCAGAATTCCGGAGGCGGGGCGGGTGCGTGAGCGGTCTCACGGAATCTCCCCAGGTGGTACGCCGGACATGCCTGCGTGGCAGGATGAGCGTGTCTCGCAGACCGCTGCGGACCGTACGGCAGAGGGAAGGACCGGCGACCGCGTTGAGCGAGAATCAGAACCTGCTCGCGGAGCAGCGACGTGCGCTGATCCTCGACGAGGTGCGCAGGCGCGGCGGGGTCAGGGTCAACGAGCTGACCCGCAGGCTGAACGTCTCCGACATGACGATCCGTCGGGATCTGGACGCGCTGGCCCGGCAGGGGGTCATCGAGAAGGTCCACGGCGGCGCGGTCCCGGTGGTCGAGGCGAGCACCCACGAGCCCGGTTTCGAGGCGAAGTCGGCGCTGGAGCTGAGCGCCAAGGAGGACATCGCGCGGGCGGCGGCGGCGATGGCCCAGCCCGGCAGCGCGATCGCCCTCTCCGGCGGCACGACGACGTATGCGCTGGCCCGGCATCTGCTGGACGTACCGGATCTGACGGTGGTGACCAACTCGGTGCGGGTGGCCGATGTGTTCCACGACGCGCAGCGGCCCGCGTCCGGCCGGGCGGCGCGTCCCGGGACGGCGACGGTGGTGCTGACGGGCGGGGTGCGGACGCCGTCGGACTCGCTGGTGGGGCCGGTCGCGGACCGGGCCATCGACTCGCTCCACTTCGACCTGCTCTTCCTCGGCGTGCACGGCATCTCGGCCGAGGCGGGCCTGTCGACGCCGAACCTGGCCGAGGCGGAGACCAATCGCCGGTTCGTCCGGTCGGCGCGCCGGGTCGTGGTGGTGGCCGACCACACCAAGTGGGGCACGGTGGGACTGAGTTCCTTCGCCACGCTGGACGAGGTGGACACCTTCGTGACGGACGCGGGGCTGGCGCCGGGGCTGCGTGAGGAGATCGGCGAGCACCTGCCGGGCCTGGTGGTGGCGGGCGGGTCGCCCGAGTCGCCCGAGGAGACCGTCTCCCCCGGCTGACCCCTGGGGCGCGGCCGGGCGGATTCCGCTCGGGTGGCCGCACACCGCCTACGATCGGGGAATGGCCGTCTTCCGGATCGAGCGCTTCTCCCCTCTCCCCGCAGCCGAGGCCTGGCGCCGGGTGACCGACTGGGAACGGCACGCCGAGCGTGTCCCGTTGACCGCCATCACGGTGGCGGGCGGGCCGCCGACCAGGGTCGGCACGGTGTTCACGGCCCGTACGGGGGCCGGTCCGCTGGCCTTCGACGACCCGATGGAGGTCGTCCGCTGGACGCCGCCCTCCGGTGGCCGGGCCGGGATCTGCCTGCTGGAGAAGCGCGGCTCTGTGGTGCTGGGGCGGGCCTCGATCGACGTGCTGCCGACGCATTCCGGTTCCCATGTGGTGTGGGTGGAGGAGCTGCGGGTGCGGCTGGTGCCCCGCTGGGGTGATCCGCTGCTGGCCTCGGCCGGGCGGCGGCTGTTCGGCGGGGTGCTGGACGAGCTGCTGGACCTGGCGTAGCGGCCGTCCGGGGGCGGCGAGCGACAGGGGTGATGTGACCGTCACACGATTGACTCGTTTGTCGGTATGACACTCCTGGCCCCGGCCCCGGAAGGCACCCCACTCATGCCGATCCATCAACCGACGCGACACTCCGCCTCCGCACCGAGCGAGCCCCTGGCCGTGAAGCAGGCCGAGGCCGCACTCGTGGAGCATTATCCGCGCCTGGTCAGGCTCGCCTACGTCGTGCTGCCGCCCTCGCTCGGCCGGCACCGCAGGGTCCTGGCCGCGCACGCTGCCGTGCAACGGGCGCTGCCCGTCACCAGGACCGCGCCGGCCCGCCCGGCCCAGGTGCCCGCGCAGTCCCGCCGCTCCTCGGAGGCGGAGCGGGCCAAGGCGCCTGCGAGCGCCCCGTACGCCTCGATGCGGCTGCGGGTGCTGCGGACGGCCCTGGCGCACGAGCGCAGGCCCCGCTGGTGGCCCGGTCGGCTCCCGGCGCCCGCCGCGCTGCGGCCGACGCTCCCGGTGGTGTGGGGGCTGCGGCTCTTCCCCCGGGCGGGGGGCGTCGACGAACTGGCCCTGGACCGGGCTCTGTCGGCGGTGCCGGGTGCCGTACGGGCCGCGTTCGCGCTCCAGTTGCTGGACGGGCTGCCGGAGTCCGGTGTGCGGGCGCTGCTCGCCGAGGCGGGGGTGGCCGATCCGGCGGGGGCGGTGCGCGGGGCGGGCCGGATCGGGAGGCCGGACCGGGCGGGAGCCCAAGCGCTGCTGCGTTCCGGGGAGTTCGACCCGTGCACCGTGCAGACCCGGCCGAGCGATCTGCTGCGGCGCAGGCACCGGACGCGGGCGGTGTGCCTGGCGGCGGTGGTCTGCGTGGTGGCGGGCACGCTCGCGGTGGCCGCCGAGAAGGGCGTACGGGAGGAGGCCCCGGGAGCCGGTGTGACGGTCCCCGTGCTCGACCCGGCGGCCCTGCTGCGTACGGCGGCGGAGCAGTGGGCGGACACCTCGCGCATCGACTTCACCGCCTGGCCGGTACGCGGTGACCGGCAGGGCGACGACGAGCTGCTCGGGCGGGCGCTGCGGGCCTGGTCCGAGCCGTCGGAGGACGTCAAGGTGTCGACCACCCCGGGCACGGCCGACGTGCCACCCGCGCAGCCGCCCCGGCTGCTGTTCGCGGGCGAGGTGGACGGGGCGGCCGTGGTACTGCTCCACGACGGTGGCGTACGGGTGGTGCGGTACGCGGAGCCGCTCTCGGGCGGCGGAGCGGCGCTCGACTTCGCCCGGACCGATGACGCGGACGTGACGACGAGCGCGGCGGTGGTCATGAGCCGTACGGGCGAGAAGGCGCGGTTCCTGCTCGCGCCCTGGATCTCCGAGACCACCACCCGGGACCTGCTCGCGCCGGACACGCCCGGCCGGCCGCTGGAGGTGGGCCCGGACGGGATCACCGCGGCGGTGGAGCGCCCGGCGGCGGGCGGCGGCTGCGACGCCTGGCCGGTGCTCCAGCTGCGCTCCTCCGAGCGCATCGTGGAGAAGCACGCGTTCCTGGTGACCGACCTGGGCGACCTGACCCCGGCGCATCTGACGTACACGCCGAAGCCCGGCAGTGGCGCACCCGCCCGGCAGCCGCGCGAGGCCACGAGCCCGGAGGCGCTGCTGGCCTGGGCGCGTACGGCGTGTTCGCTGCGGACGCTGTCGGGCTCGGGGATCCGGGCGGTGAACAACTGGGCGTTCGCCGAGCAGCGGCTGCCCGAGGACGGGGCGTCGGCCGACTGGCTCTGCACCCGCGCCGACACCTGGCGCGGCCCCGGCCGGGTCCTGGTGCAGTTCCTCAAGCCCGCCGCCTCCCCCACCGACCCCGCCGAGGTGGTCGCCGACCGGAAGAACACCGCGCTGTGCAGCCGGTTCGGCCAGCACATCCTGGCGGGCACGCACTGGAAGGCCGCCTCCGGCCGGTGGTACGTGCTGGCCGCGGGCAGCCGCGCGGTGGACCGGATCGAGGCCACCGGCCAGGTGCGGGGCACGGCGGGCGGCTCGACACTGGCGGTACGGGCGCCGCGCGACGCCTCCGTGGAGCTGACGGCCAGGCTGCGCGAGGGCGGGACGCTGGCAGCGGTGCGCTGAGCCTTCGGGGGCGCGCGCTCCGCCGTACGGAGTCCTCGTCCCGACCTCGTACGCCATCAGGTGCGAGACTCGGACAGGTGACGGATCTTCCGGAAGAACCCGACGTAACTGATGGCCCCGTCGAGACGCCGCTGCGCTGCCTGGTCACCGGCGCCACCGGCTACATCGGCGGCAGACTGGTGCCCGCGCTGCTCGACGCCGGCCACCGGGTCCGGGCGCTGGCCCGGACGCCCGGGAAGCTGCGCGACTACCCGTGGGCGGACCGGGTCGAGGTGGTGCGCGGCGATGTCACCGACGCCGACTCGCTGACCGAGGCGATGCGGGACGTCGACGTGGCGTACTACCTGGTGCACGCGCTCGGCTCCGGTTCCGACTTCGAGGAGACCGACCGCCGGGCCGCCCGGAACTTCGGCGAGCGGGCACGCGCGGCCGGGGTGCGGCGGATCGTCTACCTGGGCGGACTGACCCCGGAAGGGGTGCCGGAGAAGGAGCTGTCGCCGCATCTGCGGTCGCGCGCCGAGGTCGGGCGGATCCTGCTGGACTCCGGAGTACCGGCGGCGGTGCTCCGGGCGGCGATCGTGATCGGTTCGGGGTCCGCCTCGTTCGAGATGCTGCGCTATCTGACCGAGCGGCTGCCGGTGATGGTGACGCCCAGCTGGGTCTCCACCCGGATCCAGCCCATCGCGGTACGGGATGTGATCCGCTATCTGGTGGGGAGCGCGACCCTGCCGTCCGAGGTGAACCGGACCTTCGACATCGGCGGCCCGGACATCATGACGTACCGGGACATGATGCAGGGGTACGCCCGGATGGCGGGGCTGCCGCGGCGGGTGATCGTGCCGGTCCCGGTGCTCACCCCGACGCTCTCCAGCCACTGGATCGGGCTGGTCACCCCGGTCCCGCGCTCGATCGCCCGGCCGCTCGCGGAGTCGCTGCGCCACGAGGTGGTCTGCCGGGAGCACGACATCGTCGAGTACGTCCCCGATCCGCCGGAGGGGCCGATCGGCTTCGACCGGGCACTGGGGCTGGCGCTCCAGCGGATCAAGGAGGCCCGGGTCGACACCCGCTGGTCCTCCGCCTCGCTGCCGGGCGCGCCGAGCGACCCGCTGCCCACCGACCCGGACTGGGCGGGCGGCAGCCTCTACCGGGACGAGCGGGAGCTGGCCGTGCCGGTGGACCGGGCTGACCTGTGGCGGGTGATCGAGGGCATCGGCGGTGAGAACGGCTGGTACTCCTTCCCACTGGCCTGGGCGGTGCGCGGCTGGATCGACCGGATCGTCGGCGGGGTCGGGCTGCGGCGCGGGCGGCGGGACGCGCACCGGCTGCGGGTCGGGGACTCACTGGACTTCTGGCGGGTGGAGGAGATCAAGCCGGGCGAACTGCTTCGGCTGCGCGCGGAGATGCGGCTGCCGGGCCTGGCCTGGCTGGAGCTGTCGGTGGCCTCCGACGACCAGGGGCGCACGCTCTACCGGCAGCGCGCGCTGTACCACCCGCAGGGTCTGCTCGGCCATGCGTACTGGTGGGGCGTGTCGCCGTTCCACGCTGTGGTGTTCGGCGGGATGGCCCGCAACATCGCGGAGGCCGCGAGGACCGCGGCGCGGGCGCGGAAGGAGGGCCGGGAGCCGGTGGCCGGCGGTGGTGAGGACCGGCAGCCGGCGGCCGGCAGTGGTACAGACAACTGACGTCCCGGCCGCTAGGGTGTGCCTCCCCATACGCGCAGACCACCGGGAGGTGCAGGCGATGGCACGCCGACTCCGTACCGTAGGAATGGAGTTCATCGACTCCGCGCCGATACGCCTGGTGTTCGCCGCCGAGGTGTCCGCGTCCCCGGACGTGGTCTACCGGGCGCTCGCGGAGGACGTCGCCTCCTGGCCCTCGTGGTTCACCGCCGTCACCCGGGCCACGCCCACCGACGGGGGCGCGGGCCGGGAGGTGCGGCTGCGCGGCGGGATCCGGTTCCGCGAGACGATCGTGGCGGCCGAGCCGGGCGAGCGGTACGCCTACCGGGTCGACGAGACGAACGCGCCGGGCCTGCGGGCCCTGGTGGAGGAGTGGCGGCTCACCGCGGACGGGACCGGGACCCGGGTGCGGTGGACCTTCGCCGCCGACGGGACGGGCCCGTTCCGCTCGGTGCTGGGGGTCGCGCGGCTGGGGATGGGCCGGTCCTTCCGGGACGCCGTGCGGCGGCTGGACGGACGGCTGACGGCACCGGCGGCCTGAGCTCCCGGGGCCTCAGCCGGTCAGGGTGCCGGCGCCTGAGCTCCTCGGGCCTCAGCCCATCAGGGTGCCGGTGGTGAGGAAGGTGGCGATCGCCGCGCTGTACGGGGCGATGTCCAGGCCCTGCTCCTCCAGCCAGGAGTCGGAATAGTACTTGTCCAGGTAGCGGTCGCCCGGGTCGCACAGCAGCGTGACGACGCTCCCCCGCTCTCCCTGTTCCACCATCTCGGCGATCAGCTTGAAGGCGCTCCACAGCCCGGTGCCGGTCGAGCCGCCCGCCTTCCGGCCGATGGCTCGCTCCAGCGCGCGTACGGCGGCGACGCTCGCCGCGTCCGGGATCTTCATCATCCGGTCGATGGCGCCGGGCACGAAGCTCGGCTCCATCCGCGGGCGGCCGATGCCTTCGATCCGGGAGCCGCAGTCGCTGCTCGCGTCCGGGTCGTTGCGGGTCCAGCCGTCGAAGAAACAGGAGTTCTCCGGGTCGGGGACACAGACCCGGGTGTCGTGCTGGAGGTAGTGGACGTAGCGGGCGATGGTGGCCGAGGTGCCGCCGGTCCCGGCGGTGGCGACGATCCAGGTGGGTTCCGGATACCGCTCCAGCCGGAGCTGCTGGTAGATCGACTCGGCGATGTTGTTGTTGCCGCGCCAGTCGGTGGCGCGCTCGGCGTAGGTGAACTGGTCCATGTAGTGGCCGCCGGTCTCGGCGGCGAGGGACGCGGACTCCGCGTACATCGTGCGGGAGTCGTCGACGAAGTGGCACTGGCCGCCGTGGAATTCGATGAGCCGGCACTTCTCGGGGCTGGTGGTGCGCGGCATCACGGCGATGAACGGCACGCCGATCAGCTTGGCGAAGTACGCCTCCGATACGGCGGTCGAGCCGCTGGACGCCTCGATGACCGGCTTGCCGGGCCGGATCCAGCCGTTGCAGAGCCCGTAGAGGAAGAGCGAGCGGGCGAGCCGGTGCTTGAGGCTGCCGGTGGGGTGCGTCGACTCGTCCTTGAGGTAGAGGTCGATGCCCCACTCCTCGGGCAGCGGGAAGCGGAGGAGGTGGGTGTCGGCCGAGCGGTTGGCGTCGGCCTGGACCTTGCGGACGGCCTCCTTCAGCCAGGCCCGGTACTCCGCGTCGCTGCGGTCGACGTCCACCGTCTCCATGGCCGTCCCTGTGGCCCCGCGGTCCTGTCCCAGCTCGTGGGTGTCCATCGCCGTGCTCCTGTTCGCCGCTGTTCTTCGCTGTTCTCCGGCCCGGTGCTCCTGCTTCCACGATATGCCCCCGACCTGCACAAACGTTGACTTTGATGGTCCATAGCCCTGCCTTTGACCCTGCCTGCGGGGGCAGTTGGGGCAGGCGGTACGAGCAGCGCGCCGAGGGCCTTCGTGCCCTCTGGCGGTCGGGGGCGCGGCCGGGCACACTGCAACAGGAGAAGTGGTGGCGAAGGGGGGCGAAGCCGCGATGGCGGACGTCGAGTTCAGTGCCTCGGGGGTCAGGATCGAGCGGTTCACCCGGTCGCTGACCAGGGCCGGGCAGGTGGTCGTCAAGGACGGCCGGCTGTCCCTGCTGACGAGCACCGGGCGGGAGATCGACAGCGCACCGGTGGGGACGGTGAGCGCGGGGAAGCGGTGGTTCTTCGCGGCGGATTCGGCCATCGCCCGGGTGAACGGTGTGCGCTACCGGTTGACGATGGGGCAGCGCAACCGCAGACGCGACGGGGCGGGCGCCCTGCGCCGGTTCCTGGAGGCGCTGCGGAACGCGGGAGGCCGCCGGGGCTGAAGGGTTGAGGGCGTTACGCGGCTCCGCGAGTTGCGGAGGCGGCGGGGCTGGGCCACGCTGGATCCACGTCACTGAAGGTGCACCCTCGGTGACAGAGCGATTCGCTCCCACGGAGACCGCGGGGCCGGATCGCGCGACACGAGCAGACTCGACAAGAGCAGAGCGGATTCGGCAGTCAGTCCAGTCGTCCGCCGGCTCCGTTCGTCCGTCTTCTTTCTTCCGGACCTATTTCGGGGAGTCGCAGCCGTGATCAGCGAGCCAAGCAGGCACTGCACGGTGGAGCTCCAAGCCCTGCCGTCGCGGATCGGTCAGGTCCGCAGAATCATCTCGGCGCAACTGCGCTACTGGCATCTCGATCCTCTGATCGACCAGGCAGCCCTCGGCGTCACCGAACTGCTGACCAACGTCCACCGGCACGCGCAGCCGGACAAGTCATGCACCGTCGACATCGAGCTGCTGCTCGACCGGTTGACGGTCTCCGTCCACGACCACGACCCCCGTGTCCCCACGGTGAACGAGGCGGATTCCTTCGCCACCTCGGGCCGGGGCCTGGCCCTGATCGCCGCCGTCAGCGAGAGCTGGGGCGTACGGCCGAGCGGCGCGGCCGGAAAGGCCGTCTGGTTCACCTTGCCGGCGGTCTGCGCCACCTCGACCCTGCCACCCCTCGCGGTCTACGGGTCGATCACCGACGGGCCGTTCGGGTCCGTCTCCATCAGCCCGGAGGCCGTCGCGGCGGTCCCCGCCCGGTCGGCCGTCGTCGGCTGACGGGAAAGGCGGCCCGACCCGCTCGCCGCCCCGACCCCAGCACAGGTTTCCGGCCTCACCGGGCCGAAGCTCAGGTCAGGACGGCGAGCGGGTCGTCGAGCACGGGCTGCCAGGCGAGTTCGGCCGCGCCGACGAGGCTGTTGTGGGCCAGGGTGCAGGGCAGGATCGGCACGCTGCCGCTGCGGCCCCAGAGGCTGCGGTCGGCGACGACGGCCCGCAGCCGCTCCGGGTCCGCCTCCAGCAGGTCGCGGTGGAGCCCGCCGAGGATGATCCGGTCCGGGTTGAGGATGTTCACGAGCCCGGCCAGGCCCAGGCCCAGACGGTCGATCAGCGCCTCGGCGGCGTTCCGTACGTCCGCGTCCTCGTACTCCGTACGCAGCAGGTCACCGGCCTGTTTGAGGAGTGACTCCTCCGGGCCCGGGTCGCGGCGCGCGGTGGTGAGGAAGGCGAGCGGGTCGGTCTCCACGTCGAGGCAGCCGCGGCCGCCGCAGTGGCAGGGCCGGCCCTCGGGGTTCACGGTGAGGTGGCCGACCTCCAGCGCGAGCCCCGAACTCCCGCTGTGCAGGCGGCCGTCGAGCACCAGGGCCCCGCCGACGCCCCGGTGGCCGGTGGCGACGCAGAGGAGGTGGTACGCGCCGCGTCCGGCGCCGTGGCGGTGCTCGGCCAGCGCGGTGAGGTTGACGTCGTTGCCGGTGAAGGCGGGGCCGGTGATGCCCGCGTCGCGTACGCAGGCGGCGAAGATGTCGCGGACCGGCGAGCCCGCGGGCCAGGCGAGGTGGAGCGGGTTGAGCGCGGTGCCTTCGGGTTCGGCGACCGCCGACGGCACGGCGAGCCCGGCACCGACGCAGCGCAGCCCGCTCGCGCGCAGCAGCTCGGCCCCGGCGGCCACGACCTCGCCGAGCACCTGCGCGGGGTCGGCCATCACCGTGACACAGCCCGGCGATGTGGCGACGATCCGGCCGCCGAGCCCGACGAGGGCGGCCCGGAAGCCGTCGGCGTGGACCTGGGCGGCGAGGACGACGGGACCGGCCTCCAGGACGGAGAGCCGGTGTGAAGGGCGGCCCTGCGAACCGGCCGCGGAACCAGGGCTGGAGTCCACCCGGATCAGCCCGAGCGCCTCCAGCTCCGCGGCGACCGCACCGGCGGTGGCCCGGGTGACGCCGAGCTCGGAGGTGAGGACGGCGCGCGTGGGGGCGCGGCCGGTGTGGACCAGTTCCAGTGCGGGCCCGAGCGCGCTGCGGCCCCTCTCCAGCTTCGTGCGGGTGGTGGTCGCCTTGCCGTTCATGAGGGCGAGTCTCCCATGATCCGGAGGCGTCCAGGACGCGCGGGGAGACCCGTGGAGAGGGGCGGCGCGCACGCCGGCGGGCGGGTGGCACGTGTCTCCGTCAGCCATGTTGCGCCCGCGCTCCGCCCGCCCCTATGCTGCTTTTGTGCCGCAACTAAACAAACTGCGGACGGCCCTACCGGGGGGACCTGGCGGAGACACCGCCCCACCCTCGTCGGCCCGCCTCCGTACCGCGCTGACCGTGTTCTTCGCCCTCGATGGTTTCCTCTTCGCCGGCTGGGTGGTCCGTATCCCGGCCATCAAGCAGCAGACCGGCGCCTCCGCCTCCACCCTCGGCCTCGCCCTGCTCGGCGTCTCGGCCGGTGCCGTCATCACGATGATGCTCACCGGCCGGCTCTGCCGCCGCTACGGCAGCCATGCCGTGACCGTGGCCTGCGGAGTCCTGCTCCCGCTGAGCATCGCCCTGCCCGCGCAGACCCATTCGGCGCTCGCACTCGGCCTCGTCCTGCTGGTCTTCGGAGCGGCGTACGGCGGGATGAACGTGGCGATGAACAGCGCGGCCGTCGACCTGGTGGCCGAGCTGCGCCGGCCGGTGATGCCCAGTTTCCACGCGGCGTTCAGCCTCGGCGGCATGGTCGGCGCCGGGCTCGGCGGGCTGGTGGCGGGCGGCCTCTCCGCCTCGACGCACCTGTTCCTGCTGGCCGGAACCGGCCTGCTCGTCACCGCGTTCGCGGGGCCCGCCCTGCTCCGCCACCGCCCGGCCCGTACGGCTCCCGAGCGGCACGAACCCCAGCGGCGGGCCCAGCGGAAGCTCGACCCGCGGGCCCGCCGGATCGTCGTGCTGTTCGGCGTGATCGCGCTGTGCACGGCGTACGGGGAAGGCGCACTGGCCGACTGGGGCGCGCTCCACCTGGAACAGGACCTGGACGCCCACCCGGGCCTCGCCGCCGCCGGATACGCGCTGTTCGCGCTGACCATGACCATCGGCAGGCTCACCGGCACGATGCTCCTGGAACGCCTCGGCCAGACCCGCATCCTGGTCCTCGGCGGCGCGGTCGCCGCGAGCGGCATGCTGCTGGGCGCGCTGGCGCCGACCGTCTGGCTCGCCCTGACCGGATTCGCGGTCACCGGTCTGGGCCTGGCCAACATCTTCCCCGTAGCCGTCGGCCGGGCCGGTGAACTGGCCGGACCCAGCGGCGTGGCCGCGGCCTCGACGCTCGGCTACGGCGGCATGCTGCTGGGCCCGCCCGCGATCGGCTTCCTGGCCGACTGGTTCTCGCTGCCGCTGGCGCTGACGACCGTGGCCCTGCTGGCCGCGGCGGCCGCCGCCCTCGGGTACGGGGCCCGGAACGCGACGCACGCCTGAGCCGCCGGATTCCGACCCCTGGCACAATCCGGCCATGGAGATCACCGAGTACATCGCGTCCCTGTCCGAGGAAGGCCGGCTCCTCGCGGCGGCAGCCGAACAGGCGGGTCCCGGGGCCTCGGTCCCGACCTGTCCCGGCTGGCAGATACGCCATCTGCTGCGCCACACCGGCATGGTGCACCGCTGGGCGGCCGAGCTCATCACCGAGGGGCACACCATGCCCCAGCCCGACGGCGGGGAACCGGATCTCGACGGCGAGGAACTCCTCGACTGGTTCCGGGAGGGCCACCACCACCTGGTCAGCTCGCTGGAGGCCGCTCCCGCCGACCTGGACTGCTGGACCTTCATGCCGGCCCCGTCCCCGCTGGCGTTCTGGTCCCGCCGCCAGCTGAACGAGACGACCGTGCACCGGGTCGACGCGGAGTCGGCGCTCGGCGGGCCGCTGACGACGGTGGACGCCGACCGGGCGGCCGACGGCATCGACGAACTCCTCACCGGCTTCCACGCCCGGCCCAAGAGCCGGGTGCGCTCCTCCGTACCGCGCACGCTGCGGGTGCGGGCCGTGGACACGGACGCGGTGTGGACCGTACGGATCTCGCAGGAGCCGCCGCAGACCGTACGTACGTCTGCCGCCGTGCCGGACCGCGAGGGCGGCCGGGTGGACTGCGAGCTGAGGGGAACGGCGGAGGGCCTCTACCTCACCCTGTGGAACCGCCTGCCGCTCGCCGCCGTCACCCTGCGCGGCGACCGCGCGGTGGCCCGGCTCTGGACGGACAACTCCGCGATCACCTGGTGAGGTTGAGCGGTACGGGGGCGAGCGGACGGCCCATTCGTACGCGGCGGGGCGCGCTTGCCGGGAGCGCGCCGCGCCTGTGAGACTGCGCCCATGGGGCGGCGGACACAGGCGGAGCGGGACGCCATGACGATCGAGATCGGCTACGCCCTGGTCAGCGCCGCCGTGCTGGCCGGGCTCACCTTCGCCGCGGTCGCCGCACCAGCGCTGCTCCTCCTCGACCTCGGCCGCACCGCGCGGACGGTGGTTCTCACCGTCGCCGCCACCATCGCCGTCCTGGCCTTCGTCACACGGGTCGTCCACGTCCTGTGGCGCTTCCCGCGGAAGCCGGAGGGCCACCGGCTGGACGGCGCCCCGGACCCGGCGCGCCTGCCCCGATCCGGCCGCTCCGAGCCCTCCCCGTAGAGCCGCGCGCCCCTCACCTCAGCGGCCGGCCGGCCTCCCGCGCAGACCCACCGAGCGGGCCAGCTCCCCCGCCGCCTGCCGGAAGACCGCCTCGCGCGCCTCGATCATCCGGTTGAACTGCCCGAAGAGCTCGAACGAGATCAGGCCGAAGAGCTGCGCCCAGGCGGTGATGAGGGCGAGCATCGCGGCGGGCGGGAGGTCCGGGGCGATCTCGGCGGTGAGCCGCTCGGCCTCGGCGCGCAGCTCCGGCGTGAGAGGCGGTACGGCGAGACCGTCGGCACGGAACGCGTCGCGGACGAGGCCGATGAAGACCATCCCGACCCGGGACGCCGGGCCCACCGTGTCCGTCGGGGCGCTGTAGCCGGGGACGGGTGAGCCGTAGATCAGCGCGTACTCGTGAGGGTGCACGAGAGCCCATTCGCGTACGGCGGCGGCCACGGCGACCCAGCGTTCGGCGTACGGGGCAGGGCGGGGCCGGATCCGGTCGGCGGTGGCGCGGGCGGACTCGGCCACCTCGCCCACGGCGTCGTACGCGTCGATGATCAACGCGGTGAGCAGGTCGTCGCGGCTCGGGAAGTAGCGGTAGAGCGCGGAGGAGGCCATGCCGAGTTCGCGGGCGACGGCGCGCAGGGAGAGCTTGGCCGCGCCCTCCGCCGCCAGCTGCTTCCTGGCCTCGTCCTTGATGGCGGCGGTCAGTTCGACGCGGGCGCGTTCCCGGGCTCCTCGGATGGCGGTCATGATGATCAGTCTGCCACGCGACCAGAGCACCGGCCAGAAACGAGAGCGGTGCTCTTGCTTTTGAGCAGCAGTCTCGCGCACACTGATCTCAAGCGAGAGCAGTGATCTCGCGGACCGCAGCGGCACCCCGGCGCCGAGGCACCTCGGCTCAGCCCGCACGCACACCACGGGAGTCACCATGTCGCAGACGTACTACCTCCGGGCGAGCGCTTCCGCCCAGCGCCTCAACAAGGCCGTCGGCTGGCTGGCCCGGCACGGCATCAGCCTCATGGGCTCCGCCGAGCTGTCGGTACGCGGACGCACGAGCGGCCGGACGCAGCGCATCCCCGTCAACCCGCACACGCATGAGGGCGTCAGGTACCTCGTCTCGGCCCGGGGCCACTCCCAGTGGGTGCGCAACATGCGCGCCGCGGGCGGCGGCGAGCTGCGGGTGGGACGCAGAACCCGCACCTTCACCGCCGTGGAGATCGCCGACGACGAGCGGAAGGCGGGAATCCTCCGCGGCTACCTGGAGCGGTGGGGCTGGGAGGTCAACCAGTACTTCCGGGGCGTCACCGCGAAGTCGACGGACGCCGAACTCCTGGCCGCCTGCCCGGACCACCCGGTCTTCCGCATCACATTCGCCGACTGACCACGCCGAGCAGCTCCCGCACCAGATCCACCACGAGCCCGGGCCGGGACACGAACGGCGAATGGCCCGTACGCCACTCGCGTACGGCGGTGCAGCGGGCGGCCATCGTCCGTTGCAGAGCCGGATCGATCGCCCGGTCCCCGGCGCAGACGACGTACGTCGAAGGGGTCCGCTTCCAGCTGTGGTGCCGGGGAACTCCTCGCCCGCAGCCAGGGGCCTGCTCCCGGAGCAGGCCGAGAGCCCAGGCGGCAAGAGGTTCGGGGCAGTCGTGGTAGAGGACGTCGGCCGCCCGGCCGGGGTCCAGCCGCGTCGTACCGCCGGCCCCCTCCCCCGGCACGACAGCGTCGAGCAGCTGCGGTGACGCCCCGCCGAGGCCGGCCGCGCTCTCGCCCACGTCCGGCACGAAGGCCGCCAGGTGGACGAGGTGGCGCGCGCCGCGCACCCCGGTGATCACGGACCCGCCGTAGGAGTGGCCGAGCAGCAGCGGCGGCTCCTCCAGCGCGTCGACGACCGTCTGGACCGCAGCCGTATCGGCGGCCAAGGAACCCCGGTGCAGCTCGGGGACGACCACACCGACACCTCCGGCCCGCAGACCGTCCGCGACCGGGCCGAAGTGCTCCGGACGGTGGTAGAGGCCGTGGACGAGCACGGCCACGGGTCCTCCACCCACGGCCGTCGGTGCCGCGCTCAGCGGTCCATCGCGCTCAACGCCCGCTGGGCCAGCGGATGTGTACGGACCAGCTCGGCCAGCGACGTCGTGCCCCGGGTGATCCCGGCGAACGCCTTCCAGGCCGGGCGGAAGCCGGTCAGCACCGCGTGCAGCACACCAGGCCGGCGCTCGAACAGCTTGAGCATGCGCCGGCCCACGCCCATCTCCACGCCGAGACCGGCCTTGATGGCGAAGGCGTAGTTGAGGGCCTGGCGGCGGGCGTCCACCGCGTCGTGCGCCTCGGCGATCCTGACGGCCCATTCGCCCGCGAGCCGGCCGGAGCGCAGCGCGAAGGAGATGCCCTCCCGGGTCCACGGCTCGAGGAGGCCCGCCGCGTCACCGCAGACCACGACCCGGCCGCGCGAGAGCGGAGAGTCGTCACTGCGGCAGCGGGTCAGATGGCCCGAGGAGATCGACGGCTCGAACCCGGCGAGGCCGAGGCGGGCGATGAAGTCCTCCAGATACCGTTTGGTGCCGGCGCCGTCGCCGCGCGCCGAGATGACCCCGACGGTCAGCGTGTCGCCCTTGGGGAAGACCCAGCCGTAACTCCCGGGCATCGGGCCCCAGTCGATGAGGACCCGGCCCGCCCAGTCCTCCGCCACCGTCGCCGGAACCGGGATCTCCGCCTCCAGGCCGAGGTCCACCTGGTCGAGCTTCACCCCGACATGCGCTCCTATCCGGCCCGCGCTTCCGTCGGCGCCGACGACCGCGCGTGCCAGCACCGTCTCACCGCCGGCCAGCACCACCGCGACCGTACGCCGGTCGGGCACGGCGGGGCCGTGCTGCTCGACCCGCACCACCGAGGCGCCGGTGCGCAGTTCGGCGCCGGCCTTCTGCGCCTCCTCCACCAGCCCGGCGTCGAACTCCGGGCGGTTGATGAGCCCGAAGAGCATGCGCCGGGAGCGGCGGGTGCGGGCGAGCTTCCCGTTGAGAGAGAAGGTGACCGCGTGGATGCGGTCCTTCAGGGGCAGTTCGAACCCCGGTGGCAGGGAATCCCGGGAGAACCCGATGATGCCGCCGCCGCAGGTCTTGTAACGCGGCAGTTCCGCCTTCTCCAGCAGCAGGACCCGCCGGCCCGCCACGGCTGCCGCGTACGCCGCCGATGCGCCGGCCGGTCCGGCGCCGACGACGACCACGTCCCAGACCGACGACGACTCTTCGATTTCCCGCCCGGCGTCTGCGTTCTCGCTGCTCACGATGTGCTTCTGCTCCCGATCCGACCAGTGGCCCCAAGCTGCTCACGGCATCCTACGGCGCGTCCCGGCCGAGCCCCTCTGTGGGAGGATCGGCCATGATTCTGTCCTGCCGCACGGCACCACACCCACGGTGCCGTGGCGGGGCGCGTACACAGCGCGCCCTACCCATAACGTCGCAGCCACGAGGAGCGTGCCCATGACCGCCCGCCCGATTTCCGACACCGTCGCCTCGCTGATGCCCCGTGCGCGGGAGGAGCTCGCCGAGCTGGTCGCGTTCCAGTCGGTGGCCGACCCGGCGGTGTTCCCGAAGAGCGAGTGCGAGGCCGCGGCGAACTGGGTCGCGGATGCCCTGCGTGCCGAGGACTTCACCGACATCGCCCTGCTCGACACCCCCGACGGCACACAGTCGGTCTACGGCTTCCTGCCCGGCCCGGCCGGCGCCCCGACCGTCCTGCTCTACGCCCACTACGACGTGCAGCCGCCGCTGGACGAGTCGGCGTGGCTCTCCCCGCCGTTCGAACTGACCGAGCGCGACGGCCGCTGGTACGGGCGCGGTGCGGCGGACTGCAAGGGCGGGTTCATCATGCACCTGCTCGCGCTGCGCGCCCTCAAGGCGAACGGCGGCATACCGGTCTCGGTGAAGGTGATCGCCGAAGGGTCCGAGGAGCAGGGCACCGGCGGTCTGGAGCGGTACGCGGAGGCGCACCCGGAGCTGCTGGTGGCCGACACGGTCGTCATCGGCGACGCCGGGAACTTCCGGCTCGGGCTGCCGACGGTCACGGCGACGCTGCGCGGGATGACGATGCTGCGGGTGAAGCTCGACACGCTCGAAGGGAACCTGCACTCGGGTCAGTTCGGCGGTGCCGCGCCCGACGCGCTGGCCGCGATGATCCAGCTGCTCGCCTCGCTGCGCGACGAGAACGGGACGACGACGGTCGACGGGCTGACCGGTGACGCCGACTGGGACGGGCTGCAGTACCCGGAGGAGGATTTCCGGCGGGACGCCAAGGTGCTGGACGGCGTCGGCCTGATCGGTGCGGGCACGGTCGCGGACCGCATCTGGGCGCGGCCCGCCGTCACCGTCATCGGGATCGACTGCCCGCCGGTGGTCGGCGCGACCCCGTCCGTGCAGGCGAGCGCCCGCGCCCAGATCAGCCTGCGGGTGCCGCCCGGCCGCGACGCGGCCGAGGCGACGAAGCTGCTCACCGCCCACCTGGAGGCGCACACGCCGTGGGGCGCGCGGGTCACGGTGGAGCGGGTGGGCCAGGGCCAGCCGTTCCAGGCCGACACGACCAGCCCGGCGTACGCGGCGATGGCGGACGCGATGCGGGACGCCTACCCGGGCCAGGAGATGCAGTCGGCCGGCATGGGCGGCTCGATCCCGCTCTGCAACACCCTCGCCTCGCTCTACCCGCAGGCGGAGATCCTGCTGATCGGCCTGAGCGAGCCGGAGGCGCAGATCCACGCGGTGAACGAGAGCGTGTCGCCGGAGGAGCTGGAGCGGCTGTCGGTCGCCGAGGCACTGTTCCTGCGCAACTACGCGGAGTCGAAGAAGGCCTGACCTTCGCCGGTGCCCCTGTCCACTGCGGGCAGGGGCACGGCTACGCCTTCGGCGAAGTCGCCGGGAGGTAGTTCCGTACGGCGGGTGGTGCCGGCTGCGTACGTTCGCGGCATGGATCTCGTCGAGGTACTCCCCGGGCGTCCGCACCTGTTCCCTTTCCGGATCGGCCAGGCCTGTCTCCGGCGCGACGGGGCCGAGTTGATGCGGGCGGCGGCCGAAGCGGCGGCCGGAAGGGACGCGTTCATCCCACCGGGACGCCCGCCTCCAGGTTGAGCACCGTGGACCGTTCGCGGGCCCGCAGCGCCCAGCGCAGTCGCTCGAAGCGGGTGGGGGGCAGCATCCCGGCAGCCTCCTGCTCCGTGGCGAAGCGCCAGCCGCGCAGTTCGGAGCCGGGGAGCAGCAGCCGGCCGGCGTCCTCGGACCGGAGCAGCCCGCCGTCGAAGAGGAAGCGCAGCCCGCCGTAGCCGGGCGGGGAGGGCGGTTCCCAGTCGACGAGGAGCAGGGTGGGGAGCCGGTCGAGGTGGAGGCCTATCTCCTCGGCCACCTCCCGTACGCCGGCCTGCGCCGGGGCCTCGCCCTCCTCCACGACCCCGCCCGGGAACTCCCAGCCGGGCTTGTACGTCGGATCGACGAGGAGGACGCGGTCCTCCTCGTCGAAGAGCAGGACTCCGGCCGCGACGGTCGCGGCGGTCGGCTCGGGGCTCTGCACGATCTCGCACGCCCCGGCGGCACCGCTGCGGACGGCCTCCGCGATCCGTTCGGCGGTCTCGCGCGGAGTGAGGGCGCCGTTGTCGATCACATGGGCGTCGGCGGTGATCCAGTCGAGCGCGTCCCGGTAGGGGCCGATGTGGTCGTACGCCCACCGGTTGACCCGCTCGCTCTGCTCACGGTCGCCGGGATACTCCGTCCGGCCCGCTATCCGGCTGCGCAGGATCGTTTCCTCAGGTGAGAGCAGTACATGACGGACCGGAATGCGCCGGGAGGCGAGGCCGCCGAATATCTCGTCCCGGTACTCCTGTCTCAGCAGCGTCATCGGCACCACCAGCACCCCGGGCACCTCGGCGAGCAGCGCGGCCGCCGTGTCCACCACGAGCCGCCGCCAGATCCTCAGGTCCTGGAAGTCGCCCACCTCGGCCAGCTTCTTCTGGGGCAGCAGTCCGCGCAGCCCCGCTCCGGTGAGCTCCGGGTCGTACAAGGTGCTGTTCGGGATCAGATCGATCAGTTCGCCCGCGACGCTGGTCTTGCCCGCGCCGAACGCACCGTTGATCCAGACGATCACGGTTCCCCCTCTTCGTAGCCCCCTGTGGCTTGCCCGCAACACCCTCCCGGGGAAACCCCACGGCGGCGACGGCGTTGCCGGGATACGGAGATCCGGGACGTTTCGGCGGAGCCGGCGGTACGAAGCCGGGTTCGGGGCAACCGTATCCATGACGGGCGATGCTCGTTGGGCAGGTATTAACCAGGCCTACGGCATGGGCCGGTGGCACAGGACGACTGGGGGTGCGCCGTGCGGCGGACAATTCTCGAACAGTTTCCGGCAGGAGATCCTCGCGGCAGCTGGGCGGCCGAGGAGTTCGCGGCCGCGCGCCGCGGCGAAGGCCTGGCGGCGGAGGTCGTGATGAGCTTGGAGCAGGACGCCTTCCTCGTGGTCGTCCCGCAGCAGACGGCGGACGCCGGGCGCTGAGGGGATGTCACGGCCTTCGGCGGGTGCCCGGCCTGACGAACCGGGCACCCGCCGAAGGCCGTGGACAGGTCTCTAGCGGAGTGCAATCGCCGCGGCCGCCGCGCCGACCAGGCCCGCGTCCGTGCCCATCACCGCCGGTGCGACCGTGAGCCCCCGGACGAAGGAGAGCGTGGCGTAGTCGCCGAGGCTGCGGCGCAGGGGTGCGAAGAGCACATCGCCCGCGCCCGCCACTCCCCCGCCGATCACCGCGATGTCGATATCGACCAGCGTGGCGGTGGCGGCGATCCCGGCCGCGAGCGCCTGGGCCGCCCGCTCGTAGGAGGCGATGGCGACCGGGTCCCCGGCGCGCGCGGCGGCGGCCACCGCGGCGGCCGTGGTGTCACCGTCCGGGCCGGGGAGCCAGCCGCCTTCCAGGGCGCGGCGGGCGATGTTCGGGCCGCTGGCGATGCGTTCGACGCAGCCGCGCGCACCGCAGGGGCAGAGGTCGCCGTCCAGGTCGACGCTGATGTGGCCGATGTGGCCGGCGTTGCCGGAGGGGCCCGGGTGGAGGGAGCCGCCGAGGACGAGGCCGCCTCCGACGCCGGTCGACACGACGAGGCAGAGCGCGTTGTCGTAGCCGCGCGCCGCCCCGAGCCAGTGCTCGGCCGCCGTCATCGCGACCCCGTCGCCGACCAGCGCGACCGGCAGCCCGCCGATGGTCTTCTGCACCCGCTCCACCAGCGGGAAGTCGCGCCAGCCGGGCACGTTGACCGGGCTCACCGTGCCCGCCGCCGCGTCCACCGGACCCGCGCTGCCGATCCCGGCCGAGCTTGCGCGCTCCCACAGCGGTGAGGCCGTCAGCTCGCCGAGCACCTCGTCCACGGCGCCCATCACCGCCTCGGCACCCTCCCGGGCGGGCGTCGGCCGCTGCGCCCGCACGAGGAGGTTTCCGTCGCCGTCGACCAGCGCGCCGGCGATCTTGGTGCCGCCGATGTCGAGCGCGGCGACGAGGTCGGTATGCATCGGTGTGGCTTCTCCGGATGAGTGAAGGACGGGACCTGCGGGTTCAGTCAATAGTCTGCACAGTCTTCACTGCGTTGACAACGTTGTCCAGGGCCTATGCTCGACGCCACAGCCTCCGTTCGGCTCCGCAGCAGGCCCCGCGGGCCTTCCGGAGGTGCCCGTATGACGCCCGCATGAAGCCCGTACGACGCCCGTACACAACGCCCGAACCGCCTACCGCCGCCTCGCTCCACCACCCGCCGCACCACCCTCACCCCGCCCGTATCCGACGACAGGACAGCGCACCGTGGACCGGACCACCCGTCATTCCGAGACCCGTTACGGCAACCGGCCGACCATGAAGGATGTGGCGGCCCGCGCCGGAGTGGGCCTCAAGACGGTCTCCCGGGTGGTGAACAGCGAGCCCGGCGTCACGCCCGACACCGAGCGCCGCGTGCAGGAGGCGATCGACGCGCTGGGCTTCCGCCGCAATGACAGCGCCCGCGTCCTGCGCAAGGGGCGTACGGCCTCGATCGGCCTGGTCCTGGAGGATCTGGCCGACCCCTTCTACGGCCCGCTCAGCCGCGCCGTGGAGGAGGTGGCCCGCGCGCACGGGGCGCTGCTCATCAACGGCTCCAGCGCCGAGGATCCCGAGCGTGAGCAGGAGCTCGTCCTCGCGCTGTGCGCGCGCCGGGTGGACGGCCTGATCGTGATCCCGGCGGGCGACGACCACCGCTATCTGGAACCGGAGATCAAGGCGGGCATCGCGACGGTCTTCGTGGACCGCCCGGCGGGCCGGGTCGAGGCGGACATGGTGCTCTCCGACAGCTTCGGCGGCTCCCGGGAGGGCGTGGCCCACCTGATCGCGCACGGCCACCGCAGGATCGGGTTCATCGGCGACCAGCCCCGGATCCACACCGCCACCGAGCGTCTGCGCGGCTACCACGCGGCGATGACGGACGCGGGGATCACCGTCGCGGACTCCTGGGTCTCACTCGGCACCACCGATCCCGGCCGGGTGCGGGCGGCCGCCGAGGCGATGCTCGGCGGGCCGGAGCCGGTCACCGCGCTCTTCGCGGGGAACAACCGGGTGACGGTGACGGCGGTCCGGGTCATCGCGGAGCGGGAACAGCCGGTGGCCCTGGTCGGGTTCGACGACATCGAGCTGGCGGACCTGCTCGGCATCACCGTGATCTCGCAGGACGCGGCGGCCGTCGGCAGGACCGCCGCCGAGCACCTGTTCCGCAGGCTCGACGGCGCGGACCACGCTCCGGCCCGGGTGGAGCTGCCGACGACGCTGATTCCGCGCGGCTCGGGCGAACTGCCGCCGACCTGAGCTCCCCTCAGCCCTCCGCCCCGAACTCCCTCGCCAGCAGAGCCAGCACCCGCGCCGGCGCATCCTCCTGAACGGCGTGTCCGGCCCCCTCCACCCAGTGCAGCTCCGCGTGCGGGATCAGCGCGTGGAGCTGCTCGGCGAAGGGCGGCGGCAAGAAGCCGTCCTCGCGTCCCCAGATGATCCGGACCGGCACCGGCACGGAACCCAGCAGGTGCTGGAACTCGTCGGTGGCGGACTGCTCCAGCTGCCCGTACTGCCGGTAGTACGCCGCCCTGCCCTGCTCGCCGCGCCACGGATCGAGGTGCGCGGCCAGCACGTCGGGCCGGAGGCCGGAGTGGCTCGCGAAGCGCAAGTGACTCTCGACCAGGGCCTCGTGGGCGTAGACGGGGAGCTGTTCGAAGACGCGCGCGTTCTCGCGTACGAGGCGGAAGAGGCCCGTCCCCCAGTCACCGCAGGCCACCGCGTCGACCAGGGTGAGATCGGCGTACCGCGCGCCCTCCAGCAGCAGCGCCCGCAGCGCCACGGCCCCGCCGATGTCGTGGGCGATCACCCGCGGGCTCTCCAGCCCCCAGTGGTCCAGGAGCCCGGTGAACACCCTTGTCTGGGCCTCCAGACGGAGATCCTGGCCCTCGCGCTGCTCCGAGCGCCCGTAGCCGAGCAGGTCGAAGAAGAAGACCTGGCGGTCCTGGGCGAGCGCCGGCGCGATGTCGCGCCAGACGAACGACGAGAAGGGCGTGCCGTGGAGTAGGACCAGCGGGTCGCCCTCCCCCATCACGTCCCAGCGGACCGTGCCGTCCGGGGTCTCGAACGTCCTGGCCGGATAGATGGTCATGACATGCCTCCCGATGCCGGATGCAGAACCCTGTCGGACTCTCGACGTTACCAGAGCAAGCTTCTTGTCGGTAACGTTGTTAGAGTGAGAGCCATGCGACGGAACCCGGCACCCGCGGAGCTCGAACCGGTCGAGGCGTTCTGCAACACGGCGACCCTTCTCCACGGCGAGGACGAGTTCGCGCGGCCGGAGACGGCGGGGGCGTGGCTGCGTGCGCACGGCTGCCCGGAAGAGGTCTCACCGGCCGGGCTGGCGGCGCTCACCGAGGCTCGGGAGACCGTGCGGGCCTACCTCGTCGAGCGGTCCTCGCCGGAGGCGCTCGACGCTCTCAACCGGCTGATCCACTCCGTGGCCGGCGCCCCGGTGGTCCGCTCCGACGGCACTCTCGCCCTGCGCCCGGCCTCCGACGAGCCGGTGGCGGAGATCGTACGAACGGTGCTCGAAGCCCTGCTGCGGGACGGGCTGACCGGGCGTCACGCGACGCGGCTCAAGGCCTGCGCGGCGCCGGAGTGCCGCTGGGTCTTCTACGACCGGGCGCCGTCCGCGAACGGCCTGTGGTGCGACATGGACGTGTGCGGCGCGCGGCACAAGATGCGCGCCTACCGCGCCCGTACGGGTGGAGCCAGGCCCCGATCGAGCCCGGCATGATCGACGAGACGCCCCCTAGGGCCGCCGGGCGCGGCGGGGCGTGGTGCCGCCGGATGGGCGGAGGCGGTTCCTGACCTCGGCCGCTGACGGCCCCGGGCCGGCACCGCGCGCTCCGGCTCGCGCGCCGGACCGGCCGTCCGGACGCCAGGGCCCGTCGCCACCGCGGCGCCCCTCGTTCCGCCCGGACCGCGTCGGCGCCACCCTCCTCCCCTCCCGGGCCGGTACGACAGCGGGCAGGGCGTCCGGACAGGTGCGTACCCACGATTCCTGACGCAACAGCCGCGACCCGGCCCCGTGGTCCCGTCGAGACCGGCCGGAGACGTCCGCGGTGGCGGTCCGCGGCGATGGCGGCGGTGATACCGCTCTTCGCGGCCCCGATCGCCTCGGCGGCAGACGCGCATCCGCCGGTGCGCGGCGCGGCTCCTCCGTACGTCTCCGGCTACGCCGACACCGACGTGCTGCGCGTACCGCCCGGCGGCGAGCCGGCCACGGTCGCGGCGACCGGGCTGACCCGTCCGACCGGGATGGTGCTCGACGCGGCCGGGCCGGCCGTACCGCAGCCTCGGCGCGACGCCTGCTGACAGCCCTCCACGGAGGACGTGCTACGGAGTCGTGACCGTCAGGTCGCCCCGGCGCGGCGAGGCGAACGCGTCCAGGTCGGCACGGGTCAGGCCGGTCAGCCGGGCGACCTCGGCGGTGTCGAGCGCGCCGCAGTCGATGCCGCGCAGCAGGTAACCGCTGAGGGCCTTGGCGGTGGCGGGCTCGTCCATGACGTCACCGCCGGCCTTGGCGACGTACGCGGCGAGCCGGGCGGCGGCGGGCTCCAGGCCCTCGCGGTAGAAGGCGTAGACGGCCGCGTAACGCGTCGGGAGATGGCCGGGGTGCATGTCCCAGCCCTGGTAGTACGCGCGGGCCAGAGCGCGGCGGGTGAGGCCGTGGTGGAGCCGCCAGGCCTCGTGAACCTGGGCGGTCGGGCCGACGGGCAGGACGTTGGTGGAGCCGTCGGAGACGCGTACGCCGGTGCCGGCTGCGGCGACCTGCATGACGGCCTTGGCGTGGTCGGCGGCCGGGTGGTCGCTCGCCTGATAGGCGGCGCTGACGCCGACGCAGGCGCTGTAGTCGAAGGTGCCGTAGTGCAGCCCGGTCGCCCGGCCCTGTGCCGCGTCGATCATGCGGGCGACGGCGGCGGTGCCGTCGGCGGCGAGGATGGACTGGCTGGTCTCGATCTGGATCTCGAAGCCGATGCGTCCGGCCTTCAGGCCGTGGGCCTTTTCAAAGGCTTCGAGGAGCTGCACGAAGGCGGTGACCTGCTCCGGGTACGTCACCTTCGGCAGGGTCAGCACGAGTCCGTCGGGCAGCCCGCCCGCCTCCATCAGGCCGGTGAGGAAGACGTCGGTGGTGCGGATGCCGCGGTCGCGCACGCCGGCCTCCATGCACTTCATCCGGATGCCCATGTACGGGGCCGCCGTGCCGTTGGCGTACGCCTCGGAGACCAGGCGCGCGGCGCGGGCGGCGGCCTCGTCCTCCTCGGCGTCCGGGCGGGGGCCGTAGCCGTCCTCGAAGTCGATGCGCAGATCCTCGACCGGCTCGCGCTCCAGCTTGGCGCGTACGCGGTCGTGGACCGGGCCCGCCAGCTCCTCGGGGATGCCGAGGACGGCGGCGAAGGAGGCGGCGTCGGGCGCGTGCTCGTCGAGCGCGGCGAGCGCCTGGTCGCCCCAGGAGCGGAGGGTGCCGGGCTCGAAGACGTCACCGGGTACGTAGACGGTGTGCACGGGCTGGCGGGTGCCGGGGTCCCCGGGGTAGCGGCGGGCGAGCTCCGCGTCGACCGCCGTGAGGGAGGCGCTGATCCCCTCGCTGACCGTGCCCGCGAGGCTCGTCGCCACCTTCTCCTGCTGACCCATGACCGTACCCTCCACGCTCTCGCCGTTTCCGCTTCCCGGAATCAACAATCCGTATAGTGAAGTTATAAGGCGCGCTCGACCTGCGTCAATGGTGGCCAGAAACGGCTCCGGGCCGCGTGGTGGTTTCACCGTGCGGCCCGGAGTGGGGGTGTTGTGCGGGGGGTGGTCAGGCCTTGCGGGCGTTGACCTCGTCGGTGAGCTGGGGCACGACGGTGAAGA
>NZ_JBIWOZ010000007.1:0-491030 GCF_044767965.1 Streptomyces sp. NPDC101178
TCTTCACCGTCGTGCCCCAGCTCACCGACGAGGTCAACGCCCGCAAGGCCTGACCACCCCCCGCACAACACCCCCACTCCGGGCCGCACGGTGAACCCACCACGCGGCCCGGAGCCGTATCACCGCCGCTCTTCCGCTATCCGCCCCGGCATCATCTCGATCCGGTCCTCCACCGCGCCAAGTCCGAACGTGGTGAAGGCGGTCCGGTCGGGGAGCGGGTAAGTCTCCTTGCCCGTCAGCGCGTTGATGATGACGGCGGAACGCCAGGCCGCCAGTCCCAGGTCCGGCGCGCCGACCCCGTGCGTGTGCCGCTCCGCGTTCTGCACGAAGACCGAGCCGTCGATCTCCGGTGCGAGGACGAGCCGTTGGGCCTCGTCGACCTGCGGCCGTCCGGCACCGTCGCGGACGATGTACGGATCCAGAGCGGCGAGCAGCGTGTCGACCGGGCGCTCCCGGTAGCCGGTGGCGAGGACCACCGCGTCCGTGGTGAGCCGGCCCCGGCTCTCCTGCTGGCCGTGTTCCACGGCCAGTTCGATGCGGCCGCCGCCCGTGACGCAGGCGCCGGTGACCTCGATGCCGGGGGTGAGGGTCACATCGGGCCAGTCGCCGCCGAGGCTGCGCCGGTACAGCTCGTCGTGGATGTCCCCGAGCGTGTCTCCGCTGACGCCCTTGTACAGCTGCCACTGGCTGGGCAGCAGCCGGTCCCGGGCGGCCTGCGGGAGCCCGTGGAAGTAGCGGGTGTAGTCCGGGGTGAACTGCTCCAGCCCGATCTTGCTGTACTCCATGGGTGCGAAGGCCGGGGTGCGGGCGAGCCAGGTCAGCCCTTCCGTCCCTTCCGGCCTCAACCTCAGCAGATCCAGCAGGACTTCGGCGCCCGACTGCCCAGAGCCGACGACCGTGACATGCCGGGCCGCGAGCAGCCGGTCCCGCTGGGCGAGGTAGTCGGCGGAGTGCAGGACGAGAGGTACGGGGTCGGCGGCCAGGGCCCTCAGCGGCTCGGGGACGTACGGCGCGGTGCCGACACCGAGCGCGAGGTTGCGGGCGTGGCTGAGCCCGCTCCCGAGGCTCTCGCCGTCCGGGCCGAGCCGGGTGAAGTCGACGGCGTACGCGCTCTCGCCCGCGTCCCAGGCGATGGCGTCGACGCGGTGGCCGAAGTGGGTGGAAGGCAGTTCGGTGCTCACCCAGCGCAGGTAGTTGTCGAACTCGGAGCGGTGGATGTGGAAGCGCTCGGCGAAGTAGAACGGGAAGAGCCTGCGCCGCGTCTTGAGGTAATTGAGGTAGCACCAAGGGCTGGTCGGCTCCACCAGGCTCACCAGGTCTGCCAGGAAAGGGACTTGGAGCGTCGCTCCCTCGATGAGCAGTCCCGGGTGCCAGTGGAAGGCGGTGCGCTGCTCGTGGAAGGCGGTGCGCAGGCCGGGTACGCCGTCGGCGAGGGCGGCGAGCGAGAGGTTGAAGGGCCCTGCGCCCACCCCCAGCAGATCGAGGGGCGGGGTTCGCGGTCCGGGCGTCATCGGGTTCCTCCCACGTGGTTCGTGCGCGTCGGCAACGTCATGGCGACAGCCTTTCCGCCGCCGGGGCCTCGGTACCGCCGCAGCCGCTCTCTCCGGCCGCCGCCCGCCGAGCCGCCACCTCCACCAGGTCGAGCAGCGGCAGCAGGTCGGCCGTCGCGGCGGCCGGGTGCAGCAGCGTGGCCTTCAGCCAGAGTCGGCGCCGCCCGTCGCCGTCCTCGGCCACCGCTCGTCCGAGGACGGCCCGGCCGTCCATGAGCAGCGTGCGGCGGACCTCGGCGACGACGGCGTCCCCGGCCTCCGCTCCCCTCTCGTCGGCGACCACCGGCCGGAACAGCACGGTGCTGATCCCGATCGCGCCGGGCCGGCGGCGCAGTGCGGGCCGGGCGTCGACGGCCCGGCCGAACTCCTCCGCCGTGGTGACGCAGTGCTCGACCAGTTCGCTCAGTCCACGGCGGCCGAGCGCCCGGAAGGTGACCGCGATCTTCAGTGCGTCGGGGCGCCGGGTCGTACGGATCGAGCGGCCGAGCAGGTCGGGGAGGCCGGCCTCGGTGTCGTCGTCGGCGTTGAGGTAGTCGGTGCGCAGGGAGAGCGGCGCGAGCAGGGCGGTGTCCGAGACGGCCAGAACTCCGGCGGCGACCGGCTGCCAGCCGAGTTTGTGCAGGTCGAACGTTACGGAGACCGCCCGATCGAGCCCCGCCAGCCGGGGCGCCAGGTGCTCGCTGAAGAGCAGGGGCCCGCCGTATGCCGCGTCCACGTGGAGTTCGGCTCCGTACCGGTCCACGGTGTCGGCGATCTCGGGAAGCGGGTCGATGCGCCCTTCGTCCGTGGTACCGGCGGTGGCGACGACCAGGACCGGGCCGCCGCCGAGCCCGGCCAGGGTGCGGTCGAGGGCGGCGGGGTCGATCCGGCCGTCGTGGCAGGTGACCTGGGTCGGGGCGGGCAGGCCGAGCATCCAGGCGGCCCGGTGGACGCTGTGGTGGGCGTTGGCGCCGGTCACCACTCGCAGAAGGCCTGGCGCCGCGCGTTCGCGCGCGAGGAGCAGCGCGACCAGGTTGGACTCGGTGCCGCCGCTGGTGATGAGCGCGTCGGGTGCGGGAGCGTCCGGGTGGACGAGCCGGGCCAGGGCGGCCGTGGTCAGCTCCTCGATCACTCCGGCGGCGGGCGCCTGGTCCCAGGAGTCCATCGACGGGTTGAGCGCCGCCCCGGCCAGCTCCGCCGCGACCGCCACGGCCAGCGGCGGGCAGTGCAGATGGGCGGCGCACGCGGGATCGGCCGGGTCGGCGGCACCCTCGGCCACCGCTCGTACGAGGTCCGTGAGCGCGGCCTCTTCGCCGACGCCTTCCTCGGGCAGTACCGGGGCGGCCAGAGCGGTGGTCCGCCGGGCCACGGCGTCCGGGCCTCCGGCGGGCAGCGGCCCGCCTCGGGCACGGGCGGCGGACTCCAGCGTGTCCAGCACGACCGAGGTGAGGGCACGCAGGTGGCCCGGTCCGTCGGCACCGCCCGCGAGGAGGCCTCCCGTACCGGCACTCATACCGCACGCTCCAGGCGGAGTTCGGCGGACAGCAGGCCCTGAGCACGCTCCATGGCGAAGCCCTTCGATCGGAGTGCAAGATCCACCACCGGGATTCGCTGGTTAGGCTAACCTAACTCTTCCGCCGAGGAAGTACGCACTCCGGCCGTCCGGGCCTGGCGAACCGGCCTGCTCCAGAACCGAGTCGAGGCAGCGCGCCCCGGTACGGGAGCGGCGGTGGCCGCTCCCGTACCGGGCCGGATCACGCCGCTTCGGCTGGCAGCTCCGCGCGGATCTCCCGCGCGGCGGCGACCAGGTTCTCCAGGGAGGCCCGGGTCTCGGGCCAGCCGCGGGTCTTCAGGCCGCAGTCGGGGTTCACCCACAGCCGCTCGGCCGGGATGGCCTCAAGTCCCTTGCGCAGCAAGGCCGCTGCCTCCTCGGTGCTGGGGATGCGCGGGGAGTGGATGTCGTAGACGCCGGGGCCGGCCTCGCGCGGGTAGCCGTGGGTGGCCAGTTCGCGGGCGACCTGCATGTGCGAGCGGGCGGCCTCCAGGCTGATGACGTCGGCGTCGAGGTCGTCGATGGCCTGGACGATGTCGCCGAACTCCGCGTAGCACATGTGCGTGTGGATCTGGGTGTCCGGCCGCACGCCGGAGGTGGCGAGCCGGAAGGACTCCGTAGCCCATTGCAGGTACGCGGCGTGCTCGGCGGCCCGCAGCGGCAGCGTCTCACGCAGCGCCGGCTCGTCGACCTGGATCACCGAAGTGCCGTTCGCCTCCAGGTCGTCGACCTCGTCGCGCAGAGCGAGCGCCACCTGGCGGGCGGTCTCGCCGAGCGGCTGGTCGTCGCGGACGAAGGACCAGGCGAGCATGGTGACCGGGCCGGTGAGCATGCCCTTGACCGGGCGCTGGGTGAGCGACTGGGCGTACGCCGTCCAGCGCACCGTCATCGGCTCGGGGCGCGAGATGTCTCCGGCGAGGACCGGCGGCCGGACGTAGCGGGTGCCGTACGACTGGACCCAGCCGTGCTGGGTGGCGAGGTAGCCGGTGAGCTGCTCGGCGAAGTACTGCACCATGTCGTTGCGTTCGGGCTCGCCGTGGACCAGGACGTCGATCCCGGCCTTCTCCTGGAAGGAGAGGACCTCGCGGATCTCGTCCTTGATGCGCTCCTCGTACCCGGCCTCGTCGATCCGGCCGGCCCGCAGGTCGGCGCGGGCGGTGCGCAGTTCGGTGGTCTGCGGGAACGAGCCGATAGTGGTGGTCGGCAGCAGCGGCAGACCGAGGTGGGCGCGCTGGGCCACGGTCCGCTCGGCGTACGGCTGGGAGCGGCGGCCGTCGGCGTCGGTGATGGCCGCCGTACGGGCCCGGACGGCCGGGTCGCGGGTGATGACGGCGTCGGTACGGGAGGCCAGGTCGGCCCGGTTCGCGGCGAGTTCGGCGGTGATGGCCTCGGTGCCGGCGGTCAGACCGCGCGCCAGGACGACGATCTCCTCGGTCTTCTGCTGGGCGAAGGCGAGCCAGCGGGCGACCTCCGGGTCGATGTCCTGCTCGGCCCGGGCGTCCAGCGGGACGTGCAGGAGGGAGGAGGAGGCGGAGACGTCGACGTGGTCCGCGAGGCCGAGGAGCGTGCCGAGGGTGGCGAGCGACTTCTCGTAGTCGTTGATCCAGATGTTGCGGCCGTTGACGACGCCCGCGACCAGCCGCTTGCCGGGCAGTCCGCCGGCCGCCGCGAGGTCGGCGAGGTTGCCTGCGCCCGACTCGGTGAAGTCCAGCGCGAGCCCCTCCACCGGCGACTTGGCGAGCACCGGCAGGGCCTCGCCGAGCCGCCCGAAGTAGGAGGCGACCAGCAGCTTGGAGCGGTCGGTGAGACCGCCGAGCTCGCGGTAGGCGCGGGCGGCGGCGTTCAGCTCGGCCGGGGTGCGGTCCTGGACGAGGGCGGGCTCGTCGAGCTGCACCCACTCGGCGCCCGCGGCCCGGAGGTCGGCGAGGACTTCGGCGTACACGGGCAGGAGCCGGTCGAGGAGGGTCAGCGGCTCGAAGCCGGCGGCGACGCCGGGGGCCGCCTTGGCGAGCAGGAGGTAGGTGACGGGACCGACGAGGACCGGGCGCGGGGTGTGGCCGAGCGCGAGGGCTTCCCTGAACTCGGCGACCTGCTTGGCGGAGTCGGCGGTGAACACCGCGTCCGGGCCCAACTCGGGCACCAGGTAGTGGTAGTTGGTGTCGAACCACTTGGTCATCTCCAGCGGCGCCACGTCCTGCGTGCCACGGGCCATGGCGAAGTAGCCGTCGAGGGCGTCCGCCTGGACCGCCTCGCGGTGCCGCTCGGGGACGGCGCCGACCATGACACTGGTGTCCAGGACGTGGTCGTAGTACGAGAAATCACCGGTCGGCACCTCGTGGACTCCGGCCTCGGCGAGCTGCTGCCAGGTTCCCCCGCGCAGTTCGGCGGCGGTCCTGCGGAGGGTGTCCGCGTCGACGCGGCCCTTCCAGTAGCCCTCGATGGCCTTCTTCAGTTCACGGTTCCGACCCTGACGGGGGTAGCCGTACACGGTGGCCCGTGCTGCCGCGGCTGCGGGCTTCGCTGTCACGTGACTCTCCTTCGCGAGCATGTCTCCAGCTGTTCCCGGGACGGGACGCGGACGCGAAGGGGTGACGAAGTCGGGCGGGAGCACGACACGTTGACCGTGTCCGTCCGCCTGACGGTTACGCCGACCCGCCCACGAGGTCACCGGGAACTCCGCACACGAACGGTCGCGTGCGGGCAACGGGCAGGTCTTCGGACTCGCGGGCACGTCTGCCGGGGGCAGACACCTACTGGCCGTCGCTTCCCAGACCCGGCCGGGTCCAGTGCGTATGACGGCGGTCGTTCCCGCTCACCGCTGCGGGGCAGTCCCGGATTCCCACCGGGTTCCCTCTTACGACACCCTGCCTGGCGGACAGGGCGAACCAGCTGCACCGGCCACCCTAAGCGGACGGCCGTCGGGCGCACACCGTTGTTCACTCTTCGGACGGTGATGTGAGACACGGGTTCCGGATGGGCACCGAGTGCACGCCGGATGGGCTCCGGATGAGCTCCGAACGGGTGACGTCGGGCAGAGTGAGGACCCCCGCACCAATCCGCCCCGGCAGGCGGCACCGAATGGTCGGTACAGGGGCGCGGAGCGGGCGCTCCTGCATCACTGCCCGGGACCGGATCCGGCATCCTGGCACGATCCGGCCCCGGGCAGCCCCGCTCCCCTCTGCGCACCCCGTTCCACCGTTCGTCGCCGGTTCGCTGACTTCCGGTCAGGTCGTGGGGGCATGGTGACCCAGATGTAACCGAATGGCGTAGGCGAGCCGGAACCACAGAGCGTCACAGGCCGTTCTTCTTGCCAATACACAGCCGCCGACCCGCGGCGGCGACGAGCGAGGGAAGCGCTATATGAAGAAGACAGTCGGGTGGGCCCAGGACGGCGACGACTGGACGATCACGGTGAACGGCACCCTGTACCGGGCCGTCGAGCGGCCCACCGACGGGCGCGTGCACAACTATCTGGTGCGGGGCAACGACCTCACCGCCGAGTGCCCGAGCCTGGGTCACGGGCTGGGAGTGATCCGGGCGCACGAGTCCCGGAGCTGACCTCGGGCCGGGTACGACGGCGGGGTGCGGCGGCCGGCCGCGCCTCCACGCGACCCGCCGCCCTGTGTCACGTCACCCGGCCATCTGTCCGGGCCCCCGCTCGCGGGCCGGGGCCCGTCAGCTGTCCGTGCCGCCCGGGCTCTCCGCACCCTGGGCGCCCGCAGGCCGGCGGCGCAGCAGGTAGGTGTCCATGATCCAGCCGTGCCGTTCGCGGGCCTCGGCGCGCACGCGGCTGATCCGCTCGGCGACCTCGTCGAGCGGTCCGGAGACCAGGAGCTCGTCCGGGGTGCCGATGTAGGCGCCCCAGTAGATCCACAGGCCCCGGCCCGTCAGATGGGTGAAGCTCTCGTGGCCGTCGAGCATGACCACGATGTCGCCGTCGTCGTCCGGGAACCCCTCGGCGAGCCGTCGGCCCGGGGTGATGTGGACGGGGCGGCCGACCTGGTTCAGCGAGGTGCGGTGGCGGGCGGCGAGCGCCGAGACGCTGCTGATCCCGGGGACCACCTCATGGCCGAATTCCACCGTGCCACGGGCCTGGATGTCCTCCAGGATCGCGAGCGTGCTGTCGTACAGGGACGGGTCGCCCCACACCAGGAACGCCCCGCACTCCCCCGGAGCCAGCTCCTCGATGATCAGGCGTTCGCAGATGTCGGCCCGGCGGTGGCGCCAGTCGTGGACCGCCGTGGTGTAGCGGCCCCGGTCGCCCTGGGTGCGGTCCCGCCAGGGATCCTCGGCCTCGACGACCCGGTAGGGGCCGTCCAGGTGCTCGGCCAGGATGTCCCGCCGCAGCCGGGTCAGGGACTCCTTCTCCCGGCCCTTGCCGAGCACGAAGAAGACCTGGGCCCTGCGCATGGCCTTGATCGCGGCGAGGGTCAGGTGGTCGGGGTCGCCGGCTCCCATGCCGATGACGAGGATGTGGCGTGGTGCGTCGCTCATGTCGGCCGATCATGCCAGGAGCGGGGCGCGCGATCGTGCCGGGCCCGAGGGCGGGCCGGCGCGAGGCGGGGTGGACTTACTAGGACGTCCAACTATATGTTCGTGAGCAGAGGGGCGACCGGCCTGGTGCCGGGCGCCTCGAAGGCCCGTGGTGTCAGGGAAGCCGGTGCGATTCCGGCGCGGTCCCGCCACTGTGACCGGGGAGTTCGTCCTCGCACAACACGCCACTGACGGTGAAGGCGCCGTCGGGAAGGCACGAGGACGCGCGCTGATCCGGGAGTCAGGATACCGGCCACGGGATTGTTCCGTGTTTCCACGAGGATGGAGCAGACACGCATGGCACCGGTCCGCACCCACGGCCCCGCAGGCCCGTCCCGGCGAGCGGTTCTCCCCGCCCCCTGACGGCCTCCGCCCTCCGCGTCCCCCCGACGGCGAGCCCTTCCACGCCCCCGCGCGCACCCGACCGGTGCGCCGCGCGGTGGCGGGGGCCCGTGCGCCATCCCCGGATCTCACCTGACGATCTCACCGACGAGAGCAGGCTTTCCATGGTCCGCGAACTCACCCATTTCATCGGCGGCAAGCGCACGCCCGGCACCTCGGGCACGTACGGCGATGTGTACGACCCCAACACCGGCCGGGTCCAAGCCCGGGTGCCGCTGGCCGGCCGGTCCGAGACCGAGGCGGCCATCACCGACGCGGCGCAGGCGCAGCTGGAGTGGGGCGAGTGGAACCCGCAGCGCCGGGCCCGCGTCCTGCTGCGCTTCCTCCAGCTGGTCGAGCAGGAGAAGGACTCCCTGGCCCGGCTGCTCTCCTCCGAGCACGGCAAGACCGTGGCCGACGCGCACGGTGACCTCGCACGCGGCCTGGACGTGGTGGAGTTCGCCGCCGGTGTGCCGCACCTGGTGAAGGGCGAGTTCAGCGACAACGCGGGCGCCGGGATCGATGTCCACTCGCTGCGCAGGCCGCTCGGTGTGGTCGCCGGCATCACCCCGTTCAACTTCCCGGCGATGATCCCGCTGTGGAAGGCCGCACCCGCTCTGGCCTGTGGTAACGCCTTCATCCTCAAGCCGTCCGAGCGGGACCCGTCGGTGCCGCTGCGGCTGGCCGAACTCTTCCTGGAGGCCGGGCTTCCGCCGGGCGTGCTGAACGTCGTCAACGGCGGCAAGGAGGCCGTGGACACACTGCTGGAGGACCCGCGCGTCAAGGCGCTCGGCTTCGTCGGCTCGACGCCGATCGCCGCGCACATCTACGCGACGGCCGCCGCTCACGGCAAGCGGGCGCAGTGTTTCGGCGGGGCGAAGAACCACATGATCGTGATGCCGGACGCCGATCTGGACCAGGCGGTGGACGCGCTGATCGGCGCCGGGTACGGCTCGGCGGGCGAGCGGTGCATGGCGATCTCGGTGGCCGTACCGGTGGGTGCGGAGACCGCCGACGCGCTGGTGGCCAAGCTCACCGAGCGGATCGCCGGCCTGCGGATCGGCCGCTCGGACGACCCGGACGCCGACTTCGGGCCGCTGGTGGGCCGGGACGCGGTGGACCGGGTGCGCGGCTATGTCGACCTCGGCGTGGAGGAGGGGGCCGAACTGGTCGTGGACGGAAGGGACTTCACCCTCGAAGGCCACGAGGACGGCTTTTTCGCGGGCGCCTCGCTCTTCGACCGGGTCACCCCGGACATGCGGATCTACCAGGAGGAGATCTTCGGCCCGGTGGTCTCCGTGGTGCGTGCGGCGGACTACGAGGAGGCGCTGCGGCTGCCTTCGGAGCACGCGTACGGCAACGGCGTGGCGCTCTTCACCCGGGACGGCGACATCGCCCGCGACTTCACCCGCCGGGTCGACACCGGCATGGTCGGTGTCAACGTGCCGATCCCGGTGCCGGTGGCGTACCACACGTTCGGCGGCTGGAAGCGGTCCGGTTTCGGCGACCTCAACCAGCACGGTCCTGACGCCATCCGCTTCTACACCCGTACGAAGACCGTCACGTCGCGCTGGCCCGCCTCCGGGATCCGGGACGGCGCGAGCTTCACGATTCCGACCATGGGATGACCGCCGTGACCACCCTGCTCACCGACGACCAGCTCGCGGTCGTCGAGACGACGCTCGACTTCGCCCAGGAACACCTGGCTCCGCACGCCGTGGCCTGGGACCAGGACAAGCACTTCCCCGTCGATGTGCTGCGGAAGGCCGCGAGGCTCGGCCTCGGAGGCGTGTACGTACGGGAGGACAGGGGCGGCTCCGAGCTGTCCCGCTCCGACGGGGTCCTCGTCTTCGAGGCCCTGGCCACCGGCTGCCCGTCGGTGGCGGGCTACCTCTCGATCCACAACATGGTCGCCTGGATGGTCGACCGGTACGGCTCAGAGACCCAGCGCGCCCGGTATCTGCCGGAGCTCTGCACCATGGAGCAGCTGGGCAGTTACTGCCTGACCGAACCGGGCGCGGGCTCCGACGCGGCCGCGCTGCGCACCCGTGCGGCCCGCGACGGCGACCACTACGTCCTCACCGGGACCAAGCAGTTCATCTCCGGCGCGGGCGCCACACACCTCTACATCGTGCTGGCCCGCACCGGCGACAACGGCCCGGGCGGGATCTCGGCCTTCCTCGTCGAACGGGACGACGAGGGGCTCTCGTTCGGCGCCAACGAGAAGAAGATGGGCTGGAACGCGCAGCCCACCCGCCAGGTCATGCTGGACGGCGTGCGCATCCCGGCCGACCGGCTGCTCGGAGCGGAGGGCGAAGGCTTCCGCATCGCGATGAACGGCCTCAACGGCGGCCGACTCGGCATCGCCGCCTGCTCGTTGGGCGGTGCGCAGAGCGCGCTGGACCGCAGTCTGGCTCACCTGGCGGACCGGGAGGCGTTCGGGGCGCGGCTGCTGGAGGCGCAGGCGCTGCAGTTCCGGCTGGCCGACATGGCCACCGAGCTGGCCGCCGCGCGGGCACTGGTGCGGCAGGCCGCCGAGGCGCTGGACCGGAAGGCGGGCGGAGCACCGGAGTTGTGCGCGATGGCCAAGCGCTTCGCCACCGACACCGGCTACTCCGTCGCGGACCGGGCGCTCCAACTCCACGGCGGTTACGGCTATCTGGCCGAGTACGGCATCGAGAAGATCGTGCGGGACCTGCGGGTCCACCAGATCCTGGAAGGGACCAACGAGATCATGCGCGTCATTGTGGCCCGGAGCCTGACGGGAGCCCTGCGATGACCGAGGAGCTCGTACGGGTGCGCACCGAAGGTCGTGCGGGAGTGCTGACCCTGAACCGTCCCAAGGCGCTCAACGCGCTCACCCACGCGATGGTGGAGACGATCACGGCGGCGCTGGACCGGTGGGAGTACGACCCGGAGGTGGCCACGGTCGTGATCACCGGGGCCGGGGAGCGCGGGCTGTGCGCGGGCGGCGACATCCGGTCCATCTACGAGGACGCCCGCGTCGGCGGCAGGGCCTCGGCCGCGTTCTGGCGCGACGAGTACCGGCTGAACGCGCGGATCGCCCGCTATCCGAAGCCGTACGTGGCGGTCATGGACGGCATCGTGATGGGCGGCGGGGTCGGGATCTCGGCGCACGGCAGCGTCCGGATCGTCACCGAGCGGTCCAAGGTGGCCATGCCGGAGACCGGGATCGGCTTCGTGCCGGACGTCGGCGGTACGTATCTGCTGGCGCTGGCCCCCGGCGAGCTGGGCACCCATCTCGCCCTGACGGGGACCGTGGTGGGGGCCCGGGACGCGCTGCTGTGCGGGCTGGCCGACCACTTCGTACCGCAGGAGAGCCTGCCGGCGCTCCTCGCCGAGCTGCGGACCGAGCCGCCCGCCGAGGTGCTGCACCGCCATGTCCGGGACGCACCTGGCGGCACTCTGGAGGCCGACCGGGCCTGGATCGACCGCTGTTACGCCGCCGACTCCGTCGAGGAGATCGTGGAGCGGCTGCTCGCCTTCGAGGCCCCGGCGGCGGGTGAGGCGGCGGCCACGATCCTCGGCCGCTCGCCCATCGCGCTGAAGGTGACCCTGGCCGCACTGCGCCGGGCGCGCGACCTCGGGCCGCTGGAAAGGGTGCTGGAGCAGGAGTACCGCGTCTCGTACGCCGCTCTCTCCTCCGCCGACCTGGTGGAGGGCATCCGGGCCCAGGTGATCGACAAGGACCGGACGCCTCACTGGTCACCCGGCACGCTCGTGGAGGTCACGGACGCCGACGTGGCCCGGTACTTCGCTCCGACCGGCGACGGGGAACTGGTCCTCGCCGCAGACGACTCACCGCAGGAGGTGCCCTGGTGACCACGACCGTCGCCTTCGTCGGACTGGGCCACATGGGCGGCCCGATGGCCGCCAACCTCGTCCGCGCCGGGCACCGGGTGCTCGGCCACGATCTCGTCGAGTCCTGTCTGGCGACCGCTGTGGAGAGCGGGGTCGAGCGGGCGAAGTCCGCCGCCGAGGCCGCCTCGGTGGCCGATGTGGTGATCACCATGCTGCCTGCCGGACGCCATGTCCTCTCGCTGTACGGGCAGGAGGGGCTGCTCGGAGCCGCCCGCCCCGGCACCCTGTTCATCGACTGCTCGACCATCGACGTGGCCGACTCCCGCGCCGCTCACGCGGCAGTGGCGGCGGCCGGTCACCGCTCGCTGGACGCACCGGTCTCCGGCGGAGTGGTCGGGGCCGAGGCGGGGACGCTGACCTTCATGGCCGGTGGCGAGGAGGCCGCGTTCGCGGAGGCCGAGCCGCTGCTGGCGGTGATGGGCGGGAAGGCGGTGCACTGTGGTGGGGCCGGTGCCGGACAGGCGGCGAAGATCTGCAACAACATGATCCTCGGCGTCTCGATGATCGCCGTCAGCGAGGCGTTCGTCCTCGCCGAGAGTCTCGGCCTCTCCGACCAGGCGCTGTACGACGTGGCCTCGGCGGCCTCCGGCCAGTGCTGGGCGCTCACCGTCAACTGCCCGGTCCCCGGACCCGTTCCGACCAGTCCGGCCAACCGCGACTACCGCCCCGGCTTCGCCGCGCCCCTGATGGCCAAGGACCTCGGGCTGGCCGCCAACGCCCTGCGCGCGGGCGGAATCGACGCCGAACTGGGTCTCCGAGCGGCCGAGTTGTACGCACGGTTCGCCGAAGGAACCGGAGCCGGGCAGGACTTCTCCGGAATCGTCCAGGCCATCCGGGCCGCTTCGACGGCCACCACCGACGCAGAGAAGGGCACCACCACGTGACCGAGCACAGCGAGAGTCCGTCCGCCCCGGGCCCGTACGGGACGATCCTGGTCGAGCGCCGGGGCCGTACCGCCCTGCTCACCCTGAACCGGCCCAAGGCGCTCAACGCGCTGAGCCTGGACGTCATGCGGGAGACGGTCGAGGCGACCGAGGCGCTGGACCGCGACCCGGAGGTCGGCTGCATCGTCCTCACCGGCAGCGGTGAGAAGGCGTTCGCGGCGGGCGCGGACATCAAGGAGATGCAGCCGCAGAGCTACATGGACATGTACCTCAGCGACTGGTTCACCGCCTGGGACCGGCTCGGTCAGCTGCGGACACCGACGATCGCCGCCGTACGGGGCTACGCCCTGGGCGGCGGCTGCGAGTTGGCGATGCTCTGCGACCTGGTGATCGCCTCGGAGTCGGCGGTCTTCGGGCAGCCGGAGATCCGGCTCGGGGTGATCCCCGGCATCGGCGGCTCCCAGCGGCTGACCCGGGCGGTCGGCAAGGCCAAGGCGATGGATCTCTGTCTCACCGGCCGGAACATGGACGCCGAGGAGGCGGAGCGGGCGGGTCTGGTGTCCAGGGTCGTGCCGGACGCGGATCTGCTGACCGAGGCGCTCGCCGTCGCGGACACCGTCTGCGGCATGTCGGCGCCGGTCGCGATGATGGCGAAGGAGGCGGTGAACCGGGCTTTCGAGACCACGCTCGCCGAGGGCGTGCGCTTCGAACGCCGCCTGTTCCACGCGGTGTTCGCGACGGACGATCAGAAGGAGGGCATGAGGGCGTTCACCGAGAAACGGCCCGCCCAGTTCACGCACCGCTGATCGGGCCGGGTGGGACGGGCCGGCCGTCGGCGACCACCGGGTACGGCACATGGGTGCGCCGGTCGGGGTCGACGGCCAGCCGGCCCCCGGCCGGAGGGCGGGCCCGCTGGGCGCAGTCCTGCCGCTCGCAGATCCGGCAGCCGAGACCGATGGGTGTCGCCGAACGCGGGTCGTCCAACGCCAGGCCTTCGGCGTAGACCAGGCGGTGGGCGTGGCGCAGCTCGCAGCCGAGAGCCACGGCGAAGTCGGCCCGGGGCGCGCGGTGGCCGAACCCGCCGCGCGCCACGGTCCGGGCCACCCAGAAGTACCTTTTTCCGTCCGGCATCTCGGCGACCTGGGTGAGGATGCGGCCGGGCGCGGAGAACGCCTCGTACACGGTCCAGAGCGGGCAGGTGCCGCCGAGCCGGGAGAAGTGGAAGTCGCTGGCGGACTGCCGCTTGGAGATGTTGCCCGCCCGGTCGACCCGCAGGAACGAGAACGGCACGCCCCGGTCGCCGGTGCGCTGAAGCGTGGAGAGCCGGTGGCAGACGGTCTCGAAGCCGACGCCGAAACGGGCCTGGAGAAGCTCGATGTCGTACCGCAGCTCCTCGGCGGCCCGGTGGAAGGCGGTGTACGGCATGAGCAGCGCGCCGGCGAAGTAGTTGGCGAGTCCGATCCTGGCGAGTCCGGCGGCCTGGTCCGAGGCGATCTCTCCGTCGGCGACGAGGGTGTCGAGCAGCGATCCCTGTTCCAGCAGCGCGAGTTGAGTAGCGAGCTGGAAGGCGCGCTGGGCCTCGCTGAGCCACGGTGAGAGCAGGAGGAGGCCGCTGTCCGGGTCGAACCGGCGGGCGTCCGTAGCCCGCTGCGGGTCCGTGGTGACGACGGTGATGCCGTGCCGGGTGGCGAGGCGCGCCTTCAGCGCGTCGGCGGTGCGGCCCGCCGAGCCGGTGCCGAGACCGGCCGCCGTGTCTTCGGCGACGGCGTCGAGTGCGCCGAAGTGGTTGTGGTGGGCGTAGAAGAAGTCCCTTACCTCGTCGTGGGGTTCGGCGGTGAGGAGCGCTTCGCCGTCCTGCGGCGGGGCGAGGGCGACGACCCGTTCGGCGGCGTCCCGGTAGCGGTGGTGCAGGGCGACCAGCGCGCGGGCCACCTCCGGGTGGTCACGGGCCACGTCGGCGGCCTCCTCCAGCGGGACCTGCGTCCCGCACGCCTCGTCGCCCAGAGCCGCGCGGAGGTCGGTGGCGAGGCGCTCCTCCTCGGCCTCGGAGAAGAACTCGGGGTCGACGCCGAAGACCTCGGCGATCCGCAGCAGGACCGGCGCGGTCAGCGGACGGTGGCTGTGCTCGATCTGGTTGAGGTAACTGGTGGAGAGGCCGAGCGCGCGGGCCAGCTCGACCTGGTTCATCCCGCGCTCGCGGCGGAGCCGCCGCAGCTTGGCATGGGCGTAGATCTTGCGCCCGGCAGGCCGTCCCATGCGGTCGGCACTCCTCTCCCCCGCCCGGCCTCCACGCTGAGGCCCGCTGCGAAAGTACCATCCGCACCTTTCGCAGCTTTCGCAGATTCGCAGCTCAGGGCTGTACGGATTGTGCACAGTGGACCGGTCGCATCGGCGGGCGCGGCGGGGAAAGCTCCTCTGGTAACGCACCACCGACGTCGCGAGGAGCCCCGTGATCGACCACCACGTCCGCGTCCACCCCAGCGCCGACCGGCTGCCCCGTGAGGAGCAGCTCGCCTGGAAGCTGGCGGCCGTCGCCACCGGCACCCAGGACCCTTCCGCGCTCGACCCGCAGGCGGCCGCGATGGCCGTCAACCGGGTCGTCGACAACGCCTCCGTCGCCGTGGCGTCTTTGCTGCGCCGGCCGGTCGCGGTCGCCCGCAGCCAGGCGCTGGCACACGCCGGCACGCCCGGCGCAACCGTCTTCGGCGCGGCCCCCGGCGTGCGGGTCTCCCCTGAGTGGGCGGCCTGGGCCAACGGCACGGCCGTACGGGAGCTGGACTTCCACGACACGTTTCTGGCGGCGGACTATTCGCACCCGGGCGACAACATCCCGCCGCTGCTCGCCGTGGCCCAGCACACCGGGCGGACCGGCGCCGAGCTGCTGCGCGGGATCGTCGCCGCGTACGAGATCCATGTGGCGCTCGTCCGTGCCATCTGCCTGCACGAGCACCGCATCGACCATGTGGCCCACCTGAGCGCCGCCACCGCGTGCGGGCTCGGCGCCCTGCTGGGGCTGGACACGGCGACGACGTACCAGGCGGTCCAGCAGGCGGTGCACACGACGACGGCGACCCGGCAGTCGCGAAAGGGCGAGATCTCCAGCTGGAAGGCGTTCGCCCCGGCGTTCGCGGGCAAGGCGGCGATCGAGGCGGTGGACCGGGCGATGCGCGGCGAGCGGTCGCCGTCGCCGGTGTACGAGGGTGAGGACGGGTTCCTCGCACGGATGCTGGACGGCCCGGACGCGGCGTACACGGTGGGGCTGCCGGGGCCGGGCGAGGCGCGGCGGGCGATCCTGGACACGTACACGAAGGAGCACTCCGCCGAGTACCAGGCGCAGGCGGTCATCGATCTGGCGCGGCGGCTGCGGGAACGGACGGGCCCGACGGAGAAGATCCGCTCGATCGTCCTGCACACCAGCCACCACACGCACCAGGTGATCGGTTCCGGTTCCGGTGACCCGCAGAAGTACGACCCGGAGGCGAGCCGCGAGACGCTGGACCACTCGGTGCCGTACATCTTCGCGGTGGCGCTGGAGGACGGGGCCTGGCACCACGAGCGGTCCTACGCGCCCGAGCGGGCGCAGCGGCCGGGGACGGTCGAGCTGTGGCAGCGGATCTCGACGGTGGAGGACCCGGAATGGACCCGGCGCTACCACGACCCGGACCCGGAGCGGCGGGCGTTCGGCGGCCGGGCGGTGGTGACGCTGGTGGACGGCACGGTGATCGAGGACGAGCTGGCGGTGGCCGACGCGCACCCGGCGGGGGCCCGGCCGTTCGACCGTACGGGGTACGTGGCGAAGTTCCGCAACTTGGCGGAGGGCGTCGTCGCCGCCGGCGACCAGGACCGCTTCCTGGCGGCGGCCCAGCGGCTCGCGGAGCTGCCGGCGGACGGGCTCGACGCGCTGTTCCCGGTCGTGGACACCGAGGCGGTTGCCGCCTTCGACGCGGGGCTGCCGAAGGGGCTGTTCTGATGCTGCACACCCGGACCACACCCACCGAGCGCCGCCGCGCCTTCCGTGAACAGTTGTCCTCGGGGCGGCTGGTGCGGATGCCGGGCGCGGTCAACCCGTACTCGGCGCGGCTGATCCAGGAGGCCGGATTCGAGGCGGTGTATCTGTCAGGTGCCGTACTCGCCGCCGAACTGGCATTGCCCGACATCGGTTTGACGTCCTCCACGGAGATCGCCGCGCGGGCCCAGCAGATCGCACGCGTCACCGACCTGCCCGCTCTGATCGACGCGGACACCGGGTTCGGTGAGCCCATGAACGCGGCGCGCACGGTGCAGTTGATGGAGGACGCGGGGCTGGCGGGCCTGCATCTGGAGGACCAGGTCAACCCCAAGCGGTGTGGCCACCTGGACGGCAAGACGCTCGTGGCGCGTGCGGAGATGGTCCGCAAGGTGCGGGCCGCCGTCGACGCGCGGCGCGATCCGGACTTCCTGCTGATGGCCCGTACGGACGCGCGCGGCCCCGAGGGGCTCGCGGCGGCCATCGACCGCGCGAAGGCGTACGTGGACGCGGGCGCCGACGCCGTGTTCCCGGAAGCGCTCGCGGACGAGGCCGAGTTCGAGGCGTTCCGGGCGGCGGTCGACGTACCGCTGCTGGCGAACATGACCGAGTTCGGCAGAGGCCCGCTGCTCGACGCGGCCACGCTGGAGAACCTCGGCTACAACATCGCCCTCTACCCCGTCACCCTCTTCCGCCTCGCGATGGGCGCGGTGGAGGACGGGCTGGCGGCCCTGGCCGCCGACGGCACCCAACAGGCCCTGCTCCCCCGGATGCAGACGCGTTCACGGCTGTACGAGGTGCTCGGTTACGAGGAGTACGGCGCGTTCGACTCGGCGGTCTTCGACTTCACCCTGCCGCCGGGCGCCTGACCACCAAGCCCCTCATCCACGTACGCCCGGAGGTTCACCATGCCCGCACCCGCACCCGTCACCCCCGAGATCCACCGCGGTCTCGCCGGGGTCGCCGTCGACACCACCGCCATCTCCACCGTCATCCAGGAGACCAACTCCCTCACCTACCGCGGCTATCCGGTCCAGGACCTGGCCGCCCGCCGCTCCTTCGAGGAGGTCGCGTACCTGCTGTGGTACGGCGAGCTGCCCGGCGTCACCGAGCTGACGGCCTTTGCCGCCCGCGAGCGCGCACTGCGGCCGCTGGACCGCACCACCGCCGAGCTGCTGGCCCGGCTGCCGGAGACCTGTCACCCGATGGACGTGTTGCGGACGGCCGTGAGCTTCTTCGGCTCGGAGGATCCGACCGAGGAGGACGGCAGCACCGCCGCCCACCACGCCAAGTCCCTCGCCCTGCTGGCCAAGTTGCCGGTCGTGGTCGCGGCCGACCACCGCCGGCGCCAAGGGCTCGCCCCCGTACCGCCGGATCCGTCGCTCGGGTACGCGGCGAACTTCTTCCACATGTGCTTCGGGAGCGTGCCGGACCCGGAGGTGGTGCGCTGCTTCGAGATCTCGTTGATCCTCTACGCCGAACACAGCTTCAACGCCTCGACGTTCACCGCCCGGGTCGTCACCTCCACCCTCTCCGACCTGTACAGCGCGGTGACGGCGGCGATCGGCGCGCTGAAGGGGCCGCTGCACGGCGGGGCCAACGAGGCCGTGATGCACATGCTCAACGAGATCGGCGGCCCGGAGCGGGCCGAGGAATGGCTGGCCGAGGCCCTCGCCGCCCGGCGGAAGATCATGGGATTCGGCCACCGCGTCTACCGGCACGGCGACTCCCGCGTACCGGTCATGCAGGAGGCCACCGACCGGCTGGTGGCGCGCGCGGGCGACCCGGACGTGACCCGGCTGGCGACCCTGCACGCCGCGCTCCGCCACGCCATGATCAGCCGCAAGGGCATCCATCCCAACCTGGACTACCCGGCCGGGCTCGCCTACCACCTGATGGGGTTCGACACCGCGGCCTTCACCCCGATCTTCGTGATGAGCCGGATCACCGGCTGGACCGCGCACATCAGCGAGCAGCTGGCACACAACGCGCTGATCCGCCCGCTCGGCGTCTACAACGGGCCCGGCCGGCGAGCGGTGCCTCCACAGAGCGAGGGATGATCGAAGCCCCCGCGCGCGTTATAGCCGGATGTGTCCGGCTCATCACCGAGCCGGGCGGAGAATTCCGAGCTGGAGGCGGCGCTGTGCACGGTGAGTACAAGGTTCCGGGCGGCAAGCTGGTCGTGGTGGACCTGGACGTGGCGGGCGGGGCGCTGCGGAACGTCCGGGTGGCCGGGGACTTCTTCCTCGAACCCGACGAGGCGATCCTCGCCATCGACGCGGCGCTGGAGGGCGCCCCGGCCACCACGGACACGGCGGGTCTCGCGGCCCGGATCGAGGCGGCGCTGCCCGACTCCACGGTGATGCTCGGGCTGAGCGCGGAGGGTGTCGCCATCGCCGTACGCCGGGCGCTGGCGCAGGCCACGGAGTGGAGCGACTACGACTGGCAGCTGATCCACGACGCGCCCCAGTCGCCGGCGCTGCACATGGCGCTGGACGAGGTGATCACCGCCGAGGTCGCGGCGGGGGTGCGGCCGCCGACGCTGCGGGTCTGGGAGTGGGACTCCCCCGCCGTGATCATCGGCAGCTTCCAGTCGCTGCGCAACGAGGTCGATCCGGCGGGCGTGGAGCGGCACGGTGTGAACGTCGTGCGGCGGATCTCCGGCGGCGGGGCGATGTTCGCCGAGCCGAGCTCCACGATCACCTACTCGCTGGCCGTCCCGCAGGCGCTGGTCTCCGGGCTCTCCTTCGCCGACAGCTACGCCTATCTGGACGACTGGGTCCTCGAAGCGCTCGCGGACATGGGCATCAAGGCCTGGTACCAGCCGCTCAACGACATCGCCACCGAGGTCGGCAAGATCGCCGGGGCGGCGCAGAAGCGGGTGGTGGGGCCGGACGGCGGGCCGGGGGCCGTGCTGCACCACGTGACCATGGCGTACGACATCGACGCCGACAAGATGCTGGAGGTGCTCCGCATCGGCAAGGAGAAGATGTCGGACAAGGGCACCCGGTCGGCGAAGAAGCGCGTCGACCCGCTGCGGCGCCAGACCGGCCTGCCGCGCCAGGTGGTGATCGAGCGGATGATCGAGTCGTTCCGCCGGCGCCACGGCCTCACGGACGGCAGCGTGACGGACGCGGAGCTGGCGCGCGCCGAGGAGCTCGTACGGACGAAGTTCGCGACGGAGGAGTGGACGGCCCGGGTGCCGTAGCGGGTGTCCCGCGGGCCCGCATACTGGGAGGCATGGACAGAGCGCAGCCGGACTCCGGTGTACGGCAACGGCTCGGCCAGGCCTTGTTCTCCCGGGTGGCGGGTCCCTCCGGGCCGGAGAACCGGGCCCGGATCCACGGGACGCCCGGCCCGCGCTGGTTCGGCCCGGACCGGCCGGTGCGCCGGGTGCACGGGGACGCGTCCATGTTCATCGGCGGGCTGCGCGCGCTGCTCCTCCAGTCGCTGCACCCGCTCGCCATGGCCGCCGTCGCGGGCCACTCGGGGTTCAAGGGCGATCCGTGGGGGCGGCTCCAGCGGACCAGCACGTTTCTCGCGGTGACCACGTTCGGCACGGCCGACCACGCGCAGGAGGCGGTGGACCGCGTACGGGCCGTGCACGAGCGAGTACGCGGGACCGCGTCCTCCGGGGAGCCCTACCACGCGGCCGACCCGCACCTCCTGTGCTGGGTGCACATCGCCGAGGTGGACAGCTTTCTCCGCGCCCACCAGCGGTACGGGGCACGGCCGTTGGACGGCGCCGGGTGCGACGGCTACATCCACGACATGGCGACCGTGGCCCACGCCCTCGGCATCCCCGACCCGCCGCACGACCGGGCGGAGCTGGCGGCCCGGATCGCCGCCTACCGCCCCGAGCTGCGCGCCACCCAGGAGGCCCTGGACGCGGCCCGCTTCATCCTTCTGCACCCGCCGCTGCCCTGGCCGGCCCGTCCCCCGTACGCCGTGCTCGCCGCCAACGCCGTGGCCGGTCTCCCGCCGTGGGCCCGCGAGCCGCTGCGGCTGCCCAGGGTGCCGGGGGTCGAGGAGATCTGCGTACGGCCCGCCGGGAAGGCGCTGACCCGGACCATCCGGTGGGCGATGACCCCGCCGCCCGCGCCCACCTGACCCCTGAACGCGGCGGTCCCGGTGCGCGGACAGCTGAGTTACGTGAACGGGGCCGTTCCTCGGGCGGTTCGGCGTTCCCCGAGGAGGCGGCTCCCGCTCTCGCCGACATCCAGAAGGTGGTGGGCCGGAGCGTGCGCCATGCCGACGAGGGTGTGCAGGCCGATCCGACGGACCTGGAGACGTTGCTGCTGCGCGAGGCCCAACCGCTCGTCAACTACTGGGAGATTCCGCTCGTGACGCCACTGCCGCCGGCCGCCCACGGTCGGAGGGTTGAAGGAGGCGGCGCTGGGGAGGGTCTTCGGCCGGTGAGGGCGAAAGCCCCGCTGCGGGAGGCCTGTGGAGGTTGACGGCCGTTCTCCCGCAGCGGGGCTGCAGACTACTGGCGAGGCTGCCGATTACTTCGGCATCAGCACCGTGTCGATGATGTAGACGGTGGCGTTGGCGGTCGGCACGTTGCCGCAGACCACGTTGGCGCTGTCGTTGACCTTGTACGACTCACCGGAGCCGGCCGTGGTCAGCGTGCTCTTCTGCAGCGTGTCGAACGTGCCGCTCTCCAGCTGCTGCGGGGTGAGCTTCTGGCCCACGACGTGGTAGGTGAGGATCTCGGTGAGCTTGGCCTTGTCGTTGAGGACCGCGTCCAGGTCGGCCTTCGGGATCTTGGCGAAGGCGTCGTTGGTGGGCGCGAACACCGTGATGTTCTCGGCGTTGTTGAGGGTGTCGACGAGGCCGGCCTTCTGCACGGCGGCGACGAGCGTGGAGAGCGCCGGGTTGTTGGACGCGGCGGTGGCGACCGGGTCCTTGGCCATGCCGTCGAAGCTGCCCGCGCCGTCCTTCGGGACACCGGCACAGGCCGGGCCGAACGGCTTGTCCGTCATGGCGTCGTCACCGGCGGCCGGCTTCGACTCCTCGGGGGTGGAGCCCGCGGCGGAGGAGCTGTCGGAGGCCTTGTCCGAGCCGGAGTCGGAGCAGGCGGCCAGCGTGAGGGGGAGCATCACGGCGGCGGCGACGGCGACGGCTGCACGGCGGTGGCGAAGGGCGTTCATGGAGTTCTCCTGGATCGTTCGTTCGTACGGGGAAAGGGATGAAGTGCTGAGGGGAAAGAGGTCTGTTGACGGGATGTCAGTCCACGGTGACCACCACCGAGTGCCAGCCGCTGGCGCCGTCCGGGACGGTCTTGGTGCGCTTCTCGGTCTGCACCTCGCCCGTGCCGTCCGTGGCGCGGACGGTGAGGGTGTGGCCGCCGGGCTCCGCCTTCCAGGGGTAGGACCACTGGCGCCAGGTGTCGACGGTGTCCTGTTCGGCCAGTTGGGCCGGGCGCCACGGGCCGTCGTCGACGCGGATCTCGACCTTCTCGATCCCGCGGTGCTGGGCCCAGGCCACTCCGGCCACCATGACCGTGCCGGCCTCGGGGCGCCCGAAGGGCTTGGGGGTGTCGATCCGGGACTGGGTCTTGATCGGGGCCTTGCGGGCCCACTTGCGCTTCACCCAGTACGGGTCGTAGTCGGCGAAGGTGGTGAGCTCGATGTCCTCGATCCACTTGCAGGCCGAGACGTATCCGTACAGGCCGGGGACGAGCATGCGGACGGGGAAGCCGTGGACGAAGGGGAGCGGTTCGCCGTTCATGCCGACGGCGAGCATGGCGTCCCGGCCGTCCATGACGTCCTCGACGGGGGTGCCGAGCGTCATGCCGTCGACCGAGCGGGCGATGATCTGGTCGGCCTTTCCGCCTCGGGACGGCGGCTTGACGCCCGCCTCCTTGAGCAGGTCGGCCAGGCGTACGCCGATCCACCGGGCGTGGCCGATGTAGGGGCCGCCGACCTCGTTGGAGACGCAGCAGAGGGTGATCTCGCGCTCGATCAGGGGCCGGTTGAGCAGGTCCTGGTAGGTGAACTCCAGGTCCCGGCGTACGCCTTGGCCGTGGATGCGCAGCCGCCAGGTGTTGGCGTCGACCTTGGGGACCACCAGGGCGGTGTCGACCCGGTAGAACTTGTCGTTGGGGGTGGTGAACGGAGGGAGGCCGGGGACCCGCAGCTGCGCTCCGGCCGGGATCGGCTTGGCGGGTGAGGCCGGGGCGGGCAGTTTGACGGCCTCGCGGGAGGCGACGGCGTCCTGGGCGCTGCGGCCGTTGAGCGTCCGGCCGACCGCACCCGCCGCGGTGGAGGCGGCGGCCGCGGCGGTGGCCGCGATCAGGAAGCCGCGCCGGTCCCAGCCGCTCTCGTTCTCCTCCGGCTCCTCCCCAGCGATCCTGCGCGGCCGGGTGAGCCTGCCGACGAGGACGTAGAGCAGGGCGGCTCCGGCCACGGCTCCGACCAGCGACGGCAGTGCGTCGACGACGCCGGTGGAGTCCGGGCGGCTGACGGCCGAGGCGGCGCCCACCACACCGAAGGCCAGGACGGCGGCGGAGCCCGTACGGCGGTGGCGCAGCGCCAGCAAGCCGACGACGACGGCGAAGAGGGCGAGCGTGACGACGATACCGAGTTGCAGGACGAGCTTGTCGTTCTCGCCGAAGTTCCGGATCGCGAAATCCTTCACCGCGGCGGGCGTCCGGTCGATGGCCGCCCCGCCGACCGCTGTCACGGGGCTCGCCTCCGGCCTGACGGCTGCCGAGACGAGTTCTGCGACGGTCAGGGCGGCGAAGCCCGCCAGCAGCCCGCTCAGGGCTGCGAGCGTTCCGCGGGTCAGGGCTGTCCGGGTGATCCTCACGGTCGTCATTCGGAGCCGTGGGACAGCCGGATTGGTCGATCACCCGATCACGTGAAACTCAGGCGATCACCTGCGGCGGGTGCGCGTACCGGCGTAGTGGGGCGGAACGCGAACCGCCCCGGCAGGCGCGGGGCCTGCCGGGGCGGAGCGGAGTGAAGGCGGACGGGGCCGCCCTCACCTCATGTCAGGCGAGGCTCGCGATCGCCTGGTTGAACGTGGCGGACGGGCGCATGATCGCCTCGGCCTTGGCCGGGTCGGGCTGGTAGTAGCCGCCGATCTCGGCCGGGGAGCCCTGCACCGCGGCCAGTTCGGCGACGATGGTCTCCTCCTGCTCGGCCAGCGTCTTGGCGAGCGCCGCGAACGCCTCGGCGAGCTTGGCGTCGTCGGTCTGCTGTGCCAGCTCCTGGGCCCAGTAGAGGGCCAGGTAGAAGTGGCTGCCACGGTTGTCGATACCGCCGAGGCGACGGCTCGGGGACTTGTCCTCGTTGAGGAACGTGCCCGTTGCCCGGTCCAGGGTGTCGGCGAGGACCTGGGCCCGCGCGTTGTCCGTGGTGGTGGCCAGGTGCTCGAAGCTGACCGCGAGGGCCAGGAACTCGCCCAGGCTGTCCCAGCGGAGGTAGTTCTCCTTGACGAGCTGCTGGACGTGCTTGGGGGCCGAGCCGCCGGCGCCGGTCTCGAAGAGGCCGCCGCCGTTCATCAGCGGGACGACCGAGAGCATCTTGGCGCTGGTGCCGAGCTCCAGGATCGGGAAGAGGTCGGTCAGGTAGTCACGGAGCACGTTGCCGGTGACGGAGATGGTGTCCTCGCCGCGGCGGATGCGCTCCAGGGAGAAGGCGGTGGCCTCGACCGGGGACTTGACGGTGATGTCCAGGCCGTCCGTGTCGTGGTCGGCGAGGTACGTCGTCACCTTGGCGATCAGGTTGGCGTCGTGCGCGCGGGTCCCGTCCAGCCAGAACACCGCCGGGTTGCCGGTGGCGCGGGCGCGCGTGACGGCGAGCTTGACCCAGTCCTGGATCGGGGCGTCCTTGGTCTGGCACATCCGGAAGATGTCACCGGCGCCGACGGCCTGCTCCAGCACGACGGTGCCGTCCGTGCCGACGACGCGCACGGTGCCGGTGGCGGGGATCTCGAAGGTCTTGTCGTGGCTGCCGTACTCCTCGGCCTTCTGCGCCATCAGACCGACGTTGGGCACCGAGCCCATGGTGGCGGGGTCGAAGGCGCCGTTGGCGCGGCAGTCGTCGATGACGACCTGGTAGACACCGGCGTAGCTGCTGTCCGGGAGGACGGCGATGGTGTCGGCCTCGTTGCCGTCCGGGCCCCACATGTGGCCGGAGGTGCGGATCATGGCCGGCATGGAGGCGTCGACGATGACGTCGCTGGGGACGTGCAGGTTGGTGATGCCCTTGTCGGAGTCGACCATCGCGAGGGCCGGGCCCTCGGCCAGCTCGGCCTCGAAGGACGCCTGGATCTCGGCGCCGACGCCCGGCAGCGAGCCGAGGCCCTTGAGGATGCCGCCCAGGCCGTCGTTCGGGGTGAGGCCGGCGGCGGTGAGCTGCTCGCCGTACTTGGCGAAGGTGTTCGGGAAGAAGGCGCGGACCGCGTGGCCGAAGATGATCGGGTCGGAGACCTTCATCATGGTGGCCTTGAGGTGCACGGAGAACAGCACGCCCTCGGCCTTGGCGCGGGCGACCTGCGCGGTGAAGAACTCGCGCAGCGCGGCGACGCGCATGACGGCCGCGTCCACGACCTCGCCCTTGAGGACGGGTACGGACTCGCGCAGCACGGTGGTGGTGCCGTCGTCGCCGTGCAGCTCGATCCGGAGCGAGCCGTCCTCGGCGATGACCGCGGACTTCTCGGTGGAGCGGAAGTCGTCGACGCCCATGGTGGCGACGTTCGTCTTCGAGTCGGCGCTCCAGGCGCCCATGCGGTGCGGGTGGGCCTTGGCGTAGTTCTTGACGGAGGCGGGGGCGCGGCGGTCGGAGTTGCCCTCGCGCAGCACCGGGTTCACGGCGCTGCCCTTGACCTTGTCGTACCGGGCGCGGACGTCCTTGTCCTCATCGCTCTTCGGGTCGTCCGGGTAGTCAGGAAGCGCGTAGCCCTGCTCCTGGAGCTCGGCGATGGCCGCCTTGAGCTGCGGGATCGACGCCGAGATGTTCGGCAGCTTGATGATGTTCGCGCCGGGCGTCCTGGCCAGCTCGCCGAGCTCGGCGAGTGCGTCATCGATACGCTGCTCGGCCTTCAGCCGCTCCGGGAAACTGGCGATGATCCGGCCCGCGAGGGAGATGTCACGGCGCTCGACCGTGACGCCTGCGGTCGAGGCGTAGGCCTCGATCACGGGCAGGAACGAGTAGGTCGCCAGGGCAGGGGCCTCGTCGGTGTGCGTATAGATGATGGTCGAGTCAGTCACCGGGTGCTCCGCTCCACGTCTGCAACATTGCTTGACATCAAGATATCTCGTCACCGCCCGTGGCTCCACAAGGCCCCCGCACGGCTTCACAGTCCGTACGGGGTCCGGTGAGCGTTACCTCACTCCGCGTTACGAGATCGGCGGCCGGTGCTCATACCAGCGCAGGTCGTCCTCCAGCTGGGCGGCCAGGGCGATCAGCCGCTCCTCGCTGCGGGAGGGGCCGAGGAGCTGGGCGCCGACGGGGAGGCCGGAGCGGGTGAAGCCGGCCGGGACGCTGATGCCGGGCCAGCCGAGCACGTTCCACGGCCAGGCGTAGGGGCAGGCGGCGGCCATGGTGACGTCGGTGCGCCAGGCGCTGAGCCGGTCGAAGGTGCCGATACGGGGCGGGGGCGCGGCGGTCGTCGGGGTGAGGAGGACGTCGTACGTGTCGAAGAGGGCGCCGATCCGGCGGTGCTGGCGCACCTCGCGGGCGCGGGCGGCCCGGACCACCCGGCCGCCGAGGCGCGTCCCGGTCCGCAGGGCGCTGCGGGTGCGGGGGTCCAGGAGGGCCGGTTCGGGGTGGCGGGCGGCGAATTCGGCGATGCCTGCGGTGGCGCGGGGCACGAAGGTGAGGCCGATCAGGCCGTACCGGGGGCGGTCCTCCTCGACGTGGTGGCCGAGCCGGGCCAGGGTCTCGGCGAGCGCGGTGACGGCCCGGCGTACCTCGGGATCGGGTCCGGCGCCGGTGAGGGTGAGCGGGGGCCGCCAGGCGAGGGCGATCCGGAGGCGGCCCGGATCGCGGCGGGCGGCGTCGAAGGCGCGGACGGCGGGCGGGCGGTGGAGGTCGTCGGGGTGTGCACCGGCGGCCGCGTCCAGCAGGAGCGCGGCGTCGGCCACCGTACGGGCGAGCGGGCCGTTGACCGTGAGGCCCTGGAAGGCGTCGTGGTGCGGGTGGACCGAGACGCGGCCGCGCTGGGGCTTGATACCGACGAGGTGCGTCCAGGCGGCGGGGATGCGGACGGACCCGGCGCCGTCCGATCCCAGGGCGGCGGGGACGAGGCCCGCGGCCACTGCGGCGGCCGATCCGCCGGAGGAGCCTCCCGGGGTGTGGGCGGTGTTCCAGGGATTGCGGGTGGCGCCGAAAGCCGGGCCCTCGGTGAACGGCCACTGGCCCAGCTCGCAGGAGTTGGCCTTGCCGACGATGACGGCTCCGGCGGCGCGCAGCCTCCGGACCGCCTCGCTGTCCGTGGTGGCCGGGGGCCGGTCGCCGTCGCAGCCGAAGTGGGTGGGCAGGCCCGCCACATCGGTGTCGTCCTTGACGGCGACCGGCACGCCGAGCAACGGCAGCCGCTCCCCCGCCGCCAGCCTGCGGTCGGCCTCGGCGGCTTCCGCGCGGGCGGCTTCGGCCCGCAGGTGACGGAAGGCGTTGAGCGTGGGCTGCGCGGCCTCGATCCGGGCGAGGGCGTCGGCGACGAGCGCGGTGGAGGTGGTGGCGGAGTCGGCGAGCAGGCGTGCGCTCTCGGCGAGGCCGGGTGCCGGGGCGGGACGCGGGGTGTGCCGGAGGTGTGCTCGTACGGCCGGGTCGGTCCGCTCGGTGGACTCCGCTGAGGACATGGGCGTGCCGCCTCCCTCGTGGCCGCGGGGTCGACCGGTCGTCCCGGCCGCTGCCCACACGTACTTACTGGAGGGTAACGAGAGGAGGCGGCACGCTCAACCGTTACGGCCGCCGCATCCGTCCGGCGTTACGGCCGGACATGGATCTCGCCGATGCCGGTGCCGATCTTCCCGCAGTGCGCGGTGGACTGGCCCGACTCACCGGGCCGCAGCGTGACCCGGTTGCCGTCGACGTCCGGGGCCCAGCCGCAGACCAGGTGGACCCAGAACGTCTGCGTCTGGCTCCCGTTGTTGCGGCAGAGCGCGTAGCCCGTGTACTCGTCGACCGCGTGCTTGCCGGTGTGGCAGGAGAGACCGGGCGGGATCGCGGCCGGAGCGGCGGTCGCCGAGGTGGCCGGGCTCGCCAGCGCCGTGGCCGCCGCCGCGACGACCAGCGACCGCAGGACGGACCGGGTCCGCTTCCCCGTGAACAGGTTCATCGGTTCTCCTCCGTGGTGCGCGTGCGTACGTGGACCCACGCGTGCGTAGGTGATCCCACGCGGGATCACGTATGCGGCTCTGCCCACGCTCCGTGTCCGAAAACACCGCCGCACTTCACTCTCCGTACGCACGCCGGGCGGCGCCCTCGCTCCCGGCGTACGCTCGAATGTGCCGGTCACCCTGGTTCGCACGCCCTCACCGGGGCCTTTTCGAGGAGGCGACGTGAGCGGACACCGTTGGGCCGCACAGGCGGCGACGGGCGCGGCGGTCGTCGCTCTCACCGTGACGGGTGGTGCGGTCGCGCAGGCCGACGATGACATCGCCTCGCTCAGCGCCGAGCAGATCGCGGACCGTTCCCGGGACGCGCTGCTCCGGGCCTCCTCCCTCCATCTGAGCGCGCGCGGCAGTCTCGACGGGAGCGGCGACCGGATGAGCGTCGATCTGACGCTGGACCGGGCGGGCAACTGCGCGGGCGGCGTCGACATGGGCGAGGACGGGTCCGTGGAGATCGTGAAGCGCGCCGACGATGTCTGGCTGAAGCCGGACAAGGCGTTCTGGGAGACCCATGTCCCGATCGGCGGCGCCACCTTCGACGCGATCCTCGACGGCCGCTACATGAAGGCGAAGGCCGACGACCCCCGGCTGCTGACGGTGACCGAGGTGTGCGATCTCGACACCTTCCGCGAGCTGGTCACGGACAACCCCGACGCCACCGAGCGCGGCACGCTGACGAAGGGCCGGGAGACCGAGGTCAACGGCACGCCCGTCATCCCGGTGACCCGCACGCAGGGGACCGAGCGGCTGACGGTGGACGTCGCCACCGAGGGCGAGCCGTACCCGGTGCGGATCACCGTGCGGGGGGCGGAGGAGGGGACCGTGAACTTCTCCGGCTTCGACCGGCCGGTGCCCGCCGGGACTCCGGCGGCGTCGGAGACGGTGGATGTGACGGCTCTGCTGGGCCGCAGCGTCAAACCGGTGTGAGCCCGCGTCCCGGTTACGGGCCGGCCGGTTACCCGGCACCGGGCCGGCCCCGCGCACACCGCACCGGGCCGGCCCCGCCGCCATCAGGCCCGCTCCCGGCGCTCCCGCCCGGTCAGCACCACGTACAGCACCAGCGAAGAGGCAAGCCCGACCGCCCAGCCGTAGTCGGCGAGCGGCTTGAGGAACGGGATCAGTCCGTCGGCCGGGAACGGCCCCTTGCCGGGAGCCGAGTGCGAGCCGCCGACCGCCAGGACGCCGCCGACGGTGAAGGCCGCCACCGCCCGCCAGTTCCAGCCGGCCCGGTACCAGTAGCGGCCGCCGGGCCGGTAGAGGTCGGCGAGGTCGAGGACCGTACGGCGGACGATCCAGTAGTCCGCGATCAGGATGCCCGCCACCGTACCGAGCAGCCCGCCGACCAGTCCCAGCCAGGTGAAGATGTACAGCTCGGGCGTCTCCGTCAGCTTCCACGGCATGATGACGACCCCGACCACGCCCGTGATGAGCGCCCCGCCCTGGAAGCTGATGAACTTCGGCGCGAGGTTGGCCAGGTCGTACGCCGGTGAGACCACGTTGGCCGCGATGTTCACGGAGATCGTCGCGATCAACACGGTGACCAGGCCGAAGAGGAGCCCGAAGACGTTGTCGGTACGGGCCACGAGCTCGACCGGGTCCCAGATGGCGACCCCGTACACCGCCTGCGAGCCGGAGGTGACGAAGACCGAGAGCAGGGCGAAGAACGTCATCGTGGTCGGCAGGCCCAGCGACTGACCCCAGATCTGCGCGCGTTGGCCCGCGCCGAAGCGGGTGAAGTCGGGGATGTTGAGGGAGAGCGTGGCCCAGAAGGCGATCATGCCCATCAGGGACGGGAAGAAGACCGGCCAGAAGTCGGCGCCCCAGCCGAGCGCGGACGGCTGGTCGAGCAGCGGACCGAAGCCGCCCGCCTTGACCGCGACCCAGACGAGCAGGGCGACGGCCCCGACCAGGACGAAGGGCGCCGCCCAGTTCTCGAACCGGCGCAGGGCGTCCATCCCCCGGTAGATGATGGCCAGTTCGAGCGCCCAGAAGAGCGTGAAGCAGAGCCAGAGCGTCCACGGCTGCCCGCCGATCTCCCCGGCGCCGGCCCAGCCGCCGAAGACCTTGCCGAGCAGCGTGAAGATCCCGACGCCGCCGATCCAGGTCTGGATGCCGAACCAGGCACAGGCGACGGCGGCCCGGATCAGAGCGGGCAGGTTGGCGCCGCGCAGCCCGAAGGAGGCGCGGGCCAGGACCGGGAAGGGGATGCCGTACTTGGGTCCGGCGTGCCCGGTGAGCAGCATCGGCGCGAGCACGATCACGTTGGCGAGCGCGATGGTGAACACGGCCTGTTTCCAGTCCATGCCGAGCGCGACCAGGCCGGAGGCGAGCAGCCAGGACGGGATGTTGTGGGCCATCCCGATCCACAGGGCCGCGAAGTTGTACGTCGTCCAGGTGCGCCGCTCCACGGGGACGGGGAGCAGGTCGTCGTTGGTGAAGCGGGTGTCGTCGGGGACGTATCCGTGGGCGAGTTCGACGCGGCCGGACGCGGCGGCGGTAGCCGTTGCGGGTATCGCGCCCTGCGGGGAGGAGGATGGCGGGGTGGGTGGGACGGTGGCGGTCATGGTGGTCGAGCCCTTCGCTCGGGAGCGGTGCCGTGCGGGGCGGTGGATGGTGCCGTGGGGCGGTGGAATGGGGACGTGGGGGGCGCAGGCGGGTCAGGCGTTCAGCGCGGGGATGATCGTGGAGCCGTACGCGTCGATGGTCGCCTCGCGCGCGTCGTGCATGTTGTAGACGGCGAACTGGTCGACGCCCATGTCCCGCAGCGCCTGGAGCTTCTCGATATGGGCCTCGGCAGGTCCCAACAGGCAGAAGCGGTCGACGATCTCGTCGGGGACGAAGGCGGTGTCCGGGTTGCCGGTGCGGCCGTGGTGGCTGTAGTCGTAGCCGGAGCGGCCCGCGATGTACGCGGTCAGTTCGTCCGGCACCATCCCCGAGTGCTCGCCGTAGCGGGCGACCAGGTCGGCGACGTGGTTGCCGACCATGCCGCCGAACCAGCGGCACTGCTCACGGGCGTGGTCGAGGTCGTCGCCGACGTAGGCGGGGGCGGCGACGCAGATGGTGACGGAGTCCGGGTCCCGGCCCGCGTCGGACGCCGCGTCCCTGACCGCCTTGATCATCCACTCGGTGAGGAAGGGGTCCGCGAGCTGGAGGATGAACCCGTCCGCCTTCTGGCCGGCCAGCGCGAGGGCCTTGGGCCCGTACGCCGCCATCCACACCGGCAGCCGCCCGTCCTTCACCCACGGGATCTGCACCGGCTGCCCGTCGACCGTCGCCTCCCGGCCCTCCGCGAGGTCCCGGATGACGTCGATGGCCTCGCCGAGCCGGGCCAGCGTGTTGGGCCGGCGGCCCGCGACGCGCATGGCGGAGTCGCCGCGCCCGATCCCGCAGACCGTGCGGTTGCCGTACATGTCGTTGAGGGTGGCGAAGGTGGAGGCGGTGACCTCCCAGGTACGGGTGCCCGGGTTGGTGACCATCGGGCCGACGGTCATCCGGTCGGTGTGCTCCAGGATGCGGCTGTAGATGACGAACGGCTCCTGCCAGAGCACCGCCGAGTCGAAGGTCCAGCCGTAGCGGAAGCCGTTGCGTTCGGCGCGGCGCATCAGGCCGACGACGGCGGAGGCGGGCGGGTCGGTCTGGAGGACGAGTCCGAAGTCCATGCGGGATCTCCTAGTCGAGGTACTGACTGGTGGCACGGGGGGTGTACATGCCGTGTCCGGCGCGTCCGGTGAACTTCAGTCTGTCCACGACGAGTTCGCCGCGTGAGAGCACGGTCTCGACCTGGCCGGTGATCCGCTTGCCCTCGTACGCCGAGTAGTCGACGTCCATGTGGTGCGTCTCGGCGGAGAGGGTCTGCTCGGCGTGCGGGTCGTAGATGACGATGTCCGCGTCGGCGCCCGGGGCGATGGTGCCCTTCTTCGGGTAGAGGCCGAACATCCGGGCCGGGGAGGCGCAGGCGATCTCGATCCAGCGGCGGCGGGTGATGTGCCCGTCCACGACGGCCTGGTGCAGCAGGTCCATCCGGTGCTCGACGCCGGGCATGCCGTTGGGGATCTTGGAGAAGTCGCCGCGGCCCATCTCCTTCTGGCCGGAGAAGCAGAAGGGGCAGTGGTCCGTGGAGACGACCTGGAGTTCGTTGTTCCGCAGGCCTCGCCACAGGGTTTCCTGGTGCTCCTTGGGGCGCAGCGGCGTGGAGCAGACGTACTTGGCGCCTTCGAAGTCCGGCTCGGCGAGGTTGTCCGTGGAGAGGAACAGGTACTGCGGACAGGTCTCGCCGAAGACCGGCAGCCCCTTGTGGCGGGCGGCGGCGATCTCCTCCACGGCCTCGTCGGCGGAGACGTGGACGACGTAGAGCGGCGATCCCGCGACCCGGGCGAGCTGGATCGCGCGGTGGGTGGCCTCGGCCTCCAGGGCGACCTTGCGGACGTCTCCGTGGTAGCGCGGGTCGGTGCGGCCGGCGGCGAGGGCCTGCTCGACGAGGACGTCGATGGCGATGCCGTTCTCGGCGTGCATCATGATCAACCCACCGTTGCCGGAGGCCTGTTGCATCGCCCGAAGGATCTGGCCGTCGTCGGAGTAGAAGACGCCCGGATACGCCATGAACAGCTTGAAGGAGGTGACGCCTTCGGCGACGAGCCGGTCCATCTCCTTGAGCGAGGACGGGTTCACGTCGGCGAGGATCATGTGGAAGGCGTAGTCGATGGCGCAGTTGCCGTCGGCCTTGGCGTACCAGGCGTCCAGCCCTTCGCGCAGGGACTTCCCCACGCTCTGGATCGCGAAGTCCACGATGGTGGTGGTCCCGCCCCAGGCTGCGGCGCGGGTCCCGGTCTCGAAGGTGTCGGCGGCGTACGTGCCGCCGAACGGCATCTCCATGTGGGTGTGCGCGTCGACACCGCCCGGGATGACGTACTTCCCGGTGGCGTCGATCCTGCGGTCGGCGCTCCAGGACTCGGCGGCGTCGGTGCCGTGGGCGGCGAGTGCGGCGATGCGCCCGCCCTCGACGAGGACGTCGGCGTGGATCTCGTCGGACGCGGTGATGACCAGACCACCGTGGATGACGGTGCGGCTCATGGGTACCTCCTCGCTGGGGCGGTACGGGGGTCCACGCACATGGACCCCCGTACGCAGGTCGGTTGGCGCTCGTACGGTGGTCAGCCGGCGGCGCGCAGGGCTTCGGCCAGGACCGACGCGCCCTCCTCCGCCTCGGCGACCGTGAGTGTCAGCGGTGGGGCGATCCGCAGCACGCTGGTGTTGTGCCCCCCGCCCTTGCCGATGAGCAGCCCGCCCGCGCGTGCCGCCTCCAGGACGGCCGCGGCCGCCTCCGGATCCGCCTCGTCCGTACCGGGCTTGACCAGCTCGATGCCGATCATCAGGCCCCGGCCGCGCACTTCGCGTACGGCGTCGGAGCCGGCCGCGATCCCTCGCAGTCGCTCGATGAGGAGCCCGCCGACGCGCCGCGCGTTGCCTTGGAGGTCGTGCTCCAGGTGGTACGAGAGGTTGGCGAGGCCGGCCGCCATGGTGACGGGGGAACCGCCGAACGTGGAGATGGAGTTGGCGTCCAGGCAGTTCATCACGTCGGCGCGGGCGACGACTCCGCCGATGGACATGCCGTTGCCGATGCCCTTGGCGAAGGTGAGGATGTCCGGCGGGCCGTGCTCGGCGTGGGCCTGCCAGCCCCAGAAGTGCTCACCGGTCCGTCCCCAGCCGGTCTGCACCTCGTCGGAGATCCACAGGATGCCGTGGCGGTCGAGGACTTGGCGGAACGCGGCGAACAGTCCGTCGGGCGGCGAGGTGAAGCCGCCGACGCCCTGGATGGGTTCCGCGATCAGCGCCGCGGCCTCCCGGGTGTGGCCGAGGAGGTCCTCCAGATCGGCGACGCACGCCCGGATGAACCGCTCGTCGCTCAACTCCGCGTACGGGCCACGGGATCGGACGCCTCCGTGGACGTACAGCGTCTGGAGCGGGGAGAGCGTCGTGGGCGACCAGGCGTGGTTGCCGGTGATGGAGACGGCGGAGAAGGAGCGGCCGTGGTAGCTGTTGCGCATCGCGAGGATCTGGTTGGACCTGCGGTACGCGGTGGCGAGCAGCAGCGCGGTGTCGTTCGCCTCGGTGCCCGAGGTGGTGAAGAAGACCCGGGCGTCGGGGATGCCGGAGAGGTTGGCGATCCGCTCGGCCAGCTCCACCATCGGGCGGTTGAGGTAGAGCGTGGAGGAGTGGATGATCCGCCCGGCCTGTTCGGCGACCGCCTTGGTGACCTCGGGCAGGGCGTGGGCGGTCATGGTGGTGAGGATGCCGCCGAAGAAGTCGAGGTAGCGGTTGCCGTCGGCGTCCCAGACGTACCGGCCCTCGCCGTGGGTGAGTTCGATGGGGTGGCGGTAGTAGAGGGCCAGCCACTCGGGGCTGACGGCCAGGTGGCGTTCGTACAGTCCGCTCACGGCTCCACCAGCCCGTCGTAGGCGTCGGGCCGTCGGTCCCGGTAGAAGGCCCACTGCTGGCGGACCTCCTCGATAAGGCCGAAGTCCAGGTCGCGGACGACGAGTTCCTCCTCCTTGTCGCTGGCGACGTCTCCGACGAACTGGCCGCGCGGGTCGACGAAGTAACTGGTGCCGTAGAAGTCGTTGTCGCCGTACTCCTCCTGGCCGACGCGGTTGATCGCGGCGACGAAGTACTCGTTGGCGACGGCGGAGGCGGGCTGTTCCAGCTGCCAGAGGTGGGCGGAGAGGCCGCGCGAGGTGGCGGACGGGTTGTAGACCAACTGGGCCCCGTTGAGTCCGAGTTGGCGCCATCCTTCGGGGAAGTGCCGGTCGTAGCAGATGTAGACACCGACCTTGCCGACGGCGGTGCCGAAAACCGGCCAGCCGATGTTGCCGGGCTTGAAGTAGTACTTCTCCCAGAACCCCTTGACCTGCGGGATGTGGTGCTTGCGGTACTTGCCGAGGTAGGAGCCGTCGGCGTCGATCACCGCGGCGGTGTTGTAGTAGAAGCCGGACTGCTCGACCTCGAAGACCGGGACGACGATGACCATGCCGGTCTCGCGGGCCAGGTCCTGCATCCGGCGGACGGTCGGCCCGTCCGGGACCGGCTCGGCCCAGCGGTAGTGCTCGGGCTCCTGGACCTGGCAGAAGTAGGGGGCGTTGAACACCTCCTGGAACCCGATGATCTTCGCCCCCTGCCGGGCGGCCTCGCGCGCATGGTCCTCATGCTTGGCGATCATGGATTCGGTGTCGCCGGTCCAGGTCGCCTGGACGAGTGCGGCGCGTACGACGTGGGACATGAGCTGCTCCTTCGACGCGGCGTCAGAGAGCCTCTACGCGTTTTCTACGCACGTAGATCGGTGCATGGATGGAGAACGTAAGCCCCTCCGTCCGGCGGGGCAAGACCATCGCCGTGAACCGGCTGAGTCGATCATGTTTCGCACCCGAGCGGTCCACACCGGCCACGGTACGCATCCTTGCGCGCATATGCGGCGCGTCACGCGGAACCGGGAGGGAGTTGCCCTGGAGCGCGCTCCAGCTCATAGCCTGCTGGCGTCTCGGGGATCACCCGGCGCCACCCGGTGTCACCCGGCATCGGCCGTCGAGCGGAAAAGGATCTTCATGCGCTGCACACTCTTCGGCAGGACCGGTCTGCGCGTCAGCGAGCTCGCGCTGGGCGCCATGACCCTGGGGCGCCACGAATCCGGCCACGCCGCCGTACGGGAGACCTCCGGCCGGATCCTGGACACCTACCTGGAGGCCGGCGGCAATTTCCTGGACACGGCGGACATCTACGCGGGCGGCACCTCCGAGACGGTCCTGGGCGAGCTGCTGGGCGCCCGCCGCGACGCGCTCGTCCTCGCCAGCAAGTACACCTGTGCGACCAGGCCCGGCGACGTCAACTCCGGCGGCAACCACCGCAAGAACCTGGTGCAGTCCGTGGAGGCGAGCCTCCGGCGGCTGCGCACCGACCGGCTCGACGTCCTCTGGGTGCACGCCCGGGACAACTTCACGCCGGTCGAGGAGGTCATGCGCGCGCTCGACGACCTGGTCCGGAGCGGCAAGGTGCTGTACGTCGGCGTCTCCGACTGGCCCGCCTGGGAGATCGCCCAGGCCAGTACGGTCGCCGAGCTCCGCGGCTGGACGCCCTTCACGGGGTCGCAGCTGCGGTACAGCCTGCTGGAGCGGACCCCGGAGCGTGAACTGCTCCCGCAGGCACGCGCGTTCGACCAGGCCGTCTTCGCCTGGAGCCCGCTCGCGCGGGGCCGCCTGACCGGTGGCCGGGAGGAGGAGGCGGTGGGCCGGCCGGACGAGGCGGAGCTGCGTGCCCGGGAGACCGTGCGGGCCGTCGTCGAGATCGCCCGGGACGGTGGCTGGAGCCCGGCCGCCGTGGCGCTGGCCTGGCTGCGGGGCCGTCCGGGCAACATCGTCCCGATCCTCGGCCCGTCCACCCCGGACCAGCTCACCGACGCCCTCGGCTGCCTGGAGGTGCGGCTGGACGCGGACGCCGTGGACCGGCTGGACACGGCGAGCAGGGTGCCGCTGGGCTTCCCGCACGACTTCCTGCGGGACGAGGCGGTACGCGAGACGGTGTACGGGGACCGCTGGGCGGTCATCGAGGACCGGCGCTCGACATACCGGCGGACGACGACGGGGGTGCTCTGAGCGGGTGGCCGGGGGCGGGCCAGGCCTCCGCTCGGCGTGCGGCCGGGGCTCCTCGTGCCCCGCGTGGCATGCGGCCGGGGCGTGCCGGGCCCCCACGTGGCGTGCGGCCGGAGGGTGCGGCCGTCATCCGCCGGCACCCGGCCGCCGTACGCCCGCCGCATCACACCCCCGGCACACCCGCCACCCGTAGCGCGTGGACCAGGTCCCACTCCCGCTCCACGGACGCCTCGCGAGCCGCCGCCAGCAGGTGGGGCAGCACGCGGTCGCCGCCACCGCCCGCGAGTTCGGCCGCCTCCTGCGGCGTGCGTACGCGGACGAAGGCGCCGAGCAGCGCCCGCGCCTCGCTCTCGCGGCCCGCGCCGTCCAGCGCGAGAACGGCTTCCGCGACCTCGGCGGCGGGCCGGGCCACCCCCTGCCGGAGCAGCAGCCCGCAGTCCTCCTCCCGGCCCGCCGCGGCCAGCGCTCCCGCCGCCGAGGCGAAGGCGGCGGGCGGCAGCGAGGACGCCTCCCAGAGCAGGGTCGTCCAGTCGGCGGCGAGGCCGGCCCGGTACAGGGCGACCGCCAGCACCGGCAGCCGGGGCGCGGGCCAGGCCGCCACCTCGCAGAGCACCACATGGGCCTCGCCGCCACGCCCCTCCGCACGGAGCCGGACCAGCCGCGCGACGGCGGCGGCCACGGCCTCGCCCGTCCCCTGATCCGGCAGCTCGGCCGAAGCGGGTGACTGCGGCTCCGCCTCCTCCGCCACCCCGCCGAAGCGAGCGCCGCGTGGAGCGGAGCCGCCCTCCGGCGCGGGCACGGGCAGGACGGGGACGGCCGAGGGCGCGTACCCGGTCTCCTCCTCGTCGTCCACGTCGAGACCGGCGAACCGGGCACCACGCGGCTTCTTCCGCCGGGGCGCGGGAGCCGGGGCGGAACCGGCGGCGGGCCCGCGGGGCCGGGACCGTCCGAGCGCTTCCGCACCTCCTGCCGCCGGAGCGGGCTGCGGCGCGAAGTCCTGCACCGGCTCCCGTACGAGGCCCGGCAAGGGCTCCCGTACAGGCTCCGGCGCCGCCCCCCGCACAGCCCCTCGCTCCGCCGACGCCCCGACGCGCGGATGCGGAACCGTCACCGCCGCCAGCCGCCCCCGCAGCTCCGCGCATCGGGCCGCGGCGCGACGATGGTCGTCCTGGGCCCAGGCCAGCACCTCCGAGTCGGCAGGACCCGCCCCCGCCACCTCGGCCGCACGCAGCCGCTCCGCCGTTCGGCTCTGCTCGCGGATCATCAACTCCAGCCGGTGCACCAGCTCCTGGCGTCCTCCCGGCCGGCGGTCGTGCGCGGCCGCGGCGGCGGAGTACAGCGCGGCGGCCCGTACCGACGCCTGCTCGGCGAAGTACGCGCCATGGAGCGCGGCCAGGTCGGCGAGCAGCGACTCCACCACGTCCCAGGGCGGTATCTCCACGCCGTCGAGGCAGGACCGCATCCCCTGCGGATCGCGCCGGGTGAAGACCCCGTACCACCCGCGTCCGGGGTCGAGCCGTGCGGTCAGTTCCCGCAGGTAGTGCGCGAACGTGCCTACGTCCAGCGCTTGCTGATGCACCGTCACCACCATCGCCGCCCTCGCCGACCGCCGACTGGAGCCTTCCAGTCCGCAGGCATTCGACCGCAGGTGTGTTACGGGGCGGCTACGCGCAGCTTTCGTCCGCGCTGCGGCGGGCGCACGGCACCGGCCGGCGTGCGCCCCTCGCGCAACGGCCCGGAAGGCGCCGGTCCGGAAAGTGACGGCTCAGAAGGTGACGGCGATCCCGGTGTGCGGGCGCTTGCCGAGGCGGGCGACGGTGGCGGGCCAGTCGACGAGCCAGAACTTCCAGGTGTATTTGCGGGCCAGCAGCTTGCGCACCGCGCGGGTCCCGTCCGCGTCGAGGAGGCGCCCGGTGCCCTCGGCGCTCGGGGCCCCTTCGGCGATCCGGCCGCGTACGTCGCAGACGGTGACGGCGACCCGGGTGTCGTTGCGGAGCCGCTTGACCTTCCATGAGTCGGAGCGGGTCCACACGTACAGCACCTCACCCTCGACGGCCGCCCATACGGGCGTGGCGACGGGCGTGCCGTTCTTGCGGTAGGTGGTCAGGCTGACGTATTCGCTGCGCGCGAAGTCCTGGAGAGTCACGGACGCGACCCTACGCACCGCACACCCGTCACGCGATCAGGGGTACGACGGCGGGCTCGGCGGCGCAGCGGCCGAGCAGCTCGTCCATGGAGAGGCCAAGCGCTCCGGCGAGCGCGGCGACCGTGAAGAAGGCGGGGGTCGGCGCGCGGCCGGTCTCGATCTTGCGGAGGGTCTCGGCGGAGATTCCGGCGCTCGCCGCGACGGCGACCATGCTGCGCTCCCCGCGCGCCTCGCGGAGCAGGCGGCCGAGCCGTTCGCCGCGGAGGCGCTCTTCGGGGGTGAGAGGAGTGCGGACCATGAGGCCACTCTACTACGGCTCACCATTCTTATACCGTCATTACTATACCGCTTCGACCGGTATAGTAATGGGCATGGTGCACATCAAGACAGACACATCCATCGAGGCCATGCGGGAGTCCGGACGCGTCGTCGCACGGATCCTGGCCCGCGCCCAGGAGGTCGCGGCGATCGGCGTGACGCCGCGCGAGCTGGACGAGGCGGCGCGCGAGGTGCTGCGTGAGGCGGGAGCCTCGTCGCCGTTCCTGAACTACCGGCCGCACTTCGCGCCGACCCCGTTCCCGGCCGTCATCTGCGTCTCCGTCAACGACGCGGTCGTCCACGGCATCCCGTCCGCCGAACCCCTGCGCGACGGCGACCTGGTCAGCGTGGACGCGGGCGCGCTCCTCGGCGGCTGGGCGGGCGACGCGGCGGTCAGCTTCACCGTCGGCACGGCCCGGCCCGCCGACACCGAGCTGATCGGCGCGGCCACCACCGCACTGGAGGCCGGCATCGCGGCGGCGGTCGTCGGCAACCGGATCGGCGACATCGCCCACGCCATCGGCACGGTCTGCCGCAAGGCGGGCTACGGCATCCTCGACGGGTACGGCGGCCACGGCATCGGCCGTTCGATGCACGAGGACCCCTCCGTGCCGAACGAGGGACGGCCGGGACGCGGCATGCCGCTGCGCCACGGGATGGTCCTCGCGATCGAGCCCATGCTGCTCGCCGGCGGCCTCGACGAGTTCCGCCACGACCCGGACGGCTGGACGCTCCGGACGACCGACGGCAGCCGGGCCGCGCACGCCGAGCACACGGTGGCCATCACGGACGCCGGCCCGCGCGTCCTCACCACGCTCTGACCCTTCGGTCGAAGGCCTCAGCGGCCGACGAACGCCCTCGCCAGCTCCTCGCCCCGGCTCTCCGCCGTGGCGCGGCTCTCGATCGGTGAGATGCGGGAGTTCGTGAACGCGATGTACGTGACACCGGACGCGGCGCCTCCGGTCGTCGGGTGCGGGTCGATGGACAGCTCCTTCGCCAGCGCGTACGAGCCTTCGCCGATGATCCCGGCGGGCCCGGTGTCTCCGATGACGGCGTACCGCACCTGGCCCTGGTGGATCACGGCGACGACGCTGCCGCCGGTCAGCCCGGACTTCCGGTAGTCCCAGATCCGGCCCGGCGCCGGCACCACCACGAACGGCAGCCGGGCCGAGTCCAGCGGCTTGCCGCGCGAGGTCGTGAACGCGGTCTGCGGTTGGAAGTACGGGTCGGTCCGCGTGTTGCAGGCCTTGGTCCTCCGGCCGTCGCAGTCGATGTCCATGTCCGCCTTCCAGAAGACGGCGTCCGTGGTGGCGCAGACCGGGACGGTGGCCTTGGTGCGGTGGGCGTCCGTACGGTACTTGCCTCGCGAGATCTGCCGGCAGGAGCGGACCTCGGCGAGCAGCTCCTGCGCACTCACCGGAAGATCCGCGCCCACCACCGCGTTCTCGGTGCCGCCGGACGCGGGACCCACCCGCGTGTCCGGCGGTGTGTCAGGTACGGACACGTCGGCGGTGGCGGGCAGGGCCGCCGGGCCGAGCAGGGCGGCGCCGCAGACGGCGGAGGTGGCGGCGGACAGAGCGAACGTTCGGGTGCGCATCGTGGGGGACGGCCCTTCCAGTCGACCGGAGGGACCCGTCCGGGCCCCTCCCCGTACCGGCGAACGGGGTCACCGGCACTCCCCTCCCCCGGCGGCGGGGCCGGCCGTACGCGCACACACCGCGTACGGCCGGCCCCGCCGCCCCTGCTGCATGAGGCCGGGTCAGCTCCTGCCGCCCGGCTGCACCACCATGGCCGAGCCGCCGCCGCGCCGCACCTTTTCCGCCGCCGCGAGCCAGCGGCCGTCGGGGAGCCGCTGCACGCCGGTGGCGGCGCCGATCTCCGGGTTCTGCCGGAAGGCGTGGCCGAGCGCTTCGAGCTCACCGCGGACCGGGCTGTTCCACAGGTCGGGCTCGATCTCCGTGGTCGCGGCGTTCCGCTGGCTGGCGCGGGGCGCGGCGATCGCGTCGACGAGCGGGAGCCCCCGGTCCAGGTGGCCGGTCAGGGACTGGAGGACGGTGGTGATGATCGTGGCGCCGCCCGGAGAGCCGAGGGCGAGGAGCGGCTTGCCGTCCTGGAGCACGATGGTCGGGGACATGGACGAGCGGGGCCGCTTGGCCGGGCCCGGCAGGTTCGGGTCGTGGACGGCCGGATTGGCCGGGGCGAAGGAGAAGTCGGTCAGCTCGTTGTTGAGGAGGAAGCCGCGGCCGGGGACCGTGATGCCGCTGCCGCCGGTGGACTCGATCGTCAGGGTGCAGGAGACGACGTTGCCCCATTTGTCGGCCGTCGTGAGGTGTGTGGTGTTCTCGCCCTCGAACGTCGTCGGCGCCGCCGTACCACCGCTCCCGCACCGCGCCGGGTTCCGTGGGTCACCGGGCGCCACCGGGCTGGTCAGCACCGCGTCGTCCCTGATCAGGCACCCGCGCGCGTCGGCGAACCGCTGGCTGAGCAGCTCCTTCGTGGGCACGTCCTCGAAGGCGGGGTCGCCGACCCAGCGGCCCCGGTCGGCGAAGGCGATGCGGCTCGCCTCGATGAGCCGGTGGAGGTAGCGGGTCTGGCTCACCCGCGAGAGGTCGGTGCGCTCCAGCATGTTGAGCGCCTGGCCCACAGTCGTACCGCCGGACGAGGAAGGCGCCATGCCGTACACGTCCAGGCCGCGGTAGCCGACCTTCGTGGGGTTCTGCTGGAGCGTGCGGTAGGAGGCGAGGTCCTTGCGGGTGAGGTCGCCGGGCCGGACGGTGCGGGTGGCCTCCGGATCGACCGGCGGCTTGCGGACCGTGCGGACGATGTCGTCCGCCAACTCGCCCCGGTACAGCTCCCCGACACCCTTGCGGCCGAGCTTCTCGTACGTGCGGGCCAGGTCGGGGTTCTTGAACACCGAGCCGACCACGGGTAGTTCACCGCCGGGCAGGAACAGCTTCGCGGAGGCGGGGAAGTCGGCGAACCGGGCCTGGTTGGAGGCCGTCTGCGAGCGGAAGGTTCCGTCCACCACGAAGCCGTCCCGGGCCAGGCGTTCGGCCGGTTTCAGCAGCGTACGAAGGGACTTGGAGCCCCACGCGTCGAGTGCGCGCTCCCAGGTGGCGGGGGTGCCGGGGGTGCCGACGCCGAGGCCGCTGGTGACGCCTTCCTCGAACGGGATGGGCTTGCCGTTCTCCAGGAAGAGCGAGGCGTCCGCGCTGCGGGGCGCGGTCTCGCGGCCGTCGATCGTGCGGATGGTCCGCTTCTTGGCGTCGTAGTGGACGAAGTAGCCTCCGCCGCCGATGCCCGCCGAGTACGGCTCGGTCACACCGAGCGCGGCGGCGGTCGCCACGGCCGCGTCCACCGCGTTGCCGCCCTGGCGCAGCACCTCGATCCCGGCCGCCGACGCGTCCCGGTCGACACTGGCCACCGCTCCCCCGTACCCCACCGCCACCGGGGACTTGGGCGGGGCCGGTGGTTTGTGGGCGGGCTGCGCGGAGCCCGCGGGGGCGGCGGCCCCGAGCGAGGCGACCACGGCGAGGGCGGCCACTATCGACATGTTCCGGCCGACGGAACGGCGCATACGAACCTCCAGTCAACGGATCTCCGCGCAGGCTAGCCCGCGGGCACCCGGATCGTCAGGACCGCCTCGAACGGTTACCCGAATGACCGATAACATGCCCGGCCATGACGGACGACGTGCGCAACATCGTGCTGGGCGTGATAGCCGCCGGGATCAGCGGATCGCTGGGCTGGCTGGCCCGTACCTACCTCCTGCGGCGCAAGCTCCGCCGCAAGCAGGCGTTCTTCGGACTCCCGGCCCACTCCGAGTGCCTGCTGGTCGTCAACCGGTACGCGGGCGCCGAAGGCTCCGTGCACCGGTACGACGTGTTCGCGCTGCTGGAGCTCTCCGCGCTGATCAAGGACTGCGCCGCCAACGCGCAGATCGTCACGCACGACGTGGCGCAGCAGGGGTTCGGGGAGCGTACGGAGTTCTGCGTCGGCGGCCCGACCTCCAACCAGCGGATGGCGGCCCATCTGCGGACCCTGCTCCCCGGCGTACGGATCAACACCGAGCCGGAGCCCGGACCGGACCGGGTCGCCTTCCAGGTCGGTTCGGAGCGCTACCGGCTGGAGCCGGGGATCTCGGAGTACGTGCTGCTCGCGCGGCTGACGGGCGGTCAGGAGGCGCGCCCGGTCTTCCTGTTCTGCGGTCAGCGGGCCATCACCAACCAGGCGGCGACCCGTTATGTCTCGCGGAACTACGAGAAGCTGCTGCGCAAGCACGGCAACAAGTCGTTCGCGCTGCTGCTGAAGGTGGTCAACTCCCAGGCGTACGGACCCGATGTGGTGGAGGTCGTCGGCGATGTGACCCGCGCGGCGCAGGCACCCGTACCGACGGCTCCCCCCTCCCACCGGGCGGACAGCTGACCGACTCCCGCCTCAGCGCCGCAGCCGCGCCCGGCCGCTGTCCACCATCGCGGTGATCTCGCCGATCCTCAGCGGCCGGGCCAGCAGCACCACCGTGAGCAGCAGCGCCAGCGTCCCGGCCCCGGCGGCCGCCACATCGCCCGCACCCTCGGCAGCGCGCGCGGCCCCGTAGGCGAGCGCACCGGCGGGCAGGCAGGCGACGATCAGCCTGAGGTGGGCGCCGAGGGTGGGCGAGCGCAGCAAGGACCCGGTCCCGGTGGCCGAGACCCGGCGGGAGAGGACGTACCCGGTGACGGCGAAGCCGATGACGAAGGCCACCGTGCTGGCTCCGGCCATCCCGGTCACGGCCCAGCGCACGGGCAGCAGCCAGTAAGCGGCCGCCGAGAGCCCGGCGTTGACGGCGGCGACCACGAGGTTGAGCAGGAAGGGTGTGCGGGTGTCGCTCATCGCATAGAAGCCGCGCGAGAGGACGTACTGCCCGGAGAAGGCGATGAGCCCGGGGGCGAAGGCCATCATGATTCCGGCCATCACCGTGATGTCGGCGTCGGTGGTGCGCCCGTACCCGAGGACCAAGCCGATCACCCAGGGCGCGAGGACCAGGAACGCGGTCGCGGCGGGCACGATGACGGCGGCGCTGGTCCGCAGCGCGTACGCGACGTCGCGCCGCACCCCGGCGAGGTCCCCGTCGGCCGCCGCGCGGCTCATGCGGGGCATCAGGGCGGTGACGAGGGAGACGGTGATGATGCCCTGCGGGACGACCCAGAGCTGGTAGGCGTAGCTGTACGCGGTGTAGCCCGCGCCGCCCGCCACGTCCTGCTCGAAGGCCTGCTGGCCGGCGGTGGTGGAGAGCCGGGTGACGACCCAGTACGCGAGCTGGTTGGTGAGCACCAGCAGCACGAGCCAGCCGGCCGAGCGCATCGGCCGGGTCAGTCCGCTGCCGCGCCAGTCGAACCGGGGCCGCCAGCGGAATTTCGCGGCCCGCAGGGCGGGGATCAGCGCGAGCGTCTGCACGGCTATCCCGGCGGTGGTGCCCCAGCCGAGGAGGTGGGCGTGCGCGTCGGAGAGGGTGCCGTCGGAGGTCGCGGCGACGCCGATGTAGAGCCCGAACACCCCGACGATCACGATGTTGTTGAGGACCGGCGTCCACATCATCGCGCCGAACCGGCCGCGCGCGTTGAGGACTTGGCCGAGCAGGGTGAAAAGCCCGTAGAAGAGGATCTGCGGCAGGCAGTAGCGGGCCAGCGCGATCGTCAACTCGGCCTGGCGGCCGTCGTAGTCGGTGTAGAGGCCGACGATCAGCGGAGCCGCGGCCACGGCGAGCGCGGTGAGGGCGAGGAGGCCGACGGTGCACACGGTGAGCAGCCGGTCGGTGTACGCGGCTCCGCCGTCGGCGTGCTCCTTGGCGGCGCGGACCAGCTCGGGGACGAAGACGGCGTTGAGCGCGCCGCCGATCAGGAGGATGTAGAGGATGTTGGGGACGGTGTTGGCGACCGTGTAGCCGTCGGCGCTCAGCCCGGTGCCGAGTGCGGCGACGACGACGGCCGAGCGGACGAACCCGGTGGCGCGGGAGACGACGGAGCCCGCCGCCATCACGGCCCCGCTGCGCAGGACGGAGGCGGACCGGGCCGGGGGTATCGCGGGCTCGGTGGCGGCTTCTTCGGGCACGACGGAACCGTCGGGCGTCACTGCTGACTCCCCCGGCCTACCGGACCCACCGGCCCCTTCCGCCTCCTCGGGCTCGACGATTCTGCCCACTGGTCTCTCCCGCGCTCCGAGGTACTGGCCGACGGTGGAGGGTACTCCGCAGGGTCCCCCGCCGGTCCGGCGGGGGCACGGCCGAACCCGACATGGGGGAAACGGAACCTGGCAGGGGGAAAAACGCCTCTCCTCTGTCGAGCCCTGCAGCCCTGGAGGTTTTTCCGTTGAGTTCCGCACGCCCGCGCAGCCACCGTCGTACCGCCCTGACCGCCGTCCCCGCGGCGCTGCTCGCCGCAGCGCTCACGGCCTGTTCGGGCGGTGGAGCGGCCGGTTCCGCCGCCCAGGAGGACGGGGACGGCAAGGCGCCCGCGACCAGCATCTCCGTGAACCTCCAGGGCGAGGCGGCGGCCCCGGGTGAACCGGTGAAGGTCACGCTGGCGCACGGGAAGCTGAAGACGGTGTCGGTGACGGCGGACAAGGGCGGCGCGCTGGCCGGGAAGATATCCGCCGACGGCCGGAGCTGGACATCGGAGCGGGTGGCCGCGCCGGGCACCGCGTACACGGTCGCGGCGCAGGACGCGGACGGCGGCAGCGACCGGGCGACGTTCACGACCACCGAGGCGGAGAAGGTCAACAAGCTGTCGCTGGCGCCGGGCAAGGACACCACGGTCGGCATCGCCCAGCCGCTCTCGATCGTCTTCGACCACCCGGTGAAGAACAAGGCGGCGGTGGAGAAGGGGCTGAAGGTGTCCACCTCGAACGGTACCGAGGGCTCCTGGGGCTGGCTGCAGGACCACTCGGGCAAGGACCGCGTCGACTGGCGGCCCGAGGAGTACTGGAAGCCCGGCACGAAGGTCACTCTGGCCGCCGAGCTGAACGGCATCGACACGGGCGAGGACGGCGGCTGGTTCGTCCGTGACTACGCCACCACCTTCACCATCGGAGCGGCCCAGGTCGTCAAGGTCGACCTCGACGGACACCGCCTCACTCTGCACCGCGACGGCGAGCAGGTGTTCCAGGCCCCGATGTCGGCCGGCACGCCGGGCGGCAAGAAGGCGTCCTGGCGCGGCACGGCCGTCCTGATGTCGAAGGAGGGCACGATCAACATGAACTCCGAGACGGTGGGCCTCGGCGACGCCTACGACAAGATGGTCGACTACTCGATGCGGCTGACCTGGTCCGGGATGTACGCGCACGCCGCGCCGTGGAACGCGCGGTACTTCGGCAACGCCAACCGCAGCTCGGGCTGTCTCGGGATGAGCGACGCGAACGCCGCCGCGCTGTACGACCAGGTACGCGTCGGCGACCCGTTCGAGATCACCGGCGCCGACGCCAAGGGGACGGTCGCCGAGGGCAACGGGTACGGCGCGTGGAACGTGTCCTGGACCGACTGGCAGGCGAAGAGCGCGCTGACGTGACGCCCCGGCACCCGGGCCTCTACTGACAGGGCGTCCAACAATCGTTACCTTCACGCAACACACCCGGTAGTTACCAGCGGTAAACAACCGGGGTTACCGTCGGGTCACTTTGCACTGACACGCGTGAGGAGTGACCCGTGGTACGTCCGAAACCGGCACTGCGCACCACCGCTTCGATCACCACCGCCGCCGTCCTGCTGACCGGAGCCGCCCTCGGCGCGGCTCCGGCGGCAGGCGCGGCGCCCGCACCCGCCCCCGCGAGCGCGGCCTCCGCGCCGAGCCTGACGTTCCACGACATCCCCGGCTCCGGCGGCATGACGCTCAAGGGCAACGTGTTCAGACCGGCCGGGGCGTCGGCCGGGGCGACCCACCCCCTCATCGTCTTCCCGACCAGCTGGGCGATGCCGCAGATCGAGTATCTGGCGCAGGCGCAGAAGCTCGCCGACTCCGGTTACGTGGTGGTGAGTTACACCTCGCGCGGCTTCTGGCTCTCCGGCGGGAGGATCGAGGTGGCCGGTCCGCCGGACATCGCGGACGCCTCCGCCGTCATCGACTGGGCGCTGGCGAACACCTCGGCCGACCCGGACCGGATCGGCATGGGCGGGGTCAGCTACGGCGCGGGCATCAGCCTGCTGGCCGCCGGGCACGACCCGCGGATCAAGGCGGTGGCCGCGCTCAGCGGCTGGGCCGACCTGATCGACTCGATCTACAGCGGCCGGACCCAGCACCTCCAGGCCGCCGCCCTGCTCGGCGGTGCCGGGCTGATCACCGGCCGGCCCAGCGACGAACTCTCGCAGACGCTGAAGGACTTCCTCGGCTCGAAGCTGGACAAGGAACCGGAGATGATCGCCTGGGGTGCCAAGCGCTCCCCCGCGACCTACCTCGACCGGATCAACACCAACGGCGCCGCCATCATGATGGGCAACGCCTGGGGCGACACGATCTTCCCGCCCAACCAGTACGCCTCGTTCTACGAGAAGCTCACCGGCCCCAAGCGCCTGGAATTCCGCCCCGGCGACCACGCCACCGCCGAACTCACCGGCCTGTTCGGACTGCCCAACGACACCTGGACGAGCACCCGCCGCTGGTTCGACCGCTACCTCAAGGGCGAGCGCAACGGCATCGACACCGAGCAGCCGGTCCAGCTCAAGTCCCGTACCGACAAGGGGTACGAGGGCTACGCGGACTGGAAGTCGGTGGGCGCGGCGAAGAACAGCATCGCGCTCGACGGGACGAAGAAGGTGTGGGCCGGCGTCGACTCCGGCGCCAACGGCGGCGTCACGCTGCTCTCCAACGCGCTGGACCAGTTCCTGAAGCTGCCGCCGACCGTCTCCGTACCGCTGCTGCCGCGCGCCTTCGCGAGCGTCTGGCAGTCGGAGAGGTACGGCTCCGAGCAGCGGATCCGGGGCACGGCGAAGCTGCACACCACGGTCACCAGCACGAAGTCGAGCGGCACCTTCGTCGCGTACCTCTACGACGTCGGCCCGCTCGGCGTGGGCAAGCTGGTCAGCAACGCCCCGTACACCTTCCACGACCGGACGGCGGGCCGGCCGTTCGCCGTCGACCTGGAGCTGTTCTCCACGGCCTACGACGTACCGGCCGGTCACCGGCTCGCCCTGGTGATCGACACCGTCGATCCGCTGTACATCGAGCACAACCCGACCGGCGCGCAGCTGACCTTCTCCTCGCCCGCCTCGGACCCGAGTCATCTCTCGGTCCCGCTGCGCGAGAAGTGATCACCGACTGCTGCCGGGCGGGACAAGCCCCGGCCACCGACCTCCCGGCAGCAGCTGCCACCCCCACCGCCTCCGTCCTCGGATTGGCTCACCCCGACAAGCGGGGCACTCGCCCTGCGAATCCCGGACGGATGGCACACGTGGTGAAGCGGTGCCGTTCTTGGCCGCGTTGCGGGGACGAGGCTTCAGGACCGAGGCGCCGTCCACGCTCGCGGCGCGAGGTCGCTCGCGAGGGCCACCACGGCTGCCCGGCGGTGGTCCGTCCAACCGGTCAGCCGGGCGTCGTCCCGCCCGGCCTTGAACAGCGCCTCCCGCCGCACCCACAGCCGTAGCAACGCCGGGCCGGGTTCCGGCTCGGCGCCGGCGGCGTCCACCTCGGCCTCGGGCAGCAGCCGGCGCAGCACGGCCAGGGGGCCCGGCCGACGCCCGAGGGGCTCCACGTCGATGCCGACCGGGCCCGGCCCGACCGCCGCGGCGGCAAGGCCGTCGGCGTGACTGAAGCTGACACCCAGCCCGGGGTGGCCGGGCAGATACGGGCGGCCGTGCCCGGTCCGCCCGCATCCGGGGCAGCGCTGGGCCGGCTCCACCTCCCGCGGCGACCGGCCGATGACCCGGGCGGCGCACAGCCGCAGCAGCAGCCGGGCCGCCACCACGTCGTCACGCCGGCCCGGAACCCGGATGCGCGCGAGCCGCCGCTGTTCCCACGCCGCCAGCATGCCCTCGTCCAGGTCGGGGTGCGCCAGCACCTCGGAGGTAGTGGCGACCAGCACGGAGGCGGCCACGCCTCTCTCGTACGCCGGTGGGAGAACGGGCCGCGGAGGACACGGCCGCAAGTGGCGGGTCACCGACCCGTGCTCAGCTGGCCGGCGTGTCCGCCAGCGCGGCGGAGCCGAGGAAGCGCTCCTTGACGCGGGCGAGAGTGCGGAAGTCGTCGATGGTGACTTCCTGCAGATCGATGCTGTCGCCCGAGATCTCCTCCAGGAGATCGATGAACTCCAGGAAGTCCATCGAGTCGATGAGGCGGGCCTCGATGAGGTCCTCCTCGAAGCCGATCGGGCCGTCGAGCCCGGGATTCTTCTCGTTGAGCCACGCTACGACACGCTGCATGGGAAAACGCTCCTCCAACTATTTCGGTGACGGCACGGGGCCGAGGTCAGGAACCGGCGGTGCGGAGCCGCTCCAGGGCCCGCTCTGCGGAGCCGTGGGCCAGGATCATCGCGTGCACCCAGCGCTCCATCCCGAAAGCGACGCAGGAGCTGTACGCGGGCCCGTGGGAGCCCGCCCGGATGCCGAGCCGCTCGCCGAAGAAGTTGCGGTGCCGGTTGACGGAGGCGATGGCCGTGCCGTCGGGGGCGCTGTACTCGAACTTCACCGGGTCCAGCGCCATCAGACGGGCCCGCGATCCACCGTTGTCGTAGAACGGGTCGTCGGCCGCCGCACGGGTCAGGGTGAGGCCGAGCCGCCCGGCCACCTCTTGAACGAACTCCCCGCCGCGTTCCTGGTGTTCGCTCGCCCCGTCCTTGGTACCGAGGTAGATCACCTCCCGCATGTGGAACCCCCACAGGCGGCGCAGACCGTCGTAGTGGGTCTCGTTGCGGAAGCAGCGGCCGACCGCCGAGAGCCTCAGCCCGTCTTCGCCCACGTCCTCGCCCTCCAGGGAGAGCAGCAGCCCGTAACAGGTCGCGGACGGCAGCACATGGCCGGTCGGCTGCAGCGGGAGCTCGTGCGGCGAGCCGCCGGAGGCCAGGCCGTCGAGCGCCTCGGAGGCGAACCGCCCGGCGGATACGCCGAGATGAGGAAAGTTGCGGAAGAAGTCGAGCCGCGCGAGTCCCTCGACGGACAGCAGGGGCGGCCCCACGACCTCGGGGGCGGCGAGCCGTGCGGCCAGGCCGGTCAGCAGCTCGTCCAGGCCTCGGAGCAGGGCAGTGCGGACCGGGTCCAGCGTGATCAGCCCGGCACCGGGACTCTTCAGCTCGACACCCGGCAGGGCCGTGATGCTGGATGTGTTCATGAAACCGCGTCTTTCTCGGTGTGGGCCGGCAGTCGGGACGCCCACCGGATGTACGGACCACACCGCCGTGGCGGCGGTCCTCAACAGGGTCGCCGGCGGCCGGAGCGCAGGCAGGAGACCGGGTTGACAGGCCGTCACGAATTCCGGCCACGCCCTCGGACACTAGGCCCGTTGCTCCGGTGTTGTCTAGACCAGAGAAACCAAACGGCAGGTATAGGTTTCGTGGCCACCCGACACAGGATGGCATGCCATATCCCCATATGCGCAGCGCACTTGACAGCCCAAGCGGTCTGGACCAATCCTGCTCACCGACGTGGTCACGGCACTCCCCACCACGGCACCGCCATCCGCTCCGCCGTCCGCGGCGACCCCGCTCCCCCGGAGTCGCCGCATGGCCGACCGAGGACAAGGACCTGCCATGAGCCTCATGACGACACCCACCCCTCGCCGTCGGCCCCGCCTCCACCGCGCGGCGTCGGACCTCCCGTACTTCAGCGCGGACGGCGAGGCCTATCTCGCACAGACCGCCCTGCGGGAGCTCGACAAGTCGCGCCCGTTGCGGGTGCTGTCCGAGGAGGACTTCGCCCACTGGCAGACGTACGGCTACGTGATCGTCCGGGAAGCGGTCCCTGCGTCGGTGGCCCGTCAACTGCTGGACTTCACCTGGGACTTCCAGGGTCTGGATCCCGAGCGGCCGGAGAGCTGGTACGAGGACCGGCCGCTGCGCTCCGAGCTGGACCAGCAGCTGCACATCTACGGCTTCGTCGAGGCGTACCACCACCAGCTCCTTTGGGACAACAGGCAGTCGCAGCGCGTGTACGACGCCTTCGTCGACGTATGGGACTGCGAGGAGCTGTGGGTCACCCTGGACCGGCTCAACCTCAACCCGCCCAACCGGGGCAACCGCGACCGCGCGCTGATCGAGCCGACGGACCGGGGCTTCGACATCGAGCTGCACTGGGACATCGACACCACGCTCGCCGTGCCGCCGCAACGGGTGCAGGGCATCATCGCGCTGAACGACACCCGGCCGGAAACGGGCGGTTTCCAGTGCTGCCCGGAGCTGTTCCGGCAGTTCGACACCTGGAAGGTCGGCCAGCCCGGGGACCGGGATCCCCTGCGCCCTGCCATCGACCGGGACGAGCTCCCGGTCGTGCGACCGGATCTGCACCCCGGCGACCTGCTCATCTGGAACGGTCTGCTGGCCCATGGCGTGGCACGCAACCTTTCCCGGAGCGGAGTGCGGGCCGTGCAGTACCTGTCGATGATGCCCGCGCTGGAGGAGCACGAGCGGCTGCGCAAGTCCCGGGTGGAGTCCTGGCGTCATCTGCGCACCCCGCGCTGGAACCGCACCCTGGTAGGCGACCCGGTGCTGCCCGAGTCCAAGCGCTACCCCACGGCCGAACTGAACCCGCTGGGCAGCCGGCTGCTGGGGCTCGCCTCGTGGCAGGACCCGGTCGAGGACACCGCACCCACCTCACAGGGCACCGGGGACGCCGGGGCCACGGCACCCGCCGCGCAGAGCGGGGAGCCTTCGTGCGCCGCGTCTGTCTGACTCTGCCCACCCATCGGGCCTGCGCCGGCACCATCGCGGCGGTCGGCGAGGAAGCGGCCTACGGGGCACGGCAGTTCGGCGTCGAGGTGCATCTGCTGGTGCTGGACTCCTCCCCCGCGCCGGCCCTCGCCGAGCACCGGGAGGCGGTGGCCGCGCTGCCCCCCTCCCCCGGTGTGACCGTCCACCATCTCGACGAGGACACGCAGCGTGCCTTCCTGCGCGAGGTGATCGGCCGGTCCGGGGCGGCCCGGCCCGACCGGCTGCTGGATCTCATGCTGCCGAGCCGCGTCTCCTACGGGGCGTGCACCAACCGGGCCTTTCTCATCGCCCAGGCCCTCGGCTGCACGTCCGTCCACCGCCGGGACTCCGACAGCCGCTACCAGCAACTCGACGGCGAAACGGTCTTCCCCCTCCATCAGGAGCTCACCTACCTGGGTCAACAGGCCCACGAGGTACGGGAATCGGCGAACCGGAGCAAGCTTCCGCCGGGGTCCGAGGGCCGCCGGGTGGCATTGGCGGGCGGCTCCTTCGTGGGCGAGATGTCGGTGGACGTCGCCGAGATCAGCGAGCTCGACCCCGACACGTACCGCGAACTGGTCGGCCTGTCGATACCGGAGGGAGTGCCGGAGATCTGGCGGGGACATCTGATCAGCGCGTCCTTCCGGGGCGCCGGGAAGGCCACGTTCGACGGCGACCGGACCATGCTGGCCCCCATCAGCCCGATGCGCGTGGACATGTGCAACATCGGACTCGACCACGAGGTCTACCGCAGGGTTCCGCTGCCCCCCGCCACGGAGACCATCGGCAGCGACTACTTCCTGCTCCACCTCGCCCACAACGCGCAACTGCCCGGCCTCCAGCACAACCGGCACATCGTCAACTTTCATACGGCGGAGCGGCGTACGCATGCCGGTTTCCTCGCGTACCAGCTGCGGTTCGCGAAGTTCCTGCTGGCGACGGCGTATCTCAACGCCGTGCACGCGAGGACGTCGGCGGCCGCCGACGCGCTGCTCGACGCGGAGGGCCACGTCCGGGCATCCGTCGTCGCCGGCTTCGTCCGGGACAGCGTCGGCCTCGACCGTGCGGAGGTCGCCCGTCGCCTCGACACCGTCGAACGTGCCTACCGTCGGCTCGGCGGACGCTACACCACGGTCGCGGACGCACTCGCGGAGAGCCGCTCCCGACTCCTGGACGAGGCCCGGGACGACATGGGCGACTTCGCTCTCCTGATGGACCACTGGGAGGCGCTGGCCCGTGCGAGCGCCGAAGCGGGCCTGGCCGTGAACCGATGAACACCGCTGTCGGCAAGGACACCATGCACCTGAATCCCCCGCCTGCCCCGAACACCCCGCGTACCGTCTCCGTCACCTACGCGGGCGGGGAAGAGCGCCACGGCCCTCTCACCATGGGCCAGGCCAATATGATCCGCTGCATTCTGCGGGACGACCCCGAGCACATCAACAACCACGATGTGTGGGCGATCCCCGCGGGCACCTCCGTGGACGCCGCGATCGACGCTCTGCGCACCCTGGCCCTGCGCCACGAAGGGCTGCGCACCACGTTCCCGCACGCCCCGGGATTCGCGCCCGTGGAGCAGGTGGTGGCGGCCGAGGGCACGTTCACGGTGACCGTCGTCGACCATACGGATTTCCCCGAGGAGCCCGCCCGGTACGCCGAGTCGGTGGCGCGGGCGGCCCGCGCCGGCCGCTTCGCGCTGGACCGGGAGTTCCCCCTGCGGATCTCGCTGCTCACCCTCGAAGGCGTACCCGTGCACGCCGCCCTGGCATCCAGTCACGCGGTGACGGACGGCAGCGCGCTGGCCGTCCTGCGGGAGGAGTTCCTCGCCCTACTGGCAGGGGAGGAACTCCCGCCGCCTGCCTCCTTCGCCCCGCTCGACCTGGCCGCCCAGGAAGCCTCCCCCGCCGGGAAGCGGAAGTCGGAGGCGTCGCTGCGGTACTGGGAGCGGATCATCCGCACCGAGCCGCAGGAGATGTTCGCCGAGCCCCGGGCCGCGGGCGCGGACGGCCGGGCGCGGCAGCTCACGCTCCGGTCCGGGCGCGGCGCGCGGGCGCTCGCCGCGGCGGCGGGGCGCATCGGGAACCCCGAGGCCACGGTGTTGCTGGCTGCCTGGTGCGCGCTGGTGGCCCACCGGTCGGGCCAGGACTCCTGCGTCACCGCCGTCCCGACCTCCAACCGGTTCCACCCCACGATCGCCCGCTCGGTGAACACCCTGTCCCAGGACGCGCTGCTCTGCCTGGACGTCCGCGTCCCGTCCTTCGACACCCTGGTCCGCAAGACCTGGGGCGCGGCGCTCAACGCGTACCGGCACAGCCAGTTCGACTCCGTACGACTGTGGGAGATGATCGACCGGGTCACCGGGGAACGGGGCAGCCACTTCGCGCGGGACGTGGTGTTCAACGACGTCAGCGTGCTTCCCGCCACGCTCCTGTCGACCTCGCCGCAGGAGAGCCGTGCGGCCGAACTCGACCTGACCTGGGGCCCGTTCCAAGCGCTGCCGACACGCATGCTGGCTTTCACGTACGAGACGGCGCCTCAGCTCCACCTCTCCCTGTGGGCCGATCCCGCGCTGTTCACCCCCAGCGAGGCTGAGGGCTTCCTGACCGGCCTGGTGCGGCTGCTGGAGGCTGCCGCCACCCGGGACGTACCACTGGACTCGCTCACCGGGGTGACGGGCGTCGGGCAGGCTGTGCGAGGTCCCGACTGGACGCGGGTGAACGGCTGCTGGGTCTCGCCGTCCGCCGTACGGGACGCGCTGGCAGCGGCTGTGGGAGGGCTGCCGGTGCACATCGCGAAGGACGCGGAGGGCTCCGGCCTGACCGCGTACATCGCGCGCGGCGGTGACACGGCTTTGACCCCGACCGGGGTCCACGAGGCGCTGATGGCCGAGCTCTCCGCCCATGGCGGTTCGGGGGTCATCGCCCCGGCCCGCTACGTGCTCGTCGAAAGCCCGCCCGCCGAGCGGGACCGGAGTGACGCATGGCGTCGGCTGCAGATCATCGAGGAAGGGACCGGCAGGAGCCGGCAGGTACGACATGAGCGTTGACAACACGAACCTCCCGCAGGAGCAGCACCGGGCGCCGCTGCCCAGTCCCTGGCGGTCGAACCGGTTCCGGCTCTTCTTCACGGCCCGCAGCGCCTCGCTGCTGGCCGACGGCATGCTGATGGTCTCCCTCACCACGGCGGTGCTGGGCGCCGGCCACGGGGCGAGCGGCGTCGGGTACGCGCTGGCCGCGTGGATGACCCCGATCGTCCTCCTGGTGCTCTTCGGCGGAGTGCTGGCCGACCGGTTCACCCCCCAGCTGATGATGATCTGCGCCGACCTGGTGCGGATGCTGGCCATGATCACGCTCGGCGCGCTGCTCTTCTTCTCGGACAGCGTCCCGCTGTGGCAGATCATGGGGCTGATGGCACTCAGCGGTGCCGCGACGGCGATGTTCCAGCCCGGCATGGCGAGCATGGTCCCCCGGGTCGCCGAGGACATCCAGAAGGCCAACGCGCTGCTGCGGATCTCCGAGGCCCTGAGCACCCTGCTGGGCCCCGGCCTGGCGGGCATCCTGGTCGCCTACTGGCAGGTGTCGGGCTCGTACCTGGTCATCGCGGCGGCGTACGCGCTGAGCGCCCTGGTGCTGCTGCCGCTGCGGAAGCTGCACACGGAACGCGACGAGGGCGATGACCCGATGTGGCGGAGGCTGGCGACCGGTTGGCAGGAGTTCCGGTCCCGCCAATGGCTGTGGGGCGTCATCGCGGTCTGGTCGGTCTACGGCCTGTTCGTGTTCGGTCCCGCGCTGCCGCTGGGCGCGGCGCTCATGATCGAGCAGCACGGGGCGAGCGGCTACGGCTGGATCGCCTCGGCGGACGGCGCCGGCACGATCATCGGCGGCCTGATCGGGATGCGGGTCCGTCCGCGCCGCCCCCTGGTGGCCGGCGCCCTGGCGATGCTCTGCTTCGCGCTCAACCCCCTGGCCCCCGCTCTGGAATGGTCGTTCACGGCGACGGCCGTGGCCCACGTCGTCGCAGGCTACGGCTTCGCGTTCTGGGGCGTGATGTGGGCGACGAGCGTCCAGTCGCACATCCCGCTGACGGTCCTGAGCCGCGTCTCCGCGTACGACGTCGCGGGCTCCATCATGGTCATCCCACTGGGCCGCGCGCTGGCGGGCCCGGCGGCGGACGCCTTCGGCGCGAACGAGGTACTGATCTTCTCGTCCGTCATCTCGCTGGTGCTGCTGGCCGCGATGCTCAGCATCCCGGCGATCCGCGCGCTGCGGCGGGCGCCGGAGGGCATCGCCCTGAAGCCCGGGGGCGAACAGCCCGCCGTGTGAGCCCTCCGGTGCTCAGCACGTTCAGGGCGGAGGAAGAAGGGCGGGAGCGGAGGCGGCGGTGACGCCGGTGGCGCGCACCAGGGAGCCGGTGAGCGCCCCGGTGGCGAAGCTTCCGGCCCGGGTCTCGCGCAGCCGCGCATCGAAGGCGTTGCAAGGCTGATCGGAGCTGAGTCAGGCCGACTCAGGCCAACCCGACCGGCGCGCAGCTGACCTTCTCCTCGCCCGCCTCGGATCCGAGTCATTTCTCGGTCCCGCTGCGCGAGGAGTGATCACCGACTGCTGCCGGGCGGGCAGGGCCCGGCTACTGGCCTCCCGGCAGCAGCTTCCCCGGCTCGGCCGGAGCCGCCCCCACCGCCTCCGTCCTCGGATTGCGCCGCTGCCGTCGCGCCACCCAGGTGGCGAACCACGAGAGCAGCATGCACAGACCGATGTAGATCGGAGAGATCACCATCACGACGGGGATGAAGGGAAGATCGTAGTCGAGATTCGACGCGATCAGCTTCCCGGCGTGGAGGAATTCCTCGTAGGTGATCAGGTATCCCAGTGAGGTGTCCTTGAGCGCGACCACCAGCTGGCTGATGATGGTCGGCAGCATCGCGCGTACCGCCTGCGGAGCCAGGACGAAGGTCGTGACCTGCGTCTTGCGCATCCCGAGGGCGTACGCGGCCTCGCGCTGGCCGCGGTCCACGGAGTTGATCCCGGTCCGGAAGACCTCCGCGAGGACCGAGCCGTTGTAGAGGGTCAGTCCGGCGACCAGCGCGGGCAGCGCGTGGACCTTCAGCGCCACGAAGATGAAGAAGATCATCACGAGCACCGGCATGGCCCGGAAGAACTCGACCAGCAGCGTGGCGATCCAGCGCACCGGGCGGTGCACGGAGAGCCGGCCGACCGCCAGGACCGCGCCGAGGGCGAGGGAGAGGACGGCGGCGTACGCGAACGCCTTGAGCGTGTTGCCGAGTCCGCGCAGCAGCAGTTCCTGGATGCCCTTGTACGCGAAGGGACGCCACTTCTCGGCGGTGAACTGGTCGGTGTCGAAGAGGAGATAGACGATCCAGCCGACGAGGGCGAGGATCACGACCGTCGAGACGATCCCGTACAGCAGGTGCCGTCTACGGGTCTGCGGGCCCGGGATGTCGTAGAGCGCGGTGGCGGTCGGGGCGGAGTGGGTCATCGTGCGACTCCCCAGCGCTTCTCCATCACGGTGAAGAGCGCACTGATGGTGAGGGTGATGATCAGGTAGCCGACGGCGATCCAGATGAACGTCCAGATGATGCTGTAGCCCAGCTCGTTGAGCGTCCGGTAGGTGCCGAGCAGCTCGGTGACGCTGAACGCGCCGGCGATCGCGGAGTTCTTGGCCAGCGCGATCAGGGTGGAGCCGACGGGCGGGATCACGGAGCGGAAGGCCTGCGGCAGGACGACCTCGCTCAGGGTCTGGCCGAAGGTCATGCCGAGGCTGCGCGCCGCCTCGCCCTGGCCGGTCGGCACGGTGTTGATGCCGGAGCGCAGCACCTCGCAGATGAAGGCGGAGGTGTAGCAGCCGAGCGCCAGGACGGCGAAGAGCTGGAAGGGCAGGACGAGGCCGAAGCGGGGCAGGCCGAGGAGGACCGCGAAGAACAGCAGCGTCAGCGGCGTGTTCCGCAGCACCGTCACCCAGACCGTGCCCAGCACCCGCAGCGAGCCGACGGGCGCGACGCGGAAGGAGGCCATCACGAAGCCGAGCGCGAGAGCGAGGGCCGAGGAGTAGACCGTCAGCTCGACGGTGCCGAGGAAGCCCTTGCCGTAGAGGGAGAAGTTGTCTGTCAGTACGTCCATGGGTGGCGCCGTCCCCTCAGTTCGCCGGGTAGCGGTCGATCGGCGGCGGGGTCGGCGCGGGCACTCCGGAGAGCCCCAGCGTCGCTTCGAACGCCTTCTTCCAGTTGCCGTTCTTCTCGTCGGCCTCCAGCGCGTCGTTGAGCGCGGCCCGCAGCGCGTTGTCGGCGCGCGGTACGCCGATGCCGTACGGCTCCTCCGAGAAGGGCTTGCCGACGACCTTCATCTCGTCGGGCGCCTTGGCCGCGAAGCCGAGCAGGATGGCGTCGTCGGTGGTGACGGCGTCGACCTGGAAGGTCAGCAGGTTGTCGACGCAGATCGAGTACGTGTCGTAGGCGACGAGGACCGCCTTGGGGTAGTCCTCGGCGATGCGCTGGTACGGCGTGGAGCCGGCGGCCGAACAGACCGTCTTGCCGTCCAGGTCCTGCGGCCCGTCGATGTCGTTCTCGTCGGTGCGCACCAGCAGTCCCTGGCCCGCCATGTAGTAGGGGCCGGCGAAGCCGACGAGCTTCTTGCGCATGTCGTTGATGGTGTAGGTGCCGACGTAGTAGTCGATCTGCCCGTTCTGGAGGGCGGTCTCCCGGTTGGCGGAGGCGATCGTCCGGAAGCGGATGGTGTCGGGTTCGAAGCCGAGCGAGGCCGACATCATCCGGGCGATCTCGATGTCGAAGCCGGAGAAGACGCCGCTGGCCGGGTCCTTCTCGCCAAGGTAGGGCTGGTCCTCCTTGGCGCCGACGATCAGATAGCCGCGCCGCTCGGCCTTCCGCCAGGTCGGCGATGCGGGCAGGTCGAAGTTCTGGTTCACCTGGTAGACGGGCAGCGCCTCGGGCTTCGGGCCCTTCACCGGCGGGCTGCCGTCCTTTCCGCAGGCCGCGGCGAGGACGGAGAGCAGCAGGCAGAGCGCGAGGGCCGCACGGCTGCCTCTGCGGTCACGGTTGGTGCGCAGAGTGTTGATACGCGACACGAGAAGCCCCCCGTCAGTGCTTGAGGATCTTGGACAGGAAGTCCTTGGCGCGGTCGCTCTCCGGGGCGGTGAAGAAGTCCTCCGGGGTGCGGTCCTCGACGACGCGGCCGTCGGCCATGAAGACGACGCGGTTGGCGGCGGACCGGGCGAAGCCCATCTCATGGGTGACCACGACCATGGTCATGCCGTCCCGGGCGAGCTGCTGCATGACCTCCAGCACCTCGTTGATCATCTCCGGGTCGAGCGCCGAGGTGGGCTCGTCGAAGAGGAGTGCCTTGGGGTCCATGGCCAGGGCGCGGGCGATCGCCACACGCTGCTGCTGGCCGCCGGAGAGCTGGGCCGGGAACTTGGCGGCGTGGGCGGCGAGGCCCACCCGCTCCAGCAGTTCCCGGGAGCGCCGGTCGGCCTCCTCCTTCTTCCGCTTGCGGACCTTGAGCTGGGCCAGGGACACATTGGCCAGCACGGTCTTGTGGGCGAAGAGGTTGAACGACTGGAAGACCATGCCGACTTCGGCCCGGAGCCGGGCCAGTCCCTTGCCCTCCTCGGGGAGGGGCCGGCCGTCGATCAGGATGGAGCCGGACTCGATCGTCTCCAGCCGGTTGACCGCCCGGCAGAGGGTGGATTTCCCGGAGCCGGAGGGGCCGATGACCACCACCACCTCCCCGCGGCCGACGGTGAGATTGATGTCCTGAAGTACGTGCAACTCTCCGAAGTGTTTGTTGACGTCCCTCAGTTCGATCAACGGATCGACGGCCATGCGCTGCCCTACCCACTTGTCGCTGTGTCGAGGTCAGCGCAAACTATCCATCCCGAAAAGGGACTTCGCACCCGACACGCCCAAATGGCACATAAGGCTGTTTATCGCTACGGGAGATCAGTTCTCGGCCGACTCCGCGTACATCTGCGAGAGCTCGGGACTGCCCGACATCGCCCAGTCCAGCCCGGCGGCGACCACGTCGATCTCCCGCCCGGACTCCAGCCGCACCACGGGCTGCCCGCTCGGCCAGATGTCCCACGCGGCCCCCGGGACGGTGCGCACGATGACGGTACCCAGATAGAGACCGGCGTCGTTGCCCAGCCAGGGCAGCTCCTCCTGATCGTCGCGCCAGCGCGGCGGCAACTGGTCGAGCGCGGCCAACGAGGCCGGGGAGTCGTCGAGTTCGAGCCCTTGCTGCCCCGCCCGGGCACGCAGCAGTTCGCATTCGGCGAGCAACTCGGCCACACCGTCGGGATCAGCTTCGACGGCGGCCGCGAGCGCGTGCCCCTGCGTACCACCCTGACGCTTACGCCAGTTGTCCAAGAAAGGGATGTTCATACCACTAGGGTCCCATCCTTGCCAGGTTCCGCACCACAGGGCGCGCGGTGGTCAACTGTTCGCCGGCGGCACGTACAAGCGCACTGTCCTAGGGTGTGGCCGTGAGTGAGCCCTAGGGTGTGGCCATGAGTGAGCGAACGTATGTGTCGGACCTGTTCTCGCTGGCCGGGCGGGTCGCCGTGGTGACCGGAGGCAGTTCCGGGATCGGGCGGGCCATCACCGGGGCGCTGGCTCGGGCCGGGGCGCGGGTGGTCGTGGTGGCCCGGCGGGAGGCCGAGTTGAAGGCGACCGTCGGCGAGTTGGAGGCCGAGGGGTGCCGGGCCGCGTGGGTGAGCGCCGATCTGGGGACCGCCGACGGTGTGCGTGCGGCTGCCGACGGGGCGGTCGAAGCCTTCGGCGAGCCGGACATCCTGGTCAACTGCGCCGGGATCAATCTGCGGCCGCCTCTGGGCGAGCTCGGCGAGGACGTCTGGGACACCACCATGGCCGTGAACCTCAAAGCGCCGTTCCTGCTGGGCCAGCGGTTCGGGCCCGGGATGGCGGAGCGCGGGTACGGCCGGATCATCCACGTCTCCTCGCAGCAGGCCCACCGCGCCTTCGTGAACAGCGGTGCGTACGGGGTGTCGAAGGGCGGTCTCGAGTCGCTGGCCCGGTCGCAGGCGGAGGCGTGGTCACCGTACGGCGTCACCGCGAACACGCTGGTGCCCGGGTTCGTCCTGACCCCGCTCAACGAGCGGCTCGCCTCGGACAAGGAGAAGGTCGCCGCGCTCGCCGCCCGGACCTTCGTCGGGCGCAACGGGCTGGCGGAGGACTTCGCCGGGGCCGCGGTGTTCCTGGCCGGGCCTTCGTCCTCGTACGTCACCGGGCAGGCGCTCTTCGTGGACGGCGGGTTCTCGGCGCACTGAGGTTTGAGGGGGCGCCCCGAGGAGGGGGCGGGACCGGGGCCCGTCGGGGCCGCCGTCTCCGCCCCGGCCGCCCGTCAGAGGTCGAGGTCGACCACCACCGGCGCGTGGTCGGACGCGCCCTTGCCCTTGCGCTCCTCGCGGTCCACGTAGCTGTCCTTGACGGCGGCGGTGAACAAGGGGTTTCCGTAGGTCAGGTCGATCCGCATGCCCTTGTTCTTCGGGAAGCGCAGCTCCCGGTAGTCCCAGAAGGTGTACGCGCGGTCGTACTTGAGCGGGCGCGGCAGCACCTCGCCCAGCCCCTCCGCCTCCAGGGCCGAGAGGGCCGCGCGCTCGGCGGGCGTCACATGCGTGGCGCCTTCGAAGAGCGCCGGGTCCCAGACGTCCTCGTCGGTCGGGGCCACGTTGAAGTCGCCCAGGACCGCGAAGGGCAGCGGCCCGGCCGCGTCCGCCGCCACCGCCTTGCGGAGGGCCTCCAGCCAGGCCAGCTTGTACGCGTAGTGGTCGTGCTCGATCTCGCGGCCGTTGGGGACGTAGACCGACCAGAGGCGGAGCGGGCCGCAGGTCGCGGAGATGGCGCGCGGCTCCTGGACGCCCTCGTAGTCCGGGCCGCCGGGCAGTCCGGTGACGACGTCGGTGAGGCCGACCCGGGAGAGCAGCGCGACCCCGTTCCACCGGCCGGTGGCGTTGACGGCGGACTCGTAACCCAGCTCGCGCAGGGCTTCGGCGGGGAACTGCTCGGCCGTGCACTTGGTCTCCTGGATGCACAGCACGTCGGTGCCGCTGCTCTCCAGCCAGGCCAGCAGCCTCGGCAGCCGGGCGGTGATCGAATTGACGTTCCAGGTGGCGATGCGCATGCCCACCAACCTAACCGGTCCCACTGACAGCCGCCGTCCGCCTCACAGCTCCGTGACGCCTCCCGGTGCCAGCCGGCCGTGGTCCGCGCCGCCGAGGGCGCCGATCTGGTTGTCGTAGACCGGACGCGCGAGGTCGGTCAGCAGAGCGTCGTGGACGTCGATCGCGCGGCGCGGTTTCACCTCGCGTACGTAATCGATGACCTCGGAGATCTTGCTCCACGGGGCCATCACCGGCAGCAGCAGCGTGTCCACGGGCCGGTCGGGGACGGTCAGCGCGTCGCCGGGGTGGAAGACCGAACCGTCCACCAGGAAACCGACGTTGGTGATCCTCGGGATGTCCGGGTGGATCACCGCGTGCAATTCGCCGTGCACGGTGACGTCGAACCCGGCCGCCGAGAACGCGTCACCGTGGCCGACGGTGTGCACGCGCCCGGGGAACGCGGCCGACAGCTGGTCCGCCACGCTCCGAAGCGTCCAGATCTCCGCCGCCGGGTTCGCCTCCAGGCCCGCCCGCAGCCTGGCCTCGTTGAAGTGGTCCGGGTGCTCGTGTGTGACCAGGAGGACGTCGGCGCCGAGCGCCGCGTCGTCCTCGGAGAAGCCGCCCGGGTCGATGACCAGGACGCGCCCCTCCTTCTCGATCCGCACGCAGGAATGGGTCTTCTTGGTGAGCGTGAGTGGCTGAGGCGATGCGTTCATGGCTCTATCCTGCTACGCGGGCGGGGTCGTTTCCTCCTGGATCACGGATTGCGCGATCGTGAAGGCCGCGCCTGCCGCCGGGATGCCGCAGTAGACGGCGCTCTGGAGGAGGACCTCCTTGATCTCGGCGGGCGTCAGGCCGTTGCGCAGGGCGGCCCGGACATGCGCGGCCAGGCCCTCCAGGTGGCCGGAGGCGACGAGCGCGGTGAGCGTGATGCAACTGCGGGTGCGGCGGTCCAGGCCCTCCCGGCTCCAGACCTCGCCCCAGGCGTACCGGGTGACCAGCTCCTGGAAGTCCTCGGTGAACGCGTCGGTGGAGGCGTTGACGGCGTCCACGTGCGCGTCCCCGAGCACCTCCCGGCGCACCTTCGTGCCGCGCTCGTGGCCGCTCTGCCGCTGCGGCCCCGCGGCCTCGGGCGGGCCGGACGCCGGGGCGATCTCGGCGATGGGGGCGAAGGAGGTGGCGGGCGTGGCCGGGCCGGGGACGAGCGGCGGTACGGGAGGTGCGGCGGGCGCGTCCTGCCAGGCGGTGGAGAAGTGCGTCAGCAGCAGGTCGCAGACGGCCGCGGGCTGCTCGACCGGGGCCAGGTGCGAGGCGCCGGGGACGAGCGCGAGCCGGGCGTCCGGTATCCCGGCGACCAGCGTGCGCGCCTCGGCGGGCCCGGTGACCTGGTCCTCCGCACCGACGAGGACCAGCGTCGGGACGCCGATCCGGCCCAGGTGGTCGCGGATGTCGAAGGCCGCCAGCGCCTCGCAGGCCGCGATGTAGCAGCCGGGGTCGGTGGTGCGGACCATCTGGACGGCCCACTCCACGATGGCGGGCTGCGCGGCGGCGAAGCCGGGGGTGAACCAGCGTTCCGGCGCGGTACGGGCCATCGGCTCCAGCCCGTTGGTGCGCACGATCACGCCGCGCTGCCGGAACTCGTCGGCCGTGCCGAACCGGGGCGAGGAGGCGACCAGCGCCAGCGAGGCCACCCGGTGCGGGTGGCGCAGCGCCAGGTCCGCGCCGACGGCCCCGCCGATCGAGCACCCCGCGTAACCGAACCGCTGGACCCCGAGCCCGTCGAGGGTGGCGATCAGCCGGTCCGCGAGCTCGGCGACGGAGGGCGCGGCATGGGCGGGAGCGCCGCCGTGGCCCGGCAGGTCGTAACGGAAGACCCTCCAGTGCTGAGTCAGCTCGGGTATCTGGCGGTCCCACATGTGCCAGGTCGTCCCGAGCGAAGGCCCGATCACCAGGACGGGGGCGTCCTCGGGGCCGTCGAAGCGGTACTGGAGGGTGCGGAGGGCCTCGGTGGGGGCGTGCGGGGCCTGCACCGTACCCGGGCCGGGCACGGGCTGCGGGCCCTGCGCCGGGCCGCCCGGCTGCGGGCCGCCGACGCCGTGGGGCTGCTGCGGAGCGAAGGGCTCCGGCGTGGGGACCTGCGGCTGGACCTGCTGCGGTCCGGGACCCGCCGGCACGTGCGGCCGGCCGGGGAGCGCCTGCGGAACCTGTACGTCGGCGAACTGCGGACCGGGAACGGGCTGCCGCTCGAAGAACTGCGGGCCGGGCGCGGGCTGGGCGTGCGGGCCGGTTGTGGCCAGCGGGTCGGCGAACTGCAGGCCGGGAGCAGGCTCGGCGTGCGGGCTCGGTGCGGGTTGGGCGTGCGGACCGGGTGCGGCCTGCGGGTCGGCGAACTGCGGGCCCGGTTCAGGCTGGGCGTAGTGCGGGCCGAGGGCCGGCTGTCCAGGCTCGGCGGGTATCCGCTGCGGAGCCGGGTCGGCCGGCTGCGAGGGCGGGGTGGCCGACCGGGGCGGGTGACCGGCCGCGGGCACCGGGGCCTGGGTGTACGGCTGCCCGGGCACGGGCCCGGGAGCCGGGGGCAGAGGCCGGATCACCTCGCCCTGCGGGGGCTCGGGATCGGCCGTTCGCGGGGGCCGGGCGGGCTGCGGGGTCGTCTCGCTCAACTCACTCACTCGCTCCAGGGTAGTGAGCCCGCCCGTCCGCTCCCGGGCAGGGGGTCACCGGGGAAGGCCGCCCGTGCGTCCTCACCCGCCTTGAGCAGCTCCTCGACCACATGCCGCCCCACACTCCCGGTCGCACCGGTCACCAAGATCGCCACTGCGCCCCACGCCCCCTCAGCTCCGCGCGCGGAAACCCTCGGTTCCGCGCGCGGAAACCGTCGGCTCCGCGTGCGGATGACGCTCGCCCCCCAGCGTGCCCAGGACCTGAGGCACGGCCGGATCCGGGTCGAGCGTCGGATCACCGGGTAGGCGGCGGAAGCCCGTTCCGGTCAGGGGGTCGCCGCCGATACGACGTAGACGACAGGGCTGGCCGGGTCGGTCATGTTGACCGTGATGGTCTGGGTGGGGCGCGGCTTCTTGTTGGTGTGGGTGACGCTCGCCCAGTTCTCGTTCGAGCTGAAGTACCAGCCGGTGATCTTGATGTCCCGGGGGCTGATGTCGACCTTCCCGGGCTCCAGGGCCGCGCGGCCGGTGCCGACGCCGCTCAGGAAGCGGTCCAGGCCGGCGGAGGTCGTACGGAACTTCGCGTACATCCGGCTGGCTTTCCAGTTGTTCGTCTCGTAGTACTGGACCCCGACCCCGTTGCCGGGGATCGGAATCTCGAAGATCCGGCGCTGCATCTTGGAGGGCCAGCCCTCGCGGAGGCCCACGGCGGCCGCCTCGGCCTCCTTGTCCATGCCCGAGCGGCGGCTCTGGCCGGCGGAGACGAGGAGGTAGCCCGCCGGGATGCCGATGAGCAGCACGATGATCGTGGCGGTGATGAACCGGCGCCTGAAGACCCGCCGGGGGCTCTCGGGCGGCTTGCCCTCGCCGTCGCCCGGTGACTCGGACTGGGGCGGCACCACGGGGTGGTCGGCTGCGATCATGATCAGGTGGTCCCTCGTGCTGCGGAGCGGGGTACGGAGGCGTGGAGGCCGGTCGGGGTCGGAACAAGGAGTTCGGTACGGGGCGGGTACGGAATCGGGTTCCGAGCTGAGACGCCGCTCGGGCCCCTGCGGTTCAGTCGACCGTGCGGGTCGAGCGCGTGTTGCGGATGGTGCTCGCCGCCTGGTCGTAGATCTGCGCGTACCGCTCGTACCGCTCGACGCGGCGCCGATTGGCCCGGCGGAAGCGGCGGGCGACCAGCCGGGCGAGGTCCGCGGCGCCGACCATACCGGCCTCGGGGCCGAGCTGGGCCTTGGCGATCCTCGCCTCGGGGCGGTAGCCGCGGCCGGTGAGGTGACGCTTGAAGGCGTCCCGGGCCGGGTTGATCAGGAGGTCGTCGGCGGCGCTGACACCGCCTCCGATGACGAAGCAGGAGGGGTCGAGCGCGGCGGCCAGGTTGGCGATGCCGATGCCGAGCCACTGGCCGATGTCCTGGAGGAGCTCGATGCACATCGCATCGCCCTCACGGGCCAGTTCGGTGATGAGCGGGCCGGTGATGTCGGGGATGTTGCCCTTGACGCGGTCCAGCAGGAAGTGCGCGACCGGCGAGTCGGCGGCGGCCAGCTCCTTGGCTTCGCGGACCAGCGCGTTTCCGGAGCTGTACTGCTCCCAGCAGCCCCGGTTGCCGCAGGGGCAGCGGTGGCCCGACGGCACGACCTGCATGTGGCCGAACTCACCGGCCACGCCGTACTTGCCGCGCTTGACCTGGCCGTCCTCCAGGATCGCCCCGCCGATCCCCGTACCGAGCGTGATCATGACGAGGTGGTCCTCGCCGCGGCCCGCGCCGAAGCGCCACTCCGCCCAGGCGGCGGTGTTGGCGTCGTTGTCGACCATGACCGGGACGACGAGGCGGGAGGCGATGGCGTCGCGCAGGGGCTCGTCGCGCCAGGCGAGGTGCGGGGCGAAGAGGACCTTGGAGCGGTCGGCGTCCACCCAGCCCGCCGCGCCGATGCCCACCGCGTGCACGTCGTGCCGGTCGGAGAGATCCAGGACCAGCTCGACGATCGTGTCCTCGACGACCTTCGGGCTCTTGGACTTGTCCGGGGTCTCGGTGCGCAGCTGTTCCAGGATGTTGCCGTCGGCGTCGACGACGCCGGCCATCACCTTCGTACCGCCGATGTCGATCCCGACCGTGGGAACGCGCGGCGCGGTGAGGTGCGAGCGGCGTTCCTTGGTGCCGACGGTCTTGAGGACGGTGGCGCGGGCGGAGCCGCGGTCGGCGAAGTCGCGGTACGTGCTCATCGTCCCTGCGGGGTCAAGGGGGCCGGGCCGCTGTCACGGTCGGCGGCGGACGGCGCCCGCCGCGCCCGATTCTGCCACTGCCCGGTCCCCGGAGCGGTCGGCCGGGGTCGGCCGCGCCGGGGCGGGTCGCCGGTCAGGATCCTTCTTCGGTGGCGGCGGAGGTGCCGGGAAGAGTGGGGGCCGGGGTGCGTTCCAGCTCGTGGCTGAGCTCCTCCAGCTCGCTGCCGCCCGCCATCTGCCGGGTCAGCTCGTCGAGCGTGACGTCGTCCTTGGTGTGGCTGCCGGACATGGCGCCGCGCTTGAGCAGGATGAACCGGTCGCCGACGAGGTGGGCGTGGTGCGGGTTGTGCGTGATGAGGACCACGCCGAGGCCCGCGTCGCGGGCGGCGGCGACGTACTTGAGGACCACCCCGGACTGCTTGACGCCGAGCGCGGCGGTCGGCTCGTCCAGGACGAGGACCTTGGCGCCGAAGTAGACGGCGCGGGCGATCGCCACGCACTGGCGCTCACCGCCGGAGAGCGTGCCGATGGGCTGGTCGACGTCGCGCAGGTCGATGCCCATGCGCAGCAGTTCCGTACGGGTCGTCTCGCGCATCTTCCTCACGTCGAGGCGCTTGAAGGGGCCGACGCCGGTGGTGGGCTCGGAGCCGAGGAAGAAGTTCCGCCAGACCGGCATCAGCGGGACGACGGCGAGGTCCTGGTAGACGGTGGCGATGCCCCGGTCCAGGGCGTCGCGCGGGTTGGCGAGGGTGGTCTCCTCGCCGTCGATCAGGAAGCGTCCGGCGTCGTGCCGGTGCAGTCCCGCGATGATCTTGATGAGGGTGGACTTGCCGGCGCCGTTGTCGCCGAGGACGCAGGTGATCTCGCCCGCGTGGACCTCCAGCGAGACGTGTTCCAGGGCTTTGATGTTGCCGTAGAACTTCGATACGTCGTCCAGTTCGACGAGGGGGCCGACCGGCTTCTCGGTGGTGGCCGTCATGACGTCGCCTCCGCGCGCTTGCGCACCCACGCGTTGAGCAGGGTGGCCAGGAGCAGCATCGCTCCCAGGAAGAATTTGAACCAGTCCGGGTTCCACTCGGCGTACACGATGCCCTTGCTGGTCATGCCGAAGATGAAGGCGCCGACCGCCGAGCCGATCGCGGAGCCGTAGCCGCCGGTGATCAGGCAGCCGCCGATGACGGCCGCGATGATGTACGTCAGCTCGTTGCCGACGCCCTCGCCGGACTGGACGACGTCGTAACTGAAGAGCAGGTGCTGTCCGGAGATCCAGGCGGCGAACGCGACGCCCAGGTAGAGCCCGATCTTCGTACGGATGACGGGTACGCCGACCGCGCGGGCGGCGTCGGCCTCGCCGCCGACGGCGAAGATCCAGTTGCCGAAGCGGGTACGGAGGAGGACCCAGGTGGCGAGCGCGACGAGCCCGATCCACCAGAGGATGGTCACCTTGAACTCGATGCTGCCGAGGGTCAGCGTCGAGGCGAACAGGGCGCGGGCGGACTCGAAGCCCTCCATGTCGCCGATGGCCTTGGTGGAGACCGTGCCGCTGATCAGCTTGGTGAAGCCGAGGTTCAGGCCGGTGAGCATCAGGAACGTGCCGAGCGTGATGATGAAGCTCGGCAGTTTGGTGCGGGTCAGCATGAAGCCGTTGAACGCGCCGATGGCGAGCGTGACCAGCAGCGACACGAAGACGCCGACCCAGACGTTGGCCGTCATCTGGTAGCTGAACATCGAGGAGATCAGCGCGGAGCTGGTCACCAGGACCCCGGCGGAGAGGTCGAACTCGCCGCCGATCATCAGCAGCGCGACCGGGGCGGCCATGATGCCGAGGACCGAGGCCGCGTACAGGACCGTTCCGAAGCTGGAGGCCTGGAGGAAGCTGTCGGCGACGATCGCGAAGAAGAGGAAGACGGCTGCCGCGCCGACGACCGAGCCGAGCTCGGGGCGGCCGAGGAGCTTGCGCAGCGGCGAGGTGCGGACGAGGCGCTCGTCCACGTGTTCCGGCGTGGCGGTGGAGCCGCTCATCGGGTGCCGCGCTTGGTGAAGTCGGCCAGGGCGTCGGCGTCGTCCTTGGTGATGATCTGCGGGCCGGTCAGGACGGGCAGGCCGCCGCCGAGGACGTTGCGGTTGGAGCGGTAGAGCCAGAGCAGGTCCACGGCCTCGTACCCCTGGAGGTAGGGCTGCTGGTCGACGGCGAAGCCGAGCTTGTCGGTCTGGAGGCCGGTGGCGACCTTGGCGTTGAGGTCGAAGGTGTCGATCTCGGCCTTGCTGCCCGCCGTCTGCTTGGCCTGGACGGCGGCGTCGGCGAAGGGGGCGCCGAGGGTGACGACCGCGTCGATGCTCTTGTCGGACTGGAGCTTGGCCTCGATGGACGCGGTGACGTCGGGCATGTTGGTGCCGTCGACGTACAGGTTCTGCATCGTGCCGTCGAAGGTCTTCTTCGCGCCTGCGCAGCGCTGCTCGTGCCCCACGTTGCCCTGCTCGTGCAGGACGCAGAGGGCCTTCTTGCGGCCCCGCTCGTTCAGCTCGTCGCCGACGGCCTCGCCGGCGATGGACTCGTCCTGGCCGATGTGGGTCAGGGCGCCGAACTCCTTGGACTCGGCGGAGCCGGAGTTCACCGTGACGACCGGGATGCCCGCCTTGACGGCCTTGGCGATCACGGACTTCATGGCGTCCGGCTTGGCCAGCGAGACGATCAGCCCGTCGACCTTCTTGTCGATCGCGGTCTGGACGAGCTGGGCCTGCTGGTTGGCCTCGTCGTTGTGCGAGTAGAGGAAGTTGATGTTGTCCTTGACGGCCGCCTGCTCGGCGCCCTTCTGGACGATGTCCCAGAAGGTGTCGCCGTCGCCCGAGTGGGTGACCATGGCGAAGGTCCAGCGGGGCGTGTTCACCGCGGCCCGGCCCTCGGCGGCCTCGGCCGCGCGCTCTTCCGCCCGCTTGCCGCCGGTGCTGCTGCATCCTGCGGCTGCCAGCACCACTGCCAGGACGGCGCCCAGCGCGCGTACCCCTGTCCGAACCCTTGCCACGACGCGGTGCCCTTCTTCTTTTTCTTCCGCTGCTGCTCGCTGTGCGCTTGAGCGGGCCGGGGGCGTACGGCCCCGGGCCGGCTGCCCAGTATCCCCGAGGCCTGCCCGCTCCCGCCCGGGGGGCACTTTCCAGCCCGTGTGGCGCCCCTTCCAGCCTGTGCGGGCGCCGTTCCCAGCCCGTCCGGCGTTTGAGGACGGAACCGTCGATGAGGGATCGGTCGCCTTCCGGGGGACCCGTGCCCCAGGAATCCTCTGCCTGCGGGCGCACCGACGCAAGGGTTCCGTCCTCAAACGCCGGACGGGCTGGAGTGGGCGTCCCCACACGGGCGGCGGACGGGCTGGAGTGGGCGTCCCGACGGGCTGGGTTCAGCGGGCCAGGAGCTGGAAGTCGAACGTGTAGCGCGAGGCTCGGTAGACGTGGGACGCGAACTCCACCGCACGCCCCGTGTCGTCGTACGTCGTGCGCTCCATCGTCAGCAGCGGCGCACCCGGCTCCTCGTCCAGGGCCCGGGCCTCCCCCGCCGTGGCGGCCCGCGCGCCGACCGATTGGCGGGCGCTGTGCAGAGTGATGCCCGACGCCCGCATCAGGCGGTAGAGGCCGGTGGACTCCAGCTCCGAGGCCCGGAGCTGGAGCAGGTCCGGGGGCAGGTGGTTGCGGAGGAGGGCCATCGGCTCGTCGTGGGCGTACCGCAGCCGCTCGACGAGGTGGACCTCCGTACCCTCGGCGACACCCAGCGCGGCGGCGACCTCGGCGGTGGCCGGTTCCGTGATGGTGCGCAGGACCTTGGTGGCGGGCCGCTGGCCGGCCGCCTCCAGGTCGTCGTAGAGCGAGGTGAGCTCCAGCGGGCGGCGGACCTGGCTGTGCACGACCTGCGTGCCGACGCCCCGGCGGCGGACCATCAGCCCTTTGTCGACGAGCGACTGGATGGCCTGGCGGACGGTGGGGCGGGAGAGGCCGAGGCGGTGGGCCAGCTCGATCTCGTTGCCGAGCAGGGTGCCGGGAGCCAGCCGGCCCTGTTCGACGGCGGCTTCCAGTTGCTGTGCCAGCTGGAAGTAGAGCGGCACCGGACTGGTGCGGTCCACACTCAGCGGCAGCGGCTGCGGCTGATCGGCTCCTTGTGCGGTCACGGGCCGAGCCTAGTTCGATTGTCCGGACAAAGCCATGGTCCAGCGTTTGTCCGGACAAATGCTTGACATGATGACCGGACCGCCGTCACCTTGGGGCCATGCGCATCGGACTCATCGGAACGGGACGTATCGGCACCTTCCACGCGGAGGCTCTGAGCCGTCATCCCGCCGTGGAATCCCTGCTGGTGGCGGACACGGACCCGGAGCGCGCCGCCGTGGCCGCCACCCGGACCGGAGCCGCGGCCGTCCCGGTGGACGCGATGTTCACCGGCGAGGGCCACGGCCTCCCCGACGCACTGGTGATCTGCTCCGCGACCGCCGCCCACGCCCCGCTCATCGCTCGCGCCGCCCGGGCCGGGCTGCCCACGTTCTGCGAGAAGCCGATCGCCTTGGACCTGCCGGGCACGCTCGGCGCCCTCGCGGAGGTGGAGGCGGCGGGCAGCATCCTCCAGCTGGGGTTCATGCGCCGCTTCGACGCCGGGTACGCGGAGGCGAGGGCCGCGGTGCGGGACGGCAGGCTCGGCCGGCTGCACACCGTACGGGCCGTCACCTCCGACCCCGCTCCCCCGCCCGCCGACTACCTCCCGCTCTCCGGCGGGCTCTACCGGGACTGCCTGGTCCACGACTTCGACATCCTGCGGTGGGTGACGGGCCGCGAGGTACGCGAGGTGTACGCCACCGGGTCGGACGCCGGGCCGGTGATGTTCCGGGAGGCGGGCGACGTGGACACCGCCGCCGCGCTGCTCACCCTGGACGACGGCACCCTCGCCACCGCCACCGCGACCCGCTGCAACGGCGCCGGCTACGACGTCCGTATGGAGCTCGCCGGTGAGCTGGACCAGCTCGCCGTCGGCCTGGACGACCGTACGCCGCTGACCTCGGCCGAGCCGGAGGGCCCCGGCGCTCCGCCGAAGCCGTGGCCCGGGTTCCTGGAGCGGTTCGCCCCCGCGTACGAGGCGGAGCTGGACGCCTTCCTCCGGGTCGCCCGGGACGAGCTGGCCAACCCGTGCGACGGACGCGAGGCCCTGCACGCGCTGCGGATCGCCGAGGCCTGCGAGATCTCCCGCCGCGAACGCCGCCCGGTGGCGATGACGGAGATCCCGGGCGGCTGAGGCCCGGGGTGTTCTCCCGTACGCCGGTCGGCTACCAGGCCACCGGCAGGCTCAGCGGACCCCGCATCAGGAGGCCGGTGCGCCAGTCCAGCGTGGCCGGGTCGGCGGCCAGCCGTAGCTCCGGGCAGCGCTCCAGCAGCGACCGGATGGCGACCCGGGTCTCGATCCGGGCCAGCGGCGCGCCCAGGCAGTAGTGGATGCCGTGCCCGAAGGCGATATGGCCCCGGGCGTCCCGGGTGATGTCGAAGCGGGAGGCGTCGGGATAGCGGGCCGGGTCGCGGTTGGCGTCCGACATCGCGACGAGCACCAGTTCACCGCCACCGGGGATCACCGTGCCGCCGATGTCGATCGGTTCGGTCGTGAAGCGGTACGTCGGTGTCTCCACGGGTCCCTCGAAGCGCAGGATCTCCTCCACCGCGTTGTCGATCAGGCCGAAGTCCGCGCGGAGAAGCGCCAGTTGCTCCGGGTGTGCGAGGAGGTTGTGTACACCGTTGGTGATGAGATTGACCGTGGTCTCATGGCCGGCGACGAGCAACAGCCAGGCCATGCCCATCAGTTCGTCGGCGGAGAGCCGGTCGCCGTCCTCGTCGGCGGTGTGGATCAGCGCGCTCATCAGGTCATCGCCCGGCTGCGTCCGCTTGTCCTGGAGGAGCCGGGCCAGATAGGCGGCCATCGCCTTGGTGGAGGAGTCGCGTTTGGAGGCGTCGACCGAGGAGACCGCCTGGTTCGACCACTCGCGGAAGGCCGCCCGGTCCAGGAACGGCACGCCGAGCAGCTCGCAGATGACGTTCATCGGCAGCGGGTAGGAGAGCGATTCGACGAGGTCGGCCCGCCGGTCGGGCGCCGCGAGCATCCGGTCGAGCAGCTCGTCGGTCATCTCCTGGATACGCGGGGCGAGTTGTTCCATCCGGCGTGGAGTGAACTCCCGGGTCACCAGCTTGCGCAGCCGGGTGTGGTCGGGGATGTCGCTGCTGAGCATCGACGTGCCCGCGGAGACCTTGGTGACGCCCAGCGCCGGTGAGGCCTTGGCCCACTGCTTGGAGAGCCGCTGGTCGGCGAGGAGCGTCCGCCCGGCCTCGTACCCCACGACGAGCCAGGCGTGGGTGCCCTCGGGAATGCGGACCCGGTGGACCGGGCCCTTGGCCCGTAACGCGGCGTAGACCGGATACGGGTCGCGGGTGAAGTCGTCGCCGAGTGCGGCCAGATCGACCAGGCCCTCGGCCTCCGTGATTGCTTCGGCGGTCAACAGGTTCCCCTTCTCTAGGAGTTGCGGAGGCGAGCGGAGGTCCTACCAGCGCACCGGCAGCCGCCGCACCCCGCGCATCAGCAGCCCGGGCAGCCACTCCGGCTCACCGCCCGCCGGATCGCGGGCCAGGTCCGGGCAGCGCTCCAGCAGCGCCCCGATCGCGATGCGGGCCTCCATCCGGGCGAGCGGGGCGCCGAGGCAGAAGTGCGCTCCGTGACCGAAGGCCAGGTGGCCCTGGGATGCGCGGCGGATGTCGAAGGTGTCCGGGTCCGTGAACTTCTCCGGATCCCGGCCGCCCGAGGCGAGGGCGACGAGCACCGGTTCGTCGTGCGGGATCACGGTGGAGCCGACCGCGATCTCCTCCCGGGTGAAGCGGAAGGTGGCGGTCTCCACCGGACCGTCGTACCGCAGCATCTCCTCCACCGCGCCGTCCAGCAGCCCGGGATCGGCACGTAGCAGGGCGAGTTGGCCCGGGTGGTCGAGCAGGGCCCGTACGCCGTTGGAGATCAGGTTGACGGTGGTCTCGTGACCGGCGACGAGCAACACGAAGGCCATGCCGACCAGTTCCTCGGCCGACAGCCCGTCGCCGCCCTCGTCGCGGGTCCTGATCAGCGCGCTCATCAGGTCGTCGCCGGGCGAACTCCTTTTGTCCTCGATGAGTTGGACGAGGTAGGAGCTCATCGCGCCGACCGGGTCGCCCGCCTCCCGCTGGGCGGCGGTCGGCGTGACGACGGCGCTGGAGAGCGCACGGAAGGCGTCCCGGTCGATGTCGGGGACGCCGAGCAGTTCGCAGATGACGGTCATCGGCAGCGGGAAGGCGAGCGCGTCGACGAGGTCGGCGGAGCCGGCCGGGACCATCGCGTCCAGCAGTTCCGTGGTGATCTCGGTGACCCGGGGTCGCAGCGCCTCGATACGGCGGGGGGTGAACTCACGGGCGACGAGCCTGCGCAGCCGGGTGTGGTGCGGGGCGTCCAGTTCCAGCATGTTGGAGCTGATGGGGTTGACCTGGGCGGCCCAGCGCCCGGTGGTGCGCCAGTCCTTGCCGAACCGCTGGTCGGCGAGGGCCGAGCGGGCCTCCTCGTATCCGACGATCAGCCAGATCCGCTCCATCTGCTCGGTGCGCACCGGGTGCACCGGCCCCTCGGCGCGCAGCTTCGCGTAGTACGGATAGGGGTTCGCCGTGAAATCCGGCAGGTCCCGCAGATCGAGCACAGCCATTGCCGTCAGCCCCCTCGTTCCGGTCCGGACCACTCGTCGTGGGCCGGTCGGACCCACCCAGCGTAGGCCGGTCCGTCCACGCAGCGTAGGCCGGTCCGGCCGGCTCAGCGTAGGCCGGTCCGGTCCGGTCAGCGTAGGCCGCGGTCCTGCTCGCCGTCCGCGTCGAGCAGCCCGGCATCGTGGACCAACAGGGCGATCTGGACGCGGTTGTTCAGGTCCAGTTTGGCGAGAATGCGCGAGACCTGGGTCTTGACGGTGGCGACGCTGAGGTAGAGGTGGCCCGCGATCTCCGCGTTGGAGTGACCCCGTCCGACGGCCACCGCGACCTCCCTCTCCCGCTCCGCCAGCTCCGCGAACCGCGTGCGCGCCCGCTCGGTCCGGCTGGTGCGGTCGTCCGGCGCGCCGCCCGCGGCCCGGGTCATGAGCTGGCGGGTGACGGCGGGCGAGAGCACCGGGTCCCCGGCGGCGACCCGGCGGACGGAGTCCACGATCTGGGCGGGCGGGGTGTCTTTCAGGACGAATCCCGCGGCTCCGGCGCGGATGGCCCGCAGGACCTGTTCGTCGGCGTGGAAGGTGGTGAGGACGACGACTTCGGGCGCGTCGGGGCGGCGGCGCAGCTGCTCGGTCGCGGTGAGCCCGTCCATACCGGGCATCCGGATGTCCATCAGGACGACGTCGGGGCGCAGCCGTTCGACCAGGCCGGCGACCTCGCCGCCGTCCGCGCCCTCGCCGACGATGTCGATGCCCTCGGCCCCGCCGAGCATCAGTGTGAGCCCGGCCCGTACGAGCGGGTCGTCGTCGACGATGAGCAGCCGAACGGGTGCGGAGGCCGGAGGAGGCGCCGGGGTGTTCATGACAGCCACCGTAACCAGTCGTTCTCCCCCGGCCGCCGCGCCCGCCTCACGCGGCCGGCCACGGCAGCCGGGCGCGGACCGCGAAGCCGCCGCCCGGCGTGGGGCCGTGCTCCAGGCTGCCGCCGGCGAGCGTGGCGCGTTCGGTGAGACCGATGAGGCCCTGGCCGGAGCCGGGCACCCGTTCGAAGGGTTCGGTGGGGGCCGGGTTCGCCACCTCGACGGTGAGCCCGTCGCCGGGGCCGCCGGTCACGGTGACGGTGACCTCGGTGCCGGGTGCGTGTTTACGGGCGTTGGTCAGGCACTCCTGGGCGATGCGGTACACCGTGCGGCCGGTGGCGGCGGGCGCGTCCTGCGGGGCGGCGACGCGCCGGTCGAGGGTGACCTTCATGCCCGCCTGGCGGGACTCGTCGATCAGCGCGTCCAGGGTGGTGAGGGTGGGCTGGGGCCGCTCGCCGTCGCCGGTGTCGCCGGGGCCGCGCAGCACGCCGATGATCTCCCGTAGATCCTGCAACGCCTCGTGGGCGCTGTCCCGGATGACGCCGGCGGCCCGGGCGATCTCGGCGGTGGGGGCGTCGGGCCGGAATTCGAGGGCCCCGGCATGGACGCTGAGCAGGGTGAGGCGGTGGGCGAGGACGTCGTGCATCTCGCGGGCGATGGCCTCCCGGGCCAGCCGCTGGGCCTGTTCGGCGCGGAGTTCCGACTCGGCCTCGGCGCGGCGGGCCCGTTCGCGGAGCGTGAGGACGAGCCGGCGCCGGGACCGTACGACCATCCCCCAGCTGAGTACCAGCAGGGTCAGCAGGACCCCGAAGATGACCGAGGTGAGGTAGCCGGTCTCCGGGTCGGGGCGCAGCCAGGGCTGGAGGGGCGCCACGGCCAGCGCGCCCGCGCCGACGATCGCCACCGGCTTGAACGGGCGGTGGACGGCCAGGCTGAACAGGGCGACCATCATCGCGCCGCCCGCGACGGGCTCCACGATGGACAGGACGGTCAGGGCGGCGGCGAGCCCGACGGGCCAGCGGCGCCGGACCCAGAGGGCGCAGCAGGCGGCGGCGCCGATCACCGAGTCGACGACGAGCACGGCGTCCGGGGTCGACCCTTCGTTCTCGATCCCGGCGAGGGCGATGAGGGCGATGCCCGCCGCGATGAGGAACGCCGTGATGTCGACGACCCAGTCGCGTACGGTCCGCCGCGCCCGGGCCCGGTCGCCGGGCAGCTCGGCGTCGGCCATCGCCGAGGGGAGCAGCCAGGGGTACTCGGTGCGCGTCATATCGACAAAGTTACGCAGCCGGGCGCCCGGAACGGGCCCGGGGCGGCGAGGGAGCGACCAAAGTCGCGGAACCCGCTACTTTCGGCACGGCGGTCGGGCCCTGTGGCCGACGCGGCGGGAACGGGCCGGCCAGGAAGCTCGGTGCATGAAGAAATTCATCGAGGCGGCCGGGCTCATCATCATGCTGCAGGGCATCGGAGGGCTGGTCCACGAGTGGACGGGGTGGCTGCGGCTGTGGACGCTGGCCCAGCACATCGACTACTTCGGTGACCGCGCGCTGTTCGTCAGCATCGTGCTGATCGTGACGGGCTTCGCGGTCATGATCGCGCCGGACGCGGTGCGGAGGAAGTAGGCCGGCTCCTCAGCCCGCCCCCTGCACGCTCCGGCGCCCCCACGCCGTGCCCGCCAGCACGAGGACGGCCCCGGCCACCCCCAGCACGCCGAGCCGTTCGCCGCCGAGGCTGATGCCGACGGCGGCCGCCCAGAGCGGTTCCGTACCGAGCAGCAGGCTGACCCGGGACGGCGAGGTGCGGCGTACGGACCACATCTGCACGAAGAACGCGAAGAGCGTGCAGAACACGGAGAGGAAGATCAGCCCCGCCCACTCCCGGGGGCCGAAGCCGACCGCCACGCTCCACGGCGAGGCACCGGTTCCCGGGAGGACCGCGAGGACGGCGAAGACGGCGACCGCGCCGCCGAGCTGAACGGTGGTCAGCGAGAGCGAGTCCGCCGCCCGTACGGCCTTGATCCGGGCCATGGCCAGGACGTGGACCGTACGGGCGAGGGCGGCGAGCAGCATCAGCAGGTCGCCGGCCGAGGGGCTGGTGAAACCGCCGCCCTGGGTCAGCAGGACCACTCCGGCGACGGAGAGTCCGGCGGCCGCGACGAAGGAGGCCGGGGGCCGGACGCGGGTCACGGCGGCTTCGGCGAGTGGCGTGAAGATCATGGTGAGGCTGATGATCAGACCGGCGTTGGTGGCCGAGGTATGGACCACGCCGTACGTCTCCAGCAGGAAGATCCCGCTCAGGATCAGCCCCAGCACCCCGGCTCCCCGCCACTGCGCGCCGGTCAGCGCCCGCAGCTTGCGCCAGCCGGTGACCACCAGCACCGGCAGCACGATCGCGAAGCGCAGGACGAGGACGGCGACGACGGTGTGGGTGGTGGTGATGCCCTTGGCCGCGAGGTAGCTGGCGCCCCAGACGACGGCGACCGCCAGCACGGGCAGGTCGGTGAGCCAGGCCCTGCGGGTCGGTACGAGGACGGGCGCGGGCGCGACGGCGGCGGTCACCTGGTGCTCCTTGGTTCTCCACAGCGGAACGGATGGTGGAGACATCACCGGCTCACACGCGGAACGATCACGCTACGCGCCGGGCGCGGCGGAAAGGAACACCTGTCTCACGGACCGGATCCGGCCCGGTCCCTGGACCGGTATCGCCCGTGGTCAGAGGCGCGGCGCGCCGGGGGACGGGGAGGCGGGCCGGGCGGCCGGTGGTCCGGCGGCGCCCGTGGCCGTCCCTAGAATGACGCCTCGTAACTCTGAGGTACGGAGTGGTCACATGGCGGCAGTACGGCTGGACGGGCGGGTCGAGCGGGGCAACCAGACGCGGCAGCTGATCCTGGGGCGCGCGGTGCAGATCGCCTCGGTGGAGGGGCTGGAAGGCCTCTCGCTGGGGCGGCTGGCGACCGAGCTGAAGCTGAGCAAGAGCGGGGTGTTCGCGCTCTTCGGGTCGAAGGAGGAGCTGCAGCTCGCCACCGTGCGCGCGGCGGTCGCCGTCTACGTCGACCATGTGCTGCGTCCGGCCCGCTCGGTCCCGCCGGGGATCGGCCGGGTCTGGCGGATGTGCGAGGCGTGGATCGCGTACTCCCGGGACCGGGTCTTCCGGGGCGGCTGCTTCTTCTACGCGGCCACCGCCGAGTTCGACGCCCGCGGCGGCAAGGTGCACGACGCGCTGGCCGCCGCGCAGACCGGCTGGGTCACCTTCGTGGAGGAGACGATCGAGCAGGCCCGGGCGGCGGGCGAGCTGGCCGGGGACACCGACGTACGGCAGCTGGCCTTCGAGGTGATCGCCTTCCTGGAGCTGGCCAACGCGGAGTCGGTGCTGCAGAACAACCGCCTCGGCTACGAGAAGGCGGCACGGGCGATCCTGGGACGGCTGCGGGCGGCGGCTACGGGGAGCGGACGGCTGCCGGTGCTGTGATCTCGCCGAGGTCGGAGCGCGCGTTCGGCCGGGCTCGGGCGCGGACGAGGACCCGGGAGCGGCTGCGGGCCGGACAACGCGTGCCAGACCTGAAGGCGATCCGGTCAAAAAGGTCGTCCTGGGGGATGCACATAGGGGCGCCGTCGGGCCGGGCGGTGCGCATCGACCTCAGCGCATTGCTCCGACGGGACGGCGGCGGCCGTGACGGGCCGTGGTCACACCCCGTCCGATTCCCGCCGGTCTCCGGGCCTCCAAGGGACTTTGCTGGTTGCTGTCGCCGGATCGGCGGCGCTCCCCGAAGGCAAGGAACCCACCATGTCCAGCTCCGGCACCACCTCCACCATCACCGCCTCCGCGCCCCGGACCGCCCTGGTCACCGGAGGAAGCCGCGGTATCGGCGCGGCCGTCGCCCTGCGGCTCGCCGAGGCGGGGGCGGACGTCGCCATCACCTACGTACGGGACGAGGAAGCGGCCCGTACGGTCGTCGCGAAGATCGAGGAGGTGGGGCGGCGTGCAGTCGCCCTGCGGTGCGATGCGGCCGACGCCTTGGCCGCCGGCGAGGCCGTGCACCGGGCGGCGGACGCGTTCGGGCGGCTCGACGTGCTGGTCAACAACGCGGGGATCGGGGTCCTCGGGCCGATAGCGGAGCTGCCCGACGCCGAGGTCGAGCGGGTCCTCGCGGTGAACGTGCGGGCGGTCTTCCTCGCCTGCCGGGCGGCGGTGGACCGGCTGGCCGACGGGGGGCGCGTCATCTCGGTCGGCACCGCGCTGAGCCGGTACGCGGGCGGGCCCGGATCGACGCTGTACGGGATGAGCAAGTCGTCCCTCGTGGGGCTGACCAAGCCGCTGGCCCGGGAGCTGGGGCCGCGCGGCATCACGGTGAACCTGGTCCAGCCCGGGCCGGTGGACACCGACCTCAACCCGGCCGGCGGCCCGTTCGCCGAGGGCCAGCGGGCGGCGACGGCGCTGGGCCGGTTCGGCACGGCGGAGGAGGTGGCGTCCCTGGTGGCGTACCTGGCGAGCGCGGACGCGGGCTTCATCACCGGTACCGAGGTGGTCGTGGACGGAGGTCACGCGGCCTGAGCACCCGGCCTCGGCTTCCGGAGGGCGCAGTTCCGCCGAGCTGCCCCGTCCCGGCCGCGCGCCTACGCTGGCCGGGACGGGGCAGAACGTGACGAGGGGTTATCCGGGGGGCTACCGGAAGGACTGCGCGGACCATGGGCGACGTACCCGTTCACACGCTCAACGACTCCACCACCCTGCCGGCGGTGGGCCTCGGCACCTATCCGCTGGACGACACAGAGGCGGAGGAGGCCGTCGCCGGGGCGCTGGCGCTCGGGTACCGCCTCGTCGACACGGCCCTGAACTACGGCAACGAGAGCGGCACCGGACGGGGCATCGCCCGCAGCGGCGTCCCGCGCGAGGAGATCCGCCTGACCACGAAGGTGCCGGGGAGGCATCAGGGGTACGAGCAGACGCTGGCCTCGTTCGAGGAGTCGCGGGTCCGGCTGGGCGTCGAGTACGTCGACCTGTATCTGATCCACTGGCCGCTTCCCCATGTCGACAAGTACGTCGAGACGTGGAGGGCGATGATCAGGCTCCGCGAGGACGGTCTCGTCCGCTCCATCGGCGTCTCCAACTTCACCGCCGCCCATCTGGAGCGGCTGGAGCGCGAGACGGGCGTGCTGCCGTCGGTCAACCAGATCGAGATGCATCCTCTGCTCCCGCAGGAGGAGTTGCGCGCCGTGCACGCGGCGAAGGGCATCGTCACGGAGGCCTGGAGCCCGCTGGCCCGGGGCCGCGAGGTGCTGGAGGACCCGTCGACGGTGGCGATCGCCGAGGACCACAAGGTGACGCCGGGTCAGGTGGTGCTGCGGTGGCACACGCAGGTCGGCGCGGTGCCGATCCCGAAGTCGGCGGATCCGGGGCGGCAGCGGGAGAACCTGAACCTGTTCGGGTTCGAACTCACCGCGCAGGAGCTGACCACGATCGCGTCGGGGCGGCAGCGGCGGTTCGGCGGGGACCCGGACACGCACGAGGAGTTCTGAGGCAGCCGCAGACCAGCGCGCCACCGCGATCCCCCTGCGATCGCGGTGGCGCCGGCCTGTTCGCGTACGGTCAGCCGCCCAGCTCGCGGTGGCGCGCGGCCAGCCCTGTGGCGCCCTCCTCGGTGAGGGATCCGTACAGCCTCAGCCGCGAGATCCCACCGTCCGGGAAGATGTCGATCGTGACGTGGGTGGCGCGCACCGGGCCGTCCAGGACGAAGCGGTGGTTGGTGTCGGGCTGGAGCCGGGTCCGGGGCAGGACCTCCGACCAGTCGCCGTCCTCGCCGTCGCGTACGGAAAGGCTCGCCCACCCCGCCGAGTTGCCCTTGAGGTAGGCGGTGTCGATCTCGACGGCCCGGATCTCGGACTGCGCGGCCAGGCGGTAGCGGATCCAGTCGTTGCCCCGGTCGCGCCGGCGGCGGGTCTCCCAGCCGTCGTCCATCTTGCGCGAGCGGCCGGGCTGGATGGTGTTGGTGGCCGGGGAGTAGAAGCGGTCGGAGGCGTCCTCGACCTGGCCGCCGTTCTCCAGCGCGGCGAGGTCGAACGTACCGAGCGCGGTGAGCCACGCCGGGTCCGGGGCGACCTCTCCGTACACGCGCAGCCGGGCGATCCCGCCGTCCGGGTGCTGGTTGATCCGCAGGTGCGTGAAGCGCTGCTCGGCGTCGACGGCGAAGCCGTTGGCCGCGTGGCCGCCGACCGGGGTGCGCGGGACGAGGGTCGTCCACTTCACGTCCGGGGCGAGGAGGTCGTCCGGAGACGGGGAGCCGGGCAGGGACGCCGCCTCGACGGAGACGGCCTGCGGGTAGTTGCCACGGAAGTGGGCGGTGTCCAGGACGATGCCCCGGATGACGCCGGGCGCGCCGAGCCGGACGAGGGCCCAGTCGTGGTCGTCGGGGGTGGGGTGTGGCTCAGCGGCGCTGACTCCGCGTCGGCGGCGGGTCTCCCAGCCGTCCATGATCTTGCCCTTGTGGCCGAAGTGCTCGGGGTCGAAGACGGCGGGTCCGGGCTTCAGCAGGTTCTCGCGCTCGGCGAAGAACTCGTCGTTGGCGGCGATGACCCCGGCGCCGAGGCGCCGGTCGGCCAGGTCGACGAGGTGGGTGAAGGGAAAGTCGGCCGTGCGGTGGTCGGCGTACGGGTCGCCGCCCGCGTACGGGCTGGCATCACCGGTGAAGCGGGGTATCGCGGCGTCCGTCATGGTCGGGGGTCCTTTCAGGGCACGGTCGGTGGTCACGTACGAGAGCACTGCTCGCGGACACGGTCAGTGCTCGCGCTCCAGGAGGCGGCCGGTCGGCTCGGCGAGGACCCCGTCGGCGGCGATCCGGACGCCGCGCAGCCAGCTGGAGCGGACCACGCCGTGCAGGGTCTTCCCGGCGTACGCGGTGACCTGGTTGCGGTGGAAGAGCTCGGCCGGGTCGACGGTGAAGGTCGCCTCGGGGGCGAGGACCGCGAAGTCGGCGTCACGGCCGGCCTCGATCGCGCCCTTACGGCTCAGCCCGGCCAGCTCGGCAGGGGCGGCGGACATCCAGCGGACCACGTCGTCGAGCGAGTGGCCGCGCCTGCGGGCCTCGGTCCAGATGGCGGGCAGGCCGAGCTGGAGGGAGGAGATGCCGCCCCAGGCGGAGGCGAAGTCCGGGGTCTTGAGGTCGGTGGTGCACGGCGAGTGGTCGGAGACGATGCAGTCGATCGTGCCGTCGGCGAGACCGGCCCACAGGGCGTCCTGGTTGGCGGCCTCGCGGATCGGCGGGCAGCACTTGAACTCGGTCGCGCCGTCCGGGACTTCCTCGGCGGTGAGGGTGAGGAAGTGCGGACAGGACTCGACCGTGACACGGACGCCCTCGCGCTTCGCGGCGGCGATCAGCGGCAGGGCGTCGCTGGAGGAGAGGTGCAGTACGTGGACCCGGGCGTTCAGCCGCTTGGCGTGGGCGATGAGCCCTTCGATCGCGGTGTTCTCGGCGTCGCGCGGGCGGGAGGCGAGGAAGTCGGCGTAGGCCGGGCCGGGGCGCTGCGGGGCGTCGGCCAGGTGGTGCGGGTCCTCGGCGTGGACGATGAGCAGGCCGCCGAATCCGGCGATCTCCGCCAGGGAACGGGCCAGCTGCTCCTGGTCCAGCTCGGGGAACTCCTCCACCCCGGAGGGCGAGAGGAAGCACTTGAAGCCGAAGACCCCGGCCTCGTACAGCGGGCGCAGGTCCTTCACGTTGGAGGGGAGCGCACCGCCCCAGAAGCCCGTGTCGACGTGTGCCTTGGGGGCCGCCACCCGCTGCTTGATCCGCAGGTTCTCGACGGTGGTGGTCGGCGGGAGGGAGTTGAGCGGCATGTCCAGGAGCGTGGTGATGCCGCCGGCCGCCGCGGCGCGGGTGGCGGTCCAGAAGCCCTCCCACTCGGTGCGGCCCGGGTCGTTCACATGGACGTGGGTGTCGACGAGGCCGGGCAGCAGGACGTCGTCGCCGAAGTCCTCCAGGCGGGCGCCCGCGGGCACCTCGGTGTCGTACGGCAGGACCGCGTCGATGGTGCCGCCCGCGACGGCGACCGTCGCCGGGCGGGTGCCCTCGGGGGTGACGACGCGCGTCGAGCGCAGTACCAGGTTCACGTCCGGACCGGACACCCGTGCCTCCTTCACTCCAGGAATCGCCCCGGAGAGCTCGCTCCAGGAATCACTCCAGAGGACTCACTCGAGGAATTCAACGAACTGTTGAAACTTCTGAAGGAGTCTTCACTCGGGAACCACCCTCGTCAAGACCCACTTTCCACCGAGGGGGCCCGGCGGGCCACTCCCGTCGCCTGACTGGAGGTTTCCACAAAGTAAAAGTTATATTTCGGGGTGCGGAACGTAGCATGGGCCAGGAGAGGCGGCACCGAGCCGCCGCGCCGACCGCCCACACACCGTCGGCACCCGGACAAAACCGCCCCTGACCGGCACGGACGTCCGCCCGGCAGCTGTGGGCCGATCGGGCAGCGCCCGGTAGGCTGCTGCCTTGCCTTCCGCTTCGAAAGGACCGTTGACGTGCCGCCGTCCCACGCCAGCACAGCCGACTCCAAGCCCTCCGGTGCCAGCGGCGGGGTGCAGTCGCTCGAGCGCGCCTTCGACCTGCTGGAGCGGATGGCCGACGCCGGGGGCGAGGTCGGGCTGAGCGAGCTGTCCGCGAGCAGCGGCTTGCCCCTGCCGACCATCCACCGGCTGATGCGCACGCTCGTCGTCTGCGGTTACGTACGCCAGCAGCCCAACCGCCGCTACGCGCTCGGCCCCCGCCTGATCCGTCTGGGCGAGTCCGCCTCCCGGCTGCTCGGCACGTGGGCCCGCCCGTACCTCCAGCGGCTCGTGGAGGAGACCGGCGAGACGGCGAACATGGCGCTGCTGGACGGCGACGAGATCGTGTACGTCGCCCAGGTGCCGTCCAGGCACTCCATGCGGATGTTCACCGAGGTCGGCCGCCGGGTGCTTCCCCACTCCACCGGCGTCGGCAAGGCGCTGCTGGCCGACACCCCGGCCGACGAGGTCCGCGCGCTGCTCGCCCGTACCGGCATGCCGGCCGCGACCGAGAAGACGATCACCACCCCCGAGGGCTTCCTCGACGCGCTGGAGCAGGTGCGGCGGGCGGGGTACGCGGTGGACGACAACGAGCAGGAGATCGGGGTCCGCTGCCTGGCGGTCTCCGTACCCAACTCCCCCACCTCGGCCGCCATCTCCATTTCGGGCCCGGCGGGCCGGGTGACGGAGAGCGCGACCGAGCGGATCGTGCCGATCCTCCAGCAGGTCGCCGGAGAGCTGTCGGACGCGCTGGCGAGCAACGGGACGGGGAGTTAGAGAGCCTGGACACCGGCCGGTACGGTCAGCCGGCCGTCGTCCATCGTCACCGTGCGGTCCATCCGTTCCAGGTGCGCCCGGTCGTGCGTGACCAGGACCGTCGCGGTGGCGCGCTCGCGGGTCAGCGTGACCAGCAGGTCCAGAACCGCCGCCCCTCGCTCGTGGTCGAGTGCGGAGGTCGGCTCGTCGACGAGGAGCACCTCGGGCTCGTTCATCAGGGCCCGGGCGATGTTGATCCGCTGGCGCTGACCGCCCGAGAGCTGGTGCGGCCGCCGGTCGGCCTTCTCCGCCAGGCCCACCGCGTCCAGCAGCTCCAGCGCCCGCCGCCGGGCCTCCCGGCTCCGCCCGCCCGACAGGTGGGCCATCACCTGGAGCTGCTCGGCGGCGGTGAGCGAGGGCAGCAGGTTGGGCTGCTGGAACACGATGCCTATGTGCTCCCGGCGCAGGGCCGCCCGCGCCGCCGGGGTGAGCGGGCCCGTCTTCGTACCGGCCACGACGACCTCGCCGGAGTCCGGGGTGACCAGGGTCGCGGCGGCGGCCAGCAGGCTGGACTTGCCGGAGCCCGACGGCCCGACGACGGCGGTGAGCGTGCCCGCCGGGACCTCCAGCGAGACCCGGTCCAGAGCGGTGAGCCGCCCGTCGCCGTCCGGATAGGTGAGGGTCACCTCGGTGAGGGTGAGCGTCATCGGGCACTCCCGAGTGCGGTGAGGGGGTCGACGGCGGTGATCCGCCGGATGGAGAGGGCGGCTCCGAGAGCACCCAGGGCGATCATGACCACGGCCGGGACCAGGACGGTCGCCGCGTCCAGCACGAACGGCACCGGCCCGCCGCCGATCAGCACCCCGGCGCCTGCCGCGAGCGCGGTGCCGAGCCCCGTACCGATGACGAGCATCACCACGGCCTGCCCGAGCGCGTCGCGCAGGAGGTACGGAGTGGAGGCGCCGAGCGCCTTCAGTACGGCGATGTCGCCGCTGCGCTGGATGGTCCAGACGGTGAAGAAGGCGCCGATGACGAGGGCGGAGATGGCGAAGAGGAAGCCGCGCATCAGTTGCAGCGAGCCGTTCTCGGCCTGGTAGGAGCCGATGGCGGTGAGCGAGTCGTCGAGGGAGAGCGTACGAGTCTCGGCCGCCTCGTCACCGGCCGCCAGATCGGCTCCCGGAGCGGTGGTCAGCGCGATGACGGTGGCCTGTTCGGCGGGGCCGGCGCCGTCGTGGCCGATCTGCTGCCAGTCGTCGAGCGTGGTCCAGACGACGGGCGTGTGGCTGTACGAGGCGTCTCCCGCGACGGCGGCGACCTCGCGCTCCGCCCGGCCGAGCGCGATCCTGTCGCCGGGCGCGGCGCCGAGTTCCTCTGCGGCCTTCTCGGAGAGCACGACGCGGCCGGGGCCGATGCCTTCCGGCCCTCCGGGCGCCAGCGTCCCGTCCGGCTCGACGCCGAAGGCCGACACCGGGGCCGTACGGTCACCGGGAGCGGTGGCGTTCAGCGTCCGGATGCCCAGCGGCTGCGCGGCCTCGACACCGGGACGCTCCGCCCAGGCCCGCCAGTCGTCCTCGCGGACGGTCGAGTTGGTGAACGACACCGACTGGTCGCCACGCGGGGCGGCGAAGGCGAGGTGGTCGGCGTCCAGACCGGTGACGGCCGAGACGTTCTCCCGGGCCAGACCGGCGGTCAGGCCGGACAGCAGGCCCACGAGCAGCGTGATCAGGACCACGACCGACCCCATGAGCGCGAACCGGCCCTTGGCGAACCGGAGGTCTCTCCATGCGACGAACATGGGTCCATCGTCGGCTGTCCGGGGTGCGGAAACATCGCGCGGGGGGCGGTTCACAGATCAACCTTTCGATTGACCGAGGCCGCAGGGCCCGCGGCTACGCTGGACGAACCATGGATTCGCGTTCGCACACCCCTGTCACCGCTGCCCTGCGGCTCTGTCTGCACGCGCTGCTGCTGGGCCTGCTGGCCCTGGTGGCGGTCCGCGCGGTGAGCGAGGACGCACCGCGCGCGGGGGCGGTGGTGGCGCTGACGGTGGTGATGGCGGGGGTGTACGGGGTGGGGGCGGTGGCGGGGGCCCGCGTGACCTCCCTACAGCAGCGGGCGCCCCTGCGCCCCGGCACCACGGCCGCCGCCGTCTGGCTCACCGGGCTCTGCACCCTCTGGCTCGCGCTGCTCGCCCTCTCCCCCGATGCCCTCTGGGTCGCCTTCCCGCTCTACTTCCTCCAGCTGCACCTGCTGCCGACGCGCTGGGGCGTGCCCGCCGTGGTCGTCACCGCCGCCGCCGCGATCACCAGCTTCGTCGTGCACCGGCAGGACATCGCTCCGGGCGCGTTCATCGGGCCGCTGCTCGGTGCGGCTGTCGCCGTCGCCACGGTCCTCGGGTACGACGCGCTGTTCCGCGAGAGCGAGCGGCGCCGGGAGCTGATCGTGGAGCTGGTCGCCACCCGGGCGGAGCTGGCCGAGGCGGAACGCACGGCGGGCACCCTCGCCGAGCGCGAACGCCTCGCCCGGGAGATCCACGACACCCTCGCCCAGGGCCTGTCCAGCATCCAGCTCCTGCTGCGCGCGGCCGAGCACACGCTGCCCGAGGACGCCCCGGCCGCCGCACATGTCCGCGCCGCCCGGGAGGCCGCGCAGGCCAACCTGGCCGAGGCCCGTTCCTTCGTACGGGCGCTGACGCCGCCGGATCTGGAGCACGGTTCGCTGGCGGCCGCGCTGGAGCGGCTCTGCGCCCGGACGACCGGGCCGGACCTCACCGTGCGGTTCGCGGTCAGTGGTACGCCGGTGGAGCTGCCGACACCGTACGAGGTGGCGCTGCTGCGGACCGCCCAGTCGGCGCTGGCCAACACGGTGCGGCATGCGCGGGCGGGCCGGGCGGAGATCACGCTGAGCTTCATGGACACCTCCGTGGCGCTGGACGTGGTGGACGACGGCCGTGGCTTCGACCCGTCGGACGCGCCGGTGGCCGAGCGCGGCGACGGCGGTTTCGGGCTGCCCGCGATGCGGTCGCGGGCGGCGACGCTGGGCGGGACGCTGAGCGTGGAGTCGGCGCCGGGCCAGGGCACGGCGCTGGCCCTCACGCTGCCGGTGACGGTCCCGGGCCATGAAGGGGTGCGTGCCGCGTGAACGCCATCCGGCTGCTGCTCGCCGACGACCATCCCGTCGTACGGGCCGGTCTGCGCGCGGTCCTGGACACCGAGCCGGACTTCCGGGTCGCGGGCGAGGCGGCGACCGCCGAGGCGGCCGTGGCGCTGGCGGCGGCGGGCGGGTTCGACGTCGTCCTGATGGACCTCCAGTTCGGCCCGGGCCCCGGAATGCACGGCTCCGAGGCCACGGCGGCGATCACCGCCGCGCCGGACAGCCCCCGGGTCCTGATCCTCACCACGTACGACTCCGACGCGGACATCCTGGCGGCGGTGGAGGCGGGTGCGAGCGGCTATCTGCTGAAGGACGCGCCGCCGCAGGAGCTGGCGGCGGCGGTACGGACGGCCGCCGCCGGCCGCTCCGCGCTCGCGCCGTCGGTGGCGCACCGGCTGATGGACCGGATGCGCACGCCGGCACAGGCGCTGACCCGGCGGGAGCTGGAGGTGCTGCAGCTGGTCGGCGAGGGCCTGTCGAACCTCCGGATCAGCAAGGAGCTGTTCCTGAGCCAGGCCACGGTCAAGTCCCACCTCGTGCACATCTACGCGAAGCTGGGCGTCGACTCCCGCACGGCGGCGGTCGCGGCGGCCACGGCCCGCCGGCTGATCCGCCGCTGAGCCGACGAGGGGTTCTGCCTCACCCGCGCGGCGGCTCCCCGAAGAGGTCCACCGCGTTGCGTACGTCGCGCAGTGCGGCGGCGAGCGCGCTGACCGAGCCGATGGAACCGGCGATCAGCAGCAGCGAGCTGCGCATGCGCGGGATCTCCGGGACGCCGCCGACCGCCATGGCATCGAGTGCCGCGAGTTCCTCCTCGGCGATGGGCCGGTCCGGGAATTCGAAGGAGAGCGAGGCCAGTTCACGGCGGAGCCGGGAGACGGCTATCCGGAGCTCGGCCACCCTCGGGTCCTCGCCGCTGCCGGTGACCCGCTTCTGCCCCACGCTTCGCAACACAGCACTCCCCCTCGCACATCCTTGTGCCGGTGTGACCCCCGGATCCCGGGGCGGTGGCCAAGTACCGGGGTCCGTCCGCAAGTTAACGCCATGACAGGCTGTGCGCGCCAGCCCACGGAAAGAAATCAGGGTTACCCCTGAGAGTGACATGCGTGTCGCGTGTGCGAACGGCTCGGTGGTATCCAGGGCTCATGGCTTCTCATGCGAAGAATCCCAAGGTGGCGGGGGTGCTGCTCGCCGCGGGCGGCGGCCGGCGGCTCGGCGGCCGCCCGAAGGCCCTGCTGGAGCACCGCGGCCGGCCCTTGGTGGAGCACGCCTTGCGGGCCCTGCGCAACGGCGGCTGCGGCCCGCTCCATGTGGTGCTGGGCGCGGCGGCCGACGAGGTGCGGGCCCGCGCCGATCTGACGGGGTCGGCGGTGACCGTGAACCCGGGGTGGGAGGAGGGCATGGGCTCCTCGCTCCGGCTGGGTCTGGCGGCCCTGACCGGTACGGGCGCGGACGCGGCGGTCGTCCTGCTGGTGGACCAGCCGGGGATCGGCGCGGAGGCGGTGGCGCGGGTGCGGGTGGCGTACCGGTCGCGGACGAGCCTGGTGGCGGCCTCGTACGACGGGGAGCGCGGCCATCCGGTGCTGTTCGGCGCGGATCTGTGGGCGGACATCGCGGCGGGGGCGGTGGGTGACCAGGGGGCGCGGGCGTATCTGCGGGAGCACCGCGATGCGATCACGCTGGTGGAGTGTTCGCAGGTGGCACAGGCATACGACATCGACACGGCGGAGGACCTGGGCCATTTGGAGTGACTGCCGTCAACCCTCCGTACCCGCCCTGGCACGCTGCGCCGCCGACTCCCCGTTTCTGTCGACCCGGAGAATCTCGACATCAACAAACCATTGAACTTCCACCATGAGGAAACTACTATCCACTGGTCAGAAGCCCTCTGAACCTCAGACGGCACCCACGGCCGTATCTCGGAGCCCATGGCACGCCGTGCCGTCTCAGGCGACCCGGCGGCCATGAGACGCCGCCGCCCGCTGAAGGAGTGACAGCTCATGTCCGCACCAGCGCCGTCCACGCTGGCCATCGTCGATGCCGAGCCCCTGCCCCGGCAGGATGAGGTCCTGACCGACGCGGCCCTCGCGTTCGTGGCCGAGCTGCACCGGCAGTTCACGCCGCGCCGCAATGAGCTGCTCGCCCGGCGCGGTGAGCGCCGCGCCGAGATCGCCCGCACCTCCACGCTGGACTTCCTGCCCGAGACGGCGGCGGTCCGCGCGGACGACTCCTGGAAGGTCGCGCCGGCCCCGGCCGCTTTGAGCGACCGCCGGGTGGAGATCACCGGTCCGACCGACCGCAAGATGACGATCAACGCGCTCAACTCGGGCGCCAAGGTCTGGCTCGCCGACTTCGAGGACGCCTCCGCTCCCACCTGGGAGAACGTGATCCTCGGCCAGCTCAATCTGACCGACGCCTACGAGCGCCGCATCGACTTCACCGACCCGAAGTCCGGCAAGTCGTACGCGCTGAAGCCCGCCGACGAGCTCGCCACCGTCGTCACCCGCCCGCGCGGCTGGCACCTGGACGAGCGCCACCTCCAGCTGGACGGCACCCCCGTGCCCGGCGCGCTGGTCGACTTCGGCCTCTACTTCTTCCACAACGCCCAGCGCCTGATCGACCTCGGCAAGGGCCCGTACTTCTACCTCCCGAAGACGGAGTCGCACCTGGAGGCCCGCCTCTGGAACGACATCTTCGTCTTCGCCCAGGAGTACGTCGGCATCCCGCAGGGCACCGTCCGCGCGACGGTCCTGATCGAGACGATCACCGCCGCGTACGAGATGGAGGAGATCCTCTACGAGCTGCGCGACCACGCCTCCGGGCTGAACGCCGGCCGCTGGGACTACCTCTTCTCCATCGTCAAGAACTTCCGTGACGGCGGCGCCAAGTTCGTCCTGCCGGACCGCAACGCGGTGACGATGACCGCCCCGTTCATGCGGGCATACACCGAACTCCTGGTCCGCACCTGCCACAAGCGCGGTGCGCACGCGATCGGCGGCATGGCGGCCTTCATCCCCTCGCGCCGCGACGCCGAAGTCAACAAGGTGGCCTTCGAGAAGGTCAAGGCCGACAAGGACCGCGAGGCGAACGACGGCTTCGACGGCTCCTGGGTCGCCCACCCCGACCTGGTCCCGATCGCGCTGGCCTCCTTCGACGCGGTCCTCGGCGAGAAGCCGAACCAGAAGGACCGCCTCCGCGAGGACGTCTCGGTGGCGGCGGGCGACCTGATCGCCATCGACACCCTCGACGCCAAGCCCACGTACGACGGCCTGCGCAACGCCGTCGCGGTCGGCATCCGCTACATCGAGGCCTGGCTGCGCGGCCTGGGCGCGGTCGCCATCTTCAACCTGATGGAGGACGCGGCCACCGCCGAGATCTCCCGCTCCCAGATCTGGCAGTGGATCAACGCGGACGTGGTCTTCGAGAACGGCGAGCACGCCACCGCGGACCTGGCCCGCAAGGTCGCCGCCGAGGAACTGGCCGCGATCCGCGAGGAGATCGGCGAGGAGACCTTCACCGCCGGCAAGTGGCAGCAGGCCCACGACCTGCTGCTCCAGGTCTCCCTGGACCAGGACTACGCGGACTTCCTGACGCTGCCGGCGTACGAGCAGCTCCGCTGACTCTTTCTCCGCAAGAGCCCCGTCTCCGCCCCCGGCACCGCACAGCGCCGGGGGCGGTGCGCGTCCTGGAGCCCCTGAGCCGTGGACGCGAGGAACGCTCCGAGCGGCTCCGACGCCTCGTCCTCGGAGAACGAGCCGCCGGACGGGTGCCGCGGAGCCGGTGAAGTGGCGGGGGCGGAAACCCCTCCGAGCCGTCGTGCCGCGCCGGAGAGGCGGTCGAGGGTGTTCCCCCTCTCACGTCCACACCGCCCCCAGCGCCACGAATCCGCAGATCAGTACGGCCAGGATCGCCAGCAGCGGCCAGACGAAGCGCAGGTACCTGTCGTAGCCGATCTTCGCCAGTGCCACCCCGCCGATGGTGACGGCCGTTGTCGGGACCCAGAGGTTCATCCAGCCGCTCGCCGCCTGCCAGGCCGTCACGACCACTGCGCGGGAGACGCCCGCGAAGTCGGCCAGAGGGGCCAGGATCGGCATCGCGAGGGTGGCGTGGCCGGAGGTGGAGGGGATGAGGAAGGCCAGAGGGAGGTTGACGAGGAAGACGAAGACCGCGAAGAGCGCCGACGACGTTCCCGAGACCACGCCTTCGATGGAGTGCAGCACGGTGTCCGTGATCTGCGCGTTGTTCATGATGACGGTGACGCCGCGGGCGAGCACGATGACGAGTGCGGGTGAGATGAAGTCGGCCGCGCCCTGGATGATCGTCGCGCTGAGCCGTTGTTCGCCGAAGCGGGCGACGACGCCGACCAGGACCGCCGCGACCAGGAACAGCGCGGCCAGCTGCGGGAAGGACCAGCCGAGTTCGAAGCCGTACGGAGTGGCGTCGGCGTCGCCCGTGAGGGCGCTTGACCACGGGACGACCGAGAAGATCATGAAGGCGAAGACCGACGTGACCAGGATGAGGATGACCTGGTGGAGCCCGGTCAGCCTCGGTGGCTCCTCCGCGTCCGTCGCGTTGTGGTCGCGGTCGCCGGGGAGGAAGCCGGAGAGCGAGCGTTCGGGGTTCCTGCGGACGCGGCCCGCGTACCGGACGACGTAGGCGATCGTCACCGCCGTCAGCACCACCCACATGATCGCGCGCAGCACGATGCCGTCGCCGAGCGAGATGCCGGCCGCGGAGGAGGCGACTCCGGTGGCGAAGGGGTTGACCGTGGAGCAGAGCACACCGATGCCCGCTCCGAGGATGATCGTGCCGGTGGCCACCATCCGGTCGTAGCCGAGGGCCAGCATCAGCGGGATGATCAGGCCGTAGAAGCCGAGCGTCTCCTCGGCGAAGCCCTCGACCGTACCGAGCAGGGCGAAGACCAGCATCACCCCGGCGATGAGCAGGGCGCCCCGGTCGCGCAGGCGGTGGGCCAGGCGGCCGATGCCCCGGTCCAGGGCACCGGTGGCGAACACCACCGTGATGAAGGCGCCGATGGCGAGCACGAAGAGGAACACGCCGGCGCTGCCGTACAGTTCGCCGGCCAGATCCGGGCCGACCTCGCCGCTCTCCGCGTCCTGGACGCCGTAGAGGCCGTTGACCGGGGAGAGGAAGAGGTCGTTCAGGCGGTCGGTGAGGCTCTGGTCGGAGTCGACGCGGTGGTACGTGCCCTGGAGCGGGGCGCCGTCCCCGTCGCGGTCGTAGGCGCCGGGCGGGACCAGGAAGGCCAGGGCCCAGACCGCGAGGGTGACGAGGGCGAGGATGGTGAGGGCGCTGGGGAAGGTGAACTTCCTGCCGTCCGGAGGCCGCTCCTCCACGTCGCCGCTTGTGCTCAGGTCGTCTCCCGGATCCATGGTGCAGCCCCTTCGGTCCCCTCGACCCCCTCGATCCATATCGGGATCAATGGATCATAAGGGGCGAGGGGCCGCACACCTGGGAGGCGGATGCCTGGGGGCTCAGGAGGCGCCTGGAGGCCGACGCCTGAGAGGGGCGGCCCCCAGGGCCGTCAGTCCGCCAGGACGATCGTGGGCTGGGCCGAGAAGTCGCCCCACTTGCCGTCCGGGAGCTTGGCCCTGAGCTTGACCGAGTAGCGGGTGCCCGCCGGCTCGGCGAGGTTCAGCCGGTAGGTGGCCCGGCCCTTCGGCGGCGTACCGCCCCAGACGATGGTGGTGGTCAGCTTGCCGTTCAGGTAGAGCTGGTAGGCGGGGATCACTCCGCCGGTGTCGGGCTGGTCCCAGGAGAGGTCGACGGTGAACTCCGCGCCCTCCTTGCCGATCTCGGAGCGCAGCCCGGTGGGGGCGGTGCTCGCGGGGGCGCCGGGGGCGGAGGCGGTGGTGAGGTCGAGCGCGTTGCTGTCGGGCGAGGACTTGTCGGAGGCGTCCCGGGCCCGGACGGTGAAGGTGTAGACGGTGCCCGGACGCAGCCCCGTGAGCTTCGCCGTGGTCTCGGCGGCCGGGACGCTGTGGATCCGGGAGTCCTCCTGGTAGATGTCGTACGAGGTGACGCCGACGTCGTCCTTGGCCGCGCCCCAGGTGAGCGTGGCGGCCCGGCTTCCGTCCGCGGTGCCCTTCAGTCCGGTCGGGGCCGTGGGGGGCGTGTCGTCCTTGGGCGGGGTGGCCTGGGTGGTGACGGGTACGGCCTTGCTGGGCGCGGAGAGGTTCCCGGCCGCGTCCTTGCTCCGGACGGAGAAGGTGTAGTCCGTGGAGGCCGTCAGCCCGTCGACGTCGATCATGGTCTTGGCCGCCGGGACGCTCTTCACCTTGGCCTTCCCGCGGTAGACCTCGTACCCCGCGACCGCCTTGTTGTCGGAGGCGGGCTCCCACATGACGTGCACCGAGGTGGAGCTGCTGGCCTGCGCGGTCACCCCGGCGGGGACGGCGGGCGGCTGCGTGTCGGCTTCGGCGCTGCCGCCACAGGCAGCGAGGAGGGGGGTGAGAAGTAGGGCGGAACAGGCCAACGTGGCAGATATGTGGGGGCGTTGCACGGTGGTGCCTTCCATCCGGACAGCAATGGTCCAGACCTGTATGACATGGCGCGGGGGTTGCCGACAAGAGGACGGCGAGGAACCTTCCGCTATGTGACGGTGTGCGCCGGGCCCCGGCCCCGCAGAGCCGTTGTGCCCGCGCCGATGTGCGCCGGGCCCGTCGGCCGGGCGGATCCGTCGTGCCCGGCCGATGAGTTCTCAGCCGTCGGGCGGTCTGCCCTGTATGAACGACGACACCAGCACCGATGTCCCCGCACCCGCCCTCGACCTCGGGCCGGCCGCCCGGCGCGTCACCGGCCTGCTCGACGCGATCGACGACAGCCGGCTGGAGTGCCCCACGCCCTGCCCGGAGTACGCCGTACGGCACCTGCTCGGCCACCTGACCGGCCTGGCCACCGCCTTTCGCGACGCGGCCCGCAAGGATCTCGGAGCGAGCACGGCCCTCCCGCCGGACTCCGCCCTGCCCGTACTCGGCGACGACTGGCGCGAGGTGCTGCCCCGGCGGCTGGCGGAGGTGGCGGCGGCCTGGCGCTCCGCCGACGCCTGGACGGGCATGACCCGGGCCGGCGGCGTGGACCTGCCCGGGGAGGTGGCGGGGGCCGTCGCACTCGACGAACTGGTCGTCCACGGCTGGGACCTGGCCCGGGCGACCGGCCAGCCGTACGAGGCAGGGGAGGCCGAACTCCGTACCTGCGCGGCCCTGCTCGCCCCGGCGGAGGACGACCCGGACCGCGGCGGCATCTTCGGCCCGCCCGTTCCGGTGCCGGACGGCGCTCCGCTGCTGGACCAGGTGATCGCTCTCAGCGGCCGCCGCCCGGACTGGCGGCCGGAGAGCTGAAAAGGCGCGGTTCCTCCGACAACGCCCTGCCGCCCGTGGCCGCCGGGACCGGTCAGCTGGTGAAGAACTCCGTGATGTGCGCGGCCACCTGGTCGGCGCGGGTCTCGTGCATGCGGTGGCCGCCGGGGACCGTGATCAGCCGGCAGTCCGGGATCAGGGACGCCATGTCGGCCTGGCGCTCCTGCGGCATGCGGCTCTCCGGGCCGCCGGTGATGACCATCGTCGGGGCGACGATCTCGCCGAGCCCCTCGGCCGCGCCCGCGCCCGGGGCGGCGAGCTGGTCGCGAACGGCGGGCACCGCGTTCTCGTCGTAGTCCACCGGGCCCTCGGGCCGCCCCGCCGGGCCGGGGTCACCGGGGAACGGGGCCGGGGTCTCCACCAGCACCAGCCGCTCCACCCGGTCCGAGTGCTCCTGCGCCACCAGCCGGGCGACCGCGCCGCCCATGCCGTGGCCGACCAGGCCCACCCGGTCCAGCTCCAGCTCGTCGAGGAAGCCGACGACGTCCTCTGCCATCAGCTCCAGGTCGTACTCGTCGGGCCAGTCGCTCTCGCCGTGGCCGCGCAGGTCCAGCGCGAAGACCCGCCACTCCTGGCCGAGCAGGGGGCCGGCCGCCTCCCAGTCCGCGGCGGAACCGCCGAGTCCGTGCAGCAGCACGACGGGCGAGCCGAACGAATCGCCCCAGGTCCGGTACGCGAGGCGCACATCGCCGACATCCACCACTGACTGATCTTCCATACCCCTGACGCTACAGCCGCCGGGCTGCCGCCCGCTCCACGGCCCCGGTCCCGGCCCCCCGCTCCGGCCCCGGCACAGACGGCCGAAGCCCCGTGCGGGCGCACGGGGCTTCACCGGGCTGCGGGGCTTCACCAGGCTGGGTGGTACGGCGGATGCGTCAGTGGACGCCCACCCCGGCCGCCGCCGGGACCACGTGCTCGCCGTTCTCGGCCTCCTCGTCCATCCCGTCCGGCTTGCGGCCGAAGTGGTTGAAGGCGAGGTTCAGCACGATGGCCACCACGCAGCCGGTCGAGATACCGGAGTCCAGGACGACCAGCAGGCTCTCCGGGAAGGCGTGGTAGAACTGCGGCGCCGCGATCGGGATCAGGCCGATCCCGAGGGCCGCCGCCACGATCAGCGCGTTCTCGCCCTTCTCCATGGCGGCGGTGGCCAGGGTCTGGATGCCGCTGGCCGCGACCGTACCGAAGAGGACGATGCCCGCGCCGCCGAGCACCGGCAGCGGTACGAGGGCGATGACGGAGGCCGCGACGGGGACCAGGCCGAGCAGGATGAGGATGCCGCCGCCCGCCGCGACGACGAAGCGGCTGCGGATCTTCGTCATGGCGACCAGGCCGACGTTCTGGGCGAAGGCGCTGCACATGAAGCCGTTGAAGATCGGGCTGATGGCGCTGCCGAGGGTGTCGGCGCGCAGACCGCCCTCGATGATCTTCTCGTCCGCCGGCCGGCCGACGATCTTGCCGAGGGCCAGCATGTCGGCGGTGGACTCGGTCATGCAGACCAGCATCACGATGCACATGGAGATGATGGCGGCGATCTCGAACTGCGGGCCGCCGAAGGCGAACGGCGTCGGGAAGCCGACCACGTCGGCGTTCTTGATGGCGCTGAAGTCGGTGATGCCGGCCGGGATGGCGATCAGGGTGCCGATGACCAGGCCGAGCAGGATCGCGATCTGCTGGAGGAAGCCCCGCAGCAGCTTGCGCAGGGCCAGCACGATCACCAGGGTGACGGCGGCCATGGTGATGTTGGTCATCGAACCGTAGTCGTCCGCCGTCGCGTTGCCGCCCTGGGACCAGTTGAAGGCGACCGGCAGGAGCGAGACACCGATCAGGGTGATGACGGTGCCGGTGACGACCGGTGGGAAGAAGCGGACCAGTTTGCAGAAGTACGGGGCGAGCAGGAAGCCCAGCACGCTCGCGACGATGATCGCGCCGAAGATCACGGCTATGCCTTCGTGTCCCCGGTCCTTGCCTATCGCGATCATCGGGGCCACACCGGCGAACGAGACCCCGTTGACGAAGGGCAGCCGTGCGCCGACCTTCCAGAAGCCGATGGTCTGGAGCAGGGTGGCGATGCCCGCGGTGAACAGGCTCGCCCCCATCAGGAAGGCGGTCTCCTTGGCGGTGAGGCCGACGGCCGGCCCCACGATCAGGGGTGGTGCCACCACGCCCGCGTACATGGCGGCCACGTGCTGGAGACCGCTGGTGAACATCTTCAGTGGGGGGAGGGTCTCGTCGACCGGATGTTTCCGGCCGTCCTCACCTGCTGCTTCTGCTTCTGTGACGGCATGATCCGTCACGTCGGGGACGGCTGCATCTGCGTCTTTACGAAACCTGGGCTCAGCGGCCACGGCGGTTCCTCCGGTCGGTTACACGTCGTCGGCGACGTGGGGTTCAGGGAGGTGGAGCGTCGAGTGGTGCGGTGGTGCTTGCGGCTCTCTCAGGTGGTGCAGGTCGTGCAGCGGGGGGTGCGGAGGCGTGCGTGCGGGCAGCGTTCATCACCGGTCCGGCGGCGCCCACCATGGGGTGCGCGTCCGCCGGACCGGCTGCCGTGGACCCCGCTCGGGCCCACGGCGGCCGGTCTCGGGCCGTCCCCCTCGACCGGCCGGTCGGGGATTCCGCCGGGGGTCGGTGACTGCCCGGCGGTTCGGGGACACCGCCGGGGATCAGTGCCGCCCGGCGGTTCGGGGTTCCGCCGGGGTCAGGCCCCGGCGGCGATCTGCGCGAGGCGGCGGGCCTCGTCGCGGGTGGCGCGGGCGATGGCGTCCTCGTCCACCGTGGTGAGGTGGTTGCCCTCGACGACCGGCTTGCCGTCGACGAGGGAGAGGGTCACCGGGGCGGCCGCGCCGAAGATGAGCGCGGTCACCGGGTCGGCGATCGAGGAGTGGGCCAGGGTGTCGAGCTTCCAGAGGACGAGGTCGGCGAGCTTGCCGGCCTCCAGGGAGCCGATCTGGTCGGCGCGGCCCAGTACCTGGGCTCCGCCGAAGGTCCCGAGGCGCAGGGCCTGGCGGGCGTTGAGGGCGGCCTCGCGGTGGGCGCCGAGGCGGTTGATGAGGAGCGCGTTGCGCAGCTCGGTGTGGAGCTCGCCGGACTCGTTGGAGGCGGTGCCGTCCACACCGAGGCCGACCGGGACGCCGGCGGCGAGCATGTCGGGGACCCGGGCGATGCCGGCGGCGAGACGGGCGTTGGAGGAGGGGCAGTGGGCGACACCGGTTCCCGTACGGGCGAAGGCGGCGATGTCGGAGTCGTTCATGTGGACGCAGTGCGCCATCCACACATCACTGCCGAGCCAGCCGGTGGACTCGAAGTAGTCGGTCGGGCCCATGCCGAACAGCTCCTTGCAGAACTGCTCCTCCTCGACGGTCTCGGAGCCGTGCGTGTGCAGCCGTACGTTCTTACGGCGAGCCAGCTCGGCTCCCTGGCGCATCAGTTCGGTGGAGACCGAGAACGGCGAGCAGGGCGCGACGGCGATCTGCGTCATCGCGTCGAAGGAGGCGTCGTGGTGGGCGTCGATGGTGGCCTCGGTGGCGGCGAGCGCGCCCTCGAGGGTCTCGACGGCGAAGTCCGGCGGCAGACCGCCGTCCTTCTCGCTGCGGTCCATGGAGCCCCGGGCGAGGGTGAACCGTACGCCCATCTCGCGCGCGGCCCCGATGATCGCGCCGGACAGGTCGCCGGAGTCCTTCGGGAAGACGTAGTGGTGGTCCATGGCGGTGGTGACGCCGCCCCGGGCCATCATGGCGAGCGAGCCCTGCGCGGCGGCGCGGGCCATCGGCTCGTCGATCCGCGCCCAGGTCGGGTAGAGGGCGACCAGCCAGTTGAAGAGGTTGTGGTCGGTCGCCAGGCCCCGGGTGATCCACTGGTAGAAGTGGTGGTGGGTGTTGACCAGGCCGGGGGTGGCAAGGTGCCCGGTGGCGTCGATGCGCCGGACGACTCCCGTAAGCCCTTCGGGCGCCTTGCCGGCGCCGACGGACTCGATGCGGTTGTCGGCCACGACGATGTACCCGGAGGCGTACTCCGTGTCGTTGGCGTCGACGGTGGCGATCGAACAGTTCTCGATGACGATGCGCTGAGGGTCTGCCGAAGCTGCCATGGCGCTTCCTTCTTCTCTCTGTGGCGATGTGGGCACGGCAGGACCCTAGGAGGATTTGAGTGCCACAGCGGGGCGGCCGTGGGTGCCGAGATGGTGGAAGAACAGGTTGAGCACGACCGCGACCAGCGCTCCCGCGCTGATCCCGGAGCCGAGGACGGTCTGCGCCCAGGCCGGGAATCCGGCGTAGAAGGTGGGCGCGGCGAGCGGGATGATGCCCGCGCCGAGCGCCACCGCGACCAGGATGATGTTGGAGCTGTCGTCGAGTCCGGCCTCGGAGAGCGTGCGGATGCCGCTGACCGCGATGGAGCCGAAGAGGACGATGCCGGCGCCGCCGAGCACGGGCATCGGGACGAGCGAGACGACCGCGCCGAGCACCGGGAAGGCGCCGAGGACCAGCAGCGCGCCGCCCGCCGCCGCGACGACGTACCGGCTGCGGACGCGGGTCAGCGAGACGACGCCGACGTTCTGCGCGAAGGCGCTGGTGGGGAAACCGCCGAAGACCGGGCCGACGAGGGTGGCGATGCCGTCCGTACGGAGGCCTCGGGTGATCGTGCGGCCGTCGGTGCGGCGGTCGCAGATCTCGCCCAGGGCCAGCATGCCGGCCGAGGACTCCGTCATCAGGACGAGCATGACGATGCAGAGGGAGAGGATCGCGGCCGGATGGAACTCCGGTGCGCCGAAGGCGAAGGGGGTCGGCAGGGCGGCGAGCGGTGCGGATTTCAGGGCGGAGAAGTCGGCGAGCCCGAACGGGATCGCGGCCAGCGTGCCGACGAACATGCCGACCAGCAGCGCGACTTGCTTGAGGAAGCCGCGGCCGAACCGCTGGATGAGCAGGATGACGACCAGCGTGAAGGCGGCCAGCGCCAGGTACTTCATCGCGCCGAAGTCGGCGGCGGTGGCGTCGCCGCCCTGCGCCCAGGCGACCGGAACGGGCATGAGCGTGACGCCGATGAGGGTGATGACGACACCGGTGACCAGCGGCGGGAAGAAGCGCAGCAGTCTGCCGAAGAACGGCCCGACCGTCAGACAGAAGACTCCGGCGACGAGCACCGCCCCGTAGATGGCGGGGAGTTGGTGCCCGGGTGCGCTGGTCTCTGCGATGGCGAGCATCGGCGCGATACCGGCGGAGGAGGCCGCGTTGACGAACGGCAGCCGGTTCCCGGCGAACGTGCCGAGGCCGATCGTCTGCACGATGGTGGCGAGTCCGGCGATCAGGAGGCTCGCGGCGATGAGCCGGGTCATGCCGGCTGTGTCCAGGCCGACGGCCTGGCCGATGATCAGCGGAGGGGTGACGACGCCCGCGTACATGGCGGCGATGTGCTGGAGGGCCGCGGGGACGAGCCGGGCGGGCGGGAGCTTCTCGTCGCACGGGTGAACTGCCGTGCCGCTAAGGGTTTTCGGGGCTTCGGCCGGCCCCGTTGCAGGCTGTGCCATGGGTGTTTCCTCCGGGATGACCGGCCCCCGCCCGACTGCGGGCGGACGGGGGCCGGCTCAGTACCGCGTCAGAGGTTGGTCATGTCGACCGGGATCTTCGGCTCGACGCCGTCCCGGAGCACGGTGGCCTCGATCAGACCGTAGGGGCGGTCCGCCGCGAAGTAGACCTCGTTGTCGTTCTTCAGTCCGAACGGTTCGAGGTCCACCAGGAAGTGGTGGTTGTTCGGCAGCGAGAAGCGGATCTCGTCGATCTCGCTGCGGCTGTTGATGATCCGCGAACCCATCTGGTAGAGGGTCTGCTGGAGCGAGAGGGAGTACGTCTCGGCGAAGGCCTGGAGCATGTGCTTGCGCGCCTGCTCGTAGGACTTCTCCCAGTTCGGCATGCGCTGCTCATCGCTGGTCCAGTTGTACCGCCAGCGCGCGGAGACGTCGGTCGCCAGGATGCGGTCGTACGCCTCCTTCAGCGTCGTGTACTTGTCCTTGACGTAGCCCCAGAACTCGGAGTTGGTCGAGTTCATCACCGTGAGGTCCTTGAGGCCCGAGATGACCTCCCAGTTCTCACCGTCGTAGGTGATCTGGGAGACGCGGGTCTCCATGCCCTTGCGGGCGAAGGAGTGCCTGACCTCGTCGGCGCCGATGAACTTGGAGTTGCCGTCGGAGGTCGCGATGCGCTCCCAGGCGTACTCCTCGATCCGGATCCGGGCCCGGTGGATCGGCTCCTGCGAGGAGACGAAGTGGCGGGCGAGGTGGATGCCGAACTGCTCGGCGGACTCGATCCCGTGCTCCTTGGCGAACGCGAACACCGTGTTCTTGGTGGTGTCGGTCGGCAGGACGTTGGCGTTGGAGCCGGAGTAGTGGACGTCGTCCATGTCGCCGGAGAGCGCGACCGAGACGTTGAGGTCCTTGATGTGGTGGGTGTCGCCGTCCCGCGTGATCTTTACGACGCGGTTCTCTGCTTTGCCGTACTGGTTCTGGCCGAGAATCGTGGGCATGTCGGTGCTAGCTCCCTCGGTAAACGGAGTAGCCGAACGGGTTGAGCAGCAGCGGTACGTGGTAGTGCTCGCCCGGCACGACCGCGAAGGCGATCGTCACTTCCGGGAAGAACGCGCCGCTGTCCCTTACGCGGGGGGCGTCCTGCTGCGCCTCGGCTTGCTTCTTGGAAAAGTACGTCTCGGTGTCGAATTCGAGGCGTACGTGGGTCGTTCCTTCCGGCAGCGCCGGCAGGTCCTTGCAGCGCCCGTCCGCATCGGTCGCGGAGGCTCCGAGCGTGACGTACGGCGAGCCGCTGCCGCTGCGGGCGGCGAGCGAGACGGCGACGGACGCGGCGGGGCGGCCGATGCTGGTGTCCAGGATGTGCGTGGACACCGATGCGGTCGTGTCGGTGCTCAAGACCGTCACTCTCCTTGATCTCAAGAGTCCTGTGCGGGAGCTTCCTCTGCGAGGGTCTCCCGTACGAGACGGGTCAGCCGGATGCGGTTGATCTTGCCCAGTTCGGTGCGCACGATCTCCCGCTCCTGCTCGGGCGCGTTTCCGATCCGGGACTTCACCGCGTCGCGCATCTGCTCACCGGTGGCGCCGGTGGCGCAGATCAGGAAGACATGTCCGAACCGCTCCTGGTAGGCCAGGTTCAGTTCGAGCATCTCGGTCTTGAGCTCCTCGGAGGCGCCGACCATCCCCCGCTGTTCGCGGGAGGAGGTCGGGTCGCCGGGGATCGGACGCCCGATCGGCGGGTGGCCCGCCATCGCCTCGGCCAGGTCCTCCGCGGTCAGCTCGGCCATGGCGGCGTCGCCGGCGGAGAGCAGGGCTTCCTCGGTGGCGTACGGACGACCGGCGAGGAGGGTCTCTCCCCAGGCCGCACTGGCACAGACCTCGTGCAGTGCGGGGGTGGCCTCGCCGTCCGCCAGGGTGTTGAACCGGGTGAGGCCCGGTGTGGAGCTCGAAGTCACGGGAGCCTCCGTGGCTGTTTTTCGCTGTGCGTTGTTCGGGCTGCGGATAGCTAACGCCCTCCGCAACACGACGTCAACACTTTGTTGAAATCTCGCGAACGGAGAAAGCCGCCGTCCCGGCATGCGGACAGCGGCTTTCCTGTATGTTCGGCCAACTACTCACCCTTGGCCGAATGTTCCCGGTTCAGGTAGTTGTACACGGTGAACCTGGAGACGCCCAGGGCGCCGGCCACGGTCTCCACCCCGTGTCGTACGGAGAAGGCACCGCGTGCCTCCAGAGTCCGGACGACGGACTGCTTGGCCTTACGGTCCAGGTCGGCGAGCGGCATCCCGTGCCGCCGCTCCATCGCGGCGAGGATGTGGTCCAGCGAGTCGGAGAGCTGGGGCAGCCGTACGGCTATGACGTCCTGGCCCTCCCACGCGAGCACCACATCGTCCGGCTGGGCCTGCTCGGGACCGAGCAGCTCGGCGCCCATCGCGTCGACCAGCGGCTTGACCGCCGATACGAAGGGGTGGTCGACGGTGACCGGAGAGTGATCGGCGGATTCGGTCACCGGCTCTCCTCCCCGATCACGTTGACCTGGAGCGAGACCCGGGTCGCGCCCGAGGCCAGGGCCCGGCGCAGCAGGGAGTCGACGGCGGTGAGCACCTCGTCCGCGCCTCCTTCCGCCGTGTTGCCGAACGGTCCGACGTCCACGGCGTCGAGCTCGGCGCTCTGGATCACCTCACGGGCCACCACCGCGTGGGCGGGTGCCTCGTCGAGATCGAAGGGCTCGGTGGTGAATTCCACCCTCAAGCGCACTGTGCCTCCCTGATGTCCTCGCCGCGAGTGCGGGCGCGCGGCCGGGGCACGACTGTAACCGCTGGAACGGGCCCCGCCCGGGCCGTCACGGCAGGGGCAGGACGCAGACCGCGACCGGCGCCGGGAGCGGCTCGTCCGCCGGGGTCAGGGAGCCGTCGGAGCCGACCCGGAAGGCGGTGACGGTGGAGGAGCGCTGGTTGGCGGCGAAGAGCAGCGAACTGTCCGGGGAGAGGGCGAGCTGGCGCGGCCAGTCGCCGCCGGCGGACACGGTGCCGAGGAGCCGCAGGGCCGCCCCGCCGTCCTCCACCGCGTAACGGGTGAGGCTGTTCGGGCCCCGGTTGGCGAGGTACGCGTACGAGCCGTCGCCGGTCACCACCAGCTGGGCCGGGTAGCCGGTCTCCGACCCGGTGGACTGGCCCGCTCCCGGGGTGAGGGTGCCGGAGCCGGGGTCGTACGCGCAGACGACCGTGGTGTTGTCCAGCTCGCAGGCCAGATAGGCGGAGCGCCCGCCGGGGTGGAAGGTGAGGTGACGGGGGCCGGAGCCGGGTGCCAGGGCGGCCCGGGAGACCTCGGTGAGCGTTCCGGCGGACTCGTCGAGGCGGTACGTGTACACCGTGTCGGTGCCGAGGTCGACGGCGAGGACGTGGCCGCCGTCGGGCGAGGTCACGATCTGGTGGGCGTGCGGGCCGCTCTGGCCGGGGCCGGGCGGCGGGGAGCTGTGGGTGACCAGGTCGGTGCGCTCGCCGAGCGAGCCGTCTGCCGCGATGGGGTGCACGGCGACGCTGCCGGAGGTGTAGTTCGCGCTGAGCAGCCAGTGCCCGGACGGGTGGACGGAGAGGTGGGTGGGGCCGGAGCCGCCGGTGAGGCGGGTGCCCAGGACGTCGTACGTCCCGTCCGGCGCGAGCGCCACGGCGATGACCGCGCCCGCGTCCTGCTCGGCAACCGCGTAGACCGTGGCGCCGGAGGGGTGGGCGGCCAGGTAGGAGGGGTTCTCGACGCCGGTGATCACGGGTCCGGAGGTGATCGCTCCGGTGGCGGTGTCGTACGCGGCGGTGCCGATGCCGGTGCCGCCGCCCTCGGCGGAGGTGTAGGTACCGAGCAGGAGGGGGCGGGTGGCGGTGGGGGCCCGGCGAGCGCTTGCGTGGGCCGGGGCGGCGAGGGCGTGGGCGGCGAGTGTGGTGGGAGCCGCCACCAGGGCGGCCGCCAGCAGGCTCCGACGGCTCAGGCGCCCGGGGGCAGGGCTGGGTACGGCGTTCATGCGAGGCACCTCGTGGGGGGAGTTGGGCTGCTTCGGATGTGTCCGCCACCCTGGCCCCTCGTGACCCCAACGGCAAGAGGTGCAAACGCGGTTGCGTCCTGCGTAACACCTTGCGGGCCCCCGCTCAGGCACCCGCCTGGATGTCCCCCCTGGTCGAGGACGTGATCGCGTCGCCGTGCGCGAAGTCGCCCGGCGGGATGCCCGGGTGGTGGCCCTCCAGGTCCGGGGCGACCTCGGCGGCCGGGCCGAGGGCGAGGCGGGAGACGATGCGGTAGCGGTCGCCCCGGTAGAGCGAGTGGACGTACTCCACCGGGCAGCCGGACGTGTCGGAGGTCAGCCGTTCGAAGAGCAGGGCCGGGGAGAGCTCCGGCACGTCGAGCAGCTTCGCCTCTGCGCGGGTGACGACGGTGGGCTCGATCGCCTGGACCGCCTCGTGGACGTGCACGCCGTGCGTGGCGCGCAGATGCTCGTACAGGTCTCCGCTCTCCAGCTCCTGCGCGCTGAGCCCGGGCACCAGCCCGGCCCGGATGTGCAGGTGTTCGATCGCCATCGGCGCCCCGTCGACCAGCCGCAGCCGGGCCACGTAGACGATCTCGGCGGCGGGTGACATCCGCAGCTTGCGGCCGACCCGGGCGCCCGCCTGGAGGGTGGTGAACTCCAGCAGTCGGCTCGACCAGGCGCCCGCCGCCTGCGGCACGGTCAGCGACCGGTCCCCCGCCACCAGCTCCTGGGTGATCTTGGCGGGCGCGACGAACATGCCCCGGCCGTGCTCCCGCACCAGGAGCCCGGCGGCGACCAGTTCGTCGACGGCCGCGCGCACGGTGGGCCGCGACACGCCGAGCAGCGAGCACAGGGCCCGCTCGGAGGGGATCGCGTCGCCGGGGCCGCGCGACTCGATGAGCTCCAGCACCGCATCGCGCGCCCGCTCCCGTTTGAGCACCGTCCCCGGCACATCCGCGTCCATGCGCTCCCCTCTCGACGGGTTCATTTCCTTACCAGTTGATCTGGCGACCGGACCAACTGGCTTGCTGGTCAGGCGAAGTGTAGCGCTTTCCTCGGGACGTCAGGGTGCACGTGTTACGCACAGATCACCAAATCGCCTTCTTACGGAGGGGGTTGACGGCCCCATTGGTCCATGCCACCTTCAACCTCCATCGAGAGGTGAGCTGTCCAGTGGGCATCACTGGTCAGGTGGTCAGGTGGTCGGGCCGGAGTCAGGTCGGACTCAGTTCTGCATTCCGAGGTGAACCGTGAAGTACCGCTTGCTTGCCGGTGGGTCCGTGCTCGTCCTGGCCGCCGCGCTCAGTGCCTGTAGTTCCCCGTCCGACTCCGCGAACGGGGACGGGCGGACGACGGTGGACGTCTGGCTGATGCGCGACAGCGTCTCGGACACCTTCCAGAAGGAGTTCACCGCCGACTTCGAGAAGCGCCACCCGAAGATCGACGTGAAGATCCAGATCCAGGAGTGGGACGGCATCGGCCAGAAGATCACCGCCGCCCTGGCCAGCAACGACGCCCCGGACGTCATCGAGGCGGGCAACACGCAGGTGGCGCAGTTCGCCGAGAGCGGCGGGCTGCTCGACCTCAGCGACCGCAAGGACGAGCTGAACGGCGCGGACTGGCTGAGCGGTCTGGCGGAGCCGGGGGCGTACGAGGAGAAGCAGTACGGCATCCCGTACTACGCGGCCAACCGGGTGGTCATCTACCGCACCGACCTCTTCGAGAAGGCGGGCATCGACGCGAAGGCGATCACGACCCGCGAGCAGTGGATCGACGCCACGACCGAGCTCAACCAGGGCGGTACGCAAGGCATCTACCTGCCGGGCCAGATGTGGTACGCGCTCGCCGGCTTCATCTGGGACGAGGGCGGCGACCTCGCCACCGAGTCCGGGGACAAGTGGTCCGGCGCGCTGGACACACCCGAGGCGCTGCGCGGCATGGCGTTCTACGAGGAGCTCCAGGCGCTCGGCAAGGGGCCCAAGGACTCCGACGAGGACGACCCGCCGCAGGCCGACGTGATGGCGGCGGGCCAGACGGCCCAGGTCATCTCCACGCCGGGCGGCGCCAACGTGATCATGGAGAAGAACCCCGGGCTCAAGGGCAAGCTCGCCTTCTTCCCGATCCCGGGCAAGACCGCCGACACGCCCGGTTCGGTCTTCACCGGCGGCTCCGACCTCGTCGTCCCGGCCGCCGCGGCCCATCCCGAGGAGGCGGTCACCTTCATCAAGGAGCTGACCGGGGACACCTGGCAGAAGAAGCTCGCCGTCGCCATGAGCTACGTACCGAACCGCACCTCGCTCGCCTCCGCCGTGGCGGACGACCCGGGAGCCGCCGCGATGGCGGTCGGCGCCGCCAACGGCCATGCCACGCCCAACACACCTGGCTGGGCCGCGGTCGAGGCGGAGAACCCGATCAAGGACTACATGACCGCCGTGCTCACCGGAGGCGATCGGGCCAAGGAGGCGGCGAAGGCCTCGCAGGACATCACCCGGGCCATGAACGCCGGTTCCTGACCCGGCCCGACCCGATCACCAGCCACAGGAAGGAGGCGTGCCGTGCCGGTCGCCGTCGAACCGACCTCAGCACCCCGCACACCCCGGCGGCGACCGGCCCCGCCCCCCGCCGCGAGCCGGAAGCCGATCGGCCGCGCGCACGGCCTCTGGCCGTACGCGCTCATCGCCCCCGCCATCGGCGGCATGCTCTATCTGCTGGTCTACCCGCTGGTCCGGGCCGTCCTGATCTCCTTCCAGGACTTCCGGCTGCGCCAGCTGATCTCCGGTGACGCGGAGTTCGTCGGGCTGCGGAACTACCGCACGCTGCTGACGGATCCCCGGTTCTGGGAGGTCGTCCGCCGCACCTTCCTCTTCATGGCCGTCAACGTCGTCCTGATCATGGTGATCGCCACGCTGGTCGCGCTGATGGTGGAGCGGCTGCGCCGGGCCGGGCGGACCGTGGTGCTCTGCTCGCTGGTGCTGGCCTGGGCCATGCCGGTGGTGGCGGCGACCACGGTGTTCCAGTGGCTGTTCCACTCGGAGTTCGGCATCGTCAACTGGGCGCTGACCTCGCTCGGCCTCGAATCGTTCGAGCGCTATCCGTGGTTCGCCGACGGGACGGCCGCCTTCGCCATCCTGGTGACGCTGATCGTCTGGCAGTCGGTGCCGTTCGCCGCGATCACGCTGTACTCCGCGCTCACCACCGTGCCGCTGGAGCTGTACGAATCGGCGCGGCTGGACGGTGCGGGCGCGGGGCGGATCTTCCGCTCGGTCACCTTCCCGATGCTCCGGCCGATCTTCCTGCTGGTCTTCTCGCTGGAGGTGATCTGGACGTTCAAGGCGTTCGTCCAGATCTGGGTGATGACCCGCGGCGGGCCGGGCGACGCGACGACGATCCTGCCGGTCTACGCCGTGCAGACGGCGCTCTCCAGCCAGCGGTACGACCTGGGTTCGGCCGCCTCGATGATCACCGTGGTCCTGATGTCCGGGGTGCTCGTCCTCTACTTCCGCCAGATGTTCCGCCAGGAGGACGAGAGCCGATGACCACCCCTGCCGTACGTCCCCGGGTACCCGTACGCCTCCGACTCCGGCGCCTGCCGCTCAACATCGCCGCCACCGTGACCGTCGTGGTCTGCCTCTTCCCGGTGTACTGGATGATCTCGACGGCCTTCAAGCCGTCCGCCGACATCCAGTCGGCCGACCCGCAGCTCTTCCCGCACACCTGGACCCTGGACCACTTCCAACGGGCCGTGGACGCCGACGGGTTCGCGCTCTTCTGGCGCAACAGCATCCTCGTCACGCTGGGCGCGGTGCTCCTCGCGCTGCTGGTGGCGCTGGGCGCGGCGTTCGCCGTGGCGCGGATGCGGTGGAAGGGCCGGCGGCAGTTCATGCTGATGGTCTTCATCGCGCAGATGGCGCCCTGGGAGTCGCTGATCATCCCGATCTACATCATCTCCCGGGACACGAACATGCTCGACCGGCTGCCGACGCTGACGCTGATCTACTTCATGATCACGCTGCCGTTCACCATCGTGGTGCTGCGCGGCTTCATCGCCACCATCCCGCCGGAGCTGGAGGAGGCCGCACAGGTCGACGGCTGCACGCGGTCCGGCGCGTTCTGGCGGGTGGCGATGCCGCTGCTGGCGCCGGGGCTGATGGCCACCTCGCTCTTCGGCTTCATCACCGCCTGGAACGAGTTCGCCTATGCCAACTTCCTGATCATCAAGCAGCAGGACAACCGGACGCTGCCGGTCTGGCTGTCGTCCTTCCAGAACACCTTCGGCACCGACTGGGGCGCCACGATGGCCGCCTCCACGCTCTTCGCCCTGCCCGCTCTGGTGATCTTCCTTCTGCTCCAGCGCCATGTCACCTCCGGCTTCGCCGCCGGTGCCGTCAAGGGCTGAGGGGCCGGGCCCACCCGCGCCCGCCCCCGTAAGCCCGCGAACCGAATCCGGAGACCCCGTGCCCGCATCGCGCCCCGACCTCGCCCTCCTCCCCCAACCCACCAAGGTCTCCTCGCTGGGCGGCCGCCTCACGCTCGACCGCGACACCACCGTCCGCGCGCTCCCGGGCGCCGAACCGGCCGCCGGCCTGCTGCGCTCGCTGGTCGGCCCGGCCGCCGGGCTGCCGCTGGCGCCGTCGTCGGAGGGCCGGATCGTGCTCGCGCTGGACGGTCAGCTCGGCGGCCTCGGCGAGGAGGGGTACGGACTCACCGTCGGCCCGCAGGCGCTCCTCCTGCGCGCCGCGCATCCGACCGGGCTGCTGCGAGGCGTTCAGACGGTCCGTCAGCTCCTGCCCGCCGAGGCGCTGTCGGGCGGTTCTACGGCCACCGGGTCCTGGGAGGTGCCGGGCGTCGAGCTCACCGACGTACCGGACCGGCCGTGGCGCGGAGCGATGCTGGACGTGGCACGGCACTTCCGGCCGGTCGGCTATCTCAGGCGGTACGTCGACCTGTTGGCGCTGCACAAGCTGAACGTCCTGCACCTCCACCTCACCGACGACCAGGGCTGGCGGATGCCGGTCGACGCCTATCCCCGGCTCACCTCGGTCGGGGCCAGGCGGGCCCGGTCGCAGCGGGGGCCGAGCGGGCCGGACGGGGTGTACTTCGACTCCGTGCCGCATGAAGGGGCTTACACCAAAGCGGAGTTGCGCGGACTCGTGCGGTACGCGGCGGAGCGCGGGGTGACCGTCGTGCCGGAGATCGAGATGCCCGGCCATGTGCGGGCGGCACTCGCGGCCTATCCGGAGCTGGGCAACCATCCGGAGCGCCGGCTGGAGGTGTGGGACCGCTGGGGCGTCTGCGAGACGATCCTCGGAGTGCACGAGGAGGTCTTCGCCTTCTGCCGGGCGGTGCTGGAGGAGGTCATGGACGTCTTCCCGTCCGCGTACATCCACATCGGCGGTGAGGAGTGCCCGACCTCCGAATGGGAGAGCAGCCCGGCCGCCCGGGAGCGGGCGGCGGCCGAGGGGCTGGCGGACCCGGCGGCGCTGCACGGCTGGTTCATGGGCCGGATCGGCGCGTTCCTCGTGGAGCACGGGCGGACACCGGTCGGCTGGGCGGTGTCCGGAACCGAACTCCCGCTGGACTTCACGGTGATGACCTGGCGCGACCCCTCCCACGCGCTGGCCGCCGCCCGCCGCGGCCACCAGGTCGTCGCCGCGCACCACCAGGCCACGTACCTGGACTACGCCCAGTCCGGCGACCCGTCCGAACCGGTCGCCCAGCCCGGCGCCCCGGTCACCCTGCGGACGGTCCACGGCTACGAACCGGCTCCAGAGGAGTGGCCGGAGGCCGAGCGGGCCCGGGTGCTCGGGGTCCAGGCCCAGCTCTGGACCGAGTACGTCCGCACGCCCGAGGAGATCGAGTACCTCAGCTACCCGCGGCTCTGCGCGCTGGCCGACCGTTCCTGGTCCGGCGGGCGCGGCGACTGGCCGGGGTTCGTCGAGCGGCTGCGCCACCACACCGCCCGGCTGGACGCCCTCGGCGTCCCCTACCGCCCGCTGGACGCACGGTCGCTCGCGGCCGCGCCCACCCTCTGAGGAACAGCGCGACCCCACCCGTCACCACTCCCCCACCACCGTTCCGGAGAGGAACACACCCGTGAACACATCACGCAGGAAGTCCCCGAGGTCCAGGCTGCGCACCGCCGCCGCCTCGGCCGCCGCCGTGGCCCTGGCCGCCACCGGGCTCGCCGCGTTGCCGTCCTCGGCGAGCGCGGCGGCGGACGGCATCGTCGTCCAGTACCGGACGAGCGCGTCCGGCGCGAGCGCCGACCAGAGCGAGCCGTGGCTGAAGGTGCGGAACGCCGGCGCCACCTCCGTACCGCTGAGCGGTGTCAAGGTGCGGTACTACTTCAAGGCCGACTCGGCCTCCGCCGCCTACCGGTTCGCCTGTTCCTGGGCGGTGAAGGGGTGCGCGAACATCACCGGCACCTTCGGGACGCTCGCCAGCCCGACGGCCACCGCCGACCGTTACCTGGAGATCGGCTTCACGCCGGGCGCGGGTTCGCTGGCGCCGGGCGCGGACACCGGGGACATGCAGCTCCGCTTCCACCAGGCGTCCTGGGCTCGGCTGATCCAGTCGGACGACTACTCCTTCGGCCCGGAGCGGACCACGTACGGCGACTGGTCCAAGGTGACGGCCCAGGTGAACGGGTCGCTCGTCTGGGGCCAGGCTCCCGCGGGCAACGGGCCGACCGACCCGCCGGACCCCACGGACCCGCCGACCGACCCGCCGGGTGACGGGGCGCGGCTGTTCGACGACTTCAACTACAGCTCGCACACCGACCCGAAGATCAACGCCAACGGCTGGTCGGTGCGGTCCAACTCCGGCGGTCCGGGCGTGCCGGGCGCGACCTGGGCACCGGAGAACGTCACCTTCGCCTCGCAGAGCGGGAACTCGGTGATGAACCTGGAGACCTCGACGGCGGGTACGGGCGCCTCGACCAAGCACACCGAGATCCTGACGCGGTCGATGAAGTTCAAGAACGGGACGTACGCGTCGCGGGTGAAGTTCAGCGACGCGCCGCGCTCGGGTCCGGACGGCGACCGGATCGTGCAGACGTTCTTCACGATCAACGACCTCAAGGCGCCGATGGCGGACGACTACGCGGAGTACGACTTCGAGTATCTGCCGAACGGCGGCTGGGGCGAGCCGGCCAACATCCTCTACGCCACCTCGTGGGAGACCTACCGGCCCGACCCGTGGGAGGCGGTCAACGCGCACAGCGAGGTCCGGCAGTCGTACGCGGGCTGGCACGACCTGGTGCTGACCATCGACAACAACCAGATCACGTACTACGTCGACGGCCAGCACTTCGGGACGCACGGCGCGGCCTTCCTGCCGGAGCGGCCGATGTCGATCAACTTCAACCAGTGGCTGATCGACCTGGAGGGGCAGCCGAGCACCACGCCGCGCTCCTACGACCAGCAGGTGGACTACGTCCTGCACGTGAAGGACCAGGTGCTCACCCCCGCGCAGGTGAACGCGATGGTCGGCTCGTACCGCAGTGCGGGGAAGACCTTCGAGGACACGGTGCCGGGCAGCTAGGCGCGGTACTCACGGCGTGAGAGCCGGGCGGGGCGGGGGTCGATGGCGGCCGCCGCCCCGCTTTCGTGTGTCCGGATACGCCCCCGCCATCGATTCCGTACGCCGCCGACCGGGCCGAATTCGCCGCACCCTCTTGACAGCCCTGCCACCCGCCGGGCAATCTTCCGTTAAGCAGAAACTAACTTCCGCAATACGGAAGGAGCGCCGAAACCCTCATGGGATACCCGGACCAGCGCTTCGATGTGAACCTTTCGATCCTCTTCACGGAACTCCCGCTCCTGGAGCGTCCCGCGGCAGCCGCCGCGGCGGGCTTCACGGCGGTCGAGCTGTGGTGGCCCTGGATCGAGACCCCGACCCCGCCGCAGGCGGAGCTCGACGCCCTCAAGAAGGCGCTCGACGACGCCGGCACCCAGCTGGTGGGGCTGAACTTCTACGCCGGACAGCTGCCCGGCCCCGACCGCGGCGCGCTCTCCGTGCCCGGCACGGAGTCGGACCGCTTCCGCGCCAACATCGAGGTGGCGGCCGACTTCGCCGCCTCGGTCGGCTGCACGGCGCTCAACGCGCTGTACGGCAACCGCGTCGACGGCGCGGACCCGCAGGTGCAGGACGCGCTCGCCCTGGAGAACCTGGTGCTGGCCGCCCGCGCGGCGGACCGGGTGGGTGCGATCCTCCTGGTCGAGACCCTCAACAAGCCGGAGTCACCCCGCTATCCGCTGGTGAGCGCACCGGCCGCGATCGAGGTCGTCGACAAGGTCAACGCGGCGACGGGGATCGGGAACGCGAAGTTCCTGCTGGACCTGTACCACCTGTCGATGAACGGCGAGGACCTGAGCCAGGTCATCAAGGCGTACGCCGCGAAGACCGGCCACGTCCAGATCGCCGACAACCCGGGCCGTGGCGCGCCGGGCACCGGCGACCTCCCGCTGGAGCGGCTGCTCGACGAGCTGAAGGACGCCGGTTACGCGGGCTGGGTCGGCCTGGAGTACAAGCCGGGCGACCGGCCGAGCGCCGAGGCCTTCGGCTGGCTCCCGGTGTCGGCCCGAGCCGCCGGCTGACCGCCCGGGTCCACCGCGGGGTGAGCCCGACCCCCTTACGTACACACGTTTTTCAGGAAGGCACCCTCATGAGCAACAACCTCCCCAAGGTCGCCTGGATCGGCCTCGGCATCATGGGCTCCCCCATGTCGGAGAACCTGATCAAGGCCGGTTACGCCGTCACCGGATACACCCTGGAGCAGGACAAGATCGACCGGCTGGTCGCGGCCGGCGGCACCGGCGCCTCCTCGATCGCGGACGCGGTCAAGGACGCGGATGTCGTCATCACGATGGTGCCCGCGTCCCCCCAGGTCGAGGCCATCGCCTACGGCCCCGAGGGCATCCTGGAGAACGCGAAGCGCGGCGCGCTGCTGGTGGACATGTCCTCCATCACCCCGCAGACCTCCGTGGACCTCGCCAAGAACGCGACCGAGAAGGGCATCCGGGTCCTGGACGCGCCGGTCTCCGGCGGCGAGGCCGGTGCCATCGAGGCGGTGCTCTCCATCATGGTCGGCGGTGAGCAGGCGGACTTCGACGCCGCGAAGCCGCTCCTGGAGGCGCTCGGCAAGACCATCGTGCTCTGCGGCCCGCACGGCTCCGGCCAGACGGTGAAGGCCGCCAACCAGCTGATCGTCGCCGTCAACATCCAGGCCTGCGCCGAGGCCGTGGTCTTCCTGGAGAAGTCCGGGGTGGACCTCGCCGCCGCGCTCGACGTCCTCAACGGCGGTCTGGCCGGCTCGACCGTGCTGACCCGCAAGAAGGACAACTTCCTGAAGCGGGACTTCGCCCCCGGCTTCCGGATCGACCTGCACCACAAGGACATGGGCATCGTGACCGACGCCGCCCGCAACGTCGGCGCGGCCCTGCCCGTCGGCGGTGTGGTCGCCCAGCTGGTCGCCTCGCTGCGCGCCCAGGGCGACGGCGGCCTCGACCACTCGGCGCTGCTGCGCTCGGTCGAGCGGCTCTCCGGCTCCCAGGTCTGACCCGCAGGCCCTCAGACTCTCAGGCCTGACCCTCGCTCCGTGAGGAGCCCCTGATCTCCGGGCCGCGGTGGCGCTGACACCTGTCCTGTCGCGCCCAGGCGCTGCCGCGGCCCGGAACCACACACTTCGTTTTCAACAAACTGTTGACGTTTTCTCTGCGGCGAACCTACGCTCCTCAAGCCGTCAGCAGCTCGTACGAAAGGTCATCCCGCCACATGGCTAAGCGTGTGCTCACGACCGAGTCAGGCGCCCCGGTCGCCGACAACCAGAACTCCGCCACCGCCGGTGTCGGTGGACCGATCCTCCTCCAGGACCAGCACCTTCTGGAGAAGCTCGCCCGCTTCAACCGTGAGCGCATCCCGGAGCGCGTGGTCCACGCCCGTGGCTCCGGCGCGTACGGCTACTTCGAGGTGACCGACGACGTCACCGGCTTCACCCGCGCCGACTTCCTCTCCCAGGTGGGCAAGCGCACCGAGACGTTCCTCCGCTTCTCCACCGTCGCCGACTCGCTCGGCGGCGCGGACGCGGTCCGCGACCCGCGCGGCTTCGCCCTCAAGTTCTATACGGACGAGGGAAATTACGACCTGGTCGGCAACAACACCCCGGTGTTCTTCATCAAGGACCCGATCAAATTCCCCGACTTCATCCACTCGCAGAAGCGCGACCCGTTCACGGGCAAGCAGGAGCCGGACAACGTCTGGGACTTCTGGGCGCACTCCCCCGAGGCCACCCACCAGGTCACCTGGCTGATGGGCGACCGCGGCATCCCCGCCTCGTACCGGCACATGAACGGATACGGCTCGCACACCTACCAGTGGACGAACGCCGAGGGCGAGGCCTTCTTCGTCAAGTACCACTTCAAGACCAACCAGGGCGTGCGCTCCCTCTCCGCCGACCAGGCCGCCGAGCTCGTCGGCAAGGACGCCAACTCGCACCAGACGGACCTGCTCCAGGCCATCGAGCGCGGCGTGAACCCGTCCTGGACGCTGCACGTCCAGGTGATGCCGGCCGCCGACGCCGCCGACTACCGGTTCAACCCGTTCGACCTCACCAAGGTGTGGCCGCACAGCGACTACCCGCTCCGGCGGGTCGGCCGCCTCGTCCTGGACCGGAACCCGGACAACGTCTTCGCCGAGGTGGAGCAGGCCGCCTTCTCGCCGAACAACTTCGTGCCCGGCATCGGCCCGTCCCCGGACAAGATGCTCCAGGGCCGGCTGTTCGCCTACGCTGACGCGCACCGCTACCGCCTGGGTGTCAACCACACCCAGCTGCCGGTCAACGCCCCGAAGGCGACGCAGGCCGACAACTACGGCCGCGACGGGGTGCACGCCACGCGGTACGGCTCGCGCCACGACAAGAACTACGAGCCCAACTCGTACGCCGGTCCGGCCCAGACCGACGCCGCGCTCGGCGCCCCGCTCGCCATCCACGGCTGGACGGGCACCTACGAGACGGCCGCCCACGTCAAGGACGACGACTTCTTCCAGGCGGGCGAGCTGTACCGGCTGATGTCCGAGGACGAGAAGGGCCGCCTGGTCGCCAACATCGCCGGAGGCCTCTCGCAGGTCACCCGCGACGACGTGATCGAGAAGAACCTCGCCCACTTCCACGCCGCCGACGCCGACTACGGCAAGCGCGTGGAGGAGGCCGTCCGCGCCCTGCGCGAGGACTGAGCCTCCCTGTACAGGCCCCTGCCCGTACCGCGCACCCGGATGAGGGGTGCCGCGCGGCACGGGCAGGACGACGAGGCCGCGGCGGCTGTGCGATGCCAGTGCGGTGGTGAAGGTTCCGGGGACCGTCTTCTGACCTGAAGGAGACGCCCTCCCCCGGTTCCGATCGCCGCCGCCGCGGTCCCTGTCACCCGCACCACCCCTGAACGAGGGCGCGCAGTACGGATACGGTCCCGTACTGCGCGCCCTCTCTGCCTTTCCGCCCGTCCGGCGTTCCCGCTTTCAGCCCGTCCGGCGTTCGAGGACGGACCCTCGCGGCCCCACCGTCGCAAGGGTTCCGCCCTCGAACGCCCGGCAGGCCGGAACCGCCGAGTTGACTTTCGTCGTGTCCTAGAGCGACGAACGGGTGCTGCACCCCGCGAACCGGCCCTCTAGCGTGGCGGCGTGATTCGTATGCGACGCAGGGACCCGATGAAGCCGGCCGACAAGAGCGGCACGGCGCGCCTCAGGGCCGCACCCCGGCGACTGCTCCTGGTGGGCCGGGCCCTGCGCGACCCGGCGCTGTGGAGCCGTCGGCGGATGGTGGGCGAAGGGCTTCTCGCCCTGGTGCTGACGCTTCTGGCCTGGGTCTTCACCGTGTTCCACCACGGCGTCGCCGTCGCCGTGCTGTGCGCGGTCGGTGTCGCGGCGCTCGGCCTGCTCCGCCGGGTGATGCCCGCCCCGGTGCTCCTGATCGCCACCGTCGCCTCGCTGCCGCTGGGCGGATTCGACGTGCTCGTGCCGATCGCCGCCTGGTCGGTGGGGCGACGCGTCGGCTCACCGGTGCGGGCCTCCGCCACCGTCGCCCTGGCCCTCGCGGTCATGCTCGGCGAGGCGGTGGCGGACTCGCTGCCGCACTTCTCCGGGCCCTACGCGGCCTTCGCCTTCCTGACCCTGCTCGTGGTCACCGCCGTGCCGGCCTTCGCCGGCCGGTACTGGGCGCAGCGCCGCACCCTCGCCGACACGCTGCACGAGTACCGGGCGCAGATCGTCCGCGAGAACCACATGATCGCCAACGAGGCGCGGTTGCGGGAGCGGCAGCGCATCGCGCGCGACATGCACGACAGTCTCGGCCATCAGCTCGCTCTGATCTCGGTGCGGGCCGGCGCCCTGGAGGTGGACGCCGGACTGGCCGAGCGGCACCGGGAGTCCGTGGGCGTCCTGCGCGAGGCCTCGGTCGCGGCGATGCGGGAGCTGCGGGAGGTGGTCGGCCTGCTCCGGGACGGGGTGGAGCCCGACTCGGGGACGGCCGGTGCGAAGGAGGCCCGGGACGGCGCGCCGCGGCTGCCGGACGCGGAGGGAGGCCGGGGGGTCGAGGGCGTCGAGCGCCTGACGGACGCCTCGCGCGCGGCCGGAACGGCGGTACGGCTCCTGCGTACGGGCGACCCCCGGCCGCTGGCTCCGGCCGCCGGCCACGCGGCGTACCGGGCGGTCCAGGAAGGGCTGACCAACGTGCTCAAGCATGCGCCCGGCGCGCCCGTCACCGTGGAGCTGCGCTACGAACCGGACTCGCTGGTGGTGGAGGTGGCCAACGGCCCGTCGTCGGCGCACCCGGCGGCTCGCGACCGGCGGGCGGTGGTGAGCGGAGGGCGCGGGCTGACCGGGCTGACGGAGCGGCTGCGCCTGGTCGGCGGCATGGTGCACACGGCGCCCACGGACGGCGGTGGCTTCCGGTTGGCCGCTGTACTGCCGTACGTCCTGCCCAAGGACCCGGTCCCGGACGGTGCGTACGGCACGACGTTCGTCGCGGGGACGGGCGACTTTCGCGAGCAGCCCGGGGCGGCGCCTCTCGGCGACATTGGTGCGGTCAACAGGACCGACCTGGCGAAGGACGTGGCGAGAGCGATGAGCAGGGACAACCGGAGGAAGGGTCTGGCCGTGGGCTGCGGCGTGGCGGTGGCGGTCGCGCTGCTGCTGGGGGTCGCCGCGGCGGTGGGCGGCTACTTCCTCTTCAAGGAGGCCGACAAGGCCATGATCGAGCCCGAGGAGTACGCTGCCGTGAGCGTCGGCATGTCCGAGGCGGAGGTCCGCGACCGGCTTCCGCGGGGTGACTCCTTCCTCGCCGACGGCCTGGACAAGGGCGCACCGGCCGAGCCGGCGGGAGCGACCTGCCTGAGCCTCAACTCCTCCGAGATAGGCAGCAGTTGGGACAAGTCTCCGGTCTTCCGGTTCTGCTTCCGGGACGGCCGGCTGGTGGAGAAGAAGACCTTCGAGATCAAGGGATGAGCACACCGCCGGTCGCGGCGGTGGAGGACAGAGGCGCGGTCCGCGCGGCGGCCGCGGGCGAGGCGCACCTCTCCCTGGCCACCACCCGCCAGGTCGTCGACATGGTGGCGTCCGCCGGTGTCGCCCACCGGGCCGGCGAGGCCCCCGCGCCGGAGAGGAGTCCGGCGCGGGGGCCTCATTTCGGGGTGACGGGTGGTCAGGACACCGTCAGCGGGCGGATCGCCGTGGGTGCGTGGGACGGGTCCGTGGCGATGTCCTCGAACTCGTTGACCGAGGCGATGTCGGTGCCGCTCATCGCGATGTTGGTGACCCGCTCCAGGATCGCCTCGACGACGACCGGGACGCGGAACTCGGCGGCGAGCTTCTTCGCCTGCTCGAAGGCGGGCAGCAGCTGGTCCGGCTCGGTGACCCGGATGGCCTTGCAGCCGAGGCCCTCGACAACCTTGACGTGGTCGACGCCGTAGACGCCCAGCTCCGGGGAGTTGAGGTTCTCGAACTCCAGGTTGACCTGGAAGTCGATGTCGAAGTTGCGCTGCGCCTGGCGGATGAGGCCCAGGTAGGAGTTGTTCACCAGGACGTGGACGTACGGGATGCGGTGCTGCGCGCCGACGGCCAGCTCCTCCAGCATGAACTGGAAGTCGTAGTCGCCGGAGAGGGCGACGACCGTGCCCTCCGGGTCGGCGGTGGCGACGCCGAGCGCGGCCGGGATGGTCCAGCCGAGCGGGCCCGCCTGGCCGCAGTTGATCCAGTGGCGCGGCTTGTAGACGTGGAGCATCTGCGCGCCGGCGATCTGGGAGAGGCCGATGGTGGTGACGTACCGGGTCTCGGGGCCGAACGCCCGGTTCATCTCCTCGTAGACGCGCTGCGGCTTGAGCGGCACGTTGTCGAAGTGGGTCCTGCGCTGAAGGGTCGCCTTGCGCTCCTGCGTGGAGGCGGCCCAGGCCGAGCGGTCCGTGAGCTTGCCGGCGGCCTTCAGCTCGCGCGCCACCTCGACGAAGAGCTCCAGCGCGGCCTTGGCGTCGGAGGCGATGCCGAGGTCGGGGGCGAAGATCTTCCCGAGCTGGGTGGGCTCGATGTCGACGTGGACGAAGGTGCGGCCCTGGGTGTAGACGTCGAGCTTGCCGGTGTGGCGGTTGGCCCAGCGGTTGCCGATGCCGAGGACGAAGTCCGACTCCAGGAAGTTCGCGTTGCCGTAGCGGTGCGAGGTCTGGAGGCCGACCATGCCGGCGTTCAGCTCGTGGTCGTCGGGGAGGATGCCCCAGCCCATCAGGGTCGGGACGACGGGGACGCCGGTCAGCTCGGCGAACTCCACGAGCAGTTCGGAGGCGTCGGCGTTGATGATGCCGCCGCCCGCGACGAGCAGCGGGCGCTCCGAGGCGTTCAGCAGCTCCACGGCCCGCTCGATCTGCTTGCGGGAGGCGGCGGGCTTGTGCACCGGGAGGGGCTCGTACAGCTCGGGGTCGAACTCGATCTCGGTGAGCTGGACGTCGATCGGCAGGTCGATGAGGACCGGTCCCGGCCGGCCGGTGCGCATCAGGTGGAAGGCCTGCTGGAAGACGCCGGGGACCTGCGCGGCCTCCAGGACGGTGGTCGCCGCCTTGGTGACCGGCTTGGCGATCGAGGCGATGTCGACGGCCTGGAAGTCCTCCTTGTGCAGGACGGCCGTCGGGGCCTGGCCGGTGATGCAGAGGATCGGGATGGAGTCGGCGATGGCGGAGTACAGACCGGTGATCATGTCGGTGCCCGCCGGGCCCGACGTACCGATGCAGACGCCGATGTTGCCGGCCTTGGCCCGGGTGTAGCCCTCCGCCATGTGGGAGGCGCCCTCGACGTGCCGGGCCAGCGTGTGCTGCACCCCGCCGGAGGCCTTGAGGGCCGCGTAGAAGGGGTTGATCGCCGCACCCGGCACACCGAACGCGTTGCTGACGCCTTCGCGCTTGAGGATCTCAACTGCCGCACGGGCAGCGGTCATACGAGGCATTGAGTGCTCCTGCTCGGGATTGGTGGAGTCGGGCTCTGTCGCGCCACCTGAGAGCACCAATTCCGTATTGCGGAAATTCAGTTCTGCTATACGGAAGCAATCTAAAACGCGGCGCGGTCGCCGTCAAGAGCGGACGCGGCGGCCCACCGGTGATGAGTACGCCGATTCCCTCCCCAGAACCTCGCTCCTGGTGGACGATGGGGTGACGAGGGAGGCACGGAGCGCGGTCGCGGTCCGCGCGGCGTGCCGGAGGGAGGCGATCGTGAAATCCGTGCCGGTACGGTGTCCGGTCTGCGGCCTGGACCACGCCTATGTCGCACCGGCCTACCCGTGCCCGTGCGGCGCGCCCACCGCCCCGCCGCTGCTCTCCGGCGCCCCGGCGGTCCAGGTCACCCGGCGCACCTGGGACGAGGACTGGGTCACCGTCCGCTGCACCGCCTGCCAACGGCGCGACCAGTGGCCGCAGCCGGAGCTCTGCTGCCCGTGCGGGGCACTGCTGCGCATACCGGTGCGCCCGGTGGACGAGCCGGAGCCACCGGCCGAGCCCCTCGTTCCGGCGCACATCCCGCTGCCGCGCACCGCCGCGCACCCGCGCCCCTCGTTCCGGCCGCGGACGATCCGTACCGGCCATGACGCGGTGAGCGCGGCCGCCTTGTATCTGGCCTGGCTCGGCTACCGCGAGGTGGCCAGGGAGCGGGCGCGCTCGTCGGGCGGCATCGATCTGCGGGCCACCGGGCTGGTGGCGCAGGTCGACGCCACGACCCGCCCGGTGGAGCTGCGGGCGGTGGAGTGCCTCTGGCTGAACGCCCTGGGCGCGTCGGCGGCCGGGGTGTTCTTCTCGCTGGCGGGATACACGGCCGAGGCGCGGGCCCGGGCGGACGGCGTCGGCCTTCCGCTCTTCGTCATGGACCTCACGGGGGCGCCGCAGCCGGTGAACAGCCCGGCGGACGAGTTGGTGAGCACGGGGGCCTAGGGCCTGTCGTCAAACTGCCGCCAGGCCCAAGGGCCCGTTTTCGGACGATGCTTCCGAGGGGTGTTTTCGGGCCACCCCGTACCGGTGCCCGGCCCGGCGCGGCACACTGAGTACATGCGTATCCGCTCCGCCAGACGCTCCGATCTCCGCCTTCTCCAGGACATCGAGCGCGCCGCAGGGGAACCCTTCCGCACCCTCGGCATGCACTCCGTGGCCGACGACGATCCGCCCCCGCTCGACCTGCTGGAGAGCTACCGGCAGGCCGGACGGTGCTGGGTGGCCACCGATCCCCTCTCCGCCTCCGGTGACCGGCCCATCGGCTATGTGATCGCCGACCCCGTCGACGGGGCCCTGCACATCGAGCAGATCTCGGTGGACCCGGCCGCCGCCCGCCGGGGCATCGGCCGCACGCTGATCGACCGGCTCGCCGCACTCGCGCCCGGACAGGGCCTCACCGCGCTCACCCTGACCACCTTCAGCGATGTGCCGTGGAACGCCCCGTACTACACGCGCATCGGCTTCCGGGTACTGCGTGAGAGCGAACTCACCGACGGGCTGCGGACGATCCGCGGCGAGGAGGCGCAGCACGGTCTGGACCGCTGGCCACGGGTCTGCATGCGACGCGACCTGCTGCCCGCACGGCCTCAGGTGCCCGCACCGGCACCGGTGCCGCCGTCGGCGGCGGCCTCGCCGTCGGTCGCTGTCAGTGGTGCCCCGTAAGCTGAGGGCATGGATTTAACTCCACGTCATACCGTGCAGCCCGCCGTCGCGTCCGCCGCCCAGGCGAACGAGGCCATCCGTGCGCTCGTCGACTCCCGTGCGGGCCAGGACTGGTCGGCCCACGAGTCCGCGACGTACGAGGTGCTGCTCATCGAGTGGGCGACGGCGACCCGGTCGGGCGGCTCCGACATCATCGAAGCCGCCTGACCGGCCGCACCACTCGGCCCTGGGTGTGTCCGGACCTCAGTCGGCGTACGTCTCGCGCAGCTCGATCTTGCGGACCTTCCCGCTCACCGTCATCGGGAAGGAGTCCAGCACCCGCAGCCTGCGCGGGATCTTGTAGTGGGCCAGCCGCTCCCGGCAGTACGCGGTGATCTCCTCCAGGACCGGCGGGTCGGCCGGGTCGCGGGGGATGACGCAGGCCAGGATCTCCTCCCCGTACCGCGCGTCCGGCACGCCGACCACCTGGACGTCCGCGATCTTCGGATGGCCGTGCAGGAACTCCTCGATCTCCCTCGGATACACGTTCTCGCCGCCCCGGATGATCATGTCCTTGATCCGGCCGACGACCTGGACGTATCCGTCCTCGCGCATCACCGCGAGGTCCCCGGTGTGCATCCAGCGGCCGGCGTCGATCACTTCGGCGGTGCGGTCGGGCTGGTCCCAGTAGCCGAGCATCACGCTGTAGCCCCGGGTGCGGAGTTCGCCCGCGCTGCCGCGTGGCAGGGTCACGCCGGTCGCCGGGTCGACGACCTTGACCTCAATGTGCGGCAGCACGCGGCCCACCGTGCCGGTGCGGCGCTCCAGGTCGTCGTCACGGCGGGTCTGGGTGGAGACGGGAGAGGTCTCCGTCATGCCGTAACAGATGGACACCTCGTCCATGTGCATCTCGGCGACCACCCGTTTCATCACCTCGACCGGACACGGCGATCCCGCCATGATCCCGGTGCGGAGCGAGGAGAGGTCGTACGAGGCGAAGTCCGGCAGGTTCAGTTCGGCGATGAACATGGTCGGGACGCCGTAGAGCGAGGTGCACCGCTCCTGCTGGACGGCGGCCAGCACGGCGGCGGGCTCGAAGGACGGGCCCGGGATCACCATGCAGGCACCGTGCGAGGTGGCGGCGAGGTTGCCCATCACCATGCCGAAGCAGTGGTAGAAGGGCACCGGCAGACAGATCCGGTCGGCTTCCGTGTAGGCGATCGACTCCCCGACGGAGTGACCGTTGTTGAGGATGTTGTGGTGGGAGAGCGTGGCGCCCTTGGGGAAGCCGGTGGTGCCCGAGGTGTACTGGATGTTGATGGGGTCGTCGCAGGAGAGTTCGGCCTCGCGGGAAGCCAGTCGGTCGGAGGTGACGGCTGTGGCGGTGGCGGTCAGCTCGGTCCAGGACGGGTCACCGATGTAGTGGACGGCGCGCAGGGACGGGCAGTTGGCGCGGACCTGGCCGACGAGGGCGCGGTAGTCGCTGGTGCGGTGGGCGAGGGAGGCGACGAGCAGCGAGATGCCCGCCTGGTTCAGGACGAACTCCAACTCGTGTGCCCGGTAAGCAGGGTTGATGGTGACCATGACGGCACCGATGCGGGCGGTGGCGTACTGGAGCAGCACCCACTCGGGACAGTTGACCGCCCAGATGCCGACCCGGTCGCCTTTCTCCACGCCGGACGCCATCAGGGCGCGGGCCAGTTCGTCGACGTCGGCGCCGAACTCCGCGTACGTCCAGCGGCGGCCGGAGACCACGTCGACCAGCGCCTCACGCTCCCCATGGGCGGCGATCGTCCGGTCCAGGTTGCGGCCGATGGTGTCACCGAGCAGCGCGGTGGTGCCGGTGCCGTGTGCGTAGGACAGGCTGCCGCTCACGTGAGATTCCCCTCGTCGTACTCGGTGCCGGTGCCTTGGGCGGTGCGCTCGCGCAGTTCGATGCGGCGGATCTTGCCGGAGACGGTCTTGGGCAGCTCCGCGAACTCCAGCCTGCGGAGCCGTTTGTACGGAGCGAGGACCGCCCGCGAGTGCGCGAAGAGGGCCTTCGCGGTCTCCGGCCCCGGCTCCCAGCCCTCCGCCAGGACGACGTAGGCCTTCGGGACCGAGAGCCGCAGCGGATCGGGAGCGGGCACGACGGCGGCCTCGGCGACCGCCTCGTGCTCCAGGAGGGCGCTTTCCAGCTCGAAGGGCGAGATCTTGTAGTCCGAGGACTTGAATACGTCGTCGCTCCGGCCCACGTACGTCAGGTAGCCGTCCTCGTCACGCGACCCGATGTCGCCCGTGCGGTAGTAGCCGCCGGCCATCGCCTCCGCGGTACGCTCCGGATCGCCGTGGTAGCCGGTCATCAGGCCGACCGGGTGGCCGGAGAGGTCGAGCGCGATCTCGCCCTCGCTCACGCCGGGGCGGCCGGTGACCGGGTCGAGCAGCTCCACGGTGAAGCCGGGGCTCGGGCGGCCCATGGAGCCGGTTTTGAGGAGCTGGCCGGGCGTGTTGGCGACCTGGACGGCGGTCTCCGTCTGGCCGAACCCGTCCCGGATCGTGACACCCCATTCGCGCCGGACCGTCTCGATGACCTCCGGGTTCAGCGGCTCGCCCGCCGCGACTACCTCGCGCGGCGGGACCTTCAGCTGCGACAGGTCCGCCTGGATGAGCATCCGCCAGACCGTGGGCGGAGCGCAGAAGCTGGTGACGGCCGAGCGGTCCATCTCGGCCATGAGGCGGGAGGCGTCGAAGCGGGTGTAGTTGAAGATGAAGACGGTGGCCTCGGCGGTCCACGGGGCGAAGAGGTTGGACCAGGCGTGCTTGGCCCAGCCGGGCGAGGAGATGTTGAGGTGGACGTCGCCCGGCCGCAGCCCGATCCAGTACATGGTCGCCAAGTGGCCCACAGGGTAGGACACATGGGTGTGCTCGACCAGTTTCGGCCGGGCGGTCGTGCCGGAGGTGAAGTACAGCATCAGCGGCTCGTCGGCCTCCGTCGGCCGGTCCGGCGTGAAGTCGCCCGGGGCGTGCGCCACTTCGGCGTACGACAGCCAGCCCGCCACCTCCTCCCCCACCGCGATGCGGGTGAACTCCCCAGGAACCTCGTCGAACTTGGCGGTGTCCGCGTCCCGCACCAGCACATGGCGCACCCGCCCGCGCTCCACCCGGTCGCGCAGGTCGGCGGGGCCGAGCAGCGGGGTGGCGGGGATGACCACGGCGCGCAGCTTCATCGCGGCGAGCGCGGTCTCCCACAGCTCCACCTGGTTGCCGAGCATCACGAGGATGCGGTCACCTTCGCGGACGCCTCGCGCCTTCAGCCAGTTGGCGGCCCGGTCGGAGCGCTCGGACATCGCGGCGAAGGAGACCTCGGTGCGCCCGCCGTCCTCCTCCACGATGTGCAGGGCGGTGCGCTCGTTGTCCTCGGCGATGACGTCGAACCAGTCGAGCGCCCAGTTGAAGTGGTCGGTCCGGGGCCAGCGGAATCCCGCGTACGCCCGCTCGTAGTCCTCGCGGTGGGCCAGCAGGAAGTCCCGGGCGGCCCGGAACGTCTCCGTCGCACTCGTTGCCGGCATGTGCCCTCCTCATCGCGGATCGGACCGGACCGGACCGGTCGATTAACATCATGCAAACAGTGACTCAGGTCTCACCACCCCCGGACGGGGGTGGCGCCCTCCCTCCGGCGAGCGAGGCGCGGACCTGGCGGGAAGGCGTCGGAGTGCCGGAACCGGTCGATGCGGTCGAGATGCAGACGGCGCTGGCCGGGCTGCGCCGGACGAGCGGGCTGCCGGTGGTCTTCGGCGGTCCGCTGTCCGATGCCCGCCATGCGCGGATCGCCGAGCTGAACGGGGCGCAGACCAGCGCGTTGCGCGGGCTCGTCATCGCGGCCGGGAGCGGCCTCGGCGGCAAGGCCATCGCGCTGGCCCGGCCCTGCGCGGTGACGGACTATCCCGCCTCGCGCCACATCAGCCACGAGTACGACACGGCGGTGGCGGCGGAGGGGCTGCGCTCGGTGGTGGCGGTGCCCGTCGTCGTACGGCGGGCGGTGCGGGGCGTGCTGTACGGGGCGCTGCGTACGCCGGTGAGCCTCGGCGACCGGACGTTCGACGCGGCGGTCGCGGCGGCCCGGGACGTGGAGCAGGCCCTCGCGGTCCGGGACGAGGTGCGGAGCCTGCTGGCTCTGACCCGGGAGCAGGTGGACGGCCCCGGTACGGCCCCGGGCGCCTGGGAGGACGTGCGCGAGGCCCATCGGGAGCTGCGCGCGCTGGCGCCACGGGTGGCCGACCCGGCGCTCCGCGAGGAGCTGCTGACCGTCTGCGGACGTCTCGCCTCCGCGTCCGGGGCGCGGGTCCCGGCGGCTTCCCCGGAGGTACGGCTCGCGCCGCGCGAGGTGGATGTCGTGGCCTGCGTGGCGGCGGGCGCGACGAACGCGGCGGCCGCCCGCCAACTGGGCCTGCGGCCCGAGACGGTGAAGGGCTATCTGCGTTCGGCGATGCGCAAGCTGGGAGCCCACACCCGGCTGGAGGCGGTGGTGGCGGCGCGCCGGGCGGGGCTGCTGCCGTAGAACCGCACGCCGTCACTCCCCCAAGTCCAGGAACGTGCAGGCCGTCACTCCCCGAAGTCCAGGAACGTGCCGAACCGTACGTCGTACGAGGTCGCGTCCGTCATCACCGACAGCATCCCCACCGCCTCCTCGGTGATCCCGTCCCGCTCGTCCCGCCGCAGGGTCCGTAGCGGCTGCACGGTCAGGATCGCCGCGTCCCCGTCCCTCTCGACCCGCCAGATCGCCTCGAAGAACCCGTCGACCAGGACGGTCCCGTACGCCTGGTTGCCCACCCCGTTGCGGCCCTTGTTCACCTCGGCGATCACCCGCGCGCGGTCGTCGTGGCCGAGGAGCACGTTGTCGAACTCGGGCAGGAAGCGCGGCGGGGCCGGGGTGTCCGGGTCGGGGCGCGGGGCGTCGGGGAGGTCGAAGAGCTCGGTGCCGTTCTCGTCGCGGAAGGTGCGGAGCCGGGGCCGCAGCCGGTCGAAGACCTCCCGCAGCCGGGTCAGCCCCGCCCATCGCTGCATGTCCTTGACCGAGGCGGGGCCGAAGGCGTTCAGATAGCGCAGGACGGTGGCGTCCGGTGCCGGGACCGGCTCCGAGGGCCTGCCGAGCCAGTGCTCCGCCGTCGTCAGGGCGACCTGCCCGCTCCGCTCCCACAGCCCGCGCGGGGTGACCTGGACCAGCGGCAGCAGGCACCGGGCGGCCACCGTGAGCGCGAGCGGGTCGGCCTCCGGCCAGCGGGCCAGCAGCTCTTCGCGCAGTTCCTTGACCGGTCGGGGGCGCTCCTCGACCAACTCCCTGCTCACCGCGGCGAGCCGCGCCAGGTCCACCCCGGCCAGGCCGTGCCGGAACACCTTCAGCTCGCGGTCGCGCGCCGCCTGCACCAGCGGTCGCAGGGTCAGGGCGTCATCCCCCGTATGGGTGTGGAGCGTGGAGCGGAGGGTGACGATCCGGACCACCTCTCGGGACTCCATCAGGGCGGACAGCTCGCGCGGGTCGAACTCCGCCAGCCGTGCGTGGAGCTGGAAGTACGGCGGCTTGGTGTTCTGCGCCTGGAGCCCGACGAGATGGGCCACCGCGTCCTTCGCGGACATCGTGGACCGGCGCAGCAGGAGCTGGCGCTCCAGGGTCGCCCGGTTCAGCGCCCGGGTGGAGAGGACGGCGGGGTGCTCAGTGACGGCCATGGTCCGTGCGGGGTGCTTCTTCGCAGCCATGGTCCGTACGGTAGCGGCGCATGCGGACACCCACGGTCCGCAAGCTCCGACGTGCGGGGAGCGGTACGGCGTTACGCCCACCGGCCCTCCGCCCCGCGCGCTCCTCCCCCGCCCGCCCCATGATGAACCGGTGATCAGTGTCCTCTTCGCCGTCCTGACCGCCCTGAGCAACGGTTCGGCCTCCGTGCTCCAGCGCCGGGCGGCGATGAGGGTGCCCGACAGCGAGGCGATGCGCCTCTCCCTGATCGGCCGGCTGGTGCGCCAGCGGGTGTGGCTGGCCGGGATCGTCCTGGTGATCGTGGCCGCCGTCTGCCAGGCGGTGGCGCTGGCGACCGGGCCGATCTCGGTGGTGCAGCCGATCTTCGTCATCGAGCTGCCCACGACGCTGCTGCTGGCCGGCTGGATGATGCGGGTCCGGGCGCCGCGTACGGTCTGGTACGGCGTCGCCGCGGTGACCGTCGGCCTGGCGATCGGGCTCGGGTCGGCCGCGCCGGTCGACGGTACCGACTCCGTGCGGGGTGCGGACTGGGTCCCGACGCTGTTGCTGACCGGGGCGTTCGAGGCGGCGCTGATCGTCACCGCGCTGCGGGTGCGCGGCAACGCCCGGGCGGCGCTGCTCGGGCTCGCCGCCGCCTGCGGCTACGCGCTGACGGCGGCGCTGATGAAGGACGCGATGGCGCGTCTGGGCCCGGACGGCGGGGCCGTCGCGCTGCTGACGTCCTGGCAGCTGTACGCGACGGCGGCCGCCGGGGTCGGGGCCCTCTTCCTGCTCCAGAACGCGCTGCACGCGGGGACCTTGGTGGCGGTGCAGCCGATGCTGACGCTCGGGGACGCGCTGATCAGCATCCTGTACGGCGTGACGCTCTTCGAGGAGGAGCTGCGCACCGGCTGGTGGCTGCTGCCCGAGGTGGCCGGGCTGGGGCTGATCGCGGCGGGGTGCGTGGCGCTGGCCCGCTCCTCCCTGGCCACCGACACGCTCGCAGCGCAGCCGCCCCCGCCCCGGGTCAGCTGAGAGAGCCGCAGGTCAGGCCTGGTCGAGCGGCGTGACCCGCTCGTCCTCCCGTACGGGTCCCGGCGGGGTGCCGTCGCCGAAGGGGCGGCCGCCGAGCTGTTCGCGGTGGTGCGGGGTGGTCCAGCCGGAGAGGTCGGGGCCGAGCGGGACGATGCCGGTCGGGTTGATACCCGTGTGCACCTGGTAGTAGTGGCGCTTGATGTGGTCGAAGTCGACCGTGTCGCCGAACCCGGGAGTCTGGTAGAGGTCGCGGACGTACGCCCACAGGACGGGGTCCTCGGTGATCTTCGTACGGTTGCACTTGAAGTGGCCGTGGTAGACCGCGTCGAAGCGGACCAGGGTGGTGAAGAGGCGGATGTCGGCCTCGGTGATGGTGTCGCCGACCAGGTAGCGGCGGTCGGTGAGGCGGGCGGAGACCTGGTCGAGGCGGGCGAAGAGTGCCTTGTAGGCGTGCGCGTAGTCCTCCTGGGTGCTGGCGAAACCGGCCTTGTAGACGCCGTTGTTGATGTCCTGGTAGATGCCCTCCATCACCTCGTCGATCTCCGCGCGCAGCGGCTCCGGGTAGAGGTCGGGGGCGCCGGGGCGGTGCAGGGCGGTCCACTCGGTGGCGAGGTCCAGGGTGATCCGCTGGTAGTCGTTGGTGACGAGCTGTCCGCTCGGTACGTCGACGATCGCGGGCACACTGACGCCGCCGGGGTAGTCGTGTTCCCGGGCGTCGTACGCCTCGCTCAGGTAGCGGATGGAGAGCACCGGGTCCTTGCCGTCCGGGTCGAGCGTGAAGCGCCAGCTGCGGTCGTCCTGGAGGGGGTCGGTGACGGCGAGGGAGAGCGCGTCCTCCAGGCCGAGCAGGCGGCGGGAGACCAGGGCGCGGCTGGCCCAGGGGCAGGCCCGGCTGACGACTAGCCGGTAGCGGCCCGGCTCGACGGGCCAGCCGTCGCGGCCGTCGGCGGTGATGCGGTCGGCGAAGTGGCTGCGGGATCGCTTGAACGGCTTGTGGCCGTAGGAGGTGTTGCCGTCGCTCCCGGCGCTGTCCGTCGTGGTCCGCTCACCGGTGTCGCTCATGCCGTGCTCCTCGATGGGTCGGTGGATTCCTTGCGTTCCCGTCGTCTGCCCCGCCGGCCGGCTCCGACATCGGCCAGCGCCACGATCAGCGCGGCCAGCACGAAGGCGACGGAGACGATCAGCCCGTGGTCGTACGCGTCCGCCCAGCCCTCCGTCCCGACCTGGGCGAAGAACACCGCGCCGACGGCCGCGATCCCGACCGCAGAGCCGACCCGCTGCCCGGTCTGGAGCGTGCCGCCGGCGCTTCCGGCCCGGTGTACGGGGACCTCGGCGAGGGTCAGCGTCTGGTTCGGCGCGATCACCAGACCGCTGCCGAGCCCGGCCACGAGCAGTGGCCCGGCCATCGCCCAGCCGGCCCCGCTGCCCGGGACCCAGTGGACGGCGAGCGCGGTGCCGGCGAGGCCGACGGCGACCATCGTGAGTCCGGCCACCACCAGCGGGCGGCCGAACCGTCCGACGAGCCGGCCGCCGATCGACGCGGCGGCCCCGGAGCCGAGGGCGAAGGGCGTGATGGCGAGTCCGGCCTGGAGCGCGGTGTAGTTCAGTCCCGACTGGAGGTAGAGGGTGGTGACGAAGAAGATCGAGGTGAACCCGGCGAAGTAGAGCAGGATCAGCAGGCATCCGAGCCAGTAGGAGCGCAGCCGGAACAGCGAGAGGTCCAGGACCGGATGGGTGGGCCCGCCCGTGCACCGTGCCTCCCAGGCGACGAAGGCGCCGAGCAGCGCGGCGGCGAGCACGACCAGCAGCCACTTGCCGTTGCCGGGCCACTGCTGGGCCTGGACGAACGGCAGCAGCAGGGCCAGCACACCGGCACCGAGGAGCAGGACGCCGAACGGGTCCAGATCGCGCGGCCGGACCCGGCCGGCGGAGGGCGTGTCGGGGAGGAGGCGGTGGGCGAGCAGGAGGCAGACCGCACCGAGCGGGAGGTTGACGTAGAAGACCCAGCGCCAGCCGTGCTCCGGGCCCGCCGCCTGGATGAGGAGACCGCCGAGCAGCGGGCCCACGGCGGTGGAGATGCCGACGACCGTGCCGAACATGCCGAAGGCGCGGCCGCGCTCGCGCCCGGCGAACATCTGCTGGATCAGCGCGGAGATCTGCGGCGAGATCAGACCGCCCGCGATGCCCTGGACCAGTCGGGCGATGACCAGCCACAGACTGGACTGGGCGGCTCCGCAGGCGGCGGAGGCCAGGGTGAAGAGGGCGAGGCCCGCCATGAAGACGGCCCGGCGGCCGCGCGCGTCGCCGAGACGGCCGGACGGGATCAGGAAGAGGCCGAAGGCGAGCGCGTAGCCGGAGACCACCCATTGGAGGTCGGACTCGGGTGTGCTCAGGCCCTCCCGGATGGACGGGAGGGCCACGTTGACGATGGAGACGTCCAGCAGGGTCATGAAGCCCGCCACCAGACAGACCGCCAGCGCCTTCCAGCGCCGGGGGTCGGGGCCGTCGGAGGCGGCGTCGCGTCCCTCCGGGCCGGGTCGCGCCGCGCTCTCTGCCATGGTTCGCACTTTAGGGGGCGTCTGACGATTCGGCGCGGGCGGGCGACGCCCGCTGATCCGCGCCGAATCGTCAGACACCTCCCAGGGCCGGGCCGGGTGTTTCCTCATCCGGACGTCCGGGGCACGGCGTGTCCGGGACGGCCGGGGGTACCTGTTCCCGCATGACTGTGGAGAAGACGAGCGTCCTCGTCCTTGACTGTGCCGAACCGATGGAGCTGGCCGAGTTCTACGCCGGTCTGCTCGACGCGGAGATACGGATCGGCTCCGACCCCGACTTCGTGGAGATCGCCGGCAACGACGGCGTCCGGCTGGCGATCCGCCGGGACCACGGCTACGCACCGCCGAGCTGGCCCCGCCCGGAGGACTCGCAACAGGCCCACCTGCGGATCCTGGTGGGCCGCGACGACATCGACGAGGCCGAGCGCGAGGCGATATCGCTCGGGGCGAGGCCCGTCGACACCGGTGACAGCAACAGCGGTCCGCGCGATGTCCGGGTGTACGGGGATCCGGCGGGCCACTCGTTCTCACTGGCGGTGTATCCGCTGCCGCAGGACTGAGCAACAGCGGGGAGGCACAGGGGCTCTTCCGGGCCCCTTCACTCGCGTTCGGCAATAGACAGGAAAGTTTCCCAACACTGTTGACGGCAATTGGAAGGAAGCTTTACTTTCAGTGCTGCCGCCATGGCGTCTCCCACCCCCATCCGAAGGGAGCACCACCATGTACCAGCGCACCACTCCCCCCGCCGAGCCCTCTCCCACGACCGGCCGGCACCGGTTCACCCGCAAGGCCCTGCTCGCCGCCTCCGCGCTCGGCGTGGTCACCGCACTCCTGGCCCCCGTCCGCGCCGGGGCCGCACCCGCTCCCGCCGCCCCCAACGCCCCCATCGCCGCCAACGCCGCCACCCCGCTCGCGGCCAACGGCCAGCTCCGCGTCTGCGGCCTGCAGCTCTGCAACGCCTCGGGCCAGGCCATCGCCCTCAACGGCATGAGCACCCACGGCACCCAGTGGTACGCCCAGTGCGTGACCGACGGGTCGCTCAACGCGCTGGCCACCGACTGGCGCGCCGACGTGCTACGCGTCTCCACCTACGTACAGGAGGGCGGGTACGAGACCGACCCGGCCGGATTCACCGCGCGGGCGCAGAAGTTCATCGACGCGGCGCACGCGCGCGGCATGTACGCGGTCATCGACTGGCACATGCTCACGCCGGGCGACCCGAACGCCAACCTCGCACGGGCCAAGACCTTCTTCACCGCGATGGCGAAGAAGTACAAGGACCACCCGGGCGTGCTCTACGAGATCGCCAACGAGCCCTCCGGGGTGAGCTGGTCGGCCATCAAGTCCTACTCCGAGCAGATCATCCCGGTGATCCGGGCGCAGGACCCGGACGCGGTGGTGCTGGTCGGGACGCGCGCCTGGTCCTCGTTCGGGGTGTCGGAGGGCTCGAACGAGTCGGAGGTCGTCAACAACCCGGTCCGCGCCTCCAACATCATGTACACCTTCCACTTCTACGCGGCCTCGCACCGCGAGGCGTACCTCGCCACGCTGGACCGGGCATCCGACCGACTGCCGGTCTTCGTCACGGAGTTCGGGACGCAGAACTACGCGGGCGAGGGCGCCAACGACTTCACGATGTCGCAGCGCTACCTCGACCTGATGAAGCGCAAGAAGATCTCCTGGACCAACTGGAACTACTCCGACGACCACCGCTCCGGTGCCGTCTTCAAGACCGGCACCTGCAACGGCTCCACCTGGACCGGGACCGGGGTCCTGAAGGAGGCCGGGGTCTGGATCCGCGAGCGCATCCGCCAGTGAGCCGGGCCCGCCCCGCCCACCGTCGATAGGGCGGGGCGGCCCCTCCGTACCGCGTCCGGTGCGGTGCACTCCCCCACCGCGCCGCACCGGGCGCTCATCCACACGATGCGGGGAATTAACCTCCAACGCCTTGTCATGTCCCATCTACGCGCATAGCTTTTGGCCCTCAGACCTACGTTGGGGGCACCTCCGTGCAGATATCCAGATCCGGTTCCGTCCTGCTGACGGGCACCGTCGCCGTCGCGCTCGCGGTGACCGCCCTGCCCGCCGCCCAGGCGGCCCCGTCCACCACGGCGGTGATCTCCGAGGTGTACGGCGGCGGAGGCAACTCCGGCGCGACGCTGACCCGGGACTTCGTCGAGCTGGCGAACGCCGGCACCACGCCGTTCGAAGTCGGTGGCCTCAGCGTGCAGTACCTGCCGGGCGCCCCGTCGGCCGGTTCGCAGTGGCAGGTCTCCGCGCTCACCGGCGCGATCGCCCCCGGCGGCCGCTACCTCGTCGCCCAGGCGGCGGGCACCGGCGGCACCGTCGCCCTGCCCACCCCGGACGCCACCGGCACCATCGCCATGGCCGCCGGGAGCGGCACCGTCGCCCTGGTCTCCGGCACCACACCGCTCACCTGCAAGTCGGCGGCGGACTGCGCGGCCGAGCCCCGCATCGTGGACCTGGTCGGCTACGGCTCCGCCGTCGTCCGGGAGGGCAGCGGCCCGGCGCCCACCGCCTCGGCCACCGCCTCCGTCCACCGGGCCGCCTCGCTCGCCGACACCGACGACAACGCGGCCGACTTCTCCGCCGGCGCCCCGACGCCCGTCAACACGGCGGGCGAGACGTCCGGCGGCGGCCAGGAGCCGGAGGAGCCCGGCCCGACCGAGCCCGGCACCGTACGGATCCACGACATCCAGGGCACCACCCGTGTCTCCCCGCTCGACGGCACGGCGGTCACCGGTGTGCCGGGCACCGTCACCGGCGTACGGGCCACGGGCTCGCGCGGCTTCTGGATCCAGGACACCGCGCCCGACGACGACCCGCGCACCAGCGAGGGACTGTTCGTCTACACCGGCTCCGCCGCACCGGCCGTCAAGGTCGGCGACGCGGTCCTGGTGAGCGGCAAGGTCGCCGAGTACTATCCGGGCACCGCCACCCAGTCGATCACCCAGATCACCGCTCCGCGCACCACCGTGCTCTCCTCCGGCAACGCGCTGCCCGCGCCGGTGGTCCTCGACTCCCGTTCGGTGCCCGGCCGTTACGTGCCTTCGGCGGGCGGCGGCGCCATCGACGCACTGCCGCTGGAGCCGAAGCGGTACGCCTTGGACCTGTACGAGTCGCTGGAGGGCGTCCGGGTCCAGATCGCCGACACCCGGGTGACCGGGGCGACGACGGCGTACGACGAGATCTGGGTGACGGTCAAGCCGAAGGAGAACCCGACCCGGCGCGGCGGCACGCGCTACGCGTCGTACACGGACCAGAACACCGGCCGCCTCAAGGTGATGTCGCTCGACCCGGCGCAGCCGGTCCCCACGGCGAACGTCGGTGACGTGATCACGGGCCGCACCACCGGCGTGCTCGACTACGCCTCCTACGGCGGATACAACCTCCAGGCCACCGAACTGGGCACGCACGTCGACAAGAAGCTGCGGCGCGAGGTGACGCGCAAGCAGAAGAAGGACGAGCTGGCGGTCGCGACGTACAACGTGGAGAACCTGGACGCGCTCGACCCGCAGGCCAAGTTCGACACGCTGGCCGAGGGCATCGCGAAGAACCTCTCCTCCCCCGACATCGTCTCGCTGGAGGAGATCCAGGACGACAACGGGCCGGTCAACGACGGGACGGTGGGCTCCGAGGCGACGCTGAAGCGGTTCACCGACGCGATCGTCGCGAAGGGCGGCCCGCGCTACGCCTGGCGCTACATCGCGCCGGAGAACAACAAGGACGGCGGCGAGCCCGGCGGCAACATCCGCAACGTCTTCCTCTACAACGCCCAGCGGGTCTCCTTCGCCGACCGGCCCGGCGGCGACGCCACCACTGCGGTGACGGCGGTGAAGACCTGGAAGGGCGCGCAGCTCTCCGTGTCACCCGGCCGGATCAACCCGGCGAGCCCGGCGTGGGAGGCCAGCCGCAAGCCGCTGGTGGGCGAGTTCACCTTCCGCGGCAAGCCGGTCTTCGTCATCGGCAACCACTTCGGTTCCAAGGGCGGTGACCAGCCGCTGCACGGCCGCTACCAGGAGCCGAACCGATCGTCGGAGACGAAGCGGATCCAGCAGGCAGCCGAGGTGAACGCCTTCGTCACCTCGCTGTTGAAGGCGGACAGGTCGGCGCGGGTGGTGGCGCTCGGGGACTTCAACGACTTCGAGTTCTCGCCGACGTTCTCGGCGCTGACCAAGGGCAAGGTGCTCAAGCCGCTGATCACGACGCTGCCCGCCTCCGAGCGGTACAGCTATGTCTTCGACGGGAACTCGCAGACGCTGGACCACATCCTGACGAGCCCGGGCATCCGGCGCTTCGACTACGACGTGGTGCACATCAACGCGGAGTTCGCCGACCAGGCGAGCGACCACGACCCGCAGGTGGTCCGGGTGAAGGTCGACGGCTTCTGGTTCTGAGGCCGGGCGCCGGCGGGACGGGCCACCAGGCCCGACTCACCGGCGCACCCGGTGGGACCGGCTCTCAGCTCCGTCCCACCGGGGCACCCGCCTGCCGGGGCAGCACGACCGAGCCGGCGGCTGCCCTCTGCTCGGTGAAGAACCGTGCCACCAACTCCGCCACCTCGAAGGCCCGTTCCAGGACCACCCAGTGGTCGGACTCCGGCACCGTCAGGAACCGGCTGCCCTCGATCGTCGCCGCGAACTCCCTTTGCCGCGCGGGCGAGGTCACCGTGTCGTGCTCTCCCGCGAAGACCAGCGCCGGCACGCCGCTCAGCCCGCCGGAGAAGTCCGGCCGGTCCGCCAGCGCCCGGTAGAGCGAGTCCGCCGCGTGCGGCGAGTGGGTCAGCGCGTGCAGGAACGAGCGGCGTACATAGCGGCGGGCCAATTCCCTACGATGTACGGCCCGTTCGGGATCGAGACACATCAACGCATCGGCGGCCAGCGCCGCGAAGCCGTCCCGGTCACCGTCCGCCAGCAGCTCCCGCGCCCGCTCCCAGCACTCCACCTGGGCCTCGTCGATGTGGACCGGTACGCCGCCGAGAGCGAGCCGGGCGACCCGCTCGGGGTGCCGTTGCGCGAAGCCGAAGGCGATGGCGGTGCCGTAGGAGAAGCCGAAGAGGTTCAGGCGGGGAGCGCCGAGGTCGTCGGCGATCGCCAGGACCGCGCGGCGCAGGATGTCGGCGCTGGGGCCGGGCGGGAGCGGATCGGCGGAGCCCATGCCGGGCAGGTCGGCGGTGACCACGTCGGTGGCCGGGCCGAGGTGGTCGTCCATCTGCGGCCAGCCGTACATGCCCTGGAGGGCGCCGCCGAGGACGAGAGCCGGTTCGGTGACGGGGGCGGTGCCGCCGCCGCGGTCGTGACGCAGGACGCGATAGCCGTATCGCACTCCGTCCACGGAGAGCGTACGGATGATCTCCTCGGGCATGGTGGTCGCCCAACTCCCTTCCGGTCAGGCCCTGGTGAAGACGAGCGCCGCGTTGTGGCCGCCGAATCCGAGCGAGGTCTTGACCGCGCAGCCGAAAGAGGCGGCGCGGGCCTCCTTGGCGACGACCTCCATCGGGATCTGCGGGTCGGGAGCGTCCAGGTTGACCGTGGGCGGGACCAGTTGGTGCTGGAGGGCGAGGACGGTCAGCGCGGCCTCGATGCCGCCGGCCGCGCCGAGGGTGTGGCCGGTCATCGCCTTGGTGGAGGTGACCAGCGGGCTCTCGCCGAGGACGCGGCGGAGCATGGCCGCCTCGATGAGGTCGTTGGAGAGCGTGGAGGTGCCGTGCGCGTTGACGTGTCCGACGTCGGCCGGGGAGAGCCCGGCGTCGGCGAGGGCGGTGCGCAGGGCGCGTTCGATGCCGAGCCCTTCGGGGTCCGGGGCGACGGCGGAGTGGGCGTCGCTGGAGGCTCCGTAACCGCTGACGTGGGCGCGGACGGTGGCGCCGCGGGCGCGGGCGTGGTCGGGGTGTTCCAGGACGAGGAGACCCGCGCCCTCGCCGACGACGAAGCCGTCGCGGTGGGTGTCGAAGGGGCGGCAGGCGGCCGTGGGGTCCTCGCGGCGGGTGGAGACGGCCTTGAGGCTGCACGCGCTGGCGATCAGCAGCCGGGTGCAGGTGGATTCGGCGCCGCCCGCGATGACGATGTCGCAGGCGCCGGAGCGGAGCATCTGGTGCGCGGTGCCGATGGCGACGGTGCCGGAGGAGCAGGCGGTCGAGACGGCCTGACTGGGGCCCTGCACGCCGAGGTCCAGACTGACGCTGCTGGCCGCGCCGTTGACGACGCTGAGGGGCGCGAGCTTCGGCGATACCCGGCGGGCGCCGCGCTCGGCGAGGACGGCGTGCTGCTCGTCGTAGAAGGCGAGCCCGCCGTGGGCCGAGCCGATGACGATACCGACCCGCCCGCTGTCCCAGACCGACGGGTCGAGCCCGGCGTCCGCGATCGCCTCGCGGGCCGCGATGACGGCGAGCTGGGCGAAGCGGTCCATCAGCCGCTGGGCGGCCACGCCGAGCAGCTCGCGCGGGTCGCAGTCGGTGACGGAGTAGAAGAAGTCGCAGGGCAGGCCGTCGAGTTCGGGCCGCGGACCGACGGAGGGCGTGAGCCGCTCGGTGACGCCGCGCCAGGTGGCGTCCACCCCGGTACCGGCGGCGGTGACCAGGCCGACCCCGGTGACGGCGGCGGCGAACGGTGCGAGCGGCGGGCGGCGGTAGGGCCCGGTCGCGGGGGTCGCCGGGGCGCTCACGCGGTCGCCTTCACGTGGACGACCTCGATCAGCCGGCCGAGGGTGTCGCGCGAGGTGAGCGCGACGTCCTCCAGGTCGACGTCCAGCCGGTCCTCGATGAGCAGCCGCAGCTCCTCCAGGGCGAGGGAGTCCAGCCGCAGCCGGTGGAGCGGAACGTCGGGCCGCAGGGCCTCGGGGTCGGTTCCGAACTTCGCCACCAGCAGGGCACTGATCTCTTCCGAGGTGGTCATTGGCGCTCCTGGGCTCAGTGACGCGGTGACGCCGGCCGCGCGTTTGGGGACGAGGTGGGGAGGGGCCATCGGAGGACGCCGGCTGCTCCGGAAGGACCCTTTATACGCCTTCACCGAGGGGTTCCCGGCCCCCGTTCCCCCGTGCGGTGGGAGCCCTGTCCAGGTGTACGAATCCGCCGGTACGGCCGGGCGGGGGTGCAGGATGGACGGACGGACCGTACGAGCGGAAGGAAAGGCACATGGCGGAGCAAGCGGAGGCCGAGGTCAGCCCCACCGGCTGGGTGGCCCGGCAGGCCGAGCTGTACGAGTCGTCCGGCGGCACGAAGGGCACGACCCAGCTCGGCGTCCCCTGTCTGCTGCTGGACTACGTGGGGCGGCGCAGCGGGGTTCTCCTGCGGACGGTGCTGATGTACGGGCGGGACGGCGAGGACTACCTGATCGTGGCCTCCAACGGCGGCTCGGACCGCCCGCCGCTCTGGTACCTGAACCTTCAGGCGAACCCCGAGGTCCGGCTCCGGGTCGGGACCGAGCGCTTCGCGGCCGTCGCGGCGACGCTCCCGGCCGAGGAGAAGGCCCGGGTCTGGCCGGGCCTGGTGGAGCTGTTCCCGCGCTATGCGCAGTACCAGGCGGGCACCGCGCGGGACATCCCGGTGGTCCGGCTGACGAGGCGCTGACCGGGCTCGGCGGCCCGGGCGAAGACGTCTCCTGTACGACCTTCCTTGTGCGACCTCCCCGTACGACCTTCCTTGTACGACCTTCCTGTTACGACGTTCCGAGAGGAGCCGTTCATGACCACGGCGAAAGACCTGTTCATCATCGCCATGGATCCGAGGCCGGAGCATTCCGTGGGGCAGGGCGATCTGTCGCTCGCCCTCGCGGGGGCCGAGCTGGTCGATCTGATCGACGCGGGTGCCATCACCGTGGACGACGACGTCATCGTGCCCGGCGAGCCGTCCACGTACCAGGACCGGCTCCTGGCCGAGGCCTCGGCGCTCCTGACCCGGCAGCCGCCCCATGAGCGGATCGAGGACTGGCTGTGGCGTCGGGGCCGGGACCTCTCCGCCGCCTATCAGGCCGCGCTGGAGGAGGACGGTGAGCTGACCCGTAAGCGGAGCGGCCGGCTGTCCTTCGGCTCGGAGCGCGTGGAGCCGGCCGACACCCCGGCCCGCCGCGCGGCGGCCGGGCGCTGGGAGCAGGGGGAGCCCGTCCTGACGGCCCTGGCCTCGGTGGTGGGCGTCGAGGGCGGACGGTCCGACGGCGCAGCCGGACGGCCGGAGGGCGAGGCAGGACGGCCCGACGCCGAGGCCGGCGCCGACGAACCCGGTTTCGACGACGACGCGGTGACGGCGGTGGTGACGGCCGTGCACGACGCGGTGATGGAGCTGGAAGCGGTACGCCAGCGGCGCATGATCGAGAACACGGCCTTCGCCAACCTCTGGCGCGGCCCCTGACAGACGGACACCCCCCTGCCGTGAACGGGGAGTTCTGCCTAGACTCCGCGATCATGACCATCGAAACGGTTCAGGCCGACCCGTCCGCCCTCGGCGGCCCCGCTCTCTTCGACACCATGTCCACCATGCGCGCCATGCGCCGCCTCAAGCCGGACGCCGTACCGGACGAGACGATCGATCAGCTCATACAGGCCGCCGTCTGGGGACCCAGCGGCGGCAACATGCAGTGTTACGAGTACGTCGTGGTGACCGACCGCGAGGTGATGGCCCGGCTCGCACCGCTCTGGAAGCGGTGCGTGGACTCGTACCTGGCGACGACCGGGAAGTACGCGCCGAAGGGCATGGACGAGGCGGCGTACGGGCGGATGGTCGCGGCGATCGAGTACCAGCGCGACCACTTCGCCGACACGCCCGCGCTGATCGTGCCGTGCTACCGCTTCCCGGCGCCGCGGCTCGACGAGGAGGGCCTGATCGCCTCCGCGCAGGCGCTCGGCCCGGAGGCGAGCGAGCGGATGATGGCCTCTCAGACGCGGTTCCAGGCTCTGGCGGAAGGTTCCTGCGTCTACCCGGGCGTCCAGAACCTGCTGCTCGCGGCACGGGGCCTCGGCCTCGCGGCGAACATCACCATCTGGCACCTGTTCCTGGAGCAGGAGTGGAAGCAGGAGCTGGGCATCCCGGAGGACATGGCGACGTTCGCCGCCGTTCCGGTGGGGTGGCCTCAGGGCAACTTCGGACCGGTCCGGCGCCGCCCGGTGGCGGACGTCATCCACCGGAACCGCTGGTAGCGAGGGCGGGGCCGATCGGCCCATCGTCTCCCCTGTCGGATGATTCCCCTCGTCACCCGACAGGCCCTAATTGACCGTCAACTACCTTTTCTTACAAGCCAGTTGTGCGACACACCGCGGTTCGGCCGCCATTGTCATGCCCTTCTCACCTCGCTAGCCTGGGTGCGCTCGCAGCCCCTTGCGTCCTTCACCCGGGCCGGGGGCTTCTCTCTTCTCCTCCCGCGGATTTCCCCACAGATTCCCCACAGAGCAGGAGCACCCATGCCCAGAAGCCCCGTCGTGGCCCGCGCCCGGGCCCGCGCGTCCGTCCTCGCGGCCGTCACCGTCACGGCCCTGGTCGCCACCGGCGCGCCCGCGACCGCCGCCCCCGCACCGGCCGCCGACCCGCTGAACCGCGCCTTCGACCGGGCGGCGCAGGAGTACGGCGTGCCGCGCGATCTGCTGGCCGCCGTCGGTTACGGCGAGAGCCGCCTCGACGGCCACGCGGGACAGCCGAGCCAGGCGAACGGCTACGGCGTGATGCACCTGGCCAGCAACCCGGAGAACCGGTCCCTGGACAAGGCCGCCGCGCTGACCGGCGAACCGGCCGACCGGCTGCGCCGGGACACCGCGGCCAACATCCTCGGCGGTGCCGCCGTCCTGCGCGACCACGCCGACCGCCTCGGCCTGGACCGCGCGGAGCGGCGTGACGTGAACGCCTGGTACCCGGCGGTCGCCCGGTACAGCGAGGCGGAGGGCCCGGCCGCGGCGCTCTACGCGGACACCGTCTTCACCTTCCTCGCCCAGGGCCTGACCGCGACGGCGCCCGGCGGCGAGAAGATCCGGGTCCCCTCCCGCCCGGTCGCCCCGGACAAGGACGAGGTCGCCGCCGCCGGGGTCTACGCGCAGAGCCCCGACTACCCGTCGGGCCTCTGGGTCCCCGCGTACTCCGGGAACTTCGTCGTCGGCCGCAAAGCGACCGTCGACAAAGTGATCATCCACACGACGCAGGGCTCGTACGCCGGCTCCATCAGCTGGTACCAGAACCCCGCCTCGAAGGTCAGCGCGCACTACACGATCCGCTCCTCCGACGGCGAGGTCACCCAGTCGGTCCGGGAGAAGGACACCGCCTGGCACGCCGGCAGCGTCAACTCCTCGTCCGTGGGCATCGAGCACGAGGGATACGTCGACAACCCGGCCTGGTACACGGAGGCGATGTACCGCTCCTCCGCCGCACTCACCAAGCACCTCGCCGCGCGGTACAGCATCCCCAAGGACCGGTCGCACATCATCGGCCACAGCGAGGCGCCGGGGGCCACCCACACGGACCCCGGGCCCAACTGGGACTGGAACCACTACATGCAGCTGGTCGGCGGCGCTCCCGGCACCCCCGGCGACAGCCTGACCTTCCCCTCGTACGCGGTCCAGCAGTCGGGCTCCTCCGGCCCGCAGGTGAAGGCGGTCCAGCAGCTGCTCAACGCCCAGGGGTACGCGGCGGGCTCGGCGGACGGCCTGTTCGGCCCCGCCACCAAGAGCGCCACCCAGGCGTTCCAGCGCGCCCGCTCCCTCACCGCCGACGGCGCGGTGGGCCCGAAGACCTGGACGGCTCTGCTCTCCGCCGGCACCACCCCCGCTCTCGCCCGGGGCGGCTCCGGCGACGCGGTGAAGCGCCTCCAGCGCTCGCTGACGGCGGCGCTCGGCACCACGGTGGGCGTCGACGGCAGCTTCGGCCCGACGACGGAGAGCGCGGTCCGCACCTACCAGTCCAGCCGCGGCCTGAGCGTCGACGGCAAGGTCGGCCCGGCGACGTGGGGGGCGCTGCAGGCGGGGCGCTGAGCCGCATCGCCTACGGCTCTACGCGCGTGGTCCCGCACCTGCCGAGGTGCGGGACCACGTCTGCGCCGGTCGTCACTTCAGACCGAACGCCCTGATGATCTCCTGGTCCACGACGAGCCCTCCCGGGCCCTCCGCGTGGGCCTTGAGCGAGACCGAGGTCGCGCCCTTGGCGGGGGTGCGGAAGGTGGCGGTCCACCGGCCCGACGCCTCTCTGCGCAGGTCCGCCTTGGTCCAGTGCCTGCCGTCGTCGTAACTCACCGACAGCGAGGCCTTGTTCGCCTTCACCGCGCCCGGCAGCCACTCCTGGGTGCCGGAGGAGAGGCTGATCTCGGTCCGGCGGCCGGAGCGGACGTCGCCGGCCAGGTCGGTGGCGATGTCGTAGTCCAGCTGGAGCAGGGGGATGTCCGCCTGGGACGGGCCGTTCGGGTCGAGCGCGCCCGAGACGAAGCCCCACTCGGTGCGCGTACGGGTGGAGGTCTTCCAGGTCTTCGCGTCCCGGGAGGAGTCGATGACCAGGCGGTACGGGAGCTTCCGCGGCGACAGGTCCCAGGCGTGGCCCGCCCGGCCCGCGCCCTGCTTGATCAAGGTGTCGCCCTGGTGGAAGGCGTACGACGTGGTGTCGTACTCGTCCTCGGGCATCGAGCCGGAGTGGCCCGCGCCCGCGTCCGTCCACGGCGTGATGTTGAACTGCACGTCGTTCGTGGCCGTACGGAACGGGCCCCAGTAGCCGGTGCCCAGGCGCGGGCGGGTGACCGGGGCGAACCACTCGGCCCGGTAGTCCCCGCCCGGCCGGTAGTCCAGCTCGGCGCTGCGCATCTCCTGGGCCCGGTCGGACTGTTCGGCGTTGAGCACCGAGTGGTTCTCGTACCAGAAGGAGTCGCCGGGGAGGGGGTTGACCCACTCGGTGCGGGTGCCGGGGTACTTCTCGTACTCCTCGAAGCCGAGGCCGGGGCCGTAGTCCGGGATGTCGTAGCGGTAGCCCGCGCCGAGCGTGGCCCGGTGGCCGTAGAAGGTGTTGGTCACCTTCGCCAGGTCGCGGGTGGACGGGGTGAAGGCCAGCGAGCGGTCCGGGATGGTGCCGTCGTGGCGGTCGACCAGGTCGTAGACGTAGGACGCGTACTTCTTCTGGTCGACGCTCACCTTCCTGCCGCGCTGGGCGGCCCGGATCAGGGTGTCGCCCGCGAGCCTCTGGACCGAGGCGACGGGGATCGTGGACTCCTCGCCCCAGGGGACGTAGGACTCCATGGCCCGGCCCCGGCCGTCGTGGACGACGAACAGCGCCTCGGCCCCGGCGGCCACGGCGGCGGCCAGCCGGTCGGCGGGAGCGACGGTGTCGCTTCGGGTGATCACCACGGCCTTGCCGCGCGCGTTCAGGCCCCGGTAGTCAGCGGCCGCGCCCCGGCCCGCGTACACCGCCGTCAGCCTCTGCTCGCTGTCCTCGGCGACGAGCGAGCCGTTCTGGACGGTGACCGGGACGTCATGGCCGTCGGCGGTGACGTCGATCAGCTCCTCGCCCTGGCGCCAGCGGGTCAGGAAGCTGAAGCTGCCCTCCTTGACCTTCCTGGTCGGGCTCGCCCACAACTGGTCGTAGGTCAGCGGGATTTGGTACGCGTCTCGCTGGACCGTGCCGTCCGGAGCCGTGCGCGCCATGTCGTAGCGGAGCTGGCGGGTCTCGGTCTCCTTCGGCGTGCGCACGCTCACCTTGCGGGCCTTGGAGGCGTCGAGGGTGACGGTGGCGGACTTGGTGAGGATCGTCTCGGGGGCCGCGAGGAAGGCGATGGCCCGGGAGTCGGGGCGGTCGCCGTCGATGTCGACGGAGGTCCAGGCGGTGTAGTTGCCGGGCGGGAGGCGCAGGGTGGTGTCCCCGGTGACCTGGACGAGGCCGAGTTGCGGGTCGCCCAGTTCGGCGAGGACGACCACACCGTCCATCGGCCTGCCCGCGCGGTCGCGGAGCTTGAGCGTCAGGTCGTGCAGCTCCTTCTCCTTGGTGAGCGCGAAGCCGGTGTGCGCGACGGTGGTGCCCGACGCGTCGGTGGCGGTGACCTGGCCGGAGAACGTCGTGTCGTCGGCGACCTCGGCCGGGTCCAGGGAGAGGACCGCTTCGGCGGTGGCGCCTGCCGGGACGGCCAGCGTGGACGGGGACAGCGTGTAGGCCGTCTCATCGGTGTCCGTGGCGAGGTGGAGGGTGATGTCCTTGTCGCCGGTGTTGCGGTAGGTGATGGTGCGTTCGGCGACCGGGTCGGACGGACTGTGCGGCCAGTCGTACGAGGCCACCTGGACCGAGCCCGTGGCCTCGACGGTCGTGTCGATCGCCGCCTTCACATCGAGCCGGCCCACGCCTTGCTCGTACGGGGAGTACGCGTCGAGCTTCTTGGAGGAGGCCATCAGCGCGTCCTTGATGCGCTGACCGGTCCAGTCCGGGTGACGCTGCTTCAGAATGGCGGCCGCGCCCGCGACATGGGGCGTCGCCATCGACGTACCGGACATCGAGCGGTACATCCCCTCGACGCCCGGGACCGACTGCGAGGCGGCCGCGTCGATGTCGACGCCGGGGGCCGAGAGGTCCGGCTTGAGGCCGTGCGAGCGGACCAGCGGGCCCATGGAGGAGAAGTCGGCGCGGGCGTCCCGTTTGTCGACGGCGGCGATGGTGAGCGCCTTCTCCGCCGATCCGGGCGAGCCGATGGTGCCCGCTCCGTATGCGTTGCCGGCGGCGATCACGAAGAGCGGACCGCCGTCCGCCGAGAGGGAGTCGACCGCCTGGGACATCGGGTCGCCGCCGTCGTCCGGCACCGGCGATCCGAGGCTCATGGAGACGACGTCGGCGCCTTCGGCCTTCGCCCACTCCATGGCCGCGATGATCCCGGAGTCCGCGCCGGATCCCTCGTCGCTGAGCACCTTGCCGACGAGCAGGTCCGCCGCCGGAGCGACGCCCTTGTCGGCACCGTCCGACGCGGCGCCCGAACCGGCGATGGTGGAGGCGACATGCGTGCCGTGGCCGTTCCGGTCCTCCACCTCCTCGCCCGGGATGAAGCTGCGGGAGGCGACGATGCGGTCCTTGACGTCCGGGTGGCCGGCGTCGATGCCGGTGTCCAGGACGGCGACCTTGGTGCCCTTCCCGTCGAACCCGGCGGCCCACGCCTGCGGCGCGTTCACCTGCGGCACGGAGTCGGCCAGCAGAGCCTTGGAGCGGCCGTCCAGCCAGAGTTTGGCGATCCCGCCGTCGAGTGAACGGGCTCCCGGTGTACGGGTGATGGCGTCCCAGAACGTCCGGGCACCGGCCTTGTCCGCCTGGAGCGCGGTTCCCTGGACGGAGGCGAGCGTCCGGGTCTTCTTCGCGCCGCGCGGAACGGCGGGCAGGGCCCTCCCCTTCGCCGCCGGATAGGTCGCGATCAGCGGGACGGAGCCGGTGCCTTCGTCGTCGTACCCCATCCGCACCAGGGCCGACACGTTGAAGAGCCGCCGGTCCAGGGTGCCCGCCGCGAGCGGCGCGGTGGCCTCGTCGGGCAGGACGTGGAGGTCACCGCCCGCCTGCTGGACGCGGACCCCGCCGCTCGCGCCGTCGGGACGGTCCACGGTGACGGTGTCCTGGCCGCCGGGCCCGTCCACGTACCGGACGACGTCCCCGGTGATGAGGGTGACCGTCCGTATCCCGGAGTGCGGAGCCTCGGCGCCGGACGCGGCGGGTGCGGGAGCGGCGGCGGCCGGGCCCGCGAAGGGGACCAGCAGGCCGCCCATGAGCGCCGCAGAGGTGGCCAGGAGGAGGGCCCGGCGTCCCGGGCGTGCGGTTCTCGACCGGCCGGGAGCGGAGGAGGGGGAAGAAGTCATGCAGCTGATCTACCGGTTGATCCGGGGTGTCCGCTGCGTTCGGCGTGGGCGGGAAACCGCCGTGGCGGCTAACCGCCCTGCGTGGACCAGGTGTTTCAGGCCACCGAGGCGAGCGGTTGTCCGCTGCTGTCGTGGTGGATGGGGGTATGGGCCCCGGTGAGCGGTACGCCGCTGCCGCCGCGCCGGACCGCGACGATCTCGGCGGCGATGGACAGGGCCGTCTCCTCCGGCGTACGGGCGCCGAGGTCGAGGCCGATCGGCGAGTGGAGCCGGGCCAGTTCGCGGTCGGTGAGGCCGGCCTCGCGCAGCCGGTCGTTGCGCTCCAGGTGGGTGCGGCGCGAGCCCATCGCGCCGACGTAGGCGACCGGGAGGCGGAGGGCGGCCTCCAGCAGGGGGATGTCGAACTTGGCGTCGTGGGTGAGGACGCAGAGCACCGTACGGGCGTCGGTCTCGGTCCCCTCCAGGTAGCGGTGGGGCCAGTCGACGACGATCTCGTCGGCCTCGGGGAAGCGGGCCGCGGTGGCGAAGACCGGGCGGGCGTCGCAGACGGTGACGCGGTAGCCGAGGAACTTCCCGGCGCGCACGAGGGCGGCCGCGAAGTCGATCGCGCCGAAGACGATCATGCGGGGCGGCGGGACGCTGGACTCGACCAGGAGCTGGATCGGCCGGCCGCAGCGGGAGCCCTCCGCACCGATGGCGAGCGGGCCGGTGCGGCCCGCGTCCAGGAGGGCGCGGGTCTCGGCCGCGGCGGTCCGGTCGAGCGCCGGGTGGCCGCCGAGCCCGCCTTCGTAACTCCCGTCGGACCGGACCAGGAGCGGGAGGCCGAGCAGCTCCTCGGGGCCCTCCGTGACGCGGGCCAGCGCCGCCGCCGCTCCTTCGGCGGCGGCCGCGAGCGCCGCGGCGAACACCGGGCGGGCGGAGTCGTCCGCCCGTACCGGTGTGACCAGGATGTCGATGACGCCGCCGCAGGTCAGGCCGACCGCGAAGGCGTCCTCGTCGCTGTAGCCGAAGCGCTCGCGGACGGACTTCCCGTCCTCAAGGGCCTGTTGGCACAGCTCGTACACCGCCCCCTCCACACAGCCGCCGGAGACCGACCCGATCGCCGTGCCGTCGCGGTCGACGGCGAGGGCGGCACCGGGCTGCCGGGGCGCGCTGCCGCCGACCGCCACCACGGTGGCGACGGCGAACTCGCGTCCCTGCGAGACCCACCGGTGAAGCTCTTCGGCGATGTCCAGCATGGCGTCTCTCCTTAGGTGAGGGAGGGGATGGTCGGCCGGCGTCAGTGGACGCCGAGCCAGCTCTCGATCGGGTTGAGGGCGAAGAAGACGATGAAGATCACCGTCAGCCCCCACATGAAGCCCCCGACCTCGCGGGCCCGGCCCTGGGCGAGCTTGATGGCGGAGTACGCGATGACACCCGCGGCGACACCGGTGGTGATGGTGTACGTGAAGGGCATCAGGACCACGGTCAGGAAGACCGGGATGGCGACGGAACGGTCGCTCCAGTCCACGTGCCGGGCGTTCTGCATCATCATCGCGCCGATGACGACGAGGGCGGCGGAGGCCACCTCGGTCGGCACGATCGCGGTGAGCGGGGTGAAGAAGAGGCAGGCGGCGAAGAAGAGGCCGGTGACGGCGGACGCGAGCCCGGTCCGGGCCCCTTCGCCGACGCCGGTGGCCGATTCGACGAAGACCGTCTGGCCGGAGCCCGAGGCGACACCGCCGATGACACCGCCGGCGCCGTCGACGAAGAGCGCCTTGGACAGGCCCGGCATGCGGCCCTTCTCGTCCGCGAGCTTGGCCTCGGTGCCGACGCCGATGATGGTGGCCATCGCGTCGAAGAAGCCGGCCAGCACCAGGGTGAAGACGATCATGCCGACGGTGATCACGCCGACGTCGCCCCAGCCGCCGAACTCGACGTTCCCGAAGAGCGAGAAGTCGGGCGTGGCGACCGCGCTGCCCTCCAGGGCCGGCGGGCCGCTGCTCCAGGACTTCGCGGGGATGTCGACGATCGCGTTGATGACGATGGCGACCAGCGTGCCGACGATGATGCCGATCAGGATCGCGCCGGGGATGTTGCGCGCCTGGAGCATGAAGATCAGGAGCAGGGTCACGCAGAAGATCAGGACGGGCCAGCCGGCGAGTTCACCGGCCGGGCCGAGGGAGACGGGGGTCGCCACACCCTGGTGGACGAAACCGGCCTTGTAGAGGCCGATGAGGGCGATGAAGAGGCCGATGCCCATGGTGATGCCGTGCTTGAGCGCGAGCGGGATCGCGTTCATGATCATCTCGCGGAGGCCGGTGACCACCAGGAGGCAGATCACCACACCGTAGATCACGCACATGCCCATGGCCTGCGGCCAGGTCATGTTCGGCGCGACCTGCGAGGCGAGCACACCGGAGACGCTGAGCCCGGCGGCGAGCGCCAGGGGCACCTTGCCGACGAAGCCCATGAGCAGGGTCGTCGCCGCCGCCGCGAAGGCGGTCGCGGTGATCAGGCCCGGCTGGCTGAGGAGGTTCCCGTTGACGTCCTCCCCGCCGAGGATCAGCGGGTTGAGCAGGAGGATGTACGCCATGGCCATGAAGGTCGTGACGCCGCCGCGCACCTCGCGCGCGACCGTGGAGCCTCGTTCGGATATGTGGAAGTACCGGTCGAGCCATGATCTTCCGGCGGGGACGCGCGAGCCGGGGCCCGCGGCCTCCGGACTGGTCTTCGGTTCCACTGACTGCTGGGTCATGATGCCTGACTCCCAAGGTTCACAGGGGCACCCGCTTGGAGATTCCTGAATGCGGGATTTGGGATGACTGCGTCGGCTGCACGACCCGGGGACGGCCGGGACGAACTGTTGAAGCAGATACGGATGTGCCGGCGGCACGGATGATCCGTGAGGCGCTGCCGTGCTGGTCGTGCACGGGGAAGAACCGCGAGCGGTGCGGTACTTGATGTCTCCGGGCGGTGCGGGGTGCGGAAAAGTGTGACGTTCTCGGCTCAGCACACCGCCCGGAGAGTTCCGGGGGGACCGCTCGGTGGCGGAGGGCGGGGCCGGGGGTCACCCGGCCCCGCTCTCTCAGGTGCCGGTGAGGTGCTCGGGGCGTACCGGGGTCCTGTCGAGCTCCAGGCCCGTCGCGTTCCGGATCGCCGCGAGGACGGCCGGGGTGGACGACAGGGTGGGGGCCTCGCCGATGCCGCGCAGCCCGTACGGGGCGTGCTCGTCGGCGAGTTCGAGCACGTCGACGGGGATGGTCGGCGTGTCGAGGATGGTGGGGAGGAGGTAGTCCGTGAAGGAGGGGTTGCGCACCTTCGCGGTCTTCGGGTCGACGATGATCTCCTCCATCACCGCGACGCCCATGCCCTGGAGCGTGCCGCCCTGGATCTGGCCGAGCACGGAGAGCGGGTTGAGTGCCTTGCCGACGTCCTGGGCGCAGGCCAGTTCGATGACCTTGACCAGGCCGAGCTCGGTGTCGACCTCGACGACCGCGCGGTGCGCGGCGAAGGAGTACTGGACGTGGCCGTTGCCCTGTCCGGTACGGAGGTCGAACGCCTCGGTGGGCCGGTGGCGCCACTCCAGCTCGATGTCGATCGCCTCGTCCTCCAGGACGTCGGCCACGTCCGCGAGGACCTCGCCGCCGTCGGTGACGACCTTGCCGCCCTCCAGGAGGAGTTCGGCGGTGGCCCAGGCCGGGTGGTAGGTGCCGAACTTGGTGCGGCCGAGCTCCAGGACCTTCTCCCGTACGGCTTCGCAGGAGTTCTTGACCGCACCGCCGGTGACGTACGTCTGGCGGGAGGCGGAGGTGGAACCGGCGGAGCCGACGCGGGTGTCGGCGGGGTGGATGGTGACCTGGTTGACACCGAGTTCGGTACGGGCGATCTGGGCGTGGACCGTGACGCCGCCCTGGCCGACCTCGGCCATCGCGGTGTGCACGGTGGCGACCGCCTCACCGTTGATGACCTCCATCCGCACGCGGGCGGTGGAGTAGTCGTCGAAGCCCTCGGAGAAGCCGACGTTCTTCAGGCCGACCGCGTAGCCGACACCGCGCACGACGCCTTCGCCGTGCGTGGTGTTGGAGAGGCCGCCGGGCAGCGCCCGGACGTCGATGGAGGCGCCTTCGCTGCCGGCCGCCAGCCACTGCTGCTCGGGCGGCAGCGGCCGGGACTTGACCCGGCGCAGCAGCTCGGCGACCGGGGCCGGCGAGTCGCAGGGCTGTCCGGTGGGCAGCAGGGTGCCCTGCTCCATGGCGTTGAGCTGGCGGAACTCCACCGGGTCCATGTCCAGCTTCGCGGCGAGCTTGTCCATCTGCGCCTCGTAGGCGAAGCAGGCCTGGACCGCGCCGAAGCCGCGCATCGCGCCGCAGGGCGGGTTGTTGGTGTAGAGCGCGACCGCCTCGATGTCGACGTCCTCGATGACGTACGGGCCGACCGAGAGCGAGGAGGCGTTGCCGACGACCGCCGGGGAGGCGGAGGCGTAGGCGCCGCCGTCCAGGACGATCCGGCACTTCATGTGCGTGAGCTTGCCGTCCTTGGTGGCGCCGTGCTCGTAGTGGAGCTTGGCCGGGTGCCGGTGGACGTGGCCGAAGAAGGACTCGAACCGGTTGTAGACGATCTTGACCGGCTTGCCGGTGCGGAGCGCCAGCAGGCAGGCGTGGATCTGCATCGAGATGTCCTCGCGGCCGCCGAAGGCCCCGCCGACGCCGGAGAGCGTCATACGGACCTTGTCCTCGGGCAGGCCGAGGACGGGGGCGATCTGGCCGAGGTCCGAGTGCAGCCACTGGGTGGCGACGTACAGCTCGACGCCGCCGTCCTCCGAGGGCACGGCGAGACCGGACTCGGGGCCGAGGAAGGCCTGGTCCTGCATGCCGAAGGTGTACTCGCCGGTGACGATGACGTCGGCGCGCTTGGCGGCCTCGTCGGCGTCGCCGCGGATGATCGGCTGGCGGTGCACGATGTTGGGGTGCGGGACGTGGCCGATGTGGTGGTCGTCGCGGCCCTCGTGCACGAGCACGGCGTCCGGGGCGGTCGCCGAGGCCTCGTCGGTGATGAGCGGCAGCTCGCGGTACTCGATCTTGATCTTGGCGGCGGCGCGGCGCGCGGTCTCCGGGTGGTCGGCGGCCACGATGGCGACCGGCTCACCGTGGTGGCGGACCTTGCCGTGGGCGAGCACCGGGGTGTCCTGGATCTCCAGGCCGTAGTTCTTCATCTCGGCCGGGAGGTCGTCGTACGTCAGAACCGCGTAGACGCCGGAGGTGGCCAGCGCCTCGGAGGTGTCGATGGAGACGATCTCGGCGTGCGCGACGGTGGAGCGCAGCGTCTGGCCCCACAGCATGTCCTCGTGCCACATGTCGGAGGAGTACGCGAACTCTCCGGTGACCTTGAGGGTGCCGTCGGGGCGGAGCGTGGACTCGCCGATGCCGCCCTTGGTGGGGGAACCCTGGGTGATCTTGGTGGGGGTTCCGGCCGGGACGCTCTGCGCCTTGACGGGCGTCGTGGCTTCGGGGTGCGTCGTCATGACTGGACCGCCTCTTCCTGGCGGGCGGCCGCGAGGCGCACCGCGTCGAGGATCTTCTCGTAACCGGTGCAGCGGCACAGGTTGCCGGAGAGTGCCTCGCGGATGTCCTGGTCGGACGGGGAGGGGGTGTTCTCCAGCAGTTCGTCGGCGGCGACCAGCAGGCCGGGGGTGCAGAAGCCGCACTGGACGGCTCCGGCGTCGATGAACGCCTGCTGGATCGGGGACAGGTCGGCGGCCTCGCCGGCCTGGCCGTCGGTGGGCTTGGACTGCCAGCGCTTGGCGGCGTCCAGCGTGGTGCCGCAGGCGCCGGAGGCGCAGCCGCCGCCGGGGTGGGCGTCTTCGCGGTGCCTGGCGTAGTCGGCCAGGCCCTCGACGGTGACGACCTCGCGGCCCTCGACCTGGCCGGCGGCGACGAGGCAGGAACAGACCGGGACGCCGTCCAGGCGGACCGTGCAGGACCCGCACTCGCCCTGCTCGCAGGCGTTCTTGGAACCGGGCAGCCCCATACGCTCACGCAGCACGTAGAGAAGGGACTCGCCCTCCCACACGTCGTCGGCTTCCTGCGGACGGCCGTTGACCGTGAAATTGACTCGCATGGTTACGCAGCTCCTTCCAGCGTGCGGCCCGCGCCGCGGTACTGCTCCCAGGTCCAGCCGAGCGTGCGGCGGGCCATGATGCCGACCGCGTGCCTGCGGTACTTCGCCGTGCCCCGTACGTCGTCGATCGGGTTGCAGGCGCCCGAGGCCAGGGCGGCGAACTGCTTGGCGATGGCGGGGGTGATGATCTTGCCGCTCTCCCAGAACCCGCCCTCTTCGAGCGCGGCGTTCAGGAAGGCCTCGGCCTCCTTGGCCCGGACGGGCGTCGGGGCGGCGGAGCCGATGCCGGTGCGCACGGTGCGGGTCTCGGGGTGCAGGGCGAGGCCGAAGGCGCAGACGGCGATGACCATCGCGTTGCGGGTGCCGACCTTGGAGTACTGCTGGGGCCCGTCGGCCTTCTTGATGTGCACGGCGCGGATCAGCTCGTCCGGCGCGAGGGCGTTGCGCTTGACCCCTGTGTAGAAATCGTCGATAGGAATCAGCCGCGTTCCGCGTACGGATTCGGCCTCCACCTCGGCTCCGGCCGCGAGCAGCGCCGGGTGGGCGTCACCGGCGGGCGACGCGGTGCCCAGGTTGCCGCCGACGCCGCCGCGGTTGCGGATCTGCGGCGAGGCGACGGTGTGCGAGGCGAGCGCCAGGCCCGGCAGCTCGGTGCGCAGGTGGTCCATGATGGCGCTGTACGGCACCGAGGCGCCGAGCCGTACGCTCTCCTGGCCCACCTCCCACTCGGTCAGCTCATCGACGCGGTTCAGGTCCAGGAGGTACTCGGGCCGCCGGTGGTCGAAGTTGATCTCGACCATCACATCCGTGCCGCCCGCGATGGGCACAGCCGTGGGGTGCTCGGCCTTGGCGGCGAGCGCCTCCTCCCAGCTGGCGGGGCGAAGGAAGTCCATGAGTGGCTCTCTTCTTCTCAATCGGGTCGTACACCGGGGCTGGGGACGGCCGGCCCTCGTCTGCCTCGTGTGGCTCGTTCATGTGGTGTTCATGTGGTGTGTGGCCCAGTACACAAGCCAGGACCCGGCGGGTGCAGTCACCGAAACACTGAAGGAGTTGGCTGGTCTCCGTCCTCGTCTTGTAGATTCGAACGAATGGCGGGGATCAGTAACCTCGCCGCAATTCACAGTTACCCGTTCACCCCCTGTGGTCCCCACCCCTTCCCCCCTTCACCCACCTGCTCATCCCTACGGAAAAGATCGGCGGCGACGAGATGCGGCTGCGCGCACTGCTGGAGACCGACGCGCTGGGCCTGCGGCTGCTCGGCGGCGAGGACGAGCTGGACCGCACGGTCCGCGGCGTGATGACCACCGACCTGCGCGACCCCAGCCGCTACCTCTCCGGCGGCGAGCTGGTGCTGACGGGGCTCGCCTGGCGCCGCGACGCGAGCGACTCCGAGCCGTTCGTACGGATCCTGGCGGGCGCGGGGGTGGCCGGGCTCGCGGCGGGCGAGGCCGAGCTCGGCGACATCCCCGCCGACCTGGTGGAGGCGTGCGTCCAGCACCGCCTGCCGCTCTTCGCCGTCAACGAGACGGTGGCGTTCGCGACGATCACCGAGCATGTCGTGCGCCAGGTCTCCGGCGAGCGGGCGGGCGACCTGGCGGCCGTGGTGGACCGGCACCGCCGGCTGATGACCTCGGGCCCGGCGGGCGGCGGCCCCGAGGTGGTCCTGGACCTCCTCACCTCCGACCTGGACCTGCGGGCCTGGGTCCTGTCCCCCACCGGCCGCCAGATCGCCGGGGCGGGCGCCCCCCTGCCCACTCCCCTGGGTGCGGCCCTGGCCGGGCACCACCTGGCGGCGACCCGCACCGGGCGCCGGGGGCCCCACCGGGCGGCCGTCGCCGGTTCGACCTATTCGCTCTTCCCGATCCGCAACGCCGGCCGGGGCGCGGTCCCGGCCGCCCGGGACGTCCGGGAGTCGGTGCTCTCCGACTGGCTGCTCGCCGTCGAGGCGGACGCCTCGGACTGGCCCGCCGCCCGGCTCGACCTGCTCCAGGGCGTCACGCAGCTGATCGCGGTCGAGCGCGACCGCCGCGACGCGGCCCGTACGGTACGCCGCCGGCTCGCCCAGGAGGTCCTGGAGCTGGTGCAGGCGGGCGCGGCTCCGGCCGAGATCGCCGCCAGGCTGCGCGTCGCCGCGCCGGTCCTGCTGCCGGGCCTCGGGGTGGCGCCGCAGTGGCAGGTCGTGGTGGCCCGGGTCGACTGGACCGCCGGGGAGACGACGGGGCCCGCGGGCGTCCCGGGCGACATCGCGGGCGGCCCGGTGGCCCAGGCCCTGCTGGAGGAGATCCTCGTCGACCCGGCGGTCAGCGGCCCCGACTCCGCCGACCGCATCGCCGTCGCGCACACCGGCGAGGAGGCCATCGCCCTCGTACCGCTTCCGGCCGTGCCCGCCCCCCTCCCCGAGGCGGTGGGCACATCCACCGACAACGCCCACAACGCGGCCGGCCCGGCAGAGGACTCGGCGCCGCAGGATCCCGCACTGCACGCCGAGGCGCTGCTCGCCTCCGTACGCGAACCGCTCTCGGCCGGACTCGCCGACGACGGGCGGCTGACCCTGGGTGTCAGCGCCGCCGTGCACTCGGCGGAGGGGCTGCGCGGCGCGCTGGAGGAGGCCCGGCACGCCCGCCGGGTGGCGGCGGCCCGGCCGGGACGGGTCTGCGCGGCCGGCCACCACGAGCTGGCCTCGCACGTGCTGCTGCTGCCGTTCGTCCCGGACGACGTCCGCCGCGCCTTCACCGCCCGGCTGCTGGATCCGCTGCGCGACTACGACCGACGCCACCGCGCGGAGCTGATCGAGACGCTGGAGGCCTTCCTGGACTGCGACGGCTCCTGGACCCGCTGCGCGGCCCGGCTCCACCTCCACGTCAACACACTGCGCTACCGCGTCGGCCGCATCGAGCAGTTGACGGGCCGTGATCTTTCGCGTCTTGAGGACAAGCTCGACTTCTTCCTCGCCCTGCGCATGAGCTGACCTTGCGCCCCACCGGGCGCCGGTGAGCTCCCCCCGTTTGTGAATTCCTTCACCTGACATCGGTCGGACCTCTTGGCCCGGCGGGCCGATCCGTGCTGAGATTCGGCGGTACTCAACAGCACAATGGCGCGCTCGGGGAGGGCAATGTGGCGGATACCGCCATGTCTGGTTCCGGAACGACAGCAGATGACGATCCGCCGCTCCAGACAGCGGTATGGCGGCTGCGGTCCCGCGCCTGTTGGACGGATGCCGCCGCCCTGCTGGAGCCGCACGCGCTGACCGATCCGGCGGCGGCGATCCAGCGCACCGCCCTGCTGACCGAGCGCTGTCTCTACACCGGCGAGGGCTGGACCCACGCCGAGGACGCCCTGCGCGCCGCCGAGGCGCTGGCCCGCAGCGACGACGAGCGCGGCGGGGCCGCCTGCGAACGGGGCCATCTCGCGTACGCCTCCACCCTGCTGGGCGTACGGGACCGGGCCGACGAGGCGAGCGTCGCACTGAGCCGGGCGGCGGCGCTGCTGGCACCCGGCGCACCGGGCCGGCCGCTGCTGGACTTCCGGCGCGGGCTGATCGCCCAGAACATCGCGGACTCGCCGCAGTCCGCGCGCGCCGCGTACCGCCGGGCGCACGCCGGAGCCGCCGCGCGCGGCGACGAGCTGCTGCTCTCCTTCACCTGGCGCCACCTCGCCGCCCTCGCGCTCCAGGAGGGCGAGCTGGCCGAGGCCCGGCACGGGTTCGCGGAGTCGCTGCGGATCCGGGAGGAGCTGGGCTACCTCGTCGGTACGGCCCCGGCGCTGATCTCCCTCGCGGAGGCGGAGCCCGAGCCGGAGGCGGCGGCCCGGCTGCGCGCGGAGGCTGGACGGCTGTTCCGGCTGCTCGGCGGTGTGCCGACGTGGCTGGCGCCGCACCTGGGAGTGCCGGGACCACGGCCGGCGGCGGCGAGCTGAGGGCCGCTGCCCGCCCGGCCGGTCAGCCCTCCGCCCCCGTGAAGTGCTCCCGTACCAGGGCCTGGACGACCGCCAGGTCCTGGGCGATCAGGGCGTCGAGCAGCGCGGTGTGTTCGGCGGCGTCAGCCAGCAGGTCGGCGCGGCGGGTGGCCGGGCCCGCGACCGGCGGCCACTGCGAGCGGCGGTGCAGCTCGTCGGCGACGGTCACCAGCTGCTCGTTGCCGGCCAGGGCGAGGACCGCGCGGTGGAAGGCCCGGTCGCACTCGGCGTAGCCGGCCCGGTCGCCCACCGCCGCCGCCGTGACCGTCGCGTCGGCCAGCGGACGCAGCGCGCCCCACCGGTCGGCCGGGACGGTGCGGGCCAGCCGGAGCATCACCGGTACCTCGATCAGGGCACGTACCTCGGCCAGCTCCGCCAGCTCGCGGGGACCGCGCTCGCTGACCCGGAAGCCGCGGTTCGGCACCACCTCGACGGCACCCTCGACCGCCAGCTGCTGCATCGCCTCGCGCACCGGGGTCGCGGAGACCCCGAAGCGGGCGCCGAGCGCGGGGGCGGAGTAGACCTGGCCGGGGATCAGCTCGCCGTCGACGAGCGCGGTACGCAGGGCCTCCAGGATCTGGCCCCGGACGGAGTGACGGATCACACGTGGGGCGGGCGGCTCGCCGCGGGTGTGCTCGCCACGGGCGCGGTCCACGCCGTCGGCCCGGTCCGCGTCCTGCGGACGGCCGACGCGTACCTGTTCGGGAACCCGGCCGGTCACCGGGGTGCCCGCGTACGCGCCGGGCCCGTACGGCGGCCGTACGCCCTCTCGCGCGCCGCTCTGCTCCACCCGGACCTCCTAGGGGGCTTGCGGGCCGGGTCGCGTGCGCCCGGCCCCCCGTGCACGATAGAGGGAGGAGGCTGCAGTTCAAACATCGATCGCGTCGGGTAAGGTAAGCCTTACCTCTAAACGATCCCGATTCGGCGGTCCCTGAATGACGCTCACCCCGCTGCTCGCCGGCGCCGCGACGTCCCCCATGACGGCCGCGTACGCCCGCCTGACCGCGGTCTTCCCCGGGCTGCGCGCCGAGGTGCTCGACGAGGGCGCGAGCGCCCCGACGGGCGCCGGCTGGGTCGGCGCGGCCGAGCTGGCGGCCGGCGGAGCGGCCGTGGACACCTTCCTGGCCTGGGACAACGCACAGGTGCTGCGGGACTACGGACAGCAGGCCCGCCCGGACGTGGTGGCCAGCTTCGGCCTCCACCGGTACGCCTGGCCCGCCTGCCTGCTGGTGACCGTGCCCTGGTTCCTGCACCGCCGGGTGCCGCGCGTCCCCGTCGAGGACGTCGCCTTCCAGCGGGCGCTGGGGCACCTCACCGTCCGGGTCCGCGCGTTCGCCTGCCTGCCGGACGACCCGGCGGCCGATCTGCCCGGCGCCCGGGTGGTCCCGGACGAGGCCGCGCTGCGGGCCGAGGTCCTGGCCTCGCTCACCGAGCACCTGGAGCCGGTGCTGACGGGGTTCGGACCGCGCATGCGGCGAGGGAAGCGGGCGCTGTGGGGGATGGCGACCGACGAGATCGTCGAGGGCCTCTGGTACATCGCGCACCTGCTCGGCGAGGAGCGCCGCGCGATGGCCGAGCTGGAGCTGCTGCTCCCGGGCACCACGAAGCCGTACGTCGGCACCGCGGGCTTCCGTGAGCTGACCGGACCCGAGGGCCAGTCGCTGCCGACCCGGGACCGGGCGAGCTGCTGCCTCTTCTACACCCTGCGCCCCGAGGACACCTGCGTCACCTGCCCGCGTACCTGTGACGCGGACCGGGTGCGGAAGCTCGCCGCCGCTTCCTGATCCGCACCGCGTCCACACCGCCCGTCCGGAGGACGGAGATTCGAACGCAACTCGGTTGATCCGAGAGGTGGTTCGAGAAGATTCCACCCATCGATAAGCTCTCCCACCCCCATGGCGTGCTCTTGTCCCGAAACCCGCGGAGCGGGACGGGAATTCCGTCACGATGGCGCACGAAACGCCCTACGTGACGCAAGGGACCGCGCATGAGACTGACCGACATATCGCTTGACTGGCTGCTTCCGGGCGCCGTACTGCTCGTGGGGGTCATGGCGGCGGTGACGGTGGTCGCACGCGGCAAGCGTGCCGCCGGCAAGGCCGCGGCCGACGACTCCTGGGAACGGAGCGAGGAGCGCCGCCGCCGCAAGGAGGCGCTCTACGCCACCGCCAGTTACGTCCTGCTGTTCTGCTGCGCGGCGGTCGCCGCCGCGCTGTCCTTCCACGGGCTCGTCGGCTTCGGCCGGCAGAACCTGAACCTGAGCGGCGGCTGGGAGTACCTGGTCCCGTTCGGGCTGGACGGTGCCGCGATGTTCTGTTCCGTACTGGCCGTACGGGAGGCGAGCCACGGAGACGCGGCGCTCGGCTCCCGGCTGCTGGTGTGGACGTTCGCCGGGGCCGCCGCCTGGTTCAACTGGGTGCACGCACCGAGGGGCATGGACCACGCGGGCGCTCCGCACTTCTTCGCGGGGATGTCCCTCTCGGCTGCGGTGCTCTTCGACCGCGCGCTGAAGCAGACCCGCCGTGCGGCGCTGCGCGAACAGGGCCTGGTGCCCCGTCCGTTGCCGCAGATCCGGATCGTCCGCTGGCTGCGGGCGCCCCGGGAGACCTTCGGCGCCTGGTCGCTGATGCTCCTCGAAGGCGTACGCACGCTGGACGAGGCGGTCGACGAGGTGCGGGAGGACCGCAAGGAGCAGGAGCAGAACCGGATCCGCCGCAGGGAACAGGCCAAGCTGGACCGGGCCCGGATCAAGGCCCTGAACCGGCAGAACCGGGCCTGGGGCCGCGGCCGCCTCGGCCACCAGGTGGACGTCCAGGCCCTCGCCCCGGCGCCGGGCGGCACCGCGCCGCCCGTCGCGGAGCCCGCCATAGCGGAGCCGGGTCAGCTGCCTCTGCGACCCCGGCCATCCCTGCAAGCCGTCGGCCAGAAGCAGCCGGCGGACGGTTCGAGCTCGAAGAGCCTTGGCCCTTCGAACCCGGGAAGTGACGCGCGGACCGTCGACCTCACCGCGGAGGACGACACCCAGGCACTCCCCCGGCTCGACTCGCTGGAACAGAAACTGAAGGATCTGGAGCAGCAGTACACGGGTTCATGACCCGCACGCGTGCGGCGGAGGGACGTTCAGATCCCTTCGCCGCGCAGCTCGAACCAGACCACCTTCCCCAGGGCCCGCGCCTCGACCCCCCAGGCGTCGGCCAGACTCCGCACCAGGATCAGCCCCCGGCCGTGCGTACCGTCGTCGGCGTTCGGTACGTACGGCGCGGGCAGGTCCGCCTCGAAGTCCTGGACCTCCACGCGCAGCGCGGCGGGTGTCGCCGTCGCGGTGACCACGGCTCCGTGCCGGGTGTGGATCAGCGCGTTGGTCACCAGCTCGCTCACCAGCAGCTCCGCCGCCTCGATCCGTTCGGGGCCGGAGCGATGCCGGAGGAACTCCCGCAGCTCGCGCCGGACTTCACCGACCGCCGACCGTTCCGTATGGCCCACTCTCCGATGCATCCGAGCCGGCTGCTGCGGCACCGTCCCCGGCCTCCGGCCCCGGGGACCGCGCCCCTCGCCGGCCTGGGCCCTCTTCTGACGCTTCACCTTTTCCCCCGCCCGCACAGCGATCCGACCTCCTCTGTCCCGGCCGTCCGTCGAACAGCCTCACGGGATGCATGCCCCTGTACGCACACGGTCACGCTTGCCGGTGCGTCGACAGGAGCGCGGGCGGAGGCAGCGGGGGGCGCACGGGGAGACTCCGTACTGCGCGCGCCGTCAGCGGAGCTCAGGACAGCGCCCGGGGGCGCACCGACTCAAGGGCGGGGCACGTTACGGAGGTTGGAGCGGGCCATCTGGAGCATCCGGCCGACGCCGCCGTCCAGTACGACCTTGCTCGCGGAGAGCGCGAAGCCGGTGACCATGTCGGCCTTGATCTTCGGCGGGATGGAGAGCGCGTTGGGGTCGGTCACCACGTCCACGAGCGCCGGGCCCTTGTGCTTGAAGGCGTCCTTCAGCGCGGCCTGAAGCTGCTTGGGCTTCTCGACCCGCACTCCGTACGCACCGCAGGCGCGGGCCACGGCGGCGAAGTCCGGGTTCTTGTTGGTGGTGCCGTATGCGGGCAGCCCGCCGACCATCATCTCCAACTCCACCATGCCGAGCGAGGAGTTGTTGAAGAGGACCACCTTCACCGGCAGGTCGTACTGGACGAGGGTGAGGAAGTCGCCCATCAGCATGGAGAATCCGCCGTCGCCCGACATCGCCACGACCTGCCGGCCGCGGTCCACGAACTGCGCGCCGATCGCCTGCGGCAGTGCGTTGGCCATCGAGCCGTGGCTGAACGAACCGATCACGCGCCGACGGCCGTTGGGCGTCAGATAGCGGGCGGCCCAGACGTTGTTCATCCCGGTGTCGACGGTGAACACGGCGTCCTCGTCGGCCATGTCGTCCAGCACGGAGGCGACGTACTCGGGGTGGATCGGGGTGTGCTTCTCGACCTTGCGGGTGTACGCCTTGACGACCCCCTCCAGTGCGTCGGCGTGCTTCTTCAGCATCCGGTCGAGGAACTTGCGGTCGCTCTTGGGCTTCACCCGGGGCGTCAGACAGCGCAGCGTCTCGCGCACGTCACCCCAGACCGCGAGGTCCAACTTGGATCGCCGGCCCAGGCGTTCGGGCCGCACATCGACCTGGACGATCTTCACGTCGTCCGGGAGGAACGCGTTGTACGGGAAGTCCGTGCCGAGCAGGATCAGCAGATCGCACTCGTGGGTCGCCTCGTAGGCGGCGCCGTAACCGAGTAGTCCGCTCATGCCGACGTCGTACGGGTTGTCGTACTGGATCCACTCCTTGCCGCGCAGCGCGTGCCCCACCGGGGACTTGACCTTCTCGGCGAACTCCATCACCTCGGCGTGCGCGCCGGCGGTGCCGCTGCCGCAGAACAGCGTCACCCGCTTGGCCTCGTCCACCATCCGGCAGAGCTTGTCGATCTCGTCGTCGCCGGGCCGGACGGTCGGCCGCGAGGTGACCAGCGCGTGCTCGGCGGTCTTCTCCGGCGCGGCCTTGGAAGCGATGTCTCCCGGCATCGTCACCACGCTGACGCCGCCCTGGCCGATGGCGTGCTGGATGGCGCTCTGGAGGAGGCGCGGCATCTGCTCCGGGTTGGAGATCATCTCGTTGTAGTGGCTGCACTCCTGGAAGAGCAGCTCCGGGTGGGTCTCCTGGAAGTAGCCGAGCCCGATCTCGCTGGAGGGGATGTGCGAGGCGAGGGCGAGGACCGGGGCCATCGAGCGGTGCGCGTCGTACAGGCCGTTGATGAGGTGCAGGTTGCCGGGCCCGCAGGAGCCGGCGCAGGCCGCCAGGTTCCCGGTGATCTGGGCCTCGGCTCCGGCCGCGAAGGCGGCGGTCTCCTCGTGCCGGACGTGGATCCAGTCGATGGCCGAGTTACGCCGGATGGCGTCCACGACGGGGTTCAGGCTGTCGCCGACGACGCCGTACAGGCGCTTGACGCCCGCCCTGGCGAGAATGTCGACGAACTGCTCCGCCACGTTCTGCTTGGCCATGGGTGCGTACCCTTCCCTTGCCTCGTGCACTGTCGGCTGTCCGGACTCCGGAGGCCGAAACATCGGCCGGACGTGGGGCCTCCGGAGTCCATCAACCCATGGCGTACGCGGTTACGCCTCCCAGACCGCCGCACAGGTGCGGTCGTCGGCGTACCCCTTGACGCGGAGCTGGGTGTCGGCGAGGAAGGCGGGCAGCCCGGGCGGCCCCGGCGGGCCCCAGCGTTCGGCCAGCTCGGCCGGGAGCTCGGGTTCGTCGCGCATCGGTTCGGCCAGCCCGTTGCTGCAGAGCAGCAGCGTGTCACCCGGACGGGCCACGGAGGCCCGGAACCGGAAGAGTTCGGCGGGCGGCGGGGCGGGGCCGTCGCTGTACGGGGACGGGGGCGTGGTGATCTGGAGGTCCATGGTCAGCCGGTCACCGTCCGGCCCCTCCTCGCTCACCCCGGACGCGGCCTCCTCCGGAATCACGGGCTCCAGGTCCTGCCAGAGCCCGTCACGAAGGCGGAACAGACCGCCGCTGCCCACGCCGAAGAAGACCCGGGTGCGGCAGTCGGGGTCGGCGGAGAGCAGCAGGCACCGCAGGCTGGTGGTGTACTCCCCCGGTTCCAGGCCGAGCTCGGCGGCGCGGGCGCGGAGCTTTCCGTAGGTACGGTCGGTGAGCCGGTGCAGCCCCGACTTCAGGTCGGCCCGGCGGCCGGCCCTTATGTCCTCGGAGAGCCGGGCGTGGCTGCGGGCCACCGCACCGCCGATCCAGCGGCACGCGTCGGCCGCCGCGAGGTGCGCCCCCTCGCCCGCCCGCACGCCTCCGGCCACGGCGACGAGCACCAGCGCGCTCTCGGCCGCACCGAACCGGGCCGTGAGCAGCGCGTCCCGCCGGGGCTCACCCCGGAACCGCGCCGAATCGCCCCGCACGGAGGCGGCCCGCAGGGTGTACGTCCCGTACCGCGCGCCGTCCAGCACGGTGTCGGGGACCAGTTCGTCCAGGTTCTCCGAGGTGGCGGCGGGCAGGGCGACGGGTTCGGCGTCGTAGGTGGGTGGCCGGTCTCCCAGGTGGTCGACGAACGGCCGGGTCCCACCGCCGCCGTCGGCCGGGGCGTCGCTCGCGGCCCAGTCCGGCGGGAGCGTGTCCAGGGCGCCGGGGTCGCGCGCGGTGGCGGTTTCGGCGGCCGGAGGAGCGGTCGGCGGCTCGGGCTCGGGCGGCTTCGGCGCGGCGAAGGTACGGGGACCGGGCGGGCCGGCGGGCGCCTCCCAGGGAGCGGGAAAGGCGGTGTTACGGGGACCGGGGACGGCGGCCTGAGAGGCGGTCGCGACCGGGACCGGGACCGGCTCCGCCTTCGACTCCGGCTCCGGCTCTTCGGCCGGTGGCGCCTGCTCGCGGTAGGGGTCCCAGGCTGTGCGGGGATCAGGTCTCACCTCCGGCAACGGTTCCGGCTCGAACTCCGGCTCCACCGGCTCGTTCACCGTGTCCGACACGGAGTCGAAGCGGTCGTCGAGGCTGTCGGGTGCGCTGCTCGGACCGGTGTCCGGCGCGGTCTCGTCGTACAGCTTCCGCCACCAGTCGTCCTCGTGGGCGGCGGGCTTCTCCCCCTGCTGACTCATGCCCCTATTGTCCACCGCGAAGGCCGCCCGAAAACGGGACATCCGGAAAAAGTGGCCCGCACATGAGGTCCGCCGGACGACCCCACCCCCCCACGGGAAGGACGCCCGGCGGACCGGTCGGTGTGATCATCGGATGTGCAGGTCGTCGATACTGGAGTGGCGCAACACTGGCAGAGGGACCAGGGGTGCAGGGGATGATGTGCGCGGCGGGTTTACGCCGTGGCCCTTTTCCGCCACGGCGAACCGGCCGGAACGGGCGCTGCGACGCGCGATCACGACACCGGGGAGGGTCGGGAGATGCTGGGGGCACTGGGTCTCGACGAGAGGCAGGAAGCCGCGTACCGGGCGCTGGTGGCGGCGGGAGCGGCGGAACTCACCGATCTCGCGCACCGGCTGTCCCTCCCGGAGGCGGATGCCGAGCGGGTGCTGCGGCGGCTGGAACAGCAAGGTCTGGCCGCCCAGTCCTCGGCCCGTCCGGGCCGCTGGGTGGCGGCCCCGCCGGGCGTGGCGCTGGGGGCCCTGCTGATCCAGCAGCGCCACGAGCTGGAGCAGGCGGAGCTGGCGTCGGCGCTGCTGGCGGCGGAGTACCGGGCGGAGGCGAGCGAGCCCGAGGTGCACGATCTGGTGGAGGTGGTGACCGGGTCCGCGGCGGTCGCCCAGCGCTTCCACCAGTTGCAACTCGGGGCGGCGGCCGAGGTGTGCGCGCTGGTCACCGGCAAGCCGATCGCGGTGACCGGCATGGAGAACGAGTCGGAGGAACGGGCGGCCTCGCGCGGGGTCGCCTACCGGGTGGTCGTCGAGCGCGAGGTGCTGTCGCTGCCGTCGGGGATCCTGGAACTGTCGGCGGCGCTGAGCCGGGACGAACAGTGCCGGGTGGTCGACCGGGTGCCGACGAAGCTGGTGATCGCCGACGGGACCACGGCGATGGTCCCGCTGACCGGGCGCGGCGCCGAGCCCGCCGCCCTGGTCGTGCACGCCAGCGGGCTGCTGGAGTCGCTGATGGGCCTCTTCGAGGCGGTGTGGCGGGAGGCGATGCCGCTGCGGCTGGGTGAGGGCGACGGCGGGCTGCACGAGGACGGCGTCGGCCCCGACCCCACCGATCTGGAGATCCTCTCGCTGCTGCTGGCCGGGCTGACCGACGCCAGCGTGGCCAAGCAGCTGGAACTGGGGCTGCGGACCGTGCAGCGCCGGGTCAAGGGCCTCATGGAACTGACCGGGGTCTCCACCCGGCTCCAGCTGGGCTGGCATGCGTACGAGCGGGGCTGGGTCGCCCGTTCCGCGCCGCCCGGACCGCCATCGGTGCAGGTCGCGGGGGTGCGCTGACCGCGCGGAGCGGTGCACTCTCCGGCAGGCTGGTCGGATGAGTGTGTGGCAGCTCGTCGGCGTGGGCCTGGTCATGCTGCTGGGCCTGGTCGGGGTCCTGGTGCCGGGCGTGCCGGGCCAGGCGATCGTCTGGGCGGCGGTGCTGTGGTGGGCGCTGACGGACATGACCCCGACGGCCTGGGGTGTCCTGATCGGCGCAACGGCCCTGATGCTGGTGAACCAGGCCCTCAAACCGCTGCTGCCGCCGCGCCGCCCGGGTGAGTCGGGCGCACCCCGCCGGACGTTGATGATCGGCGGGGTCACGGGGATCGTGGGCTTCTTCGTGGTGCCCGTGGTGGGCGGCATCGCCGGGTTCGTGGGGGCGATCTACGGGGCGGAGCGGCTGCGGCTGGGCAGCCGTGGCGCGGGCTGGACGTCGGTGCGCTCGGTGATGCGGGCGACGGGCTACGCGGTGCTGGTGGAGCTGTTCGCCTGCCTGCTGGTGGCGGGCGCCTGGCTGGGCGCGCTGATCTGGGGCTGACGGTGCCCGGTGGGACGAACGGGCCGGTGGGCGGCCGTCTCCAGATGGCGTACGGCGTACGAACGCCAGGGCCGCCACCGTTCGGCCCCTTCCGTCCCGTACGGATCCACGTCCGGATCGCCGAGCGCCCGCATCCGGATCAGCGCGGCGGTCCGCCGGTCCACTCCGGGCAGCGCGGCGAGCATCCGTTCCGCCTCCTCGCGGTCGGCCCCGGCGTCCAGCCGCAGCTCACCGTCGGCGAGCGCGGTGGCCAGGGTCCGCAGAGCGGGTTCTACGACGGCACCGGCCAGGACGCCCGCCTCGGGGAAGACATGGGTGAGCGCGCCGCACGGCAGGTCCAGCACCTTCCCGTACCGCTCGACCAGCTCCTCCGCGCGCTCCCGCCCGGCCAGCGCCCGTACGGCCTCCTCCTCCGGATCCGCCGCCCCCGGCGAGCGCAGCCCGGGGCGGGCGGCGACCAGCGGGGCGAGCCGGGGGTCGGCGGCGAGGGCCTCGTCGACGGCGTACGGATCTGCGTCCAGGTCGAACAGCCGCCGCAGCCGCTGTACGGCGGTGGTCAGGTCGCGCAGATCGGTGAGGTGGATCCGGGCCTCCAGCCACGGTCCGGGCGAGGCCTCGTCGACGGCGGCGATCCCGGTCCCGTACGGCAGTCGGAGCGTACGCCGGTAGGTGCGGCGGCCCGGCGGTCCGCCCATCTCCTCGACCCGGGCCACAGCCCCCTCCCCCAGCAGGTCGAACATCGCGCCGGTGGCGTACGGGCCCCGATGGGCGAGCCGCAGCGGGATCCCGGCCCGCAGCCCCGTGCCCCGGCCACCGCCGAGCCCGGTCCCGGCCTCCGCGCGCAAGGCGCTCGGGGTGCGGGCGTAGATCCGGCGGATGGTGTCGTTGAACTGGCGGACGCTGGCGAACCCGGCCGCGAACGCGATCTCGGTGACCGGCAGGGCGGTGGTCTGCAGGAGCACCCGGGCGGTGTGGGAGCGCTGGGCGCGGGCGAGTGCGACGGGTCCGGCGCCGAGCTCGGCGTTGAGCTGGCGCTGGACCTGCCGGGCGCTGTAGCCGAGGCGCCCGGCGAGGCCGGGGACGCCTTCGCGGTCGACCACGCCGTCGCCGATCAGCCGCATGGCCCGGCCGACGGCATCGGCGCGGACGTTCCACTCGGCGGAACCGGGCACGGCGTCGGGGCGGCAGCGGCGGCAGGCCCGGAAGCCGCCGGCCTGGGCGGCGGCCGCGGTCGGGTAGAAGCGCACGTTGGCGCGTCGGGGGGTGACGGCGGGGCAGCTCGGCCGGCAGTAGATGCCGGTGGTGGTGACGGCGAAGAAGAACGCGCCGTCGAACCGTGCGTCGCGGCTGCTCACCGCCTCGTACCTGCTCCTGTCGTCCATCACACGGTCCAGTGTGCGGCAGCCGCCGCTGCCGCACTCGCGGTTTTCGGACGTCGCGTACGACGGCGGCTACCGCACCCGGCCACCGCGCTTGGCCTGCCCGGCCGCGCGTCCGGCGGCGCCCTTGCGCTTCCAGTCCTTCAGGATCTCCGAGCGGACCCGGGCATCGGTCTTGGCGACGATCCGCTGGTTCTCGCGGAGCAGCTTGCGGTAGCTCTCCAGCCGCCGGTCGGGCAGGGTGCCGTCCGCGAGCGCGCCGAGAACCGCGCATCCGGGCTCGCTCGCGTGGGCGCAGTCGTGGAACCGGCAGCGGGCCGCCAGCTCCTCGATCTCCGCGAACAGCTCCCCGACCCCGGTCCCGGCGTCGAAGAGGCCGACCCCGCGCAGCCCGGGGGTGTCGATGAGGACACCGCCGTGCGGCAGGACGAGGAGGTTGCGGGTGGTGGTGGTGTGCCGGCCCTTGCCGTCGACGTCCCGGGCAGCCCGCACCTCCATCACGTCCCGGCCGAGCAGGGTGTTGGCGAGGGTGGACTTACCGGCTCCGGAGATGCCGAGCAGCACGCTCGTACCGCCGGAAACCACCGCGCCGAACACCTCAAGCCCCTCACCGGTGGTGGAGCTGACGGGAAGGACCTGGACGCCGGGCGCGACGGCCTGGATGTCCTGGACGAGGTGGGACAGGGTGACCGGGTCGGGCACCAGGTCGGCCTTGGTGAGCAGCACGATCGGCTCGGGCCGGTGCTCACCGGGACCGTGGCCATCGCTCAGCAGCGCGGCACCGTCGGAGCTGGACAGGGCGAGCGCGAGGAAGCGCTCGATCCGTCCGAGGTCCAGCTCGACGGCGAGCGAGACGCAGATGACGATGTGGTCGATGTTGGTGGCGAGCACCTGGCCCTCGGAACGCTCCGAAGAGGTGGAGCGGACGAAGGCGGTCCGGCGCGGCAGCAACGTACGGACGAACCGCGGATCACCGTCCGCGTCGAGCGCCACCCAGTCCCCGGTGCAGACGATCCGCATCGGGTCGCGCGGCACCACGAACGCGGTGTCGGCCCGGACCGGGCCGTCGGGGGTGATCACGTCGCACCGGCCACGGTCCACGCGCACGACGCGTCCCGGCACGAAGCCCTGCTCGGCGTGAGGGGAGAAGGCTGCCGCCCAGTCGTCGTCCCAGCCGTACGGAGTCAGCGGGTGCGAGGAGGACGGAACCGGAAGAAACGAGAAAGACAAGGGAAACCCTTCACAGGGTGGCCCCGGCGCCGCGCGCTCGGCGCGGAAGATCGGTGGAGTGGGTCAGCCGGTGGCCACGGGGGTGGGAACGATGCTCTTCTGGTTGTGGGCAGTGCCCATCGCAACGACAGTCATCAATGTCCTCACCTCCTGGTTCCTCGGGTTTTCGTTTCCTCGGTGTCCGACGCGGCTCACCATAGCCGCGCCGCTCCCGACGACGTCAACAGGTTTTCCGGTGCCCGCGCCGGAGTTACCCCGTGATCTCCCTGATCTCCACCGATCTCCCCCGATCGGGTGATACGCATGCATAGCAGCCGGTCCGGGGCCATTAAGGTGCCGGTCATGACCACACCTCAGACCTCCACCGGCACGTTCACACCGGCCCAGTTGGGCACCCAGATCCTGATCGGCTGGAGCAGCCGGCAGACCGGCGCCGACCAGGACACCGCCTACCTCCTCGCCTACTCGCTCGGCGACGGGCAGGACGGCCCGGAGGCCGGCCGGAACGCGCTGCGCATCGCGCTGGAGCGGGCGGGTCTCCAGGTCGGCGGTCCGATCCAGGACGCGGCCGAGGCGCCGGGCATCCAGGCGAAGCTCCTCGTCCAGGCGGGCCAGGCGGTCCTGACGATGCCTCACCTGAAGGCGCAGTACCCGGCCCCCCCGGAGTGGCTCGCGGCCGCGCTCGGACAGGGCCAGGTGTACGGGATGTTCGCCACGGCCCCGTGGCCGGAGGCCGTTCCGGGGCAGCCGGTCAGCGAGGACCAGCTGCGGGCCTTCGCGGCGAACGAGGAGGTCGTCCGCACCGCCGCCCACTGCCTGCTCCCGGTCCGTTCGATCGGCTGACCCGCGCCCGCCACCCGGGTATGACGGTGCCCACCACCCCCCGTGGAGTGGTGGGCACCGTCGCGTCGCGGTCGCGCCGCGAGGGGCGCGGTGCCGTGACAACGAGGGCGGGCGGCCCGGAGAGTGAACCCCGGACCGCCCGCGCTCGAAACGTCAGGCTGTGGTGCGTCAGTTGTTGCCGACGCCGTTGCCCGAGAGGACCGGGATGTCGTCCAGGATGTGCGACAGGGGCTCGTCGCCCTTCGCCTGGGTCGAGTTGTCGGTGCACTGCTGGTTCTGCGGGTTGGACAGGACGTTGATGTCCTGGACCGTGATCGGCACCAGGCCGACGAGCGAACCGACGTTGACCTTGGCGGGCAGGCCGACGCAGAGCTTGTTCAGGGTGCCCTGGACGAGCTGGTTCTGCGGGCTCCAGTCGCCCTTGGTCTCGGCGTTGCCGATCTCCGACTCGGCACCGTTGCCGTTGACGGTGGTGGTGCCACCGTCGTTGCCGATCGCCATGGCCGTGGGAGCCGCGACTGCGGACAGGCCGAGCAGGGACACGGCCACTGCGGCGCCGGCCATCATCTTCTTCATCAACTTCACCTTTCGGAGCGTCCCGTTGTGGAACGTACTGATCAACTGCCGGAGACCGGATCGGTTGCGCAGTACCACTCAAATGGGTTCGTTCCGGCGCAAGGTCGACGCCACTGCCCAAGGAGGTGTCCGGCGGATCAGGACCGGGCCTCAGCCGCCGGATGCCTCGCCGGACGTGCGGGCCGCCGGTACGAAACCGGCGCCGTGGCGGAGGACGGGTTCCGGCCGCGGTTCGGACATCGGGTGGTCGCGTCCGGCGGCCCGCCACTCGGCGACGAGCCGGTCGTAGATCGGCGTGGAGCCCGGTGCGGGCCACGGCTCTCTGCTCTGCGAGGTCTGACTGTCGTACGGATCCATGGAGGGGCCTTACCCGGCCCGGCGCGGATCGTCAGCCGGGGCTACGGCATCCGGCCCAAGCGTGTGCCCCGTCCGGAGGGCCCAGGACACGGCGAAGGGCCAGCCGGGTCCGGTCGGGCGAAGAACGGTCGCCGTACGGACGGGCTGGCCCCACGCGGGTCACGCGGTGCGGACCGGAGCTACCCGGCCTCAGTTGTTGCCGGCACCGTTGCCCGAGAGGATCGGGATGTCGTTCAGCAGGTGCGACAGAGCCTCGTCACCCTTGGCCTGGGTGGAGTTCTCGGTGCACTGCTGGTTCTGCGGCGAGGACAGGACGTTGATGTCCTGGACGGAGATCGGCACCAGGCCGACCAGCGAGCCGAGGTTGGCCTTGGCCGGCAGCGCGATGCAGGGCTTGTTGAGCGAGCCCTGGATCAGCGCGAACTGCGGGCTCCAGTCACCGTGGGTGGCGGAGTTGCCGTAGGCCTGCGAGGCGCCGTTGCCGTTGACGGTGGTGGTGCCGCCGTCGTTGGCGGTCGCCATGGCGGACGGGGCGGCCGCGGCGGAGACACCGACGACGGAGACGGCAACCGCCGCCGAGGCCATGATCTTCTTGAGCATGAGAGAGCCCTTCCGGGGAGTGATGCGGATCGGTGAAGGAACCAGGAGGAACGGTCGTTCCGCGGCGGTCAGCCGCCGAGGGGAACGCCCCCGAGCAGCGGAGCGGCGCTCTCGGCCGCACCGGTCGCCTGGCCCGCCAGCTTGCCGACCGTGCCGTCCTTCGACACCGTTTCGGTGGTCTCGGCGACGGTGTCCACCAGCGGGTTCACGACCTGCGGGGCGCTGGCCATCACCTGGTTGAGGCCGCTGTCGAGGCTGAAGTTGGGGGCCGTGGGGACAGTAGCGGCGAACGCGGGAGCGGCCGTTCCGAGGGCAGCCACGGAGCCGACAACGAGTGCGGCGGTCTTCGCGTACTTCACTTTTCTGGTTCCCTTCTGCGCGGCGTCTGCTTCGGTCACGTCTCCGTGCCGCACACAAGCTTTCTTTACCTGTGCCTTCCGCCGCTTTCCTCAGGGATAACGATCAGGCCGGGTGGGAGAAACTGCGCCCGTGCGACTTTCTCCCACCGAAGGTGCGGGGAATTGCGGCGGGCAGAACAAAGGCCCCGGGCGGCCGATGCCGTCCCGGGGCCGACCGGTTCCGGGCGCGGGACCCGGCCGGTCAGATGCTCACGCGTTGACGCAGGTGTTCCCGAAGGCCGGGTTCAGCAGGCCGATCACGTTGACGGTGTTACCGCAGACGTTGACCGGGATGTGCACCGGGACCTGCACGATGTTGCCGGACAGCACGCCCGGGGAGCCCGCGGCGATGGCCTCGGCGCCCGAGTCGGCCATGGCCGGCGCGGCGGCACCCATCGCCATGAGCGTACCGGCGGCGACTGCGGCAACCTTGGTGTACTTCACTTTATCTATCCCTTTCCTCGGCGGAGTCCGGTGCGGTCACGACTGTCGTGTCCGCCCGAGCCAGGTCCTGATCGCTCGCGACTCCGGCGCTGTCCTACGTAACGATGAACATCCGGGTACGAAACTGTTCCACGGGCGGATTCCCGGATATCCGCCCGAATGCCGCAACGGCTGTCGGGCCGCGCGGCGGAAATGCGGCCGGAGAGGCCGTACCGCATTACCGGTGAAACGACGGGCCCGAGCCGCTCGGTGGAGGAACGCCGATGGCCCGGGCCCGAGTTGAGCGGCTGCGGATCAGCCGTTGCCGGCACCGTTGCCCGAGAGGATCGGGATGTCCTCCAGGATGTGCGACAGGGCCTCGTCGCCCTTGGCCTGGGTGGAGTTCTCGGTGCACTGCTGGTTCTGCGGCGAGGACAGGACATTGATGTCCTGGACCGTGATCGGCACCAGGCCGACCAGCGAGCCGAGGTTGGCCTTGGCCGGCAGCGCGATGCAGGGCTTGTTGAGCGAGCCCTGGATCAGCGCGAACTGCGGGCTCCAGTCACCGTGGGTCTCGGAGTTGCCGTACGACTGCGAAGCGCCGTTGCCGTTGACCGTCGTGGTACCGCCGTCGTTGGCGATCGCCATGGCCTGCGTCGAGCCGAGCCCGAGGATGGAGGCGGCGACAGCGCCCGTAGCAAGAACCTTCTTGATCACGATTAACCCTTCTCGTACCGGTCGCCCCGTGGCGGGGCCCCCTGATCAACTCGGGGCCGGGTGTTTGGTTCCGTACATTCACCCGAATGCCGGGCACGGGGGCGCACTGCGCGGGAGTGCGACCGGCCCGCGCCCGTATGCGCCTTTACCACCACCTCTGTTCGCACGACCATCTGTTCGTGAAGGAATTGCGGAAGCGGCGTCGGGCACGCCCCTCCGAACGGGTCGACCTGCGCGGAGCGCCGTCCCGCCGCGCGCCCATCGCCGCGCATCCCGTATGACGGTCAACACCGTTGATCAACAGCAAAGTTGAGGCTGAATCGTTTCCCTTCAACGGAAGCCCGGTCAGAGGGCGGTTCACTCCATCCATCCGTTCGGGTGATTACACAATTCCCACGCGTCCCGGAGTTTCCCGCGCGCCCGCCGCTCGTTAGGGCAATCGTCCAGCGCGCACGTGTAACGACTTTGACCACGGCTTTGCGTAGGGGTGACCCGGGGGGGTCCGTCACGACAACGGCACCGCCCGACAGGCTCCGCGCGCGAAGTACCCACGCGAATGTCCTCGCGAATGTCCTAAGGAAGGGCAAGTAATGCGACAGGCCTTGAACAAAAGCATGATCGTCATGGCGGCCACGTCGGGCCTCCTGGCCGTGGCCGGCGGTGCCGCACACGCCGACTCCTCGGCCGAGGGCGCTGCCGTCGGTTCGCCGGGCGTCGGTTCGGGCAACGCCGTGCAGGTGCCGGTGCACGTCCCGGTCAACGTGTGCGGCAACACCGTCAATGTGATCGCCCTGTTGAACCCCGCGTTCGGCAACTCCTGCGCGAACGTGAGCGGCCCGAAGGACCACTACCCGCCGACCGAGCCTCCGGTCGAGGAGCCGCCCACCGAGGAGCCCCCGGTCGACGAGCCCCCGACGGAGGAGCCGCCCACCGAGGAGCCCCCGACGGAGGAGCCGCCCACCGAGGAGCCCCCGGTCGAGGAGCCCCCGACGGAGGAGCCGCCGGTGGACGAGCCGCCCACCGAGGAGCCTCCGGTCGACGAGCCGCCCACCGAGCAGCCCCCCGTCGACCAGCCGCCGGTCGACGAGCCGCCCACCGGGCAGCCGCCCACCGACACTCCCGGATCGAACACTCCCGGCCCCAACACCCCCGGTACGCACACCCCCGGCTCCGACACTCCGGGCCTGGCCGACACCGGTGCGGCCGGTCTCGGCCTGGCGGCAGGCGCCAGTGCCGCGATGCTGCTGGGCGGGACGGTGCTGATGCGCCGCACCCGTAACGCGCGGGACTGATAAGCCACCCGCCGCAGGAACGAGGTCCGGCCGGACAGCGGGGACTGTCCGGCCGGACCTTCTCCATGCCGGGGAGCGCCCGGAAACGCCCGGGAGCTTCAGGAAATGGGTGCGCGCGGCGGCTGCGTCGCGTACCGGAGTGGTCGGCGGCGGCATCGGCGGCTGTGCGGCCATGGGGCAGGACGACGTGGACGTCTCGTTCCGTGGTGTGCCGGCGGGCACGCGGCACTACCTGTACGCGCAGCCAGGCGTCGGTGTCACGGCGTGACGCGTTCGAAGACGGCGGCGAGTGCCTGGCCGCCGCCGATGCACATCGTCTCCAGGCCGTAGCGGCCCTCGCGGCGGTGGAGTTCGCGGGTGAGCGTGGCGAGGATGCGGGCTCCGGTGGCGCCGACCGGGTGGCCGAGCGAGATGCCCGAGCCGTTGACGTTGATCCGCTGCTCGTGGTCGGTCTCGCCGAGGCCCAACTCATGTGTGCAGGCGAGGACCTGGGCGGCGAACGCCTCGTTCAGCTCGATCAGGTCGAGGTCGGCGAGCGTGAGGCCGGCCCGGTCCAGTGCCGTGCGGGTGGCGGCGACGGGGGCGATGCCCATGGTGGCGGCGGGGACGCCGGCGCGGGCGCAGGAGACGAGGCGGACGAGCGGGGTGAGGCCGAGGCGCTCCGCCGTCCCGGCGCTGGTGACCAGGCAGGCGGCGGCCGCGTCGTTCTGGCCGCTGGCGTTGCCGGCCGTGACGGTGGCCTCGGGGTCGGACTTGGCCAGCACCGGGCGGAGGGAGGCGAGTTGTTCGGCGGTGGTGTCGGGGCGGGGGTGTTCGTCGGCGGTGACGGTGGTCTCGCCCTTGCGGGTGGTGACGGTGACGGGGACGGTCTCCGCCGCGTACCGGCCCTCGGCGATGGCGGTGGCCGCCCGCTGCTGCGAGCGCAGGGCCAGGGCGTCCTGGTCGGCCCGGCTGATGCCGTACGCGCGGCGCAGGTTCTCCGCCGTCTCGATCATGCCGCCGGGCACCGGGTGGTGGAGGCCTCCGGCGGTGACCCGGCCCCGGGCCAGGGAGTCGTGGAGCTGCAGGCCAGGGCCTTTGATGCCCCAGCGGCCGTCGTGCGTGTAGTAGGGCGCGGCGCTCATGACGTCGACCCCGCCGGCGATCACGACCTCGCTGAATCCGGCCTGGATCTGCATCGCCGCGTCCAGCACCGCCTGGAGCCCGGAGCCGCAGCGGCGGTCGATCTGGGTGCCGGTCACGGTGGAGGGCAGCCCGGCGTCCAGGGCGGCGACCCGGCCGATGGCGGGGGCTTCGCTGGTCGGGTAGGCGTGGCCGAGGATCACCTCGTCGACCCGGTCGGGGTCGATGCCCGTACGGTCGACGATCTCCGCGATGACGCGTGCGGCCAGTGCGGCCGGTGTCTGCTGCGCGAACGCTCCGCCGAAGCGGCCGATGGGGGTGCGCAGCGGTTCGCAGATGACGACTTCGAGCGGCACGGAGGGGCCTTTCCTGAGGGCGGGGGCGGTACGCGCGGGTCCAGTGACCTTCGCATCGCTGCACTGAGTCGGTCCAATATCGAATGTGCGGCGAATCAGGAGGCCGTACGTCTCAATCGAGCGTACGCACGGGGGTCGGCAGCGCTTCCTCCGCCACGGCGAGCACCGCGCGCAGCGCGGCGGAAGGGTTGTCGGAGCGCCAGGCCAGCGCGGCGCTCAGGCGGATCGGCGGTCCGGCGAGCGGGCGGTAGACCAGGCCGTTCTGCTGGATGTGCTGGACGGAGGTGACCGTGAGCGTGACGCCGACGCCGGCGGCGACCAGGGCGAGGATCGTGTACGAGTCCGGGGCCTCCTGGACGACCCTCGGGGTGAATCCGGCGCTCTCGCAGGCCTCGGTCATGGCGTCGCGGACGGTGGAGCCGGAGTTGGCGGGGAAGGAGACGAACGGTTCACCGGCGAGTACGGCTAGGGGTACGGCCTCGCGCCGGGCGAGCGGGTGGTCGAAGGGCAGGGCGCAGACCAGCTCCTCCTCGTCGATCACCCGGTGGGCGACGCCGGGCCGGGTGACCGGCAGCCGGACGAAGCCGAGGTCGAGCGAGCCGTCGGCGACCCGGGCGAGGGCGGTGTTGGCGTACGTCTGGCCCGTCATGACGAGTTCGAGCCCGGGGTGGGCGGCGCGCACGGCCCGGGTGAGCTGGGGCAGCGTCTCGTGGCTGGAGGCTCCGGCGAAGCCGATGGTGACCCGCCCGTACTCGCCCCTCCCCGCCGATCTGGCGGCCCGTACGGCGGTGTCCAGGTCGTCCAGGACGGTCCGTACGGGTTCGAGGAAGGACTCACCCGCGCTGGTGAGCCGGACCGAGCGGGTGTTGCGGTGGAAGAGCTGGACGCCGAGCTCCTTCTCCAGCTGGCGGATCCGCTGGCTCAGCGGCGGCTGGGCCATCTGGAGCCGCTTGGCGGCCCGGCCGAAGTGCAGCTCCTCGGCCACGGCGAGGAAGGCGTCGAGGTGGCGTAGCTCCATGGGATGCCTCCTCCTGTCGGCGATACTCCCGGCGTCTCGATCCGACCTTAATTCGGTATTGGACAGCCATCAATGGCGCTGACACCGTGAGGTGCGCGGAGGCGGACGATGAGGAGAAGCGTGGACCGGACGGCCGGCAAGGTCATGTCGATGCGGGAGGCCGTCGCCGCCTTCGTCCACGACGGGGACACCGTGAGCCTCGAAGGGTTCACCCATCTCATCCCGACCGCCGCCGGGCACGAGATCATCCGGCAGGGCCGCCGCGATCTCACGGTCGTCCGGATGACCGCGGACATCGTGGTGGACCAGATGCTGGCCGCCGGATGCGTGACACGGCTGGTCTCCTCCTTCGTGGGCAACTCCTCGGCCGGTTCGCTCGGTGAGCTGCGGCGGCGCATCGAGCACGCGGATCCCGAGCCACTGGCGTACGAGGAGTACAGCCATTACGGGATGGTCTGCCGCTACCTCGCCGGTGCGCAGCGGCTGCCGTTCCACCCGCTGCGCTCGTACGCGGGCAGCGATCTGCCGTCGGTCAACCCCGGTATCCGTAAGGTCACTTCGCCGTATCCGGCCGCCGACGGGAGCGCCGAGCAGATCTACGTGGTCCCGCCGGTCAACCCGGACGTGACGATCATCCACGCCCAGCGCGCCGACCGCCGCGGCAACACCCAGATCTGGGGGCTGACCGGCGTCCAGGCCGAGGCGGTGTACGCGGCGGAGAAGGCGGTCGTGGTGGTGGAGGAGCTGGTGGCGGACGAGGTGGTCCGCGCGGACCCGAACCGCACCCTCGTCCCGGCCCACGCGGTCGACGCGGTGGTGCACTGCCCGCGCGGGGCGCATCCGTCGTTCGCGCAGGGCTACTACGACCGGGACAACGCCTTCTACCGGGCCTGGTCCGCGATCAGCGAGGACCCGGTGCGGCTGCGGGCGTGGCTGGAGGAGTGGGTGTACGGAACCGCCGACCACGCCGCGTACGTGGCGAAGCTCGGCGAGGAGTTCTGGGCGTCGCTCGCGGTCGGCGAGGCGCTGAGCGGGCAGGTCGACTACGGGAGGCGGCTGTGAGCGGGCGGGACATGAAGGCCGCCGGGGCCGTCACCTCCTCCGAGGTGCTCTCCGTCGTCGCCGCGCGCGAACTGGCGGGCCGGCGCGCCGTGTTCGCGGGGATCGGGCTGCCGACCCTGGCGGTGGAGCTGGCGGCGCTGACCGTCGCGCCGGGCATCGAGGTGGTGTACGAGTCCGGGGTCTGCGGCGCGCATCCCTCGCAGCTGCCGGAGACCATCGCGGACGCGGTGCTGATCACGGGCGCAGAGGCGGTGCTGTCGATGCCCGCGCTGTTCGGCTCGGTGCTCCAGGGCGGACACATCGACGTCGGCTTCCTCGGGGCCGCGCAGATCGACCGGTGGGGCAACCTCAACACCTCGGTGATCGGTGCGTGGGAGAGCCCGGCCGTGCGGCTGCCGGGCTCCGGCGGCGCGGTCGAGGTGATGGCCAACGCCCGGGAGGTGTTCGTGGTGATGCGCCGCCACACTCCGCGCTCCTTCGCCGGAGAGCTCGACTTCTGTACGACGCCCGGTCCCGATCGGGCGCTCGCGGACGGCATCCGCCCGCTCGGCACCGGCGTCACCCGGGTCATCACCGAGCTGGGCCTCCTCGCCCGCGACGGCGTCGGCGACGAGCTGCGGCTGGTCGCCGTGCATTCCGGAGTCACCGTCGACCAGGTGCGGGCCGCGACCGGCTGGGAGCTGAAGGTGGCCGACACGGTCGCGACGGTGGAGCCGCCCACCGATGCGGAACTGCGGCTCCTGCGCGACGATGTCGACCCGCACCGCGTCTACCTCCGCTGACCTCCTCCTCATGACCACCATCGCCGGAAGGGCCTCAACTGCCATGCGTATCAGGATCGTCGGAGCCGGGGCCATGGGCCGTGGCATCGCCCAGTGGGCCGCGAGCGCGGGACACACCGTGGAGCTGGGCGACGTACGGGCAAAGGCGGTCGCGGAGGCCGTGGAGTTCGTCGTCTCGATGCTGGACCGGGCGGTGGCCAAGGGCCGGATGACCGCCGCCGACCGGGACGCGTCCGTGGCGCGGCTGGTGCCGCTGACCGACCCGTGGTCCGCCGGGCCGGACGTGGAGCTGGTCATCGAGGCCGTACGGGAGGATCTGGAGACCAAGGCCGAGGTGTTCGGCAAGCTGGAGCGGGCGCTGCCGTCCTCCGCCGTCTTCGCGACCAACACCTCCTCCCTGTCGGTGACCCGGATCGCGGCGACCCTCCAGGACCCGTCGCGCCTGGCCGGGCTGCACTTCTTCAACCCGGTGCCGCTGATGCGGATCGTGGAGGTGGTACCGGGCGCGGCGACCCGCCCGGAGATCCCGGCCGCGCTGACCGGGCTGGTGGAGGGGTGCGGACACCGGGCGGTGACCGTGGCCGACACCCCTGGGTTTCTGGTCAACCACGCGGGTCGCGGGCTGGTGACGGAGGCGCTGGCGCTGCTGGAGGAGTCGGTGGCGGGTCCCGCCGACATCGACCGGATCGCGCGGGACGTGCTGGGGCTGCGGATGGGCCCGTTCGAGCTGATGGACCTCACCGGGCTGGACGTCACGGCCGCGGTGATCGACTCGGTCTGGCAGGGCTTCCGGTACGAGGACCGGCTCCGGCCTTCATATCTCACGCCGAACCGGGTGGTGGCGGGGCTGCACGGCCGGAAGACCGGGCAGGGCTGGTACGCGTACGGCGGAGGCGCGGAGGGACCTGTTCCGGAGCCGGCGGTGACCGGGGACGGCGACCGGCCGGTGTTCCTGGCGCCGAACGGCTCCGTGGAGACGACGGCGTACGTGGACGCGCTCGCCGGTGCGCTGGAGGCGGCCGGGGTCCGGGTCGAGCGGGGCGACGGGCCGTCCGCCGAGGCGCTGGTGCTGGTGCCGGTGTGGGGCACGACGGTGTCCGGTGCGATCCGGGCGGGCGGGTTGCCGACGGAGCGGACGGTGGGCGTGGAGGTGCTGCCTTCGGCCGGGCGGCGGCGGGTCCTGGCGGTGACGGCCGCCACCGGTCCGGCGGCGGCCCGGGACGCGCGGGCGGTGCTGGCGCGGGCGGCGGGCGGTGAGCCGCACGCGGTGACGGTGGTGCGGGACACGGCGGGCTCGGTCGCGCAGCGGCTGCTGTCGTCGATCGTCGCGGTCGGCGCCTCGATCGCGGAGCGTTCGCTCGCCACCCCGGCCGACATCGACCTGGCGGTGACGACCGGCCTCGGCTATCCGGCCGGGCCGCTGGCCTGGGGCGAGCGGATCGGGGCCGCGCGGCTGCTGGAGCTCCAGCGCTCGCTGCACGCAGTGACGGGCGACCCGCGCCACCGGCCGACGCGGTGGGTGACGGAGCGGGCGGATCTGGGGCTGGCGCTGACGGAGGCGGGGACTTCGGTGGGTGACTGCTGGGGGTAGCCGGGCCGTCCGGCGTCCGATTCGTACAAGACCGTGGGGACGTCCTGCGCCTACCGTCGTCCCATGACTCCACGATTCGACGCGATCAGCATCATCACGGCCGACCTGGCGGCCTCGCTCGCCTTCTACCGCAGGCTCGGCCTCGACATCCCGGCCGGGGCGGAGGCCGCCCCGCATGTGGAGGTGGTCCTGCCGGGCGGGCAGCGGCTGCTGTGGGACACGGAGGAGGTCATCCTCTCGTTCGACCCGGGCTGGGAGCGCCCGGCGGGCGGGGAGCGGCTGGGGCTGGCGTTCGTGTGTGCCGGCCCGGCGGAGGTGGACGCGCTGTACGCGGAGCTGACCGGTGCCGGGTACACGGGGCATCTGAAGCCGTGGGACGCGGTGTGGGGGCAGCGCTACGCGGTGGTGCTGGATCCGGACGGCAGCGGGGTCTCACTGTTCGCGTCCGTACCTTCGGAAGAGAAATAGGTTCCGAGGGTCGTGCCGGCCAGGTCACGCATCTCGCGCGCGAGGTGGGCCTGGTCGGTACAGCCCGCCACCGGGGCGGCTTCGGCGTACGGGAGGCCGGTGCGGATGAGTTCCAGGGCGCGCTGGAGGCGGAGGATGCGGGCCAGCGTCTTGGGGCCGTAGCCGAAGGCGGCCAGGGAGCGGCGGTGGAGCTGGCGGGCGCCGAGCCCGGCCTCCGCCGCCGTCGCCGCGACCGTACGGCCCCGGCGCAGGCCTTCGGCGACGGCGACCGTGCGGGGGTCCGGCGGCCCGGTCTCGGCGATCCGGTCCAGGGCGAACCTTTCCAGGGTCGCCGCGGGGTCGGGGGCCTCGTCGATCCGCTCGGTGAGGCGGCGTACGGTCGCGGAGGGCCAGAGGTCGGCCAGCTCCGCCCGGCGGTCGCGCAGCAGTGACGCCGGCAGGCCGAGGAGTACGGGCGCGGTGCCGGGGGCGAACCGGATCGCGGCGCAGGAGGCCCGGTTCCGCGGCTCCACCGCGAAGGCGTGGGTGTCCGGGCCGGCGACGACGATGCGGCCGCCGGTCCAGATCAGGTCCATGCAGCCGTCGGGCAGGACCGAGCGGGGCTCGCGCAGTGGACGGGCGGGGGCGTCCCAGGTCCAGACGACGGCACCGGGCAGGCGGGAGGGCCGTTCCTGGTACCGATGCTGCTGCTCCTGGGGCATGTTTCCACGCTAGCGCGCTAGGAGGTGTCCGGCGGATCGGGGCCGGACAGGCCGCGGCGTCCGGTGCGGTGCGTCGCAAGGTGTCGGAACGTCCTCATCGCGGAGCGATTCGGGTGTTTCGGCAACGCCGCTAGGTGCCGGGCCAGGCGTCGTGGACCCGGCTCGGATCCGCCGGACACGCCCGAGGTCAGGCCGACGGCGGGCCGGAGTCGTCGCGGGGCTGCCCGGCCTCCGTGGCCTTGGTCTCCTTGACCTTGGTCTCCTTGGTCTCCTTCGGCTCCTTCTCCCAGGTCGACTGGAGCCGCGACTTGACGTCGTCGGGCGGCAGGAAGCGGGACCAGCGTTCGGGGAACTCCGACGGCATGTAGGCCGGGCCGTCGTCCTCGTCCTCCTCTTCGTCCCCGGTGTCCCCGGTGGCCGGGCGGGTGCGGGCGACGAACTCGGCGGCCTGGGCGGCGCGGACGCGTTCGGTGGCCTCGCGGGCGGCGGCGGTGGCGAGCGAGGGCCACACGCGGTCGATGGCGGCGTTGACCGCGGCGCCGACCAGGACGGCGAAGGCGGAGATGCCGATCCAGAGCAGGACGGCGATCGGTGCCGCCAAGGAGCCGTAGATCGTGGGGCCTTCGACCGTGTTCGTGAGGTAGATCCGGAGCAGGAAGCTGCCGAGCACCCACATCCCGAGCGCCACGAGCGCGCCGGGCACGTCCTCGATCCACGGTGAACGGACCGGGACGGAGACGTGGTAGAGCGTCGTGAGGAACGCGATCGTCAGCAGTATCACCACCGGCCAGTACAGGACGGCGATGACCTCGGTGCCCCACGGCACGAACTCGACCACCCGGTCCGGGCCGACGACGAGCAGCGGCAGCACCACCGCGCCCAGCAGCAGGGCGACGACGTACAGCAGGAAGGCGAGCAGGCGGGTCTTGACGATGCCGCGGTGGCCGTCGAGGCCGTACATGACGGTGATGGTGTCGATGAAGACGTTCACCGCGCGGGAGCCGGACCACAGGGCGATGGCGAAGCCGATGGAGATCACGTCGGGACGGGCGCCGGTGGTGACGTCGGCCAGCAGCGGTTTGGCGAACTCGTTGACCCCGCGCTCGGAGAGCACGGTCTGCGAGGCCGAGAGGATGTTGCGCTCGATGGAGGCGACCGTCTCGGTGGTCGTCCACTCGTCGACGTAACCGAGCAGTCCGATCATGCCGAGCAGCAGCGGCGGCAGGGAGAGCAGGGTGAAGAAGGCCGCCTCGGCCGCCAGCCCGAGGATCCGGTACTCGATGCACGAGTTGACGGTGTCCTTGAGCAACTGCCACGCCATCCGCCGCTTGGAGACGTTGCGGTAGAGCACTCGGGCCCGGTGGAGCCGGCCCGGTGGCCGCTCGGGTGTTTCATTTGCTGCCTGCACCTCCTTACCGTATCGGCATGGCAGCCACCACCCACACAGTGACCAATCAGGTTCCGCCGCTGGTCGGCTATGACGTCTTCGCCGCCGACCGGGCCCTGTCCGAGGCCGTCGAGCGGCACATCGAGCCGGGCGTCCTGCCCGTGGCGCGGGAGGAACTCAGCACGCTCGGGCAGTCGGCGGGCTCGGTGCAGGCCCAGGCGTGGGGTGCACAGGCCAACGAACAGCCGCCCGTTCTGCGTACTCATGACCGGTATGGAAACCGGATCGACGAAGTGGAGTTCCATCCCTCCTGGCACCGGCTCCTGGGCCACGCGGTCTCCGCCGGGCTGACCGATGCCTGGGGCCGTCCGGCCGGGCATGTGCGGCGTGCGGCCGGGTTCCTGGTCTGGACGCAGGCGGAGGCGGGCCACGGCTGTCCGCTCTCGATGACGCACGCCGCCGTGCCCGCGCTGCGGACCGACCCGTTGCTGGCCGCCGAGTGGGAGCCGCTGCTGACCTCGTACGTGTACGAGGAGGGGCTGCGCACCCCGACACGGAAGGCCGGAGTGCTCTTCGGGATGGGCATGACGGAGAAGCAGGGCGGCACCGACGTACGGTCCAACACGACCCGGGCCGAGCCGGTCTCCGGGGAGGGCGAGTACCTGCTCACCGGGCACAAGTGGTTCTGTTCGGCGCCGATGTCGGACGGGTTCCTGGTGCTGGCGCAGGCGCCGGGCGGGCTGACCTGCTTCCTCGTGCCGCGGGTCCTGCCGGACGGTTCGCGCAACGTGTTCGCGATCCAGCGGCTCAAGGACAAGCTCGGCAACAAGTCCAACGCCTCCAGCGAGGTCGAGTTCGACGGGACGTGGGCCCGCCGGGTCGGCGAGGAGGGGCGCGGCGTGCGCACCATCATCGAGATGGTGGCGGCCACCCGGCTGGACTGCGTGGTGGGTTCGGCGGCGCTGATGCGGCAGGCGGTGGCGCAGGCGACCCACCACTCCACCCACCGCTCCGCGTTCGGCGGGCTGCTGATCGACAAGCCGCTGATGCGCAACGTGCTGGCCGACCTGGCGCTGGAGTCGGAGGCGGCCACCGTCCTGGCGATGCGGCTGGCCTCGGCGTACGACACGGACACCGAGGAGGAGCGGGCGTTCCTGCGGATCGCGGTGCCGGCCGCGAAGTACTGGGTCACCAAGCGGTGCACGCCGGTCGTCGGCGAGGCGCTGGAGTGCCTGGGCGGCAACGGGTACGTGGAGGAGTCCGGCATGCCCCGGCTGCTCCGTGAGGCTCCGCTCAACTCGATCTGGGAGGGCTCGGGCAACGTACAGGCGCTGGACGTGCTGCGGGCGCTGCAGCGTGAGCCGCAGGCGCTGGACGCGTTCCTGCGGGAGGTCGGGAAGGCGCGCGGGGCCGATCACCGGCTGGACGCGGCGATCAAGGACCTGCTGACCGAGCTGGCGGACCTGGAGGGGATCGAGGCGCGGGCCCGGCGGCTGGTGGAGCGGATGGCGCTGGTGCTCCAGGGGTCGCTGCTGGTGCGGTGGGCGCCGCCGGAGGTCTCCGACGCGTTCTGCGCCTCGCGGCTCGGCGGGGACTGGGGCACGGCGTTCGGGACGCTGCCGCACAGTCTGGATCTGGCCTCGGTGGTGGCACGGGCCCGGCCGGTCGCGGAGTAGGTACCGGGGCTGAGCGACGGAGGGTGGTGCTGCGCCGACACGGCACCACCCTCCACGCTTGAACCGTGCCGCTCGCCGGGCACGGGCCCGGCGTACGGCACGCTCCCACTCTCGTACGGTTCGGTGCGGCATCGCCAGAGTTGCAAAGGGTTGCAACCATTGTGTGGACTGCGCGGCGGGGGTGCCCGGGCAGCGGCAGGATGGGGCCGGAGAGCTCACAGTGTTTCGGGGGGAACGGGTGGGGACCATGAGTCGGACGAGATCTGCCGGAGCGGTGCGCGTGATCGGCGGGGAGGCGGAGCGGGCGACCCGGCTGCTCCACCGGGCCAGGGAGGCCAGGCTGGCGGGCGAGCGGTCCTCCGTCGCCCCACGGGCGGAGATCGACGCCTCGTGGGAGCGTGTCGTGCGCAGCGGTATCGACCCCGGGCAGTCGCCGGAGAGCGAGCTGCTGCGGGCGGAGGAGATCGAGCACCGGCGGCACAGTACGGCGCTCGGCGAGGTGATGCCGGTACTGCGGGCCGGGCTCGCCTCCATCGCGGACGCCGCGCAGCAGATCATGGTGGTCACCGACGCGGAGGGCCGGGTGCTCTGGCGCCAGGGCGACTCCGGGGTCATGCACCGGGCGCACGACATCTGCCTGGAGGAGGGGGCGGCCTGGGCGGAGGCGGCGACGGGGACGAACGCGATCGGTACGGCGCTGGCCGCCCGCGCGCCGATCCAGGTCCACTCGGCCGAGCACTTCATCCGGGCCCTGCACAACTGGACCTGCGCGGCGGCACCGGTCCGCGACCCGCGCGACGGGCGGCTGGTGGGGATCGTCGACATCAGCGGTCCGGCCGCCACCTTCCATCCGGCGACGCTGGCCCTGGTGGACTCGGTGGCGCGGCTCGCGGAGGCCGAGATCCGTACCCGGCACCTGGTGGCGATCGAACGGCTGCGCGCGGTGGCGGCGCCGATCCTGTGCCGGCTGGGCGGCCGGGCGCTGGTGGTGGACACGCACGGGTGGCTGGCGGCGGTGACGGGGATGCCGCCGGTGGACCGGCTGCCGTTGCCGAAGTCGCTGGTGGCGGGAAGGGTGTGGCTGCCTTCGCTCGGGATGTGCCGGGTGGAGCCGCTGCCGGGCGGGTGGCTGGTGCAGGTGTCGGACGGTACGGCGGAGAGGGCGCCGCGCCGGGCGGTGCTCGACCTGAGCCGGCCGCGGGCGCTGGCCGTGCACCTGGTGGGGCCGCTCGGGACCTCGACGCAGCGGCTCTCGCCGCGCCACGCGGAGCTGCTGTACGCGCTGGCGGTGCACCGGGAGGGCCGCAGCGCCTCCGAGCTGGCGCAGGACATCTTCGGGGACCCGACCCGGACGGTGACGGTACGGGCCGAGGTCTCGCGGCTGAGGCGCCATCTGGCGGAGGTCCTGGCGCACCGCCCGTACCGCTTCGGCGACGGCGTGGAGGTGGAGGTGGTCCACCCGGAGCATCCGGGCGACCTGTTGCCGCACTCGAAGGCGCCGGTGGTGACGGGGGCGCGGCGGGGCGCCTCACAGGGCTGACCGGGCCCGCTGTGCGCCGGTCGGCGGCGGCATGGTTTCGTGGCCGCCATGAGCAACCCCGCGCAGCACTCCGTACCGACCGCCGAGGCCACCAGGACGACCGGGGCCGAGGCGACCGCGGCGACCACCGAGGTCACCACCTGGTCGCTGGAGCAGACCTCGCCCGCCGATCTGCGGCCCGCCGCCGTACCGGAGGGTGACCTGCGGATCGTGCGGTCCGAGGTGCCGCTGCCGGAGTTCAACCGCTTCCTCTACTCCGCCGTGGGCGGCGACATCCGGTGGACCGACCGGCTGGCGATGACGTACGAGCAGTGGCGCGAGGAGCTGGAGCGGCCCGGGTCCGAGACCTGGGTGGCGTACGCGAACGGGACGCCCGCCGGGTACGTCCAGCTGGACGCCCAGGACGGCGGTGCGGTCGAGATCCTGTACTTCGGGCTGATCCCGGCCTTCCGGGGGCGGCGGATCGGCGGTCACCTGCTCTCGTACGGAGCGGCGCGCGCCTGGGACCTGGCGGAACGCTGGCCGGAGCGGCCGGCGACCGAGCGGGTCTGGCTGCACACGTGCTCCAAGGACGGTCCGTACGCGATGGACAACTATCTGCGCCGGGGCTTCCGGCTCTTCGGCACGAAGACCGAGGTGGAGCCGGACGTGGCGACCCCGGGACCGTGGCCGGGGGCGTACGGCGCCTGATCCCGCCACCGAGGCCGTCTCCGGTCCCGCCTGGGGGCGATTTATCCCCATTGCCGCCGACGCCACCTGTGACCGGCACCACATTGTCTCACGCCTCGGGACCCTGCCGTCCACATCGTGGATAGTGGTGGACTGGCCCGAGATCCGCGTGACACGCTTCCGTCATGCCTGGAACTGGAATTGCCTTGGTGAGTCGGCGCCACGTCGACCTCTGCCGCATGTCCAGCGCCATCTGTCCGGCGCGCTGAGAGCCCCAGCACCCCGCCGCACCCTTAACCTCTGACACTGCCCCGCGCACCGCCGCGCCTCCGCGCGAGTGTGCCGCTCAGAGCCGCCCTCCTGCAGTCCCGAAGGACGTACCTGTCATGGCCGCTACCCCGGAACAGCCTGCGACCACCACGCCGCGCCGCAAGGCCGGACGCCACCGTGGCGAGGGTCAGTGGGCCGTGGGCCACCACACCCCCCTCAACGGGAACGAGCAGTTCAAGAAGGACGACGACGGTCTCAACGTACGGACACGTATTGAGACGATCTACTCCAAGCGCGGCTTCGACTCCATCGACCCCAACGACCTGCGCGGACGCATGCGCTGGTGGGGTCTCTACACCCAGCGCAAGCCCGGCATCGACGGCGGCAAGACGGCCGTGCTGGAGCCGGAGGAGCTGGACGACAAGTACTTCATGCTGCGCGTCCGGATCGACGGCGGCCGGCTGACCACGCGGCAGCTGCGGGTGATCGGTGAGATCTCCCAGGAGTTCGCGCGCGGGACCGCCGATCTCACCGACCGGCAGAACGTGCAGTACCACTGGATCCGGATCGAGGACGTGCCGGAGATCTGGCGGCGGCTCGAAGAGGTGGGCCTCTCCACCACCGAGGCCTGCGGTGACACGCCCCGCGTCATCCTCGGCTCCCCGGTGGCGGGCATCGCCGAGAACGAGATCATCGACGGCTCCCCCGCCATCGACGAGATCCAGCGCCGCTTCATCGGCAACCCCGACTTCTCCAACCTGCCGCGCAAGTTCAAGTCCGCCGTCTCCGGCTCGCCGCACCTGGACGTGGCGCACGAGATCAACGACATCGCCTTCGTCGGCGTGAACCACACCGAGCACGGCCCCGGCTTCGACCTCTGGGTCGGCGGCGGCCTCTCCACCAACCCCAAGCTCGGGGTGCGGCTCGGCGCCTGGGTGCCGCTGGACGAGGTGCCGGACGTGTACGGCGGGGTCATCGGGATCTTCCGTGACTACGGCTACCGGCGGCTGCGCACCCGCGCCCGGCTGAAGTTCCTGGTCGCGGACTGGGGCGCGGAGAAGTTCCGCCAGGTCCTGGAGGACGAGTACCTGAAGCGGAAGCTGGTCGACGGCCCGGCGCCCGAGCAGCCCGCGCAGACCTGGCGCGACCACCTCGGGGTGCACCGGCAGAAGGACGGCCGCTTCTACGTCGGCTTCGCCGCGCGGGTGGGCCGGGTCGACGGCTCCACGCTCACCAAGATCGCGGAAGTGGCAGAGGCGCACGGCTCCGGCCGGGTGCGGACCACCGCCGAGCAGAAGATGATCGTGCTGGACGTGGCCGAGGAGCAGGTCGCCTCCCTGGTCGCCGGCCTGGAGGCGCTGGACCTCAAGGTCACGCCGTCCCCGTTCCGGCGCGGCACGATGGCCTGCACCGGCATCGAGTTCTGCAAGCTGGCGATCGTCGAGACGAAGGCGCGCGGCGCCTCGCTCATCGACGAACTGGAGCGCCGCATCCCGGAGTTCGACCACCCGATCACCATCAACATCAACGGCTGCCCGAACGCCTGCGCCCGCATCCAGGTCGCGGACATCGGCCTCAAGGGCCAGTTGATGCTGGACGGCGACGGCAACCAGGTCGAGGGCTACCAGGTGCACCTCGGTGGCGCGCTCGGCCTGGAGGCCGGGTTCGGCCGCAAGGTCCGTGGCCTGAAGGTCACTTCGGCCGAGCTGCCGGACTACGTCGAGCGGGTGCTCGGCAGGTTCCAGGAGGAGCGCGAGGACGGTGAGCGCTTCGCGACCTGGGCGGCGCGCGCCAGTGCGGAGTCGCTGTCATGAGCGAGCGAGCCGCCCCGTTCCACTGCCCGTACTGCGGCGACGAGGACCTGCGCCCCAACGAGACCGGTCACGGCGCCTGGGAATGTGCCTCCTGCAACCGTGCGTTCCAGCTGAAGTTCCTGGGCCTGCTGGCCCGGGGCGTCCAGCGCAACGACGGTGAAGGGGACCGGACATGACGGACACTCTGATCAGTGGTGAGCTCACCGACCGCGAACTCCAGGAGCTGGCCGAGCGCGCGGGCCGGGAGCTGGAGGAGGCCTCCGCCACCGAGATCCTGAAGTGGGCCACCGACACCTTCGGGCCGCGCTTCTGCGTCACCTCCTCCATGGAGGACGCCGTGGTCGCGCACCTGGCCTCGCGGGTGCTGCCGGGGGTCGACGTGGTCTTCCTGGACACCGGCTACCACTTCCCGGAGACCATCGGGACGCGGGACGCGGTGGACGCGGTGATGGACGTCAACGTCATCACGATCACCCCGCGGCAGACCGTGGCCGAGCAGGACGCGGAGTACGGCGAGAAGCTGCACGACCGCGACCCCGACCTGTGCTGCGCGCTGCGCAAGGTGAAGCCGCTGGAGGACGGCCTGACCGCGTACGCCGCGTGGGCGACGGGGCTGCGCCGTGACGAGTCCCCGACCCGGGCGAACACCCCGGTCGTCGGCTGGGACGCCAAGCGCCGCAAGGTGAAGGTCTCCCCGATCGCCCGCTGGACCCAGGACGACGTGGACGCCTACGTGTTGGAGCACGGGGTGCTCACCAACCCGCTGCTGATGGACGGTTACGCCTCCGTCGGCTGCGCGCCCTGCACCCGCCGGGTGCTGGAGGGCGAGGACGCACGGGCCGGCCGCTGGGCCGGACGGGGCAAGACCGAATGCGGGCTGCACGGCTGATGACGACTGATCAGGAGAGTTCGATGAGCGTGACGGAGACGGGAGCCACGATCTGGCTCACCGGTCTGCCGAGCGCGGGCAAGACCACCATCGCGTACGAGCTGGCGGGCCGGCTGCGGACCGAGGGCCACAAGGTGGAGGTGCTCGACGGCGACGAGATCCGGGAGTTCCTCTCCGCGGGGCTCGGCTTCTCCCGCGAGGACCGGCACACCAACGTGGCCCGCATCGGATTCGTCGCCGAACTCCTCGCCGCCAACGGCGTGAAGGTGCTCGTCCCCGTCATCGCCCCGTTCGCCGACAGCCGCGAGGCGGTCCGCAAGCGGCACGCCGCCGAGTCCACCACCTACCTGGAGGTGCACGTGGCGACGCCCGTCGAGGTGTGCTCCGTACGGGATGTGAAGGGCCTCTACGCCAAGCAGGCGGCCGGCGAGATCAGCGGTCTCACCGGGGTCGACGACCCCTACGAGGCGCCCGAATCGCCCGACCTGCGCATCGAGTCGCACCAGCAGACCGTGCAGGAGTCAGCGGCGGCGCTCCACGCGCTGCTCACCGAGAGGGGCCTGGCGTGAGTGCCGTCACCACCACCGTGTCCGGGGACACCGCGAACCCGTACGCGCTCAGCCACCTGGACTCCCTGGAGTCCGAGGCGGTCCACATCTTCCGTGAGGTGGCGGGTGAGTTCGAGCGGCCGGTGATCCTGTTCTCCGGCGGCAAGGACTCCATCGTGATGCTGCACCTGGCGCTGAAGGCGTTCGCGCCGGCGCCGGTGCCGTTCACGCTGCTGCACGTGGACACCGGGCACAACTTCCCGGAGGTCCTGGAGTACCGCGACCGTACGGTGAAGAAGCACGGACTGCGGCTCCACGTCGCCTCCGTGCAGGAGTACATCGACGCCGGAAAGCTCCGCGAGCGCCCCGACGGCACCCGCAACCCGCTCCAGACCGTGCCGCTCACCGAGGCGATCCAGCAGCACCGCTTCGACGCGGTGTTCGGCGGCGGGCGGCGCGACGAGGAGAAGGCGCGCGCCAAGGAGCGGGTGTTCTCGCTGCGCGACGAGTTCTCGCAGTGGGACCCGCGCCGCCAGCGGCCCGAGCTGTGGCAGCTGTACAACGGCCGGCACGCGCCCGGTGAGCACGTCCGGGTCTTCCCGATCTCCAACTGGACCGAGCTGGACGTCTGGCAGTACATCGAGCGCGAGGGGATCGAGCTGCCGGAGATCTACTTCGCCCACGAGCGCGAGGTCTTCAACCGCAACGGCATGTGGCTGACCGCCGGGCACTGGGGCGGCCCCAAGGAGCACGAGGCCACCGAGACCCGTCTCGTGCGCTACCGCACGGTCGGCGACATGTCCTGCACCGGTGCCGTCGACTCCGACGCCACCACGCTGGACGCCGTGATCACCGAGATCGCCGCCTCCCGGCTCACCGAGCGGGGCGCGACCCGCGCCGACGACAAGATGTCCGAGGCCGCGATGGAAGACCGCAAGCGCGAGGGGTACTTCTAACCATGACCACACCCATCCTCTCGGCCGAGCAGCTGTCGGCCACCACCCTGCTGCGCTTCGCCACCGCCGGGTCCGTCGACGACGGCAAGTCCACCCTCGTGGGCCGGCTGCTGCACGACTCCAAGTCGGTCCTCACCGACCAGTTGGAGGCCGTCGAGCAGGTGTCGCTGAGCCGTGGCCAGGAGGCGCCGGACCTGGCGCTGCTCACCGACGGGCTGCGGGCCGAGCGCGAGCAGGGCATCACCATCGACGTCGCCTACCGCTACTTCGCCACCGCCCGCCGCCGGTTCATCCTCGCCGACACCCCGGGCCATGTGCAGTACACCCGGAACATGGTGACCGGCGCCTCCACCGCCGAGCTGGCCGTGGTCCTGGTCGACGCCCGCAACGGGGTCGTCGAGCAGACCCGCCGCCACGCCGCCGTCGCCGCGCTGCTGCGCGTCCCGCACGTGGTCCTGGCCGTCAACAAGATGGACCTGGTCGACTACGCGGAGCCCGTGTTCGCCGCCATAGCCGAGGAGTTCACCGCGTACGCCGCATCCCTCGGCGTCCCGGAGATCACCGCGATCCCGATCTCGGCGCTGGCCGGGGACAACGTGGTGGAGCCGTCCGCGCACATGGACTGGTACGGCGGGCCGACCGTCCTGGAGCACCTGGAGACGGTCCCGGTCAGCCACGACCTCACCGCCTGCCACGCGCGCTTCCCGGTGCAGTACGTGATCCGCCCGCAGACCGCCGAGCTCCCGGACTACCGGGGGTACGCCGGTCAGATCGCGGCCGGGGTCTTCCGGGTCGGCGAGGCCGTCTCCGTACTCCCGTCCGGGCGTACCACCACGATCACCGGTATCGACGCGCTCGGCGAGAGCGTGGACATCGCCTGGGCGCCGCAGTCGGTGACGCTCCGGCTGGCCGACGACATCGACATCTCGCGCGGCGACCTGATCGCCCCGGCCGCCGATGTGCCGCCGGTGACGAGGGACGTCGAGGCGACCGTCTGCCATGTGGCGGACCAGCCGCTCTCGGTGGGCCAGCGGGTGCTGCTCAAGCACACCACCCGTACGGTCAAGGCGATCGTCAAGGACATCCCGTCGCGGCTGACCCTGGACGACCTCTCCCAGCACCCGGCGCCCGGGCAACTGGTCGCCAACGACATCGGCCGGGTCGTCGTGCGCACCGCCGAGCCGCTCGCGCTCGACGCGTACGAGGACTCGCGGCGCACCGGCTCGTTCCTGCTGATCGACCCGGCCGACGGGACGACGCTGAGCGCCGGCATGGCGGGCGCCGCGTTCGCCGCGGTCGCCGAAGCCGTCGCGCAGGCCGCCGACGACGACGCCGAATGGGACTTCTGATGACCGGTGACTTCTTCTCGACCTTCGCGAAGGAGGGCGGCCGCGTGGGCAGCGGCGCGCTCGGCAGCGGCCAGGGAGGCGTGGGGCGATGTGCGTGATGACGTACGCGCACCGCTCGCGCGCCCTGAACCCCCCGCACCCGTACCGCCGAAGACCTGCCGACCTCCCGGCCGCGCCCCCCTGACCAGCAGCGGGACGCGAGTACCGGGCCAACGAGAGGAAAGCCTCCCGTGCCTGCCCACCGTTCCACCGTTCGCCGTTCGATAGCCGCCGTCGCGGCCCTGCCGCTGCTCGCCCTGGCGGCCACCGCCTGCGGTTACGGCTCCGACGCCCAGGACGACGACGCGAAGAAGGCGAACGTCTCCAGCGGGGAGAAGAAGCTCTCCGCGGACACCGTGAAGATCGGCTACTTCCCGAACCTCACGCACGCCACCGCCCTGGTCGGTATCCAGGAAGGCACCATCCAGAAGGAGCTGGGCGGCACCAAGGTCGAGTCCACGACCTTCAACGCGGGCCCCTCCGAGATCGAGGCGCTGAACGCCGGATCGATCGACATCGGCTTCATCGGCCCCTCCCCCGCCATCAACGCCTACGTCAAGTCCCAGGGCAAGGGCCTGCGGATCGTGGCAGGTTCGGCCTCCGGCGGCGTGAAGCTGGTCGTCAACCCGAAGAAGATCAAGACGCTGGACGACCTCAAGGGCAAGCGGATCGCGACCCCGCAGATCGGCAACACGCAGGACGTGGCCTTCCTCAACTGGATCTCCGAGAAGGGCTGGAAGGTCGACCCGCAGAGCGGCAAGGGTGATGTCTCCGTGGTCCGCTCGGACAACAAGGTGACGCCCGACGCCTACAAGTCCGGTTCGCTGGACGGGGCGTGGGTCCCGGAACCGACCGCCTCGAAGCTGGTCTCCGAAGGTGCGAAGGTGCTCCTGGACGAGAAGGACCTGTGGCCGGACAAGAAGTTCGTGATCACGCACATCATCGTGTCGCAGAAGTTCCTCGACCAGCACCCGGACGTCGTCGAGGCCGTGGTCAAGGGCTCGGTCTCCACCAACAAGTGGATCAACGCCAACCCGGAAGAGGCCAAGGCCTCCGCCAACAAGGCGCTGGAGAAGCTGAGCGGCAAGCCGCTGCCCCAGGAGATCCTCGACCCCGCCTGGGAATCCGTCGAGTTCACCGACGACCCGCTGGCCACCACGCTCAAGACCCAATCGGAGTTCTCGGTGAAGGCCGGTCTGCTGGAGAACCCGAAGCTGGAGGGTATCTACGACCTGGGCCCGCTGAACAAGATCCTCAAGGCTGAGGGTCTGACCGAGGTCTCCGACGCCGGTCTCGGCGTCAAGTAGCCAACCCGTACAGGACCCAGGATTCCCAGGAGGTGACGACCATGGCGACCACCACCCTCACCAAGGCCGAGGACCGTACGACGGTCGAGCACGCCGCCCGTCTCTCGCACGTCTCGAAGTCCTTCGCCGGACCCACGGGGCAGCAGCTCGTCCTGGACGACATCACCCTCGATGTCGCTCCGGGTGAGTTCGTCACCCTCCTGGGAGCCTCCGGGTGCGGAAAGTCGACGCTGCTCAATCTGGTGGCCGGACTCGACCGCCCGTCCGCGGGGTCCATCGAGACCCCCGGCGGGCGGCCGGCCCTGATGTTCCAGGAGCACGCCCTCTTCCCGTGGCTGACCGCGGGCAAGAACATCGAACTGGCCCTGCGGCTGCGCGGGGTCCCCAAGTCGGAGCGCCGCACCGAGGCCGAGCGGCTGCTCGAACTCGTCCGTCTCGGCGGCGCGTACGGCAAGCGGGTGCACGAGCTGTCCGGCGGGATGCGGCAGCGGGTCGCGATGGCCCGCGCTCTCGCGCAGGACAGCCAACTGCTGCTGATGGACGAGCCGTTCGCGGCGCTGGACGCCATCACCCGCGATGTGCTGCACGATGAGCTGACCCGGATCTGGCGCGAGACGAACGCCTCGGTCCTCTTCGTCACGCACAACGTGCGCGAGGCCGTACGGCTCGCGCAGCGCGTCGTGCTGCTCTCGTCCCGGCCGGGCCGGATCGCCCGGGAGTGGACGGTCGACATCGAGCAGCCGCGCCGTATCGAGGACACCGCCGTGGCGGAGCTGTCCGTCGAGATCACCGAAGAACTGCGTGGGGAGATCCGCCGACATGGCCAGCACTGACATCACGTCGCGTCGGGAACGGCCGGACGCGGCGGCCGGGCCGGTCGACGCGAAGCCGGACGACCTGGCCGGCCTGGAGGCCGGTCTCGACGCCTTGGACGCGGTGCAGATCCGCCGCACGCCGGTCCGCGAGGTCCTGCAGAGCAAGGTGCTGCCGCCCGTCGTGGCGGTGGCGCTGGTCCTCATCGTGTGGGAGCTGCTGGTCCGCGCCGAGGTCACCGAGGTCTACAAGCTGCCGCCGCCGTCAGCGGTGTGGGACAGCGCCAAGGAGATGTGGCTCAAGGGCACGCTCCTGGAGGTCGTCTGGACCAGCGTCTCGCGCGGTCTGCTCGGCTTCCTCCTGGCGGTGGCCATCGGTACGCCGCTGGGGCTGCTGGTCGCCCGGGTGAAGCTGGTCCGGGCGGCGATCGGGCCGATCCTGTCCGGGCTGCAGTCGCTGCCGTCGGTCGCCTGGGTGGCCCCGGCGGTCATCTGGCTCGGGCTGAACGACAGCATGATGTACGCGGTGATCCTGCTCGGCGCGGTGCCCTCGATCGCCAACGGGCTGGTCTCGGGCGTCGACCAGGTGCCGCCGCTGTTCCTGCGGGCGGGCCGTACGCTGGGCGCCACCGGCATCCGCGGGACCTGGCACATCGTGCTGCCGGCCGCGCTGCCCGGCTATCTGGCGGGCCTCAAGCAGGGCTGGGCGTTCTCCTGGCGCTCGCTGATGGCCGCCGAGATCATCGCCTCATCCCCCGAACTGGGCCTGGGTCTGGGTCAGTTGCTGGAGAACGGCCGCAGCAACTTCGACATGCCCGGGGTCTTCCTCTCGATCCTGCTCATCCTGTTCGTCGGCATCGCGATCGACCTGCTGATCTTCAGTCCGCTGGAGCGGTGGGTGCTGCGCAGCCGCGGTCTCCTCGTCAAGAACTGAGTCGCGCCATGTCCCACCCCGTCCTCCTCGTCATCGCCCACGGCAGCCGCGACCCTCGGCACGCCGCGACCGTGCACGCTCTCACCGAGCGGGTACGGGAGCGGCGGCCGGGGCTGCGCGTGGAGACGGCGTTCCTGGAGTTCAACGCCCCCTCCGTGCCCCGGGTGCTGGAGCGCCTGGCCGCTGGGGGGGCAGACGAGGTCATCGCCCTGCCGCTCCTGTTGACCCGGGCGTTCCACGCCAAGACCGACATCCCGTCGGTCCTGCGCGAGGCCCGCGCCCGGCTGCCGAGGCTGCACATCCGCCAGGCCGACGTCCTCGGCCCGTCCCCGCTGCTCAACGCCACGCTGGAGCGGCGGCTGCGGGAGGCCGGGGTCCGCCCCGGCGACCTCCCCCGGACCGGGCTCGTCCTGGCATCGGCGGGATCCACGGACCCGGAGGCGATCGCAGTGATCGCTGAAATCGCGCGGGAGCTGCGGCACACCGGTTGGTGCGCCGTGCGGCCTGCGTTCGCCTCCGCATCCCTTCCCCGTACCGAGGACGCGGTACGGGCCCTGCGGGCCGAGGGCGCGGAGCGGGTGGCGGTGGCACCGTACGTCATCGCGCCCGGCCGTCTCCCGGACCGCATCGCGGCGGGCGCCGAGGCGGCCGGTGCGGACGTACTGGCCGATGTGCTGGGCCCGGCACCGGAGTTGGCGCGGCTGCTGCTGGAGCGGTACGACGAGGCGCGGGTGCTGGTGGGAGCGTCGCCGCTGTCGGCGTGAGGGGCCTTGCGGGTCACTCGTAGGACAGGCCGCCCGAGCGGGCCCGCTTGAGCTCGAAGAAGCCCCGGTGGCCCGCGAGCACCCGGAAGCCGTCGAAGAGTTCGGCCGCCTCGTCGCCACGCGGGATCGCGTTCAGGACCGGGCCGAACCAGACCGTGCCGTCGATGTGGATCGTCGGTGTGCCCACGTACGCGTCCTGCTCCGGGTCCTTGCCCGCGTCATGGCCGCGGGCCACCTCTTCGTCGTACGCCGTGGAGTGCGCGGCCTCCAGCAGCTCGGCAGGCAGGCCCAGTTCGGCCAGGGAGGCGGCGATGACCGCGTCGAAGTCCTCCTCCTCGCGCTGGTGGATACGGGTGCCGAGCGCGGTGTAGAGGTCCCGCAGGACCTCGTCGCCGTGGGCTGCGGCCGCGGCGACGGCGACCCGGACCGGGCCTATCGACTTGTCGACCAACGCGCGGTACCAGGAGGGCAGTTCGTTGCCCTGGTTGTGCAGGTACAGGCTCATGGGGCGGAAGCGGAGGTCGAGGTCGCGGCGCTGCTCGACCTCCAGGATCCAGCGGGAGGCGATCCAGGCGAACGGGCAGGCGGGGTCGAAGAAGAAGTCGACGGTGGTGCGGTCGCGGGTGCTCATGGATGCGAGCGTAGAGCGCGATTGGCGCAGACTGCTGGGCCAATCGTGATCCGGTGCGGTGGGCCATTCATCGTGGCGGCAGCCCTCAGGCGAGCGTCTTCCGCGGCTCCTCCGGCTCCGGGGTGTGGTGGCGGCCGACCGGGATCACCAGCGGGGTCCGGCTCACCGGGTCCGTGGTCACCTGGCAGCGCAGGCCGAAGACGTCCTCGACGGTCTCGGCGGTGATCACGTCGGCGGGGGCTCCCTCGGCGACGATGCCGCCCTTCTTCATCGCGATGACGTGGTCGGCGTACCGGCAGGCCTGGTTGAGGTCGTGGAGGACCATGACGATCGTGCGTCCCTCGCGCCGGTTGAGGTCCACTACGAGGTCCAGGACGTCGATCTGGTGGGCGAGATCGAGGTACGTCGTCGGCTCGTCCAGGAGGAGGACCGGGGTCCCCTGGGCGACGGCCATGGCGATCCAGGCGCGCTGACGCTGGCCGCCGGAGAGCTCGTCCACCGCGCGGTCGGCGAGGTCGGTGGTGCCGGTGGCGGCCAGCGCGTCGTGCACCGCCTGCTCGTCCGCCTTGGTCCACTGCCGCCACCACGTCTGGTGCGGCGAGCGGCCCCGGTTGACCAGGTCGATGACGGTGAGGCCCTCGGGCGCGACCGGCGACTGCGGCAGGATGCCGAGCTGCTGGGCCAACTCCCTGGTGGGGATGGCGTGCAGGGCGCGGCCGTCCAGGCTGACCACTCCCGCGCGCGGGGCCAGCAGCCGGGCCAGGGCGCGCAACAGGGTCGACTTGCCGCAGGCGTTGGCGCCGACGATGGCGGTGATCCGGCCCGGCGGGACCGCCAGGTCGAGGCCGGTGACGACGGCACGGTCGTCGTAGCCGAGGTGCAGGTCCTTCGCCCTCAGGTCGGGTTCGGCGGTGGACATCGGTCAGCCTCCTGAGCCCGCGCGGTTGACGCGGATGAGCAGCCAGAGCAGGACCGGGGCGCCGAGCACTCCGGTGACGATCCCGACCGGCAGTTCGGTGCCGGGGATCAGTTCGCGTGCCAGGACGTCGGACGCGAGGACGATGGCGGCGCCGGTGAGTCCGCCGGCGAGCGGCGGCGGCCAGGCCGTACGGCAGAGCCGCTGCGCGATCTGCGGGGCGGCGAGCGCCACGAACGCGATCGGCCCGGCCGCCGCCGTGGCGAAGGCGACCAGGCCGACGCCGGTGAGCAGGACGGTGAGCCGGACGGCCTGGACGCGGGTGCCGAGCCCCTTGGCGACGTCGTCGCCGAGTTGCAGCGTACGCATCAGCCGGCCGATCAGCAGGGCTGCGGGCACCAGGACGACGAGGGAGGCGGCGAGCGGCGCGGCCTGCTGCCAGTCGCGGCCGTTGAGGTTGCCGACGAGCCAGCCGAGCGCGGCCTGCGCCTGGAAGCGGCCGCCCCGGGCGAGCAGGAAGTCGGTGACGCTGAGGCAGATCCAGGAGACGCCGATGCCCACGAGGATGATGCGGTAGCCGGTGGTGCCGCGCCGCCAGGCGAGCCCGTAGACGAGGAGGGCGCTGGCGAGGGCGCCGAACAGGCCGAGGGCCTGGGTGCCGAGGCCGAAGTCCCAGCCGAGGACGATGCCCGCGACGACGGCGGTTCCGGCGCCCTGGGTGAGGCCGATCATGTCGGGGCTGGCGAGCGGGTTGCGGGTCATCGTCTGGAACAGGGCGCCGGACATGCCGAACGCGATCCCCGCGAGCAGCCCGGTCATGGCGCGGGGCAGCCGCAGTTCCTGGACGACGAGGAGGGTGCCGGGGTCGCCGGAGCCGGTCAGGGCGCGGGCGACGTCGGTGAGCGGGATGCCGTACTCACCGATGGAGACGTTCCAGCACAGCGCGACGAACACGGCGACGACGAGTGCCGTGCAGACGGCGATCTGCCGGGGTCGCAAGGTGCCGGAGACCGGCGGGAAGGCCAGGCGGAAGGGGCGGGCCGCGGTCCTGGCGGCCGGGCTCTTCTCCGTACGGAGGGAGCCGGTGGTCTTCCCCGTGCGGAAGGATTCGGTGGACACGGTCATACCTCCGCGAGCCGGCGTCGGCGGACCAGGGCGATGAAGAACGGGCCGCCGATGAAGGCGACGATGATCCCGGCCTGGACCTCCACGGGCCGGGCGATCACCCGGCCGAGGATGTCCGCGCCGAGCAGCAGCCCGGCGGCCAGCGCGGCCGAGAGCGGCAGCAGCCAGCGGTGGTCCGGGCCGAGTCCGGCCCACTGCGCGAGCACCCGGGCGACGTGCGGGACGACCAGGCCGATGAAGACGACGGGCCCGATCACCGCGACCGCCGCACCGGTGAGCAGGGTCACGGCGACGACGCCCTGGAGGCGTACGAGGCCGAGCTTGCGGCCGAGCGATGCGGCCACGTCGTCGCCGAGCGCGAGGCTGTTGAGGGCGGGAGCGCCCGCCACCGCGAGGAGGGCGCCGAAGCCGAGGAAGGGCAGGATGCGCAGCACGGTGGAGGCGTCCTGGTTGGCGAGCGAGCCGGCCGACCAGAAGCGGAACCGGTCCAGGGCGGCCGGGTCGGTGAGGACGATCGCGCTGGTCAGCGAGGAGAGTACGGCGGTGACGGCGACCCCCGCGAGAGCCAGCTTCACCGGTGTGGATCCCGAACGCCCCATCCGCCCCAGGAGATAGACGACGATGCTCGCCGCCATCGCTCCGGCGAACGCGAACCAGATGTAGCCGAGCAGCGAGCCGATCCCCGCGACCCCGGCGGCGAGCACGATGGCGAACGCGGCCCCGGCGCTCACGCCGAGGATGCCCGGGTCGGCCAGCGGGTTGCGGGTCAGCGCCTGCATCACACAGCCGGAGAGTCCGAGCGCCGCACCGGCGGCCAGACCCAGGGCCGTACGCGGCACGCGCACCGACCAGATCACATCCGCGATCCGGGGCCCGGTCGGCCGGCCGAGGAGCGCCTTGAGCACGTCACCGGGCGGGATCTGGAGGGCGCCGAGACCGAGCGAGAGCAGGCAGAGCACCACCAGCACGGCGGCGAGCACGACCGCGAGCAGGGCGGGGCGCCATCGGGCGGGGCGGGTCACGGGGCTGGCTCCACGGTCCGGTTCCTCATGGCTGGGGTGGGCGGCCGCCCCGCCGACGCGGGGCGGCCCAGAAGGGGGCAGGCGTCAGGACGCGGGGTGGACGACCTTCGTGTCCGTCTTGCCGTCGACGGCGGCCGACAGCATGGGGACCAGGCGGTCGACGGTGTACGGGATGCTCAGCGGGGTCACGAAGGAGATCGCGCTGCCGAAGTGGCTGCTCTCCTTGATCATGACCTCGCGGCCTTCCTTGACCGCGTCGAGCTTGCCGTACAGCGGGTCGGCGTGGAGCTTGTCGGCGTCCTTGGCCGGGTCGGTGACGATCCAGGCGACGGCGTCCGTGTCGAGGAGGTCGGTGCGCTCCTTGCTGATGTTGGCGCCGAACGCCTCGCCGACGACCTTGTCGAGGCCGGCCGGGAGCTGGAAGCCGAGGCCGGTCAGCACGCGGGAGCGGTTGTCCTGCGGGCCGTAGACGTACATGCCCTCGTACGGGGTCGCCATGACGGCGGTCTTCCCCTTGAACTCGGGGTGCGCGGCCGCGGCGTCGGCGATGTGCTTCTCGGTCTTCGCGACCAGGTCCTTCGCCTCGTCGCTCTTGCCGAGGGCCTTGCCGACCTGTGTGGTCTGGTCCTGCCAGGAGATGCCCCAGTCCGCGCCCTCCTTCGGCTGGGCGACGACCGGGGCGATCTTGGAGAGGGTGCGGTACTGGTCCTTGGTGAGGCCCGAGTACAGCGCGAGGATCAGGTCGGGGCGGAGCGAGGCGATCTTCTCGACCTGGGGGCCGGTGCCGTCGTCGTGCAGGACGGTGGGCCGCTCCTTGTCGCCGAGCGCCTTCTCGGCCCACGGGCCGATGGCGCCCTTGAACTCGCCGAACCACTCGGTCGTGCCGACCGGCACCTTGCCGAGGGCGAGGACCGCGTCCTGGTCGGAGAGGCCGACGGTGACGATGCGCTGGGGGTCGTTCTTGACGGTGGTGGTGCCGTACTTGTGGTCGAGGGTGACCGGGAAGGCACCCTTCGCCGCGGTGTCGCCGGACGGCGCGGCCTTGTCGTCGCTCTCGCCGGACCCACAGGCGGCGGCTCCGAACAGCAGCAGGGCGGACGCGGCCACGGTGGTCAGCCGGGTGCGCTGGAACATGCGGGACATGGCGGTTTCCTTCGGGACGGTGGGTGTGCCGGGGGCGGCGTGGGGGTCAGAGGTGAGGTGCGGCGCGGCTGCCGGACCAGGCGTGCCAGAGGGTGGCGTACGGGCCGTCGGCGGTGCGCAGTTCGTCGTGGGTGCCGCTTTCGACGACCCGGCCGGCCTCCAGCACCACGATCCGGTCGGCGGCGACGGCCTGGGTGAGGCGGTGGGCGACGACGAGTGCGGTGCGGCCGGCGAGGGCCGCCTCGGCGGAGCGCTCCAGCGTCCGGGCGCCGGCGCTGCCCGCCTCGGCGGTGGCCTCGTCGAGGACGGCGACCGGCGGGTCGGCCAGGACGAGCCGGGCGAGGGCGAGTTGCTGGGCTCGGGCCGGGTCCAGGCGGTGGCCGCCTTCGCCTACGACGGTGGCGAGCCCGTCGGGCAGGGCGTCGGCCCACTCCAGGGCGTGCACGGTGGTGAGGGCGGTGCGGAGGTCGGCGTCGGTGGCGTCGGGGCGGGCGAGGCGGAGGTCCTCGGCGAGGGTGCCGGTGAAGACGTGGACCTCCTGGGTGACCAGGACGACGGAGGGGGCTGTCTTTCCCTCCGCCACAAAGACCGTGCCTCCCGTCGGCTGCTGGACGCCCGCCACGATGCGGGCCAGAGTGGATTTCCCGGCGCCGCTCGTGCCGACGAGCGCCACGTGTTCGCCCGCGCGGAGGGTGAGGGAGACGTCGTGGAGGACGGTGCGGCCGGGGCCGTACGCGTGGCTCACGGCGTCGACGGTGACGGCCGCCGTGCGTTCCGGCCTCTGGTGCGGCAGCCGTACGGCGCTCTCCTCGAGATCGGTCACGCCGACCAGCCGTGCCAGTCCGGCCGCCGCCGACTGGGCCTCGTCGAGGAGTACGAGAGCGGCGTTGACGGGTCCGAAGAGGCTGTGGAAGTAGAGGGCGGCGGCCGTCGCCGTACCGATGGAGACGGAGCCGTCGCGGACCAGGAAGAACCCGGTGACCAGCACGGCGGCCAGGCCGATGTACTCCGCGATGTGCAGTCGCGCGTAGAAGCCGAGCACGAGGTGGACGCTGCGCATGGTCAGCTCGACGGCCTTGCGCGAGCGCGCCGCGCTCTTCCCGGTGTGCTGCTCCTCCAGCCGGTGGCTGCGTACGGTCACCGCTCCGCCGATGGTCTCCAGGAGCTGTTGCTGCTGGGCGCCGTAGGCGACCCGCTGGTCGGCGTAGACGGTGACGGCGCGGCGTACGTACCACCGCGCCGTGAGCGCCTGGACCGGTACGGCGAGGAGCGCGGCGAGGAGGAACCGTACGTCCAGCAGGGCCATCGCGCCGAGGGTCAGCACGATCGCGAGGACCGAGCGGGCCATCTCCGGGAGCGCCGAGCGGACGGCTTCGGCGACCCGGGCGACGTCTCCGGTGACCCGTGCGGTGAGGTCGCCGGCGCCGGCGCGCTCCAGGCGGTCGGCGGGGAGGTGCAGGGCGCGCTCGATGAACTGTTCGCGGAGCCGGGCGAGGACGGTCTCGCCGAGCCGGGCGATCCGGGTCAGGCCGAAGGTGGTGGTGAGCCCCTGGACGACGGCGACCACGAGGAGCAGGACGACGGGCGGCGTCAGGGCGTCGGCGGAGCGGCCGTCGGCGACGATGTCGACGATGCGGCCCAGCAGCGGCTGGACGAGGAGCCCTACGGCGGTCGCGCCGACCAGCACGCCGAGGCCCAGGATCGCACGGCCCCGGTCCGGGCGGATCAGGGTGCGCAGGGCGGCGCGGGTGCGGGCGCCGGTGGCGATGGGGAGCAGCTCGGCGCTGTCATCCGCTCTATCCGATATGCCCGATGGAGTGGTCATGTGAGCACCGCCGAGCGGTAGACGGGATGGTCGCGTACGAGGTCCTCGTGCGGGGCCTCGGCGGTGACAGTGCCGCCGTCGATGAGGACGACCCGGTCGGTGGCGGCGAGGAGCGCCGGGCTGCTGGTGACCAGGACCGTGGTGCGGCCGGTGCGGGCGCGGCGGATGCCGGTGGCGATGCGGGCCTCGGTGGCGGCGTCGACGGCGGTGGTCGGGTCGTGGACGACAAGGACCGAGCGGTCGGCGGCGAGCGCGCGGGCCAGGGCGACGCGCTGGCGCTGGCCGCCGGAGAGGGAGCTGCCGCGCTCGCCGATCCGCCCGGAGGTACCGCCGGGCAGGGTCGCGGCGACCTCGTCGACGGCGGCGGCGTCCATGGCCGGCCGCGGGTCGGCTCCGGCGGGGGCGGCGGCCGTGACGTTGTCGAGAAGGGTGCCGTCGAAGAGCTGGGCGTCGTGCTCGGCCACCAGGAGCGCGGAGCGCAGGGCGGCGGGCGCGAGTTCGGTGACCGGGGTGCCGTCGAGCTCGATGTGTCCCCGGTCCGGGTCGCAGCGGCGGGCCAGGCAGTGCAGCAGGGTGGCGGCGTCGGCGGTGTCGGTGACGACGATGCCGAGGTGCTCGCCGGGCCGGACGGTGAGGTCGATTCCGTCGAGCCCGGCGTGGCCGAGGCCGTGCAGCCGCAGCTCTCCGGAAGCGGGGGTGGCGGGCTCCGCGGTGCCGCCGGTCGTCTCGCCGGGTGCGGCCAGCACATCGGCGATGCGGGCGGCGGAGGCGCGGGCCTTGGCGAGTTCGGCGCCGACCCAGGCCAGGACGGCGATCGGGCCGGGGAGGAAGAGGGCGAGGCCGACGGCGGAGACCAGGGCGCCGAGGCCGATGGAGCCGCTGAGCACCAGGCGTCCGCCGACGAGCGCGACCAAGGCGATGAAGGCGCCGGTGAGGGTGAGCATCAGGCCGGTCTGGAGTGCGGCGGCGCGGGCGGCGCGCACGTTGGCCTCGCGGGAGGCCTGGCTGGTGGAGCGGTACCGGGCGACGGCGGCGCGCTCGGCCCGGAGCCCCTTGAGTACGCGGACGCCGGCGACCAGGTCGGCGGCGACCCCGGAGGCGTGCGCGGCGCGTTCCTGTTCGGCCTGGCTGCGGTGTTCCAGCGGGCGGGCGAGGTAGTGGCCGAGCGCCATGAGGACCGGGGCGCCGATCAGGACGAGGAGGCCGAGCGGGACGGAGGCGCGCAGCAGGAGGACCGCCCCGGCGACGACGCCGACGACGGCGGCGATGCCGAGGGTGAGGGCCATGTTGAGGGCCCCGACCCGCCGGGCGTCCTCGGTGGCCACGTTGACCAGGGCGCCGGGCGGGCGTCCGGCCTCGGCGCCGCCGTGCGGGGCGAGGACGCGGCGTACGACGTCGAGGCGCAGCTGGTGCGCGGCCTGCTCGGCGGCGCGCTCACCGGCCCGGGCACCGAAGCGGAAGCCGTACGACAGCATCGCGTAGACCACGGCGAGGACGACCAGCCAGACGGCGAGAGCTCCCCCGTCGGGCCGGACCACCGCACGGTCGACGATGAGCCCGATGAGTACGGGGACGAGCGCTTCGCCGGTCTGATGGGCGGCGCCCAGCAGCGAACCGACGACGACGTCCCGGCGCTGCCCTGCGACGGCACGGCGTATGACACCGCGCCCGGACCTGTCAGCCCCCACCCACCTGCTCCTCGTAGCGTGTACCGGTCAGAGGAGAAGGGGCGAGTTCCGGCCACTCGTCTCCAGCCAAACGCAGGTAAGGCTAACCTGCATCCGACCCTTCCGGGACCCCCGCCCCCCCTGCGGGCCTCCGGCCGCGGGCGTCCGGCCCGACCGGTGGCCCCACGGCCCGGGGCAGGGGCCGTGGGACCGTGCGGGTCAGGCGGTGCCGGTGCGGCGGTGCCTGAGGAACCACCACAGACCGCCGGCCAGCGCCAGCACGGCGACGGCGATGCCGATCGGCAGGGCGGGCGACGAGCCGTCCTCCTCCGCCGCGGCCGTCGCCCGGTCCGACGGCGGCGGCTGCGCTGCCGCCGGCTCGGTGGCGGGCGGGGCGGACGGCGAGGGGGTCGCGGAGGTGGGGGTCGCGCTCGGGACGGGGGCGACCGGTTCGGCGCCCGGGGCCGCCGCCTTGAGCTCCAGCACCGGCGCGGAGTGCCCGTGCCCGCCGCCGCTGGACTCCTCCAGTTCGATCCAGCGGTCGACGCGCCCGTCGTCGTAGGTCTGGAGCGTCTTGAACACCAGCGACTTCGCGTCCGGCAGCTGCCGGACGACGACGGAGTACGTGACGTCCTCGCCGACGGCCGCGGCCGGTCCCGAGACGGTGAAGCCCTGCTCGGTCGGGTCGAGCTTCCAGCCGGTGGGGCCCTTTCCGTAGGTGACGTCGGCGGGAGTGATCCCCTTGGGCAGGAACACCTCCAGCTTGGTGATGCCGGCGGCGTCGGACTCGGTCGCCGCGTCGAAGTTCAGCGTGACGTTCTCGGCGAGCGCACGGGCGCCCTCGGACGCGACCTCCACATGGGCGGAGGCAGGCGTGGCGAGGACGAGGGTGGCGGCTATGGCGGCAGCGACGACGCCGGCGCTCCGGCGGCCGGTTCGCGCGCGTACGGAGGTGGACAAAGGGATCTCCCATGGCGATGTGACGGTGTGCGGGCACGCGGAAGCGCGCCCCGGGCGAGCGGCGCGGATCAGCGCGTCGCGGGAGGCCCCCGGCGTACCACCATGTGGTTCAGGATCGTGCGGTTGTACGGGGACGGCCGGGACCAGGCCCGTACCGGCCCGGTCCGGGGCCGCCGCCCGGGGAACGGACCCGCCGGGGCGGGCCGCCGTCCCAGCCAGCGGTCCAGCGTGCGGCCCAGCTGCCGGGCCGCGGTTCGGCAGGAGGCGTCCGCGCGCTGCATGCACCAGCCCACCAGGAGCGCGGCGACCGTGTGCGCGGCCGTCATCACCACGGCGAGGTGGTGATCCGCGTGCCAGGCCTGGTGGACGCCGGGTCCGCTGCCGTGCGGGTGCGTCCCGGGCGGCGCGGAGGCCGTACCGCTCTGTACGGCCGCGAAGAGCTGGTGCAGTACGGCCTGTCCGGCGCCGGTCGCCGCGAGCACCACGGGCAGAGCACGGCCCCGTCGCGCCGCGGGCCATCGCGCGACGGGCAGGGCGAGGAGGAACAGCGCCCCGGCCGCGAGTGGCACGGACCACCCCGGCACCCCGTGCCCGGAGGAGAGGTGGTGTGCGCAGAGCGCGAGGGCCGTGCCGGCCGCCGCGAAGACCAGGGACCGGACAGCGGCAACCGCCGCTCCGGCCCCGGGATCCCGGGCGGAGCGTCCGTCGCGTGTCTCTGCGGCCCTCGGCATGGCTGCCCCATCATGAGGCACGGCGGGTACGGTCCGTCAGCCCGTCGGGGAAGTCGGTGATCTCCCGAACTCGCCGCCGGCGGCCCGCCGGAGAGGATCGGATCTCCGGAGTGGCTCGGATCTCCGCGGTGACTCAGACCCTCGGAGCGGCTCAGACCCTCGGAGCGGCTCAGACCCTCGGGGCGGCTCAGACCTCCGCGAACGGGTCGTCGACGAACGGGGTCGCCTGGTGGAAGTAGAGCCGCCACCCCGCTCCGGTCAGCCGCCACAGGGAGCTGCGGTGGGAGCGCAGGCCCTTGGACTCCGTGTCGAGGGTGAGGTGGACCAGGTCCGAGCAGAGCTCCACGCCCCGCATCCGGGAGGCGGTCAGCGGGCCGGGGCGCGGGGCGTCGGCGGCGGTGAGCGCCGCGATGATCGTCTCTCGGTTCCAGAGCCGTCCACTGGTGCCGATCTCGCGGAACTCCGGGTGCAGCAGCGAGACGAGGAGGTCCGCGGAGGCGCGTACCACCGGGTCCAGCAGGCGCAGTTCGCCTTCGATGGCTGCGGCCACGGCGGGCGAAGGCTCAGACACGTGTCATCTCCACAAGTTTGGCCACGGTGTTCCAGTTGCGGGTGGTGGCGGTGAGGCCCTTGGTGAGCTGGGGACGCGCCAGAGCCGCGGCCAGCTTGGAGCGTCCGAGCCCGTCGGGGGCGTACAGGTAGACGCAGCGGTCACCGAGCTCGAAGGCCTCCGGCAGGTAGGCCGGTGCGTCGAAACCGGCGAGGCGTTCGGAGTCCATCGCCCGGTCGAGGTAGGTGACGTGGAGCTGCTTGCCCTCCAGCTCGGCGGCGGGGAACGGGCAGGCGTCGGCGACGGCGGCGAGATAGGCGCCGCTGCGGACGATGCAGTCGACGGAGAAGCCGAACCGCTCGCGGATCGCCTGCTCCAGGGCGGCGGCGAGCGCGTTCTCGTCCTGGTCCTCGCTGCGGAAGACGGCGTTGCCGCTCTGCAGATGGGTGGCGATGCCGGTGTGGCCCAGTTCGCCGAGCAGGGTGCGCAGTTCCGGCATCGGGACCCTCTTGTGGCCGCTCACATTGATCCCGCGCAGCAGAGCCGCGTACGTCGTCGTCATGGCCCCACACCCTAGGGGGTGTCCCTCCTGCGACGCGCAGCCGCCGCGCCCCGTGGGGGAGAGCGCGGCGGCTGCTGTGCGCGAGCGGGTGCCGGACGGGGGCGGTGGGGCGCCTCCGTCCGGCGGCGGTTCCTACTCGACGATCTTGAGGAGCTTGTTCGCCGTGCCCTCGGTCGCGTTGGAGATGGCGTCCGGGGTGGCTCCCTCGGTCAGCGCCGTGGCGACCGCCTCCGGGGTGGCGTCCGGGTTGCCGGCCAGGTAGACGGCGGCCGCGCCGACGACGTGCGGGGTCGCCATGGACGTACCGGAGATGGTGTTGGTGCCGGTGTCGCTGTCGTTCCAGGTGGACGTGATGTCCGAGCCCGGGGCGTATATGTCCACGACGGGGCCGAAGTTGGAGAACGAGGACTGCTCGTCGCCCTCCGTGGACGAGGCGACGGTGATCGCCTCGGGGACGCGGGAGGGCGAACCCTGGCCGGCGTCGCTGGACTCGTTGCCCGCGGCCACACCGAAGGTGATGCCGGCGGCGATGGCCTTCTGGACGGCCTCGTCGAGAGCCGGGTCGGCGCCGCCGCCCAGGCTCATGTTGGCGACGGACGGGCCGGACGCGTTGGCGGCGACCCAGTCGATCCCGGCGATGACCTGCTCGGTGGTGCCCGAGCCGTTGTCGTCCAGGACGCGGACACCGACGATCTTGGCCTTCTTGGCGACGCCGTGCGCGGCCCCGGCGATGGTGCCCGCCACGTGGGTGCCGTGCCCGTTGCCGTCGTCGGCGTCGTCGTCGTTGTCCACGGCGTCGAAGCCGGAGGTGGCGCGGCCCTCGAAGTCCTCGTGGGTGACGCGGACACCGGTGTCGATGACGTACGCGGTGACGCCCTCACCGGCGGCGTCGGGGTAGTTGTACGCGTTGTCGCCCGCGGTCTCGGTCTGGTCGACGCGGTCCAGACCCCACGACGGCGGGTTCTCCTGGGTGGCGTTGATGCTGAACTTCTTGTTCTGCACCACCTTGGCGACGGCCGGGTCGGCGGCGAGGCGCTTGGCCTCGGTCTCCGAAAGTCCGCTGGCGGAGAAGCCGTTGATGCTTGAGGAGTAGTTGCGCTGGAGCTTGCCGCCGTACTCCTTGGCGAGCTTCGACTTGTCCGCCTTCTCGCCCAGCATGACGATGTAGCTGCCGGAGACGGCGGTCTCTGCGTCAGCGCCGTAGACCGTGCCCATGGGAGCCGGTGCGGCTCCGGCGAACGAGGTTCCGAACAGGGTGACTCCGGCGGCGGCTGCCACGGCGGTGATCGCGGCGGTCAGCTTGGTCCGGCGAGTGAGGTTGCGCTGGTGCTTGGCCATGAAGAGGGGTCTCCTCGTCAATCTCTGTGGGGGGATTGACCTCCGGCCGGAAGATCTCCGGGGGTTGGCTCGAAACCCTGACCGATTGACGAGCGCAGATCAAGACCCCCTTGCAGCTGTGACTTACTCAACAAGGTTTCGTAACAAGAAATCGGCCAGGGCGGGCCACAACGGTCAGCGGCCGTCAACATGCGGGCGACAGAGGCGGGTCGGGGGTTCGCGAGGAGGGTCCCGGGACGGGGAACCGGCAGCTCAGAGGCGCTGACGACCCCTTCGCCCCGCCGCGAACCGCACCTCCGCACACCCGGCGCCGAGGCCATCGGTCGCTCGTGAGTATGCGTGAAGACATGTGAACGTGCGTGAAGAAGTGCGCGAGAGGGGTGGAGTCCCGCGCCGGATATGTGGAGTCAGTCGGGAGGTGCGTGCAGATGCAACGACCACAGGCCTCACACAGAAGAACATGCCGCCCCGCACCACGGCGCTCCGCGGTGGTGCGGGGCGGGGCGGACAACGTCCGGATAACAGTGCAACAGATCCGCTCAGAGGGTCGGTTGAACTCCCCTCAGGGACGGTTGGGCTCAGCCCGGAGCGGCAGTCGGGCTCAACTCGGCCTCGATCAGGTCGGCCGCCCGGAGCGTGCCGCCCTCCTCCGCCATCCGCTCGCGCAGCCGCGCCGACCGCTCCGCCACCTCCGGGTCGCCGACCAGGGCGAGCACGGCCTCGCGGAGCGTCACCGCGTCGGCCTCCCCCATCGGGACGTGCCGGGCCACACCGAGCGCCTGGAGCATGTCGGCGTTGCCGAACTGGTCGACGGCCTGCGGCACCGCCACCATCGGCGTCCCCGTGGCGAGCCCCTCCTGACTGCCGCCCGCACCGGCGTGGGTGACGAACGCGTCGGCCTGCTTCAGCACCGCCAACTGGGGCACCCACGCGTGCACTTCGACGTTCGCCGGTACGTCACCGAGCTCGGCCGGGTCGACGTGCGCGCCGATCTGGAGCACCACGTGCCAGCCGGGCAGGTCACCGAAGGCCGCCACGCACTCCCGGTAGAAGGCGGGCTGCTTGGTGAACGAGGAGCCGAGCGAGACGAGGAGCACCTTCTCCGCCCCGGCCGGCCGCTCCCACTCCCCCTGGTCGGCCCGGTCGCCCTGGCAGGCGCCGACGAAGGTGTACATCTCGTGGTTCACCCGGTCCGCGTTGGGCTGGAGCGCCTCCGGGATCAGGACGAGAGCGCGGCGCGGGCGGGCCACGAAGTCGTCGCTGGAGACATGGCCGAGGCCGTTCGCGGCGAGCCAGCTCGCGAAGCGGCCGTAGTACGCCTTGCCGCGCTCGGTCTGCTTGAGTTCGGCCGTCATCGGCTCGCCGACCTCCTTCTCGTACCCCTCCCACGGCACCAGGTTGGGCCAGAGGGAGACGGCGGGGACGCTCCAGCGATGGGCCAGGACGCGGGCGGGATAGGAGGTGATGTCGTGGAGGACGAGGTCGGGTTCGTCGCCGTCGAAGGCGCCGATCAGCCGCGGAAGCGCCTGGACGGCGTCGTCGAGGAAGGGTTCGAGGTTGTCGATCAGCTCGGTGCCCCACGCCTCGGGGTCGTCGTCGGTCGGCAGGGTCGAGGCGTGGATCACCGGCTCGGCGCCGGTGGCCGCGACCTTCCCGGCGAACGAGGCGGGAATGGCGTAGCTGACGCGGTGCCCACGGCTGACGAGCTCACGGATCACTTCGAGGCTCGGGTTCACATGCCCGTGGGCGGCGATGGAGAACATGGCGATGTGGGCACGCGGGGATTCGGTCATGTGCTTCACTCTAAGCGAGACGCAACGTCTCGTCTAGTTTTTTGGCGCCTTCCTCAGCGCTGATAGCGGGCCAGCACCCGGTTCCCGTCATCGACCAGTCGTTTCCGCAGCTCATCGGTGTCGATCGCGCCGCTGTAGTACTCCTGGAGCGCGGGGGTCGCCACCTTGTCCTTCCACTCCGGGTAGCCGCGTACGGCCTGCGCGGGCGCCGGGCGCAGGTGCTGCGCGAGCGCCGTGCCGGTGGACCAGCCGTGCTCGGCGGTGCGCAGGGACGGGTGGGCGAGGGCGGTGGTGCCGGTGGGGAGCATCCAGTCGCCGCGGGCCAGGCGGACCATGTTCGGCGGTCGTAGCAGGAAGTCGATGAAGGCGACGGCCTCTTCCTTGTGCGGGCTGTCCTCGGCGACGGACAGGGTCTGCGGGCTCACTCCCTGGGCCAGTCCGCCGGGTCCTGCCGGTGCGGGCAGGACCGTCCACGCGAAGCCTTCGGGGGCCTGTTCGACGACCTGCTGGCGGTAGGCGAAGCCGAGCGGGAGCATGGCGTACCGGCCGCCGAAGAAGCCGGGCAGCGCGTCCGAGCCGCCCATCCCGAGCGCCGTACGGGCCGCACTGCGGTCGGTGTTGACCTGGTCGTGGATGGTGCCGGTCACCACCTCGTCGCCCGCCTCGAACCGCAGCTCCGCCTTGCCGTCGGCGTCGCGGTGGAAGAGCTGTCCGCCGCCGGAGAGGCCCAGGTTGAGGGTGACGGAGACGGGTTCCTTGAGCGGCCAGGCGACCCCGTAACGGCCCTTGCCGGTCAGGTCCTTCGCCACCTGCCGGAACTCCTCCCAGCTCCAGGGCCGCTCCGGCGTCGGGATGCGCGCGCCCGAGGCTTTCAGCAGCTTCGTGTTGGCGATCAGGACCCGGGGCTCCTGGAGGAACGGGACTCCGTGGATCCCGCCACCGAAGGTGGTGGTGCGCCAGGACTGCTCGGGAATGTCGGCCTTGAGCCGGCCCGGGAGGAGGGGGCGGAGGTCGGCGAGGTAGCCGCCGTACGCGAAGTCGGCGAGGTCGTCGGAGGCGTCGTGGATGATGTCGGGGGCCTCACCGCCCTCGAAGGAGGTGAGCAGCTGGTCGTGGACGTTGTCCCAGCTGCCCTGGACATAGTCCACCTGTACGTCGGGGTGGGCGGCGTTCCACTCCTTCACCAGCTGCTTGTTGGCGTCGACGGACTCCTTCTGCCAGGCCAGCGACTGGAACCTGAGCCGGATGGTGCCGTCGGCGTCCCGGCCGTCGTCGGTGCTCGAACACCCGGTGATCAGGAGGGCGAGGACGGCGGCGGCCGCGGCGGCCCGCCGGGCCAGGGCGCGGCGCATCAGCCCCTCACCGCCCCGGCCGTCATCCCGCCGGTGATCCGCCGCTGGATGACGGCGAAGAGGACGAGCGAGGGCAGCGTGGCGAGGAACGCGGCTGCGGCCAGCGGCCCGAGGTCGGCCACGCCCTCCGCGCCGAGGAAGTGCGTGAGGACGACCGGCAAGGTCTGCTTCTCCGGGGTCTTGAGGAGAACGAGTGCGAAGAAGAACTCGTTCCACGCGGTGATGAACGCGAAGAGGGCGGTGGCGACGATGCCGGGAGCGAGCAGCGGGGCGACGACCGAGACGAGAGTCCGTACCCGCCCGGCCCCGTCCACGGCGGCGGCCTCCTCCAACTCGGCCGGCACGGCCCGTACGTATCCGGCGAGCATCCAGAGCGCGAAGGGCAGCGACCAGACAACGTACACCAGGATCAGCCCCCACAGGGTGTTGATCAGATGCAGGTTCTTCAGCACCAGGAAGAGCGGAATGATCACCAGCACGAACGGGAAAGCCTGGCTGACCACGACCCACCCGGTCGCGGCGGTGGCGAGCCGGCCCCGGTGGCGGGCCATCACATAGGCCATCGGGGTCGCGATGACGACGGCGATGAGCGCGGCGGAGACGGCGGCGATCAGCGAGTTGGCGGCGGCCTGGAGCAGCGGCTGCTCGTCGAAGGCCTGGCGGAAGTTGCCGAGGGTGGGGTTGTCGGGGATCCAGGTGGGGTGCAGGGAGCCGAGTTCACGGGCGGGCTTGAAGGCGGTGGAGAGCAGCCAGAGGAACGGGAAGGCGAGGAAGACGAGGTACGCGAGGAGCGCGAGGTACTGGCCGGCGCGCGCGGCCCTGCTGGTCGGAAGACTCATCGCGTCTCGTCTCCTCCTCTGATCCGGCCGACGAGGAAGCAGGCGAGGACCACGGAGATCACCGCGACCATCACGCAGCCCATGGCGGCGGCGTACCCGAACTGTCCGTAGCGGAAGGCTTCCTCGTACGCGAAGAGCATCGGCAGCCGGGTCCGGCCACCGGGCCCGCCGCTGGTCAGCACGTAGACCAGGGCGAAGGAGTTGAAGTTCCAGATCAGATTGAGGGCGCTTACGGCGAGCGCGATGGGTCTGATCGCGGGCCAGGTGACCGTACGGAACCGGCGCCAGGCGCCCGCTCCGTCCAGGGCCGCCGCCTCGTGGAGTTCGTGCGGCGTGTTCTGGAGTCCGGCGAGCAGGGCGACGGTGGTCTGCGGCATGCCCGCCCAGATCCCGACGAGGATCACGGCGGGCAGCGCGGTGGCGAGGCCGGTGAGCCAGTCGCGGCCGTCGCCGAGGCCGAGATCGCGGAGGGTCTCGTTGAGGATGCCGGCGTCGGGGTTGTAGACCAGGCGCCACATGATGCCGACGACGACTTCGGGCATCGCCCACGGGATGATCGCCAGCGCCCGCGCCAGCCAGCGCAGCCGGAGCTTCTGGTTGAGGAGCAGGGCGAGGCCGAGGGCCAGGAGGAACTGCGGCACGGTGACGCCGAACGCCCAGAGCAGGCCGATCCGGAAGGAGTCCCAGAAGAGGGTGTCGTGCAGGAGGTCCTGGAAGTTGAGGGTCCCGATCCACTGGGTGGAGCGGGTGCGGCCGGACTGCGCGTCGGTGAAAGCGAGCGCGATGCCGTAGAGGAGCGGTCCGACGCTGAGGATCAGGATGGGGAGGAGGGCGGGCAGGACGAGGAACCAGGCGGCCCGGTCCCGGGCCGCCGCGCCGGGCCCGTTACGCGCACGCCTCGCCCCGGGCGCCTTCCCCTCGGTGGCCAATGTCACGAATGACCCTTCTCCAGCACCTAGGGGATGGTTCAGGCCCTTCTGGCCGTCCCGGTGGCCCAGGCCATCGTGCTGACGGGCCGTCGGTTCGTCAAGGTGGCCTGCGCGGATGCGAAAATCGCACCCATGGACGAGATGCGTGCGCGTGAGGTGCTGACGGCCGCCGGTTTCTCCGGCCCGGCGGAGCTGCTGGCGCTGGGCGAGAACGCGGTCTTCGCGGCCGGCGGTCTGGTGATGAAGGTCGGCCGGGACGCCACCGGCCATCCGGAGCTGGCGGCCCGGGCGGAGCGGGAGGTGGCCGTCGCCGAGTGGCTCGCCGCGTCGGGCGTCCCGGCGGTACGGGCCGCCGAGCACGGGATGCGGTTGACGGAGGGCCACCCGGTGACGGTGTGGCACCGCCTGCCCGACCCCGTACGCCCCACGGAACCGCGCGACCTGGCACCCCTGCTCTCCCGGGTCCACGCGCTCCCGGCACCTGCGGGCTTCACACTCCCGCGCCGGGAACTGCTCGGCGGGGTCGAGCGCTGGCTGACCCTGGCGGGCGACACGATCGACCCGGCCGACGCCGACTACCTCCGCGCCCGCCGCGACGGCTTCGCCTCCGCGGCCGCCGCCCTGACCCCGCACCTCCCGCCGGGCCCGATCCACGGCGACGCCCTCCCCCGCAACGTCCACATCGGCCCCGACGGCCCGGTCCTGGTCGACCTGGAGACCTTCTCCACGGATCTGCGCGAACACGACCTGGTCGTCCTCGCCCTCTCCCGCGACCGCTACGGCCTGCCCGCCGCGTCCTACGACGCCTTCACCTCCGCGTACGGCTGGGACGTACGGGAGTGGGCCGGCTGCGCTGTCCTCCGAGGCGCCCGCGAAACGGCCAGCTGCGCCTGGGTCGCCCAGCACGCACCGGCCAACCCGAAGGCGCTCACCGAATTCCGCCGCCGGGTGGCCTCGCTGCGCGAGGACGACCCGGAGGTCCGCTGGTACCCCTTCTGAGCGGGCGGTTCGAGGCCGGTTCGCGCCGCAACGAGTGCTGTCCCCGCCGGAGAACCGGCGGGGACAGCACTCAGGGCCGTTGGCGCAAGACCCTGGTCGGTACGGGAATCAGATGATGCTCACACCGTAGGCGCCGAGCGCCTCGGTGACGGGCTGGTAGAACGTGGTGCCGCCGGAGGAGCAGTTGCCGCTGCCGCCGGAGGTGAGGCCGAGCGCGGTGCTCCCGGAGAAGAGCGCGCCGCCGCTGTCGCCGGGCTCGGCGCAGACGTTGGTCTGGATCAGACCCTCGACAATGCCGTCGGCACCGTAGTTCACGGTGGCGTTGAGGCCGGTCACCGAGCCGCCGTGCAGACCGGTGGTGCTGCCGCTGCGCTGGACGGACTGGCCGACCGAGGGGTCACCGGCGCTGTCGATCTCCTGGTAGTCGCCGTTGTAGAGGGAGACACGGCCGTCGGCCGCGCCGGGGTCGGAGTGCTGGATGATGCCGTAGTCGTTGCCGGGGAAGCTGGATCCGGTGGTGGTGCCGATGGACCACGAGCTGCCGATGTTGGTGCAGTGGCCGGCGGTCAGGGCGAACTTGGTGCCCGCGCCGTCCTGCACGTTGAAGCCGAGGGAGCACCGGGCTCCGCCGGTGGTGATGGCCTCGCCGCCCGCGATGAGCTTGGTGAACTCACCGGGGGTTCGCTTGACCACGAGGGCGTCGGCGTTGGCGCCGGCCTCGTTCTCGATCGTGGCGATCTCGGCCTCGGTGACCGTGCTGTCGACGGTGACGACGACCTTGCCCGTCTCGGCATCGACGTACCAGGCGGTGCCGCCGATGTCGGCGGTGCGCACGGAGTCGGCCGCCACGTTGAGCTCGGTGGCGCTGAACGTCTTCGGGGCCGGCTGGGCGGACGCGGTGGCGGCGGGGACCGCGAGCGCCGCGACGGCGGCCAGGCCGGTCGCTCCGGCGATGAGTCGTGCTCGTCTCGACATGCTGTGGGGGTGGGAGAGTCGCACTGTAGTCCTCCAGATCGTGGGGGGAACTAAGGGCGTTGTGGGGACGCCCATGGCGTGTCGTCAGGCGAACGATCATGTCGACGTGTTCCTGACAACGTTGTTTCATGCTGGACAGAGCAGGGCGGCCACACAACCCCCTGGGAACGGGAGTGGCTGACAAACACCTGTCTGACGAGGCCCATACGCCATCAAAAGGGTATATAGGCACCCGGGCATGGAAGAGGGATGACCGAAAACGAACGGTCCGGTCAGCGCATCCGGGGAATGAGCGGCCAGGCCGGCTCGACCACCGCCGCCGGATCGGCGGTGCGCCGCAGATACGCCTGCAAGGACAGCGACTGCTCGGCCGCCGCGCGGACCTGAAGGCCGTGCAGGTCCTCCAGGGCCATCACTCCGACGGACCGGTACTTCTCGCCCATACGCCGCACCACGCGCACGGCGGCCACCGCGTCGGCCCGCGCGTCATGCGCGTCGTCGAGCACCACCCCGTAGTGGTCGCACAACGCGTGGAGGGCCCGCTTCCCCTTCCGGTACTTGTCGACGTGCTTGTCGACCACCAGAGGATCGATGACGGGCGACGGCACGCCGCCGATCCGCTGCTCGACCGACTCCAGTCCGTACCGCCCGCATTCGCGGTCCAGGAGCGAGAGGTCGTAGCGCGCGTTCATCACCACCAGGGGCACCCCCGAGCGCAGCACCTCGGCGACCGCGTGGGCGATCTCCTCGACGGCGGTGGCCGGCCGGGCGCCGTGCTCGCGGGCGTGGTCGGTGCCGATGCCGTGGATCGCGGAGGCCTGTTCGGGTATCGCCACCCCCGGGTCGAGCAGCCAGGTCCGCTGCTCGGCCACCGTGCCGTCCGCGTCCAGCCGGACCAGCGCGGCGGTGACGATCCGGTCGGTCTCGACGTCGGTCCCCGTCGTCTCCAGGTCGAAGCCGACCAGTGGTCCCTGATGCCAGCTCATCCCGATACCTCCTTCGTGGTGCTCCCCCGTGGTGCTCTCCCCCGAGTGATGACCACCTTCGCACGCACCACTGACAACAGCGGGGACGGGTGGCGCGGGCTCTACGACACCGGGCGCGAGTCCGTCCAGACCGACTCGAACTCCTCCCGGTACGTCTCGAAGAGGCCGCCCTCGCTGTCCTGACCGGCGCGCACCACCGTCCGCCGCCCGCCGCCGCGCAGCACCAGCACCGGCGCCTCCATGCCCCGGGCCCGCCGGAGATACGGCTGGACGACGCCCACCGCGTCCGCCCCGTCGCCGTCCACCAGGTACGCGGTGAAGCGCGGCGTCTCGTCGAAGACCTGGATCTCGAAGGCGCCCGGGTCGCGGAGCTTGGAGCGGACCCGGCGCATGTGGAGGATGTTCATCTCCACCGAGCGGCTCAGCTCGCCCTTCTTGAGGCCCAGTTCCCGCTCCCGGCGCTTCACCGCGCTGCTGGCCGGATTGATGAAGAGCAGCCGCACCCGGCACCCCGACTCGGCGAGCCGGACCAGCCGGCGGCCGGAGAAGTTCTGGACGAGCAGGTTGAGCCCTATGCCGATGGCGTCCAGCCGCCGCGCCCCGCCGAACAGGTCCTCGGCCGGCAGCTGGCGCTGGAGCCGGACCCGGTCGGGGTGGACGGAGACCACGTCCGCGTACCGGTCGCCGACCAGCTCCTCCACCGCGTCCACCGGCAGCCGGTCCGCGGACGCCACCCCCGCCCCGCTGCCCAGGATGTCCAGCAGCCGGGCCGAGGCCCGCTCCGCCTGGGCGAGCACCGCCTCGTTCAGCGCACGGTTGCGGGAGACGACGTTGCGGGCCACCTCCAGCTCGTCCAGGGCCAGCTCGACGTCCCGGCGGTCGTCGAAGTAGGGCTCGAAGCACGGCCAGTGCTGCACCATCAGCTCCCGCAGCTGCGGGAGCGTGAGGAAGCTCAGGACGTTGTCGTCGGCCGGGTCCAGCAGATAGCCCTTGCGGCGCGACACCTCGCGTACGGCGACGGCGCGGTGCACCCACTCCTGCCCGGCGGGCCCGGCCGCGGCCACCACCCAGTCCTCGCCGTGCACCGGCTCGTAGATCGGCCGGAGCACCGCGGCGACTACCGCACGCAGCCGCTGTTCGACCAGATTCAGCCAGATATAGGCGCGCCCGGCCCGCTGCGCGCGGGTCCGCACCTCGCTCCATGCCTCGGCGCCCCAGTCCAGCTCCGCGCCGATCTCCATGGGCTGCGCGAGGGACACCGCCCCAGGCGGCGCATCGGTCGATTCCCCCTCGTGACCTGCGTCACCTGGGGGTAGCTCGAATCCTCCCGAGCTCACCCGCGTACCGCCTTCCACTCCCCCACCCAACGATCAAGGAAGGGTACTCCGGGAGCGGGATCCGGTGCAGCCCGATGGCCGCGCCGGTTTCCCAACTCCCCTGTCCGCACGGCCTGTTCCCTGCGGCAAGATCGGGTGGAGTGAGCGGATTCATAGTGATTAGGCACCCCCGCGAAGGCCGCGATCCGGACGCCCGCCGGCCGGGCGCGTCCGGAATCGCGTCCGGGGCGGCACCCCGGTGTCCGAAGTTGACCGGTGTGGCCGGGAGCAGGGCGACGGGACCGGCCGCACCGCGTGACGTACTAGGTGTGCGCCCCACTTTCGGGGAGTATTCGGGGAGTAACAGGCCGAGGAAAGCCACCGCACCCGGATCAGAAGTGGAAGAGTCTCATCTATGCAGGTCTGGCCGGGACACGCTTATCCCCTCGGCGCCACCTATGACGGCGCCGGAACCAACTTCGCGGTCTTCTCCGAGGCCGCCCATCGGATCGAGTTGTGCCTGTTGCACGACGACGGTTCAGAAACGGCGGTGGAGCTCCGCGAGACCGACGCCTTCGTGCGCCACGCGTACCTGCCCGGCATCATGCCGGGTCAGCGGTACGGCTTCCGGGTGCACGGACCCTACGAACCCCAGCACGGGCAGCGGTGCAACTCCGCGAAGCTGCTCCTGGACCCGTACGCCCGTGCGGTCTCCGGGAAGATCGAGTGGGGCGAGGCGGTGTACGGCTACCCGTTCGGGAAGCCCGACGCCCGCAACGACCTCGACTCGGCGCCGCACACCATGAGCTCGGTGGTGGTCAACCCGTACTTCGACTGGGGCGACGACCGCCGCCCCCGTACGGACTACCACCGCACCGTGATCTACGAGGCCCACGTCAAGGGCCTGACGATGCTCCATCCGGGGCTTCCGCCGGAGCTGCGCGGTACATACGCGGGGCTCGCGCACCCGGAGGTCATCGCCCACCTCACCGAGCTGGGCGTCACCGCGATCGAGCTGATGCCCGTCCACCAATTCGTCCAGGACCACCGCCTGGCCGACATGGGGCTCGCCAACTACTGGGGCTACAACACCATCGGCTTCTTCGCCCCGCACAACACCTACGCCTCCTGGGGCGACCGGGGCGAGCAGGTGCTGGAGTTCAAGCAGGCGGTGAAGGCGCTGCACCAGGCGGGCATCGAGGTCATCCTCGACGTCGTCTACAACCACACCGCCGAAGGCAACCACCTCGGGCCGACGCTCTCCTTCCGAGGCCTCGACAACGCCTCGTACTACCGTCTGACCGACGATCAGCGCTACTACATGGACACCACGGGCACCGGGAACTCACTGCTCATGCGGTCCCCGCACGTCCTCCAGATGATCATGGACTCGCTGCGGTACTGGGTGACCGAGATGCATGTGGACGGCTTCCGCTTCGACCTGGCGGCCACGCTGGCCCGCCAGTTCCACGAGGTGGACCGGCTCTCCTCGTTCTTCGACCTGGTCCAGCAGGACCCGGTGGTCAGCCAGGTGAAGCTGATCGCGGAGCCGTGGGACGTCGGCGAAGGCGGCTACCAGGTGGGCAACTTCCCGCCGCTGTGGACCGAGTGGAACGGCAAATACCGCGACACGGTCCGCGACCTTTGGCGGGGCGAGCCGCGCACCCTGGCGGAGTTCGCCGGACGGCTGACGGGCTCCTCCGACCTCTACCAGGACGACGGGCGCCGCCCGCTCGCCTCGATCAACTTCACCACCTGCCACGACGGCTTCACGCTGCACGACATGGTGTCGTACAACGACAAGCGGAACGACGCCAACGGCGAGGGCAACCGGGACGGCGAGAGCCACAACCGGTCCTGGAACTGCGGTGTCGAGGGTGAGACGGACGATCCGGAGGTCCTGGAGCTGCGGGGCCGGCAGATGCGGAACTTCATCGCCACGCTGATGCTGTCGCAGGGCGTGCCGATGCTGAGCCACGGCGACGAGTTCGCCCGTACGCAGAAGGGCAACAACAACGCCTACTGCCAGGACAACGAGCTGGCCTGGATCCACTGGCCCGATCCGGAGGCACCGGACGACGAGTTCCGGCGGAACCTGCTGGAGTTCACCCGGGCCATGGTGTGGCTGCGCCGCGACCATCCGGTCTTCCGGCGTCGCCGCTTCTTCCACGGGCGGCCGGTGGAGGGCACGCACGACGAGCTCTCCGACATCGCCTGGTTCACTCCCGAGGGTGAGGAGATGACGCAGGAGGACTGGCAGGCGGCCCACGCCAAGGCGATGACCGTGTTCCTCAACGGTGAGGCGATCTCGGAGCCGGGGCCGCGCGGGGAGCGGATCGCCGACGATTCGTTCCTGCTGATGTTCAACGCGAGCGCCGAGACGCTGGAGTTCGCCGTTCCGGTGGACCACGGCGAGCAGTGGCAGGTCGTCGTGGACACCGCACGCGCGGAGGGCGTGGCTCCGGGGGCCGGACCGAAGGTGGCGGAGGGCGAGCGGGTGACGCTGATCGGGCGCAGCCTGACCGTGCTGAAGCGGCCCGCCTGAGGTCTGTCCGCAGGCCCGTCCGAAGCCCTGCCCACAGGATCGGCAAGGGTGAGCGTCCCGCCCGGGGTGACACAGGTCGCCCCGGGCGGGGTACGTAGAAGGGCATGACGCCCACCGCGACGTACCGGCTTCAGATCCAGCCCGACTTCCCCTTCCCGGCGGCCGAGAAGGCGGTGCCGTACCTGGCCGCACTCGGCGTCTCCCATCTGCACCTCTCGCCCGTCCTGGAGGCCGTCCCCGGCTCCACGCACGGCTACGACGTGGTCGACCACAGCCGCGTACGGGAGGAGCTGGGCGGTGAGGAGGGGCTGCGGAGCCTCGCCGCCACGGCCCGGGAGCACGGACTCGGGCTGGTCCTCGACATCGTGCCCAACCACATGGCCGCCGCGCCCCGCCACAACCGGCAGCTCTGGGAGGTGCTGCGCGAGGGCCGGGCCTCGCCCTACGCCCGCTGGTTCGACATCGACTGGGCGGCGGGCGGCGACAAGGTGCTGCTGCCGGTCCTGGCCGGTCCGCTCGGCGGCGAGCTGGGTTCCCTCTCCGTCGATGCCGGCTCGGAGGTGCTGCGCTACGGCGGGCAGGAGTTCCCGCTACGGGCGGGCACGGCGGAGCTGCCGCTTCCGGAGCTGCTCGACGCGCAGCACTACCGGCTGGCCTGGTGGCGCCTCGCCCGTACCGAGCTGAACTACCGCCGCTTCTTCACCGTCTCGGAGCTGATCGGCGTCCGCGTCGAGCACCCCGAGGTCTTCGAGGCCACCCACGCCAAGGTCCTCGAACTCCTCCGCGACGGCGTCCTGGACGGGCTGCGCATCGACCATCCGGACGGCCTCGCCGACCCGGCCGCGTACCTGCGGCAGCTCAACGAGGCCACCGGCGGCCGGTGGACGGTGGTGGAGAAGATCCTCACCGGCGACGAGCCCCTGCCGGCCGGCTGGGCGGTCGCCGGGACGACCGGGTACGACGCGCTGCACCGGATCGACGGGCTGTTCACCGACCCGGCGGGCGCGGCGGAGCTGCTCGGCCGCTACCGGGAGTTCGCGGGCCCGCCCGGCGACCGGGGCGGCTACTGGAAGGCGACCGTCCGCCGCGCCGCCTACCGGGTGGCCACGCACGAGCTGGCGTCCGAGACCGCCTGGCTGACCCGGCTCGCCGCCTCCGTCTGCGCCGCCGACCCGGCCTTGCGCGACCACGCGCCGTGGGCGCTGCGGACGGCGATCCGGGAGCTGCTGGTACGGGTGCCGGTCTACCGGCCGTACGTGACGGCGGGCGTACCGCCGACCCGGATCGCGGAGGAGACGCTTCCGGACGACGCGGTACGGGACGCGAAGGCGGTCTTCTCCGTGCCGGAGGAGGCCGCCGCCGTCGATGTCGTACGGGATCTGGCGCTCGGGCGGCTCGGTGACGGCGAGGAACAGGCGTCCTTCTGCGCCCGGTTCGCGCAGACCGCGTCCGCGCTGCACGCCAAGTCGGTGGAGGACACCGCGTTCTACCGGTACGTGCCGCTGATCTCTGCGACGGAGGTCGGCGGCGACCCGGGGCAGCCTGCGGTGACCGTGGACGCGTTCCACGCCTTCGCCGCCCGGATCGCGCGGGACTGGCCCGCCACGGGCACGGTCCTGACCACGCACGACACCAAGCGGAGCGCCGACGTCCGGGCCCGGATCGCGGTGCTGTCGCAGTGTCCGGAGCGGTGGGCGGCGCTGGTGGCCGAGCTGACCGGGGCGACACCCGTCGCGGCGCCGGACCCGCAGCTGGCCTGGCAGGCCTGGCAGTCGTCGTACGGCTGCGCGCCGCTGCCGGCGGAGGAGCTGGGCGCGCGGCTGGAGCCGGCGCTGCTCAAGGCGGTGCGCGAGGGCGGGCTGTTCACCAGCTGGACGGAGCCGGACGAGGCGTACGAGCGGGCGGTGACGGACTTCGTGGCGGCCGGGCCGGGCAGCGCTTCCGGAACGGCCCGGAGGCTGGTGACCGCGTTCGCGGAGTCGCTGGCTCCGCATATCCGGGCCCAGGTGCTCGGGGCGGCGCTGGTGCAGCTGACGATGCCGGGCGTACCGGATCTGTACCAAGGCACGGAGAGCGAGTACCTGGCCCTGGTCGACCCGGACAACCGGAGCCCGTTCCGGCGGCCGGAGGGGCCGGAGGAGGAGAAGCAGGTGGTGACGGCGGCGGCGCTGCGGCTGCGGCGGGAGCTGCCGGAGGTGTTCGGCGAGTCGGGGACGTACGTGCCGGTGGAGGCGCGGGGTGCGGCGGCCGGGCACGTGGTGGCTTTCAGCCGGTCCGGCGAGGTGGTGGCGGCGGCGACCCGGCTGTCGCTGCGGCTGGCGGAGGACGGCGGGTGGCGGGACACGGTGGTCGAGCTGCCGGACGGGGGGCCTTGGCGGGATGTGCTGGCGCCCGGTGCCGGGCGGGAGTTCGCGGGCGGCTCGGTGGCGGCGGGCGCGCTGTTCGGGGAGCGGCCGGTGGTGCTGTTGCGGCGGGTGCGGGAGAAGGGGTGATCAGGAGGGCTGTACGAGGAGGGTGCGCGGTCCCCGTGTGAGCACCCCGGTCGACACCGGGCGGAAGCCGTCGGCCCAGCGGATGCCGGGCATCGCCGTCAGCAGGGCGCGCAGGCCGTGTTCGGCCTCCAGGCGGCCGAGGAGGGCGGCGGGGCAGCCGGCCGGTCCGGTGAGCAGCGGATCGGCGTCGGCGCGCAGCGGGTCGAACCGGTCCGGGGCGGCGAACCGGGCCGGGTCGCGGCCCGCCGCGCCGATCAGGCAGGCGACGGGCGCACCGCCGGGCAGCATGCCGCCGCTGACCCGGACCTCGGTGCGGGTGCGGCGCAGCACGATCTGGACGGGCGGGTCACGGCGCAGCGTCTCGGCCCAGGCCCGGCCGATCAGCATCCCGGTCCCGGCCTCGGAGCCCGCCACGGCGTCGAGCAGGTCAGGGTCGTCCAGCATGTTCGCGAGGAACGAGGCGAGGGCCCGTTCGCGGAGCCCGGTGTGCCGGACGCAGTCGGTGCCCGCGCCGCCGGTCCGGGGCCGGGCGCGCAGGTCCGGGTAGGAGCGTCCGGCCGCCACGGCGTCGGCCCCGGCGGGGAGCCAGCGGCAGAACTCGGCGACCAGGTCCGCCCGGTCGCGGCCGGCTATGCGGTGGGCCAGGACGTACGCGGTGCGCTCGACGGCGGAGCTGCCTTCCGGGGCCGCGCCGCCGTCCGGCAGCGGCGTGCAGACCAGGCTCCCCCGGCAGAGCCCGAGCGGCGCCGGGACCGGGCCGCGCGGGGCGCCGTCGTGCGGGTAGCCGGTGAAGCGCGGGTCGGTGAGGGCCAGGGCCACATCCGCGTACCGGCTCAGCAGCCAGGCGCCGAGGCCTGGGTCGTAACCGAGCGGGAAGTCGGTGCGGAGGATCCGGTACAGCCGCAGGCGGTACGGATCGGTCGCGGCTCCCGGCTCCAGCAGTCCCGGCTGCCCGCCCGCGAGCCGGTACGGGCGCCGGGCGGTGGGCAGGGCCTCGGAGCGGTCGGCCGCCATCTTTCGTCGCCCCCTGCGGTCGTGGCGTCGGCTGTCGACGCACCTGCCTCTCAGCGGACCACCGCCGGGGCCTCACCGCAGTCGGCATACACCCGTTCGGGTGACGGGGTGCCGGGGGTCACTGGGTCCGGTCAGGTGGGCGGGCGCGGGGACGGAGTCGTCAGCCGGAAGCTCATCCGGCCGAAGCTGACCTGGTCCCCGTCGCGCACCGGGATGGCGCCGACGAGCCGCTGGCCGTTGACGCAGGTGCCGTTGGTGGAGCCGAGGTCGCGCAGGACCCAGCGGCCGTGCTGCACGGTGAGTTCGGCGTGCAGCCGGGAGACCGTCTCATGGTTGAGCCGCAGCCCGTTGCCCGGGTCACGGCCGATGAGCAGCGGATACGGGCTCGGTGCGGGCAGCAGCAGCTTCGGGAGCCGCTCGGTCTGCCAGGCCCGGCGCAGGCGCCCGGGGAAGGCGGATATCCCGCCGACGGCCTTGACGAGTCCCTGCGAGAAGCGGCTGCCGGAGTCCAGGTCCGAGGTGAGGGCCGCCAGTTCCTCGGGGCGGCGGGCGACGAGGGCGAGCTCCATGCGCCGCATGAAGGTGTCGTGCGACAGCTTGCCCTGTGCGGCACCCTCTCTGAGCACGCCGAGGACACGGTCGCGCTGGGCGTCCGACAGCCGCGCGGGATACGTGTGGAACTCGGGGGACGACGTCACATCGTCGATTGTCGGGCCGAGGGGGCCGGAGTGTCCAGAAGGGCCCGTCTTCCCGGCCGTTCCGACCTGCACCGGAGTTCGAGCGCCCGCCCGGTCACGGTCCGGCGCGTTAATCGGTGGACAGGGCGTCCGGGCCGCGACTACGGTCGGCACCGACATCGGCCCAGGTCATGGAGGGAGGCGAGACCATGCGTGACCACCCCACCGGCATGACCGGCATCCGCAGCTTCTCGCCCCCGCGCTCCCGCCCCGTCCACCGGGCGGTGTCGGTCTCCGTCTGACGTCTCGGACGTCACGATGTCCGACCGGGAGCGCGGTATCCCGTCCCTGGAGGACATCTTCATGACCGACCTGGTCATTCGCGCGCTCACTTCGAGCGACGCCGGTCTTTTCCCTTCCCTGCACGACGACAACCTCGTCGGCCGTGGCGCCTTCGGCCACCGTTACGCCACCTTGGCGGAGGGCGGCGAGTACCGCCCCGACTGGACCTGGGTCGCGCTGCGCGACCACACCGTGGTGGCCAGGGCCGCCTGGTGGGCCGCTCCCGACGACACCGCGCCCATCGCGCTCGACTGGTTCGACTTCGCGCCGGGCGAGGAGGAGGCCGCCGCCGAACTCCTGCGCCGCGCCCCTTTCCGAACCGAGTACTCCCTGCTCGTGCCGCCCGGCTGGCGGGAGGTGCCCGAGGTCAGGGCCGCCGCCGAGGCGCGGATCGGCGCGGCGCGGGCGGCCGGGATGGAGGTGCTCGTCGAGCGCTACCGCTATACGTGGACGCCCGACCGCCCGCTACCCGAGCGGCCGGGCCGGCTCACCTTCCGGCCCGAGCCGGACGACGCCGTGATCCTCGACGTCCTGCGCCGGGTCCACTCGGTCACGCTGGACGCCCATGCCCGGCGGGCGATCGCGGGGCCGGGCGGTCTGGAGGCGGCGGCCCAGGAGGAGTTGGATTTCTTCCACTGGTGTCCTTCGCCGCGTGAGTGGTGGCAGCTGGCGTACACGCCGGACGGCGAGGTGGCGGGCATCCAGGTGCCGGCGCACAACCCGTCCGGGCCGTGCATCGGCTTCATCGGCGTCGTCCCCGAGGCACGCGGGCACGGGTACGGCTACGACCTGCTGGTGGAGTGCACCCGCTTCCTGGTCGAACAGGGCGCCGAGTTCATCGCGGGCGCGACGGACCGCGCGAACGCGCCGATGGCCGCCGCGTTCGCCCGAGCCGGTCATCCCGTCACTCAGGAGCGGATCGACCTGGTGTTCGGTCCGAGCTGAGTTCGCCGCTCGCCGTCTCCTCGGCGAGCCAGTCGAGCCGGAGTAGCTGCTCGGCGGGGATCGTCGCGTCCTCGCCGCGCGGTCCCACGTTGAGCAGCAGGTTTCCGCCGTCGGCCGCGGTGTCGCGGACCAGTGAGGTGAGGGCCTCGCGGCCGATGAAGGCGTCCGGGCCGGAGTTGCGGTTGTAGCCGAAGCTGTGGTCGATGCCCCGGGTGATCTCGTACGGGTCGGAGCCGGTGTACCGGGCGTACTCCGGCGTACGGAAGTCGAACTCCGGCGGAGTGCGCGGCACGAACCCCTCGCCCTGCGCCACCGTGCGCCGGTCCCACCAGTTGTAGAGGGACTTGGCGCCCGGCAGCGACAGGGCCCGCCAGTGAGGTGCGTACGGGAGCAGGCGGTCGTTGACGACACCGTGGGGGACGGTGAAGCGGTAGAAGTCGGTGAGGGAGCGGATCTCGGTGGCGGAGGCCGGCCAGGCGATGTCGTTCCAGAGGATGTCGGGGCGGTAGCGCCGGATCAGCTCCCTCAGCTGCGCGTCGGCGTAGGCCGGGTAGCCGCCGCGCGGGACGGCGGAGAACATGTCGGCGGCGGTGCCGATGGGCCGGTCGTCGAAGGTCCAGTCGAGCCCGCCGGAGTAGTAGACGCCGAAGCGGAGGCCTTCGGCCCGTACGGCTTCGGCGAACTCTCCGACCACGTCCCGGGTGGTGTGCCAGCCGGTGCGGTGCGGGTTCTTCGTCTCGGAGGGCCAGAGGCAGAAGCCGTCGTGGTGCTTGGTGACCAGCACCGCGTACCCGGCGCCCGCCTCGCGGAAGGAGCGGGCCCAGGCGGCCGGGTCCCAGGTGGCGAGCCCGTCCTCGAAGTCGCGGCCGAAGTGGGTGTAGGGGCGGGTGCCGTAGGTGGCGCGGTGGTGGGCGGCGGCCGGGGAGCCGGGGAAGCGGAGGGAGTTCTCGTACCACTCCGCGTACGAGGTCCAGCCGAGCGGCGCACGCCGGCCCGCCGCCGGGAGTTCTTCCGGCGGAACGTAGGGCGGGGCCCAGCCGGGGACGGAGGCGGGTGTCCAGTGGACGAAGATCCCCAGCCGGGCGCGGGACCACCATGAAGCGACCATGGCGGGAGTATTGATCATTCGGAGGGAGCCGCGAAAGCCCCCTCGACCGCTTCCTTCCGGATCTGCCCCTGCTTCCGCTGCTTCTGGGTCCGGATCAGCTCGCGGTACCAGGCGTACGAGGCCTTCGGCGTCCGGGCGAGGGTCTCGTAGTCGATGTGCACCAGGCCGAACCGCTGCGAGGCTCCTTCCGTCCACTCCACGTTGTCGGTGAGCGACCAGGTGAAGTAACCGCGTACGTCGACCCCGGCGTCCATCGCCGCGCGCAGGGCGGTGAGGTGGCTCTCCAGATAGGCGATGCGGCGGTCGTCGGCGAGCGGCTCGTCCAGGGCGCAGCCGTTCTCGGTGATGTGGAGCGGGGGGAGGCGGTCGCCGTAGCGGCGGTGCAGCAGGGTGAGGATCTCGGTGAGGCCCTCGGGAACCACGGGCCAGCCGAAGCCGGTCTTCTCGTATCCCTGGATCTCGCGTATCCCGAAGGGGAGTTCGGCGGGCATCGCGAAGCCGGAGAAGGTCTCCAGGGCCTCCGGCCGGGGCGCGCCGACGAGGGTGGGGTTGTAGTAGTTGACGCCGTACCAGTCGAGCGGGGTGGAGATGACCTTGAGGTCTTCGGCGACCGGGCCCGGCATCAGGGCGGCGATGGCCTCGTCCGGGTAGCGGCCGGTGAGGACGGGGTCGGCGAAGAGCCAGTTGGTGAGCGTGTCGTACAGCTCGGCGCTCGCGCGGTCCTCGTCCGCGTCGCCGGCCGTCCAGACCGGGGCGTGGGAGAAGGCCGCGCCGATGGTGTCCGCGCCGGCCGCGCGCAGGGCCCGGACCGCGAGGCCGTGGGCGAGGAGCTGGTGGTGGGCGGCGGGCAGGGCGTCGAAGAGGAGCGCGCGGCCGGGTGCGTGCTCGCCGAGCGCGTAGCCGAGCAGGGTGACCTCGGCGGGTTCGTTGATGGTGATCCACATCGGGACCCGGTCCGCGAGGCGCTCGGCGACGATTCCGGCGTACTCGGCGAAGCGGTAGGCGGTGTCCCGGTCGAGCCAGCCGCCCGCCTCCTCCAGCGGGAGCGGGGTGTCCCAGTGGTAGAGGGTCGGGGCGGGGGTGATGCCGTGGGCGCACAGCTCGTCGACGAGCCGGTCGTAGAAGTCGAGCCCGTCGGCGTTGACGGCCCCGCTGCCGCCCGGGACCACGCGCGGCCAGCTGATGGAGAACCGGAAGGCGTCGGCGCCGAGCCCGGCGAGCAGGGCCACGTCCTCGCGGTAGCGCGCGTGGAAGCCGGTGCCCCGGGTGGTGTCGGTGCCGTCCTTGATCCGGCCGGGCTGTGCGGCGAACGCGTCCCAGCCCGAGGGTCCCTTGCCGTCGGCGTCCACCGCCCCCTCGGTCTGGAAGGCGGAGGCGGAGGCTCCCCAGAGGAAGCCGGGCGGGAACTGCGGTACGGGCATCGATGCCTCCATGAGCCGTACGGATGAACGGAACCTGTATGAGCGGTGAGCGGGCCGGGCAATGATCAGGACCAGACCTTAATGGCCGGTAACCGGCGGTTCCAGAGGCCGGCGGTCATGGATGGTGGTGAGCCGGGCGCGGGGCCGCCTCCGGACACCGGGCCGGCCTGACGGTCTCTCTGTTACGCACGTGGCGGACGGTACGGACGAGGAGTGGTGGATGCGGTTCGAGGTGTGGGCCCCCGAGGCGGACACAGTCGTGCTGGAGGCGGCGGAGGTCCGGTACCCGATGGAGCGCGATCCGCTGCGGGAGGGGTGGTGGAGGGCCGGGGCGGAGGCGGCGGACGGGACGCGTTACGGGTTCCGGGTGGACGACGGGCCGCTGCTGCCGGATCCCCGTTCGCGGCGCCAGCCGGACGGGCCGGACGGGCCGAGCGCGGTGGTCGACCAGGAGGCGTACGCCTGGCGCGACGGGTGGGCGGGGCGGCGGCTGAACCGTGCGGTGCTGTATGAACTGCACGTGGGGACGTACACGCCTCAGGGCACGTTCGACGCGGCGGCGGAGCGGCTGGGCCATCTGGCGGAGCTGGGGGTCACCCATGTGTCGCTGATGCCGGTCTGTCCGTTCCCGGGCACCAACGGATGGGGGTACGAGGGGGTCTCGCTCTGGGCGGTGCACGAACCGTACGGCGGGCCGGAAGGGCTTAAGCGCTTTGTCGATACGGCACATGGGCTGGGGCTCGGAGTGGTCCTGGACGTGGTCCACAACCACCTGGGCCCGTCCGGCAACTATCTGCCCGCCTTCGGCCCGTACTTCACCGACACCCACCACACGCCGTGGGGCGCGGCGGTCAACCTGGACGCGCCGGGCTCGGACGAGGTGCGGGCGTTCCTGCTGGGCAGCGCGCTGGCCTGGCTGCGGGACTACCGGCTGGACGGGCTGCGGCTGGACGCGGTACACGCGCTGGCCGACACCCGGGCGCTCACCTTCCTGGAGGAACTGTCGACGGCGGTCGACGCGCTCGCGGTGGAGCTGGGCCGGCCGCTGGGGCTGATCGCCGAGTCCGACCTCTGCGACCCGCGCACCACGACCCCGCGCCCGGCGGGCGGCCTCGGGCTGCACGCCCAGTGGAACGACGACTTCCACCACGCCCTGCACACCGCGCTCACCGGCGAGTCCCAGGGCTACTACGCCGACTTCGCCCGGGCCCCGCTCGCCGCCCTGGCCAAGACGGTCACGTCGGCGTTCTTCCACAACGGGACGTACTCCAGCTTCCGGGGCCGCGTCCACGGCCGCCCGGTCGACGTCTCCCGCTCCCCCGCCCACCGCTTCGTCGGCTACGCGCAGACCCACGACCAGATCGGCAACCGGGCCCTCGGCGACCGCCTCGCCGCCTCCCTCTCCCCCGGCCTCCAGGCGTGCGCGGCGGCCCTGGTGCTGACCGGCCCGTTCACGCCGATGCTCTTCATGGGCGAGGAGTGGGGGGCGCGGACGCCGTGGCAGTTCTTCACCGACCACACCGACCCGGAGCTGGCGGAGGCCGTACGCAACGGCAGGCGGCGGGAGTTCGGCGCGCACGGCTGGGCCGAGGAGGAGATCCCGGACCCGCAGGACCCGGCGACCCGCGACCGCTCCTGCCTGGACTGGGACGAGCCGGAGCGCGAACCGCACGCCAGGATGCTGGCCTGGTACCGCGAACTCATCGCGCTACGGAGGTCGTTGCCCGACCTCCACGACCCCGACCTGGCGGCGGTGAAGGTCGCGTACGACGAGGACGCCCGCTGGATCGCGTACCGCAGAGGCGATGTCCGGGTCGTCGTCAACCTGGCGGACGTACCGGCGGCGATCCCACTGGGTCTCGGGCGTCACCGCCGGTCCGGCGGACGGGTGTTGGCGGCCTGGGAGCCGGTGGAGGCACCGGGCAGGGACGGGGTGCTGCGGCTGCCGCCGGAGTCGTGCGTGGTGCTGGCGGACGACTGAACTCCTCGGCCCTAGTCGACGATCGCCAGCTCACGGTCGGTGGCGTTGAGGCGGCGGCCGCCGTCCTCGGTGACGGTCACGATGTCCTCGATGCGGACCCCGAAGCGGCCCGGGAGGTAGATGCCCGGCTCGACGGAGAAGCACATACCGGGGACGAGCGGCTGCTCCTCGCCCTCGATCATGTACGGCGGTTCATGCGTGGTGACGCCGATGCCGTGGCCCGTACGGTGGATGAACCGCTCGCCGTAGCCGAACTCGGTGATCACCGCGCGGGCGGCCCGGTCGACCTCCTGGCAGGCGGTCCCGGGCCGCACGGCGGCGCAGCCGGCCTCCTGGGCCTCGCGGACGATGTCGTGGACCCGCTGCTCCTCGGCGGTGGGCTCGCCGACATGGACCGTACGGGAGGTGTCGGAGCCGTAACCGTGCTTGAGGCCGCCGAAGTCCAGGACCACCATGTCGCCGCGCTCGATGGTGCGTTCACCCGCCTCGTGGTGCGGGTTGGCGCCGTTGGGCCCGGAGCCGACGACGGTGAAGTCGACCTGCGAGTGGCCGAAGTGCTTGAGGAGCGCGGCGAGATCGGCCGCCACGTCACTCTCCCGGCGGCCGGAGAACCGCACCTTCAGGATCTCCTCGTACGTGGCGTCCGCCGCCGCCCCCGCCGCCGCCAGGCGCTCCAGCTCGGCGGCGTCCTTCACCGCCCGGAGCATCGGGAGCGCCTCGGTGAGTGACGTGTACGTGGTGTCGGGCAGCGCCCGCTGGAGGCCGAGGAGGTGCATGGCCCAGGCGTTGTCGCTGACGCCGAAGCGGCCCTGGGGCGCGAGCAGCGGGGAGGCCACCGCGTACGGGTCCACGCCGTCGGTCCAGTCCCGCAGCGCGAGCGCGGGCGCTCCGGCGGCGGCCGCCGCGTCGGGTGCCTCCAGCGTCGGGACGACCAGGACCGGCTCCTGGCCGGCCCGCAGGACGAGGAGGGTGAGGCGCTCGGTGGAGACGGGCTGGTAGCCGGTGAGATGGACGAGATCGGGCCCGGGCGCGACGATCACCCCGGCCAGCCCGGCCTCGGCGGCGGACTCGGCCGCCTTCGCCATCCGGGCCCGGTAGTCCTCCGCGGTGAAGGGCACGGGGGGCGAGGCGGGCTGGTTCGGGCTGGACATCGGGGCCTCCTGGCGGTGCGTGGGTACGGCAGGGCGTGACTCCATGCATCCTGCCCGTGGAGGAGGGCGTATGCGAACGGGTCGGGGCGTGAGGCTACGACGGCAGCCGCACCACCAGGTCGGCCCGACCCCTTCCCCTCTCCACCAGCCGGGCGTTCGCCTCGTCGGAGCGCTCCACCCACGCCCGCGCGTACGCCGGAGGCTTCCCGTACCGCACATGGCGCTCCACCAGCCGCCGCACCCGGACCTCCGGATCGAGGTCCAGGAACCAGACCTCGTCGAGCAGCCCGCGCACCGGCGCCCACGGACCCTCGTCGAGCAGCAGGTAGTTGCCTTCGGTGACGACGAGCGGCACGTCCGGCGGCACGGCCAGGGCCCCGGCGACCGGCTCCTCCAGGGCCCGGTCGAAGGCGGGGGCGTACACCGCGTGCTCGGGTTCCGGCTCGCGCAGCCGCCGCAGGAGGGCGACGAACCCGGCCGCGTCGAAGGTGTCGGGCGCGCCCTTCCGGTCGGCCCGCCCGAGCCGCTCCAGCTCGGCGCCGGCGAGGTGGAAGCCGTCCATGGGGACGAGGACGGCCCGTCCGACCAGGGCCTCCACCAGCCGCTGCGCCACGGTGGACTTCCCGGCGCCGGGCGGCCCGGCGATGCCGAGGATGCGGCGCCGGCCGGTCCGCACGAGGCTCCGGGCCCGGTCGACGGCGTCGGCGAGGATCTGCAGTTCTATGGCGTTTGCGAGCAGGTCGACCAGGCCAGCGTCGCGCGCTTGGGTGATGTCAGCGACTGAGCCAGCCCGGATCTCGCCGCACACCATAGGCGAGCAGCCATGGTCACCCTCGAAGGCTGGCGGCTCCTGACGAAGCTCCACTACAGCACCAATCGCATCAACAACCGGGGCGGCCGCCCTCGCCCTTTACCGTGCAACATTATGAGGTTCGGAAGAGGCTCCGCCATCTGCGGCCATCTCGAAGAAGCTCCTGCGGAATTATAGATCCATCAGACTTCCGGCTCATCCTGCCATTCCACACACACCGGCCGCCTCCCACCAGAGAGAAGGAACTCTCTTGCCGCGTCACGCACGAGAGAAAGAGGGATTTCCGCCGATACGGGAAATTCCGTCGGATTTTCGGCGATATGATACGTGACCTCGCCCTCCCCGTTCGGACGACTTCCAAGCGACAGGTAGTTCGCATCATCCGTGAAGCTCAGAATACCAACCTGCCGCTTCCCGTTTACGCCAACCATGAATTCATGATCAGGGAATCCCGAAGGAAGGAGCCCCCTCTGCTGGCTATGCAGAACAGCCATGCTCTCGAACTCTTCCCCAAAGGCAAGGGAATCGATCATTGCATCGACCCCCTCAACCGAGTCAATCACGTCCGGTTCACGCACATGCTGCGCCTTATAAAAAGCATGCACCCGATTTTGATTCATCGTCCGCCCATTCCTACGTTCCCGTTCCCATACAGGTGAGAGGTGAAACCACCCCTTCCGTTCGGCCAGTGTACCCTCAGCTGCCGTTCGCCCAGCATGGTGTTCAAGACCGCATCGCAGCCCATAGGCTGCCTGCAGGGGCCGCTCGGGTTGTTAATCACTACCTCAGCCTTATTGACCTTGTCGCGAATCATCATTGCGACAAACTTCTGCTCCACATCGCTGGCTGTGGCAGAAGTCGCCGACCCTCTCCTAATGCCAACTTCTCGAAGTCTCTCGTTAGCAATCCTCCACAGGTCGTCATCGACAGCCTTATTCCCGCTGTTTACGAGATGAATGCGCGCATCCCGATATACCCCTAGGCCCTGAGTTTTGCCACCCTTCTTGAACGGGAGCGCCCTAATGGTCTCCTTCGCGCCTTTTACGAGATCCGAGATCCTTATGGCCGCACCGGCACGTCCCACTCCAGCTACTTGACGACTAGCCCCCCCCTGGCGTCCAAGGCATTACGGCCACGTCGTTCGCAAGGTACTCACAGGAGCCGTCAACATTACATCTCAAGTGCTTCTCGGGCTCTTGCATGCCGAGAATGTTGCTCCATACCCACTTGATAATGGGTAGTATTTTGTCAACTCCTGAGTCTGTGTAAGGGCCTGGGGTTGGACTCGGTCCTGGGCTAGGTCGAGGGGTACCGCTGATTCCTCCAGCGTTGCCGGCTGTAGCCGTACCGCCAGTGGAGCCAGTCCCAGGCGGCGCATCCCAGTTGATCGGAGCCGGAGGAACCGGTGCCGCACTGCTATTACCGGGTCGGCCATTACCCGAGTCGAGACGCGTACCCGTGGGGTCGGAGTTCGTCGCCGGAGCCTGGCCACCGTAGCTGTAGCCGTTGAGGGTCTGGTGTTTGTCGAGTTCGAGGATGGGGTCGACGCTGATGAACTGACCGATCCCCGGGTCGTACTCGCGGGCGCCGATGTGGGTCAGGCCCGTTGCTGAGTTCGTCGGCTTGCCGAGGAATGCCTTGTCGTCGGGCCAGGCCGCCGGCTGAGTTCCGCGCGGGGCTCCGAAGGGGGTGGTGTAGCGCTTGGTAACGGCCTGGGTGGTGGCGTCGGTGGCGATGCTGCTGGTGCCGTGGTGGTCGGCCGCCAGGAAGTTGAGCTTGCTCCCTGCAGTTCCTGCGGTTGCCGTGCGTACCGCGATCGTCTGGCCGGCCGCGCTGTAGTAGCGGGTGCCGGAGACGGTCTTCGCCGCACCCTTGGTGGTGAGGCGCACCTCCGTCGTACCGAGGTAGAGGACCGTATCGCCGTCGCCGCTCGCGCGGCGGATCAGGAGTTCCCCGTCGGCGTCGTACAGGTAGCTGGTGCCGAGCGCGGGCTTGGCACCGGCCGCTGGTTCGGTGGTGGAGGACAGTTCGCCTTCGGTGTTCCAGAGCAGGGTCTGGGGGGCTTGGGTGCCGGGGCGGCTGGTGGTGTTGCCCGCCAGGTCGTAGCCGTACGTCGCGGCGTTGGCGCCGGTGGTCTTGACGAGCGGGTGCGGCTGGCCGGTCGGTGTCTTGTACTCGTAGCCGGTGGTCGCGTCACCCGTGGTCGTGTGGGTGGTCTCGGTGCTGCGCTGGCCGGCGCTGTTGTAGGTGTAGCTCGTCCAGTACGGTGCCGCACCGTCGAGGTTGGCCGTGGTGCGGCCCGCCGTGGCGCAGTCGGCGGTCTTCGGGGTCCAGGCTTCGGTGAGACGACGGTGCGCGTCGTAAGTGAAGCACTGGTTGTCGGCCTTGGTGGTGCCGCCGAGTGTGGTGGGGTCGAGGATCGACTGGACGTTACCGGCGTCGTCCCGGGCGAAGTTGAGGTCCTGCAGCATGTACGGGTGCGTCTGGTTGGTGACGTGGCTGCGGGTGAGGCGGCCGGTGCCCGCCTCGTACTTGTTGGTGATGTAGGTGTTCTTGGCACCTGCACCCAGGGTGAGCTGTTCGACCTGGCCGAGCGCGGAGTAGGTGACGCCGAGGAGGTAGGTGCTGGTGCCGGAGAGTTCGGTCGTCAGTCCGAGCGAGTTGTACTTGGGCGAGATGATCTCCTTGGGGAGACCACCGGCGGCCGGTTCCTTGGTGTTGGCGACGCTCCCGTCGGCGAGATACGCCGTTCCGAAGGTGAGAGGGGACGTGACCGCGCCGGAGGTGACCAGCGGGTCGTCGGCCGGCAGCTCGAGGTCGGTGCTGATGGGACGGCCGAGTGTGTCGTGCTCGGTGATCCGCTTGGTGAACTTCTTGCCGGTGGCGCCGCCGACGTAGCGGGTGGAGGCGGTGGGCTGCCCCTTGAGGAGGGTGTCGTAGGTCCAGTCGGCGAGCTTGTTCGCATCCGACTTCGCGGTCTGCCACAGCCCGGTCTTGCGGCCGAGCTCGTCGTACTCGTACAGCAGCTTCGCGTTGCGCGCGTCCGTGGTCAGGCTGACCTGGTCGAGGTCGGTGTACTCGGTGCTGGAGGCGCCCTTGTCCGGGTCGGTCGTGCCGGTCTGGCGGCCGAACAGGTCGTAGGAGTAGGTCCACTTGGCGTCGTCGATGCCCGTGATCACCGACTGCTTGCCGTCGCGGGTGTAGTCGTACTTGACACGCGTGTAGGCGGTGCCGGTCGTGGCACCGTACGCCGTGTCGTTCGGCGCGGTGCCGCCGTAGGTACGCGTCTCGGTGGTGCGGCCCAGCGCATCGATGATGGTGCGGGAGGCGTTGCCGCCCTTGACGGCTGTGGTGGCCGTGGAGTCGCCGGTGTAGCTCGTGGTGGTCGACCAGCGGTCCTCGCCGAACACGGTGAAGGTGGTCTTCGTGGGCCGGGCCGCCGCGTCGTACGCCGTTCGGGTCAGGGCCGGGGTGTGGGCGTAGGAGGCACGGGCGTATCTGCCTTCCGGCGCCTTGAGGTTGTCGTAGACGTCGGCGTACGTCTCGTAGGCGAGGCCACGGGAGTCGTAGCGGGTGTCAGTGAGAACCCGGCCGCCGAGGGGCGAAGCGGTCTGAGTTTGTAGCGGGCGGAGCAGGGCGTCGGTGATGGCATAGCTGGTGTTGTAGCTCTGGCCGTCGGCCTTGAGGGTGCCGACCGAGGTCCAGGGCTGACTGCCACGGGCGAAGTTGTAGTCGTACTTCGCCGTGGGCGTGTCGATGTCTTTGGTGCGGTTGGGAGCCCAGGTCGCGGTGATGCGGCCGAGGGCGTCGTACGTGTTCTCGGTCTTCTTGAGGTTGGCGTCGAGCGTGCTCGTCACTGATCCACGGGCCGGATCGACGTAGGTGTACGCCTTGTGGATCTGGCCGTTGGAGGAGGTGAGCTTGGGCGCGGAGACGATGGCGGCGGTCAGCGGGCCGGCGGCCGCTGGGTAGTACGCGGTGGAGGTGACGTATCCCTTGGCGTCGGTGACGGTGAGCGGCCGGCCGAGGGAATCGTAGGTCGTCTTCACAGAGGTCTGCCAACCGCCGTTGACGGCGGGGTGGCGGTCCGCGGTACCGGCGGCAGCCGGATAGGCCTCGGCGCGGCCGGACCAGGTGGGAAGGCCCCGGGTCGGCGTCTGTGAGGCGGACCAGCCGGTGGCGGACGGGTTGTCGTAGACCACCGCGGTGTCGGAGAGAACGTCGCCGCGGGTCTTGGAGTTCGCGGGAAGGTTCAGCTTGTCGTCGGTGATCGTCGCCCCGGCGGAGTCCGCGCAGTCGGAGCCGACGACGCGAGTACGGGAAACCAGGCTGGTCAGACCCTCGGCCGTATTGCGGGCGTACCAGGTGCGGCTGCAGGTCTCGTCGCCGGTCTTGGCCATGTCGCCGCTCGACTGAGTATGAGTGGCCATGCCGTAGGTGGCGTCGTATGTGTACGTCGTGCTGCTGCGCTGCCACGTGCTGCTGACGGGTAGGTAGGTGCTCAGGTATGTCCGGGCGGTACGGACGTAGTTCGACTTGGTGGTCGCGTGCGAGCGCTTTTGGCTTGCGGTTTCTTTGTACCAAATGTTGTGCCAGGTGACGGAGACGGGCTCTGCGGCGTTGTAGGTGATCTCCTGGCGGAGGAATCCCGCATAGACGTCCAGGTCCGTGGCGTCCGAGACATTCAGTCCCGCAAAGTCGATCCCAAGGACCTGGACGCTGCGGGTGGTTCCGTCCAGGCGCTTGTCCCCGTGCATTCCCTGCATGAACAGGCGGACCGTCTTGGACTGCGGGTGGTCGGTGTCCCCGGTGTACGTGGTGACCTTCTGGTAGCCGCGCCAAGTGGACCAGGTCCGCTCGTCCGCGGGGGTGAAGGGGTCGTCGTTGAAACGCCAGGCTGGGCGTTCGTAGGTGTAAGAGTTCTCCACGGCGGGGTTCTGGCCGGCCGGGTCGGAGGTGGTGACGGCGATGACGTTGTACTTGTGGAACCAGTCGAGCTTCGGGTCACCGCCGTTGACGGGCCAGTAGACGGGATAACAGGAGAGGTTGTTGTCGTCCTCTGCTGTGGGCATCTTGCTACCGCGGACGCACTGCGGGTCGGAAAGGGTGACCGTGGTGATCGCGCCGGTTTCCGTGGTGACGGTGTTGAGTCGAGGCCGGGTCAGCGGGACGACGTTGTCGGTCGGGCTGTCGACGCGGTTGGGCCGCATGTGGTAGTCGAATTCCACCGGCGGTACGGCGATGGAGCCGCCGTTCTTGCCGGTGCGCTGGAGCGACTTGAGCGTCAGGCTTTTGTCGGACGGGTTTCCGATGTCCGCGCCGTCCAGGAACGCGTAGGTCAGTGTGTAGGTGTCGACCGTCTTGTACGCATCGGGCTCGGCGGCCGTGGACCACACGCTCGTGTTGATGCCGGTGAGCATCTTGCGGGTGAAGAAGGCCGGGCCGGTGGGAAGGCAGTCGGTCTCGCTCGCGGTGCAGATGGCGTCGAAGGGGACGTCTGGCCATCTGTTCGCCGTGTCCTCGGTCAGCGAGGAGCAGTCGTCAGCGGTGCAGCGCTCGCTGTAGCTGAAGGTCACCTTGCCGGAAGGCGTTCCGGTGAACAGGGTGTCCGATCGCTGGCCGTACTTGATCTCGGCGAGGTAGCCGCCGCGGGTGTAGGCGGCGAGCTTGGTCTTGTCACCGTTCTTGGCGTAGTGGTTGGTCTCTGCCTTGTACCAGAAGGTAGAGGCGTTGCCGTGTACGTCGGTGACGAGGTCGAGGTTCCAGCGCCATGCCTGGGTCTTGGCGCGACCGGAGAAGCTGGTGCCGGAGGAGTGGCCCGGTTCTCCGGAGTCGTCGCCGAAGACGGGGACCGTCCAGACGGAGTTGGTGCGCTCGGTGCCGGCGCCGGACAGCTTGTTCAGGCCGAAGGTGTAAACCGTGCCGTCGCCGGTGGTGACCTTCCAGTATTCGCCCTTGCCGTCGCCCTTGCCGTTGACGATGGTGTCGCCGTCGTCGCCGTTGTCGGCTCCGGTCTCGTGGGTGACCTGGGACGCGTCGTCGTTCTTGAGCCGCCAGATGCCCTTGGTGTCGTCCTTGACGAGTTCGGTGGCCTTGCCGTTCAGGACGAGCGAGGCGTTCTCGTACTTCCAGCACTGGTCGGACTTGTCGGCCTGGTCGTCGTCGTCGCACGAACCGTACTTGCGCTCGATGTAGGACGAGGTGAGGTCGAATCCCTCTCCCAGCATGGAGCCCTGGTTGTTGGTGTTCGCAGTCCGGCCGTCGATCCTGCCCGAGTCGTAGGCCAGCGAGAGCGAGGGTGCCGGACCTGCGGCTGCCGGCGGGATGCTGACGGGGTAGGACCAGGTGAACGAGCCCGAGGAACCGCCGGCCTCCCAGTTGGAGGAGGCCGCCAGCGGGGTTGCCTTGTAGTCGCCCGCCGCCGACGCCGGGGTGGCAGAAGCCGTCACGGCGAACACACTCGCCGGTGCCGTGCTGCTGTTGACAGCAGCTGCCCGCGGAACCTCCACCTGCGCGGATACGGTCTGCGCAAGGCCGTCGTTCTGGGATGCCACGGGAGTCCGGGTGCGGCACTCCCTCTTCTGCGGGCTGGTCAGAGCACAGGCGGGAAGGGATACCAGGCCGAGGCGGGAGCCCCAGTTGCCGCCGATCGCGTCGGCGAAGGAGGAGTAGTCGACGATGAGTCCGGCATCGCCTGCGGACTCGGCGGCGGCGGTGAACACGACGCCGGTGATGCCGACGCTGCGGGCCGACTTCTGATCGAGGACCTTCACCGTGGCGGTGCCGTCAGCGACCGGAGCCGGGGTGGCGCTGCGTCCTGCTGCTGATTTTGCGAGGGCAGGTGCCGTCACAGAGACGAAGGCCGTACGGGAGGCCCCCGGCTTGCCCGATATCTCGTGGGTTCCTTTCGCGGCCTTCGGCCAGCGGGCGGACCGCTCACTGCGCGCCCGGGCAGCCTGCTGGGTGTTGAGAGCCTTGTTCTTCGCCACTTGCTCGCGGGCCTCGTCGGCCCCGAGCGCTGAGACGGTCCTGACCTTGCTCACGCGGGGCGCGGGAACATCGGGACGTCCCAACGGGTCCGCGGCCATCGCCAGGGGGGTGAGTCCGGTCGGTACGGAGAGGATGAGAGCCAACGCCCCGACCAGGGGCACACGGAGTCTCCGGCCACCGGAGGCGGAGCGGCGTTTTGCGCTGAGCCTCACGGACGCGGAAAAGGATCGGGACACGGACACGTCTTCTCTCCAGGAGCGGCCGGCCGGCGGACAGGCCGGACGGCGGTGTGGCGTTGCTACGGGTGGTCGAGCGTGGCCGGCCCAAGTGGTGCGGGCCACGCTCGGATGGAGAAAGGGGGTGGGGCTCTCAGGTTCCGACGATCTCGGAGACCTGCTCACCGTCGTTCAGCGCCCCGGCCCATAGGCGGATGTCGCTGAGCCGTCCGGGGAGGAAGTTGCCCCAGGCCCCGAGGTAGCCCTTGCCGGCCGCGAACTCGCCGGTACCGACTTGCGCGGTATAGCCGATGCCGTCGCTGGTCTGCTGGTCGGACGTCAGGTACAGCTGGATCGTGTCGTCCTGCGCGTTGTAGACACCGGTCAGGCGCGTTTCCGTGTCCATCAAGGCCTCTTCGATGCTCTGGACGGAAGCCCCGGTTCCGTCAGCCGTCAGGCGGCCGAAGTGCCAGCGGCCGACCGGTACCGTCGTCGTCTTGGGGTTGCCGTTGTCGTCGATGACCGGATCACCGTTCTCGTCGAACTCGGGCTCCTGGCGGGTGCCGGTCTTCTCGAACCAGAGGCTCCAAGAGGATCCGGTAGCTGTCCGTTGGCCGACGATCTGTGCCTTGTAGCCGTTCGGTTTGGCCAGGATCTTGGCCTGGTCGACCACGGCCTGGGTGGTCACGGTGAAGGAACCTGTGTCGTCCACCAGCGGTCCGGGGGTCGTACCTGCCCCGGTGGTGCCGTTGAGCACCACCTCCTCACCTGCCAGTGAGGCACCCGCAGAAAGGGTGAGAGTGGGGCCGTAGCCCGATACGCCGTCGGCCAAGGATGATCCCTGTGCTCCCGCCGGGTTCCATGCGGCAACCAGCTCGACCGAGGCCTTTCCGTCCGCATTCAGCACGGCACTCTCCTGCCGGATCTGTGCCTCGGTCAGGGCCTCCTGCCACACAGCTGCTTCATCGATCAGGCCGGGGAAGTAGTCCGCGTAGGTACCGGACCAGTGCACGCGTCCTATCTGCAGAGGGCCGTTGGCGGCCCACGGCGTTGTGAACGGGGTGGTGCCCTGGTGCTCTCCGTTGACGTAGAAGCTGATCGTGTTGTCGACGGCGTTGAAGACTCCGGCGAGGTGAGTCCACACTTTCGGAACCGCCGGGTTCTTGGATACGACCTTCTCGTAGGACCAGGTTCCCCCTGCCGGTGCGTCGACGGTGGCCTGGCGGAAGGACCACTTCTTGAGGGTGTGCTCGTAGCCCAGCAGGAAGGGACTCCGGTTGGCTCCGTCCTGGCCCAGTACCGTGGCATTGCGTGTCGGGTCGTCCATACGGACCCACGCCGCCACGGTGTACGACGCACGGGTGTCGATGACCGGCCCGGCGGTAGCCGCGTAGGCGGTGGTGCCGTTCAGCTTGAGCCCGTTGTCGGGGCTCTTCACCGCCGGGGCGGCCCCCGAGGCAGGGAGGACCGTCACCTCACCGCGTCGCCCCTGGTCTGTGCGGGCAGCATTGCCAGTCAGGGTCGCGTTGTCCCTGAGCGCCGGGTCGCTGGTCGAGGAGTCGACGGCTGCTCCGGACGCTTCGTGGAAATTCCAGCGTCCGACAGGCCCATTGCCTTCCTTGACGACAAAGTCGACCGTTGCGGTCGCGCCCGGGCCGTAGGTGTCCTTGGCCTCGGCGTGCAAAGTCATGGTCCCCGAAATCGGCGGGACGGGGGCGATGGTCACCTTCGCCCCGGTCTTGTAAGCCGAGATGCCCGAGTTGTAGGAGCCACTGGTCAGCCAGTACCGGTAGGCGGTGTTGACGTCACCGGCCGCCGGACCGAGGGTGAATGATCCGGGCTTGCCTGGCTTTCCACGCGGCACACAGTCGTTTGCCGTGCACTCTGTGTACGAGTCGGCATCAATCTTGTTGAAGACAATGGTCGGGGGCTTCGGAGCGGTGCTATCGATCTTGAAGTAGCACCAGCCTGTCGTGGAGGCGTTGGAAGGTCCCGCGAGGATTCCAGACCCGTAATAGGACCGCGTCCAGGCGCGCATCCGTAGCAGCGTGTTCTGAGGTAGCGCCGGAGGAGTAGCCGCCACCCTCACGTTGTCACCGACGTACCCCGTGCTCGGCCTCTCCAATTCGCTCATGGCATTGACCCAAGTACCGTCGGTCTGCTTCTTGTCGACGTCCATGGCGATCCTCAGCCGTGCACCGGACTCCCCACCGGCCTCGGTCTGGGGTGTAGCGGTGAGGTTGGGCGTGGGGGTGGTCATGATCGCCGGAGAGGACTCAGCCGTCTTGCACGTGGGGGTGCTCCCTGAGGCGGGGCCGATGTTGGTGGGCCTGGCCGGCTTTCCCACGTAGTCAACGCTGAGGACAGCGTCGTCGTCGAACCGCTTCCACGAGATCGTGTCCGACTCGTCCTTGGCCATCAGCATGAGTGTCAGCCGCGGGATCTTCCCATCGGCGAAACTGCGGACGGTAGGCGTCAGATTCTCATCGGTCTCCGCCGGGTCGTCGTTGAACTCGATGACATCCCTCGGCTGCGCAGGACTGCAATGGCTGCCGCGGCCCGCCGACACGTTGCGGTCACCCATCTGGTCCAGCTTCGCAGGGCCGGGCCAGCGAGAGGACTGCGAGATGTTGTTCGTACGTTCCAGGTCGACCCAGCGGGCAGAGCAGGAGAAGGACCATGTCTCCGTGACACGGAACGTGGCGTCCAGGACGTGCTTGCCCTTCAGTTTGCCGGGTTCGAACTCGAAGTACATACGGTTCACGTAGCCGTTGCCGCAGTAGTAGGAGACTCCGCCGATCACCGCCGAGCCGCACTTGCCGACGCTCATCCCGTTGGCGCCGCCCGAGAAGTTCCAGAAAACGTCACCATCCGAAGAAAGCACGGTGCGCTCGGACTCGTTCAGCTCCACCGACGGATCGACGTATAGCGGAAAGTCACGCTCATCGGTAGTGGCCAGCAGATCGGCGTCCGGCTCAACCGTCACCGTGGAGTCGGTCAGTCTGAGGTCCATCACCGACGAGGCGTCGCCGGGCCCCGGGCCGGCCAACGGATCACCCTCTTCAGCAGGGCCTGCTGCTACCGGTTGTTCAGTCCCGGAGTCAACGACCGAGGGCAGGTAGAGCGAACGCTGCGCAGGGGCGGAGGGCTGGCTGTCACCTGCGGAGTTCCACATCCGGGCGGCGGGTGAGCGAAACACCGGCAGGCCGTTGCCGTCCACGGCGTCCACTCCTCCTCCGGCACTGGGCTGGACCGTCAGATTCTCCGCACCGAATTGGTACTCGATGGATTTCAGCGCGGGGTTGGCCGCCGCCTCGGGGGACTCCACCTCCAGCACCTGCCGGAAGCCCTCAACGGTCGCGGTAAGGATCAGGTTCACGTCCGGCAGTACGTCCTCGTAGACCGCCCGCTCACCATCCAGCCGGGGCGCGGGAAGAATGCCGGGCCAGCCGAGCGATACCGATCGCGCACCCTCAGCGATCGTGACGAGATCCGCCCCATCACCCCCGGCTGAGAACGACAGATCGACAGCGGCCGCCCTGGGACCGACCGACCCGTCCGTATGGCGCACGAGGGTGACGTCGGGTTCAACCCACTCCCCCTGGGGAGCCACTCGGACCGGAACGATCGACTTCTCCAGCGTGAAAGTCGCCCCATCCGGATTGGCGAAGACCGTCTCCCGTTCGGTGCGCTCCTCCAGAACCTCCACCCGTTCCCCGGTCGCCGCAGCTTCGGCTGAAGCTCGGACCTCCGGCGAACCTATTGGCGCAGCGGGAACCAAAGGCGTCATGGCCTGCGAATTTTGAGCAGGCATCACGCTCACCATGGTGGCCAACACGGCCGTCACGCACACACCGTGACGCACACGACGCCACACCCCACCACTCACAACCCCGCCCCGTTTACCACATGGTCTTCACAAAAGTCAGCCAAGACTCAAGGACCGAAGGGGCCTCGTCAAGTGTGTTCCAGATCACCACCTCCTGGATAGCGAAAGCAAAGCCATGCGACTTCATCCGTCGAAGAGGAGGTGCCTCAAGGCCAAAACAGGCCGCACGGTCTGGATCTGCGTGGAACCACTAGGGAAGAAGGTCAAGTTCAGGACAGTCGGAAGTCTCGCGCCGTCGCCGCTGCGACCGCGCCCGGCACACCTCGGTTCGAGAACGCGAACACCACCTGACAAGCCCGCGCACCGTGAACGACGAGACACCGCGAACTGCGACCCCACGCCCGGACCCACCTCTGAGCTGTCGGGTTCAAACCCAAAGCCTGCTGGCGAAACAGCCAGTCGGCGGGCGCCTTAACGATTTCGCTCATTCGTCTGGCATCCGGAGTGGAGTAGGACCCGAGCAAACCGCGCTCAATATGGACATGCGCGAGAAGGGTCCTGCGCCGACTTCGCCCACCTCCCCCGTACCAGCCAGGGGCGTCATTGATCGACCAGCCGGGCTCGACGTCCTGCCGCCCACCCTGCACCAACGCGGTAGGACCAGCAGCGTTAGTGTTACGTATAACTATGTTGCCGGACTCCTGGAGAGACCCATGTCCCACATCGCCCTGGTCACCCTCGTCGTCCGCGACTACGACGAGGCCATCGCCTTCTACCGCGACGCGCTCGGCTTCGAGCTGGTGGAGGACACCGACCGGGGCGACGGCTCCCGCTGGGTGGTGGTGCGCCCGCGCGGGGCGGCGGCCGGTACGGGGGTGCTGCTGGCGCGGGCGAAGGGCGGGGCGCAGGAGGCGAGCGTGGGGGCGCAGACCGGCGGGCGGGTCGGGTTCTTCCTGTATACCGAGGACTTCGCGGGCGACCATGCCCGGATGAGCGCGGCGGGCGTGCGCTTCCTGGAGGAGCCCCGGCACGAGACGTACGGATCGGTCGCCGTCTTCGAGGATCTGTACGGCAACCGCTGGGACCTGCTCCAGCCGGCGGGCTGACCTTCCGTCCGCCGAGGGTCGCCATTCGGCCCACAGTTCCAGGCGCGTCCGGGCGCCCTCCGCCGACCATGAGGTCATGGAGTCCACGGAGAGCGCCGCCCCCGCCGCTCGGCACGCCGGGTGGAACGAGCTGTTCTTCGATCTCGTCGTGGTCGCGGGGGCCGGGCAGCTGGCCCACCTCCTGCACGACGGGCCGCGCCTGGCGGACCTCGCCCTGTTCGGGGTCCTCTACCTCGCCTTCTGGACGGTGTGGGCCGGGTTCGCCGTCTACGGGGACATCGCCGCCTCCGCGACCCGGGTCCGCACCCTGCTGATCGCGATGCTCGGCATGGCCGTGATGGCCGCCTCCGTCCACGCGGTCCTCACCCACCACGCGGTCACCTTCGTGGTCGCCTATGTCCTGCTGCGCTGGCAGGCGGGGCGCGTCTGGCAGCGGGGCAGCGTCGTCGTGGACTGGCCGCTGGCGCAGTTCGGCGCGGGGGCGCTGCCCTGGCTCGTCTCGCTGTTCGTCCCGACGCCGTGGCGCTACTGGCTCTGGGCGCTCGGCATCGCCGTCGACCTCGTGACCCTGCTGGTCTCCACGCGCGGCCGCACCCTCCGCCGGGCCGCCGAGCGGGTCGCCGCCCGCCGTGGTGACCGGCCGCCGCCGGGCCCGCCGCACGCCGCCGCGCCCGCGCCGCCCCGGCTCAGCGAGTCACGCGTCGACACCGCGCACATGGGCGAGCGGCTCGGGCTGTACGTGATCATCGTGCTGGGCGAAGGGGTCATCCAGATCATCGACGCCGCCTCCGAGCGCGACGACTGGGACCTGCCGCTCGCCGCCACCGGACTCGGCGCGTTCTGCCTGCTGGCGGGGGTCTGCGCCCTGAGCCTGCTGTACGGCACCAACGGCATCCCGCACCTGCGGAGGGACGCGCTCCCGCCCCGGCTGGCGATGCTGCTGCACGCCGTGATGACCGGGTTCCTGGTCGCCCTGGCCACGGCCCTGGGATCGGCGATCGCACACTTCGACGATGTCCTGCCGCAGGGGCAGCACTGGCTGCTGTGCGGGGCGATGGCAGGGTACTTCGCGGCGGGCGTCGTCGCCGTGCTGCCGCTCTCGGAGCGGGCCGACCGGGTGTGGGTGCTGGGGTGGGGGCTGCCGTGCGTGGCGGTGGCCGTGGTGCTGGCTCCGCTGGGCGTACGGCTGCCGGCGTGGGCCACGATCGGGATCCTGGTCGCGCTGGTGGGGTGGCAGATCCTGTACGACCCGGGGCGGGCGGGGGTGGCGTCGTCGGCCGGGCGGTGGTGGGGCGGGAGGATCCGGCGGGCGGGCCGGGCCGATCGGCCCTGAGACCGGTCACGCTCGGGCCGGCCGGCCGCACCCCTCACGCCCGCGCCAACCCCGCCTCCCGTACCGCCACCGCCTCCATCGCGTCCAGCACCGGGCGGATCAGCGGATGGCCCTCGGCTCCCTGGCGTACGGCTGCGAAGACGCGGCGGGTCGGGGCGCTGCCCTCCACCGGGCGGACGACCACCCCGGTCAGCTCCACGCCGCGCAGCGCCGACCTCGGCACCAGCGCCACCCCCGCGTCCGCCCCGGCCAGCGCCACCACCGCCCGGAAGTCGTCCGACGAGTGCTCCAGGCGCGGCTCGAAGCCGGCGAACTCGCAGGCCAGGACCACCACCTCATGGCACGGGTTGCCCGGGTACGGCCCGATCCACGGGTCCTTCGCGAGGTCCGCGACCGCCACCTGGTCCTGGTCCGCCAAGCGGTGGCCGACCGGGAGCACCGCGTCGAACGGCTCCGAGTAGAGGGGTACGCGCGTGAGGCGGCGGTCGTCCTCGGCGGGGGCGCCCCGGTATTCGACGGCCACCGCCACATCCACCTGCCGGTCCAGCACCATGGGCACGCTCGCGTCGCCCTCCGCGTCCTGGACCTTGACCCGGATGCCGGGCGCGGTGCGGGCCAGCTCGGTGAGGGCGGGGGCGAGGACGAGGCCGATGCCGGTGGCGAACGCGGCGACCGTGACCGTACCGGCGACGCCCGCGCCGTAGTCCGCCAGCTCCGCCTCCGCCCGCTCCAGCTGGGCCAGGACCACGTTGGCGTGGCTGAGCAGGATCTCGCCGGCGGCGGTGAGCCGGGTGCCGCGCGCGCCGCGTTCGACGAGGCGGTGGCCGGTCTCCTGCTCCAGGGCTGCGAGCTGCTGGGAGACGGCGGACGGCGTCAGGTACAACGCGGCGGCGGCCGCGGTCACCGTGCGGTGGTCGGCCACCGCACGGAGGATTCGCAGCCGCCGCGCATCGATCATGTGCCCATTGTCCCAGGTCGTGGCGGAGTCCCCGACCCGGGACGCGGGTCAGGCGGCCTCCGCCTCCAGGGCCGCCCGGGCGTCGACGAACGCGTCCACGGCGCGGTTCACGTCGGCGGTGGAGTGCGCGGCGGAGAGCTGGACGCGGATGCGCGCGGCGCCCTGCGGGACGACGGGGTACGAGAACCCGATCACGTACACCCCGCGTTCCAGGAGCAGCTCCGCGAGCCGGGCCGCCTTCGCCGCGTCCCCGATCATGACCGGCGCGATGGCGTGGTCGCCGGGCAGGATCTCGAAGCCCTCCTCGGTCATCCGGGTGCGGAAGAGCGCGGTGTTGGCGCCCAGCTGCTCGCGCAGGTCGCCGGCGGACTCCAGCAGGTCGATGACCTTGAGGGAGGCGGCGGCGATGACCGGGGCGAGGGAGTTGGAGAAGAGGTACGGGCGCGAGCGCTGGCGCAGCAGCGCGACGATCTCGGCGCGCGCCGCGACGTAACCGCCGGAGGCGCCGCCGAGCGCCTTGCCGAGCGTGCCGGTGATGATGTCGACCCGGTCCATGACGCCGTGCAGCTCGGGCGTGCCGCGGCCGCCGGGGCCGACGAAGCCGACGGCGTGCGAGTCGTCGACCATGACCATCGCGTCGTAGCGGTCGGCCAGGTCGCAGATCTCCTGGAGCGGGGCCACGTACCCGTCCATCGAGAACACGCCGTCGGTGACGATCAGCCGGCGGCGGGCGCCGGACGCCTCCTTGAGCTGCTTCTCCAGGTCGGCCAGGTCGCGGTTGGCGTAGCGGTAGCGCTGGGCCTTGGAGAGGCGGATGCCGTCGATGATCGAGGCGTGGTTGAGGGCGTCGGAGATGACCGCGTCCTCGGGGCCGAGGATCGTCTCGAAGACACCGCCGTTGGCGTCGAAGCAGGAGGAGTAGAGGATCGTGTCCTCCTGGCCGAGGAAGGCCGAGAGGCGCTGCTCCAGCTCCTTGTGCACCTCCTGGGTTCCGCAGATGAAACGGACAGAGGCCAGCCCGTAGCCCCAGCGGTCCAGCGCCTCGTGGGCGGCGGCGACGACCTCGGGGTGGTCGGCGAGGCCCAGGTAGTTGTTGGCGCAGAAGTTGAGGACCTCACCGGCGCGGCCGCCGGAGGTGACGCCCACGGTCGCGGACTGCGGGGTGCCGATCACGCGCTCGGGCTTGTGCAGCCCGGCGGCGCGGATCTCGTCGAGAGTGGTGCGCAGATCGTCGCGTACGGAGTCGAACATGCTGGAGTCCTTAAGGGAAAAGGGGTGCGGTAAGAGGTTCGACGGGTCAGGCGGTCCAGTCGAGGATGACCTTGCCGCCGAGACCGCTCGCGGCGTCGTCGAAGGCCGCTTCGAAGTCGCGGAAGCCGTACCGGCCGGTGATCACGGGCGCGAGGTCGAGTCCGCCCTCCAGCAGGACGGACATGGCGTACCAGGTCTCGAACATCTCGCGGCCGTAGATCCCCTTGATCGTGATCATCGAGGTGACGATCCGGGACCAGTCGACGGCGAACTCCTCGGCGGGCAGGCCGAGCATCGCGATGCGGCCGCCGTGGGTCATGTTCGCGACCATGTCGCGCATCGCCTCGGGGCGGCCGGACATCTCCAGGCCGATGTCGAAGCCCTCGCGCAGGCCGAGCTCGCGCTGGCCGTCGGCGATGGTGCTCTCCGCGACGTTGAGTGCCAGGCTGACGCCGACCTTGCGGGCGAGCGCGAGGCGGGCCTCGCTGACGTCGGTGATCACGACGTTGCGGGCGCCGGCATGCTTCGCGACGGCGGCGGCCATGATGCCGATCGGTCCGGCGCCGGTGATCAGGACGTCCTCGCCGACCAGCGGGAAGGAGAGCGCGGTGTGCACGGCGTTGCCGAACGGGTCGAAGATCGCCGCGATGTCGAGGTCGACCGGGACCCGGTGCACCCAGACGTTGGCGGCGGGCAGGACGACGTACTCCGCGAACGCGCCGTCCCGGCCGACGCCGAGGCCGATGGTGGAGCGGCAGAGGTGGCGGCGGCCGGCCAGACAGTTGCGGCACTTGCCGCAGACGAGGTGGCCCTCGCCGCTGACCAGGTCGCCTTCCGCGATGTCCGCGACGTCGGAGCCGGTCGCCGCGACCTCGCCGACGAACTCGTGGCCGAGGACCAGCGGTGTGGTGACCGCCTGCTGGGCCCAGCCGTCGTAGGCGCGGATGTGCAGGTCGGTGCCGCAGATCCCGGTACGCAGGACCTTGATCAGGACGTCTCCGGGGCCGTACTCCGGCTCCGGCACGTCCATCAGCCACAGTCCCGGTTCGGCCTTCTGCTTGACGAGTGCCTTCACGGCTGCGGCTCCCTGCACGTGGTACGCGGGTGGTGGATACCCCGGGCCTGGGGGCCTGTCGGAGGAGCCCTGCGGCCCGGGGTGGTCTTCGGGGTCGTCCCGTCCCCATGGTGGGGGCGGGACCACGGCGGGACAGGACGGAACACGCCCGTGGGGTTCCACGTGCCGTCCCCGGCCGTCACCCAGAAGGCTGCCGTACGGCGGGGTCCCGGGTCCATCGAGGATTTCTTAAGCACGGTCGCAGGAGATCTTCACGCCTGGGCAGCGCTTCACCGACCGCAGCCGTCCGCGCGCCTTCGATTCGCCTAGGGAGTGTCTGGCCGATCATGCCGGGATGGCCGGTCGGCACGGGGTGTCTCCCCGGTGCCGGCCGGCCATGGGCTGGGCTCCGTCAGACGCGGTCGGCCGCGATGAGGACGTACTGGAAGGAACCGTCCCGGTAGGAATTGATGAACGCGTCCTCGATCCCCGTGACCAGCGAGGACGTGGCCCGCAGCTCCCAGTAGGGCAAGGTGTCGGGGGTCAGGTCGATCACGGCCTGCGGCACGAGGCGATGGTCGGCCATGGCGCGCAGGTACTCCCGGCGCGAGTGGATGTTGCACTCGAAGTGCGCGTTGATCTGCGAGACCCACTTCGAGGGCTGACCGTAGCGCGGGTTCCAGCAGCCGGTGATGGTCACGTAGCGGCCGCCGACCTTCAGGACGCGGGAGTGCTCGGCAAAGAGGTCGTCCAGGTCCACGTACATGCTCGACTCGTTGTTCCACGAGGCCGCGGCGGAGCCGGTGGCGAAGGGGGTGGAGAGCATGTTGCACACCGTTGCGCGGACGTGGTCGTCGATGCCCAGTTCCGCGGCGCGCCCATTGGCGAAGTCGGCCTGCTTCGCCGACAGGGTCACGCCTTCCACCGAGCAGCCGAAGCGTTGGTGCGCCATCACCATCGTGCCGCCGCGGCCGCAGCCCGCGTCCACCAGGGTGTCGCCGCGGCCGATGTCACCGAGGTGCCCCAGGAGGACGTCGGCCTGCGCCGACTCCAGCCGGTGGAGTTCGGCGATCAGCTTCTTCTCGCTCTCCTCGCCGTCCCGGTCGCCGAGCGCGGCGGTGTCGACCTCACCGACGCCGTAGTGGTGGTGGTAGAGGCCGTCGACGTCTCCGAGGCGCAGGTTCACGGGACGGGCCTCACCGTCCCAGTAGCGGGCGATGTCTCCCTGGTAGGGGGTCGCCGGGCCGGGGATGCGCAGTACGGAGGGGGTGGGGGCGGTGGTCAGTTCGGCGCTGGTCACAGATGGTTCCTTTTCTCTTACCAGAAGTCGGGCAGGCTGTAGCGGTAGGTGTTGGACTGGTGCCAGTGGTGGTTGCCGTCGACCCAGGCGGCGACGCCCCGCAGGAAGCGCGCCACGCCCGGGACGGGACAGGCGGCGGCGACGGCCGCGGCCTCGGTCTCGAAGTCGTGCATCAGCTCGTTGTGGATCTCGACCGACTTGAGGTAAGCCTCCTTGTCGGACAGCCCCTCGCGTTCGGCGATCACGACGGGCAGGTTCAGATGCCGGCCTGGAGCGTCGAGTTCCTTGGTGTACGAGTAGAGGTCGTTCACGATCGTCGTGGCGTTGGAGGCCAGGGCGATGACCTTCTGCAGGTCGGCCCGGGCGTGCAGGTCGGCGGGGAGTTCGTAGCCGCCGACGGTGTCGGTGATGGTGGGGCAGGGCCGGAAGTTGTTGAACTGGCGCATCGCCAGGTACTCCCAGACTTCCGGGACCTGGTCCTGCTGGGCCCAGGCCGCTTCGGCGAGATACCCCAGGTGCAGTCGCGCCATGTCGTGGCGGAGCCGGTCCGCCTGGGAGGGCCCGGCCGCGCGGACGAAGTAGTCCATGGCGGATCGGTAGGCGCGCCGCGGGGCGTCCGCGTGGAGGGAGGCCGCCCAGTCCGGCTGGTACTCCCGCACGGTGTACAGGGGGTCGAGTGCCGTGTGCGCGAGCAGAAGCCGCTCGCCGAGGCCGATGGGTGACCCGCCGTGGTCCTCGCAGTAGCAGTCGTCCACGGCGTTCTCGGCGACCATCAGGCGGGTGGCGAGCATCAGGTGGTCGACGGTGGGCGCGTCCGGATGGCATACGACCATGTAGCGGCCCACGGAGAAGCCGTCGAACTGCTCCTCCCACTCCTCGGGATACAGGGAGACCTCGTCCAGCGCCCAGGCCTTGATCCTGCGGCTGACCTCATCCACGCGCCCCGGGTCGGGCTCGGGCACCGGGTGGTGGTACAGGCCTGGGACCGGTCGGCCCTTCTCCGCGGCCACCGGCGCGGGAGGCTTGTCGCGGGGGGCCAGCCGCAGGCCGGCCGTGCCCAGACCGTGGGGCCCGCGCAACAGCCGCTCCAGTCCGGGGCCGGATCCGGGCGCTCCGTTGACCGGTACGCCGGTCGCCGCTGGAGCGGTCGGCGACAGGTCGTTCGGTGACGGGCCGGCCGGTGGGGCCGGTGGTGTGCGCGCGCCGGACCATGTGCCGACGGCGTCGGGGGCCGCTTGGGCGAAGGCCGCGACCTCGCCGAGCGCGGTCGCCCCGAAGCGGGTGACGGCCTCCGGCAGGCTCGACCGCGGAGGCGGCAGCTCGGGCACGGGCATGCGTGACTCCTTGATGAGGTGGCAGATGTCCAACGGCGTGCGGGCGCACGGGCCGGCGCCTGAGCCGGTTTGACGGACCTGTTCACGGTCGGGCGCACGGGGCGGTTTCACGGGCCTGTTCACGGTCGGGCGCACGGGCCGGTCTCACGTCGCTGCGCCGCGGCCGTCACCTGGGCCAGTGGGCGATCTGTACGTTCTCCAGCACACCGACGGCGTCGGGCACGAGGATGGCGGCGCAGTAGTAGGTGCTGACGAGGTAGGAGATGATCGCCTTCTCGTCGATGCCCATGAAGCGGACCGAGAGGCCCGGTTCGTACTCGTCCGGCAGGCCCGTCTGCCGGAGGCCGATGACGCCCTGGTTCTCCTCGCCGGTACGCATGGCGAGGATCGAGCTGGTCTTCTCCGGGGTGATGGGGATCTTGCCGCAGGGCAGGATCGGCACACCGCGCCAGGCGGGAACCTGCTGGCCCCCGAGGTCGGTGTGATCCGGGTAGATGCCGCGCGCGTTGAACTCGCGTCCCATCGCCGCGATGGTCCGGGGGTGTGCGAGGAAGAACTTGGTGCCCCGGCGGCGGCAGAGCAGCTCGTCCAGATCGTCCGGGGTCGGCCGGCCGGAGTGCGGCTGGATACGCTGCTTGAAGTCGGCGTTGTGGAGCAGGCCGAACTCCCGGTTGTTGATCAGCTCGTGCTCCTGGCGCTCCCGCAGTGCCTCGATGGTGAGCCTGAGCTGCTCCTCCGTCTGGTTCATCGGGCCGTTGTAGAGGTCGGCGACCCTGGTGTGGACCCGCAGAACGGTCTGGGCGACCGAGAGTTCGTACTCGCGCGGCTTCAGCTCGTAGTCGGCGAACGCGCCGGGCAACTCGTGCTCGCCGACGTGTCCGGCCGACATCGCGATCTCCGCCTCACCGCGGTGGTTCTGCCGCTGCCGTGAGCGTGCGGTGAACTCGGCGAGGTGGGCGCGGAGTTCCGGCGAGCTCGACACGATGGCCGCGAAGTCCGCGCGGGACAGGGTGAGCAGCGTGCCCGCGGTCTCGGCGGTGGCGGTCTGCGTCCATCGGGCGTCGTCGTCCAGCAGGACGTGCTCCCCGAAGTGGTCCCCGTCCGCCAGGACGTCCAGGGTGACCTCGTCGCCGTAGGTGCCGGTGGAGGTCTGGCCGATCCGGCCGTGCGCGATGAGGTGGAGCCGGTCCGCGGCCGTGCCCCGCTCGACCAGCGTCTCCCCCGCCCGGAAGTCGTGCTGTACGCAACGGTCAGCGATGGCGGTCAGCACATCGACGTCGTCGAAGTCCCGCAGTGGGGGCAGTTCGCCCAGTTCCTGGGGGATGACCCGGACGGCGGCCCCGTCCTGGACGAACTCCACCCGCCCGTCGCCCACGGTGAAGGACAGCCGTCGGTTGACCCGGTAGGCACCGCCTTTGGTCTCGACCCAGGGAAGCATCCGCAGCAGCCAGCGGGAGGTGATCTCCTGCATCTGCGGGGCGGACTTCGTCGTGCTGGCGAGGTTGCGGGCAGCCGCCGTGCCGAGGCTGGACTGCCGGGGCACTTCCAGCCGCGCTTCCGAGCTCGAGTCAACAGTCATCGGGCAAGCTCTCCTTGGTGGGCGAGGACGCGCATAAGCGGACGCGACCGGTCATCGGCATGGAAAGACGAAGAAAGGGTCTGGTAAGCGGGAGAATCCCCACCAGATCCACGGGAACACTAAGGGCCCTTCAGCCCCTCGGACCAAGGGAATCCACCGACATTCGCTCGATACGATGATCGCGCCCGAGGAACGTTTGGCCCTGCGCCGATGACTTTGAGCCGTGATCGAGGAGGGCACCCCCGGCGGCCCTGCGGGTCACGACGCCCGGCGCCGCGGAAGCGCGACGAGATCCGGCCTGCGAGGCGCAGATCGACGGCGGCGGCAACAGGTGGGACACGGTAGGGCGAACGCGCCCGAATCCCCGAACAGGGCCGGGCCCTCGGCCGGCTTCGTGCGCGGCAGATCCACGCCGCCGGTGCGCAACCGGTGAAGACGTGCGAAGGCGAGCCACAGCGGCGAGGCAGCCCTGCGACTCTGTGCGCTGACACACTGTCGGCCTCCGAAGGGCATCACCGCCATGCGCATGACCCGTCTCACCACCACCGTTCTGGCCGCCGCGCTCAGCTGCGCGGGCGTCCTCGCCATGGGCCCCTCGGCCGGCGCTTCCGCACCGCTGGGATGCCAGTACAAAGTCCTCTGGCCGACCGCCGGCGTGTACGAGAACCCGAACCCGAACAGCGTGGTCGTCAAGACCAAGCACGCCGGTGACATAGTCGGCGCCGCGACCTGCGAGGGCGCCACCTACAACGAGTACGGCTACGTTCTGGTCACCACCGACGCGGCAGCCGACGGGCGGGGCTGGATGCGTGACCAGGCCGTCGTCCAGATCTGACGCGCCCGCGCGGCTCCGGGCCGGGCCCGTTCCTCCGGGGTAGTTGTCGAGCGCCTCACAGGACATGAGGGCGAGCAGGCCGACCGTGCCATCGGCCTGCTCGCCGATGACGCGGTCGGCCTGCGGTGTCCGGCCAAGGCCGCCAGGAAACAGGGCTGATGGACCCACAGAAACACTCAGACCCCACCATGTTCAGACCTTTGCACGAAGACCGGCGAACTTTGAACACAGGCGTGACGAAGTATGGACGGCGCCAGCAGAAGCCTCCTACTGTTTCGGTCGCGACCCGCCGGCGTCACGCCGGAGTCACGCAGCCCGACCCGCACGAGCCGAACCGTTCACCCCCGGGCGCCGGGTGGCCCCACCCACCGCCGCGACGTGCCCCTCGCCGCGAGGGGCCAGGAGGAAGAATGCATCCACGGCCGTTCCACCGCTCCCGCAGACGAGCCGCACTCAGCCATCGACCGTTCCGCAGGCATCTGACCGGTCTGCTGGTCTCCTCGTTCCTCATCGGCGCCTTCTCCGCCGTCCCGGCCACCGCCGCACCGGCCGCTCCCGACGAACTCCCGCCGCAGGAACCGGGGGTGACGCTGCGGGTCTTCGATGTGCAGGTGCCGCTGGACAAGTTGTGCGACATCAAGGCGGGACAGACGCCCAACGTCGACAAGTTGATGCCGCAGATCGACTGGGACGCGACCGACGACTTCGGGTTCAGCGATCACTTCGTCTCGCAGGTGACCGGCAACATCGACGTGCCCGAGGACGGTACGTACGCGTTCCGCCTCACCAGCGACGACGGGTCACGGCTGCTGATCGACGACCAACCGGTCATCGACCACGACGGGCTGCACGGCGCCGAACCGAAGGACGGCACGGTCGAGCTCACCGCCGGCTACCACTCGCTGCGCATCGACCACTTCGACCGCACCGGCGGCCAGCAGGTCACGCTCGCCTGGCAGCCTCCGGGCGCCGGCGGGTTCACCGTCGTACCCAACTCCGTGCTGTCCACCGACGCCGATGTCGTACGGGTGACGGCGCCGGGACGCAAGGAGTGCGAAGGCGCGCTCGACTCGCCCGGTGACGGGCTGCCGCTGAACGCTGTCCACCCGGACTACGCGCTCACCGATCTGCGCCCGGCGGGCTTCGAGCCGCAGGTCTCCGCGATGGACTGGCTACCGGACGGCCGGCTCGCCGTGACCACCTGGGGCGGCACGGACAACGAGACCGGTGAGGTCTACCTCCTCGACGGCGTCCAGGGCGAGACCGGCCCGGACCAGGTGAAGGCCAAGAAGGTGGCCGAGGGGCTCAAGGAGCCCATGGGCATCAAGGCCGTCGACGGAAAGCTCTACGTCTCCCAGAAGCACGAGCTGACCGAGCTGACCGACACCGACGGCGACGACGTCACCGACGAGCGGCGGACCGTGGCCACCTGGCCGTTCGGCGGCAACTTCCACGAGTTCGCCTTCGGACTGCTCTACCGGGACGGCCACTTCTACCTCAACCTGTCCGTGGCGATCAACTACGGCGGCGCCACGACCGACCCGCAGCCGGCCGAGAACCGCGGCACGACCATCAAGGTGAACAAGGAGACCGGCAAGGTCGACTACATCGCCGGTGGCCTGCGGACGCCCAACGGCATCGGCTGGGGTCCGGAGAACGACCTGTTCGTCCTGGACAACCAGGGTGGCTGGCTGCCTTCGTCGAAGCTGGTCCACGTCAAGCAGGACCGCTTCTTCAACCACTACACCAACCCGTCCGGCCCCTTCGACTCGAAGCCGGTCACCAAGCCGGTGCTCTGGCTCCCGCAGAACGAGATAGCCAACTCGCCTTCCACACCTCTCCAGTTGACCGAGGGGCGGTTCGCCGGGCAGATGCTGTTCGGGGACGTGACGTACGGCGGTATCCAGCGCGCCTACCTGGAGAAGGTCGACGGTGAGTACCAGGGCGCGGTCTTCCGCTTCACCCAGGGACTGGAGGCGGGCGTCAACCGGATCAGCATGGGTCCGGACGGCGCGATCTACGCCGGTGGGCTCGGCGCGGGCGGCAACTGGGGCCAGGAGGGCAAGCTCAGCCACGGGCTGCAGAAGCTCTCGCCCAGCGGGGACAAGGCGTTCGACATCCTGGCGATGCGGGCGAAGCCCGGCGGCTTCGAGCTGGAGTACACCGAGCCGCTCTCCGAGGAGACGGCGGACGAGCTCGCCGAGAGCTACCAGGTCGAGCAGTGGACGTACGCGCCCACGCCGGAGTACGGCGGCCCCAAGATCGACGAGGAGACCCTCCAGGTCGGCTCGGCGACGCTCTCCGAGGACCGCAGGAAGGTCACGCTCGCCCTGCCCGGCCTCAAGGCCAACCGCGTCGTCCACGTCCGCTCCCCGCGCCCCTTCTCCTCCGAGAGCGGCACGGAGCTGTGGTCCACGGAGGCCTGGTACACGCTCAACTCCCTCGTCGGTGACCAGCCTTCGCCCACGCTGTACGAGGCGGAGGAGGCGGCCCTCACCGGCGGCGCGGGCGTCGACACCGAGCACGCGGGCTACTCGGGCGGCGGCTTCGTCGACAACTTCGGCAACCAGGGCGCCGCGGTCACCTTCGACGTGACGGCGGAGAAGGCGGGGACCTACGACGTCGGGCTGCGTTACTCCAACGGCCCGAACCCGGCCCCCGGCACCAAGACGATCAGCCTCCACGTCAACGGCACGAAGGTCCGGCAGACGAGCCTGGCCTCCACCACCGACTGGAAGACCTGGGCGACCAAGAACGAGCAACTGGAGCTGGACGAGGGCCGGAACACCATCACGTACTCCTACGACAGCGGCGACACCGGCCATGTGAACCTCGACATGATCGCCGTCCACCCGAAGGGCGCCCGTATCCCGCTCTTCGACGGCACCACCCAGGCGGCCTGGCAGCACCCGGACGGCCGCACACCTCAATGGCCGGTGAGCGGTGGGGAGATGGAGGTCAAGGACGGTGATCTCCGCACCAAGCAGGGGTTCGAGGACTTCCGCGTGCACGTGGAGTTCTGGCTGCCGAACCTCCCGCCGGACGTGACCGGCCAGGACCGGGCCAACAGCGGCGTCTACCTCCAGGAGCGGTACGAGGTGCAGATCCTGGACTCGTACGGTGACACCACGCTCGCCGACAACGAGGCCGGGGCGATCTACACGAAGAAGGCGCCGGACGTGAACGCGGCCACCGCACCGGAGACCTGGCAGACGTACGACATCACCTTCCGTGCGGCCCGCTTCGACTCGGCGGGCAACAAGACGGAGGACGCCAGGATCAGCGTCGTGTGGAACGGCGTCACCGTCCACGACGACGTGGCGGTCGACGGCCCGACCGGCGGCGGAGCGGCCGAGGCCGCGACGGCCGGCGCGATCAAGCTCCAGGACCACGGCAGCAAGATCAAGTACCGGAATGTGTGGGTGGAGCCGCTGACGTAACGACGGCGATCACCTGGGCGGGGCGGCGGCCATCAGGCTGCCGCCCCGTCGCCGCTTCCCGTCGCCGCGTCCCGTCCCGTCCGGTCCGGGATACGGGAAACGGCACCGCGCAGCCCCCGGATCTGCTGGGATGGGCGGCAGGAGCACGAGCGGTGAGCACGGGGGCGCACGGTGGGGCTGGAGTTCGGGCACGACCTCGGGCTGCGGCGTGCCCTGCGCGGGCTGCCGCTCTCGCCGCTCGTCCCGGAGTACCGGGCTCTCGTCGAGCGGCAACACGCCCTGGGGTTAAGGCACATCGGCGATGCCCTCGCCGAGCACGGGCGGGCGCTGCGGGTGCTCGACGGGGTCTTCGAGGAGCGCGCGCCGCGCCGCTGGCAGCGCGTGGGGGCGGAGCGGATCCGTGAGCTGGGCGCCGTACGCGGTGGCGCGTCCGGGCCGCTCTTCGCGCACCTGGAGGCCGTGCAGCTCCTGGACCCCGCCGCGCTGCGCCGCGTCCTTCTCTACCAGCTCACCGAACTCCTCCAGGCCCACCCGCGGGGCTCGGAGCCCGCGACCGCCGTCACCCTCGGGATCTGCCCGCAGGAGGCACGCGCCCTCGTCCGCGCGGCGGCCGGGCGCCACCGGCTGGACGGTCGGCAACGCGGTGCGGCCGAGGGGTTGGAGCACGCCTGGAGCAGCGGCAGGGTGCGGCGGGCCGCGCGCCTCGCGGCCCGGCTGCCGGTGGACGGCGGTGGCGACGCGCTGCTGCGCGGGCGGCTGGCGGAGATCGCGTTACGGGTACGGGAGGCCGACCGGGCCCTCGAAGCGGCGCGGGAGGCCGAGCGGTCCGGTGACGCCCGCGCGGCCCAGGCCGGTTTCCTCACGGCCGCCCGGCTGGCCGCCGACTGCCCGCGCGCCGTGCTCGGCCTGGTGCGGGTGCGCCCGGCCAAGGACGCGGACGCGGGCCCCGGTGACGTGCTGGCGGTCCGGCCGACGCCCGAGACCGTGTCCCTCTCCCCCGCGCGTCCGGCCACCGGCGATCCGGCCGGCCGGCGGGTCCTCCGGCTGACCCGGGTGCCGGGCGGCCCGCCCGGGATCACCGAGATCGCGGACGTCTCGCCGGCGGGCGGGTGGGTGGACCGGCATCCGCCGTTCGGCCAGGAGGTCCGTTATGCCGCGTTCCCGCTGCGGGGCGGCAGGATCGACGGACCGCCCGAGGTCTCGGACGTGCTGCTCGTCGCCCCGGACGTTTCCGGGCTGCGCTCCACCACCGGCCGGGGCCGGATCGCCGCCGCGTGGACCGAGCCGTCGGGTGCGCTGGACGTCCGGGTCGGGCTGGAGGGCCCGGACGGGCCGGTGGACGGGGTCGCGGTGCGTACGGGCGGGCTGACCGCGACCGGGCTTGGCGTCGGCGCGTACGTGGTGCGCGTCCACTGCCGTTACCGGGCGCCGGACGGGACCGTCGTGGAGTCGGCGGGCGCGGAGCATGCCGTCTCCGTCGATCCCTGGCCCGCGCCCGTGGACCGGCTCGACGCGACGGTGGCCGAGGGGTCCGTGCGGTTCTCCTGGAGCGGTGGCCGGGGCGCGGACGTACGCCTGGTCTCCTGGCCCGCCGACCCGCCGGAACCGGGGGAAGAGCTGACCTACGACCCGGCGCGGCCCTGGCCCGCGGCGTTGGGCTGGGAGGTCTCGCCGGGCGGTGGTCTGGTGCCGCCTCCGGGCTCGGTCACGCGGGTGTCCGTCCTGGCCGTGCTCGGCCTGCGTGCGGTGGCGGGTCCTGGGCTGGTCGTGGAGTGTCCGCCCCCGGTGGCCGGGGCGCGGGTGGAGCGGGCGGCCGGGGGCCGGGCGCGCGTCACGTTCGACTGGCCTGCGGAGGCGGGCGAGGTGGCGGCCACGGTGGAGCAGGACGGCCGGAGCACCGTGCACCGGGTGGCCCGCAGCACATACGTCCGGGAGGGGCTGTACGTGGACGTGGCGCCGTCCGCGTACTCCCTCACGCTCTCCGCCGCGCCCCGGACGCCGGACGCGGTCGTCGTGCCTCCGCCGGGCGGCGCGACCCGGGGCGCGGCGGACATCGCCGTCAGCTACCGCATCGTCCCCGGTCCCCGCCGGGTGCTGCGCCGAGGGCCCGCGCTGCTGCGGGTCAGCCTCTCGTGCCCGGGTGAAGTCCCGCCCGATCTGCCGGAGTTCGTACTCGTCGGCCGTACCGGCAAGGGCCGCGACCCGGTCCGGCCGCGCACGCCCACCGACGGGACGACCCTGCTCCGGCTCGACGGCGGAACCCTGCGCCCCGGCGACCCGGTGGAGCTGCCCGTGCCACCCGGCCTCCAACCCCCGTACGTCCTGCGCGGTTTCCTTCTCGGCGAAGGGGCCGCCGACGTACGCCTCGACGAACCCTCTCCGACGAACCTGGTGGTGCGCTGACATGACGACCGTCATCTGCCCCTACTGCTTCGACCGCGCACCCGCCGCGCGCCTGCCCTACCGCTGCCTGATGATGGCCACCGGAGTACGCGCCGGCACCCCGTGCGATGCCGAACCCGACGACGTATGGGCGGACTTCATGGGTCCGAGCCTGCCGCCGTCGCGGCGGCTGCGCGGCCCGGTCTTCGCCGCGCCGCGCACGCTGGCGACCCTGCGCGGCGCCTCCGCCCGGCAGCCGTGCCCCAAGTGCGGGGTGGCGACGGCGGTACGGGTCTGCCGCCGCTGCCACAACGACTTCCCCAGCGAGTACTGCGACCAGGACAGCCGCATCATCGCCCTGGTCGGCGCCAAGGCCTCCGGCAAGAGCACCTATGTGTCGGTGCTCGTCAACGAACTGCGCGGCCGGGTCGGCCGGGAGTTCACCATCTCGCTGCCCGCGATGGGCGACGAGACCCAGCGCCGGGACCGGGAGATGGAGGAGGACCTGTACGAGCGGCTGCGGCTGCCGGACACGACGCGTCCGGCGGCGATGGGCTTCAACGATCCGCTGCTCTACCGACTGAGCGTGCCGCGCCGGGGACGGTACGCCAAGGGCAGCAGGCACACCACGCTGGTCTTCTTCGACGCGGCGGGCGAGGACCTCAAGAGCGCGGAGGCGATGGCCCGTTACACCCAGTACCTGGCGGCCGCCGACGGGATCATCCTGCTCGTCGACCCGCTCCAGATGGGTTCGGTACGCGACCGCGGCGCGTGGGCCGACGGGCCGCCGCTGCCCGCCGTCGAGACCTCCCCGCAGCAGATCGCCTCCGACCTCGCCGCCCAGCTCCGTTCCCACGGACGGAGCGTGTCGCGGGGCCGGGTCACCACGCCGATGGCCGTCGCCGTGACGAAGACGGACGCGCTGCGGCCGCTGCTCGGCTCGCACTCGCCGCTGCTGCGCAACGCCGGCCACACCGGCGGCGAACACGATGACGACGACCGGCTCGCCGTACACGAGGAGTTGAGGTCCCTGCTGAGCGACTGGGACTCCGGAGTGCTCTGCCGCCAGCTGGAGAACGACTTCGCCGAACTGTCGTACTTCGGCTTCTCCGCTCTCGGTTCGCCGCCGCCCGCCGACGCACCGGCCGACGCACCGAAGTCGGGCCCGCAGCCGGTCCGCGTGGAGGACCCGCTGCTCTGGCTGCTGGGGCGGCGCGGTCTGATCCCGGTGCGCAAAAGCCGGCGGGAGAACGACCGGGAGAGCCGGGACCGTACGGGGAAGGCCGACGCATGAGGCTGGGACAGCTGCACTACACCTCGGCGCCGCCCGGCCCGGACGGCTCGGGCTTCCGCTTCACCGCGCTCACGCCGGGGCTGCCGCAGTCGGTGCTCCGGGAGGCCGAACAGCTCATCGGCTACGAGCCGCCACGGAACGCGCCCTCGCGTCCGTCCGCAGCCGAACTCGAAGCCTTTCCCCGGGCGTTCAGCTACAGCGAGCTGTCCGACGGCAGCCGGCTGCTGGCCCGTACGGTCTACACGGGCGCCGACTACAGCGGCCGCTGGGGCAACTTCCACGCCCACGCCGTGCACCTGGCGCCGGGCCGGCACCTGCCGGACGGGGCCCTGCCCGTCAGCGCCTGGGAGTCGCCCGGCTGGGCCACGGCCACGCCGGAAGGAGGCGTACCGGCGGCCCTGGACGCGCTGCCGCCCTCCAGCGGGCTGGACCCGGCCGGTCTGATCGCCTTCGCCGCGTCCCGGGAGCCCTGGCTGGCCGCCGTGTTCACCGATCTCCAGCGCCAGGCCGAGGACGAGACGGCCCCGCAGATCGTCCTCGTGGAGCCGGACAGCGCCGATGTGGCCCGCTGGGTGGTCCTGGCGAGCACGGTGCTGCCGCGGCGCGCCGCCCACCGGCTGACGTTCACCACCTACACCCGGCGTCCGCACCTCGCCGGGCAGCGGATCATCGGCGTCCTGCCCGACGACGCACACGGACCGGCCGGTTCCGGACGCCGCTACCGGGTCCACGACTGCACCGTCCCGCCCGCCGCCGACGGGCCGGAACCCAGCCCGTGGGCGGTGGCCGCCGCGCGGATCTGGTCGGCCGGTGCCGTCGAGCTGTTCCCGTACGCCGACCGGCTCCCGGGACAGCCGTTCACGGCGGGGCCGGTCTCGGCGCTCGCCCTGTGCGCCGGGATCGACCTGCCGTCGCCCCACCGCGCGGCGGCGGCCCGGTGGGCCTGCGAACACCCGGCCGAGCTGGAGGAACGCGAGCTGGACGGGCTCGTACAGACGCTGGCGGCACCCCGGCAGGAGGCGGTACCGGCGGCCGAGACCGCCGCGCTGGCCGAGCTGTTCGCCCGGGTCGGCGGAAGCCTGCGGGCGGAGACCGCCGCACCGCTCGCCGCCCGGCTGCTCACGGCCGCCGTGCGCTCGCCGGAGCCGGTACGACCGCCGGAGCGCGGCGCCCTCACCGACGCGGTGGCCCGGCAGCTGGCGGCGGAGCTGGGTCCGGAGCTGCGGGCCGGGATCGCGGACGCGCCGGACGGCTTCGCGCGTCCGCTGCGGCTGCTGCGGGTGGCCGGGCTCCTCGGGGTGGAGTGCGCCGACCTCGTTCCGCCGCTCGCGCACCGGCTGGCGTCCGCGCTGCTGGCCGATCCGTCCGCGTACGGAGGTGAGCTCCACGAGACCCTGACGGACCGGCCCGACCTGCACACCGCCCTGCTGCGGGAGCTCGATTCGGCGGCGGCGGCCGGTCCCGCATCGGTCACCGTGCTGCTGGAGCGTGCGCCGGTGGAGCTGGAGAGTGCGGGGCCGCTGGAGAGCGGGGAGACGCTGCCGTATCTGCGGATGTGCGGCCGGAAGGCCCGTGGCCCGGCCGGAGGCGGCGACCGGAACAGTGAGCTCCGGGCCGTGCTGGAGGCTTCGCGGGTCTCCGTCTTCGCGCATCCGCCGCTCCTGCGCATCGCCTTCCGCCTGGTGTGGGGCTCCACCGCGCCGACCCCGCAGGAGGCCCGGTACGTCCTCGCCGAGACCGGGCCCGACGTCCACCGCGCGGCGGAGACCTGGCCCTTCCTCGTCACGGCCGCGTTCAACGGCCGGCCCGGGGATCCGCAGGCGGACGAGCTCGCGCACGAACTCCTCACCGCCTTCGGCAAGGAGCTGCGGCCGCACGACCGGGCGGCTCTCCTGCTGCTGGAATTCGCGCGCGACCTGCGGGCGGGCGGTGCGCCGCCGGGCTGGGCGGACCGGATCCTCGGCCTGCGGAGCACCGCCGGGCCGGTGAATCCGCCGGTCCTGGAACACGTCGGCGGCAGGCTCGCGCACCAGCTGCTGACCGACCCCGGCGCGGGCCGCGAGCTGGAAGAACTGATCCGCAGCGGCGACACGGACCTCTGCGCGGCCTACGAGAAGGCCGCGCAGGACGACTCCGTACGGAACCGACTCCTCCGCGACCCGCACTACTTCGCGGCCCGGTTCGTCGATTGGAACCGGCATCCGCAGGTGGGCGGGGCCTGGGGCGAGGTGCGGGGCGCCCTGCTGGACGGGGTGCTGCGTCCGGCGGCTCGGGCGCTGAGCACCGAGGATCTGGCCGCCGTGGAAGCGGCCCTCTCCCAGCGGGGCGCACGGCACGCGGAGGACTTCCGCGCCTGGAACCGGCCGGGAGCGCTGGGGCGGCTGGGGCTGCGGTTCGGCGGGCGGGAGGGCCGGGCCGGGAAGGCGGCTCCCCGCCGCCGGGGCTCCCGGGACGGAGGCGCCTGATGGGCTGGCTCCTCACGGCGGCGGCCTGGCTGACCGTGGCGACCTGGGTAGCGGTCAGCCTCTTCCGCGCGTTCTGGGAGTTCCTGGCCCTGGCGCTCGGCGCCTCCGCGCAGGCGCTCCGCCCCCGCACGCCCGGCACGCCCGATCGCCGGATCCCGTCCGTCGGCTCCGAGCCCGCGCGGCGCGCGTACTGGTCGCAGCTGATGTGGGTGGACACGTACACCTCCACCCGCGCCGCCGCCTCGGCCGTACGGCACCGGCTGCTGGGCCGGTGGATGGCGGTCACCGCCCGGCGCATGTTCACTGGCCGCCAGCCGTCCACCGGCTACCGCTTCGACCACTGGATCGCCCGCTTCGTCGTCCGCCTCCTGGCCCCGGGCACGGCGCTCGGCGCGATCACCGGGGCGCTGCTCACCTCGGCGGTGATGGTGCTGGTGCACCTGGTGATGTGGCTGCTGGTCGGCCTGGTGTGGCTGGCGGCGGTGGCCGGGGTCGGCGCGTTGCGCGGGGTGGACCGGGGCGTGGCGCTGGCACGGCGGGTCCGGATGAAGTGCCCGTATCCGCGCTGCTACCGGGCCTTCCCGCTCGCCGTGCACCGGTGCCCGGGGTGCGGTGCGGCCCACCGGGAGCTGCGGCCGGGCCGGTTCGGCGCGCTGTCGCACCTCTGCTCGTGCGGCCGCCGGATCCACGCCGTCTCACTCGCCGGACGCGACCGGCTCGCCGTCGAGTGCCCTCACTGCGACCGGTCGCTCCCGGCCGGGATCGGGCGCCTGCGGATCGTGCACGTGCCGGTGATCGGCGGCACCTCGTCCGGCAAGACGATGCTGATGGCGGCGGCGGTCACCGGACTGCAGGCGAGCACCGGGCACGGTCCGATGAAGGTCGAGTTCGCGACGGACGACGACCGGCGGGACGTACTGGACATCAACGGGCAGCTCCAGCAAGGTGGTTGGGTGCGCAAAACCCAGGGTGGACAGCCCAGGGCCCTGATGCTGCGGATCAGCCACCGCCGCAGACACCGGCTGCTGTACCTCTACGACCCGATGGGCGAGTCCCTCCACGATGTGGACTCCACGCGCCGCCAGGAGTATCTGGCCCATGCGGACGGCGTGGTCCTGGTCGTCGACGTCCTGGCCGATCCCCAGGTGCGCCGGTCCCTCTCGGCCGCGGATGAGGAGCTGGCGCGTGCGGCCGGACCGGCGGAGCCGGGCCCCTGGCAGACGTACCAGACGTTCACCGGGGAGCTGTCGGCACTGGCCGGACGGCGTCGGCGCGGCCGGCTGCCGCTGGCGGTGGTGGTCACCAAGCGGGATGTGCTCGACCGGATCGAACACCTGCGGGTACCCGCCACGGGGGTCGGCCCGTGGCTGGCCACGATCGGCCTGGACCCGCTGGTACGGGACCTGGGGCACCGCTTCCGCAGCCGGCGGTACTGGGCGCTGAGCGCCTACGCGGCCACCGGGACGGGTCCGCTGGTGAGCGAGCAACGGCGGGCGGCTGAGCCGGTGTTGTGGATTCTGGCCCGGACAGGCCTGCGGGTCGGCAAGCTGCTCTCCGAGGACCCGGCGGCCGGCCCGGCGACCGCGTCCGTGCCGGGCCCGCGCGATGCTCCCGTACAAGATCGTTCAACCCGCTGACGGAGTCTGACGTGGTCGTTAAGGTCGTTCACGTCCGAGAAGAGAGGGACGGTCCACGCCCATGCCGGTCGTCACACCGAACGTCGCGCGAGGACGTCGGCTGCTCCTCACACTGTTCGTCATCGCCTCCGTCCTGGTCCTCGGCGGGCTCCTGGCCTGGGGGCTGGAGTTCCTGGGCGAGCAGGTGACCGGATGGCTGAGCGAGTGACGGCGGCCCCCGCCTTCCCGACCGGCGGCTTCCGTTTTCCCCAACCCCACGACGGATCACACACCATGACAAGGAGGGCTTCGAGTGAGTGACATTCCCGGCGGTCCCATGGCGAACCGGCCGGTCCACTTCATCTGGCTGCTGGACTGCTCCTACTCCATGCAGGGCGAGAAGATCGGACAGCTCAACTACGCGATCCGGGAGGCGATTCCGGAGATGCGGTCGGTGGCCCACGACAATCCGGCCGCCCAACTCCTGCTGCGTACCATGACGTTCTCCACGGAGGCACGCTGGCACCACAAGGACCCGGTGCCGGTGGACGACTTCACCTGGCAGGACGTCCAGGTCGACGGCATGACCAACCTGGGCGAGGCGCTGGAGGTGGTCTCCCGTGAGTTCCAGACTCCGCCGATGCCGCAGCGGGCCCTGAAGCCGGTGCTGGCGCTGGTCTCCGACGGGGTGCCGACCGACGACTGGAAGACCGGTCTGCGCGCGCTGGACGCCACGCCGTGGGGCAGGAAGGCGGTGCGGGTGGCCATCGCGATCGGCGCGGACGCGGACCGCGGTGTGCTCCAGGAGTTCCTGGGCAACCCGGAGCTGCAGCCGCTGGACGCCAACAGCCCGAAGCAGCTGGCGGCGGCGATCCGCTGGGCCTCGACGGCCGCGGTCAAGGCGGCGTCGCAGCCGGTGGCCTCCCCTTCCGACACGACGCTCAAGCAACCGCCCTATGCGCCGCCGCAGTTGGACGACGACGATGACGACGTCTGGTGAGCGCACCTGAGCGGCCACTGTGGGAGACCCTCGAACACAGCGTGCGGGGAGTCAACAAGCAGATCAACCAGGACTGGTACGTCAGCGAGGGATCCGGCTCCACGGGCGATCCGCTGGTCCTCGCGGTGGCGGACGGCCATGGCTCGGCGGCGCACGCCCGCAGCCATATCGGTGCGCGGTGCGCGGTCGACCTGTTCGCCGCCCAGGCCCGCACGTTCGCCGAACTGGCGCGCTCCGAGGGCCCGGACGGCACGCACAGCCTGAGCTGGCTGATGAACTACGCACGCAATGAGCTGCCCCGGCAGCTGGTGGCCGCCTGGCAGGAGAGCGTGCTCTCCCACTGGGACCGCCACCCGGACACGGCCGACCCCGCGGCCGAGCCGCCCAACAAGGGCCAGAAGCTGCTGCTGTACGGGGCGACACTGGTCGGTGCGGTGCTCACCCCGCAGGTCTTCGCGGCCTGGCAGCTGGGCGACGGGGAACTGACGGTGATCGGGGCCGACGGGACGGTCGCGCTGCCGCTGGCCCCGGTGGAGGCGGATCTCGGCGACGAGACGGAGTCCCTCTGCAGCCGGCATGCCTGGAAGATGATCCGGGTGCACTGGGCGCCGGTCGTCGCGCGGGAGCGCACCCCGCGGCTGGTGGCCCTGTCCACCGACGGCCTCTCCAAGAGCTTCGCCTCGGACGAGGGGTTCGCGCAGTTCATGACCGGTCTCGACCAGCGGCTCGCGAAGGCCGGCGGTCCCGACGACGTACGCGACGCCCTGCCCGGGTGGCTGGCCGAGGCGGCCCGCTACTCCGGGGATGACACGACCCTGGTCGCCGCCCGGCGGCCCGGACCCGACGCGGCGGACCACGGCCCCGCGGCAGACCAACCACGGAGTGACGCATGACCGGCATGCTCGACGGAGGAACGCTCCTCACCGCCGACGACGGGGAGTCCGTCCGCGTCATCGACATGCTCGGCGCCGGTGGCCAGGGGGAGGTGTACCGGGTGGCGACCGCGTCCGGCGAGCGCGCCCTGAAGTGGTACTACCCCTCCTGTGCGACGCCCGAGCAGGACGCGATCGTACGGGAGTTGGTGGCCCGGGACTTCGACGACGACCGCTTCCTGTGGCCGACGGCGTACGTACCGTCGGGCACCGGCGCGTTCGGCTATCTGATGGACCTGCGGCCGGACCGGTTCAAAGGGCTGCCCGACCTCTTCCGCCGCAGGCTGCGCACCACGCCGCGCGCCCTGCTGACCGCCGCGCTCTACACGGTGGAGGCCTACCAGGCGCTCCACTCGCGCGGGATCGCCTACCGGGACATCTCCTGGGGCAACATCTTCTTCGATCCGGCCGGCGGTGACGTCCTGGTCTGCGACAACGACAACGCGGTGGTCGAGGGCGACAGCACCGGCATCTCGGGGACCATGGAGTTCATGGCGCCGGAGCTGGTGCGCGGCGACACAGGCGCAAGGCCCGGCACGCAGACGGACCTCCACTCGCTCTCCGTCCTGCTGTTCATGCTCCTGATGAACCATCACCCACTGAAGGGAAAGCGGGAGTTGGAGATCCACTGCCTGGACGAGGCGGCGGAGAAGCGGCTGTACGGGAAGCAGCCGCTGTTCGTCTTCGATCCGGCCGATCCGGCGAACGCTCCCGACCCGGTGGAGCAGTCCACCGTCCTGCAGACGTGGGCGGTGGCCCCTCCGGCACTCCAGGACCTGTTCACGCACAACTTCACCGTGGGCCTGCACCAGCCCACGGCCCGGGTGCGGGAGTCGCAGTGGCGGGACGCGCTGCGGTCGGTCCTGGACGCCGTCGTGGAGTGCGCCGACTGCGGCCGCCAGAACATGACGCAGCCCGGCGCGACCACGGCGGGCACCTGCTGGTCCTGCGGCAGCGCCCTGATCCTGCCGCCCCGCCTGAGCATCCTCACGCCGCTGCCGCGCTCCGAGCGCCACGTGCGGCTGGGCCGGGCCGCCCGGGTGCACGAACACCACCTGGCGCCGGAGCCCTCGCGCCACGACTACAGCGACGCCACGCTGGTGGCGGAGCTGACGGAACACCCGAGCAGGCCGGGCAAGTTCGGGCTGGCGAACCGTTCGTCGACGAGCTGGACCGGGACGCGATCCGACGGCACCTCGCAGGAGATCGCCCCGGGCCAGACGGTCCCGCTCCGCGCGGGCCTGCGGCTGGACCTCGGCGGAGCGCAGGCGTCGGTCCACGCCAAGTAGCGCCGGGACCACCGGACTTCATTCGGCACGGATCATCGACAAGTAGCGCCGGGGCGAAGGGAGTTCATCCGCCGCGGATCATCGACATCAGCAGCCCGTGCGTCTCCTCGTCGGCGGCGGCCACCAGCCCGTGGCCCTCGCCGACCGGGGCGCCGTCGATCCCGGTGACCACGCACCCCGCCGCCCGGCACAGCGCGATACCGGCGGCGAAGTGCACGCTCCCGGAGAGATCGCCGCCGTCGGTGACGTACGCGGCGCGCTTCCCGGCCGCGACCCAGGCGAGGGCCAGCGTGGTGGAGACGACGCGCGGCCGGAAGTGTTCGGCGAAGCCCGGGTGGGCCAGCAGCTCCACGGCCCGGAACGCCGGCGCGCTCGGGAACGGCGGATCGAGGTTGACGTCCACCAGCCGGGTTGCGGAGGTCGGCGTCAGCGGGACGTCGTCGGTTCCGTCCCGCCGTACGAAGGCGCTCTCGCCGTCGGTGAAGAAGACCTCGCCGCCGAACGGGTCGGCCACCGCCGCCGCCCCGTCGCGCAGGGCCACGTTGACGGCCACCAGCAGGTTGCCGACGGCGTAGTTGAGCGTGCCGCACAGAGGGTCGACGAGCCACTGGCGTACGGCCTCGGCAGGACCGGCCCCCTGCTGCCCGCCCTCCTCTCCCAGCACCGCGTCAGCGGGCCGGGCGGCGCGGAGGACGCCGAGGATCGCCTGCTCTGCCTCCACGTCGGCGGCGGTGGCGAAGTCCCCGGCGCCCTTGTCGATGCGGTCAAGCCGCCGGCCGTACAGGGTGCGGACCACGAGGGCACCGGCCCGCGCCCCGGCCGTCGCGACGTCGACATCGGTGGGTGTCATCTCAGAGCCCGACCAGCCGGCCGATCTCCTGGGCCAGCGCGATCCCGCCGCTGCCCGCCGCGAGCCCCACCGTCAGCGTCTCCAGCGCCTGCCGGATCCGCCCCTGGTCGGCGGGGCGGCCTTCCTCCCCCGCCCGGACCAGCTCGCCCCGCACGATCTCGGCCTGCGCCGCGAGCTCCGGCCGCGCGGCCTCCTGGCGGACGAGCTGGACGAGGTCGGTGGCGAGCCGCAGCGCCTCGGCCGGAGGTGTGCCGTAGGTGACCTCGATCTTTCCGTGGTCGCCGAAGTTGCTCGGGCCGGAGATGTCGCCGTGGAAGTTGTACGTGCTCATGTCTCTCCTGGTGGTCGGTGGTGCGGGCTCACGGGGTGGGGCTCAGGGCGTCGGACTCAGGGCGTGGGGCCCGCGGCCGCCGGGGCCTGGGCGCCCGGCCCGTAGGCGGCGGAGATCTGTCCGTTGTTGCCGATGTTGGCCGGTCCGGTGATGTCGCCGGAGATGTTGTAGGTCTGGGTGTTGATGACCTGCTGGGCCTGGTCGAAGGAGCTGGTGTCCACGTTGTGGGCCTTCAGGAACCGCTCGGTGGCGATGAGCACGCCCTGCTGGAGCCGGTGCAGGAAGTCCTGCGAGTCGGTGCGCTCGGAGTGCCCCAACTGGTCCCAGGAGGCGACCCGTTCGCGCAGGCTGTCCGTGGCGCCGTAGTCGTACAGCGCGTGCTTCTTGGTGATCTCCCTGCGCGCCTTCTCCAGTTCGCGGGCGCGCCGCTTGCGCTCGGCGTTGCGGCGCCCGTTCCGTCCAGGTGCGCCGGTCAGGCCCGACCAGGTGTGCGAGGTGGCGAACCGGACCAGGCTCCACCGGCGTTCCCAGCCGCCGCGCGGGATGTAGTCGGCGCCGTAGTAGCGGGCGTGCAGCGGCGGGATGCCGTAGGCCGCGACCTCCCAGGAGAGGCTGGGGTGCTGGAGCCGGGCGCGCAGGTGCATGGAGACGATGACCCGGCCGCCCTCTCCGACCCGCTCCAGGCTGAGGTAGGTCCGCATGCCCGCGCCGGGCTTGAGCAGCCCCGCCTTGACGAGCGGCGGCGGGATCTCGCTGTTGGGCGGCCGCAGCCGGTCGGGCAGCACCTCGTCGCCGAGGTGGAGGACCTGGAGGCCGAGCACGTAGAGCCGGTTCTGCGCCCGGAGCCCCTCGAGACCGGCGAGGTTGCCCAACTCCCGCGCCAGGTAGGTGTGGAGGTCGACGGCGTCGAAGGGAATCAGGGTCGCCTTGCCGCCGCCGGGCGCGTCGGCGGGGCGGCTGATGTCGATCGGCTGCCAGACCGTCTCTTTGATCTTGTCGCCGCTGCCGACGAACGGATTGCGCCGCTCGGCGCTCTGCGTGTACGGCACCATGTTCGGGCGCCGCCGTCCGCGCAGCCGCGCTTCGGCCTCGCCGGTGACCTCGGGGGCCAGGTCCTGCGGGCGCGCGGTGTTGTAGCGCGCTTCGAGGGCGTCGGCGCGCGCCTGGGATTCGGCCCGGTGCACCAGCCACCAGGCGCATCCGAGGACGAGCAGCCCCACGAGGACGGCCGCTTCCGCCAGGCCGGGTGCGCCGCTCACCAGGCCGCCGATCACGGTGAGCACGGCGAGCCACCACACCGCGCAGAGCCAGGCCAGCCCGCGGTCACGGAGGTCCGTGCGCCCGGTCGCGCGGTGCGCGTGGCGGGCCAGCGCCAGCAGGTTCACACCGAGCGGCAGACCCATCGCGGTGAGGCGGTCGCCCAGGAGTTCCCGGTGCGCGTACCGGGCGAACGCGTCGTCCAGATGGACCGAGGAGCAGAGCAGTCTGGTGGTCGCGTCCTTGTCGTACATCGGCAGATTCGGCACATGCCGCATCGCTTCCCCCCTTCCGGTACGCCCGGGCCGGCGCACCCGCCCACAGTCTTCTACACAACGGCCTCCCGCACGTCGTGGATCGGTCCTGAGGCCAGCGCCTGACGCAGCATAGGGACACCGCCTCCGTCCTTGATAACGTCGCCCCCGCGGCCGTGGACTCCTCCCCCGACCCGGTCGCGTGTGGGTGGAGCGGGGACCCGGGCGCGGCAGGACGAAGAGGGCCGACGATTGAGCCTTGCACAGGTGCACCACATATCCGCCGCGCCGGGTGACGAGGAGACGGCGGGCCGGTTCACGGCCGTCGGGCCGGGGGTGTCGGCGGCGCTGCTCGCCGAGGTGGAACCGCTGCTCGGATACACGCTCCCCGACGGCGCCTCGACCCGGCCCACCGCCGCAGAACTCCGCGCGCTCCCCCAGGCGTTCACGTACGCGGTCCTGTCCGACGGCAGCCGTGTGGTCGGCCGTACGGCTCCGGCGCGCGGCGACGGTACGGCACCGGTCCGGTTCCACACGCACGCGGTGCACCTGCCTCCGGGCGTGCCGCTGCCGGGCGACCGGCTGCCGGTGGAGGCGTGGCGGTCGCCGCACTGGGCCGCCACGACGCCGGTCGGCGGCGCGCAGCCCGACCCGCTCGCCATGGTGCCGCCGGGTCCCGCGCCGGTACGGGAGGGGCTCGACGACTTCGCCGTGTCGCGCGGCCCCTGGCTGGCGGCGGTCCTCGCCGATCTGCGCCGGGCGAGCGAGGAGAAGGCTCCGGCGGCCGGCGGGCCGGTGGTGCTGGTGGAGCGGCAGAGCGCGGATGTGGCGCGCTGGCTGGGGCTGGCGGCGGTGACGCTGCCGAGGGAGAGCGTGGAGCGGCTGACGTTCACCACGTACACGCGGGCGCCGGGGAGTTCGCCGCTGCGTGTGGTGGGAGCGCCTCCCGAGGACGCGGCGGCGGCGCGGGAGGCGGGGCTTCGGGTCCATGTCTGCGCGGACCGGCCGCCGGTGGACGCCTGGGGCGACGCGTGGGCCCGGACCGCGGCCCGGGTGTGGCGGAGCCGGGCGCCGGAGCTGTTCCAGGAGGCGCGCGAGCTGCCCGGGGACCCTTTCGCCGCCGGGCCGTTGGCGGTGATGGCACTGTGCGCCGGGGTGGCGCTGGGGCCCGACGAGCGTGCGGAGGCGGCCGGTTGGGCGGCGGAGCGGCCGTACGCCCTGGACGCGAAGCGGATCGGCCAGTTGGTGGAGGCGCTGACGTCACCGGGGATCGACGACCGTACGGGATCCGAATTCGACGCGGTGGGGCGGCTGTTCGGGGCCCTGGACGGGAGGTGCCCGGCCTCGGTCACGGCACCGCTGGCCGCGATGCTGGTGACGGAGGCGGTGCGGGGCGGCAACGGTTCACTGGAGCTGCCGCGCCGGGACGCGTTCACGGGCCCGGAGGGCGAGGCGATCGCCAAGGTGCTGGGCCCGGAGATCCTGGCGGAGCTGGAGAGCGGTGCGGGCGGCCGGAGGCCGGTGGCACGCACCGTACAACTGCTGCGCGTGGCGAGGCTGTTGGGCGTGAACGGTACGGAGTCGCTGCCGGGGGTCGTGGCCGGGCTGGCACCGGCGCTGCTGGCGGAGGCGGACGGGACCGAAGGGACGCCCGTCTTCGCACCCGCGTCCCAGGCAAAGGCCGACGCATCGGCGCAGGCGCCCGCCTTCGCGCCGGCGCTCCTGGAGCTGCTGGACGAGCAGTTCGACGTACGGACGGCGTTGCTCGGCGCGCTGGACCGGATCGCGCCGGACGATCCGGCGGCGGTGGCCCGGTTCCTGGAGCGGGTCGCGCTGCCGTTCACCGGGACGCAGGCGCTGCCGCACCTGCGGATGTGCGCCGAGGCGCCGAGGGCGATGACGACGCTGGGCCGGGACCGGGCGGGGATCTGGCACCGCGTGCTGAGGGCGGCCGGCCTCTCCCCGTTCGCCGAGCCATTGGTGCTGCGTACGGCGGTGGGCCTGGTCTGGGAGGACCGGCCGCCGACGGTCGAGGAGGCCCGGCTGCTCCTGGAGGCGGCGACCTCGGACGCGCACCGGGCGGCGGGGACGTGGGCCCGCCTGGTCGACGCGGCACTCGGCGCACCGGCGGACGGGCCGGCGGGCGACCGGGGAGGCGCGGGCGGCACGGACGCGACCGCGCTCGCCCACGACCTGCTGCGGGCCTTCCCGCAGGAGATCGGCGGCCGGGAGCGGGCCGCGCTCCAGCTCCTCGAACTCTGCCGCGACCTGCGCTCGGGCGCACCGGAGCCCGGCTGGACGGAGCAGGTCCGCACCCTGCGGGACCGGGCCGCGCCACTGGAACCAGCCCTCCGGGAAGTGGCGTTCGCGGCCCTCGCCGAACGCCTCCTGGCCCCGGACCGCCCGGGCGCGGAGCTGTACGCCTTCGTCCGCAGCGACGACACCGACCTGATCGCCGCGTACGACCGCGCGGCCCGCGCCGAGCCGACCCGCACCCGCCTGCGCACCCACCCCGCCTATGCGGCCGACTGCTTCACCCACTGGACCGCCCACCCCCACGCGGGCACCGCCTGGACGACCACGGCCGCCGCCCTCCTGGAGGAGGTGCTGCGCCCGGCGGTGCGCGGGATGACGGCGGAGGCCGTGGCGGAGGTGGAGGAGACGGTGGGCCGGACGGGCAGCAGCGGCCGGGCGAACGCCTTCCGCGACTGGAACAGGTCGCGGGGGCTGGGCCGGCTGGGGCGGCGGATCGCGGGGCGGGTGCGGCGGGGCTGACCGGGTCCGCCGGTCCCGGCCGCGCGCATCGCCCCCGCATACGTTCCGCTCTGCGATCGGCGCCGCCGCCGTACGGACTGCCGCCGGGTGCTGCCTTCCGTGGCGTCCGTACCGGGCGCGGTTGTCTTATCCTACGTATTGCGCCGGCGGATCTTCGGGCGGTGGGAGAGCTTCTCGTGTTCTCCGCGGGGTAGAGGGTTGGGTGTTTGCCGGTCGGCGGCGCTGTGGAGCAGCCTCGGGCGGTACTTCGTACGAAGAGGCTGAGGCCAGTGAAGGGGTGTCTGCTGTGACGCGCTCGGAGGACGGTGAGCTCACCACTCCCTCGGCTGCGATGGACGAGGTGTTCACAGCCGACCGGAACATCGGCCGGGAACTGGCCAAGGTGGACTGGTCGGCGACGCCGCTGGGAGAGCCTGAGGAGTGGCCGCAGAGTCTGCGGACGGCCGTGAGCATCCTGTTGTCGTCGAAGTTCGCCATGTGGATGGCGTGGGGACCGGAGCTGACGTTCTTCTGCAACGAGGCCTACCGGCGCGACTCCCTGGGCCAGAAGTACCCCTGGGCACTGGGCCGGCCCTTCGCCACGGTGTGGTCGGAGATCTGGGACGACATCGCTCCTCGGATCGACACCGTTCTGAACAGCGGTGAGGCCACCTGGGACGAGGGACTGATGCTGTTCGTGGAGCGCTCCGGCTACACCGAGGAGAGCTACCACACCTTCTCCTACAGTCCCCTGCGCGATGACGGCGGCGCTGTGGTCGGCCTGCTGTGCGTGGTCAGCGAGGACACCAAGCGGGTCATCGGCGACCGCCGGATGGCGACCCTGCGCGACCTGGGCTCCGACCCCAGCGTCATCCGCACCGAGCAGGAGATGCTCGGCTTCGCCGGGAGGCAGCTGAGTCGCAATCCGTACGATCTGCCCTTCACCCTGACCTATCTGTTCCAGGACGACGGCAGTGCCCGTCGCGCCTCGGTGACCGGGATCGGGCCGGCTCATCCGGCCGCGCCGGAGATCCTTCCCCCGGGCTCCGTCCCGCTCTGGCCCTTCGACGTACCGGCTCGGGGGGATTCCGTGCTGGTGCCCCTGGACGGCGAGGCGTTCACGGACCTGCCGACCGGGGCCTGGGAGAAGGCGCCGGCCCAGGCCATGGTCGTGCCCCTGCTGCAACAGGGTGGAGCGCCCTACGGATTCATGGTGGCGGGCCTGAACCGTTTCTGTGCCCTGGACGAGGACTACCAGGGCTTCTTGGAACTGGTCGCCGGACACATGGCCGCCGGCGTCGCGAGCGCCCGCAGCTACCAGGCCCAGCAGCGCCGTGCCGAGGAGCTCGCGGAGCTCGACCGGGCCAAGACGACGTTCTTCTCCAACATCAGCCACGAGTTCCGCACCCCGCTGACCTTGATCATGGGGCCGGTCCAGGAACTGCGGGAGCAGCTCGCGGACGCGGAGCCGCGGGTGCGCGAGGAACTGGAGGCCGTCCACCGCAACGGTCTGCGGATGGGCAAGCTCGTCAACACGCTGCTGGACTTCTCCCGCATCGAGGCGGGCCGGATGCAGGCGAGCTACGAGCCGGTCGACCTGGCCACGGTCACCGGCGCGCTGGCCAGTGTCTTCCGTTCCGCCGTCGAGAACGCCGGCCTGGACTTCCGCGTCGAGTGCGAAACCCTGCCCGAGCCGGTGTACGTCGATCGCGGTATGTGGGAGAAGGTGGTCCTCAACCTGCTCAGCAACGCGCTGAAGTTCACCTTCGAGGGCTCGATCCGGGTGGGCGTGGGCGTCCAGGACGACGAGGCCGTGGTGCGGATCACGGACACCGGGATCGGTGTGGCGGCCGAGGAGATGCCCCGGCTGTTCGAGCGGTTCCACCGCATCGAGAACGCCCGCTCCCGCTCCAACGAGGGCAGCGGCATCGGCCTGGCGCTGGTGAAGGAACTGGTCGGCCTGCACGGCGGTCTCATCACAGCCGCCTCCGTTGAAGGTGAGGGCACCAGCTTCACCATCCGGCTGCCGTTCGGCTCAGCCCACCTGCCGGCCGACGCCGTCCGTACCCCCGGGGGCGACGACGTCACCTCTCCCGGTGGCGCCGCCCCCTTCGTCCAGGAGGCCCTGCGCTGGCTGCCGGGCGGGCAGACCGGCGAACCGGCCGGCGAACCGCACAGCGGGCCGCAGACGGCCGGCGAGGCTCCCGTGCCCCGCCTGTCGGCTCAGGCGCGGGTACTGATCGCCGACGACAACGCCGACATGCGCGAGTACCTCACCCGGCTGCTGCGCGACGCCGGATACCAGGTCGACGCGGTCGTCGACGGACAGCAGGCCCTCGAAGCCGTTCGCGCGGACGCCCCCGATCTCGTGGTCAGCGACGTCATGATGCCCCGCCTGAACGGCCTGTCCCTGGTGCGAGCGCTGCGCAACGACTCGCGTACCGCCTCGGTGCCGGTGGTACTGCTGTCCGCCCGCGCCGGGCAGGAGGCGTCCATCGAGGGTCTGCAGGCGGGCGCGGACGACTACCTCGTCAAACCGTTCGCCGCCGCCGAACTCCTGGCCCGCGTCGAGGCCAACGTGAAACTGGCCCGGCTGCGCAACCACCACGCCCGGTGGCGTACCGCCCTGATCGACTCGCTCCAGGAGGCGTTCTTCGTCTGTGCCGAGGACGGCGCGGTCATCGAGATCAACACCTCCTTCACCAGCATCCTCGGGTACGGCCCCGAAGGCCTGCCGTACCAGCCGGTGCACCCCTGGTGGCCGGATGGAGCCACCGACCCCGAAGCCCACCGCCTGGTTGCCGAGGCCTTCGCCACACTGACCGGCCAGGAACGCGGTAGCTACACCATTCCCGTCACCCACCGCGACGGACATCGCCTGTGGGTGACGGCCACGTTCAACCAGGTCCAGGACCCCGACACCGGCCGTACGGTGATCGTCGGAACCTTCCGCGACGTGAGCGCCGAGCACTACGCCATCCAGCGCGAAACCGCCCTGGCCGCTCTGAGCACCCGTCTGTCCCAGGCCCCCAGCCTGGCCGAGGCCCTCGAAGGCTCTCTTGAGGAGCTGAAGAAGCTGTGGCACGCCGAACACGTGACGGCCGTGGTCTTCGGTCCCCGTGACGAGCCTGTCCTCACCGGCACCGGCACCGGCCTCGTCTGGCAGGATCTGCCCGCCGAACGCCGCCGGACGCTCACCGCTCTGCGTGACCAGCCGGCGCTCACCGTCGTTCCGGGCCAGGGCGGGGCCACCGTCGTCCTGGAACACCCGCAAGGCAGCCTGGCCCTGTGGATCGCCCTGGGCGAGCGGCGCCCCTTCACCGGCGAGGACCAGCTCCTGCTGTCCCTGCTGGCCGGCCGCCTGGCCCAGGGCCTGGCCCGCGCTCACCAGATCGACCAGCAACGCGAGACCGCCATCGCGCTGCAGCGGGCCATTCTCGGCCCGTCCCAGCTCCCGGACGGCTTCGCCGTCCGCTACGAGCCCGCCACCCGCCCCCTGGAGGTCGGCGGCGACTGGTACGACACCGTCGCCCTGCCCGACGGTCGCATCGGCATCGTCGTGGGCGACTGCGTCGGCCGCGGCCTGCAGGCCGCCTCCGTGATGGGGCAGCTGCGCAGCGCCTGCCGCGCCCTGCTGCTCCAGGACGCCGGTCCCGCCCGGGCGCTCATGGCCCTGGACCAGTTCGCCGTCGGGGTCCCCGGCGCGATGTGCACCACCGTCTTCTGCGGAGTTCTCGACCCCCGGACCGGGCAGCTCACCTACTCCAGCGCGGGGCACCCCCCTGGCATTCTCGTCCGACCCGACGGCATCACCAGGCTTCTGGAAGACGGACGTTCCCTGCCCCTGGCCGTACGGCCCGACCGGCCGCGCCCCGAAGGCAGCTGCACCATCTCCGCCCGTTCCACGCTGCTGCTGTACACCGACGGGCTGGTCGAACGCCGCCGCCGTCCGCTCAGCGCGGGCATCGACCGGGCCGGCGAGGCCCTTCAGGACGGCCGGGACAGCGCGGTCGACGATCTCGCCAGCGAAGTGATGTCCCGGCTGGCTCCCGACGGCGGCTACGACGACGACGTCGCCCTGCTGCTCTACCGTCACCCGGCTCCGCTGGAGATCTCCTTCCCGGCGGAATCAGGCCAGCTCGCTCCCGTCCGGAAAGCTCTGCGCGGCTGGCTCGAACAGTGCGACCTGCCACCGCGCACCGCGCAGAGCGTCCTGGTGGCAGCAGGCGAAGCCTGTGCCAACGCCATCGAACACGGACACCGCGACGCCCCCGGCGACACCGTCTACTTCCGCGCCGAGGCATCCGTCGACAACCTGCGCCTGACCATCGCCGACTCCGGCCGGTGGAAAGTGCCCCAGCCCGAGCGCAACGCCCACCGCGGCCGCGGTATGGGGCTGATGCGTGCCCTGATGCAGCAGGTCACCGTCGTCCAAGGGCCGACCGGTACCACCGTCGACATGCACACGAGGATCGCCTGATGACTACGCCCCTGACCCTCACAGCCAGTCGGCGGCCGGACGGCACCAGCGTGCTGACCGCGGTCGGCGAGATCGACATGAGCAACGCCCAGAGCCTGGCGGCCGCCCTCGACGACGCACCCGGACCCCTCGTCCTGGACCTGAGCGACGTCGAGTACCTCGACAGCGCCGGCCTGAGCGTCCTGTTCCCGCACGCAGAGCGCCTCGAACTCATCGCCGGCCCGGTCCTGGAGCCCGTACTGACCATCTCCGGACTCACCGACCTGACCACACATCACTGAGGACCGCACCGTCCCCGCCGGCAGAGACCGCCCCCTATCCTGGGCGTCACGGAGAACCCATGTGGAGGAAACCGAAGTGTTCACGGTAGAGGTCAGACGGGACACACGAGGAGTGGTGTTCACTCTGCGCGGGGATCTCGACTTCCACAGCGTGGTGCAGCTGTACGAGGCCGGCGAGGAGGAACTGGGCACCGGCGAGGTGACAGGGGCCGTGGTGATCGACTGCGCCCACCTGGCCTACTGCGACTCCACCGGCATCAGCGCCCTGCTGAAGCTGTACCACCAGATGTCCGCGCAGGACGGGGTTCTGTGCCTGGCCTCCGTGACCGACAACCTCAACCGCCTGTTCGAACTGACCGGGCTGAAGCAGATCTTCTGTCTGCACATCGACCCGGAAGAGGCTCTCGACGCCCACCTGCATGTTCCCGGAGCCGTTGCGGCCGGCGCCGACAGCTCGGCGCGGACCGGCACGGAGCACGGCGGATGACGGGCGCACCGGACCAGCAGGCACCCCCGCTTGTCCGGACCGGCCCGGTGCCGGCGGCGCGTACCGCCGCATCCGGCGACGGGGAGGACGATCTACGGTCGTTGTTCGGGCAGTCGATGGCCTTGTTCGCCTCCATGGCCGGGCCGGCTCACCTGCTGGAGGCGGCGAACCCGGCGTTCTTCGCGGCGATCGGCGGAATCGAGCGCACCCGTACCGGCGTGCCGCTGGGGCAGCTCCTGCCGGAACTGGTCGAGCAGGGCTTCATCGCTCTGCTCGACCGTGTCTATCGCACAGGTGAGGCCTATACCGGCCGGGACGCCCGCGTGATGCTGGGCGAGGGAGCGGATGCCCGCGAGGGGTTCTTCGACTTCACCTACGAGCCTCGTCTGGACTCCGGCGGCAACGTCATGGGCGTGCGGATGATCGGGGTGGAGACCACCCAGGTCAAACATGCGCAGCGGCTGACGGCCGAGCACCGGGCCCTGCTGGAGCAGATCGCCCGCCAGGCCCCTCTCTCCGAGGTGCTCGAAGGCATGGCACGGGCGATCGAGGATCTCACTCCTGAGGAAGTGCTGGTATCGGTCCTGCTCGCCGACGCCGACGGCCGACACCTGCGCCACGGCGCCGCACCGAGCCTGCCCGACTTCTACAACCAGGCCATCGACGGTATCGCCACCGGTGAGGGTGTCGGCTCCTGCGGCACCGCCGCTCACCGCCGCCGGCCGGTGATCGTCACCGATATCGCCACCGATCCGTTCTGGGACGACTTCCGCGACCTGGCCGAGAAGGCCGGTGTCGCCGCCTGCTGGTCCACCCCGATCCTGGCCCGCGACGGTTCGCTGCTGGGCACCTTCGCGATGTATCACCGCGTCCCGCGCGTCGCGCGGGAGGCCGACCTCGCCCTCGCCCGGGTCTTCGCCGGCACCGCCGCCCTGGCCATCGAACGCCACCAGGCCGAACAGGCCTACCAGGCGGCCGAAGCCCGCGAGAAGACCGCCCGCGACGACCTGGCCTTCCTTCTGAACGCCAGCACCCTCCTGACCACCGACCTGGACGTCGCCCAGACCCTCAACCGCCTGGCTCAGGCCTGCACCCCGCGCCTGGCACCACTGTGCGCGGTCGATGTCATCGAGGGTGGACGGGTCCGCCGTGTGGCCACCGCCGCCCCCGACCGGTGGCAGCGGGATCTGCTCGCCGGCCACGCCCCTGTCTACGACGACACCGACGACGCCGTCGCACGCGTCCTGGCCTCCGGCGTGACCGAAGTGGCCCGGCGAACCCCCACCGGCCCCGGCCCCTGGCACGACCTGGGCGTCACCGGTTATCTGTGCATCCCCCTGCTCGACCGGGACAGCGTCGTCGGCACCGTGACGCTGCTGTCCACCGACGGGTACACCTTCGACGGACACACCGTCGCCCTGGCCGAGGAGCTCGCCGGACGCGCCGCCCTGGCCGCGCGCAACGCCCGCCAGTACACCCACCGCGCCGTCCTCGCCCGCGATCTGCAGGCAGGGCTCCTCCTGCCTGAACTGCCCTGCGTGCCCGGCACCGAGGTGGCCACCTACTACCACCCCGCCGGTGAGGGACTCGACGTCGGCGGCGACTTCTACGACGTCTTCCCCCTGCCCGACGGCCGGTGGGCGTTCCTGCTCGGCGACGTCTGCGGCCGCGGCGCCATCGCCGCGACCACCACCGCCCTGGTACGCCACACCGCCCGCGCCGTCGCCCCTCTCGTCCCCGGTCCCCAAGAGGTCGTCGAAGCGGTCAACCAGGCCCTGTGCAACCGGCCCGTCGGTCACGGCACCGGATTCGTCACCCTCGTCTACGGCCGGATCACCCCCACCGACGACGGCCTCGACGTCGAACTCGTCCGCGCCGGCCACACCCTCCCTCTCCACCTGGACGCCCATGGCACCGTCCGGGCGGTCGACGCACCGGGCGTCCTGCTGGGCATCGGGCCGCAGACCCACCTCACCGCCCGCACCCTGCGTCTGCGCCCGAACGAGAGCCTGGTGCTCTACACCGACGGCATCACCGAAGCCCGCCGTCACGACAACGAACTCTTCGGCGACCGACGCCTCGCCGACGCTTTGGCGGACGCACCGGCCGGACCCACCGCCCAACAGCTGATCGACACCGTGACCCACGCCGTGCACGCCTTCACCGGAGGCCACGGCATCGACGACGACCAGGCCATCCTCGTCCTGACCGCCACCGGATGACCCTTGCGGCCCGTCAGCCCGCCGGCCCACGGATCCACCCGACCCGCGAAGAGGCGCGCACCACCTGGACCGGACCGCAGGGACCGCGGCCGGAGCCGCCGACTAGAATCGGCTTCCATGTCGAAGCCTGACGAGTTGCTCGTTGATGTCGCCGCCCTGGTGGAGTCCGGGCACAGCAACCAGATGTCGCTGACCGTCGTCGCCGGGGGCGCCGTCATCACCGGCCGACTGGCCCCCGAGGCCGTCTGGCGGCAGCGGGTGTCGGAGGTCCTGGCGGACTCGGCCCAGCTGGGCGAGTTCGCCGCGGCCTTCACCGCCACCGCGCGCAAGGAAGGCCCCCAGACGCATCTGCACTTCCACGTGGCGCGGATCCTGCAAGGCGCGGTGGGAATCCCGGAGACGGGTGGGATGTACCGCGTGGCGATCGAGGACGTCAGCGCCTGGACGATGGGCGACTTCAGCTACTCCGACCACTGACGCCCCTGGGGGCGGTGGTCAGTACAACAGGTCCAGCTCCGCGCGGACCGTCCTGCCCGGCGGCCGTTCCCGGTCGAGAACCGCCCAGCGGTCCGCCGGCGCGTCCACGATCAGCATCCCGCGCCCGCCGTCGTCGCCGTCCGCCGGTGCGGTGACGTCCCCCGGCCCTGGCGGTCGGCGCTCGCCCCGGGTGTCGGACACCTCGATCCGCTACACGTACGAGTGCCGGTTGATTCCGGGGCTGTTGCAGACGCCTGCGTACGCGCGGACGTATTTCGCGGACCGGTTGCCGCCGCTCGACGACGAGCAGATCGAAGCGCGGCTCGTGGCCCGGCTGGAACGTCGGGAACTCCTGCGGAACCGGCCCGACACCGCCTGGACGCACTTCCTCGCGTACGCCTCCCAGGCCTGATCCCTGCGGTTCCCGGACAGGGAAGCATGACGGGAGCGCGCCGGGGCACCCGTCACGCATGGGTATGGTCGGGAACCGTCGGTTCGAAGCTGTTCGGCGACACTGGGCGCGTAAGCGGGGTCACGCGCGCCTGCTCGATCGTCTGGAGTGGACGGCCTGTCCACCCTCGGCCGGGACCAGCGAGCATCATCTGCTCCTGGTCCACCACCGCAAAGTGGTCGGTGAGTTCTCCTACCGGCTCTGCGACCGTTGCCCGGCCGGTCAGCTGACCACCACGCGTGTTCCCCTGTCCCTGTCCGAGGGACGGGTGGTGCGCCGGGCCATGTCGCATCTGCGGTTCCGTCACCCCGACCGGTCCTGGCTGCCCCAGCCCGCCGTGGCCGGGACCGGCACGGTACGCCGTCGGCTTCTGGCGGACAGCCGCTTCTGCGAGGGCCACGACGCGGCGGGCTACTCCCTCCCCGCATCCACCTCCTTCGCGTCGGAGCTGTCCTCCAGGGGCGCCGCGAAGGTCACCGCGACGGCGGTGGCTCCCGCGCGGTAGATGATCACCGCGACAACAGCGCGCCGCCCCGGCGGCCGCTAGCGGCCCGCGAAGGCCTCTTTCAGGGCTTCGTGCAGTTGCTCCGCCGCTTCGTCGAGATCGGGCGACTCGTCCGTCAGGAGTCCGTACACCGCCGATTGCAGAGCCCGGGTGAACGCTCCGTAATACGGCGTACGCGGACGCTGCACCGCCTCCTCCAGCGCCCGCCGTACGCTCCCGATGTACTCCGACCGCTCCCGCGCGGACGGGGCGCGGGCGCTGCCCTCCCGTGGCACCGGGTCCGCAGAGGCCGTGCCGGGCCGCAGCGCCTCGGTGACCGCTTCCCAGCAGGCCGGTGCCCCGGTCGTCTTCTCCGCGGTGTACGACGAGAGACGGGTCGCGGCGAAACCGGCGTCCAGGAGGCAGCGTTCGCTGCGCGGCCCGGTGAGGAAGGCGAGCAGCTTCCGGGCGGCGGCGGATCGCGGTGACGCGGCGGAGACGGCGAGGTTCTGGCCGCCGAGCACGGAGCGGCCGGGGAGCGGGACGGCGGCGTACCGCTCCGGTGCCAACCGGCTCTGGAGCGCGCCGAAGGCGTAGGGCCAGTTCCGCATGTAGACCACCCGGCCCTCCGCGAAGTCGTCCAGGGTGGCGTCCTCGTTCGAGGTCAGCGCCCGGGGCAGCAGCGTGCGGTTGTCGTCGACATGCGTGAGGAACTCCTGGAGGCCGTCCTTCAGGGTGTCCGGCGTGGCGTTGTACGTGCCGTCAGCGCTCGCGATCCGCACGTCGGCGGCGGCGAAGGCGTCCATCACGTTGACCGTCAGGCCCTCGTAGGGCGCGAGTTGGGTGGTCCAGCCCTTCTCCGGGTCATCGCCTTCCGGCTGCCCGCTGCCGAGGGTCGCGATGGAGTCGTAGAGGTTCTGCCAGGACCAGTCGCCGGTCGGCTGGCGGTTCTCGTTGATCCCGCTCTGCTCGATCAGGTCCTTGCGGTAGTAGAGCAGGCCGACGTCCGTGTTGAAGGGCAGGGCGTAGGTCCGGCTCTTCCAGCGGGTGGTGCTCAGGACTTCGGGAATGACGTCGGGGTCGTCGGTGTCGGAGTCCGGCAGCGCCTGGATCAGTCCGGCCTCGGCGAACTCGGGTATCCAGGTGACGTCGAGGTTGACGATGTCGTACGCGGCGCTGCCGGACTGGAGTGCGCCGAGCAACTGGCTGCGCTGCTGGTCGGCGCCGCCGGGCAGCTCGACGATCTGCGCCCGCAGGTCGGGGTCGTCCTCGTGTTGGCGGTTCCACTCGGCGATGAGCTGCTGGCGCACTCCGCCGGAGCCGGTCACGTCGAGGCCGCTGGCCACGATGATCGGGCCCGGTGCCTGGGTGCCGGGCGTCGGCGACGGGCCGTCCGCGCCGCTCCCCGTGCAGGCGGCCGACAGGGTGAGCAGCAGGCACCCGAGGACGCCGGCGCGGGGAGGGCGACGGGGCCGCGTGCCGCTCACCGGGCGTCCCCCGTCCCGGTCTTGGCGACCTCGGCGGTCAGCTCGGTGGCCAGGTCGTCGGAGGCGTCCAGGCAGCGGCCGCCGGTCGCCTCGGCGAGCCGCTGGTTCAGCTGCTCGGGTGCGCATCCGCCTCCGCGCAGCGCGACCGTGACCACGCGTACCGGTGTCCCCTCGGTCGCGGTCTCCACCAGCGCGAGGACGTCCTCGCGCTGAAGGTCGGCGGAGTCCTCGTCGTCCGTGACGAGCACGAGCAGCCGGGGCACGGGGCCCTCGGAGCCCGACCGGAGCTCGGACAGGCCGTCGCGCAGGCCGTCCAGGACGCGCGCGTTCCTGTTCACCGCCGGGGCCCCGCCGACCGCCGCGCGGGCCCGGCCCAGGTCCGGGCCGGCGCTGCCGAAGGGGACCAGTTCCGTGTGGTTCGCGGCGCTTCCCGGTGAGAGCCCCCACACCCCGAACGTGTCCTCGGGTCCGATCGGGGCGGTGGACCGGGCCACCAGGTCCTTGGCACGTCCCGGCCCCGACCAGACCCGGTTGTCCTCCATCGAGGTCGAGTCGTCCAGCAGGTAGAGGACGCGGCCGGGGCCGAGCGCCTGTCGGTAGTCGCGCAGCGCCTCGGTGACCTCGGAGGCCGAGGTCGGCGGGTTCGAGGGCGGCAGGAGGAGGCTCACCGCCCCTTCGTTGGCCTTTGCCGTGAGCGGGGAGGCCTCGGAGGGAAGCGACGGCTTCCCGCTCGGTCCGGTGCGGAAGCCGTCCCGCACGAAGACCGCCCCGGCCTCGGGGTCCTTGGCCAGCCAGTCGTAGAAGTCCCGCACTGCCCGCCCGCGCGCGGTCGCGTCCCGGTCGGCCCCGGCCCAGGTGACACGGAAGAAGGGGAGGTCGAGCACGGGAACGTCGGTGGGGTAGCGGGCCGCACGGTGCTCCAGGACGTCACTGGCGCAGGCCGGTCGTCCCACGGTGCCGGCCTCCCCGCTCGCGGAGGGCAGGTTGAACAGGGCCATGGTCTGCTCGGGAACCAGCACCGCGGCCCTGTCCTCCAGTGCGTTACGGGACCCGTCGGCGAGGCCGCACATCAGATCGCGCGCCGTGGGCTGCGGGGGAAGACGGTCATCGGTGAGGGTGGCCTCGACGTCGCCTGGACGGCGGTCGTCGGTCCCGTACAGCGCGGTGGTCGACAGCAGCGCGCCGTCTCCGCCCTCGGGATCGGGACGTAACACCTGGTAGGGCTCCGGACCGTCGGAGCCACCGTCCCGGACTCGGGCGACCAGGTCGGCCAGCGGTGCGGGGCGATCGGCAGGGCCCGGCCGCCGGCCCACGTCGGCGGGGACGGCGAGGACCATCGGGGTGTACGCGACAGAGCCCAGCGAGTCGAGCTTCGCGACTGTCCGGGCCGCCACGCTCTGCTCGGCGAGCACGCGCAGCGAGGTGACCGTGGCGGCCGGGATCCAGACGTCGGGCTGGGCCCCGAGATCGCGTTGCGGCAACAGGCAGTCGCCGGAGGGCGGGCAGGAGGCGGGATGGGATTGCCAGAGCGGCGCGGCCTGGAGCGCGTCGACGACATCGGTGGAGTTGCCGGTGTACACGCTGATGCCCACAGTCCGGCAGCCGCCGGTGCTCCGGTCCAGGTAGGTGTCGGCGGCCTTCTGCACGGTGGGCCGGATGTCGGGATCCACCAGTACGCGCAGTTCCAGAGGCGGCGCGCAGCCGTGGTCCGGGCCGCCGCCGAGGCTCAACAGGACGCCGGCTCCGGCGAGGCAGGCGAGCGCGAGGCCGGCGGACAAAGCCCGGTAACGCCGGGCGGCCGGGCGCTGTTTCGGTGTCGTGCCGTCGGCCGGAGGCGGGGGGACCGGGCCGGCCTCGGCTTCGTTCCCGGCCTCAGCCTCGTTCCCGGCCTCAGCCTCGTTCCCGGCCTCAGCCTCGCCCTCCCCGGGGCGCCCCGGCGCCGCGACGGCACCATCCGCTCCGGCGGACGCGAGCGCCGGACGACCGGCCCCGGGCGCCGTCCCGGCCGGCTCGGACGGCCCGGGCTCCCGCCCGTGTCTCCTGCCGGGGATGGCGAGCAGCACGTCGTCACCGTGTCGGCGCTCCCCCGGGATCCAGCGGTGATCGTGGACCGCCTTCAGCGGGGCCATCACCTCGCGGATCTCCCCCACCAGCCGGGTGAAGGTGGCGGGCTTCGAGGCCCAGGTCCGCCCGGTGAGCAGGCGGTGGAGCCCGACGGTGAAGTCGGTGCCGGTCGCGGCGTCGCCGGGTGGGATCTCCACGTTCTGCTCGGCCGCCATCAGGAGTGCGAAGTTCTGCTGCTCCTCCGGGTGGAAGTCCTGCCGCGCGTTTCCGGCGAAACAGCAGTCGAGGACGACCACGACCCAGTCGGCCCGCGCCAGCCGCAGCTCGGCCATGACGTGATCGCGCCACGAGAGCGCGTCGATGAAAGGGCGGTGCGGATCGGCGATGACCCGCGAGGGGCTGAACAGCAGGTGCAGATCCTTTCCGTCGGCCTTGACCACGCCGTGCCCGGCGAAGTAGACGACGAGAAGCCCGTCGACCTGCTCGCGGGCGTCCCGTAGCGCTCGGACCACCTCCAGCGGGTCGACGGTGCCCGGGCCGCTCCCGGCCGGGTCCGGCAGCACGACCAGCTCTCCCGGGGCCATGACACCCGTGCCTTCGGCGGTCAGCGCCTCCGCCATGAGCCGGAGGCTGTGCGCGACCGCGGGCAGGTCGGCTTCATGGGTGTAGGAGTCGACGCCGATGAGCACCGCGCGATGGGTCTTGGACCGGTTCTGCGAACTACGCGCGTTGTACGGCGGCACAACGCCTAGCCCCGCCCGCCCGCGTCCCACCCGTCCGCGTTCGGCCCGTCCGCGTTCGGCCCGTCCGCGTTCGGCCCGTCCGTGTCCCGTCCGTCCGTGTTCGAACCGTCTGTGTTCGGCCCGTCCGCCTCATCCGCCGGGCGACGCTCCGTCTCGCCGGAGCCGGGTTCGTCCCGGGCACCGGGACCCGTCCCGGTGTCCCGTCGGAGTGTCGGGTCGCCGTCGCCGCCGTCCGCGTCGAGCGTGACCCGGGGAAGCTCTTCGGCGTTCGCCAGCCTGCGCCGGTTGCGGTGCCAGGCGAGGACCGCCCGCCAGACGTTCTCGATGACCGACCGGGCCACCTCCGCGGTGACGACGAGCAGGATGTCCTGCACCAACTCGCCGCCCATGGAGGGGCTCTGCCGATGTGAGTCCACCAGCCTGACGTCGAGCCCGCCCTCGTCCCGGGCCTCCGTCAGGATCGGAGCGTCCTCCAGCCACTGGTGCAGCGCCGCGAGATCCTCCCGCCGCCGGTGCGTACCACTGACCTCGACCCGGAACACGAGTTGCCCGCCCGAGGCCCCCCGCTCCCCCACGACCGCTTCGCTGCCGTCCGCCACGAAACCCGCCCCCTCCCGGCGCGAAGCATCCGCTCGCGCCCGTAACTCACAAGTATTTCACGGGGATTGCGCCCAGGCGCGGGTTCGGTGCCAGATGCGCGCCCGCCCCCGAGCACACCGTTCCGGTACCCCGGCGGCCGCCTTCGTACCTCCTCGTCTCACTTCCGTCCGGGCTCCAGGTCCAGGTCCTTCAGCGCGTTCTCGACGACCTCGGTGAGGGCGGGGTGGATCCACAGGGGCTGCTCGGACAGCTCGCGTACGGTCATGCCGCTGGTCAGCGCGATGACCAGCGGCTGCACCAGGGTGGCCGCCTGGGGCCCGAGGATGTGTCCGCCCAGCAGGCGCCCGGTGTGCCGGTCGGCCAGCACCTTGCAGAATCCGTCGGTCTCCTCCAGCGCCCAGCCGTAGGCCACATCCGCGTACCGGTGGACCGCGACCGCGTAGTCGAGTCCCTGCTCGCGGGCCTCCTGCTCGGTCAGTCCGACCTGGGCGATCTGCGGGCGCGTGAAGACGGCCGACGGCACCGCGTCGTAGTTCATGGTCCGCCGGTCGTCGGGGTGGAGCAGGTTGTGGGCGACGATCTCCGCCTCACGGTTGGCGACGTGCTTCAGCGGGACCCGCGTGGAGATGTCGCCGAGGGCCCAGACCCCGTCGGCGGTCGTGCGCAGGTGCTCGTCCACGGTGATCCGTCCGCCGTCACCGGTCTCGACACCTGCCGCGGCCACACCCAGCCGGTCGCTGTTCGGCCGGCGGCCCACGGCCACCAGCAAGGTGTCGGCGGTCAGTTCGGTGCCGTCGTCCAAGGTGAGGCGGAGGTCGCCGGGCCTGCCGGAGAGCTCGGTCAGCTCGCGCCCGAGCCGCAGGTCCCACTGGTCGCGCACGATGTCGGTGAAGGTCCGGGAGACCAGCTCGTCCTGCTGCTGCGCCAGCAGCCGGTCCGCCTGCTCGATGACGGTGACCCGGCTGCCGAGGGAGTGGAAGACATGGGAGAGCTCGGCGGCGATGTATCCGCCGCCGAGCACGACGAGCCGCCGTGGCACCTCGTCCAGACGCATGACCGTGTCGGACGTCTCGTACGGCAGCCCGGAGTCGGCGACCACCGGGGGAACGACGGGCCGCCCGCCCGCGGCGATCACGATCCGTTCCGCCTCGATCTCCACGGGCCCGTCGTCGGTCTCCACCGTGAGCCGACGCGGGCCCGTGAAGCGTGCCGCGCCCCGGTAGACGGTGATGTGCTCGGAGTCGCGACGGCCCTTCTCACCCTCCTCGGCCGCCGCGTCGAGCCGGCCGAAGACCCGGCTGCGGATGTCCCGCCAGCGGACGCCGCGCAGTTCTGCGTCGATGTCGTGGCGTTCCGACTCCCGGACCGAGTCCGCCACATCGGCCGTGGCGGCGAGCATCTTGCTCGGGATGCAGCCCGCGTTCAGACAGGTACCGCCGAAGGGTCCGGCGGAGACCAGGGCGATGTCGAGGCCGGCGAAGCGGTCGTCGATGAGTGCGTTGCCGGTACCGGCGCCCAGAACGATCAGGTCGTGTCGTCGCATGGCGGGAAGGTAACCGCTTTGGCGGGACATACACCTCTCCCACCGGATATACGCCCCTCCCACCGGACACGCGCCCTAGGGTCGCCGCGAGGCGGCCTCGCCGGCCTCAGGGGACCGGCGCGAGGCGGCGCGGGCGGCCCAGGCGACGGCCAGCACCCCCACGGCCAGCAGCGGATATCCCATGACGATCTTCGCGGTGCCCAGCGAACCGACCTCGTCGGCCTGGTACAGGTACTGCTGGACGGCGAAGCGGGCGGCGAAGATGGCCGTCAGCACGATCGTCGCGACGCCGAAGTAGCGGCGCGCACGCCGGTCCTCCCGCCAGGTCGAGCTCTTGCCCCGCAGCGAGAACCACAGCACGCCCGCCAGCGGTCGGCCCGCGAGGACGGAGAGACCGAAGATCAGGGCGAGAGCCAGGTTCGACCAGATCCCGATGAGGAAGTAGTCCTTGGCCGACCCGGTCCACCAGGAGATCCCGGCGGCGATGGCCACCCCGAAGACCCCGCCGATGGCGGGCATGACCGACTCCTTGCGGATCAGCCGCTCGGCGGCGATCACCACGGCGAGGGCGAGAGCGGCGATGATCGCCGTCGTGAGTCCGCCGATGGCGTTGCCGATGACGAAGGCGAGGACGGGCAGCGCGGAGTAGATCACGCCACGGACTCCACCGGCCTGCTCCAGGGCGGACGGCCGCGGTCGCGGGGCGCGCTCCGGCTGCCCCGGCAGCCCGGTTCCCGCCTCGGCCGGGTCACGGGGATCGGTCCCGGACCGCCCCTCGGCGGGGTCCGGGACCGGCCGCCCGTGGTCCAACTGCTGCTGCGTCTGATTGATCGCCACGGTGACCTTCTTTCGGACGGGGGACGAAAGGGCGTGGGACGTGCTTCGCTCTGGACCACCTGCTATCCCCAAAGCCGGTCACCATGTCGAAAAGACCGGACCAGGTCGGCCGATGCCCCGGCAGGCGCCCGGTCAGGCATGGTGGCGCTCCGGATCGCCGCCGCCGGGGCCCGGATCGGACCCGTTTCGGGTGGCCGGACGGGACGGGACGCGCACCCTTCGGTCCTGCGGGCTCCGGAGTCCGCGCCGGCCGCCGGGCCGCCCGGTCCTCGTACCGATACCGGACAGGTACGGTAAAGACGTACCGATGTCTCTCATGGGCCTCCTGGCGGGCTGCGTGAACCCAGGAGGAGCCGCATGACGACCAACCGTGGACGCAAGGACGTCATCCGCGACCGGATGGCCGCCACCGGCGAGTCGTACAACGTCGCCGCCCGCAACCTCAAGGCCATGAAGGACACCGCCGCCACCCGTGACGCCGTCCTCGTGCAGCGCTGGACGCCCGCCGACTCCTTCGACGTGCCGTGTCCGTGCGGCGGGACCTGCGAGCCCGGTGAGACCTGCGGCCACTGCCACGCCCGCCACCGCCATGTGAAGCGCTACCCCGGCTCCACCACCGAGGTCGAGACCTGGGCCGACCGCTACGAGTGCACCGGCTGCTCCTCCTCGTACACCCTGACCATCCACCTGGCCGGGCGGCCCTGGGGTGTGGCGGAGACGGTCGTGCAGGGCGGGTCTGCCGAGGAGGTCGTGCAGGCGACCGTCTTCCCCGGGGTCATCCACCCGCTGCTGCGCTCGGAGGCTGCCGAGGACGCCCAGCAGAGGTGAGGCGCCCCTCGGTGAACATGCCGTCACCGTGAGCGTGCGGTCGGGCGTTTACGGGGTAGGCGAGAGTCAGGCCCGCCCCGAGGAGGAACCATGTCCCGCCTGATCGCCCGCATCACCCGGTTCACCCGCAGCCCCCAGGGCCGGAGGACCATCGATTCGGCCCGGCGCGCCGCGGCCGACCCCCGAAAGCGCGCCCAGGCCCGCAGCCTGTTCGGACGGTTGCGCGGACGCCGGTGACGGCGGCGCTTCGGCGGACGGCCGGAGCGGTGCCGGGAGGCGTACGCAGAAGATGCCCGCACGGGTCTCCCCGTGCGGGCATCTTCACGTTCCGTCGGCGTCCGGCTCAGCTCTCGTCCGGCGCCAGCGTCAGCGAGATCGAGTTGATGCAGTAGCGCTGGTCCGTCGGGGTCGGGTAGCCCTCGCCCTCGAAGACATGGCCCAGGTGCGAGCCGCAGCGGGCGCAGCGGACCTCGGTGCGGACCATGCCGTGCGTGCGGTCCTCGATCAGTTCGACCGCGTCGGTGTCCTTCGGGTCGTAGAAGGACGGCCAGCCGCAGTGCGACTCGAACTTGGTGTCGGAGCGGAACAGCTCCGCCCCGCAGGCGCGGCAGGAGTAGACGCCCGCCGTCTTGGTGTCGGTGTACTCACCGCGGAAGGCGGGTTCGGTGCCGGCCTGGCGCAGGACCTGGTACTCGGCGGGGGACAGCTCCGCCCGCCACTGCTCGTCCGGCTTCTCGACGTCGTACGGCACGGCTCGCTCCTCAGCTCGACAGGTGGTCGCTCGCTCCGGTCGCCCCTCGGCTACCGGTCGCTCGACAGGTGGTCCAGGATGCGCGGGCCGAGGTCGGTGACATCGCCCGCTCCCATGGTGAGAACGAGATCACCGGGCTTGGCCATTCCCGCGACGGCGGCGGGGACGTCCGCCTGGTCGTGGACGGCGGTGACCTCGGCGCCGGCCGCCTTCGCCGCGTCGATGATCACGGCGCTGGTGATGCCCGGGATCGGGTCCTCGCGGGCTGGGTAGATGTCCAGGACCACGGAGGCGTCGGCCAGCGCGAGGGCCTGGCCCATCTCCGTACCCAGCTCCTGCGTACGGGAGAACAGGTGCGGCTGGAAGACGACCAGGATGCGGGCGTCGGCGGCGGCGCCGCGCATGGCCTCCAGGTCGGCGGTCATCTCGGTCGGGTGGTGCGCGTACGAGTCGATGACCTGCACCCCCGCCGCCTCGCCCTTGAGCTGGAGGCGGCGCTTGACCCCGGTGTACGACCCGAGGGCCGAGGCCAGGTTGTGCGCGGGGATGCCGAGGGCGACCCCGGCGGCGAGGGCGGCGACCGCGTTGTGGGCGTAGTGGGCGCCGGGGACCGAGACGGTGAACGTGAGGAACCTGCCGTTCAGCAGGACGGTGACCTCGCTGGTCAGGCCGCGCGGAGTGACCTTGTGGACGCGTACGTCGGCTTCCTCGGCGGAGCCGTACGTGAGGACCTTGAGGTCGGCGAGGTCCCGGACCCGGCGGGTCAGCTCGACCGCGCCGGGCTGGTCTGCGGAGATGACCAGGGTGCCGCCGGGGACGACCTTGCCGACGAAGGTCTCGAAGGAGTCGTAGATCTCGTCCATCGAGGCGTAGTTCGCGTGGTGGTCCAGCTCCACGTTGAGGACGATCGCGACCTCGGGGTCGTACTTCTGGAAGCTGCGGTCGCTCTCATCCGCCTCCGCGACGAAGATGTCGCCTTCGCCGTGCGTGGCGTTGGTGCCGGGGCCCTCCAGGTCGCCGCCGATGGCGTACGAGGGGGCCAGGCTCAGCGAGGAGAGGGCGACGGCCAGCATCGACGTGGTGGTCGTCTTGCCGTGCGTACCGGCGACCGCGATGGCGCGCAGGCCGTTCATCAGGGAGGCCAGCGCGTCGGAGCGGTGGACCACCGGGATGGCCAGCTCGTTCGCCCGGAGCAGCTCCGGGTTGTCGGCGCGGATGGCGCTGGAGACGACCACGCAGGAGGCGTCGTCGGCCAGGTGCCCGGCCGCGTGCCCGATGTGCACGGTCGCGCCCAGCGCCCGCAGCGACTCGGCGGTGGCGGACTCCTTCGCGTCGCTGCCCACCACCTTCGCGCCGCGCTGGGCGAGGATCTTCGCGATGCCCGACATTCCGGCGCCGCCGATGCCGATGAAGTGCGGTCGTTCCATGGCGGCGGGAATGCCGGGTGCCATCTGTGGTCCTCCGTGCTCGTGGTCTGGCCGTGGCGACGCGGTCCCGGCTTGCCTCCGGGGACCGCGCGGCTTCAGCCTATTCGCTGTGCGCGAAGAGCTTGAGCACCGGGACGCCGACCTTGTGCCGGGCACGGGAGGCCCAGTCGCGGTGGAAGAACTCCTCCACGTAGTGCGGGGCGGTCAGGACGATGACCTCGTCGGCGCCCGCGTCCTCGACGACGGTCTTCAGCTTGTCCAGGGGGTGGTCCTCGATCACCTGTCCGACCGCCTCGGCGCCCGCCTCGCGCAGCGCCCGTAGCGAGTACTCCAGGCCGATCTCAGCGGGTTCGCGGGCCTCCTTGCCCTCCGGTTCCTCGCCCTCGCGGACGGCTTCCTTGAGCTCCCCCATCGCCACGTCGTCGATCGCGCGCAGCAGGACATCGGCCTGGTCGCCGCGCGGCTGCAACAGAACGACGAACGAGATCCGCTCCTCGCCGTGGAGGGTGGTGACGAAGTCCACGTCCTCGGGAGTGAGCGGCTTCTCGATCATCAAAACGCTTGTGAACACGACAGGCGCCCTTCCGCTTCTGCGTCTCGCCGACAGCCGGCTCGGCCGTCGGCGATCGTTTGCTGAAACCATCCTTCCCCGTGATGCCACGGGGACTGCAGAGGTAAGTGTGCCCAGCCGAAGCTAACCGGAACGGGTAATTCCGCTAAGTGTCCCCGCACTGGTGACCCGGCGCGCCTCCGCCGGTCACCGGGCTCCTTACCGTCGGTAGCGAGCCGGGCGGTCCGGCTCCTTACCGTCGGTAGCGACCGAAGAGGAACCCGTCCTCCTCCAGCAGCGACGCCAAGGCGAAACGTTCCGGCACGGCGACCCCGGGACCTCCGGCGATCCGCTGCGCGTCCCCGGCCGTGAGCATCGGGGAGAGCGTCAGGCAGAGCTCGTCCAGCGCACCCGCCGCCACGAACTGGCCGAGCAGCCGGGGCCCGCCCTCCGTCAGCTGCCGCCGCAGCCCCCGGTCCGCCAGCTCGCGCACCGCCCGCGCCGGGTCGACCCGGGTGCCCTCGCCCGCGACCACCACCTCCGCGCCCGCCTTCCGGGCCGCCGCGATCCGGTCGGCGGGCGCCCCGGAACCGGTCACCACGAGGGTCGGGACCAGGGGCTCGGTGAACAGCGGCAGCGCGAAGTCCAGGTCCAGCGAACCGCTCACCACCGCGATGGCGGGCGCGGGCCCCTGCCCGGCCGCCGCCCGCCGCGCCGCGAACGCCTCCCGGGCGCGGGCCGGACGGTACCCCTCCTGGCGTACGGTCTCGGCTCCGGCGATCACCACATCGGCCAGGGCCCTCAGCGTGCCGAAGATCCGCATGTCGGCGGCGCAGGAGATGGGCTGCGAGCGGCCGTCGTGCTGGGCGGCGCCGTCGAGCGTGGAGACCATGTTGGCGCGCAGCCAGGAGGCACCCGTCGTGGGGTACGCGTACGCCTCGGCCAACTCGTCGAAGCTCCACTCGCGGTCCGCCGGCAGCCCCGAGGGGTCGGGGGAGGCGGCCGTTGTTGTCAGGTCCGTCACAGGGAACAGGCTTCGCATGGGTTGCAGTCTGGCACGGGCCTTAGGGTGGAGAGTTGTGTCGTCCTCCACCGCGTTTCCGGGGCAGAGCCCCCTTTCCGAAACGGCCCCGCTGTCCCTGTGCGCCCGCGAGCCGCACGTCCCCGCCGACCGTCTGGTCGCGGAGATGGTGCCGCCGCCGCGCTTCGATTCGGTGCGCTTCGACACCTACGTACCCGACCCGAACCAGCCCAGCCAGAGCGAGGCCGTGACCGTGCTGTCCGGCTTCGCGGCCGGGCTCGGCGGGTCGCACGCGACGGGTTCCGGGCGCCGCAAGTGGTTCGGGAGCAAGAAGCCGGCCGCGCCGACCGGGCCGCGCGGGGTGTATCTGGACGGTGGGTACGGCGTCGGCAAGACCCACCTCCTCGCCTCCCTCTGGCACGCCACGCCCGCCGAGCCGTCGCTGAAGGCGTTCGGCACTTTCGTGGAGCTGACGAACCTGGTCGGCGCCCTTGGTTTCCAGCAGACCGTGCGGACACTGAGCGGGCACCGGCTGCTCTGCATCGACGAGTTCGAGCTCGACGACCCGGGCGACACCGTGCTGGTCTCCTCGCTGCTCAGCCGGCTGGTGGAGCACGGGGTGGCGCTGGCCGCGACCTCGAACACGCTGCCGGGCAAGCTCGGTGAGGGCCGGTTCGCCGCCGCCGACTTCCTGCGCGAGATCCAGGGCCTGTCCGCGCACTTCCGCCCGCTGCGCATCGACGGTGAGGACTATCGGCACCGCGGACTGCCCGAGGCCCCGCCGCCGTACAGCGACGAGCAGGTGACCCGTGCCGCTTACGCCACGCCGGACGCGTCCCTGGACGACTTCCCGGGGCTGCTCGAACACCTGGCGAAGGTGCATCCGAGCCGGTACGGGGCGCTGACCGACGAGCTGGGCGCGGTCTGCCTGACCGGGGTGACGGCGGTGCCGGACCAGTCGACGGCGCTGCGGCTGGTGGTGCTGGCGGACCGGTTGTACGACCGCGAGGTGCCGGTGCTGGCCTCCGGGTTGCCGTTCGACCGGCTGTTCAGCGACGAGATGCTGAACGGCGGGTACCGGAAGAAATACTTCCGGGCGATCTCGCGCTTGACGGCACTGGCACGTGACGCGAAGGGCCTGGTGGCGCAGTAGGTTCGGGGGGTGACACCGGGTGCCCGTACGGCGGCGTGCCCGTAACTCCGTTCGCGTACAACCGCGTACGGCTCCCGTACCACCGCGTACACCGTTTGAAGGGATCCAGCATGGCTACCACGCGTCAGGCCCACACGAACTGGGAAGGCAACCTGCTCGACGGCAAGGGGGTCGTCACCCTCGACTCCTCCGGCATCGGTGAGTACCCCGTCTCCTGGCCGGCCCGCTCGGAGGCCGCGAACGGCAAGACCAGCCCGGAGGAGCTCATCGCCGCCGCGCACTCCAGCTGCTTCTCGATGGCGCTCTCCCACGGACTCGCCGGGGCCGGCACCCCGTCGACCCGGCTGGAGACCAAGGCCGAGGTGACCTTCCAGCCCGGTACGGGTATCACCGGCATCCACCTCACCGTCGTGGGCGAGGTCCCCGGCCTCGACGAGGACGCCTTCGTGAAGGCGGCCGAGGACGCCAAGGCGAACTGCCCGGTCAGCCAGGCGCTGACGGGTACGACGATCACGCTGTCGGCCTCGCTGGCCTGACCCCGCGCGGCCGGCCGGAGCCCACGAGCGCCGGCCGGCGCTTCGGCGGCCCCCTCCGGGCCGTCCCAGCGGCAACACGAGGCGCGGGGGCGCGCATGGTTCCCCCGCGCCTCCGTGCGTGCTACACACATGCGGGTCACGTCACCTGTCCGCCAACAGGGAGTTGCCTCATGTCATCCGAAACCCGGAACACAACGACCGCAGCGACCGCGACGACCGCCCCCCGGAGCACCGCGACACGACGACAGGTCCTGGCCGGCAGCGGCGCAGCGGCCGCGATCGCCTTCACCGGGGCCTTCTCCGAACTCTTCGCGGGCACGGCAGCCGCCCGCGGCCACGACGGCTACGGCCCCCTCGTCCCCGACCCGGACGGTCTGCTCGACCTGCCGAAAGGTTTCCGCTACCGGGTGCTGTCCCGGGAGGGCGACCCGCTGCGCTCCGGCGAGGGCCAGGTGCCGAGCAACCACGACGGCATGACCGCCCTCGCGGGCCGCCACGGCCGGGTCCACCTGGTCCGCAACCACGAGAACCGGCACACGGCGAAGATCGGCGTCCCGACCGTCGACGGCCTGACCTACGACCCGGCGGCCAAGGGCGGCTGCACGTCCCTGGAGCTGGACGGCCGGAACAAGGTGCTCGGCGAACGGGTCGCCATCGCCGGTACGGCGGTCAACTGCGCGGGCGGGCCGACGCCTTGGCGTACCTGGCTGACCTGCGAGGAGACCGAGGACAAGGCCGGGACCAACGGGTACACCAAGGACCACGGCTTCGTCTTCGAGGTGGACGGCGCCGACCCGCGCCGCACCGGAGCCGTTCCGCTGACCGCGATGGGCCGCTTCCAGCACGAGGCGATCGCGGTCGACCCGAAGAACGGGATCGTGTACGAGACGGAGGACGCGTTCGACAAGCCGTTCGGCCTCTTCTACCGCTTCCTCCCCGAGAAGCCGCTGGGCGGCACCGGTTCGCTGCGGGCGGGCGGGGCGCTGGAGGCGATGCGGGTGCCGGGGCTGCCGGACCTCTCGGTGGTCCAGGAGACCGGGGCGAGCTTCGACCGGGTCGAGTGGGTGCCCGTACCGGATCCGCTGGCGGCCAAGACGCCGATCCGGCTCCAGGACTTCGGCCGCAAGGGCATCACGCACGCGCAGAAGCTGGAGGGCTGCTACTGGGGCGGCTCGTCCGTCTACTTCGTCTCCAGCTTCGCCCGCAGCGAGGAAGGTTCGGCGGGCGACCACTACGGCCAGGTCTGGCGGTACGAGCCGAAGAAGCGCCGGCTCACCCTGGTCGTGGTCTTCGGCCCGGACACCGACATCCAGCTGCCCGGCGAGTCCCCGGACAACATCTGCCTGGCGGCCGACGGCGGACTGATGGTCTGCGAGGACGGCGGCGGCGCGCAGCACGTGCTGGGGGTGACGCGGCGGGGCGAGGTCTACACGATGGCGCGCGGACGGCAGAACATCGGGACGCCGGAGGAGCCGGAGTGGGGCGAGTTCGCGGGGGTCGCGTTCTCGCCGGACGGCTCGACGATGTACGTGAACTGCTACACGCCGGGGACGACGTTCGCGGTGACGGGGCCGTGGCGGTGAGGGGGCGACACCGGAGTGCCATATAAACCCTAAGGGTAGATTGTCGGATATTTTCCGTGAGTGATCACTACTGCGCGGAAACGGAAGACGACTGTCCTGATGGTCGCGGGTGTGCTGATCGGTGGCGCCTTGGCCGGGTGCGGGGGCGCCGCCTCCGCACCCACCGCCTCCCCCACACCGACCGCCACGCCACCTGCCTCCTCACCCCCGCCCCCGAAGAAGCCGCCCACGATGGCCCCGGGCCCGGCCGGCCGCACCCCGGTCTTCGAGCGGCGGCCGGCGGCCGGAGGCGCGGCGGAGAAGGTCGTGGCGCTCACCTTCGACGCGGACATGACGGCCGATCAGGGCCCTCGGGCGAAGGCGGGCGAGCGCTTCGACAACCCGGAGCTGATCGCGCTGCTGCGGCGGCTGAAGGTGCCGTCGACCGTGTTCATGACCGGGCGCTGGGCGGAGGAGTACCCGACGCAGGCGAAGGGGATCGGTACGGACGACCTGTTCGAGGTCGCCAACCACTCGTACAGCCACCACGCCTTCACCGCCGACTGCTACGGGCTGCCGGTGGTCGCGAAGGACGCCATGGCCCGCGATGTGGAGCGCGCCTTCTCGTCGTTCCGCGAGGCCGGTGTACGGAACGTGGTGCCGTACTTCCGCTTCCCCGGCGGCTGCTACGACGACGCGGCCCTGCGCGCGCTCACCCCGGCGGACGTGACGGCGGTGCAGTGGGACGTGGTGAGCGGCGACGCGTTCGCGACGGACGCGGGGGCGGTGGCCGCGCAGGTGCTGGACGGGGTGCGGCCGGGGTCGCTGGTGGTGCTGCACTGCACGCGCAGCGCGGCGCCGGTCACCGCGGAGGCGATCGGCACCATCGTTCCGGAGCTGCGGAAGCGGGGCTACCGGTTCGTGAAGGTGTCGGAGCTGATGGAGGGCCCTGTCTGAGGGATGATCTCGCCGCGGGCTTCATGGTCTCCAGGTGCGGGCGGCATGCTGCTGACCGGAGCCGGCGGGAGAAGGACAGGGGCTGGTCACGCGGGCCTGGCGGGCGCTGATCGGCTGGGAGGATGTCCTCCCTGGCCTGGGACGACGCCCCCGCGAAGCCCTGGGCCCGAGCGGCGCGCTCAGCCCGAACAGGCCGAGCGCGCCGCCTCCTGCCACGTGCAGACCGGGCAGAGCGTCGCGCCCTTGGTGGACTCCGGATGCTCGGTCGGTTGGCGGCACAGCACGCACTCCGCGAACGGCGGGCCCGCGTCCGCCTCGGTGGTCGCGGGTGCGGGGGTCGCGCAGTACGCGTCGTCGTCCATGGCCATGAGCGTACGCAACCGGGCTGTCAGTTGGCCGTCCGCTCGGGCCTGGCCTCGCTCGGGCGGACGATGACGAAGCCCTCGCCCTGGAGCATCAGCTGCACGGCTTCGCCGGAGCCGCCGCGCACCATCGAGCCGACGCTCTGCGAGCGGTGCAGGGTGGTCGTGAGGTGCTGGCTCCAGCCGACGACCGCGTCCGTGTCGACGTACACCGGCTGGGCGGCCGTCACCGGGATCACTATCGGCGTGCCCTCGCACATCAGGCCGATCTTGCCGTAGCCGGAGAAGACGCTGTTGAAGAGGCCGCCACCGACCATCCCGGCGCCCTTCACCGTCTTGATCTCGTACGCGAGGGTGGCGTCGAAGCAGAGGACGTTGCGGCCGTTGATGGTGAGCTGGTCGCCCTGGTCCATCTCCACGATGAAGCAGTTGGCGGCCTCGTGCGCGAACCACGCCTCGCCCTGACCGCGTACGGCCATGAGCGCGAGGCCCTCGCCGGTGACCGCGCGCTTGAGCAGGCCGCCGATCCCCTGGCCCTTGCGCTCGAACTGGAGGTTGCCGCAGAAGGCGATCATCGAGCCCTGGCGGGCGTGCATCTCCCCGTTGACGGCGTACTTGATCGACTTGGAGTTCTGCAGGGTCATGCCGGGGGCGGTGGCCTGCTCGGCCAGGTGCTCGCTGGAAAAGAGATCGCTCTTCATACCGAGCATCCTCACCCGGGCCGGCCCTTCAAGCCAAGGAGGTGGCACCCGCCGCCTGGCAGACTGGCACGGTGAGCAGCGACGACACCTCCCAGAACCCCTCCCGCGACACCTCCCCGAGCCCCTTCCACCACGGTCCGACCGACCGGGACGAGGCCCCGCAGTACGTGCTTCCGCTCGTGGTGCACCTGGAGAAGACCGACCCGCCCGCCCGGACCGACGCCCTGCGTACCGCCGCCCGCGCGGTGCTCACGATCCTGGCCGACGAGCGGTCCACCGGCGAGGGCGAGTGGGCCGGGGCGATGCGGGACTGGGAGGACGCCCGGATCCGCAAGGTGGTGCGCCGGGCGCGCGGCGCGGAGTGGCGCAAGGCGGCCGCGCTGCCCGGGATCACGGTGACGGGCGACAGCGCGGAGGTACGGGTGTACCCGCCGATCCCGCTCGACGGCTGGCCCAAGGAGCTGGCCAAGCTCCAGGTCTCCGGCACCGACCTGGACGACCCCGAGCCGCCCGCCGCCCCCGGCCCCGAGGCCCCGGTGCTCTGGCTCAACCCGGAGGTGGAGATGTCGGCGGGCAAGACGATGGCGCAGGTCGGCCATGGCGCCCAGCTCGCCTGGTGGGAGCTGTCCGAGACCGAGCGCAAGGCGTGGCGCGAGGCCGGGTTCCCACTCTCCGTGGCCACCGCGGCCCCGGAGCGGTGGCGTGAGCTGACGGCGAGCGGCCTGCCGGTGGTACGCGACGCGGGGTTCACCGAGATCGCCCCCGGGCCTACGGTCGTGGCGGAGGGCGGGCTGCGGTTCGGCCCGCTCCCGGGCGTACGCTCCCGCCGGTGAGCGCCCGCCACCTCTGAGAGCAGGAGACCCCGGCCATGGCAGCAGTGGAGATCGACGCCCTCGTCTTCGACGCCCTCGGCACCCTCGTGGACGAACCTGCCGGGCTCCGCGCCGGCATCCGCGCGCTCGGCCCGTCGCTCGACGAGGCCGGGACCGAGCGGCTCCTGCTGCTGTGGCAGCGGCACATCGAGCGTGAGCAGCGCCGCGTCCTCGACGGGGAGCGGCCCTACCTCGCCGGTCCGCTCGCCGATCAGCACGGCCGGAATAGGTCCGCCCGCGGCTGAGTGTTTCCGCGCCCGCTGACGTATCTCCCGATACCGCCCCACCGGCGTTACCACCAAGTAGCCTGCACCGCAGGTCGGTTGGCGGTGGTCCGACGCCTGATCGACGCTCTCACGCCTCGTCCCGGGAGACACCTTGCTGCGACGCATCAACGGAACGGCCCTCATCATCGCGGCGCTGGTCGCCACAGTGGGCGCGCTCGCCTTCCCCGTCTGGTCCTACGCGGACCGTTCGGGCACCGGCGAGGCGAACCTGAACGCCTCCAGCGTCGCCACCCAGTGGGGCCCGCTCTCCGCGACCGACCGGGACTTCCTGGTCAAGGTGCGCCTCGCCGGGCTGTGGGAGCTGCCCGCCGGGCAGCAGGCGATCGAGCGGGCGCCCAGCGAGGCGACGAAGGCCGCCGGGGACCATCTGGTCGTCGGCCACACCGACCTGGACCGCCGGGCCCGGGACGTGGCCGCCAAGCTCGGCGTGGAGCTGCCGAACCAGCCGACCGAGCAGCAGCAGGAGTGGCTGCGGGAGCTGACGGCGGCGAGCGGGGACGAGTACGAGCGGAAGTTCGCCAACATCCTGCGGGCCGCGCACGGCAAGGTCTTCGGGCTGATAGGCCAGGTACGGCACACCACTCGCAACACCCTGATCCGGCAGCTCGCCAGTGACGCGAACCAGACCGTGCTGGACCACATCACCATGCTGGAGGCCACCGGCCTCGTCGACTTCGACGCGCTGGCGCGTGAGGCGGCCGGCGGGTCCACGGCCAGCCCCTCCGGCCCGCCGATGCCGCAGGGCGGGCAGGTGCCGCTGGCTCCGGTGCCGGTGACGCCGACCGGCGACCAGTCGTTCACCTCGCGCCCGGTACCGCCGACGATGCCGCCGATGCCGTAAAGCGACGCGCGGGCGCCGGAACCTCAAATCATCCTCTGAACGTCCCTCTCTTCGGGTTCGACGCCGCTCGGCGGGGCCATCACCCCGGGACAGAGCGGAAAAGGGGGACACCATGAAGCTGGGCATCGGGATCGGCTGGCGGCCGGAGATCGCGGCCGAGGTGGAGGCGCTCACGGGGGTCGACTGGGTGGAGGCGGTGGCGGAGAACCTCTGCGCCGACCACCTCCCGGACTCCCTGGTGCGGCTGAGGGAGCGGGGCGTGACCGTCGTACCGCACGGCGTCTCGCTCGGCCTGGGCGGCGCCGACCGCCCGGACGCCGAGCGGCTCGCGGGTCTCGCGGCGCGCGCCGAGCTGCTCGGTACGCCGCTGGTGACCGAGCACATCGCGTTCGTACGGGCCGGGGGGCCGCTGACCGCGTCTCCGCGGCTGGAGGCGGGCCACCTGCTGCCGGTGCCGCGGACCTGGGACGCGCTGGAGGTGCTCTGCGAGAACGTGCGGATCGCCCAGGACTCGCTGCCCGTGCCGCTGGCCCTGGAGAACATCGCGGCGCTGGTCTCCTGGCCGGACGAGGAGCTGACCGAGGGACAGTTCCTGGCCGAGCTGGTCGAGCGGACCGGGGTGCGGCTGCTGATCGACGTGGCCAACCTGCACACCAACCACGTCAACCTGGGGCAGGACCCGGCGAAGGCGCTGGACGAGCTGCCGGTGGAGGCCATCGCCTACGTGCATGTGGCCGGCGGGATCGAGAAGGACGGCGTCTGGCACGACACGCACGCCCACCCGGTGACCGCCCCGGTCCTGGACGTGCTGGCCGAACTGCGCTCCCGGGTCGACCCGCCGGGCGTGCTGCTGGAGCGCGACGACGCCTTCCCGCCCGGCGCGGAGCTGGCGGCCGAGCTGGAGACGATCCGGGCGACGCTGCGGAAGGCCGGTGACACACGACGGCCCCGGACGGCCACGACCGCTCCCGCCGCCCCCGTACCGACGGCCACGACCGCTCCCGCCGTCCCCGTACCTCCCGGAGCCCGCGGCCGTACCGCCGTCGCGCAGACCTCGCTGCTCTCCGCGCTCGTCGCGGGCACGCCGGCGCCCGAGGGCTTCGACCACCGGCGGCTGCGGGTGCAGAGCCGCGCGCTGGCCGCCAAGCGGGCCGACGTCGTCGCCAAGGTGGCGCCCGAGCTGCCGGAGATCCTGGGCGACGGCTATCGCGCCGCCTTCGTCGCGTACGCCGGGTCGCATCCCATGGGCGGTGGTTACCGGCGTGACGCCCTGGACTTCGTGGAGCGGATCCTGATCTCGGGCGGCCTCGCCGACACGGTGGCGCAGCGGCGGCTGACGCACTGGTGGGAGGACCGCTCGGGGCTGCGGCCGACGGGCCGGGCCACCCGTCTCGTCCGGGCGGCCCGTGCCGTCCTCGTGGGGAAGTGAGGGTCGTGACCGCCATGAACACGCTCGCCCTGCTGCTGACCCTCGCGGTCGCCGTCTCCAGCGCGCTCCTCATCGCGAAGCTGGTCGCCTCCCGGTCCCGCCGCCCGTCCGCCGGCCCCTCGCCCGCCGTCCACGACCTGCACGAGGCGGCGTTCCTGGGCGGCGGCCCGGCCAGGGTCGTGGACACCGCGCTCACCGCGCTGTACGCGGACGGGCGCGTGCTGATCGGCGGGCCCGGCATCATCTCCGTACGGCGTCAGCAGGCGAACGACCCGGTGGAACGCGCCGTGCTGCAGGAGCTTCTCGCCGCTCCGAGCGGCGCTCTGCACGCGGTACGGGAAGCGGTCATGCGCCATCCGGCGGTGCAGGAGATCGGCGACGGGCTCGCGGAGCGCGGACTGCTGGTGCCGCCGGCCGCGAGCCGTTCCGTACGGCGGTGGGGACTGGTCCAGGGGATCTGCTGCCTCGTCGCGCTGCCGCTCTCCGTCCTGGCCACGGTCCTGCAGTACATAGCGCTGGAATCGCAGTTCGACATGCCGTTCCCGTTCGTCCTGAAGATGCTGCCCGCGATCGCGCTCGGCGGGATCAGCGGACTCGTGGTGGCCGCGGCCGCCGCCCACCGGATCACCCGGCCCGGCCGCCGGGCCGCGCAGGCCTTCCGGGCCGCCCACGCCTACCAGGTGACCGCGCCCCACCTCGTCGCCACCCAGGGGCTGCGCGCGCTGCCGGACCCCGTGCTCCAGGCCCAACTGCTCGCGGCGGCCCGGCTGCACACGCAGACCCGCCGGTCCCGGTCGGGGTGGTCGGCGTACGCCGGCAGTACGGCAGCGGCGTCCGGTTTCGCCGCGACGGCGGTCTGGTGCGCCGACGCGGGCCCCGGTCACCACAGTTGCGGCGGATCCAGCGGAGGCGGCTCGGGCTGCGGCGGCGGCTCCGGTTGCGGCGGCTCGGGCTCGAGTTGCGGCGGCTCGGGCTCGAGTTGCGGCGGCGGCTCCGGTGGTTCCAGCTGCGGCGGAGGTTCAGGCGGCTCCAGCTGCGGCAGCAGCTCCTGACCCACCGTCACACGGCCGGCGCAACCGGGTCGATTCCCGCAACACACCGGCCCGGTACTGGACTTCGGCCGCCTCGCCCCTCACCATCCCCTCTCCGCATCCGCAGAGAGGCCCCGCCGTGAGAGCAGTACCGCTGTACGCAACGATCGGCTCCCTGGTGCTGTCCGCGCTGACCGCCGCTCCCGCCATCGCTTCGGACGGCCCCGGACCGGCCTCCGCCGAGGAGCGCGGTACGGCGGTGGCGGCGACCCGTGCGGCGGCGGCCGGGATCTCCTTCGGGGCGTGCCCGGAGGAGGAGATGCTGCCGGAGTACCTGAGGTGCGGCACCGTCCGGGTTCCGCTGGACTACGCCCGCCCGGACGGCCGGACCATCGCTCTCACCGTCAGCCGCACCACGGCCACCGGCCCGGCGGCCGGCCGGCAGGGCTCGTTCGTCTACAACCCGGGCGGGCCCGGCGCCTCCAGCGTCACCTTCCCGCTGATGGGCGAGATGTCCGAGTGGAAGGAGGTCGCGGAGGTGTACGACATGGTCGGCTACGCACCCCGTGGCGTCGGCGCCTCCGCCCCGCTCTCCTGCCAGGACCCGGCGGTCTTCGCGCAGAGCCCCACCGACTCCCCCGCCCACCCCACCACCGCGTACAAGGAGAAGCGCGTCGCGCAGGCGCGGGCGTACGCGCAAGGGTGCGCGAAGAACGCGGGCGAGGCGCTGGGCCACTACACCTCGCTCAACAACGCCCGCGACCTGGAGGTGCTGCGGGCCGCTCTCGGTGACGAACGGCTGACCTTCATGGGCGCCTCCTACGGCACGTACATCGGTTCCTTGTACGCGACCCTCTTTCCCTCACGCGTACGCCGTATGGTCTTCGATTCCGCGGTCGACCCGGACCCGGAGAAGATCTGGTACCGCTCCAACCTCGACCAGTCGGTGGCCTTCGAGTCGCGCTGGCTGGACTTCCGGCGCTGGGTCGCCCGGCACGACGACGTCTACGGGCTCGGCACCACGCCGGAGGCCGTACAGCGGCATTACGACGCGGTGCGCACCGCGCTGGCGGCCGAACCGGCGGGCGGGAAGGTGGGGCCGGGGCAGTTCCACGCGGCGTTCCTCCAGGCCGGGTACTACGACGACTACTGGGCGATGCGGGCCACCGCGCTCTCCGAGTACGTCCGGGGCAACCCGGAACCGCTGGTCACGCAGATGTCGCCGCGCGCGATCACGGCGAAGGACGACGAGAACGAGCGGGCCGTCTACACCGCCGTCGAGTGCAACGACGCGCCGTGGCCCGAGGAGTGGGAGGTCTGGGACCGGGACCACAGCGACCTCGCGACCGTCGCCCCCTTCCAGACCTGGAACAACGCCTTCACCAACCTGCCGTGCGCCTTCTGGCCCGCGCCCCGGCAGCGGCCGCTGGACGTCTCCACGGAGTGGGGCGAGCTGCCGCCGGTGCTGATCCTGGCGGCGGAGCGCGACGCGGCGACCCCGTACGAGGGAGCGCTGGAGCTGCGGCGGCGGCTGCGCGGCGCGGTGCTGGTGACCGAGCGGGACGCGGGGACGCATGGCGTCGGCGGGGCCGGGAACGCCTGCGTGGACGAGCACCTGCGGCGGTATCTGCTGACGGGCGCGGTGCCCGCGGGGGACGCGGAGTGCGCGCCGCGCGCGGAGCCGAACGCGGTCTCGCTGGACTGAGGACGCGGACGGGCCCTGCCGGAGTGTGCTGGGCACACTCCGGCAGGGCCCTCAAGCCGAACCCGGTGTCGCTGGAACGGCGGGCGGCACGGTCGCGCCCGTCTTCTGATCTTCCGGGTTGGGGTGGTGCGGGAACTCGCTGGCTATGCGAGCCCGGCCACCAGGTCTGCGATGCCCTTCCTGCGGCCCGTGTAGAACGGGATCTCCTCGCGCACGTGGAGCCGTGCCTCGGAGGCGCGCAGGTGGCGCATCAGGTCGACGATGCGGTAGAGCTCGTCCGCCTCGAAGGCGAGGATCCACTCGTAGTCGCCGAGCGAGAACGAGGCGACGGTGTTGGCGCGGACGTCGGGGTAGCCGCGGGCCATCTTGCCGTGGTCCGCGAGCATGCGGCGGCGGTCCTCGTCGGGCAGCAGGTACCAGTCGTAGGAGCGTACGAACGGGTAGACGCTGATGTAGTCGCGCGGGTTCTCGTCGGCGAGGAACGCCGGGATGTGCGACTTGTTGAACTCGGCGGGCCGGTGCAGCGCCATGTTCGACCAGACCGGCTCCAGGGCGCGGCCGAGCTTGGTGCGGCGGAAGAGGCTGTACGCGTCCTGGAGCTGGTCCGAGGTCTCCGCGTGCCACCAGATCATGAGGTCCGCGTCGGCGCGGAGACCGGAGAGGTCGTAGGTGCCGCGCACGGTGACGTCCTTGGCCGCGAGCTGGTCGAACAGCTCCTGGACCTCGTCGGCGTACCCCGCGCGGTCCAGCGGGAGCACGTCGCGGAGTTTGAAGACCGACCAGAGGGTGTAGCGGATGACCTCGTTGAGGTCCTTGGCCTTCTTTCCGGCGTTCGGACTCTTGCTGGATGTCACAGTCTCAGGAGCACTCATACGGCTATTGTCCCGCCTCGCTCCCGGTGCCCCGAACCAGGGTGGGCGTGGCGATGATCTCCCTCATGATCTCGTCCGCCGCGCGTCGGGCGCTCGCGACGCAGGCCGGGATGCCGACCCCGTCGTAGACCGCGCCGCAGACCCGCAGCGCGGGCAGCTTCGCGACCTCGTCGCGGATGCGGGCGACCCGGGTGTGGTGGCCGACCGGGTACTGCGGGAGGCCGCCGATCCAGCGGGTGACCTCGGTGTCGACGGGGCGTGCGGTGAGTCCGGTGGCCGCCTGGAGGTCGCGCAGGGACACGGCGACGAGTTCGCCGTCCTCGCGGTGCAGGTGGTCCTCCTCGCCGTACCGGCCCACCGAGGTGCGGAGCACGAAGAGGTCGGGGGCGGCGTCGGCGACCCACTGCCACTTGTTGCTGGAGAAGGTGGACGCCTTGATGGTGCGGCCGTCGACCGGCGGTACGAGGAAGCCGGAGCGGCCGCGCAGGGCCTCGTACGCCGCGATGTCGGTACGGCGGAAGGCCATCGTGACCAGGGCCATCGAGGCGTACTCGACACCGGCCAGCTCGGCGGAGGCGGCCGGGGACTCGGCGGCGAGCAGGGCGGAGGCGGACCAGGCGGGGGTGGCCAGGACGATGCCGTCGGCGGTGATCACCCCGGTGTCGGTGCGGACCTCCCAGCCCGTGTCCGTACGGGTCAGGCCGAGGACCGGGGTCTCGGTGAGGATCGCGCCGCCTGAGGCCCGTACGGCGTCGGCCACGGCGTCCGGCAGGGTGCCGATGCCGCCGGCGATGCCCTGGAAGACGGGCCCGGTCCGCTGCCGTGCCGCTGCTCGCTCCTGGATGCGGCGGACGGCCTCCAGCAGCGGGCCGCCCTCCTTCACCGCTTCGAACAGCTGCGGTACGGCGGCGCGCATCGAGATCCGGTAGGCGTCGCCCGCGTAGACCCCGCCGAGGAGCGGCTCCACCAGCCGGTCGACCACCTCACGGCCGAGCCGGTCGGCGACGTACGCGCCGACCGCCACGTCGTCGCCGACGGGCGTCGGGGTCAGGTCGCGCTCCTCGGCGATCCGGGTCAGGCCCTCGGGCGTGAGTACGTCTTCGAGAGCGGCCGGGTCGCCGGGGACGCCCATGACGTGGCCCTTGGGCATCGGGCGCAGCGCGTCGCGGGTCCAGAGGGAGGCGGTGGCGGTGGCCGGCGGCTGGAGGCGGCCGGAGAGGCCGACCGCACCGGCCAGCTCGACCGCCTCGGGGCGGCGGGCCAGCATCGACTCGGCGCCGAGGTCGACCCGGACGCCCGCGACCTCACCGGTCATGAGCTTGCCGCCGAGCCGGTCCGTCGCCTCCAGGAGCGTGACCCGCAGGCCTGTGGCGACCAGGCGGTGGGCGGCGGCAAGGCCGGCGATGCCGCCGCCGATGACGACGACATGGTGCGCGGGCGGGTCCGCATCCTGATGTGAACGCTGCATGGGTCCACTCTCTCAAACGCCTGCCGGCTCCTGACCGTGACCACTTCGAAACCCGCGGCCGGAAACCGGTTCGGGAGGGCCCCCGTCGAACCCGCAGTACCAACACACGTCCTGGGGGGACCTGTTATGAACAGCGATACCGATCACCGCTTCCGCCACCGCCGCTCCCGTCTCCGTGCCGCTCTGGCGGCCGGCGCTCTCGGGGCGGTGCTGCTCGTCGGCGGCTGCAGCGGCGCCGACAGCGCGTCCGACGCGGGTGCGGGGTCGAACGGCCTCAAGGCGAGTGCGGAGAGGGGGATCGTGGGCGAGCAGTACGCCCCGGGCGACGCGGCGGCCTCCGCCGCCCCGGAGGCGGCGAAGGGCGGCGAGCGGCAGAAGGCGCCGAAGCCGGGGGCCGCGGGCACCCATGTCATCCGGACCGCCGAGCTCTCCGTAGAGGTGAGGAGCGCGCCGAAGGCGGCCGCCGCCGCGCGGAGCACGGTGGAGGCGAGCGGCGGCCTGGTGGCGACCGAGACCACCGAGCGGGTCGACGACGAGCACGAGTTCTCGCACCTGGTGCTGCGGGTGCCGCAGGACAGCTTCCAGGAGGTGCTCGGCAAGCTCGCCGGCTCCGGGAAGCTGCTCTCCCGCTCCTCGAACGCGAAGGACGTCACCGACCAGGTCGTCGACGTGGAGAGCCGGATCGCCACGCAGCGCGCCAGCGTGAAGCGGGTCCGGGAGCTGATGGACCGGGCGGAGAGGATCACCGATGTCGTCACGCTCGAAGGCGAGCTGAGCAGCCGTCAGGCCGATCTGGAGTCGCTGCTGGCCCAGCAGTCGAGCCTGAAGGACCGCACCACGCTGGCGACGATCACGCTGGACCTGAGCGAGCCGGACGCGCCGCGCCAGGGTGGGAAGGACGACGACCCGGGGTTCCTGGACGCGCTGGGCGGCGGCTGGGACGCGTTCGTGACGATGTTCCGGTGGATCGCGGTGGCGCTCGGTGCGTCGGCCCCCTTCCTGGTGACGGCCGCGCTGCTGCTGGTGGTGTCGCGGGTGCTGCGCGCCCGGCGGACCGGCCGGGGCGTCCCGGAGGCGCCGAAGCCGGAGCCGGAGGCCGCACCGGCCCCCTGAGCGCCGTAGCGTGGGCTCCCTGACGGCCGGCACGGCGAAAGGGACCCGGAAACATGGCAGCGGAGCGACTCGTGGTCATCGGCGGCGACGCGGCGGGCATGTCCGCCGCGTCGCAGGCCCGCAGGCTGAAGGGGCCGGACGAGCTGGAGATCGTCGCGTTCGAGCGCTCCTCGTTCACCTCGTACTCCGCGTGCGGCATCCCGTACTGGGTGAGCGGGGACGTGGCGGGGCGCGACGACCTCATCGCCCGTACGCCCGAGGAGCACCGCGAGCGGGACATCGATCTGCGGATGCGCACCGAGGCCACCGAGATCGACGTGGCCGGGCAGCGGGTGCGGGCGGTGGACCGGGAGAGCGGGGAGGCGTACTGGACGGGGTTCGACAAGCTGGTGATCGCCACCGGGGCGCGTCCGGTCCGCCCGGAGCTGCCGGGCATCGACGCGCCGGGCGTGCACGGGGTGCAGACCCTGGGCGACGGGCAGGCGCTGCTGGACTCGCTGGACCGTGCCACCGGTCGGCGGGCGGTCGTGGTGGGCGCCGGGTACATCGGCGTCGAGATGGCCGAGGCGATGCTGAAGCGCGGCTTCGAGGTGACCGTACTCAACCGCGGGAAGCAGCCGATGGCGACGCTCGACCCGGACATGGGCGAGCTGGTCCACGAGGCGATGGACGGGCTCGGCATCACCACGGTCAACGGCGCCTCCGTGACCAAGATCCTCACGGGTCCGGACGGCCGGGTCAGCGAGGTGGCGACCGAGGAGCGGACCTACCCGGCGGACGTGGTGGTCCTCGGCATCGGCGTCGAGCCGGAGGCGGGGCTGGCCCGGGAGGCGGGTCTCACGGTGGGCGCGCACGGCGGAATCCTCACCGACCTGGCGATGCGGGCGGTGGGCCACGAGAACATCTGGGCGGGCGGCGACTGCGTGGAGGTCCTGGACCTGGTGGCGGGCCGCCCCCGCCACATCGCGCTCGGCACGCACGCCAACAAGCACGGCCAGGTCATCGGGTCGAACGTCGGCGGCGGCTACGGCACGTTCCCGGGCGTCGTCGGTACGGCGGTGAGCAAGGTCTGCGACCTGGAGATCGCCCGGACCGGGCTGCGGGAGAAGGACGCGCGGGCGGTCGGGCTGCGCTATGTCACGGCGACGATCGAGTCGACGCAGCGGGCGGGCTACTACCCGGGGGCCGAGCCGATGACGGTGAAGATGATCGCGGAGCTGCGTACGGGGCGGCTGCTCGGCGTGCAGATCGTCGGCCGCGAGGGGTCGGCGAAGCGCGTGGACGTGGCGGCGGTGGCGCTGACGGCCGGGATGACGGTGGAGCAGATGACGGCGCTGGACCTCGGCTACGCGCCGCCGTTCTCACCGGTGTGGGACCCGGTGCTGGTGGCGGCCCGCAAGACGGTGGCGGCGGTGCGGGGCGCGGGAAGCTGACGGGCCTCCCGCGCCGGAGCAGGCCCGCCGTCAGCGCGCGGTCTGCTCGTGCACGTACTGGACGAGCCGGGTCAGCGCGTCCGGGTCCATGTTCGGCATGACGCCGTGGCCCAGGTTGAAGATGTGGCCCTCCAGACCGGCGGCGGCGTCCAGCACCTCGCGGGTCTTGGCCTCGACCGCCGGGGTCGGGGCGAAGAGGACGGCCGGGTCCAGGTTGCCCTGGAGCGCCTTGCCGGGGCCGACGCGGCGGGCGGCCTCGTCCAGCGGGACCCGCCAGTCGACGCCGACGACGTCCGCCCCGGCCTCGCCCATCAGCCCGAGCAGCTCGCCGGTGCCGACGCCGAAGTGGATGCGGGGCACGCCGTACGGGGCGACGGCGTCGAAGACCTTCGCCGAGGCGGGGAGCACGGCGCGGCGGTAGTCGGCGGGGGCCAGCGCGCCGACCCAGGAGTCGAAGAGCTGGACGGCGGAGGCGCCGGCCTCGATCTGGACCTTGAGGAAGGCGCCGGTGATCTCGGCGAGCCGGTCCACGAGGTCGGCCCAGAGCTGCGGGTCGCCGTACATCATGGCCTTGGTGCGCTCGTGGTTGCGCGAGGGGCCGCCCTCGACGAGGTAGCTGGCCAGCGTGAACGGGGCCCCGGCGAAGCCGATGAGCGGGGTGGCGCCCAGTTCGGCGGTAAGCATCCCGATGGCCTCGGTGACGTACGGGACGTCCTCGGGGGTCAGGTCGCGCAGCCGGGCCAGGTCGGCGCGGCTGCGGATCGGCTCGGCGATGACGGGGCCGACGCCGGGCTTGATGTCGAGGTCGATGCCGATGGCCTTGAGCGGCACGACGATGTCGCTGAAGTAGATCGCGGCGTCGACCTTGTGGCGGCGGACCGGCTGGAGCGTGATCTCGGTGACCAGCTCCGGCATCATGCAGGAGTCGAGCATCGCGATGCCCTCGCGGACCTTCAGGTACTCGGGCAGCGAGCGCCCCGCCTGCCGCATGAACCAGACCGGCGTGTGCGGCACGGGTTCGCGCCGGCAGGCCTTCAGGAACGCCGAGTCCTGGGTGGCGTCGTTGCTGGCGGCGGTCGTCGTCTGCTGGCCCGTGGGGCTGGTGTTGGCACTCACGCACCAAATCTTCGCACGCATGGCGAAGGAGCCCGGCGCCGCACGGGTGTCTGTCCCTGCGCGAGGCCCGCGTTCCGCCTACTCTTCCCGGCATGGCTCCGGCTCAGGGACAGTTTTCCGATCATTCCGATGGCGCTGACGGCGAGGGCGGTGCGGAGGGTCCTCCCGTCCCGCCCGCGTTCCGGTCGGCGGTCGACGCGCTGCGCTCCGCCCGGCTCCGCCCGGAGCTGGAGGTGGAGACCACGCGACCGCCGCAGCGCCTGGCGCCCCACGCGTACGCCCTGGAGGCGGCGGTGGTCGACGGCGAGGACGACCTCGCGGATGGCCGGCTCGTCCTGCTGCACGACCCGGCGGGCCACGAAGCCTGGAAGGGCGCCTTCCGGCTGGTGACGCTGGTGCGGGCGGAGCTGGAGCCGGAGATGGCCGCCGATCCGCTGCTGCCGGAGGTGTGCTGGTCCTGGCTGACCGGGGCGCTGGACGCGCGCGGATTGTCGTACGGGGAAGCCGGAGGGACGGTGACACGCGCCGGATCGCACTACTTCGGTGCGCTCTCCGCGCGCCGTCCGGCGACGCAGATCGAGATCCGGGCCTCCTGGACGCCGCGCGAGGGGCGCGGCGGCGTGCCGGACGCGGCATCGCACCTGATGGCCTGGGGTGATCTGCTCTGCCAGATCGCGGGGCTGCCGCCGTCGGACCCGACGGACGCGGCGGTGGTGACGCTGCCGCAGCGGCGTGGCCCGCAGGTTTCGTAACACCGCGTCACCCATTTCGCACACACGCCGACTCTCTTTTCGTACAATCGATCGCGCGTCCTATTTGCCCGAATTGTTACTCACCAAATAGTGATCTTCCTCTAAAGGAGGACGGGTCTGCTGCCGAAGAGGTCAATGACCCTTCAAGCACGGTTCGCCCCGGCTTCATCCCCCGAGCCGGCCCCCGTCCCGCCACTCTCCCAGGAGGCCTGGTGTCCGTTCTCCTTGAGCAGCCCGCAAGCCTGGTCGCCTACCGCCCGAACAAGCCGACGGCCATGGTCGTCGTGGCCGACCCGCGCGTCCGTTCCACCGTCACCCGCCATCTGTGGGCCCTCGGAGTACGTGACGTCATCGAGGCGTCGTCCATCGCGGAGGCACGTCCCCGCGTCGGCAACCCGCGCGACATCTGCATTGCCGACGTCCACCTGCCCGACGGTTCCGGGCTGACCCTGCTCTCCGAGACCCGTGCCGCAGGCTGGCCGAACGGTCTCGCCCTCTCCGCCGCCGACGACATCGGCGCCGTTCGCAACGCCCTCGCGGGCGGTGTGAAGGGGTACGTCGTCACCGGCACCCGAACCAACATCGGCCACCCCAACCGCCCCGGCGTCGCCCCCATCGGCGCCAACGCGGCCCGTATGCACCGCCGGCCCCCCGGGTCCCCGAGCCACCCGGGCGGCTACCGCGAACTGTCCGGACGTGAGGTGGAGGTGCTCCGCCTGGTCGCCGAAGGCCAGTCCAACAAGGCCATCGGCGTCTCGATGGGCCTCTCCGCCCTGACCGTCAAGTCCCACCTCGCCCGCATCGCCCGCAAGCTCGGCACCGGCGACCGCGCCGGAATGGTCGCCGTCGCCCTGCGGACGGGCATCATCCACTGACCCCCACCCCCGCCGGGACGTGCACCGATGCGTCTCCGGCTGGATTACGCGCATGGCCACCCGTCGACGGAACGTTCCGTCGACGGGTGGCGCGTATACACAGATACCCTTGACGCGTGACCGACGCCCAAGAGACCGCAGCAGACAGTTCACTGCGAACCACCGGGGGCGCTCCCCCGGACGACGTCGCCCCGGCGCCGATCCCCTTGCTCGAACCGCGCGAGGGCATCCCCCCGGTGGTGGCCTCCGACGACGCCCTCGCCCGGGTGGTCGCGGCTTTCGCCGCGGGCACCGGACCGGTGGCCGTCGACGCCGAGCGCGCCTCCGGCTACCGCTACGGACAGCGCGCCTACCTGGTGCAGCTGCGCCGGGAGGGCGCGGGCAGCGCCCTGGTCGACCCGGTCGGCTGCCCCGACCTCTCCGGCCTCTCCACCGCGCTCGACGGCTCCGAGTGGATCCTGCACGCCGCCACCCAGGACCTGCCCTGCCTGCGGGACATAGGCATGGCTCCCACCTCGCTCTTCGACACCGAGCTGGCCGGACGGCTCGCGGGCTTCCCGCGCGTCGGCCTCGGCGCCATGGTGGAGAACGTCCTCGGCTACGCCCTGGAGAAGGGCCACTCCGCCGTCGACTGGTCCACCCGCCCGCTGCCCGAGCCCTGGCTGCGGTACGCGGCACTCGACGTGGAGCTCCTGATCGACCTGCGCGACGCGCTGGAGGACGAGCTGGAGCGGCAGGGGAAGCTGGAGTGGGCCCGGGAGGAGTTCGACGCGATCGCCTCGGCTCCCCCCGCCCCGCCCCGCAAGGACCCCTGGCGCCGTACCTCCGGCATGCACAAGGTCCGCCGCCGTCGGCAGATGGCGGTCGTCCGCGAGCTGTGGAACGCCCGGGACCAGGTGGCCCAGCGCCGCGATGTCTCGCCCGGCAAGGTGCTCGGCGACGCCGCGATCGTGGAGGCGGCTCTCGCCCTGCCCGCCGACGTGGCCGCCCTCACCACACTGCCGGGATTCGGCCACCGGATGGGCCGCCGGCAGCTGGAGCAGTGGCAGGCGGCGGTGGAGCGGGCGAAGGCGCTGCCGGAGTCGGAGCTGCCGCAGCCGGGCCAGCAGCCGGCCGGTCCGCCGCCGCCGCGCTCCTGGGCCGACAAGGACCCGGCGGCCGCCGCCCGGCTCTCGGCGGCCCGCTCGGCCGTCTCGGAGCTGGCCGAGCGGCTCCACATGCCGCAGGAGAACCTGATCACCCCGGACACCGTGCGCCGGGTCTGCTGGGAGCCGCCGAAGCTGGTGACGCCGGGCGCCGTCGAGGACACGCTCGCGGCGTACGGGGCCCGGCACTGGCAGATCGAGCAGGTCGGCCCGCTCCTGGTGCGGGCGCTCGCCGCCACCGCCTGATCGTCCGCACGGAAGACACCCCTGGTCACCGGCCGGGGGTTTTCCGCTGTCCAGGCCCGGCCAGAGCCCTGTCCGGACCCTGTTCGCGGACCGGACCGATGGTCGAAATCGCGCCAGGTTCGACGGCCTCCCGGACGTCTCGCGGGCGCCTCGGCGGGTACGGGAGCGGTGTGACCTTCGACGCTCCGGCCATGAGGGGTGGGCAGTCTGGTTACCCGCAAGTAGCATGAGGTCAGGCGGTGCGCCCCACGGGCGCGCCCCGCAGCAGTGCCATCCCGCACCCTGGAGGAGAGCCATCGTGCCTCGTACCATCCGGGACGTCGTCTTCGTCGACGGCGTCCGCACCCCGTTCGGCAAGGCGGGCCCGAAGGGCATCTACCACGAGACCCGCGCCGACGATCTCGTCGTGAAGGCCATCCGGGAGCTGCTGCGCCGCAACCCGGACCTGGACCCCAAGAAGATCGACGAGGTCGCCATCGCCGCGACCACGCAGATCGGCGACCAGGGCCTCACCCTCGGCCGTACCGCCGGAATCCTGGCCGGTCTGCCGCAGTCGGTCCCGGGCTACTCGATCGACCGCATGTGCGCGGGCGCGCTGACCGCCGTCACCTCGACGGCCGGTTCCATCGCCTTCGGCGCGTACGACGTCGTCGTGGCCGGTGGCGTCGAGCACATGGGCCGCCACCCGATGGGCGAGGGCGTCGACCCGAACCCGCGGTTCGTGTCGGAGAAGCTGGTCGACGAGTCCGCCCTGTTCATGGGCATGACGGCGGAGAACCTGCACGACCGCTACCCCACGATCACCAAGCAGCGCGCCGACGAGTACGCCGTGCGCTCGCAGGAGAAGGCCGCCAAGGCGTACGCCAACGGCAAGATCCAGCAGGACCTGGTACCGGTATCGGTGCGCCGCACCAACGCCGAGGCCGGTGAGACGGGCTGGGGCCTGGTCACCGCCGACGAGCCGATGCGCCCGGGCACCACCCTGGAGTCGCTGGCCGGTCTGAAGACCCCCTTCCGCGCCCACGGCCGCGTGACGGCCGGTAACGCCGCGGGGCTCAACGACGGCGCCACCGCGTCCCTGCTCGCCGCCGAGGACGTTGCCCGCGAGCTGGGCCTCCCGGTCAAGATGCGCCTCGTCTCCTACGCCTTCGCGGGCGTCGAGCCGGAGGTCATGGGCTACGGACCGATCCCGGCGACCGAGAAGGCGCTGGCCCAGGCCGGCCTCACCATCGACGACATCGGTCTCTTCGAGATCAACGAGGCGTTCGCCGTGCAGGTGCTCGCCTTCCTGGAGCACTACGGCATCGCCGACGACGACGCCCGCGTCAACCAGTACGGCGGCGCGATCGCGTACGGCCACCCGCTCGCCTCCTCCGGTGTCCGGCTCATGACGCAGCTGGCCCGGCAGTTCGAGGAGCAGCCCGAGGTCCGCTACGGCCTGACGACGATGTGCGTCGGCTTCGGCATGGGCGCCACGGTCATCTGGGAGAACCCGAATTTCGACGGAGGCAGCAAGTGAGCTCCACCACTGAGCTTCTGAAGGGTGCGGCCGAGCTGTTCCCCGGCGAGGTCGTCACGCAGGCGCACGTACGCCACCTGGACCTGCCGTCCGGTGCCGGGCGGTTCGCGCTCATCACGCTGGACAACGGCCTGGACCACACCAAGCCGACCACCTTCGGACCGCAGTCGCTGGCGAACCTGGACGCCGCGATCGACCAGGTCGAGAAGGAGGCGTCGGAGGGCACCATCACCGGCGTCGGCATCACCGGCAAGCCGTTCATCTTCGCCGTCGGCGCCGACCTCAAGGGCGTCGAGCTGCTCGGCCGCCACGAGGACGCGCTGGCGATCGGCAAGGGCGGCCACGACGTCTTCCGCCGCCTCTCCGGCCTCGCGGTCCCGACGTTCGCGTACTACAACGGCGCGGCGATGGGCGGCGGTGTCGAGGTCGGTCTGCACTGCTCCTACCGCACCGTCTCCACCGCCATCCCGGCGTTCTCGCTGCCCGAGGTCTTCCTCGGCCTGGTCCCCGGCTGGGGCGGCTGCGCGCTGCTCCCGAACCTGATCGGCGCGGACCGCGCGGTCTCGGTGATCATCGAGAACTCGCTCAACCAGAACCGGCAGCTCAAGGGCGTGCAGGTCTACGAGCTCGGAATCGCCGACGCGATCTTCGAGGGCGCGGACTTCCTGGAGCAGTCGCTGATCTGGACCGCGGCCGTCCTCAAGGGCGAGCTCGCCGTCGAGCGCCCCGAGATCGACCGCGGCGAGGGCTGGGACGCGGCTGTCGCCCGTGGCCGGACCATCGCGGACTCCAAGGTGCACGGCGCGGCCCCGGCGGCGTACCGCGCGCTGGACATCATCGCGGCGGCCAAGGACGGCGACCTGTCCGCCGGCTTCGACGCCGAGGACCAGGCGCTGGCGGACCTGATCATGGGCGGCGAGCTGCGCAGCGGCATCTACGCCTTCAACCTGGTCCAGAAGCGCGCCAAGCGCCCGGCCGGTGCCCCGGACAAGAACCTGGCCCGCCCGGTCACCAAGGTCGGCGTCGTCGGCGCCGGTCTGATGGCCTCGCAGCTGGCGCTGCTCTTCCTGCGCCGCCTGGAGGTCCCGGTCGTCCTCACGGACATCGACCAGGAGCGCGTGAACAAGGGCGTGGGCTACGTCCACGCCGAGATCGAGAAGCTGCTCGGCAAGGGCCGCATCAACCAGGACAAGGCCAACCGCCTCAAGGGCCTGGTCTCCGGTGTGCTCGACAAGGCCGAGGGCTTCGCGGACGCGGACTTCATCATCGAGGCCGTCTTCGAGGAGATCGGCGTCAAGCAGCAGGTGTTCGCGGAGGTCGAGGCGGTCGCCCCGGCGCACGCGATTCTCGCCACCAACACCTCCTCGCTCTCGGTGACCGAGATGGCGTCGAAGCTGAAGAACCCGGAGCGGGTCGTCGGCTTCCACTTCTTCAACCCGGTCGCGATCCTCCCGCTGCTGGAGATCGTGCGCGGCGAGCAGACCGACGACGCCTCGCTGGCGACGGCGTTCGGTGTGGCGCGCAAGCTGAAGAAGACCGCGGTGCTGGTGAAGGACGCCCCGGCGTTCGTCGTCAACCGCATCCTCACCCGCTTCATGGGCGAGATCCAGAACGTCATCGACGAGGGCACCCCGGTCGAGGTCGCGGAGAAGGCCGTCGAGCCGCTCGGCCTGCCGATGTCCCCGCTGGTGCTGCTGGAGCTGGTCGGCCCGGCCATCGGCCTGCACGTCTCCGAGACCCTGAACCGCTCCTTCCCGGAGCGCTTCACCGTCTCGCAGAATCTCGCGGCCGTCGTGAAGGCCGGCAAGCGCGGCTTCTACGTCTACGACTCCGGTGCGCCGGTCCTCGACCCCGAGGTCGCCGCCCTCCTCAAGCAGGGCGACACCGTCCTCACCGAGGAGCAGGTCCGTGACCGCGTGCTCGACGCGGTGGCGCAGGAGATCGGCCTCATGCTGGACGAGGGCGTCGTCGCCGAGGCGCAGGACATCGACCTGTGCCTGATCACCGGTGCGGGCTGGCCCTTCCACCTGGGCGGCATCACGCCGTACCTGGACCGTGAGGGCGTCTCGCAGCGGGTGAACGGGAAGCCGTTCCTGGCGCAGGGTGTGGCCAGCGTGCCCGCCTAGTCCGTACGGTTCGAACGGCGACGGGCCGCACAGGAGGACATCCTGTGCGGCCCGTCGCCGTTCCCGGACCTGTCACCTACGGGTGAAGACGGCCGTCACCATCGCGTGGTCCGATTCGCCGAACAGCTTCGCGTCGCCGTCCCCGCCGGTGAAGTGCCGGGTGTCGGCGAAGGCGTAGTCGATCTTCCGTTCGCCTGCCGTGGGTTCACCGTTGCGGCACCGCTCCGGCTCGCCGCCGGTGCACACCACTCCCCCGGTCGCCCCCTGGGACGCCCATGTGCGGTCCGTCTCGTCGCCCTCCAGGAACCGTCCGGTCGGCCGGCCGCCGGGCCCGGGGGCGTGGGCGTAGAGGAACCCCAGCGCGGGCTCGTTCGGCTGGAGGTTCAGGTCGCCGGCGAGCACCACGGGGGTCTCCCGGGGTACCGGGCCCTCAGCGAGCCAGTCCCTGATCTCCCGCAGCTGCTCGGGGGCCTTGGCGTAGGTGTGGGCGGTGCAGGCGAGCAGCGGCCCTCCGTCGAACCGGGTGGGCGCGCACAGCAGCCCGCGCCGGACGGCCACCGTCCGTCCGCCGTTCTCGTACGTCTCGTCGCCGGTACTGCTGAAGCGCCGGTAGTCCGGTCCGCCGGGAGCGATGGCCCCGCGGCTGAGGACTGCGGTGCCGTACGCGCCCTCGGGGCCGCAGTTGGGGACGTTGTCCTGCGACGAGGCGTACGTCCCGTGCATGGGCCGGCCCGAGTCCTTCAGCTGTTCGAGGAGCGCCTCGTACTGCGTCGCGCAGATCTCGTTGAGTGTGATCAGGTCGGGTGCGAAGGCGGAGGCCTCATTCACCACGCGTTCGACGGATGTGCCGGGGCCGGACCCGCCGGAGTTCCAGGGGCACGCGGCGGCCGCTCCGCAGAGGTTGTAGTGGAGGACCCGGACCTCGGAAGGGGCGGGAGGCTTCTGTGGGCCCGTCCGTACGAGCGTCACCAGGACGAGGGCCGCCGCGGCGGCCCACGCGACTCGTCTCATCTACCGCTCCCCGCTGTCGATGTCTCCACAGGTCAGGCGGGTTCCGCCGCGAGGGCCGGGCCGAGCGCGCTGCCCGTCACCGGCGACAGCTGGCGGCGCAGGCACAGCCTCCCGTCCGTACCGATGACCGCCACGACGACGGCGCCCGCCGCGTCGTACGCCATGGACGGGGCCTGGCTGAACATCTCGCCCACCGCACGCCAGTGGGTGCCGGAGACGTTCCGGTCGGGCACCGGCAGCGAGACGGCGAGCCGGCCGTCGGAGCCCCGGTGGGCCAGGAAGGCTTCGCGCGCACCCCGTTCGGGAGCCCACACGGCCGCCACGGCGCCCGTGCCTCCGCTGGTGCCCAGGCTCGCGCCGCCGCCGGGCCAGTTGCCGTTCTCGTGCTGCCGGTAGGCCATGACCTGCTGGGTCCCGGCCTGCCGGTAGTACAGACAGGTCCGGCCGCCGCCCGAGTCGACCGCGGTGATGCCGCCGGTCGCCACCTTGCCGGTCTTGAGCGTGTCGTCCTGGACGAAGGGGCCGCCGGGGAACGTCTGGTGCCAGCGGCCCACGGTCTGCTTGCCCGGGACGTACAGCTCCACCGTCCCGTGCTCGGTGGTGAGCGCGACACCGGCGTCCTGCGCGAAGGAGCCGCCGAGGTCCTCCCAGGGCTCCCACGCGCCGCTCTCGTTGCGGCGGCGCATGCTGATGCCCTGGGCGAAGTTCCTGGCGAAGACGTGGAGCCGGCCCGCGCCGTCGACGGCGGCCGACGGCACTCCCAGCTCGCGCTGGCGGCGGCCGTCGTGGTGGGTCCAGTCCGGGTTCTCCAGGGACTGCCAGTCGTTGAACCCGTTGCCGTCGGGGTCCTGCACCGTGTGGACGATCTCCACGGTGGCGCCGCCTCCGGCCACCACGGTCCGGCTCAGGCCCACGAGTTCGGCCGGGCCGCCGGGGACTCCCGTCACGGCCAGGGTCGGCGATATCCAGCCGTCGCCGAGGACGAAGGGGCCGCGCCAGGCGCCGGAGGCGGGTCCCGTCTCCGTCCAGAAGGCGAGCCGTCCGCCCAGGACCGCGAAGGCGTTCAGCCGGCCGCCCGGTCCCAGCCGCAGCCAGTTCGCGGGAGGCGAGTAGCGCAGGGCGGTGCTCATCATGTGCGTACTGCGGTACGGGTCGGGCCCCAACTGCCGGTCGCCGCACCGCTCGCAGGTGCCTTGCGGACAGTGCGTGGCGTCCAGACCGGCGTACGTGGCGAGGTACTCGGCCTTCTCGGCCACGGCGACCGCGTCCAGGTTGTGGCCCCAGAACCGGTTGGCGTACGCCCGGTAGTGCTCGACCACCGGGGCGTGTCCCGCGTCCCGGTGGCGGGCCAGCGCGGCGAGTGCGAACTGGGTGACGGAGGTGTGGTCGACGTGGTCGGACATCACGAATCCGTCCTTGCCGCCGTCGTGTTCGGGGTCGGGGTCCATGGCCCGCACCACGGTCGGCGCGACCTGGTCGAGCAGTACGGTCAGACCGGCGACGAGCTGCTCGCGGGAGACGTGCTGCACCTCGGCGACCGTGGAGCCCCGCACCGGCAGCGTGGGCTGCGACCGCACGGTCCCGTCCCACAGCTGATGTACGCGGGTGCGCTCGCCGCCCATGCCGGGAGCGCCCATGTGCAGCTGGCAGAAGTACATGCGCACGGTGGGCCGCGCCACCAGCGTGAAGCGTTCCACGGTGAAGCCGGGGACCAGCTGGACCGGCTCGCGGTGCCAGGGGCTCGTGCGGTCGCCGGTCGCCATCCGCGCGTAGGCGGAACGCAGACCGCAGCCGCGCGCGGTGCTGTAGCCGGCGAAGTCCGGCTGCTGGGAGCGGCGTTGCGGATCGTTGATGTCGGCGTTGATGCCATCGCCTTCGCCGGCGGTCACCACCACGGTGGTGATCTCGTCCCCTTCCTGGAGGGAACGGACCAGGTCGGGGTTCATGAAGTACAGGTCGTCGTCCTGGTGGGCGACGATGTGCAGGAGGGAGCGCTTCACTCGGTTCATCGGTCCACCACGTTCATCGCCATGCCACCGGACACCGAGCAGTACGGGCGCACCCATACCGGCCGGACCGGGTGGACCATGGCGTAATCCGACTGTTCATCCCCGGCGAGAGGCACGGGCGGGTAGGCAAAGGCGCTCTTGACGTCGGGGAAGTCCTCGAGCACCCGGCACACGCGGGTCTTCTTCCACTGGTCGGGGTGAGGCTGCAGCCACCAGTCCCAGTCCTCCCAGCGCTCCAGCCGGTGGTCGACCACGTACCGGACGGGCACCTCCACGCGGAAGGCGCGGCTGCTCAGGACCTGGACCGGAACGGTGTGGTTGACCATGTGCTCACCGCGACGGCTGACGACGAAGCGCGCGCCGGCCCTGATCTCCCGCTCGCCGCAGAGCACTCCGGTGACGGTGATGCCGGACTCGTGCAGCTCGACGGAGGTGCACTCGACGTGTTCCCGGCGCAGCACCGTACGCAGCATGAGCCTGCCGTTCGGCTGCGCGTACGGGAGGTTCCAGCCGACCGGAGCGCTGGTGGGCCGGGCCAGGAGCCGGGCCCGGGCCTCGATCAGCGACCGGGTGTCCCGTAGGCCCGCCTTCATATGGACGCTCTCCGACTTGGCCGAGCGCATGGTGACCTTCCAGCGGCCGTCCCCGAGCTCGTCCAGGGCCGAGGCCGGGAGCTCGGCGGTGTGGAGCGTGCCGCCGTTGCTCTGCGGTGTGCGGTCGGTCGGCAGCTCGATGTCCGGCAGGGCGGCGTCGCCGGCCGCGCTGTGCCGCAGCACGAACTGCCAGCGGTGCTTGCCCTCGTGCGGTCCTTGTACGGCGAACCTCAGCCGGCCCGTCTCGTCGGTCGTGACATCGGCGACCGCCGCTCGCATGGAGACCGGTGGAACGGTCGGCTGTGCCTTGGCCGCGGTCCTCGGCGGCGCCGGGCGGCGGTAGGCGCTGTCCCTGGCGGTCCGGCGGCGGGCCGCGTCCTCGAACAGGTCGACGTAGCGGGCGGCGACCACCTCAGGGTCGTAGCGGGCGGAGTTGCGCAGCGCCGCCTCGCCCATGGTCCGCCGCAGGTGGTCGTCGGCCATGAGCAGGCGCAGCCCCGCGGCGATCGCGGAGGCGTCGCCGGTGGGCACGAGCAGGCCGTCCTCGCCGTCGCGGAGGATCTCGCGCGGGCCGACCGGGCAGTCCGTGGACACCACGGGCAGACCGCACCGCATGGCTTCGACCAGCGTCATGCCGAAGGACTCCGCGCTGGAGGTGACGGCGGCGACCGAGCCCTTGGCCCACTCCGACTCGATCGGTGAGAAGCCGCCCATCAGGAGGGCGCGGCCGGTGAGGCCGAGTTCGGTCACCAGGGCGCGGAGCTTCGCCGCCTCGCCGCCGTCGCCGTAGATGCGGAGCTGCCAGTCGGGGAACTCCTCGGCGATCATGGAGAAGGCGCGGATCAGGAGGTCGTACCGCTTGATGTGGTGCATCCGGCCGGCGCTGACGACGACCTTGCTGGAGCCGTCGGACGGCGGCACGGCCGGCCGCGGCACGCTGTTGGGGATCCCGACCACGGGGATGCCGGGCACCGGGGTGTTGGCCAGGAAGGAGCGGGCGTCGGCCTCCGTGACCGTGGTGACGGCGTCCAGCCGCGGGTAGACCCGGGCCATCTCGGCACGTACGGCGGGCGGGATCGCCAGGTGGGTCATGTGCTCCTGGGCGACGCGGAGAGCGGAGTCGCGGGTGTACGAGGCGACGAAGAGGTTGAGGCTGGGCCGGGTGCCGATGACGACATCGGCGTCGGTCCCGGTCAGCTCCTCGATGATCCGCCGGTCGGTGAACCGGTTGTACTGGGCGAAGAACTCCTCCTGGCGGGGTACCACTTCGCTGGGCTCGTCGGTCCCCGGGGCCGCGCGGTCGCCGGAGCCGGAGCGCAGATCGACCAGGGCCCGGACCTTGACGCGGGGCGAGATCTCGAACTTGGGCGTGGTCAGGCGGCGGAAGACGGAGACGATCTCGACGTCGTGGCGCACCGCAAGCGCCTCGGCCAGGTTGACGACGGTGCGGTTGGTGCCGCCGATGCCGTAGACGTTGTTGATCAGGAAGGAGATCTTCATCGGGCGTCGGCGCCCTTACGCTCGAAGGGGCTGGGGACGGGGTAGTAGGCCTGGAGGAAGTCACTGAGCACGGCCGCCTGCCGTCCGTCGTCGAAGGTGTCCGACAAGGTGTCGTTGATGCAGAACGCCTGCCGGTCGCGCCGGGCCAGGAGGATGCCCAGCCGCCGCGCGATCTCCGGCTTCGCCAGGTCCAGGTAGGCGAAGGCGATCTCCGAGGGCACCGCGCGGGCGGTGAAGTACGCGTAGTAGTGGTACAGCGAGGACGGTACGGAGATGTCCGTCGGGCTGCGGAAGCGGCTGTAGGAGGTCCCGCGATGGGCTTCGGCGAACTCGCGCTCGATCTCGTACAGCACGCTGCGGCGCAGGGCGTACGGGGCGTGGCGGAGCTTCTGGACGATGGCGGAGCCGAAGTTCTCCAGGAGGAGCCTGCGGTTGTTCTTGCCGGCCGCGTCCACCGGCCGGTCGCCGCCGCTGAGTTCCCAGCGGGGAACCTGGGAGGGCGAGAAGAACGTACGGGTCATCCCGTTGGAGAGGAAGAAGTCTCGCGGGGTGACCGGGCAGCCGAGGAACATGTCGTCGTTGAAGTACAGGAAGTGTTCGGACAGTCCGTCGATGTGGTGCAGCTGGCTCTCGATCGCGTGCGAGTTGAAGGTCGGCAGCGCCGCCGGGTCCGTGAAGAGTTCGCTGTGGTCGACCACGGTGATCCGGGGGCTCCGGAGGTTGAGCCAGTGCGGCCGCTGCCGGTCGGTCACCAGGTAGACATGGCGGACCCACGGCGCGTTCTGCTCCAGCGCCCGCAGGGAGTAGCGCAGTTCGTCGCGGCTGATGTAGCGCGCCGCGTTGGCGGCCTCCGCGTGGTAGCCGCTCTCGCTGAAGGCCCCGCGGCGGCGCTGCCACTCCTGGTCCGAGCCGTCCACCCAGGTGTAGACGACGTCGATGGGGAAGCGCACGTCCTCGGGGAGCGGCTCGGCGCAGGCGGCGATGGTGCGTACCGAGCGGGTCCTGCGGGTGTGCAGGGCGGCGAATCCGGTGAGCCTGCTGATGGGCACGCTGACCCGCGCCTCGGCCGGCGAGACGTCCTCGGTGACGCGGTTGGGGCGGGGAGCGACCAGGCGGCCCTCCTCGTCCGTCTCCCAGAACTCCAGGTCACAGCCGTACTCAAGGCCCAGCACCAGGGTGTTGCCCGGGTCGCTCCACACCATGCCGAGCCGCAGGACCGCGGCCTCGCCCGCGACGCGCCGGGTGCGGGGCGATCCGCACAGTGCGGGCCGGCCCTGGACCGCCTCCCCGCGGCACGCGACCGCGTAGACCGGTCCGGCCTCGGGCGTGCGCGCGAGCATGTCGATGACGCGCGCCCGGTCGTGCCCGGCGACCGCGAGGGTGGAGCGGAAGTCGGACCGGCCGCGGATCGCGAAGTAGTCGATGCCGGACCGCTCCAGGAAGGAGACCACCAGTTCCAGGTTGGCCTCGCGCAGGCCGAGCGGCGAGACGGTGGGGCGGACGAGCGCGATCTGCCCGCCGCGGGCGGCGAGCACCGCCAGCCGCTCCTGCGTACCGAAGAGCTGGGGCCAGCGGCGCCGCGCACGGGCGGCACGGACGGCGCGCACACCCGTGGTGAGGTGGTGGGTCCGGCGCAACGCACTCTTGAGGGCCGAGCGGAGGCCGATCGGTACGCGGTGTGCCACACGGCGTCTGAGGGAGGTCGGTACGAGGGTGCGGTAGACCCCGACCGCGGCGGACGCTTCGGGATTGCCCATGCTCACGTGCGCTTGTCCGGGTCCTCTGATTCCCGTGGCTCGACCTCGAACGGGCTCGGTACGGGGAAGTAACGGTGCAGGAAGGAGATGACGGCGTCGGTGCCGCCGCGCCCCAGGGAGGCTTCGTGGCCGAGCCCGGAGAGCTGCATCTGCTGGGTGTCCCGGCGCACCAGGAGCCGGTCCAGGTGGCGCCGGATTCCGGGGTGTGCGGCGTGCAGCGCGACGGTCGCCTCGCCGGCGGGGTCGGCGAGCCCCGCCGTACGGGCGAAGTGGTGGATCAGGCCGTCCGCCGGATGGGTGCACGGGAGTGTGCTGGCCAGCTGCCCGTCGAGCGCCTGCCCGGGAACGAACCCGGAGGCGGCCAGCTCGATGAGGGCGGAGCGGGTGTAGGGCTGGGGGCCGGGCGCGTAGCCGTGGCCGACCGCCCGGCCGGTGGCGGAGTGGGCCGCCGCCGTCCAGGGGGCGAAGGACTCCTGGGCCGTCCACGGACCGCGGCGCGGCCGGGTGCCGCCGTGCGGGCTGAAGTAGTCGAACGGGCGGACCGGCCGGCCGAACAGGGCGCCGGGGCGCAGCAGGAGGAAGCGGTCCGAGAGGTCGGCCAGCTGGTGCAGCCACTCCTCGGCGTCCGGTCCCGCCGGGACCACGGAGAGGTGCTCGCCGGAGCGCAGCCAGCGGGGCGCCGGGGCCTGCTCCAGGATGTGTACGACGTCGACCCAGGGTGCGTACTGGTGCAGGGACCTCAGCGCGGCGCGGAGCAGCTCCTCGCCCCAGGGGGTGTCGTGCCGCCACGGGAGGACGGCGTCGACGGGGAAGGTGATCTCCTCCAGGCGCGGGATGTCGAAGTTCTCCAGCGTGACGCTCGGGTCCATGGCACCGTCGGTGTCCGAGTAGCCCGAGAGCCGTTCGAAGCCGATCTCGATGCCGGGGGCGTCACGGGGCACCACCCGCTGGACGCGGTTGGGACGCGGTCCGACGAGACGCTCGACGGGCAGCTTGTTGTTGACGGTCCAGAACTCGATCTCGACGCCCTGGTCGTCGCCGATCCACAGGTTCTGCGTGGGGTCGGTGCGGAGCCAGGTGATGCGTACCACCTTGGCCTTGCCGTAGTTCTTCCACGCCTTCACGTAGCTGCCGGGAACGGCCTTGGTGCCGTTCTCGGCCGGCGAGACGGAGACCACGTAACCGGTGTGCTCCTCCAGCAGCGCCCGCAGGACGCGGCGGATCTGGCCTTTGTCCTGCTGTTCGACGGCGAAGCAGATCCGCCGGTCGTCGAGGGCGGGCACGACGAACCAGGGGATCTCGGCCCGGTCGAGGGCGTGCGCGATCAGGTCGTGGTCCAGGCGCCTGGCGAGGTCGGCGGTGAGGCCGCTGTGGACGTGGGCGATCCGGCCGTCGGGCGCCGTGACCCGGCGCTCGGAGGCCCCGCGGAAGTCGGACTTGCGGATGCGCCGCAGGGCGCGCCGGTGCAGGCGTGCCTCGCGCCGGTCGAGGGTGCGGACCAGGCCGCGCTTGACCTTCCGGCGGACACCGGGGGTGACCCGGCTGGCCGCGACGGACCGGACGGGCAGCGGGACGATACGGCGGTAGACCTGAGCGGCGGAGCTCAGTGCCGGTGGACGGGCCACGTCAGGAACTCCGTTTCATCGCTCGTAGGGACTGGGGGTGGGGAAGTAGCCGTTGAGGAAACCGTCGAGGAGTTCCTGCTGGGCCTCGATGTCCTCCGGGGTGGAGAAGGCGTCGTTGAGACAGAAGGAGTCCTGGTTGCGCCCGTCGAGGAGTCTCTGCAGCCGGTCGGCGAGATCGGGTACGGCCAGCTGCAAGTAGGTGAAGGGCATGGAGGACGGCTGTGCGCGGCCGGTGAGGGCCGCGTAGTAGACCGCGAACGACGATGTCGGTGAGAGATCGGTCATCGCCCGGAATCTGCTGGCCGAGGTGCGGGCCCAGGCCTGCGGGAAGTCCGCTTCGGCCTCCTCGATCGCGCTGCGCCGCAACGCGTACGGGATGTGCTCCATGGGCTGGGTGATGACCCGGCCGAACCGTCTCTGCAGGAGCGCCCGGTTGTTCTTGCAGGCCGCGTCGACGGGGGTGTCGGTCTCGACGACCGGGCCCTGCGGGATGCGGTTGCGGGAGGGGAAGTAGCGCGCGACGCCGCCGGGGGTGAAGAAGGAGTACGGCGTCACCGGCCGGCCGATGAACATGTCGTCGTTGAAGTACAGGAAGTGCTCGGAGAGGCCGTCGATGTGGTGCAGCTGGCTCTCGATCGAGTGCGAGTTGAAGGTCGGCAGGTCGGTGGGGTCGCGGAAGATCTCGCGGTGGCTCACCACCTGGATGCCGGGGACGTCCTCACGCATCCAGGCGGGGACCTGGTCGTCGGTGGCTATGTAGATGGTGCGGATCCACGGCGCGAAGAGGTGCAGGGAGCGCACGGAGTAGCGCAGCTCGTCCCGGCTGATGAAGCGGGCGTCGCTCGCCGATTCCGCGTGGTAGACCTCACCTTTGGCCGAGGCCTTGCGCTGCTTCCAGGCGGGGTCGTCGCCGTCGACCCAGGTGTAGACGGCGTCCACCGGGAAGGTGATCTCGTCGGCCGACTCGACCAGGAACTCCGGGCGGGTGGCGAGCGCGGGCGAGGAGCCGGGGCGGGTCCACTCCGAGATGAACCGGCTGAAGAGGCGGGCGGCGCCGAGCACGTTGCCGCCCTCCTCGGCGACGGCCCAGGTGACGCGGTTGGCCCGGGGCGCGACGAGGTGGCTGCCCTGCCGGCGCCAGAACTCGATGGCGCAGCCGTATTCATGACCGAGCAGGAGGTGGCGGCCGGGGTCGGCGCGGGTCCAGCTCACGTGGAGGGCGGCCGCGGTCCTGACGTCACGCCACGCCTTGGCGTCGCGGGAGGAGAGCGGGCGCGCCGGACGGACCTGCTCGGGCTGTTCGGCGCTGATGTGCCCGGGGAATTGGCCGAGGCCCCGGAAGAGGAGGTTGAGCACCCGGTCGCGGTCGTCCTCCGGTACGGCGACGACCGTGCCGTGGTCCGATGTGCCGCGTACGGCGAAGTGCGGGATGCCGGCCGTGTCCAGCAGGGCGGTGACGGCGGAGCGGTTGGCCTCCCGGGCGGCCAGCGGCGTCAGGGCCGGTATGACGTAGACGTCGTCGGCCGGGTCGGCCGAAGGGGCCGGGTCCGGGGCGTCGTTGCGCGGCTGCGGCGGGATGGTCACGGGCGCGCCGGGCATGGTGGTCCCCCTCGCCGCGAACGCGGCGGGGCCGGGAATAGTGGTCACCCCTCGTGCCTCTCCAGGACCCAACGGTGCGACCGCACAGCCATGATTCCTCGTTCTCCCCCAGCGACGGGCCGATGGACCGGCCCGCCGTGCTGCCCCCGGTCCGCTTCCGTGGAGTCGTTCCACGGAAACGGACAACCACATTCACATGAACAATAAACCTTCACAGGTCACGCACATCTTCACTGTCTGTACGCCTTCTGTCAACACGGACCGTGTCGCCTCAGACCCGGACCGAGGGGCCCATCGCCAGTCCGGGCTCGTCGTTCTGGCGGGCGATCCTGAGGCTCCCGTCGGGAGCGAGCACGGCGATGACCACCCTGCCGTGGGCGTCCAGCGCCAGGCCCGGCGTGCCCGTGCCCCGTTCGCCGGTGGGCGACCACCACAGGCCGGCGCTCTCGTTCTCGGTCCCGCAGGCCGCGAGCATGACGTTGCCCTCGGAGTCGCAGTGGGCCAGGACCGTGCAGTCGTAGTCGTCCAGCATCGCGCGTATCGCCGCGACCGGTCCCGAGGGAGAGCCGCCGAGCGGGATCACCCAGCCGCCCGGGCGGTGGGCGACGACGGAGCCGGACGCCGGATCGGTCCAGTAGTAGGTGGCGCGGTCCGGTGCGGTCTCCAGGGCCACCGCGCTGCCGGGAACGATGGCCACCGGAAGGTTCTCCGCACGCTCCGGAAGCTTGCGCGGCTCCGCCTGCACCCACCGCCCGGCCCCCTCCTCCCCCGGGATCAGGACCTCGATCCGGCCCGAGGCCGCGGCCACCACGGCGGGCGCGTCCTGGAACATGCTGCCCTTCAGATCCCGCCAGGCCTCCCACTTGCCGTTCTTGTCCTCGCGGCGGAGCATCAGCCCCCGTCCGGCGTTGCGCACCAGGACGTACAGGGTGCCCGCGTCGTCGACCGCGCCCGCCGGCACGCCGAACTGCGCGGCCTTCTCCCGGTCCTTGTGCGGGTTGCCGAGCGAGCGCCAGGCGGTGAGCGGGCGTCCTGACTGGTACTGGGTGGCGTAGACCAGGTCCACGGCCGGAACGCCGTCCGGCTTCGGCACCGACCGGCGGCCTATGAAGTGCACATAGCCGTCGGCGCCCTGCGCGATGGAGAGGTGCGTCAGCCCGGGTACCGGAAAGAGTTCGGGTCCCGACCAGGTGGAACCGCCCGGCCGGTCCTCGGTCCAGCGGAGCACGCCTTCCCGGTTCCACGCGTACGCGGTGAGCCTCCCGCCCGACCCGAGCAGCAGCCACCGTCCGTCGGCCGTGGCGTCGGCGGCATGTCCGCCCTTGCTTTCGGAGCCGCTCGGCAGGGCGGCGGTACTCCGGGTGGAGCGTGCGGATCTGACCGGCATGGTGTGAGGTCGCCTTCTGGTGATTCTCGGCCCGTCTCGGAAGGCCGTCCGGCGGCCCGCCCTTCGGGAAGGGGCGAGCCCATCATAGTTTCAGCTTTTTGTCCTACGGAGTTCGCACACCGGCCCGGACAGTCGGTACTCCGGTACGGTGCCGCCTCGCCCAACACTCGCACGGACGCTCGACGGATTGTCTATAGTTCTACGAACCACGATTGTCGGACCGGCTCCTCCCCCCACCCGAGTCCACCCGCCTCAGCCCTACGGGGCCGCGACACCTAGGACTCGAAACAGGATGAGCGACGACGTCACGACTCCGGGCGCCCGCGCCTCCCGACGCGCGGCGAAACCGCGCAGGCGGCGCCGCGGCCTCAAGATCACCCTCGGTGTCCTTCTCGTCCTGCTGCTCGCGGCCGGCGGTACCGCCTACTGGCTCTTCAACCGGCTCGACAGCAACATCAAGGGCGTCGACATCGACCAGGCGCTCGGCGAGGACCGCCCGGAGAAGCTCCCGACCAGCGGACAGAACCTGCTGGTCCTGGGCTCGGACTCGCGGGCCGGGGCGGAGAACCAGGAGCTGGGCGGCGGCGGGAGCATCGGCGGCGCCCGCTCCGACACCGCGCTGGTGGTGCACATACCCGAGGGCCGCTCGAAGGCCGTCGCCGTCTCCATACCGCGCGACACCCTGGTGACCCGTCCCGAGTGCGCCACGGACGGCGGATCGGCCATGCCCGCCAAGGAGCGCGTCATGTTCAACTCCGTCTACGCGCAGGCCGGCCCGGCCTGTGTGGTGAAGACGGTGGAGAAGATGTCGGGCGTCCGCATCGACCACTACCTGGAGATCAACTTCGCCGGGTTCAAGGACCTGGTCGACGCCATCGGCGGCGTCACCGTCGACGTACCGCAGGACATCGACGACAAGGCGTCGGGGCTCCACCTCACCGCCGGTCCGCAGAAGCTGGACGGCACCGAGTCCCTCGCGTACGTCCGGACCCGGCACGGCATCGGCGACGGCAGCGACCTCGGCCGTATCGGGCTCCAGCAGCAGTTCCTGATCGCGCTGCTGAGCGAGGTCAAGTCCCAGGACCTGCTGGGCAGTCCGGCCAGCTCCTACCGAATCGCCAACTCGGCCACCAAGTCGCTCACCACCGACTCGGGGCTCGCCTCGCTCACCTCGCTGGCGGAGTTCGCCCGTTCGATGAACGGCGTCGACCCGGCCTCGATGGAGACGATCATGCTGCCGGTGGCGTACGACAAGGCCGACCCGAACCGGGTGGTCGCCGCCGAGCCGCAGGCCGGTCAGCTGTGGAAGGCGATCCGCGAGGACACCGCGATCCCCGAGGAAGCGAAGAAGTCGCCCGCCACCGGTGGCTGACGGCGCATCACGCCCGGCGTCCCGTGACACCCTGCCGGGATGAGCGACGACGCGGCGGTACTGGTGATCGTGGACGCGGCCAACGTGGTCGGCTCGGTGCCCGACGGCTGGTGGCGGGACCGCCGCGGGGCGGCGGAACGGCTGCGTGACTCGCTGGTCCCGTACGCGGCGGACGGGCTGCCGGGGCTGCCCGGTCCCGTCGAAATCCTGCTCGTCGTGGAAGGGGCCGCGCGGGGCGTCGGGTCCGTGCCCGGGGTCGCGGTCGCCTCGGCCCCCGGCAGCGGCGACGACCTGATCGCCGGACTCGCGTCGGCCGCCGCCCCGGAGCGCGACTGCGTCGTCGTCACCGCCGACCGCGGACTGCGCCGGCGGGTCGAGGCGTACGGTGCCCGGTGCGTGGGGCCGCGCACGGTACGGCCGCCTGCGCCGGACACGGCCTGAGGTGTGCAGCCGGCGGGCCGGCGGTCAGCCACCGACGGCTTCGCCGCACGGGATCAGGCGGGAGTACAGCGCCACGGCCGGCCGCTTCCCGCACGAACCCGCCCCCGCTCCCGCCCCCGCGGTGATCGCTCCACCGGGGGGGCCGGAAGGTCACGGCCGCTAGCGGCCCTTCTTGCCGAGCAGGCTGTGGCGTCGGCCGTACGCGAAGTAGATGATCACGCCGAGCGCCATCCAGGCGGCGAACCGGACCCAGGTCTCCACCGGCAGGTTGAGCATCAGCCAGACCGAGGCGGCCACCGAGGCGATCGGCAGCACCGGTACCCACGGGGTGCGGAAGGCGCGGGGCAGATCGGGGCGGGTGCGGCGCAGGACCAGGACGCCGAGCGCGACGACGACGAACGCGAAGAGCGTGCCGATGTTCACCAGCGTGGCCAGCTCGTCGATGCTCGTGAACCCGGCGATGATCGCGATCACCACACCGAGCAGGATCGTCGGGCGGTACGGGGTGCGGAACCGCGGGTGCGTCTTGGAGAAGAAGCGCGGGAGCAGACCGTCGCGGCTCATCGCGAAGAAGACACGGGTCTGGCCGAGCAGCAGGATCATGCAGACCGTCGTGAGGCCGACCGCGGCGCCGAAGCTGATCAGACCGGCGTAGAAGGGGTGGCCGGTGGCCTTGAAGGCGTCGGCGAGCGGGGCGCTGACGGAGAGTTCGCTGTAGTGCTGCATACCGGTGACGACGATCGAGACCGCCACGTAGAGCACCGTGCAGATGATGAGCGAGCCGAGGATGCCGCGCGGCATGTCGCGCTGCGGCAGCTTGGTCTCCTCGGCGGCGGTGGCCACGACGTCGAAGCCGATGAAGGCGAAGAAGACGATGGAGGCGGCGGTGAAGATGCCCATCACGCCGAAGTTGGTGGGCTCGTAGCCGAAGATCAGCTGGACCATCGGGGCGTCCCAGCCCGAGCCCGCGGACTGCTTCTCGGACGGCGGGATGAAGGGCTTGTAGTTCTCGGCCTTGATGAAGAAGAGGCCCGCGATGATCACCATGAGGACCACGGCGACCTTGATCGCCACGACGACCGAGGTGACCCGTGCGGAGAGCTTCATACCGACGACCAGGATGACGGTCAGGATCAGCACCAGGACGAAGGCCAGCAGGTCGAAGCCGAACCCTTCGGCCACATCGGGTCCTGACAGCACTTCGGGCATGGCCCAGTTGACGTTGTCCATCAGCGAGCGGACGTAGCCGGACCAGCCGACCGCGACCACCGCCGTACCCAGCGCGAACTCCAGCACCAGGTCCCAGCCGATGATCCAGGCCACCAGCTCGCCGAGCGAGGCGTACGAGAACGTGTACGCGGAGCCGGCCACCGGGACGGTGGAGGCGAACTCGGCGTAACAGAGCGCGGCCAGCGCGCAGACGACGCCGGCGACGACGAACGCGATGGCGGTCGCCGGGCCTGCCGTCTCCTTGGCGACCTTGCCGGTCAGGACGAAGATGCCGGTGCCGATGATGACACCGACGCCGAAGACCGTGAGGTCGACGGCGGAGAGGGACTTCTTGAGCGCGTGCTCGGGCTCCTCGGTGTCACGGATCGACTCTTCGACGGACTTGGTGCGGAACATGCCGTTTCCGCGGGGCGGTGTGACCTGCGCGCTCACCTGCGTACCTCCACGCACTCGTTGTGAACGCCATGATGAGGACCGGAATACGCAGGAACACGCCATCTGGCCCGTTTCATGCGAATGGGCCGGGATAACCACCCGGACAGGGGTCGTCTTCCCGGCCCATCGGCCCGAAAACAGGTCAGTACAGGTCAGTCGCGCGCGGGCTCCACCGCGCGGCTCTCGAACCGGCCGTCGAGCTTGGCGACCAGGCCGGTGACCTGGCGGGCGATGTCCGGCGCGGTCAGTCCGATCTCGGCCATGACCTCACCGCGCGAGGCGTGGTCGAGGAAGACCGGCGGGATACCGAAGTCGCGCAGCGGTACGTCGACACCGGCGTCCCGCAGCGCCTGGGCAACGGCGGAACCGACGCCTCCGGCGCGGCTGTTGTCCTCGACGGTGACGACGACGCGGTGGCGTTCGGCGAGCGGGGCGAGGGCCTCGTCCACCGGTTTGACCCAGCGCGGGTCGACGACGGTGGAGGAGATGCCCTGCGCGTCCAGCAGGTCGGCGATCTCCAGGCACATCGGGGCGAGCGCGCCAACCGAGACGATCAGGACGTCCGGGCGGGCGGCCTTCGGTTCGCGCAGGATGTCCATGCCACCGGCCCGGCCGACGGCCTTGACCGCCGGGCCGACCGCGCCCTTGGAGAAGCGGACCACGGTCGGCGCGTCGTCGACGGCGACGGCCTCGCGCAGCTGGGCGCGGACCTGGTCGGCGTCGCGCGGCGCGGCGATGCGGAGCGTGGGCACGCACTGGAGGATCGACATGTCCCACATGCCGTTGTGCGAGGCGCCGTCCGTACCGGTGACGCCGGCCCGGTCCAGGACGAAGGTGACGCCGCACTTGTGCAGGGCTACGTCCATCAGGACCTGGTCGAAGGCGCGGTTGAGGAAGGTGGCGTAGACCGCGAAGACCGGGTGGAGGCCGCCGGTGGCCAGGCCCGCCGCGGAGACCGCGCCGTGCTGCTCGGCGATGCCGACGTCGTAGATCCGGTCCGGGAAGGCCTCCTCGAACTTGCCGAGGCCGACCGGCTGGAGCATGGCCGCGGTGATCGCGACGATGTCCTCGCGCTCGTGGCCGAGCTTGACCATCTCCTCGCCGAAGACCGAGGTCCAGTCGAGGCCGGAGGAGGAGATCGGCAGACCGGTGTCCGGGTGGATCTTGCCGACGGCGTGGAAGCGGTCGGCCTCGTCCTCCAGGGCCGGGGTGTAGCCGCGGCCCTTCTGGGTGAGGCAGTGCACGATGACCGGGCCGCCGAAGCGCTTGGCGCGCTGGAGCGCGGACTCCAGGGCCTCGATGTCGTGGCCGTCGATGGGACCGACGTACTTCAGGCCGAGGTCCTCGAACATGCCCTGCGGGGCGATGAAGTCCTTGAGGCCCTTCTTGGCGCCGTGCAGCGTCTCGTAGAGCGGGCGGCCGACGACGGGCGTGCGCTCCAGGATGTCCTTGCCGCGGGCCAGGAACCGCTCGTAACCGTCGGTGGTACGGAGCGTGGCGAGGTGGTTGGCCAGGCCGCCGATCGTCGGAGCGTACGAGCGCTCGTTGTCGTTGACGACGATGACCAGCGGGCGGTCCTTGGCGGCGGCGATGTTGTTCAGTGCCTCCCAGGCCATACCGCCGGTGAGCGCGCCGTCACCGATGACCGCGACGACGTGGTCGTCCTTCCTCAGGACCTCGTTGGCCTTGGCCATGCCATCGGCCCAGCCGAGGACCCCGGAGGCGTGGCTGTTCTCGATGACGTCGTGGTCGGACTCGGCGCGGGAGGGGTAGCCGGAGAGGCCGCCCTTCATCTTCAGGCGGGAGAAGTCCTGGCGGCCGGTGAGCAGCTTGTGGACGTAGGCCTGGTGGCCGGTGTCCCAGAGCACCTTGTCGCGGGGCGACTCGAAGACCCGGTGCAGGGCGATCGTGAGCTCCACCACGCCCAGGTTGGGGCCGAGGTGTCCGCCGGTCTTGGACACCGCGTCGACGAGGAAGGTACGGATCTCCTCCGCGAGCTGGTCGAGCTCGTCGAGGCTGAGCCGGTCCAGGTCGCGCGGTCCCTTGATGCGGGTCAGCAGATCCACCCGTGCCTCCTTGCGTTTGAGCTGATCGAGCGTGCCGATCCGATGAGTCTAATGTTCCGCTACCGGACGTGGGCAGCGGGCGGCCCTGTTCGTAGCCGGACCCGGACACGCGCAGGTGCCCGGCCACCCCTGTCGGGGCGCCGGGCACCTGCGCGGATCCGCGGGTCAGGCGCGGCCTGCGGTCTTCTGGGTCTTACGGGTGACGGAGTCGATGACGACCGTGGCCAGGAGCACGGCGCCGGTGACCATGTACTGGATCGGCGTGGCGATGCCCTCCAGCGACAGCCCGTACTGGATGGAGACGATGACCATGACACCGAGCAGGGCGTTCCAGGTGCGGCCGCGGCCGCCGAAGAGGCTGGTGCCGCCGATGACGGCCGCCGCGATGACGTTCATCAGCAGGTCGCCGGTGCCGGAGCCCTGGTTGGCCGCCGCGATCTTGGAGGCCCAGAAGAGGCCGCCGATCGCCGCGAAGGTGCCCGCGATGGAGAAGACGGAGATCCGGATCGCGGTGACGTTGATACCGGCGCGCCGGGAGGCCTCGACGCTGCCGCCGAGCGCGAAGATCTTCCGGCCGTAGGCCGTACGGCGCAGTACGAAGTCCGTGCCGACCAGGACGATCAGGAAGAGGACCAGGGCGAGCGGCAGGCCGCGGTACTGGTTGAACATGTACGCGGCGGCGAACGCGAAGACCGCGAGGACGCCGGTGCGCACGGCGATGTCGGCGATCGGCCGGGACGGGATGCCCGCGGCCTCGCGGCGGCGGGTGTCCAGGAACGCGGCGGCGAAGTAGGCGATCACCGCGACGGCCGCGAGCCCGTAGGCGGCGGCGACGTCGGTGAAGTAGTACGTGGTCAGCTTGCCGACCACGCCGTCGCCGTCCAGGTTGATGGTGCCGGAGTCGCCGAGCAGCTGGAGCATGAAGCCGAGCCAGAACAGCAGGCCCGCCAGGGTGACGGCGAAGGCCGGTGCGCCGATCCTGGCGAAGAAGAAGCCGTGGATCGCGCCGATCACCGCGCCGCTGACGATGGCGACGACGATCGCCAGCCACTCGTTCATGCCCTGGGTGACGCTGAGCACCGCGACGAGGGCGCCGGAGACACCGGAGACGGAGCCGACCGAGAGGTCGATCTCGCCCAGCAGCAGGACGAAGATGATGCCGACGGCCATCATGCCGGTGGCGACCATCGTGGTGGCGATGTCGCTGATGTTCTTCGCGGAGAGGAACTCGGAGTTCATGCTCTGGAAGACGATGGCGATGATCGCGAGGCCGACGATCACCGGGATGGAGCCGAGGTCACCGCCGCTGATCTTGCGCTTGAACTCGGTGAGGTAGCCGGCGAAGCCCTGCTCGCGGATGAGCAGGCGGGGGTCGACGACGGTGGCCGCGCCCTCGGCCGCGTCCGGGTTGCCGACCGGCGGCGCGTCCTGAGGGGCGGGGGTCTTGTCCAGCGAGGCCGCGGACTTGTCGGTGGTCACTTGGAAACCTCCGCGTTGCGCGCCGCACGTCGGGTCACGGCGTTGTCCGTGGCGCCCGTGATGGCGGAGATGATCTCTTCCTGGGAGGTGGTCTTCACATCGAAGACCCCGTTGTTCCGGCCCAGCCGGAGCACGGCGACCTTGTCGGCGACGGCCTTCACATCGGCCATGTTGTGGCTGATGAGGATGACCGCGTGGCCGCGCTCGCGCAGCCGCTCGACGAGGTCCAGGACCTGGGCGGTCTGCTCGACGCCGAGGGCGGCGGTCGGCTCGTCGAGGATGACGAGCTTGGGCTCACCGAGCATCGACCGGGCGATGGCCACCGTCTGTCGCTGGCCGCCGGAGAGCGAGGCGATCGGGATGCGGACGCTCGGGATCCGGATGGAGAGCGTGGAGAGCAGCTCGCGGGAGCGGCGCTCCATCTCCACCTCGTCCAGGATGCCGAACCTGCGCAGCTCCCGGCCCAGGTAGAGGTTGCCGACGACATCGATGTTGTCGCACAGCGCGAGGTCCTGGTAGACGGTCGCGACGCCGAGGTTCTGGGCGTCGTGCGGCTTGTCGATCTGGACCGCCTTGCCCTCCCACTCGATGACTCCCTCATCGATGGGGTGCACTCCGGCGATCGTCTTGACCAGCGTTGATTTACCGGCGCCGTTGTCGCCCACCAGGGCGACGACCTCACCGGCGTGGACCTCAAGCTCTACATCGGTGAGTACCTGGACGGCACCGAATCGCTTGGAGACCCCTCGCAACGCCAACACGGGCGTAGCGGTCACGTGAACCATCTCCTTCGCCGCCTGACCGGCGGGGGATGCCGCGCCCGGGGGAAGGCGCGGCGGTCGAGCAGAAGAACAGAAACAGGGGGAAGCGTTCCGTCCGGCGCCCCGCCCGGTAGCGGGACGGTTGGTGGGCGGGGCACCGGACAGGCTTCGTGGCGCGCGGGCCGGCTGTGCGGCGGCGCGTGCGCGGCAGGGGTGCCGTGGTGCCTTCGCGAGGACGCGTCGGGCGGTACGGCGGGGGCGTCCTCTCCGGCCGTGGCCGGCGGGACGCCCCCTGGGGTGTGTCCGGCCCTGGTCCGCCGGACACACCCTGGGGCCTACTTCAGGCCGATCTTGTCGCAGGAGGCCTTGTACTTGCCCGAGCAGATCTCGTCGAGGGTCCAGATGCCGTCCTTGACCACGGTGTCCTTGATGTTGTCCTTGGTCAGCGAGATGACCGGGACGAGGACCGTGGGGATGTCCTTCTGGCTGGCGTTGTCGACCTTCGAGGTGGCGATCGAGTCGAGCTTGTCACCCTTGGCGAGCGCGACGGCCATCTCGGCGGCGACGATGCCCTCGGCCGGGTAGGACTTGTAGACGCTCATGAACTGCTCACCGGTGACGATGCGCTGCACGCCCGCCAGCTCGGCGTCCTGGCCGGTGACCGGCGGGAGCGGGGAGAGGCCGGCGCCCTTGAGCGCGGTGATGATGCCGCCCGCCATGCCGTCGTTGGCGGAGTAGACGCCGTCGATCTTGTCCTTGCCGAGAGCGGTGATCGCCGCTTCCATGTTGGCGTTGGCGTTCTCCGGCTTCCACTCCTTGGTGTCGTACTCCTTGCCGTACTTCACCTTGCCGTCGAGGACGGACTTGGCGCCCTTCTTGAAGAGCGCGGCGTTCGGGTCGGTGATCGCACCGTTCATCATGACGATCTGGGCGCCGTCGGCCTTGTCGCCCAGGGCCTCCAGGAGCGCGGTGCCCTGTGCGCGGCCGACCTCTTCGTTGTCGAAGGAGGTGTAGGCGTCGATGGGGCCCTCGGCGAGGCGGTCGAAGGCGACGACCGGGATGCCCGCGTCCTTGGCCTTCTTGATGCTGTTCTCGATCGCCTTGGCGTCCACCGCGCCGACGATCAGCGCGTCCACCTTGTTGGTGATCATCGTGTCGATCTGCTGCGCCTGCAGAGTGGCGTCCTGCTTGGCGTTGTTGTACGTGACCTTCGCGGCGCCGTTCGTGAGCTCGCCGATCTTCTTCTCGATGATCGGGCGGTCGAACTTCTCGTAACGGGCCGTCTGGTTCTCGGGGAGGAGCAGACCTATCTTGAGGTCGTCGCCCTTCTTCTCCGAGCCCTGTTCGGCCTTGTCACCGGACTCCTTGGCGCTCCCGCAAGCGGCCAGCGAGATCGCCATCGTGGTGGCGGCAACGGCAACGGCGGCACGACGCATACGCGTGTTCATTCTCGAACCTCCCTGACGAGGCCGCGACGTTGCGGCCGAGGTGGCTGGAAGTCAACTCGGCCACAGCGCCAGCGTCAAGGAGTAAATCCTTAACGAGATGACAACGGTGCCATTCGTTATCTAAGTGAAGGCAGGAGTCGCTGCGGGGAGGGTGCTCTCCAAAAGGGTTGAATCCCCCATCTCGCTCAGCACGAGGGCCAGGGCGCCCAGCACCTCGGCACGGCCGCCCAGGGCCCCCGGGAGCACCGAGAGCTGCCGGGCCGCGCTGGGGATCGCGTAACGCGACACGGAGTCCCGTATGGGCCCCAGGACCAGCTCCCCGGCCTCCGCCAGCGAGCCGCCGAGCACGACCCGGCTGGGGTTGAGCAGGTTGCACAGGTTGGCGACACCGCTGCCTATGTGGCGGCCGACGTCGCCGATCACCCGGCGGCACCCCGGATCGCCCTCGCGGGCCAGCTGGACCACCCGCTCCATGGTGAGCCCGGGGCCGTGGCTGGGCTGGAGCAGCGGCAGCACGTACCGCGCGGCGGTGAAGGTCTCCAGGCAGCCGCGGTTGCCGCAGCGGCAGACCGGGCCCGACTCGTCGAGCGTGATGTGCCCGATCTCGCCGGCCGTGCCGCCGGGGCCCCGGTAGATGGTCCCGTCGATCACCAGACCGGCGCCGACGCCGCTGGCGACCTTGATGTACGCGAGGTCCTTGACGCCCCGCCCACTCCCCCAGACCAGCTCGCCGAGCGCTCCTAGGTTGGCGTCGTTGTCGACGTACACCGGGACGCCCAGGCGGCCGGAGAGCTCCTCGCTCGGGTTGATGCCGGTCCAGCCCGGCAGGATCGAGGTGGAGCCCAGCGTTCCGGACTCGACGTCGATGGGTCCCGGCACGCCGAGCCCCACGCCGATGATCTTGTCCGGGCCGATCCCGGTCGCCTGGATCAGCCGGTTGACCAGCACTTCGGCCCGGTCGAACCCCTCCGCAGAGGACGCGTCGACGTCCAGTGGCTCCGACTCCTCCGCCAGCACCTGGTGGGCCAGGTTGCCGACGGCGACCCGCAGGTGGGTGTGGCCGAAGTCGACGCCGATGACGATGCCCGCGTCGCCGCTGAGCGAGACGCTGCGGGCCCGGCGGCCGCCCGCCGAGGTGGGCGTCACCTCGACCGTTCCGCCGTCCTTCAGCTCCCGGACGATATTGGAGACCGTGGCGGCGGAGAGCCCGGTGCTCCGGGCGATCTCCGCCTGGGTGAGCGACCCCGCCATCCGTACGGCGCGTACGACCCGCTCCAGATTGGCCCTGTGCAGCGATGTCTGCGACCCGGGAGTCTCCATCGACTCATCCACTCCTGCCCTTGGCGGGCGGCCCGAAGAGGACCGCCCCGGCCGGGGCGGCAGCGATGACACCCCGGCTTCCTCCAACATGTGAACTCTAAGCTCACCGTTCGGGGGTGCCTTCCGTCAAGACCTGAGCACCCCCGCACCCCACAACGGCCCGGTGCCCCGGCGGAGTCTCTCCGCCGGGGCACCGGGCCGTTGTGGATACGTGACCTTCTCACGCGTACGCGTGACCTACTTGAGCGCGCCCGCCGTCAGACCGGAGACGACCTGGCGCTGGAAGATGATGTACGCCGCCAGCACCGGCAGCATCGCGATCACCAGGCCGGCGAAGAGACCGGAGTAGTCGCCCTTGTACCCCTGGCTGGAGGCCAGCTCCACCAGGCCCTGGGCCAGCACCCGCTTCTCCGGGTCGGTGTTGAGCACCGTCGGCAGCATGTACTGGTTCCACTGCCCCAGGAAGTTGAAGATGCCGACGCTGATCAGGCCGGGCTTGGCCATCGGCAGCATCACCTGGAAGAACGTCCGGGTGTGCGAGGCGCCGTCGATGATCGACGCCTCCGCCACCGAGGTCGGCAGCGTACGGAAGAACGAGGTCAGGAAGAACACGGTGAACGGCAGCGAGTACGCGATGTACACGAGGATCAGGCCGTGGATCGTGTTCAGCAGCCCCATGTTGTCCATGACGTAGAACAGCGGGACCAGCGCCAGCATGATGGGGAAGCTCATGCCGCCGACGAACAAGAAGTAAATGAAGCGGTTGCCCGGGAACTCGAAGCGCGCGAGCACATAGGCGGCCATCGAGCCGAGGACCAGGGTGCCGATGAGCGACCCGCCCACCACCAGGATGGTGTTGAGGAAGTACTCGCTCATATGGGCCTGGCTCCAGGCCCGGCCCCAGGCGTCGAAGTTCAGCGAGCCCGGCAGCGACCAGGGGGTGTTGAAGATGTCCGAGTCGGTCTTGAACGAGGACATCACCGCCCAGAACAGCGGTAGGACGACCATGATCGCCCACAGGATCAGCACGCCGTGCGAGAAGACGTTGAGGACTTGGCCCTCGCTCTTCTTCGCGGGGGCCACGGAGCCCGTGGGGGCCGTACCGGTGCGCTGGGCGGGCACCTTCGCGTCGGCGCCGGAGGCAGGGGTGTCAGTGGTCTTCATCAGAACTCCAGCCGCTCGCGCCGGCCCACCCGCATGACGACGGCGGCGAACGCCAGGGTCACGAGGAGCAGGGCGACACCGATCGTGGTCGCGTAGGCCGCCTGTCCGTCACGGAACGCCGACTGGTAGACGTACAGCGGCAGGACGGTGGTCGAGTAGTCGGGTCCGCCGGGGCCGACGCTCATGATGTGGACGATGGCGAAGCCCTCGGCGCCGAGGGCCAGGATGCCCATGTAGACCCAGCCGGACTGGACCGTGTCCCACAGCAGGGGCAGCGTGATCCGGAAGAAGGTCGTGAAGCGGCTCGCCCCGTCCAGCAGGGCGGCCTCGTAGAAGTCCTTGGGGATGGAGGCCATGCCCGCGGAGAACAGCACCACGAAGAAGCCGGTGGTGCACCAGACGAGGACCCCCATGATGACCCACAGGGCCAGGTCCGGATCGCCGAGCCAGTCGGGCACGTCGTCGAAGCCCACGGCCTTGAGCGTGCCGTTGATCATGCCCTGGGCCGGGTCGAAGGCGAACTGGAACAGGATGGCCACGATCGCGATCGAGAGCACCTGCGGGAAGAAGTAGGCGATCTTGTAGAACCCCGAGCCCCGGACGCCCGCGATGGCGGCGCCCTTGCGGCGCCGGCCGCCCACGTTGAGCATGAAGGCGAAGAAGAGCGCGAGGCCCAGCGTCACCAGCGGCAGCAGAACCGCGAGCAGCACACTGTGCTGCAGCGATTTCCAGAAGATGTCGTCGTCGAGCATCTTGGTGTAGTTGTCGAACCCGACCATCTTGAAGTCGGGGCTCAGACCCGTCCAGTCCGTGAACGAGTAGTAGATGGACTGGATGAAGGGCCAGATGACGAAGATGACGTACAACGCCATCGGGACCACCAAGAACCCGACTATGAACCGGTATTTACCGTGTTGCATCGTTACCGACTCCGACCTTCCCCGAGCTGCCGCCGCTGGTGACGCGTGATCACGCGTGCTTGAAGTGCTTGATGGACTGGTCCTTGGCGGTCGCGTCGGCGAAGGCCTGGATCTTCTTGATGGTCTCGGCCGGGGTGGCGCGGCCGGCCATCATCTCGCCGAGCGCGGCGACGCCGATCTGCTCCTTCTGGAGCTTCACGTACCAGTCCTGCAGGCGCGGGTTGACCACATTGGTGCCCGCCTTCTCCAGGGCCGCGACACCGGACTTCAGGCCGTCGGAGAGCTCGATACCGTCGGTGCCGCCGTTGAAGGCGGAGAGCGACTTGGTGTTGGTGGTGAAGGACTTGGAGGAGGCTTCGCTGAGCATGATGCGCAGCTGCTCCATGCCGCCCGCCGGGTTCTTCGACTTGGACGGGACGATGAACGGCTCGCCGCCGGAGGCCCAGATGGTGCCGAAGGGCAGCTTGTCCGAGGAGTCGAGGGAGGAGGGGGCGCCCACGGACAGCTTGAAGTCCTTGGGGATGATCGCCGCTTCCTCGTTCTCGACCCAGGAGCCGTTCGGGATGAACAGCGCCTTGCCGCGGGCCCAGGCGCCCTGCGAACCGCGGTGGTCCAGGCCGGGAGTGCCCTTGAGGATGTAGCCCTTGGCGTAGAGCTCGTAGTACGCCTCGAAGGCGGCCTTGACCGCGGGGTGCTCCCAGGCCTTCGGCTCCAGGTTGTCGATGGCGTTGAGGACCTCGACGCCGCCGATCTTCCCGATGAACGGGTAGAGCGAGAACGGGATGTAGTAGGGGTGCTTGCCGGGGTAGGTCCAGCCGGCGATGCCCTGCTTCTTCGCCTTCGCGCAGAGGGCGAGCATGTCGTCCCAGGTCTCCGGGTACGTGGCGTCGAGCTTGTCCAGCGCGGTCTGGGAGTACCAGACGCCGTAGACCGTGTACGCGTAGTACATGATCCACACCGGGTCGCCGTCGAACTGGCCCATCTCGACGATGCCGGGCCGCAGGGTGTCGCGGACCGTCTTGGCCGGGTCGTCGATGGAGGGGGCGTCCAGCAGCGGGGTCAGGTCGGTGAGCTGCTTCTTGCCGACCAGGACGCCCATGTCCATCTGCTGGGCACCGGAGTTGTCGATCAGGTCCGGCGGGGTGCCACCGTTGAAGCGGGGCTGGAGGACCGACTGGATCTTCTGGGTCGCCGAGAACTTGACCTGCGCCTCGGGGTAGGTCTTCTTGTAGACGTCCCGGGCCTCCTCGGCGTACTTGGTGCCGAACCCGCCGTCGAAGATGACGATCTCCAGCGGGGCGCTGCCGTTGACGGCCAGCGGGTTCTTGTCGGTCTTCTCGCCCTTTTCGACCTTGTCGTCGGTGCCGCTGTCGCCGCTCGCGCAGGCGGACAGGAAGCTCATCGTCGGAACAGCGATCAGGCCGAGTGCGGCAGAACGCTTGATCAGGTCGCGACGGCCAAGGCCCTCATTGTTCTGAGCGGAGGTGGATCCCATGCTCAAGTCCTCGCCTTCTCCAGGACTCAGGCGGTGTACCGGTCACCCGTCGAAAATTCGCCTCAGGCGAAGGGCCCCGCCACCGCGGTCGGTTGCGCTTGGGTGGTGCAGATATGCAGATGTACCGGAGATCAAGAACCGGCGGATCGGGGGTGGTCGGGGAACCGTACCGCCGTGCGCGCACGACGCGCTCGCGGGCCGCCCCTCCTTCCCCTTCGCGCCTCCGTCGAAACGACTGCGCGGATGGCGACAGGTATAGTCCACTCGTCCCCAACTCAGCAAGATCGAATGCACGTTGGGACACCAGTCTTTCCCGAGTTGAGACCTCGCGGACTCCTCGGCACCGCGCGCCCTGCCCCAGGGGCGACTTTCCCCCCTTACGGCCGATTCGTGCTCGGTGCCTGCGGCAACACCCTTGACACGTCCTGTCACTTGCATCCCTACTGGACCTTGCATCCCGCTATGACAACGTTGTCCAAGCACGCTCCGGGGAGGAATGGCTCGGTATGCAGCCACCACGAGGTCTCCACCATGGCGCTGGGAAGGTCTTCAGCAGCGCCGCCCGTACGAGACGGAGCCGCACGGCCGCCGTCCTCGCGGCATCACTCGCCCTGGCCCTCGCGGCCCCTACGGCAGCCGTCGCCGGCCCGTCCGAGGTACCCCGGAAGCAGTCCGGCGAACGGACGTTCCGCTCCTCCTTCGAGGCGGACGAGAAGCAGCCGGACTGGCGCAACACGGCAGAGGAGGAGCCGGACGGGACCCCGCGCTCGTCGGGTGTCGACGGCGGCTTCTCCTCCGGCATACCGGGCAATGTCACCGACCGGGTGACCGATGTCCGCGCCAGCGCCGAGAACACCGCGGGCGGCGAGGTCAAGGAGAACCTGGTCGACGTCGAACCGGCCTCCAAGTGGCTGGCGTTCGCGACGACCGGCTGGGTCGAGTTCGACCTGGACGAGCCGGTGAAGGTGGTGAGTTACGCACTCACCTCCGCCAACGACCACGCCCCGCGCGACCCGAAGGACTGGACGCTCAAGGGCTCGGCGGACGGCAAGGAGTGGACCGACCTCGACACCCGTAAGGGCGAGAGGTTCGAGAAGCGGCACGAGACCAAGTCGTACGATTTCGCCTCCGACACCGCCTACCGGCACTTCCGGTTGGAGATCACCGCCAACAACGGCTCGTCGGACATCCTCCAGCTCGCCGACGTTCAGTTCTCGAACGGTGACACCTCCGCGCCCGTCCCCGACGAGATGCGCAGCCAGCCCGACCGCGGCCCCTCCGGCTCGCCGACCGCGAAGGCGGGCGCGGGATTCACCGGAAAGAAGGCACTGCGTTACGCCGGTACGCACAAGCCGGACGGCCGGGCGTACGCGTACAACAAGGTCTTCGACGTGAACACGGCCGTCACCAAGGACACCCAGCTCTCCTACCTCGTCTATCCGCAGATGGGCGAGACGGACCTCAACTACCCGGCCACGCACATCGCGGTGGACCTCGCCTTCACCGACGGCACGTACCTGAGCGAGCTGAAGGCCACCGACAGCCACGGCGGCCTGCTGACGCCGCAGGGCCAGGGAGACGCCAAGCGCCTCTACGTCAACCAGTGGAACAAGGTCGCCTCCCGCATCGGCACGGTCGCGGCGGGCAAGACGGTCGACCGGATCCTGGTGGCGTACGACTCCGCCAAGGGCCCGGCGAAGTTCCAGGGCTGGGTCGACGACATCGTGATCGAGCCGAAGAAACCGGAGAAGCGCAAGGCGCACCTGTCGGACTACGCGCTGACCACACGCGGCACCAACTCCTCCGGCGGCTACTCGCGCGGCAACAACATTCCGGCCACCGCCGTCCCGCACGGCTTCAACTTCTGGACGCCGGTGACCAACGCCGGTTCGCTGAGCTGGCTGTACGACTACCACCGGGGCAACAACGAGGACAACCTCCCCACGCTCCAGGCCTTCAGCGCCAGCCATGAGCCGAGCCCGTGGATGGGCGACCGGCAGACCTTCCAGGTGATGCCGTCGGCCGCCGCCGGAACGCCGGACGCCGCCCGTACGGCCCGCGCGCTGCCCTTCCGCCACGAGAACGAGGTCGCGAAGCCGCACTACTACGGCGTCACGTTCGAGAACGGTCTCAAGACCGAGATCGCGCCGACCGACCACGCGGCGCGGATGCGGTTCACCTATCCGGGCAAGGACGCCAGCCTGGTCTTCGACAACGTGTCGAACGCCGGCGGTCTGACCCTGGACCCGGAGAACCGCTCCTTCTCCGGCTACACGGACGTCAAGAGCGGCCTGTCCACCGGCGCGACCCGCATGTTCGTGTACGGCGTCTTCGACGCGCCGGTGACGGACAGCGGCAGGCTGAAGGGCGGGGGCGGCGACGACGTCACCGGCTTCTTCCGCTTCGACGCGGGCAAGGACCGCACGGTCAACCTGCGCCTGGCCACCTCGCTGATCGGCGTCGACCAGGCGAAGAAGAACCTGGCGATGGAGATCCCGGCGTCCACCTCCTTCGAGAAGGTGCAGCGCAAGGCGCAGTCGGCCTGGGACGACATCCTGCGGACGATCGAGGTCGAGGGCGCCAACGAGGACCAGCTGACCACGCTCTACTCCAGCCTCTACCGCCTCTACCTCTACCCGAACTCCGGCCACGAGAAGGTCGACGGGAAGAACAAGTACGCGAGCCCCTTCTCCAAGCCGACCGGCACGGACACTCCGACGCGGACCGGCGCGAAGATCGTCGACGGCAAGGTGTACGTCAACAACGGCTTCTGGGACACCTACCGAACGACCTGGCCCGCCTACTCCTTCTTCTCCCCGAAGAAGGCCGGCGAGCTGGTCGACGGTTTCGTGCAGCACTACAAGGACGGTGGCTGGACCTCCCGCTGGTCCTCCCCCGGCTACGCGGACCTGATGACCGGCACCAGCTCGGACGTGGCCTTCGCGGACGCGTACGTCAAGGGCGTGAAGTTCGACGCGGAGGCGGCGTACGACGCGGCGGTCAAGAACGCCACGGTGGCCCCGCCGTCCCCCGGCGTCGGCCGCAAGGGCATGGAGACCTCGGTCTTCACCGGTTACGCCAACACCGCCACGCACGAGGGCCTGTCCTGGTCGCTGGAGGGATACCTCAACGACTACGGCATCGCGCGCATGGGCGAGGAGCTCTACAAGAAGACGAAGAAGGCGCGGTACAAGGAGGAGTCGGCCTACTTCCTCAACCGGGCGCAGAAGTACGTCAAGCTCTTCGACGAGAAGGCGGGCTTCTTCCAGGGCAAGAAGCCGAACGGCGACTGGCGCCTCCCCTCGGACAGTTACGACCCCCGCGTCTGGGGCTACGACTACACCGAGACCAACGGCTGGGGCTACGCCTTCACCGCCCCGCAGGACAGCCGGGGCCTGGCCAACCTGTACGGCGGCCGCGCCGGGCTCGGCAAGAAGCTGGACACGTACTTCTCGACGCCGGAGACGGCGGGCCCGGAGTTCGTCGGCAGCTACGGCGGGGTCATCCACGAGATGACCGAGGCGCGTGACGTACGGATGGGCCAGTACGGCCACAGCAACCAGGTCGCCCACCACGCCACGTACATGTACAACGCGGCCTCGCAGCCGTACAAGACGCAGGAGAAGGTCCGCGAGGTGCTGGGCCGCCTGTACGTCGGCAGCGAGATCGGGCAGGGCATCCACGGCGACGAGGACAACGGCGAGCAGTCGGCCTGGTACCTCTTCTCCGCGCTCGGCTTCTACCCGCTGGTGATGGGCAGCGGGGAGTACGCGATCGGCTCGCCGCTCTTCAAGAAGGTCACCGTCCGCATGGACAACGGCCGCAAGCTGACCGTCAAGGCGCCGAAGAACAGCGACACGAACATCTACGTGCAGGGCGTGAAGGTCAACGGCAAGAAGTGGACCTCCACCGCGCTCCCGCACGAGGTGCTGGCCAAGGGCGGCACGCTGGAGTTCGACATGGGCCCGAAGCCGTCGGCCTGGGGCACGGGCAAGGACGCGGCGCCGGTCTCGATCCAGCAGGACGACAAGGCCCCGGCGCCGAAGGGCGATGTGCTGATGGGCGACGGCGCGCTGTTCGACAACACCTCGGCCACCTCGGCGGAGGCGGAGTCGGTCGAACTGCCGGTGGCCGCGTCCACCAAGGCGCTCCAGTACACGCTGACGTCGGCCGCGGCGGACAAGGCGCCGAAGGGGTGGACGCTCCAGGGCTCGTCGGACGGGAAGAGCTGGAAGGACCTGGACCGCCGCTCGGGCCAGTCCTTCGCCTGGGACAAGCAGACCCGGGCCTTCTCGGTGGACAAGCCGGGCTCGTACACGAAGTACCGGCTGGTGCTGACGGGTTCGGCGACGCTCGCGGAGGTGGAGCTGCTCTCCTGAGCGTGACGCGGTGAGCGCGGGCGGCCGGTACCCCGGAGGGCGGGGTGCCGGCCGCCGGCGTGTTCGCGCCCGGTCACTCGGTGGGGGCTGCCCGCCGTCGGTCAGCCGGCGGAGGCGCGCTCCTCGTCGGTCTTGATCTCGATCTCGACGAAGGACAGCCACGCGTCACCGGTGTTCACGACGTCGTGCTCGCCACCGGCCGGGCGGGCGTAGGAGACACCGGCGCGCAGGGCGGACTCGGTGACCGTTCCGTCGGCGGTGAACGCGCTGATGGTGCCGTCGACGACCGGGACGACGACGTAGTCGAAGGCGTGGCGGTGGTGGCCGGTGCGGGTGCCGGGCTCGAAGTCCCAGCGGGTGACCCGTACCCGCTCGTCCTCGTGCTGGAGGGTGGCGCGGGCGGTGGTATCGGTCATGGCGGTGTCGGCTCCTGGCTGGTCACGGATGGTCGTCGGGCCTCTTCAGGGTCGCTCAGGGGGACCGGGGGCCTTCGGAGGGGGTTCCAGTGGGCTTTCGCGGGGCTTTCGGGAGGCCCCGGGTCACTCCGGTCGGAGGCTCTCGGGCAGCGCCACGTTGAGCGCGGCGACGACCGGCCGGCCGTGTTCGGTGCCGAGCCGGGAGACGGCGCCGGTGGCGAGCTGGAAGAGGCGGCCCTCGGCCGGGGTCAGTCCGAGGTAGCGGGCGGTGAGGACGCGCAGGAAGTGCGAGTGGGCGACGAGCGCGATGTCCGCGCTCCCGATCCCCTCTGCGGCCGACCGGACGCCCGCGAGCACCTGGTCGGCGCGCTGCCCGACGTCGGCGGGGCTCTCGCCCGGATGCTCGTCGGAGCCGGGGTCGACGCCGTCGGTCCAGAGGTTCCAGAAGGGGCGGGTGCGGCGGATCGCCGGGGTGGTGATGCCCTCGTAGCCGCCGTAGTCCCACTCCCGCAGCTCGGGGGTGACGCGCGGGGCGTGCAGCCCGGCCAGCTCGGCGGTGCGGCGGGCCCGGATCGAGGGGCTGACGAGGGTGAGGCCGATGTTCCGGTCGGCGAGCAGCGGGACGAGGGCGCGGGCCTGGCGCTCGCCGGTGGCGGTCAGGGGGAGGTCGGTCCAGCTCGTGTGCTGCCCGGAACGGGACCACTCGGTCTCGCCGTGGCGGATGAGGATCAGCTCGCCCATGATGGTCCGTTCGCTTTCTGTACGGAGTGCTGTTCTGTACCGAGTGCTGGTTCTGTACGGAGGGCCGGTGGCGCGGGTGGGGCCGGTGTGGCGCGTGGCGACGGTCGCGTCTCCGGGGCCACGTACCGTAAGGCCCTCACCTGATCGACTTCCCGTGGGGGGACCGCATGTCCGACAACTTCCCGCCTCCGCCGCCCGAACAGCCGCAGCCGGAACGCCCGCTTCCGGCGGTGCGGCCTTCGCCCTGGGCGGCTCCCGCCGCACCGCCGGGCAAGCAGCGTACGGGGCTGATCGTGTCGCTCGTCGTGGGCGGTGGGCTCGTCGTGGCGGGAGCGGTGGTGGCGCTCGTCTACGCGGCGATGTCCTCGGTCCAGGATTCCATCGCGCTGCCGCCGCGGTCGCAGACGCCCTACTCGGAGCCGTACGAGGAGGAGCGGCCGTACGAGGAGGAGCCGTACGCCGAGGAGCCCAGCGCGACCGAACCCGACGCGAAGAAGGACGTCACGATCACCGCGTGCACGCGCGATCCGCAGATCGGCTGGCAGTCGGCGAAGGTGAAGGTCGTGAACGGCACGTCCACGACGGCGAGCTACACCATCACGATGGAGTTCCTCGACGAGGACGGCGTCGTGGTCGCGGAAGGCGGGGCGGGCGTGGTCGGCCTGGAGCCCGGCGGGAGCGCTGTGAAAAAGGCGCAGGGCCTCGGTGAGGTGCCGCCCGGCACCACCTGCCGGATCAGCGACGTCTGGCGCACCCCGTCGGACCGGAGCGAGAGCTGAGGCCACGGCGGCGAGACGGCGCGAGGGCCGCGCCCCGGGATTTTGGGGCGCGGCCCTCGCGTCGTACCGCTCGCTGATCAGCTGCGGATCAGGCTGCGGAGCACGTACTGCAGGATGCCGCCGTTGCGGTAGTAGTCCGCCTCGCCGGGGGTGTCGATGCGGACGACCGCGTCGAACTCCACACCGGTGTCGGTGGTCACCTTGACCGTGCGCGGGGTGGTGCCGTTGTTCAGCTCGGTGACGCCGGTGAAGGAGAAGGCCTCCTCGCCGGTGAGGCCGAGGGTCTCGGCGTTCTGGCCCTCCGGGTACTGGAGCGGGAGGACGCCCATGCCGATGAGGTTGGAGCGGTGGATGCGCTCGTAGGACTCGGCGATGACGGCCTTGACGCCGAGGAGCGCGGTGCCCTTGGCGGCCCAGTCGCGGGACGAGCCGGAGCCGTACTCCTTGCCCGCGAGGATCGCGAGCGGCGTGCCGGCGGCCTGGTAGTTCTGCGAGGCGTCGTAGATGAACGACACCGGGCCGTCGGCCTGGGTGAAGTCGCGGGTGTAGCCGCCCTCGGTGCCCGGCGCGATCTGGTTGCGCAGGCGGATGTTGGCGAACGTGCCGCGGATCATGACCTCGTGGTTGCCACGGCGCGAGCCGTAGGAGTTGAAGTCACGGCGCTCGATGCCGTGCTCCGTGAGGTACTTGCCGGCCGGGGTGTCGGCCTTGATGGCGCCGGCCGGGGAGATGTGGTCGGTGGTGACCGAGTCGCCGAGCTTGGCGAGGACGCGGGCGCCGGCGATGTCCTCGACCGGGGTCGTCTCCATCGTCATGCCCTCGAAGTACGGGGGCTTGCGCACGTAGGTGGACTCGGCATCCCACTCGAAGGTGTTGCCGGTCGGGATCGGCAGCGCCTGCCACTGGGCGTCACCCGCGAAGACGTCCTGGTAGGACTTGTTGAACATGTCCTCGCCGATGGCGTTCGCCACGACGTCGTTGACCTCGGCCTCGGTCGGCCAGATGTCGGTCAGGAAGACCGGCTTGCCGTCCTGGTCGGTGCCGAGGGCGTCCTTGGTGATGTCGACCTTCATCGAACCGGCGATGGCGTACGCGACGACCAGCGGCGGCGACGCCAGGTAGTTCATCTTGACGTCGGGGTTGATCCGGCCCTCGAAGTTGCGGTTGCCGGAGAGGACCGACGTGACCGCGAGGTCGTTGTCGTTGACGGCCTTGGAGACCTCGTCCGGCAGCGGGCCGGAGTTGCCGATGCAGGTGGTGCAGCCGTAGCCGACGAGGTTGAAGCCGACCTTGTCGAGGTACGGGGTCAGGCCCGCCTTGTCGAAGTAGTCGGTGACGACCTTCGAGCCCGGGGCGAGGGTGGTCTTGACCCACGGCTTGCGGGTCAGGCCCTTCTCGACCGCCTTCTTCGCCACGAGCGCGGCGGCGACCATGACGTACGGGTTCGAGGTGTTGGTGCAGGAGGTGATCGCGGCGACCGTGACGGCGCCGTGGTCGATCTCGTACGTCGAGCCGTCGGGGGCCGTGACGGTGGTCGGGTTCGACGGGATGCCGTTGGAGACGGCCGGGGCGTCGGAGGCCGGGAACGACTCCTTGCCCGCCTCGTCGACACCGGTGTCGGAGACGTAGTTGCGCACGTCCGAGGCGAACTGCTGCGCGGCGTTGGCGAGGACGATGCGGTCCTGCGGGCGCTTCGGGCCGGCGATGGAGGGGACGACCGTGGAGAGGTCGAGCTCCAGCTTCTCGGAGAAGTCCGGCTCGGCGGCCGGGTCCAGCCAGAGGCCCTGCTCCTTGGCGTACGCCTCGACGAGGGCGACCTGCTGGGCGTCGCGGCCGGTCAGGCGCAGGTAGTTCAGCGTCTCGTCATCGATCGGGAAGATCGCCGCGGTGGAACCGAACTCCGGCGACATGTTGCCGATGGTGGCGCGGTTGGCCAGCGAGGTGGCGGCGACGCCCTCACCGTAGAACTCGACGAACTTGCCGACGACGCCGTGCTTGCGGAGCATCTCGGTGATCGTCAGCACGAGGTCGGTGGCGGTGGTGCCGGGGGTCAGCTCACCGGTCAGCTTGAAGCCGACGACGCGCGGGATGAGCATGGAGACCGGCTGGCCGAGCATCGCGGCCTCGGCCTCGATGCCGCCGACGCCCCAGCCGAGCACGCCGAGGCCGTTGACCATGGTGGTGTGCGAGTCGGTGCCGACGAGGGTGTCGGGGTAGGCCTGGCCACCCCGGACCATGACCGTGCGCGCCAGGTGCTCGATGTTCACCTGGTGGACGATGCCGGTGCCCGGCGGGACGACCTTGAACTCGTCGAAGGCGGTCTGGCCCCAGCGCAGGAACTGGTAACGCTCCTTGTTGCGGCCGTACTCCAGCTCGACGTTCTGCGCGAACGCGTCGTTGGTGCCGAACTTGTCGGCGATGACCGAGTGGTCGATGACCAGCTCGGCCGGGGCCAGCGGGTTGATCTTCGCCGGGTCGCCGCCCAGCTCCTTCACGGCCTCACGCATGGTGGCGAGGTCCACGACACACGGCACGCCGGTGAAGTCCTGCATGATCACGCGGGCCGGCGTGAACTGGATCTCCTGGCTGGGCTGCGCCTGGGAGTCCCAGCCGCCGATGGCCCGGATGTGGTCGGCGGTGATGTTCGCGCCGTCCTCGGTACGGAGCAGGTTCTCCAGCAGGACCTTCAGGCTGTACGGCAGGCGCGCGGAGCCCTCTACCTTGTCCAGCTTGAAGATCTCGTACGACTCGTCGCCCACGCGCAGCGTGCTGCGGGCGTCGAAGCTGTTCGCCGACACGACAGTCTCCTTCTTCAATGTGCGCGTCTACCGCGCCGCGCCTCATTGGCAGCGGGCGCCGCGTTGTGCCGCCTACGGCCCCGACCATCCGCTAAGGTAAGGCTTAGTTAGGTATGCCTTACCGGGCGGCGGCCGCGGTGCGCCTCGGCAGATATCTCGATGTCGAGATAACTCTAGTACATAGCCGCCGCTCGGTCATGCCCAGGTGCCCTCCGACCGCTCCTACCCGCGCCGCCGGACGCGATGCCGGCGGTGGTAGGAGAGCGTGACGGCCGCGGTGAGCGGGCCCCAGAGGAACAGCGGCTGGTAGAGGATGCCGACGAACAGGTTCCCGGTGGCGGTCAGGTCCGCGTGCGGGTACGTCCACCAGAAGGGGACGGCTGCCCAGGTCAGGGTCAGAACCGCGGCGCCGAGGGCGGCGGGGACGACGGCGGCCAGGGGGCGGACCCTCCGCCCGCCGAGCAGCGGGATCCAGTGCGGTACGACCTCGCCCCACGGGCGGACCAGGCCGAGGGTCAGCAGGGCGACCAGCTCGCCGGCCACGCTGAGGGCCAGCATCCAGACCTTGGCGTCGACCGTCGAGAAGGGCTCGAAGCCCGCCTCCGTGTAGCCGGCGGGGTGGCCGAGCACCAGGGCGATGCGCCACAGCCCGGTCGGCAGGACCACGAGTGCGGTGAGGTGCGCGGCCAGGACCGCCCACCGGGGCGGGGGCGCTACGGGGGCGCCGCGGACTCCTTGTAAGGGCATGCGGCTCATCCTGGCCGCCGTGCCGGTGACGCTCATCAGCCTGTGCGGCGGAGCTCATGGGACTGCGGTACGAGCCGGTACGCGACGGGGTCGGCCGGGCGGAGGAGGCACGGTCGTCCCAGGGCGGGCGGAACGGGCCCGGAAAGCGGTCCGGCCCTCCGCAGAGTCGCGGAGGGGCCGGACGCGGTACAACGGTCGGTACTACGGCGCGTCGCGGACCGTGCCCTCGAAGGGCGGGCCCAGCGGCTCGTCGTCGCTGTCCTTGACCTCGAAGCGGACGTACTCGGCCGGCTCCTTCAGCTGGTCACGGACGGTCGGGACGGTCAGGTCGGTGAACTTCCGGCCCGCCTCGATCACCGTCCACAGAACGTTGTAGTCGATGTCCGAGAGCGGGACAGCCGGGTTCGGGATCTTCTCCACGTGCTGGGAGAGCCATTCCTGGTCGACGTCGGCCGTGGAGAGCTCCGGGCGGCCGTCGGGGACGGGGCCCAGTTGGGCCGTGGCCCAGATCTCGACGTCCGCCTCCTCCGAGAGCGAGATCCGCCAGGTCAGCGACTCCCCCTCGGTGACGTCGTCGGCCACCGGCTTCATGCTCATCTTCGGCATCGGGTCGTCGTTCTCGGCGATGACACCGCCGGAGTCAGCGCCGACGACCGTTCCCCGGACCGCCTTGACGGCGACCCCGTGGGTCTTGTCCCAGGCGTAGCGCTTGTTGCCCTCGACCTTCACCGTGACCTTGATCCCGGCGGTGCCGGGGCCGACCGCGACCAGGCGGCCGGTCGACCTGCCGGTCTTCGGGTCGTCGACGTACAGCCGGACCGCGCCCGCGTTCTTGCCGGTGGTGCGGACGGGCACCTGGTACGTACGGAAGCCCGAGTCGCCTTCCTTGACCGTGAGGCGGCCGATGTCGACGCGGGCGAGCGCGGCGGCCCGCACCGCCGGTGTGCCGGGCTTCCACGACCAGGCGTCCATCAGCCACGCCTTGCCGGAGGACGACTTCGGCGTCAGCTCCAGGGAGGCGATCGCGCCGAGGTTCAGCTTGGCGCGGACTGCTGCGGTCAGCGGGACGCGCACCTCCTGCGCCCAGTACGAGGTGGTGCGGTCGGTGCCCGGCAGCCCGTCGATCCGTACGCCGCCCAGCTTGGCCCGCTTGCCCTTGGCGTCCTTGACGTGGACGTCGAAGCGGGTGCCGCTGGTGTTCGGCGGTACGGCGACGCGCAGCGCGAGACTGCTGGCGCCCTTGACCGAGACCGGCTTCTTGGGCGTGACACGGGCGATGGTGCCCGGCTTCTTCCAGTTCAGCGCGACCGCGCGGCGGCCGGCCTCGTGCTCGGGGCCCCAGTGCGCGAAGTGCGGCGAGGAGCCGGGGTCCGTCTCGCCCAGGCAGGCGGTACGGCCGGGGGCGATGGCGTCGCACAGCCTGGCGCCGGTCACCTTCGGCGTGCCCCGCAGGTCGTCGGGGAGGAAGCCGGTGCCACGGTTGCCGCCGACCGCGTGGGTCAGCACCCGGGCGGGGTCGGCGGAGGGGGCGCGGCGGCCTGTGCCGTCGACGAGCTGGCGTACGCGGTCGTCGCCGCCGACGAACAGCCGTGCGGCGGCGGCGATGTAGGTCGCGCCCGCCTGGTGCTGCTGGTCGGCCGAGAGACGGCCGGCGGCGCCGGGCGAGCAGAGCGGGTCACGCGCCTCGGGGTCGTCCCAGAAGTCGTCGTCGGCCGGGGCCTGGGCCTGGCCGGGCGTCCACTCGGTGTTGAAGTAGTTGTGGTTGGCGCCGATCATGTAGACCGAGCTGTGCAGGGCCTTGCCACGGCTGACACCTCGGGTGCCGTCCGTGAAGACCTGGCCCTGGAGGTCGGAGACGTCACCGTCGCAGCCGGGCAGGATCGTGAGCGAGGGGACGTCCGGCACCGGGTTCTGGCCGAAGATGGTGGGGCCGATGTGGACCGTGCCACGGATGTTCCAGCGGGCCTTGGAGCGGTAGCCGTCCTGGGCGGCCGGCGGGCTGTACAGACTGTCCATCACCGCGCGGTTGACACCCTCGCCGCCGCGCGAGTGGCCGACGAGCAGCACCTTGGACAGGTCGGCCTTCGGGGCCTTGCGTACGACGGCGGGCGCGGAGGCGGGCTTGGCGGCCCAGTCGGCCCAGCGGCCGAGGTGGTTGCGGACCAGCGAGGAGCGGGCCTGCGCGCCGGCGTCAGCGGCTTCCCAGTCCTGGCCGTTGATGCCGTTGGCGGAGATCGAGACCGTCACGTACCCCTGGGAGGCCAGCAGCTTCTGGTCCCGCAGATAGCCGCGGTGGCTGGGGATCGGCTTGCTGCCCTTGGCGCAGGGCCAGTCGCCGGAGACCTCCTCGTCCTGGCCGGGGACGTAACAGGTGGCGTGGCGGCCGTGCAGGAAGAGGACCACGGGCCGCTTGCCGGCGGCCTTCTTCGGGGCGACCACGACACCGCGCATCTCGACCGGTGCGGGGAAGCCCGGGAGCTTCACGGAGGCGAGGCTGTACTCGCCTGTGGTGGTGGCGTACGTGCCGGGCTTGCCCGGGTCGACGGTCCCCGCGGGGAGCTTGGGCGGGAGCTTCGGGGCCGGCGGCTCGGCCCGGCGGCTCGTGCCCGCGTCCGGCGCCTCGTCGAGCCGGCGCCCGGCTGCCTGGACCTGGAGGTTCTCCAGGTCGGCGGTGCGGACCTCGTCGAGCGGGAGCCGGAAGGTCCGGCCGTCGTCCTGCGGTTCGGGTACGCCCACGAGTGCGTCGTCGGAGCGGAACTCCACGCGGGCGTCGCCCATGGGGACCGGTTCGGGCGCGCGCCACTCCAGGTGGTCGCGCCCGTTCTCACCGGCGATGCGCCAGCCGGGCGGCAGCGTCTGCCGGTCGGCGGGTGTCGCGGTGACGCCGGGTATCTCCGGCGGCGCGGGGGCGGCGTGAGCTCCCGTCGGCGCCACCCCCGCCACCGTCAGCACCGCTATCGCGGTGGCCCATGCTCTCCGGCCACGTATCAAAGCTCCTCCTCAACCCTGGTGGTCCGCCCGCCCGTTCCGGTGGTCTGTTCCGGATCGAACGCGCTCTCGGACATCCAGACGGGGTGGCGAACCTGCGGGTTGCCTCCGCGCGCCGAGTGATCGGCGGACCGCTGTCGGAGGCGGTCGGTAGGGTCGTACGGAAGGAGAGTCCGGCGCGGTGGAGGGGTGGTGGGCCGCGGTGCGGGTCAGGGAGAGCGAGGTGCGGCCGGCGGACGGCCGCACGCTCCATGTGTACGACACCGGCGGCGACGGGCTCGCTGTCTTCTGGCATCACGGCACACCGAACATCGGCTCACCGCCCGCGCCGCTCTTCGCCGCCGCCGAGAAGCTGTCCATCCGCTGGGTGGCGTACGACCGTCCCGGTTACGGCGGTTCGTCGCCGCTCCCCGGCCGCGACGTGGCCTCGGCCGCCGCCGACGCGCGGGCGGTCGCCGACGCGCTCGGCCTCGACCGGTTCGCCGTCCTCGGCCACTCCGGCGGCGGCCCGCACGCGCTGGCCTGTGCGGCACTGCTGCCCGACCGGGTCCTCGGGGTGGTGACGGCCGCCGGACTCGCGCCGTACGGCGCGGAGGGGCTCGACTGGTTCGCGGGCATGGTGCCGTCCTCCGCCGCGTCGCTGCGGGCGGCCGCGGAGGGGCGTGCGGCGAAGGAGGCGTACGAGGCGTCCGCGGGGTACGACCCGGAGATGTTCACCGAGGCCGACCATGAGGCGCTGGCCGGTGACTGGTCCTGGTTCGACCAGGTCGTGGGGCCCGCGCTGGAGGCGGGGCCGGACGGTCTGATCACCGACGACCTGGCGTACGTGGCGCCCTGGGGCTTCGACCCCGTACGCATCACCGCGCCGCTGCTCCTGCTCCACGGCGGCCAGGACCGGATCGCGCCCGCCGCCCACAGCCGGTGGCTCGCGGAGCGCTGCCCGACGGCCGAACTGCGGGTGCGGCCGGCGGACGGGCACATCTCGGTGCTCGACGCGGGCGCGGAGGCCCTGGAGTGGCTGGCGGATCGGCGCGGCTGAACGGCGGGCAGGCGATGCGCCGAGGGCCGAACCTCCCCTGAGGGCAAGGTATTTGTTCGATCGCAGGCATACCCTCACCGCGCCGGGACACCCGGAGTCGTGACACGAGGAGGCCACCATGGCGATCACCTTCCGCAAGAGTTTCCAGATCCTTCCCGGGGTACGGCTGAACATCAACCGCCGTTCCTGGTCGATCACCACCGGCGGCGGACGCGGCCCGCGGCGCACGGTGAGCAGCACCGGCCGGCGCACCACGTCCATGGACCTGCCGGGCCCGTTCGGCTGGCGGAAGACGACCCGCCGGCGCAGCGGCTGACCGGGTCCTGCCACCCCGTGCGGACGCACATCCCGCGCCGCCCGTCCCCGGACGGGGCACGATGGCGGCGCGGGCAACCGTTTGCACTCCCGTCACTCGAACGGCACACCTCCACTCCAGCCTCATCTCATATCTGAGATAGCCTGCCGCCATGTCAGACGACTACCTCGCACGCATCGGCAAGCTCATCCGTGACGCCCGGCAGCACCGGGGCTGGACACAGACGCAGCTGGCCGAGGCGCTCGGTACGAGCCAGAGCGCCGTCAACCGCATCGAGCGCGGCAACCAGAACATCAGCCTTGAGATGATCGCCCGCATCGGTGAAGCCCTCGACAGCGAGATCGTGTCGCTCGGTTACTCCGGGCCCATGCACCTGAGGGTCGTCGGCGGCCGCCGGCTCTCCGGCGCCATCGACGTCAAGACCAGCAAGAACGCCTGTGTGGCGCTGCTGTGCGCCTCGCTGCTCAACAAGGGCCGCACGGTCCTGCGGCGGGTCGCCAGGATCGAGGAGGTGTTCCGGCTCCTGGAGGTGCTGAACTCCATCGGGGTGCGCACCCGCTGGGTCAACGACGGCGTGGACCTGGAGATCGTGCCGCCCGCGCAGCTGGAGATGGCGGCGATCGACGCCGACGCCGCGCGCCGCACCCGCTCCATCATCATGTTCCTGGGCCCGCTGCTGCACCGGATGGAGCAGTTCACCCTGCCGTACGCGGGCGGCTGCGACCTGGGTACGCGCACGATCGAGCCGCACATGATCGCGCTGCGCCGGTTCGGCCTGGAGATCGCCGCGACGGAGGGGCTGTACCACGCGCAGGTGGACCGCTCGGTCTCCCCCGGCCGCCCCATCGTGCTGACCGAGCGCGGCGACACCGTGACCGAGAACGCGCTGCTGGCCGCCGCCCGCCACGACGGCACGACGGTCATCCGCAACGCCTCCTCCAACTACATGGTCCAGGACCTGTGCTTCTTCCTGGAGGCGCTGGGCGTACGGGTCGACGGCATCGGTACGACGACGCTCACCGTGCACGGGGTCCCGCAGATCGACGTGGACGTGGACTACTCGCCCTCCGAGGACCCGGTCGAGGCGATGAGCCTGCTGGCCGCCGCCGTGGTGACCGAGTCCGAACTCACCATCCGCCGGGTGCCGATCGAGTTCCTGGAGATCGAGCTGGCGGTCCTGGAGGAGATGGGCGTCGACTGCGACCGGACCCCGGAGTACGCGGCCGACAACGCCCGCACCCGGCTGGTGGACCTGACGGTCCGGCCCTCCAAGCTGGAGGCGCCGATCGACAAGATCCACCCGATGCCGTTCCCTGGCCTCAACATCGACAACGTGCCGTTCTTCGCCGCCATCGCGGCCTCCGCGCACGGCCAGACCCTGATCCACGACTGGGTCTACGACAACCGCGCGATCTACCTCACCGACCTCAACCGCCTCGGCGGCCGCCTCCAGCTCCTCGACCCGCACCGGGTCCTGGTCGAAGGCCCCACCCGCTGGCGCGCCGCCGAGATGATGTGCCCGCCCGCCCTGCGGCCCGCCGTGGTGGTGCTGCTGGCGATGATGGCGGCCGAAGGCACCTCCGTACTGCGCAACGTCTATGTCATCAACCGGGGGTACGAGGAGCTGGCGGAGCGGCTCAACTCGGTGGGGGCGCAGATCGAGATCTTCCGGGACATCTGATACGACGATGCCGCCGCACCCCGCCTGACCTGCCATTTAGCGGGTCAGGGAGGGGTGCGGCGGCATGTCTGGGACTTCTCTGGGACTTTGGGCCTGCGCCGGGCTACGAGCCACGCTCCACGGGCCCGGCGGACGGTCGCGGCTACGCGAAGATCGCGTCGATGGCGGCGCTTCCCCATGCGCCGGCGCGCGGCAGGAAGGGGGAGTACTTCCGCAGCGTGAACCCGGGGTCGGAGTGCCCCAGCCGACGCGCCAGGGAGACGACCGACTCGCCGGCCTCCAGCTCCTCGGAGGCGAAGAAGTGGCGCAGGGCGTGGAAGCCGTGTTCCCGGGACGGCTCCCACACGCGAGCACCGTCTGCGCTTTCCGCGACCCCGGCGACACCCCTCGCGCCTCCCCGGCCTTTACCGCCGCCCTCCCGCAACGACCAACGGCGAAGCGGAACGAACTCACTGCAGATGTCCAGGAGTTGGCGTGGAAGTACCATGACAACACGATCCGTCGATCAAGATCGTTCGAAGGCGTGGTCTCAGGTCTTGGAGAGGCTCCATCGCGTGTCTCTCCGGCCGGATGCCGTCCCCTGTCTCCGGTGGAGTGCTGATGCTGCGGATCCACTTCACGCCCGAGGACCTGACACGGATCAAGGTGGCACGGGGACCGGACTTCCTGTGGGAGATCACCAACAGCGTGCAGACGCTTCAACGCGGCGACGGGGAGAGCGTGTTCGGGGAGTGGCGGCGGTGGGCCCGGCCGCGGCTGCCGGAGAGCCGGCGCCTGCTCTCCCCGCTGCTGCCGGCCTTCGGCTACTCCCCGGACTTCCTCACGCCCGTCTCGGGTGACCGCAGCACCCTGCGGACCGCCGTCGACACCCTGCTCGGAACGGAGCGTCCCCGGCTGCGGGCCGAACTCTCCCGGCTGGGCCGTTCGCGGCGGCTACCGGGCTGGACACGCGCGCTCGCCGAGGGGGACAGGGAGATGCTGGGAAGGCTCGGCGAGGCGCTCCACGCCTATCAGGCGCAGGCGCTCGTACCGCACTGGCACCAGGTGTGCGCGGACATCGACGCCGACCGGGCCCGACGGATGCAGAGCCTGATGGACGGCGGCACCGAGGAACTGCTGCTGGGTCTGGGGCCAGGCGTTCGATGGCGTCCACCGGTGCTGGAGGTGGACTACCCGGTCAACCAGCAGTTGCACCTGCGGGGGCGGGGGCTCCTGCTCCAGCCCTCGTTCTTCTGCTGGCCGGCACCGACCACGCTTGCGGATGCGGAGCTGTCGCCCGTCCTGGTCCACCCGATCCGCCACTCGCCCGACTGGGTCACCTCCTCGGCCGGGCGGAGTGACCACGACGGCCTCGGGCAACTCCTCGGCCGGACCCGGGCGGCACTGCTGCGTGCGACCCGGAGCGGATGCTCCACCGTGGAGGCCGCCCGGCTGCTCCAGGTGACGCACCCAGCGGTCAGCCAGCACGCGAAGGTGTTGCGGGTGGCGGGCCTGATCACGACCGTCCGTACGGCCGGACGAGCCTTCCACGTCGCGACGGCTGAGGGGCGCGCCCTTCTGGCCGCCGAGCACAGCGGCCGCCACGAGCCCATGTAAGCCTGTGCTTACAGGACTTGTGCGGCTTCGCGCGAGGCCGCCACGCTGTCTCCCACCGGCGTACCTGCCCCGGGCGGGCCCCACAACATCTCCCCCGCCCCCGCCGCGTCGCCCCCTCCCCACAGGAGACCCCATGCGCACGAGACTCCTCTCCGGCACGGTCGCCGCTCTCACCCTCGGTGCACTGTTGCTGCCCGCCACGGCCCGGGCGAGCACCGCGACACCCGTCCCGGTGGTGGACGTCCGGGCACAGGCCACCAGCGCCGGCACCGCCGTTGCCTCCGGGCTCGGTGAGCCGGGCACCCGGCTGCGCGTCGAGGCCGGACGCTCCAGCAGCGCGCGCTGGCTGGAGATCGCCTACCAGGTCCAGCAGACCGGCTACTGGTGCGGTCCCGCCGCGACCCGCATCGCGCTCTCCGCCCGCACCGCCCCGCCGAGCCAGGCCGATCTGGCCGCGCAGTTGGGCACCACTCAGGCGGGCACGGACCACATCGGGCAGATCACCCGGGTCCTCAACGCCCGTCTGGGTGGCGGCTGGTACGAGACGAAGGAGATGCCGAACGACCCGCCCACCCAGGCGCAGCGTGACCTCCTGTGGCACGACATCCTCTTCGACATCGACCGGAACTACCCCTTGGTGGCCAACATCGTCGCCCCACCGGGCAACCAGCCACCCGGCTACCCGCCCGGCCAGACGATCTACCACTACTTCACCGTCTTCGGCTACGACGCGGTGGACCGCACGGTGCTCGTCGCCGACCCCGCCTCCTTCGGCGGCAACCAGATCTACTGGCTCTCCTTCGACCAGCTGGCCACCCTGATCCCGCCGAAGGGCTATTCCGCCTGATGCCGCCGAAGACCGTTCCGCCTGATCCTGCGGAACGGTCCCTCGCGCCGCCCCGCGGACCTGTCGACCACTTCCCGACCCCGGAGGTCATGTTGAGCACCGCCCACCCCAGCCGCCGAGGTGTGATGAAGGCCGCCGCCTCACTCACCGCGATGACCGCCCTCGGCACCGCGAGCCTCCTGGCCTCGGCGTCCGCCGCCCACGCCGCCGGAGACGGGTTCGGTCTGCGCATCGTGGACCGCAACGAGTCCGACGCCCGGATGCGCTACTTCCGCTTCGCCACCTCCGCCATCGGCTGGAACCCCGGTGTCAACGTCCTCCTCCCGGACGGCTACCACACCTCCGGCCGCAGGTACCCGGTCCTCTACCTGTTCCACGGGGGCGGCACCGGGCAGGACTTCATCACCTTCGACCGGATGGGCATCCGCGCCTGGACCGCCGGGAAGCCGCTCATCGTCGTGATGCCGGACGGCGGGGCCGCCGGCTGGTACTCCAACCCGGTCCACTCCAACACCGGTCCCCGCAACTGGGAGACCTTCCACATCGCCCAGCTGCTGCCGTGGGTCGACGCCAACTTCCGTACGTACGCCGAATACAACGGCCGGGCCGTCTCCGGGTTCTCCATGGGCGGCTTCGGCGCACTGAAGTACGCGGCCAAGTACTACGGCCACTTCGCCTCGGTCAGCTCCCACTCCGGCCCCGCCAGCCTGCGCCGCGACGCGGGCCTCGTCACCCACTGGGCCAACCTCTCCTCGGCGGCCGTGGAACTGGGCGGGGGGACGGTTTACGGCGCACCGCTGTGGAACGAGGCCCGCGTCAGCGCCGACAACCCGGTGCAGCGGGTGGAGAGCTACCGCAACAAGCGGGTCTTCCTGGTCGCGGGGACCAGCCCCGACCCGGTCAACTGGTTCGACACCGTCAACGAGACCCAGGTTCTGGCCGGGCAGCGGGAGTTCAGAGGACGCCTCGGAGCGGCCGGTATCCCCCACGAGTGGCACGAGGTGCCGGGCGGGCACTTCGTACGCTCCGACCTCTTCCGCCGCGACCTGGACGGAATCATCGCCCGCCTCCGTAAAGCCTGACCCACCACCCCTTCCGTCCGCCCGACCAAGGGAGCCCGCCATGCAGAGGCCGCGTCCGCTCAGCCCGGTCCCGTACGAGGACGGCGGTGGCGGTGGCCCCAGCCGGCGAACGCTGCTCCGATCGGCGGCGGCCGGCGGGCTCGCCCTGGCGGCCCTGGGCGCCGGCGGTTCCGCGGCGGCGGCTGCCCCGGGCGTCACCGGTGCGAAGGTGCGCGACCTCACCGGGCCCGCGCAGACGGGGCGGTTCGCCGCTCCCTGGACGGACCTCGGCATTCCGGTCCGATGCCCCGACGGATCGGTGCTCCTCGTCTGCGGCGACACCTTCGACGGCGGGGGCGTCGGCGGACCGGACTGGCGCTCGCCCGTGGGGCTGCGGTCCTCGAACGCGGTCCCGGGGGCGCTCCTGGTCGACAGCGCGGTGGGGGGAACCCGCGCCGTCGGCCTGGTCCCGGAAGGCCACACCGGGGGCACCACCGCCATCCCGTCCGACGTGTTCACCGTGGGCCCCACGATGTACATGCACCTGATGCGCGGGGTGATCTACCGCACCCACCACACGGACTTCTGGCGCTCCGACGACAACGGCGCCACCTGGCACTACCTCTGCCAGTGGCCCGGCGACCAGTACGGCGGACAATTCCAGCAGAAGACCTACGCGGTCGCCGACGACGGCTACTGCTACGTGCTGTCCACCGCCTTCAACCGGGAGGTGACATCCGCCCTGCTGCTCCACCGGGTCCCGCAGGACGCCCTGGGCAACCCCGCGGCCTACCAGCCCTGGGGGTACGCGAGCGGACGCTGGGCCTGGGGCAATCCGCCGACCTCGGTGACCGCGGCCCGCCGCTGGGGCGAGATCTGCTTCCGGGCGATGGATGGCCGGTACGTACTCAGCTGGCTGAACATGAGCCCCCTGGACATCCGGGCCCAGGTGTTCGCCCTGCCCACCTCGAACCTGTTCACCACACCGGAGCGGACCACGATCACCCCGACCGTCCCCGGCCGGGAGACCGGAAACGCCGTCGCCAGCCCGTACGGCGGATTCATCGTCCCCGGCTCGACCGTCTCCGACCTCCACCTCACCGTGAGCCAGTGGTACGACAACCGGAACTACCGGGTGATGCTGTACCGGGTGAACGGCATGACCGGCTGAACCGCTCGCGTTGGTCACCCCAAAAGCCTTATGAGAAGTGGCTGACAACGGCGCCGGGGAACATCGGTACAGCGGATATCGGTGAGAACGATCATGGGCGTCCAGCACAGTGGTCCACTTCGCCGCTGAGGTTCGGGAAAACGCCCACGAGGCCCGGTCCGGGGCTGGCAACGGTCCGGCTCGTGCCGGTGGAATTCTTTTCCTCGCCCACTGCGAGCTGCGAAAAGTCGCCCTCAGCGTCTGCGCACGCGACTTCGGCTCCCCATCCGTCCATGAACACGCCTGCATCCTCCGAACTACGGTGATGAAACCTCCGGCAGCACAAGTCGCGTACGCGGCGGGCTCTGGCGAACGGTCACGCCCCTCGCCCCACATGAGCAGTCGGCGGTACGGCACCCGCCCCCGCCCGGCCGGGCGCCGAACTCCGCCTGCCCTGCGCCGGGCGTACAGCCAGTTTTCGCCATCATCGCCGCTCTGTCCGTACCGACAGCAGGCGCACGCGCTAGGCTACGCGCATAGATTTTGACCGGGCCATGACATTTTATGGATACGCGCCCCGTAGAGCGTGGTGGTAATCCACCGCACCCTCGCCCCTGCCTGCCCCGTCGCATCAGAAAGGGACACCGCTCATGCACTTCAAGTTCTCCGCAAGAACCGCCCTCGCCGCCCTCGCCACATGTGGGCTGCTCGTCACCGCGCCCTCGGCGACAGCCGCCGTCCGTGACGCGGCTCCCGTAACGCCCTCCGCGGGGATGGCAAGTGAGGAGCGGTCAGCTTCGACCGGTGTCACCGTGAAGCTGTCACCAGCGGTGGTGAGCAGCCTGGGCGACGGTCGGCAGGCACTGCTGGACACCGTTTCCGCAGACGTTCTCTCCCGGTCCCACGACGGCAAGGGACTCGCACCGCAGGTCGCCGTGCGCAAACTCGGTAGTGAGGGCCGCAAGGTCGTCGTCGATGTCCGCACCGCCTCGCGCGACTGGGCCAGGGGCGTCGCCTACGTCGAAGCGCCCCGCACACATCACGGCGAGCCGGAGGGCTGGCTCTTCCTCGCCCGCCACAAGGACGGACAGTGGGTCTCCGGCCTCGAAGGCGACCGTGCGTTCGCCGAGCACCTGGCGAAGTCACCGCTGGTCGGAAGGGCGGAGCGGCAGACCATGACCGCGTACGCGCAGCGCGAGGCCACGCCTGGGACCCGGTCGTCGGCAGGGGTCGCCGCGGCCAACACCAACGGGCTGCTGCTGCCCTGGATGCCCGACTACTACATGACCCTGACCGGTGGCGCCCACTCCCATACCGGTTCGACGGGGTACTGGAGCAGCCTCGACTTCGCGGGAGGCAACGCGAGCGGGCGGGTCCGCTCCTCGCGGGAGGGAACGGCGACCTCGATGTGCGGCGCGGGGGGCGGTTGGACCAGGGTGATCCACCCGGGCGGCTTCTCGACGGACTACTACCACATGTTCAACACCACCTACTACAACGGGACGCAGATCGGCAGCAGCGCACTGCTCGGCACCATCGGTACGGACACCTGCGCCGGCGGCTCCGCGACCGGAGCCCACGTGCACTGGAGCCTGCGCACCTACGACGCCAACTACAACGGCCAGTACACCTGGCTCCACGGCCGCACCGTCGGGGGCTGGGCCTGGTGGAACGGCGCGAGCCAATACAACGGATGCGCCACCCGCGCGGGCCAGACGGCCTGCCCCGGCACCGCCATCTACAACCGCACCGGCTGACCCGCTCGCGCGGGCGCGTGACCGCTCCCGCCACGGGGCGCGCAGCCCCGTGGCGCGGGTTCGCACCGTCGGCTGCTGACCGGTGCTGCCGCAGGATTTTCGAATGAGATGACTTCTAAGAAGCCACCCTTCCGCAAGGTATCGGCCGAGCGCCAGTCACTCGACTTCCAGCCTCCACCGGCCGCGCTGGAAACGAGGTCGTTCGACGCACCCGTACTTCCGTACAGAGCCGGAAGACGCCCGTCAGCATGGGGAGTGCCCTGGGACTCTTCCGGGACTTCCGGCCCCATCAAGCAGCACGAACGCGACAAAGCCGAAAGGCCATTCGCGCAGGTCAGCGACATTGACCGCTCATCGCGACAGGTCACCGCACTCGCTGGTCCCCTCCGCAAGGAGGGACGACTCCAGGAGGCTGAGGGATTCGACCGGAACGCAGCGGAACCTCTCGCTGGACTACGGAGGTAGAGCAAGAGGCCCAGGGCCACTCCGGCTTTCCCTCAGCCGCAGTGGGCCCCCCTGTCTGCCGCTGTTCCGGCGTTCCGGAGGTGGACCGTCCACGATCGCGACCGCAAGCAGGGTCCACGTCGCGGCGAGCACACACCACCACACTGCACGGTGACGAGCCCGTTTCATGAGGGTGGAGGAGGACGCGGGTCCGTCGTCCGGGATCATGAGGCAGTGATCAGCGGACGCGGAGGGGCCCGGCCGAACAGGCACGCCGCCGTCCGCGCCTGCCGGGACAGCAGGAGCGCCAGGGTCGAAGCGATGAGGGCTCCGATGGCGAGACCGGCGATGGCATCGGGCGGGTAGTGGGCCCCGACCCACGCCCGGGAGGCTGCCATCGCCGGCCCGATTGACAGTCGCGGTCACACCGAGGCGTGCCGAGACGAACCACAGGGCGACCGCCGCTGCGGCACCCGTCGAGCCAGGACGGGGCGCTGTGCGCCGGGTGCCGCCACGGGGCCCGTCCCGGCCCCGGCCCGTGCCCTACTGTCTCCGGTGCCCGTACGCCGCATGGTTCCGGCGCTGCCGCTTATCGCCCTGCTGTGCACGGCAGCCGCGGCATCGTCCCCGGACCGTGCCGTCCGGCTGCACCGCGGCATCGAGGCCGCGCAGGACGAACACCCCTCTGCGTGGCTCTCACTTCGAGGTGTGATTAGGGCAGCCTTTCCTGACCGTCTACATTTACGTAGACTCCGCTGCGGCCGGGCGGCTGCGCCCGCGCTCTCGGCTCACCCGCGCGAATTGAGGCACCCATGTCCGCCAGACCCCGACACCTCCTCCTCGGCACCGGCACCGCGATAGCCGTCGCCGTGGCCCTGTCGGGCTGCACGCAGAAGGCGACGGGCGAGGACGGCGCCGTCTCCGTGACCGCCTCGGACACGGCGTGCAAGCTCTCCAGCACGGAGTTCCCCGCCGGACACGTCAGCCTGGCCCTGGAGAACAAGGGCTCCAGGATCACCGAGGTGTACGTCCTCTTCCCCGACGACCGGATCGCGGCCGAGCGCGAGAACATCGGCCCCGGCACCAAGGCCACACTGGTCACCGAACTCAAGGCGGGCGACTACGAGATCGTGTGCAAACCCGGCATGAAGGGCGACGGCATCCGGCAGAAGGTCACGATCACCGGCGAGAACTCAGCCGCCAAGCGCAGCCCGGAAGCCGACGCCGCCGTCGCCGCCTACCGCTCCTACGTGCTCGCGCAGGCCGAGCAGACCCTGCCCAGGACGAAGAAGTTCACCGACGCTGTCAAGGCCGGCGACATCGAGCGGGCGAAGAATCTCTACGCCCCGTCCCGGATCGGATGGGAGCGCACCGAACCGGTGGCTGAGTCCTTCGGCGACATCGACCCCAAGGTCGACGTCCGCGAGGACGGCCTGGAGGACGGGCAGGACCCCAAGACCGACTGGACCGGCTGGCACCGCCTGGAGAAGGCGCTGTGGCAGGACAAGAAGATCGGCGACCGCGAGAAGGAACTCGCCGGTCAGCTGATGACGGACCTGAACGACTGGGTGAAGAAGGTCGGCACCGCGGAGATCACTCCGACCTCGATGGCCAACGGTGCCAAGGAACTCCTCGACGAGGTCGCCTCCGGCAAGGTCACCGGCGAGGAGGAACGCTACTCGCACACCGACCTGGTCGACTTCAAGGCCAACCTTGAGGGCGCGCAGAAGTCGTACGACCTGCTGAAGCCGATCGCCCGGAAGAACGACCCCACGCTGGTCAAGGAACTCGACAAGCAGTTCGCGTCCCTGACCGAGCAGTTGGACGCCTACCGCACCGACGACGGCGCGGACAAGGACTCTTACACCTACACGTCCTACGACAAGGTCCCCGAGGCCGAGCGCAAGGACCTCTCCGACGGCGTCAACGCGCTGGCGGAGCCGCTGTCCAAGCTCGCCGCCGCCGTGGCGAAGTGAACCGTACGGCACAACAGGCAGGAACAGGCATGTCCGATCAGCCGCAAAGCGCCGCCTTCTCGCGGCGCGCGGTACTCGGCTGGGGCGGCGCCGGGCTCGCGCTGGGCGCCGCCGCAGCGGGCGGCGCTGCTGCTGTCGCGGGCTCCGGCCAGGACAGCAGCCCGTCCGGCGACGGCGCCGTCGCTTTCCACGGCCCGCATCAGGCAGGCATCGCCACCCCGGTCCAGGACCGGCTGCACTTCGCGGCCTTCGACGTGAAGACGAGTGAGCGCACCGGGCTGATCCGCATGCTCAAGGACTGGACCCGGGCCGCCGAGCGGATGACGGCGGGGCGCGCGGTCGGCGACGGTGCATACGGAGGCATGCCGGAGGCGCCGCCCGACGACACCGGCGAGGCACTCGGCCTGCCGCCGTCCCGCCTCACACTCACCATCGGCTTCGGCCCCTCCCTCTTCGACGACCGGTTCGGCCTGACCCAGCGCAGGCCCGAGGCCCTGGTGGACCTGCCGAAGTTCCCCGGCGACAACCTCGATCCGGCCCGTAGCGGCGGCGATCTGTGCGTGCAGGCGTGCGCGGACGATCCGCAGGTCGCCGTGCACGCCATGCGCAACCTGGCCCGGATCGGGTTCGGCACGGTCGCGGTGCGCTGGTCCCAGCTCGGCTTCGGCAAGACGTCCTCGACCACGCCCGACGCCCAGACCCCGCGCAACCTGTTCGGGTTCAAGGACGGCACCCGCAACGTCGCCGGCACCGACACCGACGCCCTCGACCGGCACGTCTGGGCCACCGGCCAGGGCAGGGCCGCCTGGATGGAGGGAGGTTCCTACCTGGTGGCGCGCCGGATCCGGATGAAGATCGAGACCTGGGACCGCACCTCCCTCCAGGAGCAGGAGGACATCTTCGGCCGCGACAAGCGCGAGGGCGCAGCGGTCGGCAAAGCTCGCGAGCACGACGAGCCGTTCCTGAAAGCGATGAAGCCGGACTCGCACGTGCGGCTCTCCCACCCCGACTCCAACCACGGGGCGAGCGTCCTGCGGCGCGGCTACTCCTTCACCGACGGCACCGACGGCCTCGGCCGCCTGGAGGCCGGCCTGTTCTTCCTCGCCTACCAGCGCGACCCGCGCACCGGGTTCATTCCCGTCCAGAGGAGCCTGGCGCGTTCCGACGCGCTCAACGAGTACATCCAGCACGTGGGTTCGGCCCTGTTCGCCGTCCCGCCGGGCGTCCGTGACACGGACGACTGGTGGGGCCGGGCACTGTTCACCTGACCCACCACATTGCCCCACCGCCTCAACCGGAGAAAGGACCCCGGCGTGTTCGGCAACTACCTGATCGGACTGCGCGAGGGGCTGGAGGCGAGCCTCGTCGTCTGCATCCTCATCGCCTACCTCGTCAAGACCGGCAACAAGAGCCGGCTGGCGCCGGTATGGACGGGCGTCGCCATCGCCGTCGCGGTCTCGCTCGCCTTCGGAGCCCTGCTCCAGTTCGGGTCCTCCACCCTCACCTTCCAGGCCCAGGAGATCCTCGGCGGCACCCTGTCCATCCTGTCGGTGGGCCTGGTCACGTGGATGGTGTTCTGGATGCGGCGCACCGCCCGCCACCTTACGAGCGAGCTCCAGGGCAAGCTGGATGCCGCGCTCGCCCTCGGCACCGGTGCGCTGGTGATTACCGCCTTCTTCGCCGTCGGCCGTGAAGGGCTGGAAACGTCCCTGTTCATCTGGACCGCCGTGCAGGCCAGTGGCGACGGGGTCCGCCCGCTCGTCGGAGCCCTCCTCGGCCTGGCCACCGCGGTGGTGCTGGGCTGGCTGTTCTACCAGGGCACCCTGCGTATCAACCTTGCCAAGTTCTTCCGCTGGACCGGCGCCATGCTCGTCATCGTGGCCGCCGGCGTCCTCGCCTACGGCATCCATGATCTGCAAGAAGGCGATGTCCTGCCGGGGCTGCGCACCATCGCCTTCGACATCAGCGGCACGATCCCGCCCGACTCCTGGTACGGCACACTCCTCAAGGGCATCTTCAACTTCCAGCCCGACCCGACCGTCCTCCAGGTCGTCGTCTGGCTGCTCTACCTCCTGCCCGTCATGGCGCTCTTCCTCGCCCCCGAACGCACCCGCTCGTCGACGAAGGCACCGCAGACCACGAGCCGGCCGAGCACCGAGTGACCAGAACGCCGGTTGCCCCTCACTTCCGGGCTGTGCGGGCCCACGGCGACCGGCAGCCTGAGACACCCCGCACACCGCCACCACGGCCCCGGCCCACTGCTGTCGGGCCGCCGGTCCCGCCCCGTCGGTGATCAGACGATCGGCGCATCCCGGTGGGCGCCTGGACCCCGATACCGTCCACAACTCGCCACCTTTGCAGCTGCCCTGGGAGGGAGATGATGTACGAAAGCAAGAGGCCCGACGTCGAATCGGTCAACGCGGCTCTGCCGCAGGCCGAACAGGTGGTGGAATGGTTGGCCGCCCGCGACCAGGCGGAGCAGACCATCCGCGCGTCCTTGGGGGGTCTGCCCGGCGAACGCGAAGTACGGCTCGCACGGATGGCCGACGTCCTCCAGGCCACCGCCCAGGGGCTCGGGCCGCAGGCTGCCGCCGTGTGGGCGGGCGTGCCCGAGCACCTTCTCCAGCAGTGGCTGGCCAACGACGTGGACTTCGCCGCCGCCGTCCGGGCGGCCGCCGCTCTCGCCTCCGTCAACGGACTTGAGCCCGGTGAGCCGAAGACTCCGGCGATGATCCGCGTGGTGATCCTGGCCATGACCGGGGGCGAGTCGTTCGAGACAGCTTCCGAAGTGGTGGGACTCAGTCCCTACAAACTGCGCAAACTGTGGCACGCCTCGCCCACCCTCGTCGCTCTGGTGGATGCGGCGCGGCGCGTCCGGCCGCGCAAGCCGAGGACCTACGTCCCCTCGACGTACCGGCCCAGAAGGGCCGGCCCCAAGCCTCCCTCCACCAGCAGATACCGCCTCGTGCAGCGCGACGAATCGTGATGGGTGGCCGCTGCTGCCGAGGCGAGGGACCTGTCGGCGGTACCAGTGGTCCGACACCGATGTTCCGGCACCCGGGTACACCGGCATCCCGCGACGGCGGGCGCCGGCCTCGTACGGGGTCGTTCACGACCCGTCCGCGTGCCATGTGGCCCGACCGGAGACAACGATCGTCACCGCGTCGCCTGGACGTGCCGGGACAGAGCCGAGGACTCGTGCCGTGACCACACCGCTGATTCCCGGCACTCCGACTCTGACCGTGCTGTGGTGTCCGTGGAACTCAACGGATTGAACAGTTGCCATGCCGCCGTGGCCGTCGTCGGCACCCTGCACCAGGACCACTTGCTCCGGCCTGATGACGGCGACGCCCGTCCCGCCCGGTGCCGGTGTGTAGAGCTGAACATCGCCCAACGCCGTCGCTACGGTCGCGCCCTGCGCCATGCCGGGGAGCCGGACGGCGTCACCGACGAAGGAGGCCGTCCAGAGGTCGGCGGGCCTGTGGTAAACGTCGTGCGGCGTTCCGCACTGGACCACTCGTCCGTTACGCATCACGGCGACCAGGTCCGCGCTCGAAAGAGCCTCCTCCTGGTCGTGCGTGACCAGGACGCCTGTGGCACCGGCCGCAGCCAGCGCGGCGCGTACGTCATCGCGGATACCGGCCCGCAGGGCGCTGTCCAGTGCGTTGAAAGGCTCGTCGAGCAGCACGATCGCAGGGCTCGGCGCAAGGGCCCGGGCCAGGGCGACGCGCTGTTGCTGGCCGCCGGAGAGTTCATGCGGCATCCGGCTTCCGTAGCCGTTCAGACCGACCAGCTCCAGCAGTTCACCGACCCGCTTCCCGCGCGACGCCGACGCCGACGCACCGCGCGGAAGCCCGAAGGCGATGTTGCGCGCGACGGTCAGATGCGGGAAGAGAGCGCCTTCCTGAGGAACGATGCCGACGCGCCGCTTCTCCGGCGGCACGTGCAGACCAGGACCGGTGACGGTCCGGGAACGGATGTCCACGGTGCCGGAGTCGGGACGCAGAAAACCCGCCACGATGCGCAACATCGTGGTCTTTCCGCAGCCCGACGGCCCCAGCACAGCGGCCAGACAGCCTTCGGGCACCGTCAGGTCGAGCCCGTCGAGCACCGGCCGGTTCAAAGAATCGTACGAAGCGGTCAGCCCCGCAATGCGCAGGTCGGTCATGTGCGGTGCCTTCCGAGCAAATAGGAGGGGACGGCGGCGATGGCGATCAGCACCGCGGCGTACGGTGCCGCGGCGGCGTAGGAGGCTGTTCCGGTCTCGGTCCACAGCCGCGTGGCGAGTGTGTCCATGCCGGTCGGGCGGAGCAGGAGGGTTGCCGGCAGCTCCTTCATCCCGACGACGAACGTGAGAGCGGCGCCCGCGGCAATTCCCGGTGCGGCCAGGGGGACGGTGACGCGGCGAAGCACGGCGAGCGGACCGTGCCCCAGCGACCGGGCCACATCCTCCAGCACGGGAGGTGCCTGGAGCACCGCCGCGCGGGTGCTCGCCACCGCGACGGGCAGGAAGAGGACGGTGTACGCCGCGACCAGGAGAGGCAGTTCCTGGTAGAGCGGATACACGTACCGTACGGCGAGGAAGACCATGGCGAGGGCGACCGTGATGCCGGGGACGGCGTGGCCCGCGTAGGCAGCCTGCTCCAGCAGACGGGCGCTGCGGGTGCGGTAGCGCGCAGCGAGTACGCCGACCGGTAGTGCGAGCGCGACGGTCGCCGCGGCGCCGAGCGTCGCGACCAGGACCGTGTTGCCGGTGGTCTCCAGGAGGAGATCGGGTTCCCAGGTACGCGAGTTGCCCACCGTCAGCCAGTAGCCGAGGGTGCCGACCGGAAAGGCGACGCCGGCGGCGGCAACCGCCGTGGACCAGGCCAGCGCGGGCCAGCGCCATCGTCCGAGAGCGATGCGGCGCACGGCACGGGGCGCTCCGCTTCCGGTGCTGAAGTGCACGCCCCGGCCCCGGGTCCGCGATTCGGCGGCCACCAGGAGGACGGTGATCACCACGAGCACGACACCCAGGGCCGCGGCCGGCGTCCGGTCGAAACTTGCCTTGTACGACGTGTGGATGGCCCGGGTGAACGTCTCGTACCGCATGATCGAGACCGCGCCGAAGTCGGAGAGCACATACAGCGCGACGAGCAGGGACCCGCCCGCGGCGGCAGGGCGCAACTGAGGCAGGGTCACCCGCCGGAACGCGGCGAAGGGACCGTGCCCCAGCGAACGCGCCGCCTCTTCCTGCGCAGGGTCCATCCGCCGCAGCGCCGCTGTGACCGGGAGGTACACATAGGGGTAGCTCACGAGCGTGAGCACCAGTGCCGCGCCGGTGAAGCCGGCCAGCTCGTCCTCGGCCGAGATCCAGGCGAAACCGGCTGCGTAGCTCGGCACGGCCAGGGGCAGCGTGGCCAGCACGGACCACAGGCGGGCGCCGGGCAGGGCCGTACGGCTCGTCAGCCACGCGAGCGAGATACCGATGACCAGGCTCGCGACCACGACGACAGCCGCCAACCCGATGCTGCGCATCAGGAGTTCCGCCACGCGGTCTCCCGCGATGACGTCCCAGGTGAAGGCCGGTCCGCGCTCCATCGCGCGAACCCCGAGGTACAGGAGCGGCAGAAGGGCCACGATCGCGGCGACAAAGGCGGCGGCGAGCAGCGGCAGAGGAGGACGCCGGCGACCGGGTACGCGCCGGCGCGCCCACCTTTCCCGTGCGGACGGCGCGGCGGCACCGTCCACACGGCGACGAGGGGGCGTGAGCAGAACCCGGCGCCTGGACGCCCGGGAACCGGGTGCTTTCACGTGGGTCAGACCATCCCGGCTTCCTGGAGCATCTCCAGGGTCACGTCGAGGGACTCGAGCTTGCTGAGGTCGACCTCCGGGGTGCCGATCGAGTCGAGTTCCGGCAGCTCGTCCTTGCTGGACACGCCCGCGGCGAGCGGGTATTCGTGAGTCTCGTCGGCGAAGTAGGTCTGCGCCTGCTCCGACAGCAGGAAGTCCACAGCCTTCTGGGCCGTGGCGTCGGCGTCGGTGCCCTTGAGGACGCCGACTCCCGCGACGTTCACGAGAGCGCCCGGGTCGCCCTTCGTCGGGAAGCTGAGCTTGGCCTTGATCTTGTCCTCGCCGACCTCGGCGGCCTTCTCGTACCAGTAGTAGTGGTTGATGAGACCGAGTTCCGCCTTGCCCGCGTTCACGGCGTCGAGCACCGCGCCGTTCTTCTCGAACACCTGGGGCTCGTTGGCCTTGAAGTCCTTGAGCCAGGTACGCGTGGCGTCTTCGCCCTTCATGACACGCATGCCGGTGACGAACGCCTGGAACGAGGCGTTGGTCGGGGCGTATCCGACCTTGCCCTTCCACTCGGGCTTCGTCAGGTCGTCGACCGACGAGGGAGCGTTCTTGACCTTGTCGCCGTTGTACGCGATGACGCGAGCCCGGCCCGAGACACCGATCCACGTCCTGTCCTCCGCCCGGAACGCCTTGTCCACCGCGTCGAGCGACTTCTGCGGCAGCTCCGCCAGGCGTCCGTTCTTGCCCAGGGCTCCCAGGGCACCGGCGTCCTGCGAGAAGAACAGGTCGGCCTTGGTCTTGTCGCCCTCTTCGAGGAGCTGGGCGGCGAGTTCGGCGCTGTCTCCGTACCGGACCTCGACCTTGGCGCCCGTGGCCTTCTCCAGGTCCTTGAGCAGGGGGGCGATGAGCTCTTCGCTCCGCCCCGAGTAGACGACGAGGCTGGAGTTCTCCGCTGCGGGCTTCTCGGAGGCGCTGGCCCCCTTGCTGTCCGACTCCCCGCCGCAGGCAGCGAGGAACGGGAGCGAGAGAGCGGTGACGGCGAGCACACACGCGCGACTGGGCCTGGACCAAGACATGGCAAAACCTTTCCCAAGAAAGAGCAATTTCTACTTAGGCTAGCCTAAGTTTTGGCAAAATCGTCCAGCTCTTCGGTAGCTTTTGATCCGATAAATAACGATTCGACGGCGGCCGTATCGGAGGCAGACCGGAACGGGCCGGCCCGACGGGGCGTCCACTCGTCGGTCTGGTGGGGCCGGCACGGTTGCCTGGTGATCGTGGGCACGTCCGGCCGAGCCACCGACCGCTGAAGTCCGGTGCCCGGCTGGGGCGTCAGGTGCGCAGCAGTCGGGCCGTGGGGCCGCTGTCGGTCATGTGGCCTGCGTTCAGCAGGTGGACGGTGTCGGTGTAGCGGGCGATCAGGTGGTGTTCGTGGGAGACCACGATGAGGGCCACGTGGTGTTGCGAGCGCAGGCGGGTGAGCAGTTCCATGATGCCGAGGGCGGTGTCCGCGTCGAGGGCGGAGGTGACTTCGTCGCAGAGCAGGATGTCGGGGCGGGCGGCGAGGGCACGTGCGATGGAGACGCGTTGGCGCTGTCCGCCGGAGAGTTCGCCGGGGTAGCGGTCGGCGTGCTCGGCGGGCAGGTCGACCTGGGCGAGGAGTTCGGTGACGCGGGCGGACCGGCCGCTTCTGGGCAGGTCTGTGTGGAGGCGCAGGGGCCTGGCCAGTTGCCGGCCGATGGTGTGACGGGGGTTGAGGGTCGCCAGCGGGTTCTGCGGGACGAGCTGGATGCGGCGCCGTTGTTCCCGCGTACGGCGTTGGACATGTGCGGCCAGCGGGTCGCCGTCGAGGGTGAGGTGTCCGCTGTGGTTGGGGTGGAGTCCGGCCAGGACGCGCAGGAGAGTGGTCTTGCCGGAGCCGGAGGGACCGATGACGGCGGTGGCTGTACCAGGGGCCGCGTCGAACGCCACGTCGGTGAGGGCGACGCTCTTTCGGCGGCGGTTGCCGAAGTGGGCGTTGACCGCCACTGCCGCGATTCCGCCGCCGGAGGGAGTGGGGCGCGGGTCGGCGGTGCTGGGCAGGTCAACGGCTGTGCTGGCTGGGGGCGCGGCGCTGGGCGTGAGCCGGATGGTGTGTTCGGCGCAGGTTTCGGCGAGGTGGGCGTCGTGGGTGGCGATCACGACGGCGAGGTTCCGGCTGGTGGCGAGGCGCCGCAGCAGGTGCGCGATCTCTTCCCGTACTGCGTGGTCGAGTCCGGCGGTGGGCTCGTCCAGGAGAAGGATCCTGGGGTCGCGGGCCAAGGCGCGGGCGAGCGCGAGGCGTCGCTGCTGGCCCCCGGAGAGTGCTGTGGGCCGGCGGTCGGCGATGCCGGTGTCGACGGGCAGGCGGCATTCGGCCAGCAGCTCACGTACCGCCTTGTCGCCCGGTTCGGTGGCGAGTTCGGCGACCAGACGGCGAGCGGTCATACGCGGGTTGAGGGCCGAGCCGGGGTCCTGGCCGACGTACGCGACCGCAGTCCGGCGCAGCGCGCGCAGCTCCTTGTCCGACAGGCGGTGCGGTGTGCGGCCGAGAACGTCGAGGGTTCCGGTGATGGCGGCCCCCGGGGGGAGGTGGCCGATGAGGGCGCGCAGCAGAGTGGTCTTGCCGGAGCCCGAGGCGCCCATGAGGGCGGTGACCCGCCCCGCGTGTATCTCAGCGGTCGTCGCGGGTAGCAGGACCGGCCCCTGCGGAAGCCGCACTTGGAGGCCCGACACGGTGATGAGCGGCGCGGGAGGCATGGGTGCCGAGGTGGGGGCGGGGAGGGGGGCGAGTTCGCTCATGAGCGGGTCACCGCCTTCGCTGTGGTGTCGGGGGCCAGGGCCGAAGTTGCCAGGTTGGCCGTGATCGCCAGCAGAGCGATGGCCAGGCTGGGGGCGATGACGGCCCAGGGGTTGAGGAGGATGCCGGAGGCGTTCTCCCGGACCATCAACGACCAGTCCGAGGCGGGCGGCTGGGGCCCGATCTGGAGGAATCCGGCCATGGCAATGACGTAGAAGGCTTCCACAAACCGCAGGCCGAAGAGGGTGAGGAGGGTGCCGCGGAGGTTGGGCAGGATTTCGCGCAGCGCTATGTAGGTGGTCGACTCACCGCGGGTCAGAGCTGCTTCGACGTACCCGGCGGTGGTGAGCGGGGATGCCGCTGAGGCGACGACCCGGACTGCGTACGGGGTGCCGAGGACGATGGCGGCGGCGATCACCGCCCACCGTCCGCCGCCGGGCCACGCCAGGGCGATGAGCATGATGCCCAGCAGTGGTGGCAGGAGGATCGCGACGTCCGCGCTGCGCTCGACCGCACGGCCGAGTGCCGGCCGCAGCGCAGCGGTGATGCCGACCAGCGTGGCAGTGAGAGCGATGACGACGGCGACGAGGAGAGCGCCGGCGATGAGGAGGGTGCCGCCGTGCAGGACACGGCTCAGGACGTCGCGGCCCAGCTGGTCCCCGCCCAGCACGGCACCGTCGCCCGGTGCGGCGAACGGTGCCGTGACCGGGGTGTCCACGGTGAGCGGAGCGATCAGCGGCCCGGCGAGCGCGACCAGCAGCGGCAGCACGGCCACCACCGCGAGCGCGATGGTCCTGGCCCGGCGGGATTCCCGGCGTACGGCCACAGGCAGGACGGCGGTCATGCGCGGACTCCCAGGGTCGCCTGACGGATGAGGTCGGCTGCCAGCAGGACGAGACTGACGACGGCACCGGCGCAGATGACCACTCCGGCGATCAGCGGGGTGTCGCGCGCTGCGACCGCTCCGGCCAGGACGGTTCCGATACCGGGGTAGTTGAACAGGGTCTCCACGACGACCGCCCCGCTGAACAGCAGGCCGGTGGAGGTGGCGATGCCCGTGGCGATGGCCGGTACGGCGCCGGGCAGCTGGTGGCTCATCAGGATCCGGCGCAGCGGCAGACCGTCCAGGTGCGCCGCCTCGACGTGCGGGGTGGACGCCTGGTCGGCCAGCGCGCCCCGCACGACGCGGGTGTTCCAGCCGGTCTGAGGGATGACCAGGGCCAGAACCGGCATGATCAGCATGGTCCAGGTCGCGGGCCTGCCGTCCCCGCCGGTCACGGTGACCGCGGGCAGCCAGCCTGTCCACAGGGACAGCACCAGCAGCAGCAGCGCCGAGACCACGAACTCCGGGACCGCGAACGCGGCGGTCGTGGCGTGCGAGATCGCGCGGTCGGTCAGGCGACCGGGGCGGGCGGCTGCCCAGCAGCCCAGCAGCAGTGAGAGCACGACGGTGATCACGAGCGCGGAGAGTGCGAGCACGAGCGTGTTGGGCAGCGGGTCGGCGAGGAGCTCGGTGACCTTCTGCCCACGGGCGGACGTACCGAGGTCTCCGGTGGGCAGGGCGGTCATCCAGTCGGTGAACCGCTCCCACACCGGCCGGTCCAGGCCCAGCAGGTGACGGCGCTCGGCGAGATCGGCCGCGCTCTCCCCGCGTTCGGCCGAGGCGCTGGCCGCATCGCCCGGCAGCAGTTCGATGGCCGAGAACACCAGAGCGAGCAGCACGACCAGCATCAGGACCCGCCGCCCGAGGGTCCCCGCGATCCGGGCGACGAGGTGTGCCGGCCGGCGTGGCCCGGTGGCCGCCCCAGCACCGGCGGCGGCCACCGGTGCGGGGGTCTTCGGGGTCAACGCAGCCACACGCCTTCGAGCTGCACGCGTCCGTATCCGGCGAGCTCGGGAAGGTTCCGCACCTTCGCTGCGGCCAGGTCGATGCCGTCGGCCATGCCCCACAGCAGGTATCCGGAGCGCTCATACTCGATCCTCTGGAGTTCCATGAGTGCTGCCGTGCGCTGCTTCGGATCGGCGGTGCCGATGACCTTGCGGTAGGCGGCGTCGAAGCCCGCGTCGTTCCAGCCGGCCTCGTTCTGGCCTGCTTCGCCGACCATGGTCTTGGAGGCGAAGAAGACCACCGAGTCGTTCGTCCCCCAGTAGGTGACGTAGAAGTCGCCGGTCTTCCAGGTCTTCTCGTAGAACGCGCCGGACTCCTGCTTGACGACCTTGATCTTGACCCCGGCCTCGCGGGCCTGGTTGGCGAACAGCGTCGCGGAGTCGGCGAGGCCGGATATGTCCTCGGTGGTGACCAGCTCGTACGTCTTGGAAAGGTCGAAGCCGGCGTCCTTCAGCAGCTGCTTCGCCTTGGCCACATCGCGCTTGCGCTGCGGAATGCCCTTGGCGTAATCGGGGTCGCCGGTGCCCAGGATGTCGTTGGCGACGGTGCCGTAGCCGGACAGGACCTGCTTGACCATCGCCTCGCGGTCCACGACCAGGCGCATCGCCTCGCGGACCCGCTCGTCCGCGAACGGGCTGCCCTTCGCGGTCCGCATGACGATCGGCATGGCCATGTCGTCGGTCCGGCGCAGCACCTGCAGGTCCTTGCGGGACTCGGCGGTACGGGCGGCGACGGCACCGGCGTTGGAAGCCAGGTCGATCTGGCCGGCCAGCAGGGCGTTCGTCATGGCCTGCGGGGTCTCGAACATGGTGACCTCGATCGCGTCGAGGTGCACCTTCGGGCCGTACCACTTTTCGTTGCGCACGAGGCGGGCGTTGCCGCCCCGGAACCAGTCCAGCTGGAACGGGCCGGTGCCGGGCGCCTTGGCGATCTCCGCGTCCTTGGTGTCCTTCTTCATCACGAAGGACGAGAACCGGGTCATGAGGGGGAACTCGGCGTTGGCGTAGTCGGAGACGACCACGACGGTGTCCGTGCCCTGTGCGCTGATGTTCTTCGCCTGGATACCGGGAAGACGCGCTGCCCCGGAAGGGGTGTTGCGCAGCCGCTTCAGCGACCACACGACGTCCTCGGCGGTTACCGGTGTGCCGTCGTGGAACACCGCGCCCTGGGCAATCTTGAACTTCCAGGTCTTCAGGTCCGCCGACGGCTCCCACGACGTGGCCAGGCGCGGGGCTGTGTTCGTCCTGGCGCCGGGCACGGTGAGCGTGTCGAAGACCAGCGCGAGGATGAGGTAGTCGCTCTCGTTGCCCTGCGTCCCGTGCGGGTCTCGCGTGATCGCACTCGCCCGCCCCAGCGCACCCACCCTCAAAGTGCCGCCGGAACGGGGCTTCTCGTCTGCCTCACCAGAGGCCGCTGTGCCTTCGGGCTTCTCACTGCCGCCGCCGCAGGCAGCGAGAAGTCCCGCCGCTCCGAGGGCGGTGCCGGCCCACAGCAGCTGTCGTCTGGTGACGCCCACGTCTGGTTCCTCGTCTCAGGTTCGCGCTCGGTGTTTCTTAGGGTCACCTAACCGAACTCAGCCATCCTTCGCAAGCCGCTCAGCCCCACCCCCTCCCCCACCGAGGGGCGGCGAAATTCATAGAACTTTGCTGCTCAGAAGTGTTTTTGATGGACCATCAGCTCTGCGCGGAATGGCCGAAAATTAGTCTACGTTGATGTAGTCAATCGATCCGGTTAGGGTTGCCTGAGTAGTTCGGCGTTGTTACGTTCCCGATGTCCGGCGGTGCTCCGAGCCGCGTAGCGCCGCCGACCATTTCGCCTACTTCTCCCCTTTCTCGAGCCGGTGCGGTGATGCCGCATGCCCGCGCTTCGGTTCGCCCTGCCCCGGAAGGTCCCATCGTGCCCACCTGCCCTGCCCCGGTACGCTCCCTCGACCCCGCCGCCGCAGCGGAACTGACCACCGCAGCGGCCGAACTGCTGGCCGAGCACGGCTCCGCCACCTCGCCCGAACTGCTCACGGCCCTCCCCGAGGCATGCGCACGCCTCGGGGACACGGTTCGGCAGGCCCTGCGCCCCGTGGACACCGCCGACGGACTCTTCGTCCTGCGCGGTCTCCATCTCGATGACACCGAACTGGGTTACACGCCCGGCCACTGGTCGACGGTCGGCGACGCGGGTGCGGTCTGGGACGTAGTGCTGCTGCTCGTCTCCACGCTGATGGGCACCCCGATCGCCTGGGACGGGCAGCAGGAGGGCCGGTTCGTGCACAACATCGTTCCCTCGCCCGGGCACGAAAGCGAGCAGACCGGTGCGTCCAGCGGTGTGCTGCTCACGCCGCACACCGAGGACGCCTTCCACCCGGGCCGCGCGCACCTGCTCCTGCTGTGCTGCATGCGCAACCACGACAACATCGCGACCACCGCCGCCAGCATCCGCCGGACGGCTCTCGCGCGGGCCGATGTGGAACAGCTCCAGCGCCCGGTCGTACCGATCCTGCCGGACGACGCCTACGAGGACGCCCAGCAGTTCGCCGGCCGTCCCGCGCCCGTTCCGACCTTGTTCGACACTTCCGAGGGTCTGACCATGCGGTTCGACCCGGCCTACACACCGATGCACGAAGCCGACACCGAGTGGCGCGAGGCATACCGACGCCTGGAGGACGAACTGGCCCGGGTCTCGGTCGCGGTGAGCCTGGAGCCCGGCGACATCCTGGTCGTGGACAACGACATCGTCGTCCACGGCCGGGTTCCCTTCACCGCCCGCTTCGACGGAACCGACCGCTGGCTCAAGCGCGCCTCCGTGCGCGTCACCGGACGGCCGACCCGCCCGGCCGTCGAGGCCCACGAGCACGGATACGGCCAGGCAGCCCTCCTCGCCTTCTCCTGACCGGACGGGAAAAGAATCACGCCGTGGAAACCGACGACAAGAGCCTGCGCATCCTCACCCGCCGCGACGTCGACGCCATCGACATCACCCTCACCGACGTCCTCGATGTCGTCGCGCAGGCCATCAGACCCCTCGCGGACGGGACATCGGCCAACCCCGCCAAGCTGTCCGTCAGCCCGCCCGACAACAGCTCCGTCTCGTACGCGATGCTCGGCCGGGACGGAAACCGCCAGGTCGTCGCCATCCGCGCCTCCTACCGGCACGACCCGCACCAGGACCGTGCCCAACTGCGGCACTACACCACCCTCACCCTGTACGACGACGCCGCCGGACTGCCGCTGGCACTCATGGACTGCGGCCGGATCGGCTCCCTGCGCACCCCGGCCGTCTCCGCCCTCATGGCCCGGGCATGCGCCGCCCCGCACGCTCGCACCGCGTTGCTGATCGGCACCGGGACCACCGCCCGCATGGCGCTGCCTCTTCTGGTGACCGCACTGCCGGATCTGGAGCGGCTGACGCTGTTCGGTACCCACCCCGACGGCATCTCGGCCGTGTGCGAGCAGTTCGCCGCCCACTTCCCCGACCGCAAGGTGGAAGTCGTCACCGACCTACGGGCAGCGGCCAAGGAGGCCGACATCCTGATCGGCACCGCCGGCCCCACGACCCCGGCGGCCGTCGAGTCCGGCTGGCTCAAACCAGGGGCCCTGTCCATCCTGGTCGGCTACGGACTCGCACCCTCCACCCTGCACCGCGCTGACCGCGTCATCGCCACCAGCGCCGAACAGATGGCCCACACCGGCAGCGACCTCGTCCACCCGGACGGCACGCTCCGCCCCGTCGACGTCGAACTCGCCGACATCCTCTCCGGACGGACCGCAGGACGCACGCGCCCCACCGAGCGGATCTTCGCCTACAACAGTGGCCTCGTCGTCACCGACATCGGCCTCGGCCACCGCTTCGCCCAGCTCGCCCTCGAACAGAACCTCGGAACGGAGATACCCCTGTGGAAGTAGCCTCAGGCTCTGCCTGGCCGACGCTGCCCGCCGTGCCCAGCCCGGCCACGTTCCCGGTCATCGCCAGCGGACTCGCGGCCGAACTCGCCTACGCATTCAGCGGCCCTTTCCACTTCCTGCTGCCCGACGCCTTCACCGCCAACCTCGTCGCCATGCAGGACGCCCTCACCAAGGCCGGCGTGGACGGGTTCGTCTACTACGCGAAGAAGGCCAACAAGGCCGCCGTCTTCGCAGAACGCTCCGCGGCCGGCGGAGCGGGCGTCGATGTCGCCTCCGCCGCAGAACTGCGCGAAGCCCTCGGCCACGGCGTACGCGGTGAACACCTCATGGTGACCGGCCCGGCCAAAAGCCCTGTCCTGCTGCGGCTGGCCCTCGCTCACCGCGCCACCATCGCCGTCGACGCCCTCGACGAACTCGACCAGGTGATCTCCCTGGCACTGACCGGAGGCGCCCGCCCGGCCCGGGTACTGCTGCGCGCCCTGCCCGCCACTCAGCAACACTCCCGGTTCGGCATGAGCGAAAGCGAGCTGACCACAGCCCTCAAGCGATGCGTGGAGGCACGAGACGCGATCCGGATGGAGGGCTTCAGCTTCCACCTGTCCGGCTACGCCCTCCAGCCCCGGGCCAATCTCACCGCCCGCCTGATCGACCTCTGTGCCGACGCACGGAGCCACGGCCTGGAGGCCGGACGGATATCCATCGGCGGCGGGCTGCCCATCAGCTACACCGACGCCGAGAGCTGGCATACCTTCCTCGCCACCCAGAGCCCCGCCCATTACCACGGCGGAAAGTCTTTCCGGACCACCGACTTCTACCCCTACCACTCCCCACTCGCCGGAGCGGACGCCGTGACCGCACTCCTGGCCACCCAGCCGGTGAACTCCCACTCCACTCTGGCGAACCAGCTCAAGGACGCCGGGATCGAGCTGCTGCTCGAACCCGGCCGGGCGCTGCTCGACCAGGCGGGCGCGACCGTATTCACCATCCAAGGCGTCAAGCACCGTGACGGGTATCAGATCGTGACGGTCGACGGCACGAGCCTGAGTCTGTCCGAGCAGTGGTTCAACAGTGAATACCTTCCCGACCCTCAGCTGATTCCGCGCGACCCGGCCGCCACGACCGGCCTGTTCCCCGCCAGCGTGGGTGCCGCCAGCTGCCTGGAATCGGACATGCTCACCTGGCGCAAGGTCGCCTTCCGTCAGCCGCCGCAGGTCGGAGACCTGCTGCTGTACCCGAATACGGCCGGCTACCAGATGGACTCCAACGAATCTCCGTTCCACGACCTGCCGCTGCCGCCGAAGGTCGTGGTGGACCGCACCGACCGGATACGGCCGCGCTGGCGCCTCGACCGCCACTTCACCTGACCATCGAAGCCCTCGTCCTGCCCGCTACGTCCCTAGGAGCCCCTTGATGTCCGGAGTCCTTCAGCGGCCCACCGTCGTCTCCCGCCTGTCCGATCTCATCGGCTACACCCCTCTGCTGGAACTCGCCACCACCGAGACCGGCAGCCGCCTGCTGCTGAAGCTGGAGATGTTCAACCCCACCGGCACCGCGAAGATCCGCATGGCCCGCGCCATGGTCGACGCGGCCGAAGCCACAGGAGAGCTCCGCGCCGGAGGCCGGATCATCGAATCCACCTCCGGCAACACCGGCCTCGGCCTGTCCGTCATCGCCGCCGAGCGCGACTACACCTTCACCGCCGTGGTCGACAACCACGCCGCCGCCGACAAACTGCGCGCCATGAAGGCCCTCGGCGCCGAACTCGTCTACGTCGACGCCGACAGCGACGGCGACGAACTCCACACCGCCGCCCGCGAGGAACTCGCCGAGAACATGGCGCGCGGCAAGGACAACACCATCTTCACCGAACAGCACAACAACCCCGCCAACGGCGTCGGATACTTCTCCGTGGCCCACGAACTCGCCGAGGCCCTCCACGGCGACATCGGTGTCCTCATCGGCGCCGTCGGCACCGGCGGCGGTCTGTGCGGCACCGCCCGGGAACTGGCCAAGATCACCTCCGGCTTCACCGTCGTCGGCGTCGAGCCCAAGGGCTCCATCGCCTTCGGCGGCCCCGCCCACGACTACTACCAGTCCGGCACCGGCACCCCCGAAGGCGCCGAGATCGGTGCCCTGGTCGACTTCGACCTCATCGATGAGGGCGTCAAGGTCGGCGACATCGAAGCCTTCGCCACCTGCCGCGCCGTCGCCCGCACCGGGGTACTCATCGGCGGCTCCGCCGGCGGCGTCCTCTACGAGGCGCTGACCCGTCTGCCCTCACTGCCGCCCGGCACCACTATGGTCGCCCTGATCAACGACGGGGGTGAGAAGTACATGGACACCGTCTTCAACGACGACTGGATGGCCGCACACGGCCTCCTCAGCCCCGAGGCCGAACGTGAAGTCGGCGAACACCTCACCAAGCTCCGCAGGAACCGATAGCCCATGCTGAAAACCCTCCTTCGCGACAGCCGCGCGCTCGGCGTCCTGGCCATCCCACTCATCCTCACCCAGCTCGCACAGGTCGCCCTGACGACCACCGATACCGTGATGATGGGGTTGCTGGGCACCACCGAACTCGCGGCCGGCGGCCTCGCCATCGTGATCTTCAATCAGATCCGCACCATGTGCGTCGGCCTCTGCACCGCCGTCGGCAACCAGATCGCCGCAGCCGCTGCCCGAGCCGAAAAGACCGAGGGCGACGCCACCTCGGAGGAGGACAGTCACAGCGAAGTGCGGGCCATCGTCCGCGCCGGCCTCGCCGTCGCCACCCTCGCCGGAATCACCGGCGCCATCCTCCTGGTCCTGATCGGCCACACGCTTTCCTGGCTCGGCCAGGATGCCTCCGTCGTCAGCCTCACACGGACCATGCTCTACGCCCTGGCCCCCGGCTTGCTGCCCTGCCTGTGGTTCCAAGCCATCCGCCAGTTCACCGTCGGCATGCGGCGCCCACAGGCCCTCCTGCAGATCACCCTCGTCTCCATCGCCATGAACGCCGGACTCAACTGGGTCCTCATCCACGGCACCTTCGGAATGCCCCAGCTCGGCCTCACGGGTGTCGGCCTGGCCACTTCGACCGTCTACCTGCTGTCCTTCGTCGCCCTCTACCTCGCCGCGAAACGAGACAGGCAGCTGGCCCCTCTCCTCAGCCTCGACATCACCCGCGCCGACGCGGCAACCGTCAAGCGACTCCTCGTCCTGGGCGTCCCGATCGCGGCCACCTACGGTTCCGAAGCCGGCTTCTTCTCCGTCACCGCCCTGATGGCGGGCTCCTTCGGCGCGGACGCACTCGCGGCGCACACCGCGGTCAACCAACTCGTCTACATCGTCTTCCAAGTGGCGATCGGCCTGTCCCACGCCGCGTCCATCAATGTCAGCCGCGAACTCGCCCTCGGTAACCGCGACGGTGCCCGACGCGTCAAGAACACCGCCCTGGCGTGCGCCGGCGTCGTCATGACCGTCGTCGGCACCCTGTACTTGACCGTGCCCGGCCTTGTCCTGGCCCCGTTCCTCGAAACGGGCTCCGACCAGACCTTCACCATCGCCGCCCAGTTGCTGGTCATCACCGCGTTCCTGCAGTTCTTCGACTGCGCCCAGAACATCGGCGTCGGCCTTCTGCGCGGCCTCGACGACACCAAGAGCGGCTTCCGCATCACCTTGATCGGCTACTGGGCCATCGGACTACCCGCTGCCTGGCTCTTCGCCTACGGCCTCGGGCTCGACACCCTCGGCATCTGGCTCGGCCTCCTCACCGGCCTCGCCGCCACCGCAGTCCTCCTCCTGCGCCGCTATGACACAGCCCTGTCCGCCCCACAGTCCAAGCCCGCCCCCACTGCGGCCTGACCACTGAGGAGCGGTCCCCGCCCGGTCAGCCGCCTGAACCAACCAGTGCGTCCACCACGCCCCACATGCTTGAACACCCACCCGGCACGCCGATCAGCTGCCGCGCCGCGTACTCCACGTATTCGTGGAGCCCATACGCAAGCGCGAGAGCCGCCACTGCCCCTCCGGCCACGGCTCCCGCCACGGCGGTGACACCTGCTCTCCGGGCGGAACCATGCGGAGCCACCGGCTCAGGCAGGAGCAGGGCCTCGACGCGTTGCGGAACCGGACCACTCGTCGCCGACAACAACGGATACCCGGCGACACGACCACGGGACTTACCGGCCAGCGCCGCGCGAGCGATCGCCACAGCGGCCACCCGGCGGTCTCCCACGGCCGCGGCAGCGTCCTCGTCCGCCCACCGCTCCAGATGGAAGACCAAAGCCTCACGCAGGCTACGAATCGAAGGATGGACAACTGCGGCGAGATCGACCACCGCCGACAGCAGGTGGTGCCGCCCGGCCAGGTGCGCCCGCTCGTGGGCCAGCAGAACCTCGCGCTCCCCCTCCTTCAGCGACCGCACCATCCCGGACGTCACCACCACCCGGCCCCTGCGCCCCCGGTAGCCGGGAAGCGCGAAAGCATCCACGTCGCTTCCAGGAACCACCAGCACGTCCCCGCCCCCGACACCCTCGTCCGCCGACAGCCAGGCACGCTTGAGCAAAATCCGGTGCTGCACCCACCGCCTCACCACCATGACGGCCTGGACAAGCAGGGCCGCACCCGCCGCACCGGCGAACGGAACCACCGCCGGCCACACCTCAAGCACCTGAGCCAAGGGCACATGCTCCAGGGAGGCGAGGAACGGCACATGGAAGAGGCCGATCAGCGTGGAGATCGTCCCACCAGCCAGCAGAACTGCCGCACCGGTCAACATCAAGCAGGCCCAGCGAGGCGGCAGCACCCCCGCAAGACGTCTCGCGATGACCGCCCCACCCCACGGGATAGCCAGGGTCAGGACGATCAGAACCAGCACATACGTCACTCAGAGCCGCCCTCGGCCTCACGGAGAAGACTCCGGAGGGTTTCCTCGTCACTCGCGGAGAGCGAGGACACAAAACGCTTCAGCACCAGATCCCGCCGTGGGTCGCTCTCCAGTTCACGACGCATCCGTCCCGCGACCAGACCGGCCGCGTCCTCAACCGGCTCGTAGGCGAAACCGCGTCCCGCCGGGACACGGCGCAGCGTGCCCTTTTCATAGAGGCGACTCAGGATGGTGGCCATCGTCGTCCTGGCCAGCCCCTTGCCAAGCGCAGCGTTCACCTGCTGCGCGGTCATAGGACTTCCCGCCTCCCACAGCACCGCGAGCACATCCGCGACCAGCTCGCCGTGCTGACGTCTCTCCTCCCGACCGTCTTTCGACACTTCTCTCCTGTCCTCCCAAACGGCGGTAGGCCGCGTGGCCTACCTGCGGGTCCACGCAGGTGGCGATGTGTTCCTCAGGGTGCACCAAATCTACCGCCCATCAGTCGACATGTGCCGGGCGTCCTGGCACCCACCTCGCGGCGGCATCCCGGGGCCGTGAGCAGACGGGCAGGCCATCGAGGAAGGCCGCACTGCCGTTCCGTCAAGGCGACCGCCAGTGCCGAGGTCTTGGCGGCTGCGCTCCGTCCTACGTCGAGTAGAACCGAAAGGACACCGTCTGCCGTGGGAGTCCTCTGGGACTTTCCTGGGACTTCGAACCCCATCAACCCGCATGAGCGTGCAACAACTGAAAGGCAATTTGCGCAGGTCAGTGATCGAGGACTCCCCGTCGTGGCAGGTCACCGCCTGCGCCGGTCCCCTCCGGGATGACCGGCCTTCCCTGTCCGCCCACGCCCTCCATGACAGAACACGTGGTGACCTCGCGATTACCCTGCGGTGAGCGCGCCGCCCGAGCATGGGACACATCCATCACCCTCGGCGGTACGCCGACCCCTCGCAGGAGCACCGATGTCCCGGACGACCACAGATCCCCCGATGTCTCAGGAGAGGGCCGGACGACGGGAGTGGCTCGGGCTCTTCGTGCTCACGCTCCCCACCATCCTGCTGGCACTCGATGCGACCGTGATGAATCTCGCGATTCCGCAGATCAGCGCCGATCTCAAGCCCAGTAGCACGCAGTTGCTCTGGAGCGTGGACATCTACGGCTTCATGATCGCCGGCTTCCTGATCACCATGGGAACGCTGGGAGACCGCATCGGGCGGCGCAGGCTGCTCATGATCGGTGCGCTGGGCTTCGGGATCGCCTCCGTCATCGCCGCGACGGCCACCAGCCCCGAGGCGTTGATCGCGGGGCGCGCGCTGCTCGGTATCACCGGTGCCACCCTGATGCCGTCCACGCTGGCCTTGATCAGCAACATGTTCAGGGATCCCCGGCAGCGCGGGGTCGCCATCAGCGTCTGGGTCACCTGCTTCTCCGTCGGCATCGCCATCGGCCCGGTCCTGGGTGGTGTGCTGCTGGAGTGGTTCTGGTGGGGCTCGGTGTTCCTGTTGGCCGTGCCGGTGATGGTGGTGCTCCTGGTGGTCGCACCCGTGCTCCTTCCGGAGTACAAGGACCCGGATGCCGGACGCATCGACCTCGCCAGTGTGGCGCTGTCCCTGCTGACGGTGTTGCCGGTGATCTACGGGATCAAGAGCCTGGCCGAGCACGGGCCGAACGCTGTGGCGATCGGCATGCTCCTGGCCGGCCTGCTGCTCGGCGTGGTGTTCGTCCACCGTCAGCGCAGGCTGGCCGATCCGCTGATGGACCTGAGGCTGTTCTCCAACCGTGCGTTCGGCGCGATGCTGCTGGTGCTGATGCTCGGTCTGGGGCTGATGGGTGGGCTCTACCTGTTCGTCAGTCAGTACCTCCAGCTGGTGGAGGGCCTGTCGCCGATGGAGTCGGGACTGTGGCTGCTGCCCGCGGCCGCCGCGCTGATCATCACCTCGTCGCTGACGCCCGCGATCGCCCAGCGCATCCGTCCCGGGTACGTGGTCGGAAGCTCCCTGTGCGTGTCGGTGGTGGGATACGCGCTGGTCACCCAGGTCGGCAGCGAGGGCGGGCTGCCGCTGCTGGTGAGCGGGTTCGTCCTCATCTACATCGGCATCAGCCCGCTGATGGTGCTCGGTACGGACCTGGTCGTCGGCTCGGCACCGCCCGAGCGGGCTGGTTCGGCGGCGTCCCTGTCGGAGGCGGGCATGGAGTTCGGCATGGCTGCGGGAATCGCCGGCCTCGGCAGTGTCGTCACCGCTGTGTACCGGTCCGAGATCAGCGGCGCGCTCTCGTCGGACCTGCCCGGCGCTGTGGCGGACACCGCGCGTGACACTCTCGCCGGTGCGGACGCCGTAGCCGACGGCCTGCCCGGCGGGCTCGGCGCCGAGCTTCTGGCGGATGCGCGGCATGCCTTCACCGAGGGGCTGAACCTCGCGTCCGGTATCGCGGGCGTCATCGTCGCCGCGCTCGCTGTGGCGGCCTTCGTCCTGCTGCGCCACGTGCCGTCGGTGGGCGACACCTCGCACGGAGACCACGGGGAGCACACGGAGCCCGGAGAGAAGCCCGGCGCGCCGGGCGAGGCCGCCGGGAGCGCACCGGCGAACGAGCCGGCCACGGCAGGCGACAGCCGCTGAGGCGACGCGGCGACGGCAGTACGCGGAAGGGCGAGGGGGCGGCCCGGTCGATCGAGGACGACCGGGCCGCCTTTCGCGTGCTCGTGTGCCCGGAGGGGTGCGAGGCGGTCGCGGACATGGTGCGAATGTCCGCTCGTACTCGGCCGCGCCCGTGCTGCGGGTCCGTCCGACCCGCCTTACTGTCGGTCCTGGAAAAGACACGGACGGCCACCGGAGTTTCGGGAGCCGCCGGAGTCCGGCTGCCCGCACGGGCACCCCGCACCAGGAACCCGCACAGGAGGAGCCCATGCCGGAGCTGTTCATCGGCGGCCGGTGGACCGCCGCCGCCGACGGGGGCACGCGGGAGATCCGCTGCCCGGCCGACGGCACACCGGTCGCCACCGTCGACGAGGGCGGGCGCAAGGACGCCGAGGCGGCCGTCGCCGCCGCGCGGGCCGCTTTCGACGACGGGCCCTGGCCCCGGACGCCGGCCGCCGAGCGCGGGCGGCTGCTGCTGCGGGTCGCGGAGCTGCTGGAGCGCGACAGGGGCATCTTCGCGCGGGCGGAGTCGCTGGACACCGGCAAGCGGCTGGTGGAGAGCGCGTACGACATGGCCGACATCGCCAACTGCTTCCGGTACTTCGGCAACCTCGTCGCCGCCGGCTCCACCGACCGGGTCGTCGACACCGGGCTCGCGGACGTCGACAGCCGGATCACGCACGAGCCCGTCGGCGTCTGCGCGCTGATCACCCCGTGGAACTATCCGCTGCTGCAGACCGCGTGGAAGGTCGCCCCGGCGCTCGCGGCCGGAAACACCTTCGTACTCAAGCCCAGTGAGCTGACCCCGCACACCGCCGTCCTGCTCATGGGGCTGCTCGTCGAGGCCGAGCTGCCGGAAGGCGTCGCCAACCTGGTGCTCGGGGCGGGCGCGGCCGTGGGCGCGCCGCTCACCGAGGACCCGCGGGTGGACATGGTGTCGTTCACCGGCGGGCTGGTGACCGGGCGGGCCATCATGGCGGCCGCCGCGCCGACCGTGAAGAAGGTGGCGCTGGAGCTGGGCGGCAAGAACCCGAACATCGTCTTCGCCGACGCCGACTTCGAGACCGCCGTCGACTACGGGCTGATGGCGGTCTTCCTCCACTCCGGCCAGGTCTGCTCGGCCGGGGCGCGGCTCCTGGTCCAGGACGAGCTGCACGACCGGTTCGTGGACGAGTTGGTGGCGCGGGCCCGCCGGATCAGGCTCGGCGGCCCGTTCGACGAGGAGGCCCGCAGCGGCCCGCTGATCTCCGCCGCGCACCGCGACAAGGTCGAGGCGTACGTGGCGGAGGGCATCGCCGAAGGCACCGTACTGCGCTGCGGCGGCGCGCGGCCCGACGATCCGGCGCTGGCGGACGGCTTCTACTATCCGCCGACCGTGCTCGACGAGTGCAGCGCCTCCATGTCCGTGGTGCGGGACGAGTCGTTCGGGCCGGTGCTCACGGTGGAGCGGTTCCGGGACGAGGACGAGGCGGTGCGGCTCGCCAACGACACGGTGTACGGGCTGGCGGGCGCGGTCTGGACGCAGGATGCCGGGCGCGCTCACCGGGTGGCCTCGCGGCTGCGCGCCGGGACCGTGTGGATCAACGACTTCCACCCTTACGTACCGCAGGCGGAGTGGGGCGGCATGAAGCAGTCGGGTTTCGGCCGCGAGCTGGGTCCTGCGGGTCTGGCGGAGTACCAGGAGGCCAAGCACATCTGGCGCAATGTCGCCGCGGCCCCGCAGCGGTGGTTCGAGTGAGCCGGACCGGGGGCCCCGGGGACCGGGCGGCGGACAGCAGCCACGACGACGCCGCGCTGGGTGAGCTGGGCTACAAGCCCGAACTCAAGCGCACGCTCGGCAACTTCCACACCTTCGCCGCCGGGATCAGCTACATCTCGATCCTGACCGGCACCTTCCAGCTGTTCTACTTCGGCGTCAGCTTCGGCGGTCCCGCCTACTGGTGGTCCTGGCCGATGGTCTTCTGCGGGCAGCTGATGGTGGCGCTGTGCTTCTGCGAGCTGGCGGCCCGCTATCCGGTGGCCGGTTCGGTCTACAACTGGGCGAAGAAGATGGGCGGCCCGCATGTGGGCTGGCTCGGCGGCTGGATGATGATGACGGCCACCATGGTCACGCTCTCGGCGGTGGCGCTGGCCTACCAGATCACGCTGCCGCAGATCGACGGCTGGTTCCAGTTCGTCGGCGACGGCAGTGGAAAGAACGACCAGGCGGCCAACGCGGTCCTCCTCGGCACGGTGCTGATCCTCTTCTCCACGCTGGTCAACGCGTTCGGCGTCAAGCTGATGGCCCGGATCAACTCCGCGGGCGTCTTCATCGAGCTGATCGCCGCCGTCGCCCTGATCATCTTCCTGGCCGCCCACATCACCCGGGGCCCCAACACCGCTCTGACGGAGACGTACGGCCTCGGCAGCGGCCAGTCGCTCGGCTACTTCGGCGCGTTCCTCACCGCGTCCCTGGCCTCCGCGTACGTCATGTACGGCTTCGACACCGCCTCCTCCCTCGGCGAGGAGTCCCACAACCCGGGCCGCAACGCGCCGCGCGCCATCCTGCGGGCGCTCGTCGCCTCGTTCCTGATCGGCGCGTTCATCCTGCTCTTCGCGCTGCTCTCGGTGCCGGACCTGAAGGCGGAGGAGCTGTCCACGGGCGGACTCCAGTACGTGGTGCTGGCGACGCTCGGCGACACGATCGGGGAGATTTTCCTCTGGGCGGTGGTCGTCGCGATCACCGTCTGCGTGCTGGCCGTGCAGGCGGCCGGGATCCGGCTGATGTTCGCCATGGCCCGGGACAACAACCTGCCCGCCGGGTCGGTGCTCGCCCGGGTCAGCCCGCGGTTCAAGACGCCCGTGGTGCCCGCCGTACTGATCGGCGTGGTGGGCGTCGTCATCCTGGTGGTCAACATCAACCAGCCGCAGATCTTCTCGGTGATCACCAGCATCGCGATCATCATGATCTACGTGGCCTATCTGATGGTCACCGTGCCCATGCTGCTGCGCCGGCTGCGGGGCACCTGGGAGCCGCGCGAGGGCGCCTTCTCGCTGGGCCGCTTCGGGCTGCCGGTCAACATCCTCGCGGTGCTCTGGGGCACGGCGATGTCGCTCAACCTGGCCTGGCCGCGCGCCGAGGTCTACAACGCGACGGGCCCGCAGCACTGGTACCTGCGGTGGGGCGCGTTCCTTTTCATCGGCGTCGTCGCGCTCGGCGGCTTCGCCTACTACTGGTTCGTCCAGCGGCACCGTACGGGGGTGCTCGCCGAACACCGCTTCGAGGCCGAGGACCCGGCCGTTCCGCCGCGGAATCCCTGAGCTCTGGAGACCCGATGCCCGAAGAGAGCCCTGTGTCCGCGTACGACTACGTCGTGGTCGGCGGCGGTACGGCAGGTGCCGTCGTCGCCGCCCGGCTCACCGAGGACCCGGCCGTCACCGTCTGCGTGCTGGAGGCGGGCCCCTCGGACGTCGGCGACGACAGCATTCTGCGGCTGGAGAGGTGGATGGCCCTGCTGGAGTCCGGTTACGACTGGGACTATCCGGTGGAGCCGCAGGAGAACGGCAACAGTTTCATGCGCCACGCCCGCGCCAAGGTGCTCGGCGGCTGCTCCTCGCACAACTCGTGCATCGCCTTCTGGGCCCCGGCCGAGGATCTCGACGAGTGGGGCGCCCTGGGCTGCACCGGCTGGAGCGCGGCGGACTGCTTCCCGCTGTACCGACGGCTGGAGACGAACGACGCGCCCGGCGACCACCACGGCCGCTCCGGCCCGGTCACGCTCCGCACGGTCCCGGCCGAAGACCCGTGCGGTACGGCGCTGCTGGAGGCCTGCGCCGAGGCCGGCATCCCCACCACGCCGTTCAACACCGGCACCACCGTCGTCCGCGGCGCGCACTGGTTCCAGATCAACGCCCGCGAGGACGGCACCCGCTCATCGGCCTCCGTCTCGTACCTGCATCCCGTCCTCGGGAAACGGCCCAACCTGGAGCTGCGGACGGGGCTCCAGGCGAAGCGGCTCCTCTTCGAGGGTGAACGGTGCACCGGCGTGGAGTACCTGGAGCCGGACACCGTCCACAGCGGCCGGGTGCACGCCCGGCGCGAAGTGGTCGTCGCCTGCGGCGCGATCGACTCGCCGAAGCTGCTGATGCTCTCCGGGATCGGCCCGGCCGGCCATCTGCGGGAGACCGGGATCGACGTCCGGGTGGACTCGCCCGGCGTCGGATCGCACCTCCAGGACCACCCGGAGGGCGTGATCATGTGGGAGGCGAAGCAGCCCATGGTCACCACCTCCACCCAGTGGTGGGAGATCGGGATCTTCGCCGACACGGAACCGGGCCTGGACCGGCCGGACCTGATGTTCCACTACGGGTCGGTCCCGTTCGACCTGAACACCTACCGACGCGGTTACCCGACCTCGGAGAACGCGTTCTGCCTCACCCCGAACGTCACCCGGGCCCGCTCCCGGGGCACGGTCCGGCTGCGCACCCGGGACTTCCGGGACAAGCCGCGGGTCGATCCGCGCTACTTCACCGACGAGCACGACGTACGGGTGATGACGTACGGGCTCCGCCTCGCCCGGGAGATCGTGGCGAAGCCGCCGATGGCCGCGTGGGCGGGCACCGAGCTGGCGCCGGGGCCGGGCGCGACCACGGACGCGGAGCTGTTCGACTACGTCCGCGAGACGCACAACACCGTCTACCACCCGGCGGGCACGGTCCGGATGGGTCCGGTGGACGACCCGCAATCGCCGCTCGACCCGCAGCTGCGGGTCAAGGGCGTCACGGGGCTGCGGGTGGCGGACGCGTCGGTGATGCCGGTGCTGACCACGGCCAACCCGTGCATCACGACCATGATGATCGGCGAGAAGTGCGCCGACCTGATCAAGGAGAGCTGAGGCCTTCCCGGAGAACGCTATTCGCACACTCGTACGAATAGCGTTAGGCTCGTGCCATGGCCGTACACCTCCAGTCCTCGCTCTTCGACCAGGGGACCGACATCGCCGTCCGCCCGCTGACCGGGCTGCGCCGCGAGCAGCTCGGCCACGGTGCCTGGATCGACGTACTCCCGCAGTGGCTCCAGGGCGCCGACGCGCTGTTCGAGACGCTGGCGGGCGAGGTGGCCTGGCGGGCCGAGGAGCGGGTGATGTACGAGCGGGTGGTGGCGGTCCCGCGCCTGCTGGCCTTCTTCGGCGGGAGTGACCCGCTGCCGCATCCGGCGCTCGACGCGGCCCGTACGGCGCTGACCGCGCACTACGGGACCGAGCTCGGCGAGCCGTTCACCACCGCGGGGCTCTGCTACTACCGCAGCGGACGGGACGGGGTCGCCTGGCACGGTGACACGATCGGCAGAGGCTCCACCGAGGACACCATGGTGGCGATCCTCTCGCTCGGAGCACCGCGCCATCTGGCGCTGCGGCCCCGCCGCCCGGGCCCGGTACCCGTACGCCGGGCGCTCGGCCACGGGGACCTGATCGTCATGGGCGGCAGCTGCCAGCGCACCTGGGAGCACGCGATCTTGAAGACGGCACGGGCGGCGGGTCCGCGCATCAGCGTCCAGTTCCGGCCCGCCGGCGTGCGCTGAGCGCACCGGCGAGCGCACCGGCGGCCAGGCGGATCCGCCCCGATCGGCCCTGGCACGGGCGTAGCGCAGTTGTGCCCGCCGTGGCCAGGGCGGATTCTGAAGACCATGGACCAGGCCGGTGTGGCGCGGTGAGCGCGACCAGCGCGGCGGATGCCGCCGACTTCCGCGGCCCCCTGGACATCGCCAGGGCGGCCACGGTGGTTCTGGACGGCCGGGACACGGTGGTGGGGTGGAGCCCGGCCGCGACGGAGCTGCTGGGCTACAGCGCGCGGGAGGCGGTCGGCCGACCGCTGGCGGCGTTCCTGTCCCCGCTGCCCGGGGAGGAGGCCGGGCTGCCCACCGAGGGCCCCGTCCCGGCGGTCCCGGACACGGCGGGCGCTTCGAACACCCCCGGTCCGGCCATCCGCACGCCGGAAGGTCCCGCCCCGCGTCCCGGCAGCGAGATCCGCCTCGCGCGCCGCCGCGACGGCCGCGAGCTGCTGGTGGCGACCACCCTGTGCCCGCTCGCCGGAGACGGCGCGGAGGCCCTCCGGGCGCCGGGCCGGGTGCTGGTGGCAGCCGAGCTCGGGGAGCTGCGGCAGTGGGAGTCCCGGCTGGCGCTGCTCCAGGGACTCGCAACGCAGTCGCCGGTCGGCCTGGCGATCTACGACACCGACCTCCGGCTGACCTGGAGCAACACCGCCTACGAGCGCGAGATCGGCAAGCCGCTCGCCGAGTACCGGGGGATGCGGGCCGACGAGCTGTACTCCGGCGGCCGGTTCGTCACGCCGGGGTATCCGCCGACGCTCGACGCGGTGATGCACCACGTGATCGACACCGGCGAACCCGTCCTGGACCTGCACTTCCAGGGCATCCCGCCGAGCGACCCCGGCACCCAGCACCTGTGGTCGTGCTCCTACTACCGGCTGGAGGACTCCGAGGGCCATGTCTTCGGGGTCTGCGAGGACGCCTTCGACATCTCCGACCGCCAGCGCGCCCAGCAGCGGCTGGCCCTGCTGGTGGAGGTCGGCCGCCGGATCGGCACGGTCCTGGACGTGGTCACCACCGCCGAGGAGATCGCCGAGGTGACGGTGCCGGAGTTCGCCGACGCCGTACGGGTCGACATCGCGCGGGTGACGGTGCTGAGCGGGGAGCTTCCGGCGACCGGGAGTTCGGCGGCGATGGACCTGCTGCGGGTCGGTGAGCACTCCGTGGACCCGCGGATGGCCGATCCGGGCGAGCCGCTGTATCCGGGCGCTCCGGGCAGCCCGGCGAACCGCTATCCGCCGGTCACCTATCCGCCGGGTTCGCCGCAGGACCGCTCGCTGGCCTCCGGCGGTCTGGTGCTGGACGACAACACCCTGGTCGTGCCGTTGCGGGTCGGCGGCAGTGTGCTGGGGCTCGTCACCTTCGTACGGAGTACGCGCCCCGAGGCGTCCGGCCGCATGGTCGCCCACGGTCCGGCCAACACCTTCGACAACGGTGAGGTCGCGCTGGCGGACGAGCTGGCGGCGCGGGCGGCGGTCTGCATCGACAACGCGCGCCGCTTCACCCGCGAGCGCTCCGCCTCCCTCGCCCTCCAGCGCCAGCTGCTGCCGCACCATGTGCCGCCGCAGTCGGCCGTCGAGATCGCGCACCGCTATCTGCCGTCGGACGATGTGACGGGGGTGGGCGGTGACTGGTTCGACGTGATCCCGCTCTCCGGGACCCGGGTCGGCCTGGTGGTCGGGGACGTCGTCGGCCACGGCCTCCAGGCGGCCGCCACCATGGGCCGGCTGCGGACGAGCGTGCGCGCCTTCGCCCAGCTGGACATGGCCCCGGACGAGCTGCTGACCCGGCTGGACGACCTGGTGGGGCAGCCGGGCGTGCCCCAGGGCCCGCCCTCGGACGCGTACGACGAACTGACCACGGGCGCGACCTGCCTGTACGCCGTCTACGACCCGGTCTCGCGGCAGTGCGTCATGGCCCGGGCCGGTCATCTGCCGCCGGCGGTGGTGCATCCCGACGGCCGTGTCACGTTCCCGGACCTGCCGGCCGGGCCGCCGCTGGGTCTTGGCGGTCTGCCGTTCGAGTCCATGGAGATCGAGCTGCCGGTGGGGAGCCTGCTGGCGCTGTTCACGGACGGCCTGGTGGAGGCCCGCGACCACGACATCGACCAGGGCCTCGCAGCGCTGGGCCGGGTGCTCGCCGATCCGGCGGCCTCGCTGGAGGAGCTGTGCGACCGGGCCGTCTCCACGCTGGTGCCGGACGCCACGACCGCCGACGACACCGCCCTCCTGCTGGCCAGGACCCGCCGGCTGGACGAGGGCCAGGTCGCCGAGTGGGAGCTGCCCGCGGAGGCGGTGACGGTGGGCCGGGCCCGCGAGCTGGCCACCCGTCAACTCGCGCTCTGGGGTCTTGAGGAGCTGTCCTTCGCCACCGAACTGGTCGTCAGCGAGCTGGTCACCAACGCGGTCCGGTACGGCGGCGGACCGCTGCGGCTGCGGCTCATCCGGGACCGGACGCTGCTCTGCGAGGTCGCGGACACCGGCCACACGTCACCGCATCTGCGGCACAGCGCGGAGGACGACGAGGGCGGGCGCGGCCTGTTCATCGTCGCCCAGCTCGTCCAGCGGTGGGGAACGCGCTACACCACGGCCGGCAAGACCATCTGGACGGAACAGGCCTTTCCGACGGCCGAGTTCGGCTGAATCCGTTCGCTTCGACCGGCCCTCCTGCGCCACTTTGTTGACAACCTCAACATCGTTGGACTTAGGTGTGCCTTACCTAAGTCGACTGGGTGTCCGTGGTTCTGGTTCCGATGCCGAGAAAGGTGCTCATCCGATGAGTGCTGTTCCCTCCACCCGTACCGTCGCCCGCACGGGCCTCGCCCTCTTCTCCGCCGCCGCCCTGGCGCTCTCCCTCGCCTCCCCCGCCGCCGCGGCGACCGGGACCCGCACGATCACCGACGGCTCCACCACGTACAACCTGTCGCTGACCGCGCCGGACACGGCGACCGCCACCGGGCAGAACATCACCGTCACCGGCAGCGGGTACAACCCGGGCCAGGGCGTCTACGTCAGCCTCTGCGTGGTGGACGGGGCGCAGGGCGCCAACAAGCCCTCCCCGTGTCTCGGCGGCCAGGACGAGTCCGGTACGACCGGCGCCTCGCACTGGGTCTCCAGCCTCGGCGGCGGCCTTCCCAACACCTCGCCGTTCGGCGCCGGCGGCACCTTCAGCGTGCAGATACACGTCAAGGCCGACCTCGGCGGCGGCAACGTCTGCGGCGACACCGTCGAGTGCGCGGTGGTGACGCGCGCCGACCACACCGACACCAACGACCGCAAGTACGACGTCCACACGCCGATCGACTTCGTGTAGGACACCAGCCATCGGCCCGGTCCCGGCGCTTCCCGCCGGGGCCGGGCCCCCCGCGTTGTGACGAGGAATGACATGACACCCACTCCGGGCACCCCGCAGACCGGCCCCGGCAGACCCGGCGCGCGCCGCCTCTCCGCGGCGGCCGTAGCCGCCCTGCTCCTCGCCGCGGTCCCGGCGGGCGCGGCGGTGAGCGCCGACGCGGCCACCCCGAAGAGCGCCACCGGCCCCGAGGGCCAGAAGCTCACCGTCTCGGCCACCACCGGCCTCGACCCGGCGGGCCGGAAGATCCGGGTCACCGGCGAGGGGTACGGGCTGAAGAGCGGCATCTACGTCGCACTCTGCAAGGACAACGGCGCGGGCCGCGTCCCCTCCCCCTGCCTCGGCGGCGCCGACATGAGCGGCGGTTCGAAGAACTCGCAGTGGATCGTGCCTCCGGGCGATCCGTACGAGGGCGAGCTGGCCCTGCCGTTCGGCCCCGGCGGCACCTTCGACGTGGAGATCGAGATCAGGTCCAAGGGCGACGGCCTGGACTGCGCCGAAGTGCCGTGCTCCGTCGTCACCAGGGCCGACCACCGGTCCAGCGGCGACCGCACGCAGGACGTGCGGATACCGGTGACCTTCGCGGACCAGGAACCCGGCGAACCGGGCGGCGAAGGTGTCGACGTACCGGCCGGGACCGTCTCGTACAAGCCGGTCGCCGGCTTCACCTCGGCCGGCAAGCCGCTGGACCTGCTCCTGCACCCGGATTCCGAGAAGCTGTACGTCGGCGCGGACAACCTCGCCGACACGGCCGACGTCGACGAGCGCGGGCTGTACGCGCTGAACCCCGAGGACGGGAAGGCGGAGAGCTGGATCAGCGACGCACCCGGCCCGACCGGCGCCCTGCGCGCCTCGGCGGCGGCCCGGATCTCCGGTCCGCTGCCGGGCGACGGCGTGGTCTACAACTACCCGTTGCGTGGCGTCGGGAGCGCCAAGGCGGGCGACGCGGCCGCCTCGGGCGTCTGGCTCGCCGGGTCGACGATCACGGACATCGCTCCCGGTACGGCTCCGGGCACGGTGCTGGTCGCGCAGGGCGCGAAGCTCTCCGAGATCGGGACCGCGACCGGTGCGGCCACCCGGAGCCTCACGCTGCCGGGCGGCAGCCAGTTCGCCGCCGACCACGCGCGGCGCACGGTCTGGTTCAGCGATTTCGCCGCCGGGAAGCTGCACCGGGTCGATCTCGTGACCTTCACCGTGACGGACTCCTTCGACCTGCCGGGCGCCGACGGCATGACCGGGTTCACCGAGGCCGACCCGGCGAGCGGCGCGGTCTGGGTCGGCGTCAACCGGTCCGTGCTGGTCTTCGACGCCACCGGCCAACTGGTGAAGACGCTGGTCGGCAAGGACCTGGCCCGGGACGCCGCCTTCGACACGGCGAGCGGGCGCGCCTTCGTCGCCTGGCAGGACGGCGGCGACCTCTCAGACCCGGCCAACGACAACAACGGCACGCTGACGGTGTACGGCACCGAGGACTTCGCTCCGGCCGCCGAGGAGCTGTCGCTGCCCGGCAACCACTCGCAGTCGGGCGCCGCCTCGCTCGCCGTCGAGCCGGGCGGGGCCACGGTCTTCGTGACCAGCCCGGCCGAGGGCAGGATCACCCGGCTGGTCCGGCAGGTCTCACCGCTGGTCACCCAGGCGCCCGCCGACCGCTCGGTGAGGGCCGGCGAGGAGGTGGCTCTCACGGCCCGCGCGGAGGGCACACCGGAGCCTTCGGTCCGCTGGGAGGTGAGCACCGACGGCTCCCAGACCTGGCAGGCGGTCTCCGGGGCCACCGAGCCCGTCTGGACGTTCACCGCGAAGACCGCCCAGGACGGCTACCGCTACCGCGCCGAGTTCCGCAACGCCGTCGGCACCACCCGTACGGCCCCGGTCACGCTGACCGTCACGGAGGCGTCGGGCGGCGGCGGCAACGGCGGCCAGGACGGCGGGGCCACCGGAGGCGACAGCGGCGGCGGCGGTGACAGCACCGGCAGCTCCGGTGATGCGTCAACCGGTGCCAGCACCAGCGCTGGTGACGGTTCGACAGAAACCTCAGGCGCCGGCGGCGACTCCGGTTCCTCCGGCGGCTCCACCGGCTCCTCCGGTTCGGCCGTCGGCGGCGCCGGGGCCACGGTCGGTGGCGGTGCAGGCAGCGGATCCGGTACGGAGACCGCGTCCGGCGGCAGCCTCGCGGCGACCGGGGCAACTGTGATCTCGGTAACTCTCCTCGCCGCGGCGCTCCTTGGCGGCGGGGTGCTGATCCACCGCCGGGCCAGGAGGCGCACGGGCGGGCTCGTCTGACCCCGCGGGCGCCCCCCTACCACCCCAGGTGCACCCACGGACCGTGAACCCCCTGGTGGCGCAGGTCGCCGCCAGGGGGTTCGTGCTTTCACTCCGGCGTGCGCCGGAGTGAACCGTTCCGCCGACGCAGGACGTCATACCCTCTCGACAAGCGCTTGCCGATCTGTTGACCTGTCAACGGCCGCCCCCCGCAGGCGAGATCAGCCGGTTGCACCGGATCGCGGGAGTCTGCACCGAGCCGTCTGAACTTCACGGGAACTCCAGCGAAATGGCACGTGTGTGGATATCGTGCACCGAGCGAGGGCGCATCCGTCAGTCCATGGGATCGACGGATGCGTCGCGTTTGTGGGGGTGCGACTGTGACTGGGGGGTTCATGGGGCATGTCGAAATACCTGAGACCGACATATCCGGGCCGGTGGGGCTCCGGGGCGCGCCGCGCCCCCGCACCGCCGCCTCCCGGAATCGTACGGCTGCGCTGGAGCAGCTGTGGCGCGCCCCGACGGCGGGGCGCGACCGGACCGGCCGGGCTCCGGTCCGCCGGAGGCCGGTCCACCGGCCGTCGCTCGGCGCGCTGAGCGACCTGCTGGCGCTGACCGGGCCGGCCTGGCTGCTGCTGCACCTGGGCGAGCAGCCGCGACCGTGGCTCGCCGCAACGGTCGCGGGGCTGCTGTGGACCGGGTTGCGCGGCGCGCGCGGGCGGTACGCCGCCCCGGTGCACGGCGAGCCGGTCGGTGCGTTCGGCGCGCTCGGGGACTGGCTGGCCCTTCTCGGGGTGCTGGCCGTCCTGCACACGGCGGCCGGCGGTTCGGTGGACCCGGCGACGGCCGTCGTGGCCGTGGCGCCGGGGCTTCTGGTGGCCACCGCCGCGGAGGGGCTGCGGAGCGCGCGCCGGGGACAACGGGCGGTGCGCCGGGTGCTGTTGGTGGGTGAGGCGGCGGGCCTGGAGCGCGCGGCCGAGCTGCTGGGCACCCGAACGGACCACGCCTACCGGCTGGTCGCCGCGATTCCGGTCGGACCGGACCGGCCCTCGCACGAGGGTGTGCCGGTGCCGGGGCGGCTCGCCTCCAGCCCGGCGGACGACGACGTGACGACGGTGCTCGGCGGGGCCTACGCGCACGAGGCGGACCTGGTTCTGGTGGCTCCCGGGCCCCAGCTGACCGGTGACCGGCTGCGGCGGCTGAGCTGGGGGCTGCACGACGCGGGCGTGGCCCTGTGTGTGGCCTCCGAGCTCTCCGGCATCGCGGCGGCCCGGGTCCGCCCGGTGACGGCGGCCGGGCTCACGCTGCTGCACATCGCGCCACCGATGCGCGGAGGTCCGCAGGGGGCGCTGAAGGCCGTACTCGACCGGGGCGGCGCCCTGTTCGGCCTGCTGGTGCTCGCGCCGCTGCTGCTCGCGGTGGCGTTGTGCGTGCGGTTCTCCTCGCGCGGCCCGGTCTTCCACCGGCAGATCCGGCAGGGGCTCCACAACCAGCCGTTCACCATGTGGAAGTTCCGCACGATGGTGGCGGACGCGGAGGCCCGCAGGGAGCAGCTCGCCGAGGACAACGAGGTCGACGGGCCGCTCTTCAAGATGCGCCAGGATCCCCGGGTGACACCGGTGGGACGTGCGCTGCGCCGTACCTCGATCGACGAACTGCCGCAGCTGTTCAATGTGTTGCTGGGTCAGATGTCGTTGGTGGGACCACGGCCTCCGCTGCCGGAGGAGGCCTCCCGGTACGACGAGCGGGAGGGCCGCAGGCTCACGGTGAAACCGGGGCTGACCGGGCTGTGGCAGGTCAGCGGGCGCTCGGACCTGTCCTGGCAGGAGACGGTCGCACTGGACCTCTGGTACGTCGACAACTGGTCGGTGGCCACGGACATGGGGCTCCTCGCCCGTACGGTGCGCGCCGTCACCGACGGCCGCGGGGCCTACTGAGAACGGCGGACGGTCGATGCGAGGAGTTCCGGTGCGCCACCGCGCGCGCTGTGCGCGCGGTGGCGGGCGGTCATGCGGCCGGCGCGAGCTGGCCGAGCCACCAGGCGTAGGTGCGGGCGATGCCGTCGCGGAGCGGGATCTGCGGCGTGAAGCCGAGGGAGGTCAGGCGGGAGACGTCGAGCAGCTTGCGCGGGGTCCCGTCGGGCTTCGAGGTGTCCCAGCCGATCTGGCCCTGATAGCCCGTCACCTCGGCCACGGTCTCTGCGAGTTCGCGGATGGTGAGGTCCTCGCCGCAGCCGATGTTGACCGGCTCGTCACCGTCGTACGCCTCCAGCAGGGTGACGCAGGCGGCGGCCAGGTCGTCGACGTGGAGGAACTCGCGGCGCGGCGAGCCGGAGCCCCAGAGGGTGATCTCCTCGGCGCCGTCGCGCTGGGCCTCGTGGAAGCGGCGGATCAGCGCGGGCAGGACGTGCGAGGTCTCCAGGTCGAAGTTGTCGCCGGGCCCGTAGAGATTGGTGGGCATGGCGCTGATGTAGGAGGCGCCGTACTGCCGGCGGTAGGACTGGGTCTGGACGATGCCGGCGATCTTGGCCAGCGCGTACGCCTCGTTGGTGGGCTCCAGCTCGCCGGTGAGCAGCGACTCCTCGCGGATCGGCTGCGGGGCGAGGCGGGGGTAGATGCAGGACGAGCCGAGGAAGAGCAGCCGCTCGGTGCCCGCCGCGTGCGCTCCGGCGATCACGCTGAGCTGGATGCGCAGGTTGTCCTCCAGGAACTGCACCGGGTAAGTGCTGTTGGCCATGATCCCGCCCACCTTGGCGGCGGCCAGCACCACGGCGTCCGGCCGGATGTCCCGCAGATACGTCTCGGTCCGCGCGGCGTCGCGCAGGTCGAGGAGGTCGCGGCCGCGGGTGAGGACCTCATGGCCGTCGTCGGCGAGGCGGCGGGCCACCGCCGAGCCGACCAGTCCGCGGTGGCCCGCGACGAATATGCGGGAGCCCGGGCGCAGTAGGGGGCGGGCGGATTCCTGGGGTGGGACGGGGAGTTCGGTCGTCATGGCTCGGATTGTGCCAGCAGTAAGGGACTGCGGAGATGTTTTGCCGCAGAACGCTCCAATTCCGATATGTCGGTGAGATGTTCGTCGAACGGACGGACAGCAGAGAAGGGGTAATCGTGGCGAAGACCGCGCTCATCACGGGAGTGACCGGCCAGGACGGCTCGTACCTGGCGGAGTTGCTGCTCGACAAGGGGTACACGGTCCACGGCCTGATACGCCGCTCGTCGAGCTTCAACACCGAGCGGATCGACCACATCTACCAGGGTCCCGAGGAGCCGGAGCGCTCCTTCGTCCTGCACCACGCGGACCTGACCGACGGTGTGGCGCTGGTGAACCTGTTGCGCGACATCCAGCCCGACGAGGTGTACAACCTCGGCGCCCAGTCCCATGTGCGGGTCTCCTTCGACGCCCCGCTCTACACCGGTGACGTCACCGGTCTCGGCACGATCCGCCTGCTGGAGGCGGTCCGGGCGAGCGGCATCGAGACGCGGATCTACCAGGCCTCGTCCTCCGAGATGTTCGGCGCGAGCCCGCCGCCGCAGAACGAGAAGACCCCGTTCCACCCGCGCAGCCCGTACAGCGTGGCGAAGGTCTACTCGTACTGGGCGACGGTCAACTACCGCGAGGCGTACGGCATGTTCGCCGTCAACGGGATCCTCTTCAACCACGAGTCGCCGCGCCGCGGGGAGACCTTCGTGACCCGGAAGATCACCCGTGGGGTGGCCCGGATCAAGGCCGGGCTCCAGGACCGGCTGCACCTGGGCAACCTGGACGCCGTACGGGACTGGGGGTACGCGCCGGAGTACGTGGACGCCATGTGGCGGATGCTCCAGTGCGACACCCCGGACGACTACGTGGTGGCGACCGGCGAAGGCGTCAGCGTCCGGCAGTTCCTGGAGTTCGCCTTCGAGCACGCGGGCCTCGACTGGGCCGAGCATGTGCGGTACGACCCGAAGTACGAACGCCCCAGCGAGGTCGACGCGTTGATCGGTGACGCGTCCAAGGCGGAGGAGCTGCTGGGCTGGAAGCCCGAAGTGAAGTCGCGGGAGCTGGCCCGGATCATGGTCGACGCGGACATCCGCCTGCTCTCGGACCAGCTGACCGGGGCCGCCGTCCGGGTGGACAGATGAGGGGGGCGGGGCTCCGGGAGCGTACCGGGGTCCGGGCCTCGCTCCGCGGGCGCGGCGGCGTCCTCACCGCCGTGCTCGCGCTGGCCGCCGGGTTGCTCGCCCCGGTGGCCGCCGCGCCGCCGGCGGCCGCGCTGACCGCTCCGGTCGGCTTCACCTCCGACCATCTGCCGACCTACCAGACCAACGGGATCGTGTGGTCTCTGGCGGAGGCGAACGGCGTCGTCTACGCGGGCGGCACCTTCTCCTCCGTCCGCCCGGCCGGTACGCCCTCCGGCGGCGCCTCCACGCCCGCCGTCAACTTCGCCGCGTTCAACGCGGCGACGGGGGCTCCGGCGGGCTGCTCGCTCTCCTTCACGCGGAGCAGCGGCACCGCCACCGTGCGGGCGCTCGCCGTCTCACCGGACAGGTCGACGCTGTACGTGGGGGGTTACTTCAACGCGGTCGACGGGAGCAGCGCCAACGGGCTGGTCGCCGTCGACACCGCCACCTGCACGCGGCGGGCGGGGTTCTCGCCGAACTTCTCGGCGACGGTCCGCGCGCTGGACGTCGCGGCGAACGGCACGGTGTACGCCGGCGGAGACTTCCAGTCGGTGAACGGGCAGACCCGGCGCTCCTTCGGGGCGCTGACCTCGGCGGGAGCGGTGACCGGGTGGAATCCGGACGCGGACGCCCCGGGGCGGACGCTGCGGGTGACACCGGACGGGCAGTCGGTGCTGATCGGCGGCGACTTCTTCACGGTCGGCGGCGTCAACTCCCATGCGATCGCGGTGACAGGTGCGGCCACCGGCTCCCTCACCCGGGGCTATCCGAACAACTTCATCCCGTCCACCGCCGTCATCAAGGACATCGTCACCGACTCCGCCTCCGGCGGCTGGTACGCGGCCGGTGAGGGCCGGGGCGGCAATTCCTTCGACGGCCGGCTCGCGATGGAGCTGGACGGCTTCGGCCAGCGCTGGCGCGACACCTGCCAGGGTGCGACCCAGGCGCTGCGCGTGTACAAGTCGGTGCTCTACGCGGCGAGCCATGTGCACGACTGCTCCACGATGGGCGGCTTCCCCAACCAGGCGCGCAAGCACCTCACCGCACAGGGCGTAGACGATCCGGCGCTGCTGGGGTGGCTGCCGGACACGAACGACGGGATCGGTGAGCCGGTCGGGCCGCGCGCGCTGACCGTCGCCACGCGCGACGGCCGTGACTTCCTCTGGGTGGGCGGGGAGTTCACCACCGTCAACGGTGTGCAGCAGCAGGCGCTGACCCGGTTCGCCAACACGCCGGACACCGGCGCGCCGAGCCTGCCGGCCGCCAGTGTGTCGGCGCCGCGCGCGGGTGAGGTGCGGGTGAGCTGGCGGGCCTCGCTGGACCTGGACGACAGCCTGCTGACGTACCGGGTGTACCGCAACGGCGGTTCGGCACCGGTGCACACCACCACCGGCTCGTCGCTCTTCTACAGCCGTCCGCAACTCACCTTCACCGACCGCGATGTGACGGCCGGCCAGTCCTACTCCTACCGGATCACGGCGACCGACGGCGCCGGCAACACCAGCGCCCTCTCCCCCGCCGTCTCCGTGACCGCCGCCTCCGCCGCCTCGCCGTACCAGGAGCGGGTGCTGGCCGACGGGGCCGATCTGTACTGGCGGTACGACGAGCCCGGCGGAGCGTTCGCGGCGGACGCGTCGGACAGCCGGAACGGCGGCGTGTACGCGAACACGCCCACGTACCGGGCCACGCCGTCGGCCGTCGCCGGTTCGGCCGCGCTCTCGCTCGACGGCAGCGACGAGTACGTGTACAGCGACCGGCTGCACCGCTACACCTCACCCACCCCGTACTCCATCGAGACCTGGTTCCGTACGACGTCGACGAGCGGCGGCCGGATCGTCGGGTTCGGCAACAACATCGGCACGGCACAAGGCCATACGAGCTCGATCTCCGACGAGCTGCTCTACCTGACGGACAACGGGCGGCTCGCCTTCGGCGTCCAGGCCGGCAGCACCAGCAGCCGCCCCACGCTGACCGGTCCGGCGGGCTTCAGCGACGGACGGTGGCACCACGCCGTCGCCACGCAGGGGCCCAGCGGCATGGCGCTGTACGTGGACGGGGTGCGGGTCGCCGCCAACACGACCGCCGGGAACCGCTCGTACAACGGGTACTGGCGGGTCGGCGGCGACGCGATGAACAACGCCTGGCCGAACCGGCCGTCCTCCACCTACTTCGCCGGCCAGGTCGACGAGACGGCGGTCTACCCCACGGCGCTGACCGCCGCCCAGGTCGCCGCCCACCACCAGCTGGCCCAGGCACCCGCTCCGCCCGGCGACACCACGGTGAGTCTCCAGGCCGACGAGGACGCGTACGTCAACGGGGTGGCGGCCAACACGAACTACAACGACCAGCAGCTGGCCTCCCGGGGCGCCACGCCCTACCTGAGCTATCTGCGCTTCACCCTGCCCGCCGCCCCGGCCGGGCAGATCCTCAAGGGGGCCCGGCTCCAGTTCCGTACGTCGTCGGATCCGACGGCGGGCTCCACCGACAGCCACACCGTGGTGCCGGTCACCGGCGCCTGGACCGAGTCGGCGGTCACCTACAACTCCCGGCCGGCGCTCTCCGCGTCCGTGCTGGGGAGCATCACCGGCGCAACCGCCGTCTCCACCGACCATTCGGTGGAACTCACCGCGCCGGCACTGGGCGGGGCCCTCGGCTCCGCCTACTCACTCGCCCTGACCAGCAGCGGGACGGACAGTCTGCGCATCTGGTCGAGCGAGGCAGGATCGGCGGCCTCCAGGCCGCAGCTCGTTCTCACCTTCGGAGCTGAATGATGAACGGAAGTACGGGGCAAAGATTCGGAGGGCGCGGCCGTCTGCGGGCCGCATCCGCCGCTCTCTGCCTGCTGACCGGAGCCCTGACCGCCACGGCGGCCGGGGGTTCACCGGCAGCCGCACTGACCCCGCCGGTGGCCCTCACCGCGGACGACCTCTCCACCTGGCAGACCAACGGCATCGTCTGGGCGATGGCGGCCGGCAACGGCGTGGTCTACGCGGGCGGCACCTTCTCCACCCTGCGGCCGCCCAAGGCCGCGCCCGGCACGGGTGAACAGCCCGCGGTGAACTTCGCCGCCTTCGACGCGGCGACCGGGGCGCCCACCGACTGCTCGCTGTCGTTCACGGTCTCCTCCGGGACCGCGACCGTCCGCTCGCTGGCGCTCTCCCCGGACGGGCAGACGCTGTACGCGGGAGGCCAGTTCGGTGCGGTGAACGGGGTCGGGGTCAGCAACATCGCGGCCATCGACACCGCGACCTGCACCGTCCGCAACAATTTCAAGATCGGCGTCTCGGCCACCGTGCGGGGGCTCGCCGTCACCTCCGACACGGTCTATCTGGCCGGTGACTTCACCACCGTCGGCGGACAGACGAGGAGCCATTTCGCGGCCGTCTCCACGGCCGGGGCCTCGCTCCTTCCGTTCACGGCCAACGCGGACGAGACGTCCCGCGCGATCGAGGTGACCCCGGACGGGCAGAAGGTCCTGCTCGGCGGGGACTTCTTCCGGATCAACGGCACCACCACCCACGCGCTGGCTGTGGTCGACGCCACCACCGGACAACTCACCAAGACCTACCCGGGGTTCATCCACGACAAGTCCACCGTCCAGGACATCACCACCGACGCCACCGGCTTCTACACCGCCAACGAAGGCACCGGCGGCGGGGTGTTCGACGGCCGGATCGCCCTGAACCTGAGCGACTTCCAGCAGCGCTGGCGTGACACCTGCCTCGGCGCCACCCAGGCGGTGGCCGTCTACTCCGGGGTCCTCTACAGCGGCAGTCACGCCCACGACTGCGCCTCCATGGGCGCCTTCCCGGACCAGCCGCGCAAGCACCTGCTGGCCCAGTCGGTCGACGACCCGAAGCTGCTGCCGTGGTTCCCGGACACCAACGACGGCATCGGCGAGCCGGTCGGTCCGCGGGTGATGACCCAGACGGGCAGCGGCGACCGCCACTACCTCTGGGTCGGCGGCGAGTTCACCACCGTCAACAGCGCCCCGCAGCAGGGGCTGACCCGGTTCGCGAACGGACCGGACACCGGGGCGCCCTGGGTGCCCAACGTCAGCCTGTCCACGCTGAACCCGGGGACGGTCGAGGTGAACTGGCAGACCAGCTTCGACACCGACGACGGTGAGCTGACCTACCGGATCTACAAGGACGGGTCCAACACCCCGATCCACACCACGACCGGCTTCTCGGTCTTCTGGAACCGGCCGCAGCTGAGCTGGACCGACACCGACGTGGTGGCGGGCCAGACCTACTCGTACCGGATCACCGCGAGCGACGGCACCAACACCAGCGCCAAGTCCCCCGCCCAGTCCGCCACCGTGGCGACCGCGACCGAGGCGTACCCGGCCCGGGTCAAGGCCGACGGGGCCACGCTGTACTGGCGCTACGACGAGCCCAGCGCCACCTTCGCGCACGACAGCAGCGGCAACCTCAACAACGGGTTCCTGCGCAACGCACCGGCCTACCGGCAGACCCCGGCGGCCGTCGCCGGGCCGTCCACCGCGATCGGCTTCAACGGGACCAACCAGTACGCGTACAGCAACCGGCTTCAGCCGGCGCCCGGGCGGTTCACCCTGGAGACCTGGATCAAGACCACCACCACCCGCGGCGGAAAGATCATCGGCTTCGGGAACCTCACCCAGCAGAACAGCACCCGGGACGACAAGCACATCTACATGCGCGACGACGGGCGGCTCGTCTTCGGCGTCTACAGCGGCGGCAACCGGACGGTCGCCACCTCGGCCGCCTACAACGACGGCCAGTGGCACCACGTCGTCGCGACCCAGGGCCCTCTGGGCCAGGGGATGTCGCTCTACGTCGACGGACAGCTCCGCGCGTCGAACATCCTGAACTCCAACAACGAGACGACCCCGGGTTACTGGCGGGTCGGCGGGGACGACCTGACCGGCTGGCCGAACCGTCCCACCAGCAACTTCTTCGCCGGTCAGATCGACGAGACCGCCGTCTACCCGACCGCGCTGACCTCCTCCCAGGTCAGCGCCCACTACGCACTGAGGAATGGCTGATCCATGCGGAATCCGTTCCTGGCCGGCGCCGCCGTCGTGATGACGGTGGCGGCGCTGGCCGCCTGCGGCTCGTCCGCGGACGGGAACGGGCCGGAGGCCGCGGGCGCCCAGCGCCCCGCGGCCTCCGGGCCCGCCGTCCCCGGCCCCACCGCCGCCACGCCGACACCACCCGCCGCGCCCACGGCTCCGGCGGCGCCCTCCGCGCCCGCCGCCGAGGAGCCGGCGGCCCCCGGGCCGTCCGCGACCGCCGAGGGCCCGGGGACCCCGTCCGACGAGATCACCCCGGCCACCGGGACCTTCACCAAGAAGCAGAAAGAGTACCTGGAGGACCGGGTGCCGAAGGGCATGGACCCGGCCGCCGTGCTCCAGACCGGCCAGGAGACCTGCGACAAGCTGCGCTACCTGGTCAAGGTCGACCGGGACACCGCCGTGGGCGCGATCGCCACCGAGGAGATCCGCGACGCGCCGGCCGCGGTGGCGGGGCTCTGCCCCCAGCACCAGGACCTGGTCGACGAGGCCGCGTACGCCTACGCCGACGGCATCCACACCGGCAGGACGGTGCGGCCCGGCGTCTACCGCTCCGCCTCCCCCACCATGAACTGCTCGTGGCAGATCGAAGGAGCGGGCGGCAAGGAACTGGCCTCCGGCACCTCCGACACCGGGAAGTCCCGGAAGATCACGATCCCGGAGTCCGCCCGTACGTTCACCTCCACAGGCTGCTACGCCTGGCTGGCCGAAGGAGCCAAGGGATGACCGCTGGTACGACCAAGCTGCCGATAGCCGTCGCGATCCCCACGAAGAACGAGGGCCTCAACATCGCCGAGGCGGTGAAGTCGGTGCTCGGCCACTTCGAGGCGGTCGTGGTGGTGGACTCGCACAGCACCGACGACACGGTGAAGATCGCCGAGGAGTGCGGGGCCGAGGTGGTCACGTACACCTGGGACGGGGGCCACCCGCGGAAGAAGCAGTGGTGCCTGGAGAACGTCCGCACCGACCTGGACTGGATCCTGCTGCTCGACGGCGACGAGCGGCTCAGCCCGGGGCTGCTGGCCGAGCTGCGGGAGGCCTTCCGGGATCCGTCGGCGCCCAAGCCCGCCGCGTACGACATTCCGCTCGGGTACTGGTTCTCCGGCAAGCGGCTGCGGCACGGATACACCATCCGCAAGAGGTCGTTGACCGACCGTACCCGCTCCTTCTACCCGGAGGTCGGCGACCTGGACGCGCCGGGCATCGGCGAGGTGGAGGGGCACTACCAGCCGGTCGCGGCGACGGTGGGGACGCTCAGCCATCCCATCGAGCACCAGGACCTCGACCCGGTCACCGCCTGGTTCGAGCGCCACAACCGGTACTCGGACTGGGAGGCGTGGCTGGAGCACCATCCCCAGGTGAAGGAGCAGGTGCGCCAGGTCAAGTCACGGCAGGGGCAGTTGTTCCACAAGGCGCCCTTCAAGCCGGTGGTGTCGTTCGCGTACATGTACCTCTACCGGCGCGGCTTCCTGGACGGCCGCGCCGGGTTCGACTTCGCCCTGGCGATGAGCTTCTACCGCTGGCAGATCGCGCTGAAGTCCCGCGAGAAGCCGGTACGTTGACAGATCCGGCAGGCTCGCCGGCTCACCCTCGCCTCCGGCGGACCACGTCCTCGTAGGTCCGCCGGAGGGTGGCGGTGACGGCCTCGATGGTGAACTGGTCGTTGACCAGCTCCCAGGCGGCCTTGCCGGCCTGCTCGGCGGCCTCCGGCTCCAGCAGCTCCAGGATCGCGTCGGCGACCTTGCGGGCGTTGGCCGCGTCCTCGCCGCCCCGGCTGTCGATGACCCGGCCCGATCCGGCCTGCGCGACATCGGGTGCCTGGCCGCAGGTGCGGGTGATGACGACCGGGGTGCCGACCGACATCGCCTCCAGCACGGAGACCGGGAACGGCTCCTCGATCGCGGGCAGCACATAGACATCGGCCTCGCGGTCGGCGGCGAGCACCTCGTCGTGCTCCAGCGGGCCCCGGTGGTCGAGCGAGCCGGTCACGCCCAACTTCTCGGCCAGCGCCAGGGTTTCGGCCAGCGCGCCGGTGTCCGGGCCGGCCAGCACGAAGCGGGCGTCCGGGTGGCGGGCGAGGACGTGCGGCATCGCGGAGACGAAGTCCTCGGGCCGCTTGCGCTCCTGGATCCGGGCGAGGTAGAGGATGGTCGGCGGGCGGCCGGGTTCGCGGGCGGGCTTGCGCTCCTGCGGGCGCACGCCGTTGACCAGCCGGACGGTACGGGTGAGCGGGACGGGTGCGGCGACGGCGTTCACGTCGACGCGCTCCATCTCGGTGAGGTGCAGCACGGCGTCGGCCTCGCGCAGTACCTTGCGGACGCCGAGGACGTCGGTGAGCTGGGCGACCTTCTTCTCGGTGGGGTCGATCATGCCGTGGGTCTGGACGACCAGGGGGGTGCGGGTCGCGAGCGCGAGGAGCGCGGCGGGCAGGGTCACCAGGTCCCGCATCAGATGGACGTGGACGAGGTCGGCGCCGCGCATCATGCGGCGTGCGGTGCGCAGCAGCGGGGCGGAGGTGATGCCACTGACCTCGAACATCGGGAGCACGTGCCGGGCCTGGAAGAGGTGGACCGGAACACCTTCGACGTGGCTGGGGAGTTCGCCGCCGGGGAAGCCGTCACCGAGCGCCATGACCCGGGCGTCGTCGCCGTGGGCCCGCTGGACCTTGGACAGGTTGAACGCCACCCGGGTCGGACCGCCGAAGGCGTGGTCCGGCGTATGGAGCGTGACAACATGCAGGATTTTCACCAGAGTTCCCCTCAACTGCGGTCAATGATTCACAGAGTAGTCATCGCACCTCCCTCAAGTGGGGCGATTCGTTAGAGTGTTCAGCGGTTCACTGAACGGGGGGCGCATGACGTCGGTGCACACGTCGGCGCACTCGCCGGCGCACGGACCTGCCGCGGAGAAGACCGTCGGCGCGGCCGGGCGGCGGCCGGATCGGCCTGGGTCCCCGGGCGGTCCCCCGGAGCCGCCCGAGCGGACGATCGCCTGGTCGATGCTGTCGCGGGCGGTGTCCGTGCCGCTCATCCTGGGGCTGGTCTGCTTCCTGCCCGCGGTGATCGCGGCGCAGCCCGGCGGCGGGGTCCGGGACACGGCGTACTGGCTCCAGCTGGTGCTGACCTGCTATGCGGGGGCCCGGCTGGCGACGACGATCCTCTCCACCCAACGGCGGCTCCTCCAGGGCGTCTTCTGGATGTTCGTGTACATCGCGATGGGCGTGGCGCCGTTCGCGCAGGTGGTGATCGGGCAGACGCCGACACCGATGGTGGGGCCGCGCCAGGACCTGGTCACGGCCATCGCGATGGTGCTGGTCGGGTGCGCGGCGTACGACCTGGGGGCGCTGCTGGCCTCGCGGCGGCCGATGCGCCGTCGTACGCCCTCCGCGAAGGGTTCGGGCGGGGGGCCCGCGGTGGCGCATCCGGTGCGGCTGCGGCTGCTGGTGGTGCTGGCGTTCGCGGCGAGCGCGTTCTACGTGCTCAAGCTGGGCGGGCCCGCGGTCTTCTTCTCCAGTCGGCAGGAGATCAACGAGACCGTGGCGGCGAGCGGCGTGGTCTCGGAGGGCTCCAATGTGGGCTCGGCGTTCGTCAAGGGCTTCGGCCAGGTCCCGGCGCTGCTGGCGCTGCTCTTCTACACGCGCCGCCTGGCCACCTCCTACCGGGCCCGGCGCACGCCGTCGACGGTGCTGGTGTGGGTGGCTCTGATCGCGCTGAACCTGGTGGTGAACAACCCGATCTCCAACGCCCGTTACTGGTTCCTGACGGTGATGATGGCGTTCGTCTTCACCGCGTTCCCGAGCAGTGCCGCGATCTACCGCACGGTGCTGACGACCGGAGTGGTGGGAGCCCTGGTGGTGTTCCCGTACGCGGACAAGTTCCGGTACGACGACGAGGCCAGCCAGCGGACCGCGCAGTCGGCCTCGGTCTTCGAGCCGCTGGTGACCAAGGACTACGACCAGATGGTGATGTTCGCCAACACCATCTCGTGGGTCGACACCCGCGGCCATACCTACGGCCGTCAACTGACCGGCTGTGCGCTGTTCTTCGTGCCGCGCGCGGTGTGGAGCGGGAAGCCGGAGGACACCGGGGTCCGGGTCGGGCAGTGGATGGGGCTGCGGATGACCAACCTCTCGGCGCCGATGTGGACCGAGTTCTGGGTCGACTTCGGCGCGACCGGCATGATCGGCGGCCTCGCGCTGATCGGTTACGCGTCGTCCCGCACCGACCGCCGCTATGCCCTGGCCGTCACCCGTGCGGGTCCCGGCCCGGGGAGCGTGCTGGCCGTCGCCGCACCGCTGCTTGCCGGCTACACCTTCATCCTGCTGCGCGGCCCGCTCCTCCAGGCGGCGGGGAAGCTGGCCATCGCCGCGCTCTGTCTGCTGGCGATCAGCACCTTCATGGAGCGGCGGGCAGGGCGTCGGCGCTGAGGTCGTGGCCGGGTTCCAAGGTACGGCGGCGGCGCAGCCGGGCGACCCTGATCCAGGTGGCGGCGGCCTTGCAGAGCGAGCCGAGGAAGAGCCCCCAGGCGGCTCCGAGGACGCCGCCGACGGCGTAACCGCCTGCGAGGAACGCCACGGTGGTGAGCGAGAAGACCACCTGGATGGCGAGTGTGGTGCGCGGGTCGAGCATCCGCAGGGCCAGCAGCCCGCAGGTGCCGACGGCCATCGCCGCGTACTGGCTGCCGGTGGCGGGCAGCAGTCCGGCGGCCACCGACCAGGTGTCGCCGAGGAGTTGGCGTCCGGCACTGTCCGGGAGCAGGGCCAGGACGGTGGCCCAGAGGCCGGCGACGGCGGCGAGGGCGGCGGCGAGCGCGGCGGTGGCCCGGACGCGGCTCCGCTCGTCGGTGATGCGGCCGAGCAGCGGCGGGCCGAAGGAGGTGGCGGAGGTGAACAGCACGTTGAGCGGGCCGAACAGGGTGGTGGCGCCGCGCAGGGCGCCGACGAGGAGCGGGTTGCCGACGGCGCCGAGGCCGAGGACGGAGAGCTGGCTGGTGGCGTTACCGACGCCGAACTCGACGGTGAACCGCTGCCCGAGGTACCCGCGCCGGAGCATCGGCCGCACCACGAGCGGGGCTCCGGCGGTGGCGCGGTGGAGCAACGTGGCGGAGAGCAGCAGCGCGGGCAGCGCGGAGAGGCCCCAGAGTCCGATCAGCCGCGCCGGGGACGCCCCGTACACCTGGGTTCCGAGCGCTCCGAGGACGCACGCCAGCCGCAACAGGTCCGAGAGCAGGGCGAGATGGGGCTGCTGGAGGGTGGAGAAGGCGTACCGTACGGCGTCCTGGCCGAGCACCACCGGCAGGACCAGGCCGAGCATCAGCAGCGCCCGTGCGGTGTCGCCGGGGACGAGGAGGCAGACGGCGGCCAGGAGCGCGCCGAGCGCGGCGGCGGCGAGCACGGTGAAGGCGACGGCGGAGCGGCAGGCGCCGCGGGTCTCCTCTCCGCCGCCGCGCTTGAGGACCAGCGGCTGTCCGGCGTACGCGCCCGAGACGCCGAGCAGCACCGTGAAGACCAGGTAGACGGCGGAGAAGCGGGCGAAGTCGGCGACGGTGGAGAGCCGGGCGGCGGCGACGAGCACCAGGATGTTGGTGAGCGCCGCCACCCCCTGGTCGGCGACCGAGCAGAGGACGGCGGTGCGGGCTCTCACCGCCGGGCCGTCGGCAGGGTCAGGGAGCGCAGGCCGAGGGTCTCGGTGGGATCGCCGGTGATCTCGGGCGCGTCCGGCTCGGCGGTGGGAGTCGGTCCGTCGCCGCCTCCGCTGCGGCGGCGGGCGGACTTCGGGCGGCGCTCGGAGCGGCTGAGGCGCCGTCGGCTCGGGTGGAGCAGGGCGCCGAGGACGGAGCCGCCGGAGGCGCCGATGATCTCGCGGATGCGCTCCAGGTCGCTGCGGTGCACCTCGCGCGGGTCGCAGACGATCATCACGCCCTCCACCCGGTCCACCAGCGCGACCGCGTCCGCGTAGGAGAGGACGGGCGGGGCGAGGACGATGACGACGCTGCCGGGGCGGTCGGCCTCGGCGACGATCCGGCCGACCGGGGTGGAGGTGAGGGCGCGCGGCACGTTGTCGACGGTCTCCCCGGGGATCAGGGCGAAGGCGCCGGAGCCGGGGACGTCCACGTTGGAGCGGCCGCCGGTGGGCCAGCTGCCGTCGCCTTCCTCGGCGGCCCAGCGCGGCGGGCGGACCTCGTGCGCGGCGGAGCCGAGTGCGCGGGCGAGGGCGGGCGTACGGAGGTCGGCCTCGACCAGGAGGACGTCCCGGCCCATCTCGGCGAAGGCGGCGGCCAGGTTGGCGGCGGCCGCCGCGGCCTCCTCGTTGTCGCCGCGCGGGGCGGTGACCAGCAGGCGGCGGCTCTCGGCGAAGGACGGGTCGTAGGCGAGCCGGAAGGCGACCGCGCGGTACTCCTCGGCGAGCCGGGAGCCGCTGCGGCCGATCGCCAGCACCGCACCGGCGGCTCCGCGTTCGCGGGGCAGGGTGCCGAGCAGCGGGCCGCCGAGCGAGCGGACCAGCTCGCGGGTGGAGCGTACGGCGGGGTCGAAGACGAGCCGCACCCAGGAGAGCAGCAGCCCCAGTGCCAGGCCGACGACACCGCCGAGGCCGAGCAGCAGCGGCAGGCCTGCGCCGGTGGGCTCGGTGGGGGCGACGGGCTTCTTGTTGAGGTAGCCGGGGGTGGTGTCCAGGGCCTTGAGCTCGGAGATCTTCCGGCTGAGCTCGGAGATCGCGACGATGATGTTGGCCCGGGCGCTGGTGACGTCGTCGGCCGCGCCGGTGCCGGTCTCCTCCAGTTGGTCGCGCTTCTCCTCGAGCGGTTTGAGCTGGGCGCGGTAGCCGCTCGCCATGTTGTCGATGGACTCCTCGGTGCGCGCCTTGCGGTGGGCCAGATAGGCGTTGGCGAGGGCTTCGGCGCGGGCCCGGGACTGCTCGGGGGTGGCGCCCGTGTAGGCGAAGCGGAGGGTCAGGGTGTTGGGCGGGTTGGTGACCTGGAGTCCGGCGAGCAGGTCGCGGGCGGCGACGTCGTCGCCCTTCTTGAGCAGTGTGCCGGCGGCCAGGGTGCCGACGGTGTCGCTGACGGCGGTCTGGCGCTCGGAGCCGATGTTGATGCCCTTGTCGGCGGTGGCGCCGCTGGCGAAGGGGTCGGCGATGGCGGAGCGGACCAGCACCTCGCCGGTGGCGGTGTAGGTGTCCTCGCCGCTGAGCGCGAGGTAGCCGCCGCCGAGCAGGCCGATGACGACGCCGGCCGCCAGCAGGGCCCGGTAGCGCAGGAGCTGGCGGAACTGGTCGCGCAACAGCGCCGGTTCGTCCTGGTCGTCCAGGACACGGTTCACGGGGGTCATCGGCTCTCGCTCCCTGGTCCGTCCTGCAAGGCCTCGGTGAGCAGGTCGTCGAAGCGGGCCAGGCCCGCCTCCCGGCTCAGATGGCGTGCCACGTACGCGGGGCCCTCGGCGCCGAGGGCGTCGGCGGCGGCCGGGTCGGCGGCCAGCTTCCGCAACGCCTCCAGCAGCGCGGCCGGGTCCTCCGGGGCGACGAGCACACCGGCGCCGGAGCGGCGCACCTCGTCGGCGGTGCCGCCCTCGTCGGCGACGGAGGCGACGACCGGGCGGCCGGAGGTGAAGTACGAGGTGAGCTTGGAGGGGACGCTCATGTCGAGGACGGAGGCCCGCTGGGTGACCGCGAGGACATCGGCGGCCGCGAGGACGTCGGTGAACTCCCCTGCCCCGGCGGGCTCCAGGAAGTCCACGTTGGGCAGACCTTCGGCGCGGGCGCGCAGGGCGTCGCGCTGGTTGCCGTCGCCCATCAGGACGACGCGGACGTCGGGTGCGAGGCGGGCGGTGTCCACGAGGACTTCCAGGCCCTGCTTGAGGCCCATGTTGCCGGAGTGGAGGAGGACCGGGGTGGCCGGGTCCCAGCCGAGCCGGGCGCGGGTGGCGGCGCGGTCGGCGGTGGGGCCGTCGACATGGGTCCAGTTGGGGACGATCCGGATGCGTCCGGGGTCGACACCGAGGGCGGTGACGCCGGGGACGAAGCTCTCGTGGATGACGCCGACGAGGGCCGCGCCGCTCAGCGCGTACCGCTCGGCCGTCGCGGCCACCACGGCCGCCCTGCCGCCGCCGCGTATGCCGCTCTGCGCGGCGGCGGCGCCCATCAGGTCCTGGACGACGGGGACGTACGGGACGCGGTGACAGCGGGCGAGGCGGGCGCCGATGACGCCGCCGGCGAGGCTGGGCATCTGCGCGATCACGGCGTCCGGCCGGCCCGGCGGCGGCGCGAACAGTCCGGTGGCGAGGACGGAGGCCTCGAACGCCGCTCTGCGCACGGCGGTCTGACGGGACGGCACGTAGTGTCTGCGCCGGTGCACGCCGACGCCGCCGCGTATCTCGACCGTCCGCCATACGCTCCGGTACGCCTCGTCCAGCTGCCAGGACGGATAGTGCGGCATCCCGGTGAGCGCCCGCACCCGGGCGCCGGACTTGGCCCAGTGCTCGGCGAGTTGAGTGGCGTACGGGCCGATGCCCGTGACCTCTGGTGCGTAGTTCGTCGAGACCACCAGAAGGCGGCGGTTCAGAAACGGCCTGTGCCGTTCGACATCGGACATCGGACGATCGCCTTCCCCCCACAACAGCCGCCGCTCCCTGCGGGAACGGCCCCCGTCGAGCTTATCCGTTCACGGCCTGCACAAGTGTTCTTCGCAGTAAGGTCGTTGGCACATCACCGGATCAGATCGACCGTGGGGGGAGAGATACGGATGGTGCAGCACAGGGTGGGGTACGCCCCCGGGGTGTACGACCTGTTCCACGTGGGACACCTCAACATCCTGCGGCATGCCCGCAGTCAGTGCGACTACCTGGTCGCGGGGGTCGTCTCGGACGAGATGGCCGCCCTCGCCAAGGGTCACACACCCGTCATTCCGCTGCGCGAACGGCTGGAGATCGTCCGCAGTGTGCGGTTCGTCGACGCCGCGTTCGTGGAGACCGTGCCGGACAAGGTGGAGACCTGGCAGCAGGTCCGGTTCGACGTGATCTTCAAGGGCGACGACTGGCGCGGCACGGAGAAGGGGAAGAAGCTGGAGCGCGACTTCGCCGAGGTCGGCGTGGAGGTCGTCTACTTCCCGTACACCGTGCACACGTCCAGCACCCAGCTGCGCCGGGCGCTGGACGTGCTCGTCACCCGGGACGGAGCGCTCTCAGCTCCCTGAACCACTTGGTGAGGAAGGCCGCCAGGAAGAGCGTGTGGACCACCGCGAGCACGGCGTACCCGGCCCGGAAGGCGCCGGGTGCGCCGAGCAGCAGGAAGACCAGGCAGAAGACTCCGTAGTCGGCGGGCAGCAGGGCGACCGCCCGCACCTGTGAAACGGGAGCGGCCGCCTGGGCTTCGGTCGCCGCCGCCTTGCCGAGCTTCTCGCGCAGCAGTCCGGCACAGAAGGTGACCACGGCGGCGAGCTGGAAGCCGAGCGGCAGCAACAGCCAGGCTTCGGAGGGCAGTTCGCCGAAGCGGTAGAAGGAGATCAGCACGGCGGTGTGGACGAGGACCAGCTTGCCGCAGTCCACGACGTGGTCCAGCCACTCGCCGTCGGGGCCGCCGCGGCCGGTGAGCCGGGCGAGCTGGCCGTCGGCGGAATCGAAGGCGAAGCCGATGGCCAGCGCCGCGTAGACCGCGAGTGCCAGCGTCCAGGACGGCTCGACGAGCGCGACCGCCGCGAGCGCCGCGTAGGTGAACAGCGCGCTGATCAGCGTCACTTGATTGGGCGTCAGCCCGGCCCGGTACGCGCCCGCCGCGAGGACGCGCCCGGCCGGGCGGTTCACGTATCGCGAGTAGAGCGAGACGCCCTTGGCGCTCTTCTGTGCGCCGCGCAGTTCGCGCAGCACTGTGCCCGTGCTTCCCATACGCCCCCCAGCGTCCGGCATTGCCCGCATCATGGCATGCGGGCACCGGGGCCGGGGGGTGATTGAGCGGGACGGAACAGTTCCGTGATCATGCCGGTCCGGGGGCTGCTCGACCATGGGGCAGCCGACGGGCAGCTCGATCAGGCCGGGCCGGGAGGCTGCCTGCCGTCGGTGAGCTGCTCGTCCAGTTCGTCGAAGAGCAGTTCCTCGTGCTGGACCTGTCCGGTGCGGTACGCGGAGCGGGCGACCAGGTGCGAGGCGACCGGGCCGGTGAGCATCTGGAAGAAGCCGATCAGCGCGAGGGTGGCGAGGTCCATGCCGGTGCGCAGCCGCAGCGCGACCCCGGCCAGCACCAGGAGCATGCCGAGGGTCTGGGGCTTGGTCGCGGCGTGGCTGCGGGAGAGGACGTCGGGCAGCCGGAGCATGCCGATCACCCCGAGCAGGCAGATCGCGGCGCCGAGGAGGACGAGCAGGGCCCCGGCCGTGTCGAGGATCTGGAGCCAGTCGTTCACTGCGGACCTTCCTTGGTCTCGTCGGCCTCCGGAGCCGGTGCCCGGGACGGGACCGTGACGGCGGGCCGGTCGCGTACGGCGATGAAGCGGGCGATGCCCACCGAGCCGGTGAAGCCGAGGAAGGCGAGCACCAGCATGACCGGGAAGTAGAAGGAGTCCAGCGCGACGGCGGACTTGGCTCCGAGACCGGCGATGATCAGGGCCGCGATCACGTCCAGCGAGATGGCCCGGTCCAGCATGGACGGGCCGCGCCAGATGCGGACCAGCAGCAGCAGTCCGGCCACCAGGACCAGGATGATGGCGGCGGTCAGCAGGACACGGTCGATCTGTTCGAAGACGCTCATGGTGCGGGCCTTCCGGCGGCGAGCTGCGGCGGTGGGGGCGGTTCGGCGACGCGGGCGATCTCGTCCCGGGTGCCGAAGGCCCGTACGGTCAGTTCCTCCAGCCGCCAGACCTGGCGCCGGGCGGCTTCGAGCTCCTCGGGCCGGTCCGCGTCCAGGACGTGCAGGAAGACGGTGGCGGTGGCCCGGCGCACCTCGATGACGGAGCCGCCCGGCACGTTGGAGACGGCCACCGCGACGGCGGCGAGCATCAGGTCGCCGCGGCAGCGCAGGGGCACGCCGATGACGGCGGCCCGGTGCGGCGTACCGCTGAAGATCTGCCGGGTGACCCGTACGCCGGAGGTGTACATGTCGTAGAGCAGATACCCGGCGAGGCGGATGATGCCCCACGGATGGAGGCGAAGCCCCAGGTCCACCGGTGGCAGCGGGAAGGCCAGGCAGACGGCGCTCGCGACGATCACGCCCGTGATGATGTTGGCCAGGTTGAAGGTGGACCAGAGCAGCACCCAGATGAGGGTGAGCCAGGCGATCAGCGGCAGGTCCAGCACCCGTCCGCGCTTGCCGATCTTGCAGCTCATCGGCGGCAGGTCGGCGTCACGGAAGGAGAACCGCAGGAATCGGCTCACTTGCCCAGCACCTCCTCGATGTAGGGCGTGCGCTTCAGCAGTTCGGCCGCGGAGCGGTCGGTGAAGGCGGTGAGCGGTCCGGCGAACACGGTGAAGGCGAGGGCCAGCGCGATGGTCGCCGCGGTGGCCGCCATCATGGGCCGGGGCAGTCGGCTGGTCGTGATGACCGACGTCTGCCGGGGCTTGGTCGCCACGACGGCTCCGCCGGCCGGCCGGCGGACCGGCTCGATGCCCTCGTCACCGGTGCCGGGGACGCCGTCGGGGCCCTCGTCGGTGTCGTCGTCGCTGTCGTCCTGGGACTCCAGGACCGTGCCGGCTTCGGCCTGTCCGGGCGGGGCGGCCCGCCAGAAGGCCAGGTTCCACACCTTGGCCATCACGTACAGCGACAGCAGGCTGGTGACCACCGAGCCGGCGACCAGGATCCAGGCCCAGACGGAGCCGTCCGCGACACCCGCGCGCATGAGTCCGAGCTTGCCGATGAATCCGGAGAGCGGCGGGATGCCCGCCAGGTTCATCGCGGGGACGAAGAAGAGGAGGGACAGTATCGGCGCGGCCTTGGCCAGTCCGCCGAGCCGGGTCAGCTCGGTGGTGCCGCCCCGGCGTTCGATCAGCCCGGCGACCAGGAACAGCGAGGTCTGGACGGTGATGTGGTGGACGACGTAGACGATGGCACCGCCGTACGCCTCGCGGGTGGCGAGGCCGATCCCGAAGACCATGAAGCCCATGTGGCTGATCAGGGTGAAGGAGAGCAGCCGTTTGAGGTCGGTCTGGGCGACCGCGCCGAGGATGCCGATGAGCATCGAGGCGAGCGCCACCGCCATCAGCAGGTCGCCGATCCGGTTGCCGGGGAAGAGCAGCGTCTCGGTCCGCATCATGCAGTAGACGCCGACCTTGGTGAGCAGTCCGGCGAAGACCGCGGTGACGGGCGCGGGTGCCGTGGGGTAGGAGTCGGGGAGCCAGGCGGCGACGGGGAAGACGGCCGCCTTGATGGCGAAGACGGTGATCAGCATCGCCTGGATCAGCGTCTGCACACCGATCGACAGATCCGGCAGCCGCTCGGCGAGCTGCGCGAAGTTGACGGTGCCGAGGGCCGCGTACGTCATGGCGATGGCGATGAGGAACACCATCGACGAGAACAGCGAGATGATCACATAGGTGGAGCCGGCCCGCATGCGGGGGCCGGTGCCGCCGAGGGTGAGCAGGACGAAGCTGGCCACCAGCATGATCTCGAAGCTGACGAAGAGGTTGACCAGGTCGCCCGCGAGGAAGGTGGAGGAGACTCCGGCGACGAGGATCAGATAGGCCGGGTGGAAGACCGCCAGCGGGGTCTCCTTGTCCCGGTCGGTCATGCCCTGTCCGAGGGAGTAGATCAGCACGCAGAGCGTGACCGCCGAGGAGACGGTGAGCATCAGCCCGGAGAGCCGGTCGGCGACCAGGGTGATGCCGAGCGGCGGGGCGAAGTCGCCGAGGTGGACGGAGAGCGGGCCCTGCCGGTCGGCGGCGATCATCAGGATGATCGACAGCGCCAGGACGGCGGTGAGTACGGCGACGCTGATGAAGCGCTGGAAGCGCTGCATCCGGGTGCCGAAGGTGAGGCTGAGTCCGGTGGCGCAGAGCGGCAGGAGGACCGGCAGCGGGACGAGCGCGTTCATCCGGTGGCTCCTCTTCCGTCTCGGGGGTAGCGGTCGTCGGTCTTGGCGTCGCCTTCGCGTTCGTAGTCCTCGGGGTCGGCGCCGATGACGTCGTGCCAGAGGTCGCCGGAGGCGTCGCGGCCGCGGGCCTGGCGGGCCCGGTCGGCGCGCAGCCGGTCGCGGAGTCTGCGGCGCTCCTCCCGGTAGCGTTCGCGCTCGTCCGGCGTGGGTTCGGCGCCGGAGCGGAACTCCTCGCGCAACTCGGCGCGCTCCGAGAGCACTTCGGCGCGGAGCACGATGCGCCGGTCCTCCAGGTCGTCGTGGACCTCGTCGGTGCCGGTGATCTGGTGACTGCGGTAGGCCATGGCCAGGAGGAAGGCGGTGGTGCCGAGGGTGATGACGATGGCGGTCAGCGCGATGGCCTGCGGCAGCGGGTCGGTGACCCGGCGCAGGTCGACCCCGTAGAGGAGGGGTGCGGCGCCGGCGGTGCCGGTCGAGGCGAGGATCAGCAGGTTGACGCCGTTGCTCATGATGACGGCGCCGAGCAGGATGCGGGTCAGCGGCCGGGTCAGCATGAGCAGGGCGCCGACGGCGCAGAGCACCACGGCGGTGAGGAGGAGTGAGGCGCTGACGGTCATCGGGAGTTCCCTTCCGCCGTCGTGCTGTTGGAGGCGGCGAGGGCGCCGGCGGCCCGTTCGATCTGGCGGTCGATCTTGGCGCCGAGAGCCCGGACGATGTCCAGGACGACGCCGAGGACCAGGAGGTAGACGCCGAAGTCGAAGAGGATCGGCGTACTCATGTGGAAGTCGCCGAAGACCGGCAGGTGCCCGTGGTAAGTGAAGGCGTGCAGCACGGTGCCGTCGATCAGCCCGAGGAATCCCACCGCGGTGGAGATGAACAGGCCGAGCCCGGTGAAGAGGCCCGGTTGCAGGGGTGCGGCCTGGGCCAGCTCGAACCGGCCGCCGGCCAGATAGCGGGTGATGAGGGCGACTCCGGCGACGAGCCCCGCGACGAAGCCGCCGCCGGGCATGTTCTCGGCGCAGAACAGCAGGTAGACCGAGAGGATCAGGATCGGGTGGAAGAGCAGCCGGGCCACCACCTCGAAGACGATGGAGCGGTGCTCGGGGGCGAGCGTGGAGCCGGCGGCGAGCCAGCCGCGTTCCGGGGCCACCTCGTCGCCCTGGGGCAGACGGGCGGTGTGCTGGGCCGCGATGGACCAGGCGGTCCGGCCCTTCAGCTCCTCGGGGAGCATCGATCCGTCGCTGCGGCGGTGCAGGTAGATGAGGCTGGTGACCCCGATGGCGGCGGCGGCCAGCACGGCGGACTCGCCCAGGGTGTCCCAGGCGCGCAGGTCGACGAGGATCGTGGCGACGACGTCCTTGTACCCGTGGTCGTCGACCTCCTTGACCATGGCGGCGCCGGCCGGTTCCGCGGTACGCGCGGCGGCGGCCACCCAGAGGGAGACGCCGACCACGCCGGCCGCGACGAGCGCCACCGGGATGCGGATCGCGCGCCGCCAGGGGGAGACGGTCTCCTCGAAGTGGACCGGCATCCGGCGCAGCACCAGGACGAAGACGATCATCGCCACGGTCTCGACGCAGAACTGGGTGAGCGCCAGGTCCGGCGCGCCCTGGACGACGAAGAGCAGCGCGGTGCCGTAGCCGATGAGGCCGCTGAGGACGACCGCCTTCATCCGGCGGCGTACGGTCAGGCAGAGCAGCGCCGCGATACAGGTGAGGGCCGCCACACCGCCCTGGAGCGCGTTGTCCCAGACCCGGGGGGCCGGGGCGCCCTGCCAGGGCTGGTCGACCGCGAACACGGCGAGCTGTCCGCCGGCCATGACGAGCAGCGTGGTCGCCAGGTAGACCGAGAGGGAGCCTCGTTGGACGGTGCCGGTGACTTGGAGGGCGAGCCGTTCCTGACCCAGCAGCAGATGGCCGAAGACGCTGTCGCCGGTGGGCCAGGCGATGCGGCGGGAGAGCTTGGTGACCGTGTCGCGTGCCAGGAACAGGCCGGTACCGGCGGCCCAGGCGACGGCGGACAGGAGCAGCGCGATGCCGAACCCGTGCCAGAGCGCGAGGTGGTAGGGGTCCTCGGGGGCCGGATAGGTGTCGGCGTAGGCGCTGAACAGCCGGTCGGTCAGCCCGACGCCGGGGCCGAGCACCAGTCCGAGGACGGCGAGCAGGGCGGGCGGGGCGAGGAAGGCCCAGCCCACGCTGTGTACGGGGGTGTCAGGGACACCGGGCTTGCGGGCGAAGGCGCCCCAGACGAAGCGCAGGGTGTACGCGGTCGTCAGCGCCGAGCCCACCACGACGACGGCCAGCGCCCAGCGGTCGGCGGCCGAGCCGTGCAGCAGCGCCTCGAACGCGGCCTCCTTGGCGGCGAAGCCGAGCAGCGGCGGCAGCGCGGCCATGGAGGCGGCGGCGAGGACGGCGACCCCGGCGACGTACGGCAGGGAGCGGCCGACGCCGGAGAGTCTCCGCAGGTCGCGGGTGCCGGTGGAGTGGTCGACGATGCCGGTCACAAGGAAGAGCGGCGCCTTGAACAGGGCGTGCCCGAGGATCATCGCGACGGCGGCGAGGGCCGCGTCCCGGTTGCCGGTCCCGGCGAGCAGGGTGAGGAAGCCGAGCTGGCTGACGGTCCCGTAGGCGAGGACGAGCTTGAGGTCGTTGAGGCGCAGCGCGCGCCAGCCGCCGAGCAGCATGGTCGCGCCGCCGAGCACCAGGATGACGGGCTTCCAGACGGGCACGTCGGCGAAGGCCGGGGAGAGCCGGGCGACCAGGTAGACGCCGGCCTTGACCATCGCGGCGGCGTGCAGATAGGCGCTGACCGGGGTGGGCGCGGCCATGGCGTTCGGCAGCCACATGGAGAACGGCCAGATCGCGGACTTCGACAGCGCGCCGCACAGGATCAGCACGAGGGCGACGGAGATGGCGAGCGTCGTCTCGGGCGGGTCGGCGACGATCGCGGAGATCTGGTACGTACCGGCGGCGTGACCGACGATCAGGAAGCCGACCAGCATGGCGAGGCCGCCGAGCGTGGTGACCGTGAGGGCCTGGAGCGCGGAGCGCCTGCTGTGGCGGTGTTCGCTGCTGTGGCCGATCAGCAGGAAGGAGAAGACCGTGGTCAGCTCCCAGAAGACGTAGAGCGTGATCAGGTCGTCGGCGAGGACCAGGGCGAGCATCGCTCCCGCGAAGGCGAGGAGGTTCCCGGCGAACCGGGCCAGCTGCGGGGTGTTGTCGCGGAAGTAGGAGGCGCAGTAGACCAGGACGAGGGCGCCGACCCCGGCGGCCATCAGGACCATCAGCTCGGAGAGCGCGTCCAGGCGGAGGTCGAGCGCGACGTCGTAGTCCGGAATCCACTGCCAGGACCAGGTGACGGCCTCGCCGGAGGCGGCGGTGCTCCACTGTGTGAGCGCCCAGACGGTGGCGGCGGCGGGAGGCAGGGCCAGCACGAGGAAGGCACGCCTGCCGAGCCGGTGGACCAGGGGGCCCGCGAAGGCGGCCAGCACGAAGTGGCCGATGATGAGCCCGATCACAGCGTGGCGTCCGGGTCGAGCGGCGAGACAACCGAGATAGAGGGCACCAAATACAGATATATCGCCCCACTGGATTCACCGGACCGGCACGCCGCGCGCGATCCGGCCCGCTGAGGCCCGCGACGGGCTCGACGAAGCGTCAGCTGGGGTCGCAGAGGCCTGTGTGAACGCAGGTGAAGGTGTTCCATGTGGTGCCGCACCCGGAGAGCCTAACGCGAACCTCTTGACGAATTCTTTACGGGGGGTGCGTTTCGGTTCTCCGTGCGTTTGTGGCGCGCGGAGAGGCTTCCGTCCTGCTCAGGGCAGCACGGCGATCCCGTCGATCTCGATCATCGCCTGTTCGTCCCAGAGCCGGGCCACGCCGATGACCGCCATCGCGGGGTAGTCGCGCCCGGCCAGCCGGCGCCAGATCCGGCCGAGTTCGGCGGCGTGCGACCGGTAGTCGGCCACATCGGTGGCGTACACGGTGACGCGGGCCAGGTCGGCCGGGGCGCCGCCGGCCGCGTGCAGGGCGGTGAGCAGGTTGGTGAGGGCGGTGGCGAACTGTTCGGGCAGGGTGGCGCCGACGACCTTGCCGTCCGGGTCGAGCGCGGTCTGCCCGGCCAGGAAGACCAGATGGCCGCCGGTGGCGACGACGGCGTGCGAGAAGCCGGTCGGCGGCGAGAGTTCGGCCGGGTTGATCCGGTGGGACGGGCTCATACGGACGGCTCCTGGGGCTCTCGGGACTCTTGAAGCTCTTGGGGCTCTCGGGGCTCTCGGGGCTCTTGGGGCTCTTGGGGCTCTTGGGGCTCTTGGGCGGCGGCGGACGCGTACAGCTCCTTGGCGATGATGGCGCGCTGGACCTCGCTGGCGCCCTCGTAGATCCGCGGCGCGCGGACCTCGCGGTAGAGGTGTTCGAGCAGATGGCCGCGGCGCAGGGCCCGCGCGCCGTGCAGTTGGACGGCGGTGTCGACGACGTACTGCGCGGTCTCGGTGGCGTACAGCTTGGCCATCGCGGCGCGGCGCGGCACACCGCTCTCCCCCGCGTCGTACGCGGCGGCCGCCGCGTACACCAGGAGGCGGGCGGCCTCGGTGCGGGTGGCCATCTCGGCGACCTGGTGGGAGACGGCCTGGAGTTCGCTGAGAGGGCCGCCGAACGCGGTGCGGCGGGCGGTGTGGGCCACGGTGGCGTCGAGCGCGGCGCGGGCCATCCCGACGGCGAAGGCGCCGACGCTGGGCCGGAAGAGGTTGAGGGTGTCCATCGCGACCCGGAAGCCCCGGTCGGGTTCGCCGAGGACGTCGTCGGCGGTGACCGGTACGCCGTCGAACTCCAGGGTGCCGATGGGGTGCGGGGAGAGCATGTCGAGGGGGTGGCCGGTGAGTCCGGGGCGGTCGGCGGGGACGAGGAACGCGGTGATGCCGCGTGAGCCGGCGCCTGGGGCGGTGCGGGCGAAGACGGTGGCGAAGTCGGCCTCTGGGGCGTTGGAGATCCAGCACTTCTCACCGGTGAGCCGCCAGCCGTCGGGGGCGGGTTCGGCGGCCAGGGAGAGGGCACCGGCATCGGACCCCGCGCCCGGCTCGCTCAGCGCGAAGGCGGCCACGGTGCGGCCCGCCCGGACTCCGGGGAGCCAGCGTTCGCGCTGGGCGGGTGTGCCGGAGCGGATGACGGGGGTGGTGCCGAGGCCCTGGAGCGCGAGCGCGGTCTCGGCCTCGGTGCAGCCCCGGGCCAGGGACTCCCGCAGCAGGCAGAGGTCCAGCGCGCCGGAGGCGAACATCCGCTCCAGCAGACCCAGCTCGCCGAGGGCGGCCAGCAGCGGACGGTTGACGCGTCCGGGCTCGCCCTTCTCGGCCAGTGGGCGGAGCCGCTGGTCGGCGAGGGTGCGCAGCCCTTCGCACCAGGCGGTCTGTTCCGGTTCGAGGGAGAATGCCGTCATGGCGGCGCCTCTCTTGTCGCGTCTCGTCGCGTCACTGTCTGTCGCATCGCTCGTCTTGCCGCATGACCGTCTTGTCGCGTCACTGCCTTGCCGCGTCACGTTTATCGCGGACCGTTGACTACCGTCACCCAAACGATACGCTCCAGAGGCGACAAGGGGGCGATCCTTCATGGAGCCGAATTCCTCGCCGAACACGCCCGCAGCCGCCGCCGACGCGTCCGTACGCGTCCCCGGCGCGCACACCGACACGTTCACGCGCGACCATCTGCCACCGCCGGACCAGTGGCCGAAGCTCCTCCTGGACGATCCGGAACTGCGTTACCCCGAGCGGCTGAACTGCGGGTACGAGCTGCTGGACCGTACGGTCGAGGAGCGCGGGCCGGACCGTCCCGCGCTGCGCTCCGGTGACGGAACCGTCTGGAGCTACGGCGAGCTGCGCGCCACCGTCGACCGCATCGCGCATGTGCTCACCGACGATCTGGCCGTGGTGCCGGGCAACCGGGTGCTGCTGCGCGGGCCCACCACCCCGTGGCTGGCCGCCTGCTGGCTCGCCGTCATGAAGGCGGGCGCGGTCGCCGTGACCGTACTGGCGCAGGCACGGTCGGCCGAGCTGGCCACCATCTGCTCACTCGCCCGGGTGAGCCACGCACTCTGCGACGCGCGGTCGGCGGAGGATCTGGCCGAGGCGGACGTGGAAGGGCTGCGGACCACGCCGTACGGCGGTGACGGACCCGAGGACCTGACCCGGCTGGCCGCCGCGCACGCCGGCTCCGGCCCGTACCGCGCGGTCGACACGGCCGCCGACGAGGTCGCGCTGATCGCGTTCACCTCAGGGACCACCGGACGGCCCAAGGGCTGCATGCACCTCCACCGGGACCTGCTCGCCATCGCCGACACCTTCTCCCGCCAGGTGCTGCGGCCGCTGGCCGACGACGTGTTCGCGGGCAGCCCGCCGCTCGGCTTCACCTTCGGCCTCGGCGGTCTGCTGGTCTTCCCACTGCGCGCGGGCGCCTCGGCGCTGCTGCTGGAGCAGGCCGGGCCGCACCATCTGCTGCCCGCGCTGGCCCGCCACCGGGTCTCGGTCCTCTTCACGGCGCCGACCGCGTACCGCACGATGCTCGGTCAGCTGGAGGGCCACGACCTCTCGGCCCTGCGCCGCTGTGTGTCGGCCGGAGAGAACCTGCCGGCCGCGACCTGGCAGGCCTGGTTCGAGGCGACGGGCCTGCGCATCATCAACGGCATCGGCGCCACCGAGCTGCTGCACATCTTCATCTCCGCCGCCGACGACGCCATCCGCCCCGGCACCATCGGCGTCCCGGTGCCGGGCTGGCAGGCCAGGGTGGTCGACGAGCACGGCGACGAGCTGCCCGACGGCGAGCCGGGGCTGCTCGCCGTACGCGGCCCGGTCGGCTGCCGCTACCTCGCCGACCCCCGCCAGACGGAGTACGTCCGGCACGGCTGGAACCTGACCGGAGACACGTTCGTCCGCGAACCGGACGGCTACTTCCGTTACGTGGCCCGCGCCGACGACATGATCATCTCCTCCGGCTACAACATCGCCGGCCCCGAGGTGGAGGACGCCCTGCTACGCCATCCGGAGGTCGCGGAGGCGGCGGTGGTGGGCCGGGCGGACGAACTGCGCGGCGAGATCGTGGTGGCGCACGTGGTGCTGACGGAGGGCTCGGAGCAGACGGCCGACGCTCTGCGCGCCCATATGAAGGCCAACCTGGCCCCGCACAAGTGCCCGCGCGCCTTCGTCTTCGAGCAGTCCCTGCCGCGCACCGCGACCGGCAAACTCCAGCGGTTCCTCCTCCGCGAGGACTCGGCCTAGAGTGATCACGTGGCCGAGCTGCGCACCCCCCGTTCCCTGATCATCACGCTCTACGGCGCCTACGGCCGTCCGGCGGACGGCTCACCTTTCGCCGTGGCCGAGCTGATCCGCCTGCTGCACGCCGTGGGCGTCGACGCCCCTTCCGTACGCTCCTGTGTCTCACGGCTGAAGCGGCGCGGGCTGCTGGTCGCCGCGCGGGCGGCGGACGGCTCGGCCGGGTACGCGCTGTCGCCCGACGCCCGCCAGCTGCTCGACGACGGCGACGGGCGCATCTACGGCCGCCCCGCGCACCGGCTGGCCGACGGCTGGGTCCTCGCGGTCTTCTCCGTCCCCGAGGCCGAACGCGCCAAGCGCCACCTGCTGCGCTCCCGGCTGGCCCGCCTCGGCTTCGGCACCGCGGCACCCGGCGTCTGGATCGCCCCGGCCGGCCTCTACGAGGAGACCCGGCACACCTTGGAACGGCTCGAACTCACCCCGTACGTCGACCTGTTCCGCGGCGAACACCTGGGCTTCGCCGCCACCCGCGCGTCGGTGGCCCGCTGGTGGGACCTGGACGCGGTGGCGCGCCTCCACCGGGACTTCCTGGAGCTGCACGAACCGGTGCTCCGCGAGTGGGAGGCGGCTCCGCGGACCGAGGAGGGCCCGCGCCCGCAGGAGGCTTACCGCGACTATCTGCTGGCTCTGGACTCCTGGCGCCAACTCCCCTACGCGGACCCGGGTCTGCCACAGGAGCTGCTGCCGAAGGGGTGGCCGGGCGGGCGCTCGGCGGAGGTGTTCGGCAAGCTGCACGAGCGGCTGCGGGACGCGGGAGAGCGGTTCGTGCGAGTCAGGGACTGATGCTGTCCCGGCACGACCGGGCCTCGATCTCGGCGGCGCTCGGCTTGTAGCTGCTGATCCAGCCCGGGTTCTCCTCGATGAGGGCCGGGAGGGACGTCTCGACGTCCCTGATCCAACCGCTGGTGCCCACATGCTTCTTGAGCCAGGAGGCGAGCCTGCGGCAGTCCTCGGTGTGTCCCTTCGGCAACCCGATGCCGTAGTGCTGCGGAGCTCCTATCGTCACGTCCGGCACCACGCGCAGGCCCTCCTTCCCGTACTGCCGCGCGAAGCCGTAGAGGATGGCCTGGTCGGTGGAGACGGCCTTCACCTGGCCGTCGATGAGCTGCTCGATGCAGTCCGACGCATCGGTCAGGGTGACCGGATCGGCGCCGACGGTCTCCTTGATGCCTTCCAGGGATTCGACCGAGGTGGTGCCCTGCCAGGTGCAGATCTGGCTGCCGCGCAGATCGGCCAGCTGCTTCACACCGGCGCTCTCCGGGCCGACGAGGAAGCCCTGCCGGGTCTTGAGATAGGGTCCGACGAAGTCGATCTCGTCCATCCGTTCGGCGGTGATGGAGAACGACGCGATCGTCATGTCGGCCTTGCGCTGGATGAGTTGGGTGACCCGGTCGCCCGAGGAGACGTCGACGGGCTCGCTGAAGTCGACGTCGATCTCCTCCTGGATGTGCTGGAGCATGATGAAGTCCAGTCCGGAACGGTCGTAGTTCGCGGAGTACGACAGGCCGGGCAGGTCGTTGTGCATCGCGACCGTGACGCGCTTCACGCCGAGGAACTCCCGCTCCGGCTCCTTCGAGGAGGAGCAGGCGGCGAGGCCCGCCAGCAGGACCAGCGCGGCGACGATGCCGAGCAGCCGGGCGGGCAGGGGCCCGGTATCCGAGGTGGGAGCCACAGTGTCCTCTCAGTCGTGAAGTACGGCGGCCGCTACGGACAGGTTCATCCGACATCCTTCTTCGGTCAGCAGGGTGATCTCCAAGTCGATCGCCCCTTGCAGCCCGCCCAGCGGGAACGCGATCGTCTGGCCGCTGCGCACATCGTCGACACGCGTGCCGGTGTTGCCCAGCAGCTGGGCGGAGTAGCGGGTCTCCGGCGCGCAGAACTGTGCGGCCTTGGCGGCGTCCCGGATGGTGAGCGTCAGCCGCAGCCGGGCACGGTCGGCCGGGCCGTCGACCACGAGCCGCAGCCGGGAGCCGTTGGTGACGGTTTCGCCGCTCATGCTGCTCAGGCCGGTGACATCGATCTCGCCGTGGTCGGCGAGGTGGTCCATGCCGACCGCGCCGGCGCAGGAGCAGATCACGGCCGCCGCCGACATCAGGACGCGCCAGGGCGCGCGGGTGCCGCGGGCCGGCAGGACCAGCCGGACCAGCGCCAGAGCGACCGCGGCGCCGAGCGCGAGGTAGACCCAGAGGAACTGGCGTGCCGGTCCGTCCGGGGCCGCGATCAGGGCGTAGGCGCCGAGCGACATGACCAGCAGGAACGGCGGCCAGTTCCAGACGCTCCAGCCTTTGGCCCGGTCGGTGAAGTCGGCGGAGTCCCCGAAGAACACGCTCAGGAACAGCTTGCCGACGAAGCCGACCGCCGGGGAGTTGGGTCCATGGGTGGTGGTGTTGCCCGGCGCCGGCGGCTCGCCGGTCAACCTGCTTCGCCACCCGGGTCGCGGTGGAAGGTGAAGTTCGCCGTTTCGATCCTGCCGATCGCCGGGGAGCCCGCCCCGTAGGACGTCACGTGGGTCACGTCGCCGCCCCGGTGTGCGCGGTCGGCGTCCTCGATGGAGCGGGACAGGGACCGGGCATCCAGCTCTCCGCCGGCGGCCAGCCATGTTCCGATGGCGTTCTCCAGGATGCGCCGCTGCTGATCCGGCAGTTGCTCGATGGCGCTGACCGCGTCGACGTCCTCCTCGGCGCGGTCCGGGTCGTCGTCATGCCGGTGGAGCGCCGCGCCCAGCAGCCTCCGTCCGCCTTCCACCGCGCTGTCCGCCAGGCGGTCCCGCGCGGAGTCGACGACGGCTCCTGCCATGGATGCCGCCGCGGCGCTCACGAACGGTGCGATGACAGCGGCGGCTGCCAGTAATTCAGACATGCCTTCTCCCCCGAGTAGGAGACCAATTTTACTCGGATTCCCGTGCTGCAGAAGCGACTTGGCAGTTCCGGACGGACTTCGTCACTCCCCTGTGAGCCGCGGCTTCGGCCCGTCCGTGCGGCCTGTGGGCGGAGGCCGGCTGCCGGCGCCGTACGGGAGGGGCCAGGGTGCGCCCGGTCCGGTGTAGCCCTGTTCGGCCGCCGCGTGGAGGGTCCAGTTCGGGTCGTAGAGGTGCGGGCGGGCCAGGGCGCAGAGGTCGGCGCGGCCCGCCAGGAGCAGGGAGTTGACGTCGTCCCAGGAGGAGATGGCGCCGACCGCGATGACCGGGACGTCCACGGTGTTGCGGATCCGGTCCGCGTAGGGGGTCTGGTACGAGCGGCCGAACTCGGGGCGCTCCTCGGGCACCACCTGGCCGGTGGAGACGTCGATGGCGTCGGCGCCGTGCGCGGCGAAGGCGCGGGCGATCTCGACGGCGTCCTCCGCCTCGGTGCCGCCGTCGGCCCAGTCGGTGGCGGATATCCGGACGGTCATCGGGCGGTCGGCGGGCCAGACTTCGCGGACGGCGTCGAAGACGTCGAGCGGGAAGCGGAGCCGGTTCGCCGGCGAGCCGCCGTAGGCGTCGGTGCGGTGGTTGGTTAGCGGCGAGAGGAAGCCGGAGAGCAGGTAGCCGTGGGCGCAGTGCAGTTCGAGGAGGTCGAAGCCTGCGGTGGCCGCGCGGCGGGCCGCCTGGACGAACTGCTCGCGCACGGTGGCGAGTCCGGCTGCGTCCAGCTCCTGCGGGACCTGGTTGACGCCCGGCCGGTACGGGAGCGGGGAGGCGGCGACAAGGGGCCAGTTGCCGGTCTCCAGGGGCTGGTCGATGCCTTCCCACATCAGCTTGGTGGAGCCCTTGCGGCCGGAGTGGCCGAGCTGGACGCCGATGGCGGCGCCGGGGGCCGAGGCGTGGACGAAGTCGGTGATCCGCCGCCAGCCGACGGTCTGTTCGTCGTTCCACAGGCCCGTACAGCCGGGAGTGATGCGGCCTTCGGGGCTGACGCAGACCATCTCGGTCATGGTGAGTCCGGCGCCGCCGAGCGCGCGGGCGCCGAGGTGGACGAGGTGGAAGTCGCCGGGGAACCCGTCGGTGGCCGCGTACATGTCCATCGGCGAGACGACGACGCGGTTGCGCAGTTCGAGACCGCGCAGCCGGAACGGGGTGAACATCGGCGGGGTGGCGGGCGGGCAGCCGAACTCCTCCTCCACGGCGGCGGTGAAGGCGGCGTCGCGCAGCCGCAGGTTGTCGTGGGTGACCCGGCGGCTGCGGGTGAGGAGGTTGAACGCGAAGCGGCGCGGCGGCTGGTCGACGTAGGCGGCCAGCTCCTCGAACCAGCGCAGGCTGGCCGCCGCCGCCCGCTGGGTGGAGGCGACGACCGGACGGCGCTCGGCCTCGTACGCCGTCAACGCGGAGGCCAGGTCCGGCTGTTCCGCCAGGGAGGCGGCCAGCGCGAGGGCATCCTCGACGGCGAGCTTGGTGCCGGAGCCGATGGAGAAGTGCGCGGTGTGGGCGGCGTCGCCGATGAGGACCGTGTTCCCGTGCGACCACCGGGAGTTGGTGACCGTACGGAAGGTGAGCCAGCTGGACCGGTTGGCGCGCAGGGGATGGCCGTCCAGGGCCTCGGTGAAGAACTTGGCGCAGCGGGCGGTGGATTCGGCTCCGTCGCAGGTGTCGAGTCCGGCGGCGCGCCACACCTCCTCGCGCATCTCGACGATCACGGTGGAGGCGTCGGCGGCGTACGGGTAGCCGTGCAACTGCATGACGCCGTAAGGGGTTTCGGCGATCTCGAAGCGGAAGGCGTCCAGCGCGAAGTCGGCGGCGAGCCAGATGTAGCGGTTGCGGTGCTCGGTGAGGGAGGGGCGATAGGTGTCCGCGTGCGCCTGGCGGGTGGCGCTGTGGATCCCGTCGGCGGCGATGACCAGGTCGTGGCCGGCGGCCAGCTCGGCGGCGGGCGGGGCCGGAGTGCGGAAGCGGAGGTCGACGCCGAGGGCGGTGCAGCGCTCGTGGAGGATCTCCAGGAGCCGGCGGCGTCCGAGGGCGGCGAAGCCGTGGCCGCCGGAGGTGTGGACGCGGCCGCGGTGGACGATGTCGATGGTGTCCCAGCGGACGAACGCGCGGCTCAGTGCGCGGTAGACCTCCGGGTCGGCGTGTTCGATGCCACCGAGGGTCTCGTCGGAGAGGACCACGCCGAAGCCGAAGGTGTCGTCGGGCGCGTTGCGCTCGTACACGGTGATCGTGCGGGAGGGGTCGAGCCGCTTGAGGAGAACTGCGGCGTAGAGGCCGCCGGGGCCGCCGCCGATGACCGCGATGCGCCGTACGGACGAGCCGCCGGGCGCCACGGCTACCGACCCCGCCACTTCGGCGGCCGCTTCTCGGTGAAGGCGGCGTGGAACTCCGAGTAGTCCTCGCCGTGCATCAGGAGCGCCTGGGTGTTGGCGTCCAGCTCGACGGAGGCGGCGAGCGGCATGTCCAGTTCGGCGGTGAGCAGCGCCTTGGTCTGGGCGAGGGCGAGCGCGGGGCCGTCCGCGAGACGGCGGGCCAGCTCGGCGGCGCAGGCGTCGGCCTGGCCCTCGTCGGCCAGCTCGCTGATCAGGCCGATCCGCTCGGCCTCGGGCGCCCGGACGGTGTCGCCGAGCATGAGCAGCCGGGTGGCGTGGCCGAGGCCGACGACGCGGGGCAGCAGATAGGCCGCGCCCATGTCGCCGCCGGAGAGGCCGACCCGGGTGAAGAGGAAGGCGAAGCGGGCGGAGGGGTCGGCGACCCGGAAGTCGGCGGCGAGCGCGAGCACGGCTCCGGCTCCGGCGGCGACCCCGTGGACGGCGGCGACGACGGGGAAGGGGCACTCGCGCAGAGCCCGTACGACCTGGCCGGTCATCCGGTTGAACTCCAGGATCGCGGCGGTGTCCATGGCGAGGGTGGCGCCGATGATCTCGTCCACGTCGCCGCCGGAGCAGAAGCCGCGCCCCTCACCGGCGAGCACGAGGCAGCGCGCGGAGCGCTCCCGGGTCAGCTCGGCGAGGAGGTCGCGCAGATCGGCGTAGGCACCGAAGGTGAGGGCGTTGAGCTTCTCGGGCCGGTCCAGTGTGACGGTCACCACACCGTCGTCCCGGGTGATCCGGAGATGGCGCCACTCCTCCACGCACGGGGCGGAGCTGGGAAACGAGCTCATGAAGGGGTTCCCTTCAGCATTCGGGCGGGTTGCCGACCGGGCGCGGGTCGCGTTCCACCACCGAAGTTATCACCCGTACGTGACTGTCGTCACGAGGTCGCGATACGCCGACCGTGAGACTGTTGTGTCGAAAGTCCTGTTTGCACCGGTCGACCGCCTCTATGGCCAGGGCCGTGCGGTTCGTAAGGTTGACCCCAGGAAGTCTCGATACGCGATGCCGATGAGTCGAGTGAGTCGAGATGCCCCGACGCCGAGTCGGGAAAGCCCGATCACGGGTCGAGAGACCCCGATGACGAGTCGAGAGACCCCGATGAGTCGAGAAGTCCCGCTACAAGGAAGTCCCGCTCCCGAACGGAACCCCGCCGTGCCGCCCGATGTCCCTGTTCCCGCCTCCTGGCGGATCGCCCTGCCGCACTCCACGGCGGCCGTGCCGATCGCCCGCGCTCTCGTCCGTACCGCCCTGTCGGACATCCACGCCCCGGCGGACAGTGACACCGCCGAGCTGCTCACGGCCGAGCTGGTGGCCAACGCGGTCGAGCACACGGCGAGCAGCGAGCCGATCGAGCTGGTCGTGGAGCTGCTGCCCACCGGCTGCCAGGTCGAGGTGCACGACCACGACCCGGCTCCGCCCGGCGACCTGTCCCGGCCGCAGCCCGGCTTCGAGGTCGATCCCTGGCAGGAGCACGGCCGCGGCCTGCTGCTGATCCGGACCCTCAGCTCCGCCTGCGGTCACCGCACGACGGAGCACGGCAAGGCCGTCTGGTTCACGCTTCCGGCGATACCGTCCCAGCCCGGTCCGTCGCCGGAGAGCTGACCAGCCGGGAGCGCTTACGGCCGTAACCGGCGTAGAGCAGCGAACCGGCGGCGAGGAAGACGGCGAACTGCAGCCAGGTCGTCCAGCCGGTCCCGTACATCAGGTAGAGGCAGAACGCGACGCCGAGCACCGGGCTGACCGGGTACAGCGGCACCCGGAAGGTGCGCTCCAGGTCCGGGTTGCGGCGGCGGAGCACCACGACGGCCACGTTGACCGCGACCATGGTGGCGAGCGTGCCGATGGTCGTCAGGTTGACGACGACGTCCAGCGGGACGAAGGCGGCCGGTACGGCGAAGACGCAGGCCACGATCCAGGTGTTGGCGACCGGCGTGTGGGTCTTGGGCGAGACGCGCTCGAAGACGCGCGGGATCAGCCCGTCGCGGGACATCGACATCAGGATGCGGGTCTGGCCGTACATCACGGCGAGCACCACGGAGGCGATGGCGACGACCGCGCCGAAGGCGATGACGCCGCCTCCGACCGCCGAGTCGGTGACCTGGTTGACGACCAGCGAGAGGGCCGCGGGCTTGTCGGAGACGGCGTCCGCGCCGAGCGCGCCGATGGCGGAGAGCGCCACCGCGCAGTAGAGCAGGGTGACGACACCGATGCAGATCAGGATGGCGATGGGGATGTTGCGGCGGGGGTTCTTGACCTCTTCGCCGGCGGTGGTGATCGCGTCGAAGCCGATGTACGAGAAGAACGCCAGCGAGGCGCCGGCCGTGATCCCGCCGAGCCCGTGACCGGCGAACGGCACGAGGTTGTCGTCCTGGAACGCGGTGAACGCGATCGCGCAGAACGCCAGCAGGATGCCGATCTTCAGAACCGCCATGGCCGCGGTCGCGCCCGCGCTCTCCCGGACGCCGCGCACCAGCAGGGTGGCGGCCATGGCGATCACGACGACCGCCGGAAGGTTGATCACTCCGCCGTCGCCGGGTCCGGCCGAGACGGCGGCGGGCAGCTCCCAGCCGATCAGGCTGTTCAGCAGCTCGTTGACGTACTGGCTCCAGCCGACCGCGACCGCGGAGACCGAGACGCCGTACTCCAGCATCAGGCACCAGCCGACGAGGAACGCCGTGCGCTCGCCGAGGGCGGCGTACGCGAAGGAGTACGAGCTCCCGGAGACCGGGATCGCGCTGCCCAGCTCCGCGAAGGAGAAGGCGGTGAAGATGCAGGTGATCGCAGCCAGGACGAACGAGATGACGACGGCGGGTCCGGCCTCGGCGACGGTGTCGGAGAGGCCGACGAAGATGCCGGTGCCGACGATGGCCCCGACGCCGAAGCAGACGAGCTGGAAGAGGCCCATCGTCCGCTTGAGGCCGTGGCCCTCCAGGTCGCCGCCGGACTCTGCGATGAGCTGTTCGGGGCTCTTGCGGCGCAGGCCCGGCAGGTGGGGGCCGGCGGGCTTCGGGGTGCCGGATCGCGGCAGGCCGGTGCTCATGCGGGACGTTCTCTTCTCTGGTGGTGCAGTGGGGGGACGGCCCTGTGCGCGTGGGCGGCACACAGCTAAGGGGTTCGAGCGTGCGAGCTCGAACCCCACCAGAGGCGACATCGTAGCCACCACCGCGCATGTTCACCCAATCGGGCGAGGAGCCATGCAAACCGCTGATCCCCGAGGCGGCTACGCCCCCGCCAGCGTCGCCACCAGGACCGCCTTGATCGTGTGCATCCGGTTCTCGGCCTGGTCGAAGACGAGTGAGTGCGCCGACTCGAAGACCTCGTCGGTGACCTCCAGCTCGGTGAGGCCGTGGGCGGCGTGGACGTCCCGGCCGACCTGGGTGCCGAGGTCGTGGAAGGCGGGCAGGCAGTGCAGGAACTTCACGTCCGGGTTGCCGGTGGCCCGCAGGACGTCCATCGTCACGGCGTACGGAGCGAGGGCGGCGATCCGCTCGTCCCAGACCTCCTTGGGCTCGCCCATCGAGACCCACACATCCGTGGCGACGAAGTCGGCGCCGCGCACGCCCTCGGCGACATCCGCGGTGAGCGTGATCTTCGCACCGCTGATCACGGCGAGCTTCTCGGCCTGGTCCACGACGGACGGGGCCGGCCAGTACATCTCGGGCGCGACGATCCGGATGTCCAGGCCGAGCAGGGCGCCGGTGATCAGGTAGGAGTTGCCCATGTTGAAGCGGGCGTCGCCGAGGTAGGCGAGGGCCAGCTCGGTGACGGGCCTGTCGCTGTGCTCGGTCATGGTCAGCGCGTCGGCGAGCATCTGCGTGGGGTGCCAGTCGTCGGTGAGGCCGTTGAAGACGGGGACACCGCCGTACTCGGCCAGCTCCTCGACCACCTGCTGGCTGTCGCCCCGGTACTCGATCCCGTCGAACATCCGGCCGAGCACCCGCGCGGTGTCCTTCACCGACTCCTTGTGGCCCATCTGTGAGCCCGAGGGATCCAGATAGGTGGTGAAGGCACCCTGGTCGGCGGCGGCGACCTCGAACGCGCAGCGCGTACGGGTCGAGGTCTTCTCGAAGATCAGCGCGATGTTCTTGCCGCGCAGCCGCTGGACCTCGGCCCCGGTCTTCTTGGCCGCCTTCAGCTCACCGGCCAGCGCGACCAGGCCGAGGATCTCCTCGGAGGTGAAGTCCAGCTCCTTGAGGAAGGGGCGGCCGATGAGGTCGATGGCCATGATGACTGCTCCAGGGTGGGACGGGGATCTTGCCGGGGCCGGCAGGCAGCCCTGGAAGTCTATACGAGTAAACGCATTCCTATACAGCCCCCTGGTCCAGAAATCGCTGGTCCGGAAATCGCCGGTCTCGTGAGGTGAATGGAGTGGTTCTCCACAGGATGGGGTGAAAACGCCGGTTCTACACAGGATCCCGCACCACCGGACAGCTCATGCAGCGCGGCCCTCCCCTCCCCCGGCCCAGCTCGCTGCCCCGGATCTCGATGACCTCGATGCCCTGCTTGCGCAGATAGGTGTTGGTGGTCGCGTTCCGCTCGTACGCGACCACGACGCCCGGCTCGACCGCCAGCACGTTGCAGCCGTCGTCCCACTGCTCGCGCTCCGCCGCGTGCACGTCCTGCGTGGCGGTGAGCACCCGGATCGAGTCGAGGCCGAGTGCGGCGGCGATGGCCCGGTGCATGTGCTCGGGCGGATGGTCGGTCACCTTCAGCTCGCGCGGGCCGCTGCCCGGCTCGATCGTGTACGAGCGGAGCATGCCGAGCCCGGCGTACTGCGTGAACGTGTCGCCGTCGACCATCGTCATCACCGTGTCCAGGTGCATGAACGCGCGTGCCTTCGGCATGTCCAGCGCCACGATCGTCCGCGCGGAACCGGCGTCGAAGAGGCCGCGGGCCAGCATCTCCACCGCCTGCGGGGTGGTGCGCTCGCTCATCCCGATGAGGACCGCGCCCTGCCCGATGACCAGGACGTCACCGCCCTCGATCGTGGACGGGTAGTCGTCCTGCCCCTCCGACCAGTGGTGGAAGACGCCCGCCTCAGGACCGGTGAAGAGCGGGTGGTGGCGGTAGATCGCCTCGAAGTGGACGGTCTCGCGCTGCCGGGCGGGCCAGCGCATGGCGTTGATGGAGACGCCGTCGTAGATCCAGGCGGAGGTGTCCCGGGTGAAGAGGTGGTTGGGCAGCGGGCCGAGCAGGAAGTCGTCCAGGTCCATCACGTGGAAGCGGACCGAGGTCGGCTCGCTGTGCCGCTCCAGGAACTCGCGCTTGGTCATCCCGCCGACCAGCGCCTCCGCCAGCTCGGCCGAGGGCAGCTCCTCGAAGGCGGCGCGCAGGTGCTCGGTGGCGAGCGGCCCGTACTCCTTCTCGTCGAAGACCCGGTCGAGCACCAGCCGTCGCGCGACCGGGATGTCCAGCGACTCCTGGAGGAGGTCGCCGAAGAGGTGCACCTCCACTCCCCGGTCGCGCAGGACGTCGGCGAACCCGTCGTGCTCCTGCCGGGCCCGGCGGACCCAGAGCACGTCGTCGAAGAGGAGCGCGTCCTTGTTGCGGGGTGTCAGGCGCTTCAGTTCCAGATCGGGGCGGTGCAGTATGACGCGGCGCAGCCGCCCGGCTTCGGAGTCGACATGGAATCCCATGTCTTCATCCTCACCGGGCGGAGCGCCGTTCACCCCGCGAATCGCCCACGGCTTGGCCCGGGCTCAGAGCCGGGGGTCGACCGGCTCCGACTCCAGGGCCAGGACGGCGAAGACCGCCTCGTGGACCCGCCAGAGCGGCTCGCCGTCCGCCAGCCGGTCCAGCGCCTCCAGGCCGAGCGCGTACTCCCGCAGCGCGAGCGAGCGCTTGTGGCCGAGGAAGCGGGAGCGCAGGCGCTCCAGATTCTCCGGGCGGGTGTACTCGGGGCCGTAGATGATCCGCAGATACTCCCGGCCGCGCACCTTGATGCCCGGCTGCACCAGGCGGCCCTCGGCATCCCGGACGAGCGCGCCGAGCGGTTTGACGACCATGCCCTCGCCGCCGCGCCCGGTCATCTCCAGCCACCAGTCGGTACCCGCGCGGACGGACGCCTCGTCGGTGGGGTCCACGACGAGCCGGCGGGTGACCTGGAGCAGCCCGGTCGGGTCGTGCTCGACGAGACGGTCCAGCCAGGCCAGCTGCTCGTCGTGCGGGACGGCGGCGAGCGAGCGGCCCTGGACGGCGAGGATCTGGAAGGGGGCCAGCCGCACGCCGTCGAGCCCTTCGGTGGTCCAGCAGTACCGCCGGTAAGCCTCGGTGAACGCGGCCGCGTCCACCGCCCGGCCCTGCTGCCGTACGGAGAGGTCGCCGAGGTCGACACCGCGGGCGGCGGCGCTCTCCAGCGCGGCGAGCGCGGACGGGAAGACCGCGCCGGAGGCCGCGCCGACCGCGGCGTACTGCGAGCGCAGCAGTCCGCCGGCCTTGAGCGACCACGGCATCAGCTCGGCGTCGAGCAGCACCCAGTCGGTGTCCCACTCCTCCCACAGCCCGGCCGCGGTGACGGCCGTGCGGAGCCGGTCCAGGACCCCCTCGGTCATCACGCGGTCGTCGAGGAAGGGGCGGCCGGTGCGGGTGTAGAGCGCGCCGGTGGGGCCGTCCGTGCCGAAGCGGGCGGTGGCGGCGGCCACGTCCTTGCAGACCAGCGCGACGGCCCGGGAGCCCATGTGCTTCTCCTCGCACACGACCCGGTCCACGCCGTCCTCGCGGTACTGCGCGAACGCCTCGGCCGGGTGCTCCAGGAAGCCGTCCTCGCGGGAGGTGGCGGTGGGGGCCATGGTGGGCGGGAGGTAGGCGAGGAGCTGCGGGTCGACGGCGAACCGGCTCATGACTTCGAGCGCGGCGGCCGCGTTCTCCTCGCGCACGGCGATCCGGCCCATGTGCCGGGTCTCCACGACGCGACGGCCCTGCACATCGGCCAGGTCCAGCGGCCTGCCCTCCCGGCCCCCGGGCGCCTCGGTGGCCAGCGGCCGGGTGGGCTCGTACCAGACCTTCTCCGCCGGTACGTCGACGAGTTCGCGCTCCGGCCAGCGCAGCGCGGTCATCTTCCCGCCGAAGACCACACCGGTGTCCAGGCAGATGGTGTTGTTGATCCAGGAGGTGGTGGGCACCGGGGTGTGGCCGTAGACCACGGCGGCGCGGCCCCGGTAGTCCTCGGCCCACGGGTAGCGCACGGGCAGGCCGAACTCGTCGGTCTCGCCGGTGGTGTCCCCGTACAGCGCGTGCGAGCGGACCCGGCCGGAGGTGCGGCCGTGGTACTTCTCCGGCAGTCCGGCGTGGCAGACCACCAGGTTGCCGCCGTCCAGCACGTAGTGGCTGACCAGACCGTCGATGAACTCCCGCACCTGCTGCCGGAACTCGGGGTGCTCGGCGTCCTCGCGCTCCAGCTGCTCGACGGTCTCGGCGAGGCCGTGGGTCTGCTGGACCTTGCGGCCCGCCAGATAGCGGCCGAGCTTGTTCTCGTGGTTGCCCGGCACGCAGAGGGCGTTGCCCGACGCGACCATGGACATGACTCGGCGCAGCACACCGGGACTGTCCGGGCCCCGGTCGACGAGGTCGCCGACGAAGACGGCCGTACGCCCTTCGGGATGGGCCCCGTCCACGTAACCGAGCTTGCCGAGCAGGGTGTCCAGCTCGGAGCGGCAGCCGTGGATGTCGCCGATGATGTCGAACGGGCCGGTGAGGTGGCGCAGGTCGTTGTAGCGGCGCTCCAGGACGACTTCGGCGGTCTCGGCCTCCTCCTCGGTGCGCAGGATGTGCACCTTGCGGAAGCCTTCGCGCTCCAGGCCGCGCAGCGATCGGCGCAGCTCGCGGCGGTGGCGCTGGACGACATGGCGGGGCATGTCCGCGCGGTCGGGACGGGCCGCGTTGCGCCGGAGGCAGACCTCCTCCGGGGGGTCGAGGACGATGGCGATCGGCAGGACGTCGTACTTCCTGGCCAGCTGGACGAGCTGCTTGCGGCTCTCGGACTGGACGCTGGTGGCGTCGACGACGGTGAGCCGCCCGGCCTCCAGCCGCTTGCCGGCGATGTAGTGCAGCACGTCGAAGGCGTCGCGGCTGGCGCTCTGATCGTTCTCGTCGTCGGCGACCAGGCCCCGGCAGAAGTCCGAGGAGACGATCTCGGTGGGCTTGAAGTGCCTGCGGGCGAAGGTGGACTTGCCCGATCCGCTGGCGCCGACGAGGACGACGAGGGAGAGGTCGGTCACGGGCAGGGTGCGGGAGGCGGTGCCGGGGGTGCTGACGTCGGTGCTCGTGGTGTCGGTGCTCGTGGTGTCGGTGGTCGTGCTGTCGTCGTTCGTCATGCGGCTTTCGCCTCCTTCTTCTCGTCGGTGTTCTTGTCGGTCGCGGTGGCGGTCAGCGTGAAGACGGCCAGCTGGGTGGGCGGGCCGACCTCGGGGTCGTCCGGGCCGACGGGCAGGTGCGCGACGGTGTACCCGTGGCGCTCGGCCACCTTCTCCGCCCACCGGCGGAACTCGGCCCTGGTCCACTCGAAGCGGTGGTCCCCGTGGCGCACGTGGCCGGCCGGGAGGGACTCCCAGCGGACGTTGTACTCCACGTTCGGCGTGGTCACGAGCACCGTGCCGGGCCGCGCCGAACCGAAGACCGCGTACTCCAGCGCGGGCAGCCGGTCCAGGTCCAGGTGCTCGATGACCTCGCTGAGCACGGCGGCGTCATACCCCTTGAGCCGCTTGTCCGTATAGGTGAGGGAGCCCTGCCGGAGCGTGACCCGGTCCGCCTGCCGCTCTCCCATCCGGTCCAGCTTCAGCCTCCGCGAGGCGATGGTGAGGGCGCGCATCGACACGTCGACGCCGACGATCTCGGTGAACCGCACGTCCTTGAGGAGCGCCTGCACCAACTGGCCCTGCCCGCAGCCCAGGTCGAGCACCCGGTGCGCACCGGCTCCGCTCAGCGCTTCGAGGATCGCGGTGCGCCGGTGCTCGGCGAGCGGGACCGGCTTCTCCTCGGTGTCGGTGCTCTCGTCCACCGCGTTGTCGACGCTCTCCACGTCCAGGTCGTCCGACTCCGCGAGCCGGACCAGCTCCAGAGCCTGGTCGGCCTGGCGGGTCAGCCCCCAGCGGTGGGAGAGGTAGCGCCGGGTGATCAGAGAGCGCTCGGGGTGGTCGGCCAGCCAGCCCTCACCGGCCCGCAGCAGCTTGTCCACCTCGTCGGGCGCGACCCAGTAGTGCTTGGCGTCGTCCAGCACCGGCAGCAGGACGTAGAGCTGGCGCAGCGCGTCGGCCAGCCGCAACTCCCCTTCCACCACCAGCCGTACGTAGCGGGAGGCCCCCCACGCCGGGAACCGCTCGTCCAGCGCCACCTCCGCCACCTCGACCCGCTCCCAGCCGAGCGGCCCGAACAGCTTGCGCACCAGCTCCGCACCGCCCCGGGCGGGCAGCGCGGGCACCTCGATCCGCAGCGGCAGAGGAGCCTCGGCCCGCTCGGGCAGGGCGCGGCAGACGCCGGCCAGCGCGGACTTGAAGACGGCGGCGAGGGCGACGGAGAGGAGCGAGGAGGCCGCGTAGGGGCGGTCGTTGACGTACTGCGCGAGCGCCGCGTCGGGCGCACCGTCCCGGCCCTTGCCCTTGCCGCGCCGCACCAGCGCCACCGGGTCCACCTCCAGCAGGAGTGCGGCCGTGCAGCGCTCGGCGGACGCCTCGGGGTAGAAGACGTGCGCGGTGCCGTGCGAGGTGGAGAACGCCTGCGCCCGGTCGGGATGCTTGTGCAGCAGGAAGCCGAGGTCCGTGGCGGGGCGTTCGAGGGTGCCGGTCGTACTGATCGTCAGGAACACCTGTCCGAGTATGGTCTCCATCCTCCGCCCCCCACCAGGCATTTTCGGTGCTCCCGGCTCAGCGCTCCAGCAGCGCCGCCAGCTCCCTGATCCGCTCGGGACCGACCCGGCAGCAGCCGCCGACGAGCCGCGCCCCGGCCCCCGTCCAGGCCCGCACCCGCTCCGGGTCGAACGTGGACCGCCCGGTCCACCCCCTGCCTTCCGCGTCCCAGCCCTCCCCGCTGTTCGGGTAGACCACGGCGGGCTTGCCCGTGACCTCCACCGCCAGCCGCACCGCCTCCTCCGCCTCTGCCGGATCGCAGCAGTTGACCCCGACCGCCACCACCGCCTCCCGCCCGGCGGCCACCGCGAACGCCTCCTCCAACGGCTGACCGGCACGTGTCCGGCCACCCGCCACGCTGTACGAGAGCCAGAGAGGCAGCCCGGTCTCCTCCGCCACCCGCACCACCGCCTCGGCCTCGGCCAGATCGGGCACGGTCTCCACCGCCAGGATGTCGGGCCCCGCCTCGGCGAGCGCCACCACCCGGGGACGGTGGAAGCGCTCCAGCTCCGCGGCGGTCAGCCCGTACCGCCCGCGGTACTCGCTGCCGTCCGCGAGCATCGCCCCGTACGGGCCGACCGATGCGGCGACCCAGACCTCCCGTCCGGGGTCGGCCCGGCGGGCCGCGCCGGCCGCCCGCCGGGCCAGCTCCACGCTGTGGGCGAGCAGCGCCCCGGTCCGCTCCGGGCCGGCCCCGTGGCGCGCGAACCCCTCGTACGTGGCCTGATAGCTGGCCGTGATGAGCACCTGCGCTCCGGCGCGCAGATACGCCAGGTGGGCGGCCTCGACCTGTTCCGGCGCGTCGGCCAGCAGCCGGGCCGACCAGAGTGCGTCGGAGAGGTCGCACCCCTGTGCCTCCAGCTGGTTGGAGAGGCCTCCGTCCAGCAGGACGGGCCCTTCCTCCAGCGCTTCGGCGAGCGTACGGCCGGGGCTCACGGCCATCTCCTCCTCCGTCGTCCGGTGTCCGTTCGGAAAAACGAGTCAGGTCAGCTGGGACTGGATCTGCGAGGAGATCAGCTCCAGGTGGTCCAGGTCGTCAAGGTCGAGGACCTGGAGGTAGAGCCGGGACGAGCCGATCGCCGCGTACCGGCCGATCTTGTCGACCACCTCGGCGGGGGAACCGGCCAGCCCGTTGGCCTTCAGCTCCTCCACGTCCCGGCCGATGGCCGCCGCCCGCCGGGCCACCTCCGCGTCGTCCTTGCCGGCGCAGACGACCAGGGCGTTGGAGTACACCAGGTCCTCCGGGTCGCGCCCGATCGCCTTCGCCGCCGCCCTGACCCGGCCGAACTGCTTCTCGCTGTCCTCCAGCGAGGCGAAGGGGATGTTGAACTCGTCCGCGTACTGCGCGGCGAGACGCGGGGTGCGGGTCGCGCCGTGGCCGCCGATCAGGACGGGCACCTTGGCCTGGGCCGGCTTCGGCAGCGCGGGTGAGTCGGTGAGCTGGTAATAGGTGCCGTCGTAGCTGAAGGTCTTGCCGACCTCCGTCGCCCACAGGCCGGTGACGATCGCCAGCTGCTCCTCCAGCCGGCCGAACTTCTCCTTCGGGAACGGGATGCCGTAGGCCTTGTGCTCCTCCTCGAACCAGCCCGCACCCAGACCCAGTTCGACCCGGCCGCCGGACATCTGGTCGACCTGCGCCACCTGGATGGCGAGCACACCGGGGAGCCGGAACGTGCCCGCCGTCATCAGCGTGCCGAGCCGGATCCGCCGGGTCTCGCGGGCGAGGCCGGCCAGGGTGATCCAGGCGTCGGTCGGGCCCGGCAGACCGTCGCCCGAGCCCATGCGGAGGTAGTGGTCGGAGCGGTAGAAGGCGTCGAAGCCGAGGTCCTCGGTGGCCTTGGCGATGGTGAGCAGGGTGTCGTAGTCGGCCCCTTGCTGGGGCTCGGTGAAGATTCGAAGATCCATGCACCCATCCTGCCCCTTCGGTGGCTCCTCTTCCTCAGGGCCCCGCCGCCGAGGGGGCGGGGCCGCGTATCCCGCCGTAGGGGCGCTCGCGCTCCTTCTCCCGCTCGGCCAGCCGTCTCAGCAGCCCGTGCACCCGGTCCAGCGACTCGTCGGCCGCGTCCATGGCCTCGATGCACTGCCAGTACAGCCCGTCCTCGCCCGTGTCGCAGGCCACCGAGACCAGCGCGATCCCGGCCTCGCCGAGAAGCAGGGCCAGCCCGGTCAGCGCCGTCCGCACATCCGCGATCCCGGTGAGCTGCGCCGCCCGTGCGCCCCGCCCGAGGGCCGCCGGGTGGTCCGGCGCCGCGCAGCCGCCGTCGATCTCACCGAGAGCCCGCGCCTCTCCCCGTAACTCCATCGGGCCGAACAGGGCCAGCCTGCTGCCGACCGTCCGCGCGAGGGCCTGCGCCTGCCAGGCCTCCGCCATCACCTCCAGCGCGCCCCGGCTCTCCGCCAGGGACCGCCGCCCAGTCTCGATGAGTCGCTCCGCTTCCATGCGTTTCCCCCGTCATCACGAAAACCCGCTCACCTCTTTCATTACCCACAGTGAGGTAGATGGCACCGTAAGGCCAGAGGAAATCGGAAATCTGTGGACACAAAATCGATTGTGGATAACTTGATCACTCCGAAGAGTGACGATCCTGGTGTTCCGGAGGGCTCGGGACGGGGAAGCGCCGCTCGTTCCGGTCCATCTTGGCCGCCAGCGCCTCCAGCGGATCGATGGAGAGCACCTCGCAGAACTGGAGGAGATAGGCGAGGACGTCGGCCACCTCGTCGGCCACACGGTGTGCCGCTTCGGGCTCGTCCATGATCCGGGCGGACTGTTCGGGCGTCAGCCACTGGAAGATCTCGAGCAGTTCGGAGGCCTCGACACTGAGCGCGGCCACCAGATTCTTCGGGGTGTGGTACTGACCCCAGTCCCGGGCCGCCGCGAACGCGGCCAGCCGCCGCTGGAGTTCTGCCACATCGAGTTCTGTCACGGTCCCAGGTCTACCACCGCCGCCCCGGACGCCCACGAGCGGAGCGGGCGTCCGGCGGCGAGGCCGACGAGGCCGACGAGGAGAGGCGGGAAACGAAGGGGACTACGACTGGGCGAGCCCCGCCGGGGTGACCCCCTCGACCTCCATGCCCTCCGGAGCCAGCAGGAAGACGTTCCGGTCGACGCGGTGCATCCCGCTGCCGAGCCCGAAAACCACGCCACTGCTGAAGTCGAGAATCCGCTTGGCCACATCCGTCTCGGCGGCCGTCAGGTCGAGCAGCACCGGAACCTGGGCGACCAGGTACTCCGCGACCTCGCGCGCGTCCGCGAAGACCTGCACCCGCAGCACGACCAGGCGTCGCTGCTCGGCCGCCCGCTCGTCCGGAACCGTGCGGTGGTCGATACGGGACGGCCACTCGTCGCGGCCGCGCAGGGGTACGACCTGGGCGAGCCCCTCCCACTGTTCGTCGGTGGCGTCATATCTGTCGTACCGGTCGTACCTGCTCACACGGCCACCCCGTCATCGAGCCGGTCGCATGTGCGCCGGCTGCACTCACTGTTCATCGGCCAATCCTCTCGTCCCTCACCCGTTCGGCGTACCAACGACACGGCGAACGGCCGGATCGAGTCACTCACACCGAGCTCTCAGGACCGCTCCGAGCCCTCACACCGTGATGACCTGGACGCCCGCCTCGCCGAACCGGTCCTTCGCCTCCGCCGTGATGTGCGCGTCGGTGACCAGCACGTCGACCAGGCCGAGATCGCAGACCCGGGCGAAGGCCCGCCTGCCGATCTTCGAGGAGTCGGCGGCGACCACCACCCGCTGCGCCCGCTCCGCGAGGAGCCGGTTGACGCTGGCCTCGCCCTCGTGGTGGACGTAGGCGCCGCGCTCCAGGTCGATGGCGTTGACCCCGAGGACGGCGACGTCGAGCGTGATCTCGTTCATCACGCCGACGGCCAGCGGGCCGGTCAGTTCGTACGACTGCGGCCGGGCCACGCCGCCGGTGACGACCATCTTGATCTGCGGCCGGATCGCCAGCTCGCTCGCGATGTTGAGCGCGTTGGTCACCACGGTGAGCGTGGGCTGACCGCCCGCCACCGGTGTCTCGCCGACGATGTCGGGCCGGACCGCCAGCGCGCGGGCCACCTCCGTCACCGTCGTACCGCCGGTCAGACCGACCACCTCGCCGACGGCGACCAGACCGGAGACCGCGCGGCCGATGGCCTGCTTCTCAGGGGCGTGGCGGCCGGTCTTGTAGCGGAGCGCCAACTCGTACGAGACACCGTGCGCGACCGCTCCGCCCCGGGTGCGGGTGAGCAGGTGCTGTTCGGCGAGCTGGTCCAGGTCGCGGCGGATGGTCGCGGCCGACACGGCGAGCGCGGCCGCCGCCTCCTCGACCTCCACCCTGCCGTGCTTGCCGACCAGTTCCAGCAGCGCGTCCCACCGGGCGTCCCTGGCCACGTGCGCCTCCTTCGCCGTCCGGTGCCGGGCTCCGCGCTTCCCGGGAACGCGGTCGCCGGTGGCCGGACCGCCGCAAGCGTCGCACAGGCGCCGGGCTACCGGGCCCGCACCCCACGCGCCCCACGCCCTCGACCCGGACGCGCTCGGTCAGCCGACCCGGCCGGTGGTGCCCGACCAGGCCTGAGGGAGGATGGGCGGCAGGAGGCGGTCATCTCCCCTCCACTCACCCGACACCCCCACGCCGGAGAGCCTTCATGCACCTCGCACTGTCAGTCGCTGCCGAGGAGCCGCAGGGCGGGATCGCGGGGTGGGCCACCGGGCTGGTCGAGACGCTCGGCGGGCCGGGTGCCGGTCTCGCCATCGCGCTGGAGAACCTGTTCCCCCCGCTGCCGAGCGAGGTCATCCTGCCGCTGACCGGGTTCGCGGCGGCGCAGGGCGTGCTCAGCCTGGCCTCCGCGCTGTTCTGGACGACGCTCGGCTCGGTGGTCGGGGCGGTGGCGCTGTACGGGCTCGGGGCCGTGTTCGGGCGGGAGCGGATGCACGCGCTGTGGGCCAAGCTGCCACTGGTCAAGGCGTCGGACCTGGAGCGTACGGAGGAGTGGTTCGCGCGGCACGGCACGAAGGCGGTCCTGCTGGGCCGGATGGTGCCGGTCTTCCGGAGCCTGATCTCGGTGCCCGCGGGTGTGGAGCGCATGCCGCTGCCGAAGTTCGTCGCGCTGACGACCGCGGGCAGCCTGGTGTGGAACACCGTGCTGGTGCTGGCGGGTTACTGGCTCGGCGACAGCTGGGACGTGGTCGGGACGTACGTGGGACTCATGTCCAAGGTCGTGCTCGGGCTGGTCGTGCTGGCGGCGGCCTGGTGGGTCGTGAAGCGTGTCCGGGGCCGCAAGGACCCCGCGCGCGGCGAGTGACGCCCGGCGCCGGCCCGTACGGAACAAGGCTCCGGCGCCGGCCCGTACGGAATCACGCCCCGGCGCCGTCCGTCCCAGGCCCCCTCCGGCGCCGCCCGCCCCGGCACGCCTTCCGGCACCAGCGGTTCCCGGACACCACCCGGCGCACGGGATGGTGTCCGGGACGCGGCAGCCCGGTCAGGACTCCTCGAAGTAGGCGTCCAGGGCGGCGTCCAGCTCGGCCGGCCACTCCTTGAGCTGCGTCCGGCTCGCCGCCTCGACCTCGGCGTTGAACCAGCGCCGGGTCGACAGGTGCACGGTCACGGTGAACCGGCGGCCGAAGCGGGCCGGGTGCGTCTCCACCGCGCCGATCTCGGCCCAGTCGAAGTCGGCCTCCTGGTCGTCCAGCGTGAACCGGATGCCTTCCCGGGCCACCCGGATCGAGCCGCGCCGGTCGCTGATCTCGAAGACCGGACCGTCCTCGGCCGCTTCCGGTTCCGCTTCCGCCTCTTCGGCCGCCGCATCCGTCTCGGTCCCGGTCCCGGTCTCGGCCTCGGCCTCGGCCTCGGGAGCTTCTCCGGCCGCCGCTGCGGGCGCGTCGTCGTCGCGCTCCGCGTCCGTCTTCGGTTCGGCCTCCGCTTCCGGTTCGGTCTTCCGGGCCGTGGCGGGCGCCGCCAGGCCGGGGAGGGGGATGAACGCCGGGTCGGTGCCTGCGGCGAACTCGGGCTTCTTGTTCGAATCTATGCTCTGCTCCACGGCGGGCAGTATGGTCGACGAACCTGTACGTGACCAGTCGTCATCGTCTCCGGCACCCGTCGCCATGGTCTCGGCCTGGCCTCCGGCGTCTTCGCGGCGCGGAGAGGGCCGTGCCGTCACAGCACTCCCCGGCGCCACTCGCGTATCAGCAGATAGCCGAGGTACGCGCCGCCGATGGCCATGGTGTAGATCCCGACCGGCAGGTCCTCGAAGAGGGGCAGCTGCTGGGCGCAGAGGTCGGCGGCCACCAGCAGCAGGCCGCCCGTGAGGCCGGAGAGCAGCAGGTGGGGGCCGGATCCGCGGGTGAGGCGCCGGGCGATCTGCGGGGCCGTCAGGGCGATGAAGGCGATGGGTCCGGAGACGCTGACGGCGGCCGCCGAGAGGGCGATGGCGAGGACAACGGCGAGCGTCTTGGCCTTCTTCGGCTCGGAGCCGAGCCCTTCGGCGATGTCGTCGCCCATTTCGCCGATGTCGAGCCGCCGGGAGATCAGCGCGGTCAGCGGAGCGACGGCGAGGAGGACCAGCCAGATGGTGGTGGCGTCGGTCCAGGACCGGGCGGTGAGGCTGCCGTTGACGTACGCGGTGAGAACGGAGGCTTTGTCGCGTTCCAGGGCGTAGACGACGTACTGGGTGACGGCGGCGCCCATCGCGGCGACCCCGATACCGGCGATGACGAGCCGGGCCGGGTTGCGGAAGCCGGTGCCGGTGGACACGTACACGAGGCCCATCGCGGCGACCGCGCCGATGAGCGCGCCGACGGCGACGGGCACGGTGTCGGGGAACATCAGCGCGCAGATCGCGGCGCCCGCGCCTGCTCCGGCGGAGAGGCCGATGACATCGGGGCTGCCGAGCGGGTTGCGGGTGACGGACTGGAAGAGCGCGCCGGAGAGGCCGAGCGCCGCGCCGACCCCGATGGCGACGGTGAGGCGGGGGCCGCGCAGCCGGTTGAAGACGAAGCGGTCCTTGCCCTCCGCGTCTCCGAGGAGCGCCGCCGGCAGGTCGGCGAGGTCGAGGCCGAGGCGGCCCCAGGTGAGCGCGGCCACGGCGGCGGTGAGGAGGAGGACGAGGAGCCCGGCGCCGGCGAGGACGGAGGCGCGGCGCATCGGTAGCGCCACGGTGCGGCCGACGACCAGATAGCCGCGCGGGGCCTTGACGGGCCTGCGAAGGGGTTCGGTGACGGTCATGTCGTGCCCCGCATCCTGCGTACGGCGATGAGCAGCGCGGGTGCGCCGATGAACGCGGTGACGACGCCGACCATCAGTTCGGTGGGGCGCATGACGGTCCGGCCCACCACGTCCGCGAGGAGCAGCAGGCTCGGCCCCAGCAGCGCGGAGAAGAGGAGCTGGACCCGGAAGTCGACGCCGACCAGGGCCCGTACGACGTGCGGTACGGCGAGGCCGACGAAGGCGATCGGGCCGACGGCGGCGGTCGCGGCGGCGCTGAGCAGCGTGGCGGCGAGGAGCCCGCCGCCCCGGGTGCGCGCCGGGTGCGAGCCGAGGGCCACGGCGGTCGCGTCGCCGAGGGCCAGGGCGTTGAGGCCGGGGCCGAGGGCCAGCGCGAGGAGGAGGCCGGTGCCGGCGAAGGGCAGGACGGACCAGAACACGTCGAAATCCCGCCCGCCGAGCGCCCCGACGACCCAGTAGCGGTAGCTGTCGAAGACCTGGGGCTTGCTGAGGGTCACCGCCTGGATGAACGCCATCAGTACGGCGGTGAGCACCGCCCCGGCGAGCACCAGGCGCACCACGCTCGTGCCCGTACCGGCGGAGCCGATGACGTGGACGAGCACCCCGGCGACCAGCGCTCCGGGCAGCGCCCACCACATGGTGTCGGTGGCCCCGGAGGCGCCGAACCAGGCGGTCGCGGCGACGATGCTCGCGGAGGCGCCGGCGTTGATGCCGAGGAGGCCCGGTTCGGCCAGCGGGTTGCGCGAAACGCCCTGCATGAGCGTTCCGGCGACCGCGAGGCAGAGTCCGGCGAGGACGCCGAGGGCGGTGCGGGGGTAGCGGCTCTCGATGATCGCGGTGACGTTGTCGTCGGCGGTTCCGCCGAGGACGCCGAGGACATCGCCGAACGAGGTGGAGCGGCTGCCGAACATGACGCTCGCGCAGAGCGCGACCGCCAGCGCCGCGACCGCCGCGAGCAGGAGGAACGCCGTCCGGGCGGCGCCGGTACGCGAGGTACCGGCGCCGCTCGGCGGTGCGACCGTGGTGGTTGCCATGGGAGTGGAGTGTGCCTGGTGGCTTCGGCGGTTCGGATACCCGGCCGGGGTTACTCGCCGGCCTTCTTGACGGCCTCGTCGATGATCGGCAGGTAGCGCTCGATCGTCCACGGCACGGTCAGCGGGTTGATGATCGAGGAGGCGGTGACGAAGGAGTTGTCGTTGCTCGCGACGACGGCGCCCTTCTTGATCGCGGGGATCGCGCCGTACAGCTTCTGGCCCTCGATCTCCTTGCGGTTCTTCGCGTCCGTGTAGAACGTGAAGACCACGTCGCTGTCCTTCAGCTTCTCGGCGTTCTCCAGGCCGATGAGGGCGGAGTCGGTGCCGGGCGTCTCCTTGAAGCCGTTGACGACCGGGTCGACCTTCAGGCCGAGCGAGGAGACCATCTTGACGCGCTGCTCCTCGGGCTTGAAGACACCGAGGGTGCCGGGGCCGGAGTTGTAGATGTAGGAGAAGGTGACGTCCTTGTAGTTCGGCCGGGTGGCCGCGGCGTCGGCGAGCTGCTTCTCGATCTTCGTCTTGAGGGCGTCGGTGTCCTTCGTCCGGCCGAGCGCCTTGCCGATGATGTCGATCTGCTGGTCCCAGTCGGTGCTCCACGCCTGGTCCGGGTAGGCGACCGTGGGGGCGATGTCCTTGAGGACGTCGTACTGCTTCTGCGTGATGCCCGACCACGGGGCGAGGATCACGTCCGGCTCCAGCTCGGTGATGGCCTCGAAGTCGATCTCCTCGCCGCCCGCGAACTGCTTGGGGAGCTTGTCGCCGGACTTCTTCACGGCCTCGTCGATCCACGGCAGGTAGCCGGACTTGTCGCTGCCCCACGGGTAGCTCTCGATGCCGACCGGGGTCTGGCCGAGGGCTATCGCGGTCTCGGCGGAGCCCTGGCCGAGGGTGACGATGCGCTCGGGCTTCTCGTCGATCTTCGCGGTGCCGAGGGAGCTCTTGATCGAGACGGGGAAGGCGCCTGCGCTCTTCCCCGCGTCCTTCGCCGAGTCTTTGCCGCTGTCGGAGTCCGAGGAGCAGCCGGCCAGGACGACGGCGAGGGCGACGGCGGTGGCCGAAGCGGCAAGAGTGTGACGACGCACGCGGGTGAAGTCGAGCATGGGTGTTCCTCATGGTTGGACGAGCGAGTGAGAGTTAGGCAAGCCTAAGCTAAACGTACAGGTGCCCTCGACGCCCCCTCCCCTCCCCCCTCTCCGAGCCCTCCTTGAATCACCCCGGAAGGGCGGTGCTCGCACCGACCCGGCTGATGGGCGAGATCCTCGACGTGGGCTGAGCCTCGGTACGGACCGAGTCCTGTGCGGGCCGGGCCCAATCCCCTTGCCGTACGGCTCCGAATCACTGGTAGGAGCCCGTCCGGACTCCCGCCGGCACGGCAGGTGGGACCCATGACCCGACCACGCACACCAGCACAGGCACAGGCACAGGCACAGGCACGATCACTGCTCACCCCCGACCTCCCGCCCCGCTGCGCGACGCCGGACCTGCCGGGGGCGCGGGGGCCGGCCGACCCGTCGGCGCCCCGCCCCCCGGAAGTGATCGTCAGCCCCTCGCAGCCGCGTCCAGCGCCAGCCACACCCGGTCCCGCGTCAGCGGCAGCTCGGTGAACCTGATCCCCGTGGCATCGCGCAGCGCGTTGGCGAAGGCCGGGGCGACCGGGTTGAACGGGCTCTCGCTCATCGACTTGGCGCCCAGCGGGCCGATCGCGTCCGAGGTCTCCATGAAGTGCACCTCGGTACGCGGCACATCGGCGTACTGCGGCAGCCGGTAGCGGCGGAACGCGGCCGTGGTCACCTCGCCGCGCTCGTCGAGCCGTACGTTCTCGAAGAGGGTCGCGCCGAGCGCCTGCGCCACCCCGCCCTCCACCTGCCCCCGGCACTGCATCGGGTTCATCACCTTGCCCGCGTCGGCGGCGTGGACGCTGCGCAGGATGCGGATCTCCCCCGTGCCCGGATCCACCGCCAGCCGGAACCACTGCGCGTTGAACGCCACCGAGCGCGGCGAACCACCCCAGTGCCCGTCCGCCGACAGTTCGCGCCCGGCCGCGCGGGCGGCCTGGAACAGCTCCTTCAGGCTGACCACGCGCCCGGCGCACTCCACCGCGTCCGCCGTCAGCCGGCACTCCCCCGGCGCCGCCGCTCCCAGACACCCCGCCGCGAAATCCAGAAGTTGTACGGCGAGGGCCTCGGCGGCCTTCATCACCGCCTTGCCCGCCACCACCGTCCCCGCCGAACCGAAGGCGCCCGTGTCGTGCCGGACCACGTCCGTGTCCGACTGGCGGATCGCGATCCGGTCGACGGTCGTGGAGAGCGCGCCCGCGGTGATCTGCTGGTGGACGGTGGTCGTACCGTTGCCGAACTCGGCAGTGCCGACGGCGATGTCGTACGTGCCGTCCTGGAGCAACTTCACCGTGGCGTCCGCGAAGTGGCCGCCGGGCGGTCCGGTGGCGATCATCGACATCCCGGTGCCCTGGCCGACGAGCCACCCGTCCGGCACGTCACCCTCGTCCCCGTGCTCCTGGATCGCGTCCCGTACGACCTGGAGGCACTGGTCGAGTCCGTAGCTGGCGATCTCCAGGTCCTCCTCCTCGCCGCCGGGGCTGATCATGTGCTCGCCGGGGCCGATGATGTTCACCTCTCGGAAGACCAGGGGGTCGACGCCCGTGCGCCGGGCCAGTTCGTCCATCACCGACTCGACCGCGAAGACGACCTGGCCGAGGCCGTAGCCGCGAAAGGCGCCCGCCGGAACGGAGTTGGTGTAGACGGAGTAGGCGTTCACCTTCTTGTGCGGGGCGCGGTAGACGGCCATCGACTCGCCGACGCTGTGGAACATCACGGCCGGACCGTGGTTGCCGTACGCGCCCGTGTTGGACACCACCCGCACCTGGAGGGCGGTGAGCGTGCCGTCCGACCGGGCGCCCGCGCGGACGCCGATGGTGAAGGGGTGGCGGGTGGTCGCCCCGTAGAACTGCTCGGCGCGGGTGTACTCCAGCTTGACCGGGCGGCGCAGCCGCATCACGGCGAGCGCCACGATGTCCTCGACGATCATCTCCTGCTTTCCGCCGAAGCCGCCGCCGACCCGGCCCGCCAGCACCCGTACCTGCTTCAACTCCAGGTCGAACAGGGCGCACAGGGCGCGGCGGGTGAGGAAGGGGGTCTGGGTGCTGGAACGCACGGTGAGGCGTTCCTCGCCGTCCTCCCCCCTCTCGTACCAGGCGACCGCTCCGTGTGTCTCCAGGCTGGCGTGCTGGACCCGCTGGGTGCGGAAGGTCTCCTCGTACACGACGTCGGCCTCGGCGAACCCCTCCTCCACCGAGCCGATCTCGCCGTGGACCTCACCGACGACGTTGTTCTCGGGACGGGCGATGCGCGACTCGGGGCCCTTGTCGTGGACGACCGGTGCGCCGGGGGCCATCGCCTCCTCCGGGTCGGTGACGTACGGGAGTTGCTCGTACGTCACCTCGATGCGGCGGCACCCCTCCTCGGCCGCCGCCTCGCTGTCGGCGACCACGGCCGCGACGCGCTGGCCGATGTAGCGGACGGTGTCGTCGAGCAGCCGGGTGTCGTCGGGGTCCTCGGTGGGGTGCTCGTGACGGGCGGTGGAGTAGAGCCGTTCCGGGGCGTCGTGGTGGGTGAGGACCAGGTGGACGCCCGGGACGCGGAGAGCGGCGGCCGTGTCGATGGCAAGGATGCGGGCGTGCGGGTGCGGGGAGCGCAGGAGCTTCATGTGGAGGAGGCCGGGGACGTCGATGTCGAAGGTGTACCGCGCGGTGCCCGTCACCACCTGGGGCCCGGCCGGAGCACCGAGGTTGCGGCCGACGGCCCGTCCGGCGTCCGGCTCCTCGGTGTGCCGTACCCCGCGCACCGCGTCCTCGATGGCCCGGTAGCCGGTGCAGCGGCAGATGTTGCCCTTGAACGCCCGGGGTAGGTCGTCGAGTTGCTCGGCGTCCAGGGCGGCCGTGGTCATCAGGTACCCGGCGGTGCAGAAGCCGCACTGGAACCCCTGCGCGTCCAGGAACTTCCGCTGTACCGGGTGGAGTTCACCGCCCTCGTCCGCCAGCCCCTCCACCGTGGTGACGGCCCGCCCGTTAGCCCGTACGGCGAGGTAGAGGCAGCTGTGCACCGGCTCCCCGTCGACGTGGACCGTGCACGCGCCGCAGTCCCCGGCGTCGCAGCCCTTCTTCACGCCGAACCAGCCGCGTTCGCGGAGATAGGTGCGCAGGCACTGGCCGGCGCGGGGCTCGTCCTGGAAGGGGCGGCCGTTGATGTGGATGCCGTGATTCATGCCGTCTCCCCCGAGGTCGCCGTGGCCCGCGTGCTCAGTTCGCGGCGGATCTCCTCCGCGAAGCGCAACGCCATGTGCCGTCGCCACGCGGGCAGTCCGTGGATGTCGTCGAACCAGTCGTCGGCGCCGATCGTGGAGTCGACCGTGTCGCCCAGCGTGTCCCGGTCCGGGGACAGCGGGAACCAGAAGCGGAACGGCCGGACCGTCGCCGCGCTCACCGTCACGGCCAGCGACCCGTCGACCGGGTCCAGCACCCCGATGACCAGCACCCCCGAGCGCCCGAGCCCGTACAGGGACGCCTGGCGGAACGCCGTACGGGACGCCAGGGCGCGGGCGGGCAGGGTGATCGAGCGCAGGAGTTCGCCCTCGGCGAGGTCCCTGCGGCCCGCGCCGGTGACGAAGTCCGCCACCTTCACGCGGCGCAGCGAGCCGTCCTGGGCGCGGAGCAGGCAGCTGCCGTCCAGGGCGGCGGTGAGCGAGATCATCGGCCCGGCGGGCAGGGCGTTGCAGAGGTTGCCGCCGACGGTCGCCATGTTCCAGATCTTGAACGAGGCGAGGAAGGCCCGGCAGCACTGCTCGACGAGGGGCGCCGCCGGCGCGCGCCAGGTCTTCCCGAACCGGGAGAGCTGAGCGATCGTGCAGGTCGCCGCGAGTTCCAGCGAGCCGTCCGGCAGCTCGCGCACCGGCTCCCAGCCCATCCGGCTCAGGTCCACCAGCCGCCGCAGCCTCGGCTGCGGCTCGGAGAACAGGTAGGTGCCCCCGCTGAGCCAGGCGTCGCCCGGCCGCCAAGGGGCGGGGCTGCGGGCATCTCGCACATCGAGCACCGTGTTGAGGTCCATGCCCGCCAGTGAAGCCGCGCGACAGGGGCCCGCACGACTGGTTCACCGTACGGAAATACACCAGCCCCCAGACGTAACACTGGAGGATCAACCAAGAGGTGTTTGTCTGCTCCAGCCTTGCATTTACGATGCAGTGACTCGCATTGACCTCGTGAATGTGAGATGCCGGGTGTGGTGCCCGGCAGCCCCGCAAGGAGACCGCCCATGCACGTCGAAGACCTCCTCCGGCTGGAGTCCCTGGACCTCACCCTGCTCTGGGGCGGGCCGCCGCTCCTCGCGCGGGAGATCAGCGGGGTGACCGCGACCGATCTGGAGGACCCGGGGCGCTTCCTCCAGCGGGGTGAGATCGTGCTCAGCGGCCTGGTGTGGTGGAGCGCGGCGGACGAGGAGGGGACGGCGGACCGGTTCGTCGCGGCGCTGCGGGATGCCGGTGCGGCCGCGCTGCTGGCGGGCGAGGAGACGCACGGGACGGTACCGGAGGTGCTGGTCGACGCCTGCCGCCGCCACGGGGTCGCGCTCCTCTCGGTGCCGGTGCACACCTCCTTCCGGGCGATCACCGACGCCGTGTACCTGCGGCAGTGGGGTGACCTCAGCCGGCGTCCGGCCGCCGTCCCCTACGCGCTGCCGGAGAACGTACGGGGTGAGCTCAGCCGGCTCCTCGCGGACGGCGCGGCCGCGGACACGCTGCTCGCCCGGGCGGTCGAGCGCCTGGGGACGCCGCCCTGTTACGTGCTCAGCGCCACCGGGCGCACGATCGCCCGTACACCGGGCGCCCGGGCCCTGCCGGCGGCGGAGGCGGCGGGTCGGCTGAAGGGCGCCTTGCGCGTGGACCCGGACGCGTCCCCGTACGGGCAGTGGTTCCTGCATCTGCCGGGGGCGGTGGACGTGCCACCGCGGATGCTGCACGAGATAGCCGAGGTGTTCGCGCAGTACCGGCAGGGGGTGCTGCGACGCGAGGCCGCGGGCGGCGGTCCTGCCATGGAGCTGCTGGGGCTGCTGGACACACCGGGGCCCGGTTCCGGTTCGCGTCCCGCGCCGCTCGCTGCGGCTCTGCGCGGCTGCGGTCTGCCGGAACACGGGCCGTACACGGTGATGGCCATCTCCCTAGGGGCGGCGGCCGGGGACGGCGCGGCGGAGGCGCTGAGGGAGGCGGTGCGCCATCTCGCGGGCCACCGGTCCGTGACGGGGAACCTGGCCGGAGGGCCGGCGGTGGCGGTGATCGCGGCGGATTCCGGCTCGCCCGAGGACGTGGTCCCGGCTCTCAAGCAGCTCTGGCCCACGCTGCACGCCTGCGACGAAGCCGTGCTTCCGTACGGAGGCATCAGCACCACGGCCGTGACGCCGGCGGACCTCACCGGGGCTTTGGTGCAGGCCCGTTACGCGCTGACGGCGGCGGGGCGGGCGGACAGCGCGAACCTCACCGCGATCGACGACCTCACGACCCTGGACGCCCTGCTCGCGGGCGTGCCCACCGACGTACGGACGGCCTTCGGCATCCACGCCCTGGGCCCGCTCGCCGATGCCACGAACCCCTCCCACCGCATGCTCCTGGAGACCCTCGACACCTTCCTGACGCACCACGGGTCCTGGGCGCGGACGTCCGAGGCCCTGCATCTGCACGTCAACACCGTGCACTACCGCATCCAGCGGGTGGAGCTGCTCACCGGCCGCGACCTGGGCCGCCTCGACCACAAGCTGGATCTGAAGGCGGCCCTGCTCTGCCGCTGAGAAGACGCCGGGCACGACGACGGCCCCCCGCCGTCCTGGTCTCAGTCCTGGGCGAGGTCCTCCGGGGCGGACCTCGCGAGGTCGGCCAGGGTCGCGAGCGCCCGGGAGAGGGTGTCCTCGGCGGGCGACGCGAGGCCGAGGCGGATCGCGTGCGAGCCCCGGTGACGGCCGGCGGAGAACGCGGCGGCCGGGGTGACCGCGATGCCGTGCCGCGCCGCGGCGGCCACGAAGGTGTCGGCGCGCCACGGATGCGGCAGCTCCCACCAGCGGTAGTACGACCCCGGCGCGCTACGGGTCACGAAGTCCCCGAGGTGGCGCTGCGCGATCTCCTGCCGCTCCACGGCCTGCCGCTGCTTGGCCCGTACGAGCGTCTCCACGACGCCGTCCGCCTGCCACCGGGCCATCGCCTCCAGCGGGAAACCCATGGGCGTCCAGCCCCCCGAGCGCAGCGCGGCCGCGACCCCGCCCGACGCGGCGGCGGGGGCCACCGCGAAGCCGAGGGAGAGCCCCGGGGACAGCCGCTTGGACAGACTGTCGACGAGGACCGTCCGCTCGGGCGCACGCGACGCGAGGGGCGGCAGATCGTCCCGGAGGAACGCCCAGACGGCGTCCTCGATCGCATGGATACCGCACGTCAGCAGCACATCGGCCAAGCGGTCCAGCCGGCCGGCGGGCATGGTCAGCGACAGCGGATTGTGCAGGACGGGCTGTACGTAGACGGCGTGCAGCGGCCCGGCCCGGTGCGCCTCCTCCACCGCCTCCGGGATCAGCCCGGCCTCGTCCATGGCGAGCGGCACGAGGGTGACGCCGAGCCGGGTGGCGATCGCCTTGAGCACCGGGTACGTCAGCTCCTCGACGCCCAGCCGCGCGCCCGGCCGGGTCACCGCCGCGACGACCGCCGAGATCGCCTGCCGGCCGCTCCCGGCGAACAGGATCCGCGCCGGATCGGGGCGCCAGCCGCCCCGGGCGAGCAGGTCGGCCGCCGCATCGCGGGCGGTGCCGGTACCGGCCGCACCGACCGGGCGCAGTACCGGCTCCAGCCGGCCCGGCCTCAGCAGCTTCCCCAGACCGGCGGCGAGCAGCTTTGCCTGCTCGGGCACCACGGGGTAGTTCAGCTCCAAGTCGACTCTGCTGTCGGCGGGTTCGGACAGTGCGGGCGCCGGGGCCGCCGCGCCTGAAGCATCGCGCACGAACGTCCCCCGCCCCACATGGCCCTCGGTGAAACCCCGGCGTGCGAGCTCCTGATAGACGCGGGTGGCCGTGGAATTGGCGATGCCGTACTGCCGAGCGAATTCCCTCTGGGTGGGCAGCCGTTCACCCGCCCTGAGCCGGCCCGCTCCGATCTCCGCGGCGACCGCGTCGGCGACGCTCCGGTAGTCCTTCACGGGCCTCACCTTCCGCACTCTCTTCGGTCATCGCCCATCGATGTGCCTGGTGGGCATCGAAGCACAACATTGCACCGAGTTCAATCTTTCATATTGAACCGAGCAAAGAAGGGAACTTACACTTCCATTGCACCGATACACGACTCCGTCAGGAGCCCGGAAATTCACCGAGCAGCGCGGAACCGACCGACCGAAGAGCAGTTCTCGAACCGAAGGCGGCGCGCAGCACATGGTTGAGCTGACCGGAGTACTGGGGGTCGCGATGGTCGCCCTGGGGATGGTACTGACCCCCGGCCCGAACATGATCTATCTCGTCTCCCGGAGCATCACCCAGGGACGGCGCGCCGGCGTCGTCTCCCTCGGCGGCGTCGCGGTGGGGTTCCTGGTCTACCTGCTGGCGACCAACCTCGGCCTTTCGGTGGTGTTCACAGCGGTGCCCGAGCTGTACGTCGCGGTGAAGCTGGCCGGGGCGGCGTACCTCGCCCACCTCGCCTGGACCGCCCTGAAGCCCGGGGGCGTCTCCGTCTTCGCCCCCCAGAAGATGCCGCACGACTCGCCGCGCAAGCTGTTCACGATGGGGCTGATGACGAACCTGCTCAACCCGAAGATCGCCATCATGTACCTCTCCCTCATCCCGCAGTTCATCAACCTGGATTCGGGACACGTGCTGTTCCAGGGGTTCGTGCTCGGCTCCGTCCAGATCGCGGTGGCCCTCACGATCAACCTGAGCATCGTCCTGGCCGCCGGATCCATCGCTGTGTTCCTCGCCCGCCGCCCGTCCTGGCTCAAGGTGCAGCGCTACATGATGGGAACGGCCCTCGCCCTGCTGGCCGTCTCGGTCGCGCTGGACACCTCGATGCCCGCCCGTGCGAGCTGATCCCGCGCGGTCATCGCTGTGGGTTGCCCGGCGTGTTCGCGGAGGGAACGGACCCCGGCCTGACCGGTCGAACTCACCCGCCCGGAGGGGTGGCGGCTCTCGGTGCCGCAGGTCGTGAGGCGGGGCCCACGGATGCGGAGAGGCCCCCCGCACCGGGCGGGGGGCCTCTCAGATCTGTTGCTGGATGAGGTAGCCCTGCGGATCGGACAGAGGCGCGGCTCACACCGCGGCGTGAGCCGCCAGGGACGTACGGACCTCGTCCGCGACCTCCGCCACCGCCTCGTCCAGGTAGAAGTGGCCGCCCGGGAACACCCGCATCCGGCTCTCCCGCGTCGAGTGGGCGAGCCAGCCCCGGGCGTCCTCCGTGGGGACCACCGGGTCGGACGCGCCGACCAGGACGGTGAACGGCACGTCGAGGGGCGGGCCGGGGCGCCAGCGGTAGGCGCCGAGCGCGCGGTAGTCGGCGCGCAGGGCGGGCAGTGCCATCTCCAGGAGCTCCGGCTCGTCGAGGATGCCTTGTCCCGTACCCCCCAGCCGGCGTATCGCGGCGAGGAGTTCGGCGTCCCCGTCGATCAGATCACTGCGCAGGGGTTCCGGTGCCGGGGCGCCCCGCCCCGACAGGAAGAGCCGGACGGGCGCGGGTGCCGCCGACCGCGCGAGCAGCCGGGCCGTCTCGTACGCGAGGATCGCGCCCATGCTGTGGCCGAAGAAGGCGTACGGACGGCCGGGGGTGAGGTCGCGCGCCAGCGCGTCGGCGATGGTGCGGGCCAGCGCCGTCAGGTCGGTGGCGGGCTCCTCCTTCCGACGGTCCTGGCGGCCGGGGTACTGGACGGCCAACACGTCCGCATCCGCGGCGAGGGCGCGGGACAGAGCCACGTAGGCGGAGGCGGCACCGCCCGCGTGCGGGAAACAGATGAGTTGCGGCGTCGTGCCGTCACCGGTGCCGGGTGCGGCGAACCGGCGGAACCATACGCTGTCCAAGGTGCGATCCCATCCGGTGGCCGCCCGGCCCTGCGCAGGGCCGGGCGGCCACCTGTCGTCCTGACCTGCTGTCAGGCCGTCGATTCGGTCATGTGGAAGGTGTCAGGAGGAGTGCTGGTCGCGCCGCACGTTCCGGGGGACGTCGCCCGCCGCCGGGAAGAAGTCCGCCTCGACGAAGAACTCGACGTACCGGCGGAACAGGTCGACCGTCATCGGCGGGCAGACCACGCCCGTGTCCGCGAGCGCGCGCTCGGCCACGGAGGTGTCGACCGGCGGATAGAACACGGCGTTGTCGTGGGCCATCATCTCGAACGCCTCGACCAGCGGCAGCATCACGTTGTCGGGGTCCGACCTGATCAGCGAACTCCAGGTGTCCCAGTCGACGTCGTCCAGCCGGTGTCCCTCCGAGCGCAGCTCGGCGATGAAGTCCGCGAAGCTCAGGTGGCTCTGGTTGTAGAGGTGGAAGGTGCCGTCGGCCGTTCCCGGCCGCTGGGACAGTGCGACCACCGCCGCACTGACGTAGTCGACGGGGGTCAGAGGCACCTTTGCCGTCAGTCCGGCCGGTACGGCGCCGGCCTGGAGCAGGCCGCGCAGGCTCAGCCAGACGAAGTCCCGGGTCTGGCAGGCACCGTTGACCTGGTCGCCGGAGATCACGTCCACGCGGTAGACGGAGACCGGAAGGCCGCGGTCGCGGGCGATGCCGATGACCTGCTCGGCCACCCACTTGCTGCGCAGATAGCCGCTCGGCAGCACCTCGGCGGGGCCGGTCGGGTCGTCCACCGCGAGCGGCCTGCCCTGGGCGCGCTCCCCGGCGAAGACGCCGGTGGTGGAAAGGTAGTGGACGGGCACGGTGCGGTGGCGTGCGGCGAGCCGCAGGATCTCCCGGGTGCCGCCGACGTTCGCGTCCTTGAGGGTGCTGAACGGGTGCAGCCAGTGCACGGTCGCGCCCGCGTGGTAGACGACGTCGACGCTGCGAGCCAGGGCGTCGAAGACCTCCTCGCCGAGGCCGAGCCCGGGCTGGGCGAGATCGCCGGGGAGGGCGCGGAGCCGGTCGGGGTCGATGTCGTCCCAGACCCGGTACCACTCCAGGTTCTCGCGCAGCCGCCGCATGCCTTCAGCCTCGTCGGCCGCCCGGACCAGGCAGTGCACCGTGCCGCGGGTCTGCCGCATCACGTCCCGCAGCAGGAAGGCGCCGAGGAATCCGGTCGCGCCCGTCAGCAGGATCTCCGCCGGGTCGTCGACCTGGCGTACGACGTGCTCCGCGGCCCTGATGTCGTCGTCGAGGCGGATCTCGGCCTGGTAGGTCCGGGCGTCCTCGGCGGCCGGGGTGTCGGCCGCCGCCTCGCCGGCCATGGCGGGGCGCAGGTACTCGGCCATGGCGCGCGGGGTGGGGTGGTCGAAGACGACGGTGGCGGGAAGCGGGAGCCCGAGATCGGCGGCGAGCCTGTTGCGCAGTTCGACCGAGGTCAGCGAGTCGAAGCCGAGCTGCGCGAAGGGCTGGTCGGGGCCGATCGAGGACGCTCCGCCGTGACCGAGCACCGCGGCCGAGGCGTCGACGACGACGTCCAGGACGAGGCGCAGCTGCTCGGCGGTGTCCAGTCCTTCCAGCCGCTGGGCCAGAGCGCCCGCCGTGTGGACGGAGTTGTTGGCGGTGCGCCGGGCCGGCCTGCGAACGAGAGCCGCGGCGAGCAGCGGCGCCTGGGCGGGCCGCTCCCGCATGGCGGCGATGTCCAGCGGGGTGATCACCGGTGCGGGGTGCGGCCGGGCCAGCGCGAGGTCGAGCAGGGCCGGGCCCTGCTCGTAGCCGATGGGCCGGAAGCCCGCGCGGGCGATGCGGGCGATGTCACCGGCTCCCAGGGCACCGGTGATACCCGAGGTGACCGGCGGTGTGCCGCCCCCGCCGTCGGCTGCGGGCGCCTGGTCCCACAGGCCCCACGCGGCGGAGACGGCCGGCAGGCCGTGGGCGGCCCGCCGGGCGGCGAGGCCGTCGAGGAAGGCGTTGGCCGCCGCGTAGTTGCCCTGGCCCGCGCCGCCGATGACGCCGGCGATGGAGGAGAAGAGGACGAAGGCCGTCAGGTCCATGTCCTGGGTCAGCTCATGGAGGTTCCACGCGGCATCGGCCTTGGGCCGCAGGACGGCGGAGAGGCGCTCGGGCGTCAGGTCGGACACGAGGCCGTCGTCGATGACACCGGCCGTGTGCACCACGCCCGTCAGCGGGTGCGCGGCGGGGATGCGGTGGAGTACGGCGGCCAGCTCGTCGCGGTCGGCCGCGTCGCAGGCAGCGATGGTGACCGTCGCTCCCAAGGCGGCCAGCTCCTCCCGCAGGGCCTCGGCGCCGGGCGCGTGCGGGCCGCGGCGGCTGAGCAGCAGGAGGTGTCCGACGCCGTGTTCGCGTACGAGGTGGCGGGCGAACAGGCTGCCGAGGCTGCCGGTACCACCGGTGATCAGGACAGTGCCCTCGGGCGTCCACGCTCCGGCCGGGCGCGCGTCCGGTGCGGCGGGTCCGGTGCGGCGCAGGCGCGGCAGGAGGACCTTTCCGTCACGCATCGCCGCCTGGGCCTCGCCCGATGCGAGGAGGGCGGGGAGCACGGCGTCCAGTTCCGCCGCCACCCTGTCGGCCGGGGCGTCGGGGTCGGTGTCCACGAGGACGATCCTGCCGGGCGCTTCGGACTGGGCCGAGCGCACCAGCCCCCATTCGGCGGTGGCGGCGGGATCGACGGTCCGGTCGCCGCCGGCCGCGACGGCGCCACGGGTCACCACGACCAGCGGAGCCGTGTCGCCGTCCGGCTCGGCCAGGTGCGCGCGCACCCGTTCCAAGGTGGCGTGCAGTCGGGTGTGCAGAGAGCTCGGCACCTCCCCGGCGGGGCCGCTGCGCCATACGGGAAGCGCGTCGGCCCGGGTGCCGGGATCGAGGCCGGGCAGCTGTGCGGGGCGCCAGTCGACGTGGAACAGCGCGTCCGCGTCCCGGGAGCGGGCGGCCTCGGCCTCGTGGCGGGTCACGGCGCGCCCCGTCACGGCGCGGGCCTCCGCGACGGGGCGGCCGGACCGGTCCTCCAGACGCAGGCTGACGGTGGAGTCCCCCGTCGTACGGGCGTGTACGCGCAGGGCGGTCGCCCCCGTCGCGTACAGCGTGAACTCCTGCCAGGCCACCGGGATCCGTGCCTCGCCGGAGATGTCGTCGGCGATCCGGGCCGCACGCAGGGCGGCCCTCAGCAGCAGGGGGTGTACGCCGAGCCCGTCGGCCTCGCCGTGCAGTGCGGGGTCGAGTTCGATGTCGGCGACGACCTCGTCACCGTTGCGCCAGGCCGCTGTGATGCCGTCCTTCCTGTGCTCGGCGCCGAGCGGTAGGGCCGACGCGTCGGCGGTCTGCCAGTCGGCCGGCCGCACCGCCGGGGAGGACCGGCAGCTGGTCAGCCGGCCGCTCGCGTGGACCGTCCAGGGCACGTCGGCTCCGGCGGGACGCCCGTGCAGGGTGAAGAGGCGGCTCCCGTCCTCGGCGGGCGCGTCGAGGGCCAGTTGGATCTGGAGGCTCCCGTCGTCGGGCAGAGCGGCCGGGGTCTCCAGGGTGAGCCGGTCCAGGACACTGGTCCCGAGGTCGTCGCCGGCCCGGACGACCAGGTCCACGATCGCCTCCGCGGGCAGCACCGGCACCCCGTGGACCGTATGGCGGGCGAGCCAGGGGTGGCTGCGCAGCGATGCCCTGCCGGTGAACAGCGCGCTGTCGGAGGAGGCGAGTTGCGCCTGCGCCGCCAGCAGGGGGTGCGGGCCGTCCTGGAGACCGAGGCCGGAGGCGTCCAGGGCCGTGCCGGTGGGCGCCAGCCAGAAGCGTTCGCGCTGGAAGGCGTAGCCGGGGAGCTCGACGCGGCGGGCGCCGGTGGCGCCGAAGCAGGCCTGCCAGTCGACGGCCACGCCGCGTAGGTGCAGGGCGCCGAGCGCCTCGACCAGCGACTTCGGCTCGTCCCGGTCGCGACGGAGCGCGGCCACGGTGCCGACCGCGTCGGGTTCGGCCCGGCCCTGCGCGACGAGGGCTGTGAGCACGGCGTCGGGGCCGAGCTCCAGGAAGGTGGTGACGCCTTCGGCGTCCAGGGTCGCCACAGCCTCGGTGAACCGGACGGTGCGCCGGATCTGCTCGACCCAGTAGTCGGGCGAGGTGAGCTCCTCGGTGGTGGCGAGCCTGCCGGTGACCGTGGAGACCAGGTCGATCTGCGGGGCCCGGTAGGTCACCTCCTTGGCCACGGTGCGGAAGTCGTCGAGCACCCCGTCCATGTGCGCCGAGTGGAAGGCGTGGCTGACGGCCAGACGCCGGGTCTTGCGGCCCCGCTCCCGCCATCCTTCGGCGATCCGGGCCACGGCCTCCGCGTCGCCGGATATCACGGTGGACATGGGGGCGTTGAGCCCGGCGACGGAGACGGCGTCGCCGAGTCCGTGCAGCGATTCGAGGATCTCGGTGCCGGAAGCCTGAACGGCGACCATCGCTCCGCCGGGCCGCGCGGCCTGCATCCACTGGCCGCGCGCCGCCACCAGCCGGCAGGCGTCGGCCAGTCCGAACACTCCCGCCACGTGGGCCGCGGCCAGCTCTCCGACGGAGTGCCCGGCCACATGGTCCGGCCGGATGCCCCACGCCTCGAACTGGCGGAAGAGGGCCACTTCCACGGCGAACAGCGCAGGCTGGGTGTAGCAGGTCCGGTCGAGCTCGGCGGCGTCCGCGATCACGTCGGCGAGCGACCGGTCCAGATAAGGGGCGAAGGCCTCGGCGATCTCGTCGAAGGCGGCGGCGTAGACGGGGAACGCCGCGTACAGCTCACGGCCCATGGCGACACGCTGTGCTCCCTGACCGGTGAACAGGAAGGCGGTCCTGCCCCGTGCCGGTGATCCCGTCCGCAGTGATGGGTGGGACTCGCCTGCCGCGAGCGCCTTCACCCCGTCGAGCAGTTCGCCGCTGTCGCCGCCGGTGATCACGGCGCGGTGCTCGAAAGCCGCACGCCCGGTCGCCAGCGAGTACGCGACGTCCAGGGCCTGCGGCGTGCCGCCGGTGGAGGCCCCGGCGTGCTGGAGGTGGGTCAGCAGCCGCTGCGCCTGGGCCCGGAGTGCCTCGGGCGACTTCCCCGAGAGCAGCCACGGGACGAGCGGCAGCGCCTTGACCTCGGGTGCGGCCCCGGCCGGCTCCGGGTCCGCTGCGGCCTGCGGTGCCTGTTCCACGATGACGTGCGCGTTCGTCCCGCTCACGCCGAAGGCCGACACCCCGGCCCTGCGGGGCCGGCCGGTCTCGGGCCAGGGCCTGGCCTCGGTCAGCAGCTCGACGGCGCCCGCGTCCCAGTCGACGTGCCCGGTCGGCTCGTCGACGTGCAGCGTCCTGGGCAGTTCGCCGTGGCGTATCGCCTGAATCATCTTGATCACGCCGCCGACGCCCGCGGCCGCGACCGAGTGTCCGATGTTCGACTTCAAGGAGCCGAGATACAGGGGCCGTTCGGCAGGGCGGTCCTGGCCGTAGGTGGCGAGCAGCGCCTGCGCCTCGATCGGGTCGCCGAGCCTGGTGCCGGTGCCGTGCGCCTCGACCGCGTCCACGTCGGCCGTGGACAGGCCAGCCCCGGCCAGCGCCTGGCGGATCACCCTCTCCTGCGACGGGCCGTTCGGGGCGGTCAAGCCGTTGGACGCGCCGTCCTGGTTCACGGCCGTGCCGCGTATCACCGCGAGGACCTGGTGCCCGTTGCGCACCGCGTCCGAGAGGCGCTCCACCACGACGAGGCCGACGCCCTCGCTCCATCCGGTCCCGTCCGCCGCGGCGGCGAAGGACTTGCAGCGGCCGTCCGCGGAGAGGCCGCGCTGCCGGGAGAAGTCCACGAAACCGCTCGGCGAGCCGGACACCGTCACACCGCCCGCGAGTGCGAGCGTCGACTCGCCGGACCGGAGGGACTGCACGGCCATGTGCAGGGCCACGAGCGACGAGGAGCACGCGGTGTCCAGCGAGACGGCGGGGCCCTCGAAGCCGAAGGTGTAGGCGACGCGCCCGGAGGCGACGCTGCTGAGCTTGCTCGTCATCAGGTACCCCTCCAGCTCTTCGGGGCCCTCACGGTCGAGGTAGCTCTGCTCCACGATGCCGGCGAAGACGCCGGTGCGGCTGCCGGTCAGCGTCGCGGGGTCGATCCCGGCGCTCTCCAGCGCCTCCCACGCGGTCTCCAGGAGCAGGCGCTGCTGCGGGTCCATACCCAGCGCCTCGCGCGGGGAGATGCCGAAGAACGCGGCGTCGAAGTCGGCCGCGTCGTGCAGGAATCCGCCCTCGCGGGTGTACGACGTGCCGGGGGTGCCGGGCTCCGGATGATAGAGGCCGTCGATGTCCCAGCCGCGGTCGGTGGGCCACGGGGTGATGCCGTCGACACCGTCCTTGACGAGCTGCCACAGGTCGTCCGGCGACTGCACGCCGCCGGGGAACCGGCATGCCATGCCGACGACGGCTATGGGCTCGGTCCGGGCGCTCTTGAGTTCACTGATCCGCTGCTTCGCCTTCCGCAGATCGACGGTGAGGCGTTTCAGGTAGTCGACCAGCTTCGCCTCGTCGGGCTGCTGGGGCTTTGCGGGGTGATCAGCCTTGTTCACCATGCCGGTTCAGTCTCTCCTCGGTACAGGCGGTGTGCACGGGGACAACTGCCCTTTGGGGTATCCGGATTCGCCAACGGCACGTCGTGAACCGGTGTTCTGCACTTTTCGAAATGCGACCGTACAGGCGGCCGACCGCGCCGGCGCCAGCGCTCGATCACGGACCGGTAATCCACCGCGTACAGCCCCTGTGACCGGCCTGTTCCGGTCGCCGGCGGGGTCGCGGAGAGGTGTTACCGCACGATGGCCCGACGGTGTCACGCCCTCCCATACCTTCTCGGCACGTTGGTCCCCCGCATCCCATTCCATTCCGACCGGAAGAGCCGAGACATGACCGAGAACACCGCACCCGTCGAGCTGCCCAGCGAGATCGAGGAGCACCTTGATCACTATGTGGCCGCGTTCAACGCGGGCGACGCCGATGCCGTAAACAGCTGCTACACCGAGGACGCCGTGGGCGTATGGGAGATCGGCAACCCTCTCAACGGTGCGGCGCGGCGCGCTTTCCTCAAGGAATTCCTGGCTGAGCGCAAGCCGACCATCGACGCCGATGTGCGCGAGGCGTACGTGGCGGGCGACACCACGTTCCTGGTGGTCGACTGGACGATGCAGATCACCGGCGAGGACGGCGGCCGGGAGCATCTGCGAGGCGTCGGCCTCGACGTGCTGCGCCGCGTGGGCGACCAGTGGCTGTACGCGGTGGACCTGCCGTTCGGCGAGGAGCACACCAGCACGCGCTGACGGGAGACCGCAAGCCACGTTCCAGCCTCCGGCCTGCGCGCGAGCGGATCGATCCGCGCGACGCGCCGGCTTCCGGCTTCTGGCCGGATCCGTTGTCGGCTCGCGGGACGGAACCAACCGGATGCTCCGGCTCCGGCGCCGGAGAACAGCCGGTTAGCCGCCTGTTACCGACGATGGACGCCAACTTGCCGCCCAGGCAATAGGTTCGCGGCGCCCGCTGCCAAGGTGGCTTGTTCCAGTCACCTGAGGCCATGGGCGCCTGTACTTCCGAGAGAGGAAAGCAATGACATCCAGTCAGGCAGAGCAGGTCCTGAAGTCCGTACGGGAGATCATTCCCGCACTCCGGGCGGCCGGCGAGAAGGCGGAGGAGGACCGTTGGATCCCCGCTGAGAGCATCGCCCTGCTGGAGAAGGCGGGAGTGTTCCGCATCGCCACCCCGGCCCGGTTCGGCGGACTCGACCTCTCCGTCGGCGAGCAGGTGGAGATCCTGCGCGAGATCGGCCGCGGCTGCGGCTCCACCGCCTGGCTCGGCATGGTCTGGGTGTCGTCGGCAGGGCTGGTGACGCTGTACGGGGACAAGGCGCAGGAGGAGGTCTTCGCGGGCGGCTCGGTCCGCGTCTCCGGGGGCTTCACTCCCAGCGGCACGCTCACCCCCACCGAGGGCGGTTATGTGCTCAACGGCAGCTGGCGCTTCAACTCCGGCTGCAAGGCCGCCGACTGGAACCTGTCGGCGGCCATCGTCGAGAACGCCGACGGCAGCCACGACGAGGCGATCGCCGTCGTACCGCTGTCCGAGTACACGATCACGGACGACTGGAACACCTCGTCGGCCGCCGCCACCGGCAGTTGCACCACCACGGCCGAGAACGTCTTCGTGCCCGCCCACCGGGTCGTCGGCTACGGGGACGCGATCAGCAACACCACGCCGGGCCGCGATGCCGTGGTGACCCCCGGACGCCGCTACGGCCTGTTCACCTACATCATGGCCGAGTGCGCCGGCGCCGTCCTCGGCATCGCCCGGGGCGCGTATGAGCTGTTCCTCGAGCGCATCCCCGGCCGCGGCATCACCTACACGTCCTGGGACGACCAGAGCAAGCACCCGCTGACGCAGATCCAGGTCGCCACCGCGGCCAACAAGATCGCGGCGGGCGAGGCTCTGCTCACCGAGATCACCGGCCTCCTCCAGAAGTACGCCGACCAGGACGAGCAGCCCTCGCTGGAGGAGAAGGCCGACGTACGCGGTCGCACCGCCTTCGCCGTACAGCTGGCGAAGGAGGCGGTGGAGATCCTCTACACGGCCTCCGGTGCCACCGCGATCCAGCGCAGCGTGCCGATCCAGCGCTTCCACCGCGACATCCAGGGCCTCTCGCTGCACGCGCTGCTGCAGCCCAACACCAACCTCGAGGTACAGGGCCGCGTGCTGCTCGGCCTCGACCCCGAGACGCCGTTCCTCTGAGCCGAGGAACGCTCCGACCGCTCCCACCGCGCCGTTCCGAGCGCGCGGTGGGAGCGGTGCGCTCCGCTCGTCCGCCCGCGGTCGGGCGGAGCGCACCGCATGACATCTCCGCCACCTTGCACTTCTCTCCGTCCCGTTCTTCCGACCACTGGGGGGTCACCATCATGAGTACTGAAGAGACCGGCACCACCGACAGAGCCGTGTACCGACGTTCCGACCGGGGTATGCGTCGGCGCTCCGTCCTGAAGGTGGCCGCCGGTGCCGCCGCGATCGGCGGCCTGGGGTCCGCCGCCTCGATCGCCCGCGCCGACAGCCCGGACGCGCGGCTGGTCAAGCCGGGCTCCTACGACGTGATCGTCATCGGCGCCGGCTACGCCGGCGTCACGGCCGCCCGTGAGCTGCGCTCACGCGGGCTGCGACCGCTCATCCTGGAGGCACGCGACCGCATCGGCGGCCGGGCGTTCACCTCGACCTTCTGGGGCAAGCGGATCGAGCTCGGGGCCAACTGGTTCTCGCAGGACCAGACCCTGGTCATGAAGGAACTGCAGCGGTACGGCGTCGGTCTCGTCCCCGAGGGGCTGATGCCGCAGCGTGCCGTGTACCCGAACGGCACCGGCGGTTTCGAGAACCTGGACGCGATCGAGGCGTTCACGCACAACGACAGCCTGCTGGCCCGTCTCTTCGACGGCACCAGGACCTACTACCCGCGGCCGCTGGAGCCGCTGTACGCCGACGCGCAGATACGCGCGGTCGACGGCAAGTCGCTCCGGGATCGGATCAACGAGCTGAAGCTGTCGGCCCGTGACGAGCGGTGGGTGAGCAGCACGACCTCCGGCTACTCGGGCGGTAACAGCGCCGACGGCGGTCTCACCGCCCTCGGCGCGTGGTGGGCACTGGCCGGCCACACCCCCGAGGGCTGGCACTCCCTGATCGGCCAGGTGGCCACCAGTGGCACGAACGATCTGCTGAAGAAGATCCTGGCCGATGCCCAGGCGCAGATCGTCTACAACTCCCCCGCCACCAGCATCGCCGACGACGGCCGCACCGTGACGGTCACCGTGCGCGGCGGCACCACCTACTCGGCGCGGGCGGCGGTGGTCGCGGTTCCGGCCAACGTGTGGAAGGACATCTCCTTCCGTCCCGGTCTGCCGCAGATGCACGCCGAAGTCGCCAAACAGGGCAGCGGAGTGCCCATCAGCCGGAAGTTCTTCGCGAAGGTGAGTGGCAACTTCGGCCATGTCTCCGCCAACGGCCCCGAGGGCTTCCCGATCTCGGCGCTGTTCTCGTACCACGAGCTGCCGAACAACGAGCAGATGATGATCGGCTTCTGCTCGGACGCGGCCTTCGACCTCACCAACAAGGCGAAGGTCACGGAGACCGTCAAGCTCATGCTCCCGCAGGCGCAGGTCCTCGACATCAAGACCCACGACTGGGGCAAGGACCCGTACGCCCGCGGCGGCTGGGCGCTGCGTCGGCCGGGGCAGCTCACCCGTCACATGCCTGCCGTCCAGCAGCCGCACGGGCGTATCGCGTTCGCCAACGACGGCATCGCCAGCGGCTGGGTCGGATTCATCGACGGTGCCATTGAGACGGGCATACGGGCCGCGACCCAGACGGTGAGCAAGTTCTGACGGGACGCTCGCTAAGGGCCCGGAGCCGCTGCCGGCTCCGGGCCCATCCGTTCGGGTGTGTCACATCCCTCGCGTGCGTCGGCCCCGGCACGGATGTCCGTGCCGGGGCCGACGCATTGGCCGAGACGTCCTGGCGGACGCCGGTACTTACGCCTCCGGGTAGGAGAGGCCCGCGCCCAGACCACCGTCGACCGGAAGCCGGGCACCGGTCGTGTAGGTGGCGTCGGCGGCCAGGTAGATCGCGGCGCCGGCAACCTCCTCCATGGTGGCGTGACGGCGCATCGGCGTGATCGCGTCGCCGAGGTCGCTGAAGCCCTTCTTCTCCTCGTCGCTCAGGCCCGGGACACCCATGCTCGGGGTGTCGGTGAAGCCCGGGCTGACGGCGTTGACGCGGATCTTCTGCGGCAGGAGCTCCGACGCGAAGACCTTGGTGAGGGAGATACCCGCGGCCTTGGAGGCGGAGAAGACGCTCATGCCAGGCGTGCCGCCCTCGTCGGCGACGGAGCTCGTGTAGACGATGCCGCCGCCCTCGCGCATCAGCGGGGCAAGGCGCTTCGTGGTGAAGAACGCACCCTTGACATTGATGTTGAACTGCCGGTCGAACGACTCCTCGGTGACGATGCTGAACGGCTCCAGCACGGCCGTGCCGGCGTTCAGGAAGAGGTAGTCGAACTGGCCCAGCTTCTCCTCGACGGTCTTGCCGAGAAGGTCGATGGCGCCGAGGTCGCTGGTGTCGGAGCGGACGACGTGCGCGTTGGCGCCGAGTGCCGTCTTGGCCGCCTCGATGTTCTTCTCGTTGTAACCGGTGACCAGAACCTCGGCCCCCTCGGCGAGCAGACCCTTGGCGATGGTCTGGCCGATGCCGTGCGTACCGCCGATGACGACGGCCTTCTTGCCTGCGTACTTGGACATGTGTGGTAACTCTCCTTCAATGTCCCCGGCCGATCTGCCGGGGGGCTTGGTGACCGGGCGCGGTGGTCCGCGTCCGGAAGCTGTGGTGTCTTCGTCCCTACGGGCCGAGCAGTACCGGTAGTTCGCGGTGCCCGTTGGAGATGAACGATTCGAGGGGTGGAGGTTCCTCGCCCGGTCTCGCGAGCGCGAGGCCTGGAAAGCGGGCGAAGAGCGCCGGCAGCGCGATGGCTGCTTCGAGACGGGCGAGAGGGGCGCCGAGGCAGTGGTGCACACCGTGGCCGAAGGCCACGTGGTCGCGGCGTGTGGGGCGGGTCACGTCGAAGGTGTCCGCAGTGGCACCGTGCACCTTCGGATCACGGCCCGCCGCCGCGAAGGAGACGACGATGGGCTCGCCCCGCGCGATGGTGAGGTCGTCGAGGACGATGTCCTCGACGGCGTACCGCATCGGCAGATTGGCGAACGGGGCCTGGAGACGCAGGACTTCTTCGATCGCGTCCTCCCAGGGTACCTCGCCCGCTTGCAGAGCCTTCAGCTGATCGGGGTGGCTGAGCAGCGCGTACACGGCGTGGTCGAGCAGGTTGACCGTGGTCTCGTGGCCGGCCGTGAACATCAGCAGGACGGTGTCGACGAGTTCCCGCTCGGCCAGACCGACGCCGCCGTCCTCGTCGCGAACGGCGATCAGCTCACTGGTCAGGTCCTCGCCCGGACTGCGCCGCTTGACCGCGACGAGCTCGTTGAACAGCTCGTACAACCGGGTCTCGTTGGCCTTGGCGTCCTCCGCCGATGTGGAGGTCGCCAGCATCGTGTGGATGACCTGGAGCAGGTCGTCGCGGAACGAGTCGGGAACTCCGAGGAGCCGGCAGATCACGTGCGTCGGCACGGGATAGGCGAAATGCTTCCGCAGATCGACAGGTACCTCCCGCGCCTGTGAATCCAATGCTGCCAATTCGTCCAGAACGTCGGCGCATATCTCTTCTATGCGCGATCGCAGGGCGGTGGTGCGCCTTGCCGTGAATGCCTTGGCGACCAGTTTACGCAGTCGGCGGTGGTCCGGTCCGTAGGCCGTGATCATATTCCGGTCCGACACCCACATGGCAAGCGACCATGTTTGAGCGAGACCGCTCTCGCCGTTCTGCCATGCGGGCCAGTGCTGATAGGTGTCGCGCGACACCCTGGGATCCGTCAGCAGCTGCTTGAGAAGCTCCTGATCGGTGACCCACCAGGCCTTGACGCCCTCCGGCAGCTCCACCCGTGCGGCACGGCCACGCGCGCGCAGCGCGGTCGCCTCACCGTGGATGTCAGCACCGGACACGTCGATCGCGTACGGACACTGCTGTTGGGTCATCTCGGAACTCCCAGGTCGTCATACGACGTCGGCGCACCGAATCGTCGAAGGCGGCGATGCGAACGTATATGAGCGGCCAGGCCAGGCCGCTGTTGCCGAGTAATCGCCGGGTAATCCACCACGGCCGGCCTTCAGGCCGTCAGCTCGGTTACGGCACGGGCGCCTTGGGCCGCACTCCGCCCGGCGCCGCCCGCGGAGCGGGCCGGAACCGGCGCGGTGTCACCGCCGGCGAAGGCGGCCCCGCCCGAGCGGCGGAAGTTCCAGCCGCTCTCCATTTCCGCGAGACCCGTACCGGTGAGGATGGCGGCGCCCGTTTGCAGCGTTTCTGCCTCCGTGTGGCTGATTCCAGTCGATGCGCTTCCCCTGGCAGGCAGCGGTGCCACGGCGGTACCCGACTCGAGTGCGGAACGACGCGATATGTGCGCCCTACCGGGAAGTATGATCCTCAAAGACTTCATTCGCTTCCTCCTCGACGATGCTGTGCGTGGTCCAGGAATCGGGCTTTTCGCGCGCCCGAACAGTCAGCGAGAGTATCGGAGAAGTGACTGAAATCGATCGATGGATTTCCACTCCTCGCTCATCCCCCGTCCTCTCCGTTCCCACCAAGCGCTCTTCGCCGAGGTCACACCTGTCAATGACCGATCGGTGATCCACCCGCACTAAGATCGACTGCGCCCGAAGGTGAATTGCAGCCGCACCGGAGTCCGGAAGTGGCCTGGCGGACCGAGGACGAACGGGAGAGCATCGATATTCCGGCGGCTTCATGCCGACCGTGAGGGACAACCGCCTTCGACAGCACCGGCCCCCGCACCGGCGCCTGGTACTTCACCTGGCCGAAGCGCGTCCGGGGACAGGGGCCGACGGCAGGTCGTGTACGACGCGGTGACCGATCAGGCACAGCGTCCGCCGCCCTGCCTTCAGGCCGCTCCTCCGTGCCGGGCGCCGCACCTCCACCGCAGTTCTGGCCACCGAAGAACAACCATGAGGAGCAAGTCGATGTCGGACACGAACCAGACCCCGGTCACCGTCCTCGGTCTGGGCATGATGGGCGCCGCCCTGGCCACCGCCTTCGTGAAGAACGGCAACCGGACCACGGTCTGGAACCGCTCGGCCGACAAGGCCGAGGCACTCGTCCAGCAGGGCGCGGTACTCGCCCCCGACGTCAAGGACGCCATCGCCGCCAGCCCCGTCGTCGTGGCGTGCGTCTCCACGTACGACGTGCTCACCGAGCTGTTCACCGGCGCCCACGAGGAGCTTCGGGGCAAGGTCGTCGTCAACCTCACCTCGGGCACTCCCGACGAGGCGCGCTCCTTCGCCGCCCGGGCCCAGGAGATCGGCGTCCGTTACCTGGACGGTGCCGTCATGGCCGTCCCGCAACTGATCGGCCTGGAGCACGCGCTGGTCCTCTACGCCGGTTCGCAGGAGCTGTTCGCCGAGCACGAGGAGCTGCTGAAGCTGCTGGCCGGCAACAGCGTCCATCTCGGCGAAGACGCCGGTGTCGCGATGATCTACGACCTCGGACTGCTCTCGCTCCTGTGGTCCACCCTCGCGGGCTACACCCACGCTGTGGCGCTTGTGCGGACGGCCGGTGCGTCGGCGGAGGCGTTCACGCCGTTCGCCTCCACCTGGCTCGAACACGTCATCGCCCCGGCACTGCCGCAGAGCGCCAAGGAGATCGACGCGGGCGACTTCGCGACCGAGGTCGCCAGCCTCGACACGAACAAGGCCGCGATCGCCCACCTGGTCGCCACGAACCGGCAGCTCGGTGTCGAGAACGACTTCACGGCCGCCATCCAGGCGCTGATCGAGCGCCGCGTCGGGCAGGGCTTCGGTGCGCACAGCATCGCCAGCCTCGTCGAGGCGTTCAAGAAGGACTGACCGCCTCACCGGGGCCACCCGCTGGGCGGGGCCCGGCATACGTGCCGGGCCCCGCCCAGCGGGGTCGCCGAACTACACGCGCTCCAGTGCCGGCTCGAAGGGGAAGCGGTCGGCGAACGCCGGCTTCAGATCGTCGAGCCACACCGCGTTCGGGTCGTACGCGGCGAAGAACGGCCGGCCCACCAGCGACGCGTCCCGGGCCTGCAACAGCCTGAGCACGAACACCTTCTGATCGGCGATCTCCGCGACCCCGTCCACGCACACCTTGCCCGGTGTCGCCGACATCGAGGGCCCGCGGACGGTCCGGCAGAGACCGGACACGCCCCGGTACGCCTCCTGGAATATGTCATGGGCCCGCGCGAGGGGGACGGCGAAGTAGTCCTGGGGCCCGGTGTCCCGCTCGACGAACAGGTAGTACGGCACCATGCCGAGGGTCGTCTGCCGGCGCCACATCGAGCGCCACGTCTCCGGGTCGTCGTTGATCGTGCGGATCAGCGGGGCCTGGGTCCGGATGACCGAACCCGTCTCCTGCACGCGGCGCACGGCCGTGGCGACCACCTCGGGCTCCAGCTCGCGCGGGTGGGTGAAGTGGGCCATGAAGGCGAGGCTCTTGCCCGCCGCCGTCACCTTCTCGAAGAGGCGCAGCATCTCGTCGGCACCGCTGTCACCGACGAAGGTGTCAGGCCAGTACGCGAGGGACTTGGTGCCGATCCGGATGGTCTCCAGCTGCTCCAGGGCGAGCAGCGGTTCGACGTACCGGGCGAGGACGGAGGCGGACATGATCATGGGGTCGCCGCCGGTGAACAGGACGCTGGTGACCTTCGGGTGTGCCCGCAGGTACGTGGCGAGCGAGTCGCCCTCCTCACCGGCCATCTTCAGATCGGGTTCACCCACGAACTGCGCCCAGCGGAAGCAGTACGTGCAGTACGCGTGGCACGTCTGCCCCTGTTTGGGGAAGAAGAGCACCGTCTCGTCGTACTTGTGCTGCACTCCGGGCAGCGTCCCGTCTCCGAAGGACGGCACGTTGAGCTCCAGCTGTCCCGCGGGGTGCGGATTCAGCCGCGCGCGCACCTGGTTGGCGGCCGCGTTGACCTCGCGTCGGGGCGCGTCGGAGCGCAGCAGCCCGGCGATGTGGGAGACGTCCGCCTCGGGCAGCATGTCCGGCTGCGGGAAGACCAGGCGGTAGATGGGGTCGTCGGGCGCCCGGTCCCAGTCGATGAGCTCGTCGAGTACATAGGGGTTGGTGCGGAAGGGCAGCACCGTGGCCACGGCGCGCGCCGCGAGCCGTTCGTCGGGCCCGAGCCCTGCGCGCGAGAGCAGCTGGTCCAGGTGGGCGGCGGTGTAGGCACGGAATTTGCGGGGGCTTGTCGCCCCGGTATGTGGTTCGTTGGCCGAAGGCACGCTGATACCGGTCCTTGTCTGCGCGTCTAGCGGAACAGTCGGACGAGCGACTCTTCCCAACGGGAGAGCGCTTGGGAGACGTAGGGAAGCTGGAGCGGATCAGCCGCGTCGAGCGCTTCCTGCTGTGCCTCTTCGGTCGGTCCGTAGAGCTGGCAGGTGGCGATCCGGAAGCGCAGCGCCTGCGGCAGGTCACCCAGGTGGTGCCCGCCGAGCACGGCTACTCCGGTGTGCTCCAGGAAGCGGTGTGCCAGAGACGCGGAGTCGGTGACCCCGTGCTCGGCGAGCGCGTCGCGAAGCGGCTCCAGGTCGGGATAGAGGTAGAAGGCCCCGGTGGGCGGGCGGCAGGCGCCGCCGGCTTTGACCAGGATCTCGTGGGCCCGGCGCGCCACGATGCCGTGCAGCCGGGTCGAGCGGGCGATGTGCTCGGTCAGCTCCGGCGGCTCGTCGAAGGCGTAGGCCGCCACCTCCTGCATGGGGCCGGCCAGGTTGGACCACACCTCGCTGGCGGCCGCGGCCACCGCGGCGCGGATGTCCTCGCCTAGGGGCCCTTCCGGGAACCGTGCGGCACCGATGCGCCAGCCGCCGATGGCGAGGTTCTTGCTGAGGCCCGTGGTGACGACGGTCCGCTCCGGCGCGATCTCCGCGGGGCTGAGGAACGGCTCGCGTGGATCGTGCAGGACATCCCGGTAGATCTCATCGGAGATGATGACCAGATCCAACTCCTGCGCCAGGGCGCAGAGTTCTCGGACGAGCGCCGGCGGGGCGTGCGTTCCCGTGGGGTTGTCGGGCAGGGTGAGGATCATGATGCGCGGGTTCGCGCCGGCGGCCCGCGCGTCCTCGACGACGCCGCGCAGGAGGGCCGGGTCGGGGACGCCGCCGCAGGCTTCGGGGATGGGCACGGGGTGGACCCGCTTGCCCAGCGCGACGGCCTGCGGCACGTAGGTGTTCCAGGCGGGCCGCGGTACGACCAGGTCGCCCGGCAGCGACATCTGCAGCGCCATCAGCAGCGGTTTGCTGCCGGGGGCGAGCACGATCTGTCCGGGGTCCGTGGGCAGCCGCCGGCGGTCGAACCAGCCCGCCACCGCCCGGCGCGCCGCGAGGCCTCCGACGACCGGGCCGTACGCGGAGTTCTTCGCGCCCGCCATCAGCCGTTCGATCAGGGCGGGAAAGACCGGCAGTCGCGACTCGCCGAAGCCCAGGTGGAGGATGTCCTCGCCCCGTGCCTTGCGCTCGATGATCAGCTGGTCGAGCGCCATGTTCGGAGAAATGCTCCTGGTGGTCATGCGAGGCCCTCCCCGGCCGTGTGCTTCGCCGCGAACCGCTGCCGCAATCCGGACCGGTCGATCTTTCCGTGGCTGTTGAGGGGCAGTTCGTCCAGGACATGCACCCGCTCGGGCACCATGTAGCTGGGGAGCGTGCGGGTGCAGAGCAGGCGGAGCGCGGACTCGTCCGGAGTGCTGCCACCCGCCGTTTCGTCATCGGTCGCCACGAACGCGGCGAGCGTCTGATCGCCGTCGGCGCCGGTGTCGAGCAGCAGGGTCGCCGCGAGGGTCACCCCCGGGGCGGCCATGAGGCACCGGTCGATCTCGCCCAGGTCGACGCGGTTGCCGCGGACCTTCACCAGCGAGTCCGCGCGGCCCCGGTAGTACAGCTGCCCGTCCTCGCCTCGTTCCGCCAGATCCCGCGTGCGGAACACCACTTGACCGGACTGCGGGCACTGCGGGTCGGGAACCAGGGCGGCACGGGTGGCGTCCGGGTCGTTCCAGTAGCCGCTGAACAGCGCCGGACTGTGCAGGTGGATCTCACCGACCACGCCGCTCTCGCGCACCACGCGCCCCTCGTCGTCGACGAGGACCATCTCGGCGCCGGGGTGGGCCCGCCCGATCGACAGCCGCTCGACGTCGTCGGGCAGGGGGTTCGGCACCTGGGTGAAGGAGGCCGCGACGGACTCGGTGGACCCGTAGCAGTTGACGATCCTCAGGTCCGGCCGGGCTTTGCGCAGGGCGCGCAGCTCGGGCAGCGGGAACTCCTCGCCGGAGTACAGCACACCGCGCAGGTTCTCCAGCGCGGCGAGCCGCTCCGGCTCGTACCGCAGCACGTTGCGCCAGATCGACGGCGCTCCGTCTACCTGGGTCGCGCCGGTGTCGGCGAGGAAGCGCAGCAGCCTGCGCGGCCAGGGCAGCAGATCACGCGGTACGGGTATCAGCGCGGCACCGCTGCCCAGCGCCAGTCCGGCGTCGAGGAGGGAGAAGTCGAACTGGAGCGGGGCGGTGGAGGCGACGCGGTCCTCGGGACCGACGATGTCGTGGGCGAGCATCCCGCGGAAGAAGGAGGTGATGGCTCGGTGGTTCATCACGACGCCCTTGGGAGCGCCCGTGGTACCGGAGGTGAAGATGACGTAGGCCGGGTCGGTGCAGGCGAGTTCGGTGCGCCGGTGGCCGGCGTCCACCGCGGCGGGCGGCCGCAGCACGGTGAAGCTCCCCGGTCCGAAGACGGCCAGGCCGACGGACTCGGGTGTCTCACGGTCCGGCGCGGTGTCCGCGCGCAGGTGCAGGACCGGTTCGGCGGCCGCGGTGACGGCGTTGATCCGCTCGTCGGGCGCCTGCGGACCCACCGGGACGAACGGCGCGCCGAGGGAGGCGCAGGCGATCAGCAGCGCGAGCGCCGGCCCGGAGGCGTCGGACTCCACGATCACCCGGTCGCCGATGCCGATGCCGAGTGCGCTCAGCTCCGCCGCGTACCGCTCCGCCTGCTCCCGGAGCCGGCGGTACGAGGTCGCCTGCGGTGTTCCCTCGGCGGAGAGCCCGATCACGGCGGGGCGCTCCGGTGTGACGGCGGCCGACTCCAGCAGGAACTCGTGCAGGAACTCGCTCGTGCGGCCGGTGGCCCCGTCCCCCGGAATGGCCCGGGCCGCGTGGGGCGTCCGGCTCTCCGGTCTCTCCCGGGCTTCTTGGACTGTGTCCAGCATGCTGTCTCCTCGGATTCAGCCGGTCGCCGACGCAGTGTCCATGCGCACCACGAGGTCGGCCATGGCGTCGATGCTGCGGAAGCTGCTCATCTGCAACTCGCGGTCCGGCACCTCGAATCCGAAGGTGCGCTCGACGAAGCGGACGAGTTCCATGGTGAAAAGGGACGTGGCGAGGCCGGTGGCGAAGATGTCCTGGCCGTCCTCGACGGTTTCGTCGGGGAAGCGCCGTGCGAGGAAGGCCCGTATCGTGGCCGCTGCTTCAGCGCGCACCGTTCGCCTCCGTCAGGCCGGCCGAGGCGGTCCAGTGGGGGGTCTCCTGGATCTCCAGCACCGCGCAGCCGAAGCTCCAGCCGCCGCCCGTGCCGACGAGGACGACCTTGTCCCCCGGACCCACGGCCTGGGTCTCCAGGAGGTGGTTGAGTCCGGCGATCTGGTCACCGCCGCCGAGGTGACCGACCTGACGGCCCCAGTCCCATGTCGTGCGGGAGCGGTCGATGCCGAGCGAGGCCATCAGCTCCCAGTCGAAGAGCTTGCTGCCGACGTTCGGGTAGACGAACCGGGCCACGTCCTCGATACGGATGCCGGCCTCGTCGAGCGTCAGGTCGACGCACTCCTGCTGGCGCTTGTCCAGGTTGATCAGGACAGCCATCAGGTCCACGCCCTGCGCCAGGTACTGCTCCTTGCGCGGCAGCAGGTTCACGGGCCAGCCGGCCGGGTCGCTGTGATCGGTCCACGGGGTGTCGCCGCGCCAGAACCCTTCGTGCGCGGCGTCGCTGATCACGTTCGAGGCCTCCAGCCGGGCGACGCCGCCGCCCCGGCTGAGGACCAGGCCGGTCGCACCGTCCGAGAGGACGATGCCGCTGTCGGTGCGGTACCGGTCGAACTGCGGGAGGGCGAACTTGTCCCCGGTGGTGACGAGGGCGGCCGCCGGTGCCGGGCGTGAGGCGACGTACGCGGCGGCGAGGTCGAGCGCCGCCATGCCGCCGTTGGACGCCTGCCCCACGGTCACGGCCGACGCCCCGTGGCGGCCGAGCACCTGGCCCTGGATGTACGAGGCGGGGGTGGAGAGGTCGAGGCCCTGGAACCCGACGCCCGCCGCGGCGACCAGGACGACGTCGGCGGGTGCGATACCGGAGCGGCTCATCGCCTCGGTCGCGGCCGCCGCGGCCATGCCTGGCGGGAATTCGTCGGGGCCGGCCACCCGCACGGCCAACAGGTCGTCCGTCTCGGCCTCCGCGGCGTCGTACCGGCCGTCGGCGACGGCCTCCGCGACCTTCTCCTCAGCGCATAGGTACGACGCGGTCCCCGCGACGTACACGTCGTTCCACTTCATCCTGACTCCTCATACTGATGACGCCCGACAAGGCCGGGACGCTAGTCGGAACCGCCCGATGTGACCCCATCACCCAAGAAGCAGTGGGTAATCGGACAACCATGGGCACGTCACTGAATCGCAAAGTTTCGCCGGTCGCGCGGCGGAGCCGCTGAGGTCACGAGGGGGCGCAGCACCGCGGAGCTGCGAAAACCCCGGACAGCGCATCCTGAACCGAGCCCGGCGGGTGGGTAGTGCACTGACGGTTCACGATCGTCGCCAACGACCGTTTTCCGTCAGTCATCCATCACGCGGCCGATGCGCCGCCCATGCGGGTCGCCTGATGTCCCGACAGTTCGGGATGGCGTTCCCAGGCGGCCGACCGGGCCAGCGCCTTGCGGGTGGCGGGACAGATCTGGATCTCTCCCTCCGGTGCCTGGGCCAGCATCGTCTGGGCGATGTGCGGCAGCATGCCGCTGACCGACAGGGAGGTGGCCCCGCCCTCCGCTCCGCGGCGGCGCACCAGGGCCTCGCCGGTCACGACCGCGGCAGTGACCGCGGCGCCGCCCGGCACGGCCGACCCGGATGTCCGGGCGAAGACGTCGCACACGGCGGTGGCCGTACGCACCGCGCGCTCGGCATGGTCGGTGGAGTACGGGCGGCCGGGAAAGAGACCGAGGATGTCGGTACCCAGCGCGGCGACGACGGTTCCGCCCCTGCTTTCGATCTCCTGACGGATACGCAGGTCCACCTCGTCGAGCACGAGGTCGGTCTCGCGCGGTTCGCCGACGGGCCGGTCGAATCCGGCCCGCACCAGCACGACGCTGACGTGCCGGCGGGCCGGAGGGTCGGGGACGACGGCCGGAGCGGCGATGCGGACGGGGGGCTGCTGAGTGGGGTGGAGCGCCGGGTCGTGCTCCAGGATGGCCTGGTGGAGCAGGCGCAGCTCCCGGCTCGGCTCCAGGCCGAGGTCCTCGACCAGGGAGGCCCGCAGGCGCCGGTAGACGCCGAGCGCGTCGGCCTGTCTGCCGCAGCGGTACAGGGCCCGCATCAACTGGCCGCAGGCGCGTTCGCGCAGCGGCTCGTTCTCCACGAGCGTTGCTATCTCGCCAAGGACCGAGGCGTGCCGCCCGCACTCCAGCTGGGCCTCGAACCAGTCCTCCAGGACGTCGAGTCGGGCGTTCTGCACGGTCGTCACCTCGGGCCAGACGATGCCGACCTCGGTAAGGTCCGACAGCACGGCACCGCGCCACAGCTTCAGGGCCGACTCCAGGTGCCGGGCCGCCTCCTCGGGTGCGCCCGAGGCCAGATGCGCCCGGCCCTCGGTCGCCATCTGCCGGAAGAGGTGCAGATCGATGCGCTCGGGCGCGACCTCCAGGGTGTAACCGGGCGCCCGGGTGCTCAGCGTCACCCCGTCCCGCCCCTCCTCGTTGAGCACGGAGAGTCTCCGGCGCAGCCCCCAGACGGCGTTCTGCAGGATTTTCCGGGCGGTGACCGGGGTCTCCTCCTCGTTCCACAGCGCCGTGAGAAGGCGGCTGGTGGGCACCACGCGGCCCGGCTGCAGCAGCAGGAGGCCCAGCGTCGCGCGCTGTTTGCTGCCTCCCAGGTCGACCGGCCGGCCGTCGACGACGACCTCCAACGGCCCGAGCATCCGGAACCACATACCTATCCCCCGCATCTGGTGGTGTTCTCCCCCGACACCTGCCCGCGGGCGCAGACAGGGGTCACCCGAAGGCAGCGCCCGGCACGGCTCGCGAGCAGAAGCTCGACTCTCACAATACAAACCAATGGTTCGGTTTCTGCAAGGGTTAGGTATCTTCCCTCGACGGCGGACCGCTTCGGAGTCTCGTCCGGGGCATCCTGACAACCTCTGGTCGCACACCGTCTGAACAGCAGGTTCATGCTGTGTGAGCGCTCCGGGCGGCGGCGCGCCGGAGCTTTTCGGACGGGCTCCGGTGCGCCAAAAAATTTGGAACGACCGTTCTTTTTATGGGATCTCCGGTGCAGGCCGGGGCCGTGGCCGGCCTCGTTGACCCTCAGTGACTGAGCGATGGGACACCCGCCCCTACGTTGGCCAGACGCCTGGGAGGTTCCTCAGGGGACCTCGTGGACCCTCATGCAATAGGAGTGATCTTCTCCATGGCAGCCTCCACCGACGCGCTCACCGCGGAAGTCCTCGAGCACGCCCAGAATTACGTGCGAGCCTTCAACTCGCACGACCCCGCCATCCTCGAACAGCACTACACCGAGGACGCGGTCACGGCCTGGGAGAAGGGCAAGGCCATCAGCGGCAAGGCCCGCCAGGACGAACTCGCCGAATTCCTCGCCCAGAAGCCCACCATGAAAATCAACGTCCTGGAGTCGTACGTGACTTCGGACACGGCTCTGCTGGTCGTGGACTGGACCATCGACCTCGCGGAGGTGAAGGAGGGCCCGGCTCACCACGCGGGCATCGGTCTCGACGTGCTGCGTCGCGGCACCGACGGCATATGGCGTTTCGCCATCGACAACCCGCACGGCAAGGACATCTGACGCCGCTGCACCGCTGATCGGCACCGCCTTCGCGGGCCGGCGCACCCACAGTAGTTTCCCGATGAATTCAGCCAAGGAATAAGGACGTTCTCACCATGAGCGAAACGCTCGGCATCGACCTGACCCTCACCGACGACCCCGACCAGCAGAACGAGGTCTTCCTCAACGCGTTCAACTCCGGCGAAGGCGCCATCTTCGACCAGCTCTACCGCGACGACGCCGTCTCCAACCTCACCGGAACCCCCCTCACCGGCACCGCCCGCACCGAAGCCATCACCGCCTTCCTCGCCACCAAGCCCGCCCTCACCTCCAAAGTCCTCCACTCCTTCCGCACCAACGACACCATCCTCCTCATCGTCCGCTTCCACCTCGAAATCCCCACCCCCGACGGCACCAACATCATCGACGGCATCTGCACCGACGTCCTCGTCCACGACACCAACGGCAACTGGATCATGGCCGTCGACCGCCCCGTCGCCGACGAACCCACCGCATAACACCTCTCGGCCGTGCTCACGCGCACGGTGAGGACAGGCCCCGCCCGCCGCGGGGCCTGTGCTGTTTGCGGCTGCGGCCGACGGCGTTCCATCGTGCGCCAACTCCCGGGCAACCCGCAGGACATCCTCCGCTCCGGGCCCTCTTGCGGTGCGGTCCGACGAGGACGGAGGCTGCCTCGTATGACCACTCAGCCCAAAGCCCGGAAGACCTCCGTGACCGTGCTCGGACTCGGCAGCATGGGCCAGGCCCTCGCCGGGGCGTTCCTGCGGGCCGGCCACCCCACCACCGTCTGGAACCGCTCACCGGAGAAGGGCGAGGAGCTCGTCTCCCAGGGGGCGACGCTCGCCGCCACTCCCGGCGATGCCGTGCGCGCGGGTGAACTCGTCTTGATCTGCGTGATCGACTACGACAGCGCCGATGCCGTGCTCGAAACCGTGGACACCGCGGACCTCGCCGGACGCCTCCTCGTCAATGTCGCCACCAGCACCTCCGAGCGTTCTCGTGAGTTCGGTGACTGGGCCGCCAAGCACGAGATCGACTACCTCGACGGCGCCATCATGATCGGTCCGAACTTCATCGACACCCCGGACTCCCTGGTCTTCCTCAGCGGCTCCCGCACCGGCTACGACACCCACCACGCGGTGTTCGACGCCCTGGGCGGCCGCGTCCGGTACGTCGGCGAGGACCCCGGCTTCGCCGCCCTCTACGACATGTCCCTGCTCGACTTCCTGTGGACCGGCATGTCGGGCATGATGCACGCTTTCGCCCTGGCGGGCAGCGACGGTGTGAAGGCCGCCGACTTCGCCCCGTACCTCGATGTCATGCTGGACACCGTCAGGATGCTCGCGCCGGACACCGCGCGGGAGATCGACGAGGGCGCCTATCCGGGCGGCGGCGAACTGCTGACCATGCGGTGCTCGAACGTGGACGACATCATCCGCGCCGCCGAGCTGCGCGGCGTCGACACGGCCGTGCTGCGCGCCGTCGCCTCCGTCGAGCACCGGGCCAAGGCCCTGGGCCACCGGGGAGCGACCTCCAGTTACACCGCCACCTACGAGGCCGTGCGCCGAGGCCGCGCCACGGAGTGAGACCGTTGGTACGCGGGCCACGGGGTGGACTCCGGGATTCCGGGGTCCACCCCGTCAACCGCTCGCACACTCCGGTGGAACTGTGCTCGGCCGGGGAGAGGAAACCGCAGTTCACGGAAGTGGCAGAGCATTCCGAACTCCCTTGAAGCGAGGGCGGAATGCCGCTGGACTGAAGGCATGAATCAGAATCCGGCAGTGGTCATCGGCGGTCATGGCAAAGTCGGCCGTCATCTCGTGCCCGCCCTTCAGAGACGTGGCATACCCGTCCGCGTCGCCTCACGCTCCGGCGCCGCCTACTTCGACTGGTTCGACCGCTCCTCCTGGGCTCCCGCGCTCGCCGGCGCCCGTTCCGCCTATGTCGTCCATCTACAGAATCTGCCGAGCCCCGACGCACCGGAACGGCTGAGCGCCCTGTGCGAGGTGGCCGTCGCGGAGGGCGTCCAGCGCCTCGTCCTGCAGTCGGCTCGCGGCTGGCCCGAAGCGGCCCCCACCGAGAACGCCGTCATCGGAGCACCCGGCCTCTCCACCGCCGTTCTGCGGTCCGCCTGGTTCGCACAGAACTTCAGTGAGGCCCTCCTCCTTCAGCCGCTGCTCGCCGGAGAGGTGCGGCTGCCGACCGGGGACGGCCTGGAGGCGTTCGTCGACACCCGGGACGTCGCCGAGGTGGCCGCCGTGCTGCTGACCGAGGAAGGACACCACGAGCATGTCTACGAGGTGACCGGGCCCGGCTTGATGACCTTCGGCGACGCCGTGGCGAGGATCGCCGAGGTCTCCGGACGCGACTTCCGCTTCACCTCGCTCACCGTCGAGGAGTTCGTCCAGGAGCTACGGGCCAAGGACGTCCCCCCACTGTGCTGGTACATGGAGAAGGAGGAGTTCGTGCAGATGGAGGCGGTCCTCATGAGCCATGTACGCGAAGGCTTGACCAGCAGTGCGATGGACACCGTGCGCCGGCTGCTGGGCCGTGAGCCCCGCGACTTCGAGACCTACGCGAAGGAGACGGTGGCTACCGGGGTGTGGGACGGCCCCGCGGCATAGCCACCGGCGCCGGGAAACGGCGCGGGCCCGGCCGGCGGTCTCCCCGTCGCCCGAGCCCGCGCCGTTTCCCGCGTCCACCGCCGGTCAGAGGTAGTCGTTGCCCGGTTCGAGACCGAGGAGAACGCGTCCTTGGACCTCGTAGTTGGCCACCGGGGCCATGAGGCCGTGCGCCGAGAGCGCCAGGATGTCCCGCTGGATGCGCTGAAGGGCGCCGCTGCGCAGGATGGTGGAGGCGGGGCTGAGCGTGTAGAGGAGGTCGGCCGCCTCCTTCGTCGTCTGCACGATGTAGGCGATCTGGCCACGGATGCGGGCCTTCTCCTCGACCGTCAGCGGCCGCCCTTCGTCGGCCTGCTCCTGGAGGAGTGCCACGAAGGACGCCTGCAGGGTCTCGCTCGCCGCGATCTTGTTGGCGGCGACGGCCAGCTGGACCTGGAGATGCGGGTGCTGGTTCTGCTCGGTCCAGTTCGAGTAGGCGATGCCCTTGCCCGGGGCCTTGGCCACGAACGTGTCGAGCGCCGCCTTGGCGAGACCGGTGAAGACCGAGGTGCTGACCGCGAGGATGTAGCTGAGCAGGTGGTAGTTGCGCCCCTTGACGTCCGCGTTCCAGCGGTCGCGGGTCGCCGACTCGTACGCCTCGGCACCGACCACCCGGTGGGAGGGCACGAACACGTCCTCGGCGGAGGAGGTGACACTGCCGGTGCCGGCCGCCCCGAAGACGTCCCAGTCGTCGCCGATGGTGAGGTCGGAGGTCGGCACCAGCGGGTACAGGTCCTCGAACCGGCCGTCCTCGTGCTCCACCAGGGCGGCGCACACGTTCCACTCGGCGCCCCGGACACCGGTGTTGAACCGCCAGCTGCCGCTCAGCAGGTAGCCGCCCTCGGTCGGCACGAGCGTGCCGGAGGGCGTGAAGCCTCCGGACATCCGCACCCGGCCGGTGGCGAAGGCCTCCTCCTGGGTCCGGTCCGGGTACAGGGTGGCCATCCAGGCCGTGGTGATCCAGACCGAGGTGACCCAGCCCGTGGAACCACAGGCCCGCGCCACCTCGTCGACGACCGCCGTCTGCTGGGCGGCGGGCAGGTCGGTGCCGCCGAACCGTGCGGGTACCGCGATGCCGAAGACCCCTGCCTTCTCCAGCAGTTCGATGTTCTCGTCGGGTATCCATCCTTCCCGGTCCGCACGCGCGGCGTTCTCCCGCAGCGTCGGTGCGATGCTCCGCACCGCGTCGAGCACCGTCCGGAATGTGTCGTCGGCAGTGGTCATCCGATCCACCTCTCTTGGCTGTTGGCGTGTTTCGATGGCGTGCCCTGTCGGGGCCGGCCGTGGCCGGCCCCGGGGAGGATGGGTCCATGGGCCCGTACGGCGTCGGAAGGCCGCCCCGGTGCTGCCATAGGGGTCCCCGGGGCGGAGGGTTCCGTCGCGCCCCGCCCCCCCCGGGGGGGGCCCGGCGCGACCGGCCGCGCCGA